>CAVSUH010000021.1:0-636264 GCA_963731065.1 uncultured Acidimicrobiaceae bacterium | reverse complement strand
CGACCGAGTCCGGGTCGTTGGAGAGCGAACGGGCCAGGTACGTCAGCACGGCCAACGCGGTCCCACCGTCCTGTTCGCTGAGCTCGTTGCCGGCGCCCGCCTCGTCCTCAATGTCGTCGGCGTCGTCGAAGTCGTCGTCGGCGTTCTCGGACTGGTTGATGTCGCCCGCTTCGTAGAGGTCGGTCACTTGGCTCTCGCCGCGGCGAACTCGTCCCAGGCCCCGGAGGTCTTGAGGAGGCGCTCCACCCGCTCGGTGGGTTGCGCGCCGTCGACCAGCCACTTGACCGCCTTGGCGTTGTCGATGTTGATCACGGCGTCCGGCTCGGCCGTCGACGAGCCCGGGGCGCGTAGGTGCCCACGATCTCGAGGAACCGGCCGTCACGCGGCGATCGGCTGTCTGCGGCCACGACCCGATAGGTCGGCTGCTTCTTCTTACCCATCCGCACAAGGCGGAGTTTCACTGCCACGGACTAAATCCTCCACTGATCTGGACGTCTTGGCCGTCCATTCTGGCAGATGGCGGGGCTACCGGCCTTTCGGTGGGGTGACCCGTCCACCCTTCTTCTTTTTCTTGGTGCCCTTGTTGCCGCTGACCACGGGCCGCGCCGGGGCCGTGGCGGGCAGTCCGGGGAAGCCCGAGGGCAGCTCACCGCCCTCTTCCATGAGCTGGGAGAGCATGTCGAAGTCGGCGCCGGGAGGAGCGGCGGGCAGGCCGGCGGCTCCCTGCTGGGCCAGCTTGCGGGCGGCCCGGCCGCTCATTCCCGCCATGTTCGGCATGCCGGGGAGGTTGGGCATGTTGCCCGAGGCCATCCCCTTCATCATCTTCTGCATCTCCTTGAACTGCTTGAGGAGGGTGTTCACGTCCTGAATGGCGGTGCCAGATCCGCGGGCCACCCGGCTGCGGCGGGAGCCGTCCAGCAGGGCGGTGTCGTTGCGCTCGGCGGGCGTCATGGAGCACACGATGGCCTCGACCTTCGCCACCTCCCCGTCGTCGATCTCCCCGGCAGCCTGGCGCATCTCCTTGGACATGCCCGGCATGAGGCGCATCAGCCCGCCGAGCGAACCCATCTTCTTCACCTGGCGCAGCTGGGACAGGAAATCGTCCAGGGTGAACTGGCCCTGCATGAGCCGATTGGCACTCTTGGTCACCTCGTCGGTGTCCATGGTGCGCTCGGCCTGCTCAATCAGGCTGAGGACGTCCCCCATCCCGAGGATGCGGTCGGCCATGCGGTCCGGGTGGAATAGGTCGAAGTCGGCGAGTCGCTCACCGGTGCTGGCGAAGGCGATCGGCTTGCCGACCACTCCCTTGACCGACAAGGCGGCGCCGCCCCGGGCGTCGCCGTCGAGCTTGGTCAGGATGACGCCACTGAGCTCGAGCGTGTCGTCGAAGGCCTTCGCCGTCGCCACCGCGTCCTGCCCGATCATGGCGTCGATCACCAGGAACGTGTAGTGGGGCTGGGTGGCATCCGAGATGTCCCGGATCTGCTGCATCAGCTCGGCGTCGATGGTCAGGCGACCCGCCGTGTCGATGATGCAGATGTCGCGGCCGAGGCGGCGGGCCTCCTCCAGCCCGGCCTTGGCGCAGGACACAGGGTCGGTGTTCTCGCTGAAGACCGTCACGCCGGCCTGTTGGCCGAGGACGCGCAGCTGCTCCACGGCCGCGGGACGCTGCAGGTCGGCGCCGACCAGCAGGGGGTTGCGCCCCTGCTGCTTCCACCACAGGGCCAGCTTGGCCGAGTTGGTGGTCTTGCCCGAGCCCTGCAAGCCCGCCATGAGCACGACGGTGGGCGGCCGCGGGGCGTAGGTGAGCTTGAGGGTCTCGCCGCCGAGAACCCCGACGAGCTCCTCGTGCACGGCCCGGACGACCTGCTGGCCGGGGGTCAGGCTCTTGGAGAGCGCCTCGGTGCTGACCCTGAGCCGGATGCCGTCACAGAAGCGCCGGGCGACGCCGAGCTCGACGTCGGCCTCGAGGAGCGCGGTGCGGATCTCCTTGAGGGCCTCGTCGAGATCCTCGTCGCTGATGCGCCCCTTGCCGCGCAGGCGCGTCGAAATCCGCTCCAGGCGGTCGGAAAGGGCATCGAACATGGTCTCTCACGTTAGTGGCGCCATCAGCGTGGGCGGCGGCCGGTGCCGGTACCAGGTGATGGCCACGGGCTACCGTCGCGGCCCATGTCCCTCCCCCTTCCGCACCGCAGGGCCCTCGCCCTGGTCGCCCTCGCCGCTGCCGGCGCGCTCGTGCTGGCCGCCTGCAGCTCCTCGCCCTCGGCCAACACGTCGGCCACGTCGTCGAGCGCGGCGAGCACGTCCTCCACGACCGCGACGAGCGTTCCCGGGAGCAGCGCGCTGGACGCCATCGTGCCCATCCCCGCCGCCGACCGGTCGCCGGCCGGCACGGCGGGACAGGCGCCGACGGTGACCATCCCCACGGGCCCGCCGCCCACCAGCCTGGAGAGCGCGGACCTCATCGTGGGCACCGGCCGCGCCGCGGTACCGGGTGACAAGGTGACCGTGCAGTACGTGCTGGCGACCTACTCGGCGCAAAAGGTGATCCAGTCGTCGTGGACGAGCCAGCCCTTCACGTTCACACTCGGTGAAGGCCAGGTCATCCCCGGCTGGGACAAGGGCGTCGTCGGCATGCACGTCGGCGGTCGCCGGGAGCTCATCATCCCGCCGAGCCTCGGCTACGGGGCCACCCCTCCCGCCGGCGCACAGGGCATCGCGTCGAACGACACGCTCATCTTCGTGATCGACCTCCTTTCCGTGGCCTGACGAGCGGTCGATGGAGATCCCCGCCCACATCGACGCGCTGCGGACCGAGGGTGAGCGGATGGTGGCGGCGGCGGCCGTGGCGGACGCCGGAGCTGCCATTCCGACCTGCCCCGGATGGACCGTGCGCGACCTGATCCGGCACACGGGCGGCGTGCACCGCTGGGCGACCGGCTTCGTCGCCACGGGGCGGACGGACCCCACCGGGACGGGAATCGACGTGGCCGTGGGGACAGGGCCGGCGGACGGCGACCTTGCGGGCTGGCTCGGGCAGGGCTGCCACGACCTGGTGGCCGCACTGGAGAGCGCGCCCGACGACCTGCAGTGCTGGACGTTCCTGGCCGCCCCGTCGCCGCGTGCCATGTGGGCGCGCCGCCAGACCCACGAGACCGCCATCCACCGCGTCGATGCACAGCTTGCGGCGCGTATTCCCGTCACCGCGTGCGCCCCGGCGTTCGCCGCCGACGGCATCGACGAGCTCTTGGTGTTGTTCGTCCCCCGCCGCAGCTCCAAGCTCCGCGCCGACCCGCCGGCCACCCTGGCGGTGCGCTGCACCGACGTCGAGGCCTCGTGGCTGTTGCGCATGGACGGCGACGGGGTGACCACGACGGCCGCCACGGGCGACGCCCGCAGTGGCGCCGCCTGCACGGTCAGCGGAACGGCCCACGATCTCTACCTGGCCTTGTGGAACCGCCTGGGTGCGGACGAGCTGGCCGTCGAGGGCGACGGCGACGTGCTGGGCCAGTTCTTCGAGGGTGTGCGCATCCGTTAGGTCCCGACCTCCCGCCGGCGCCCGACGAGCCAGTAGGCCAGCGACCCCGTCGTGTTCATCGTCGCCCAGACGCGCCACAACCGCTTTGGTCCCCGCACCGCCGACACCGGGCGGCCGCGGAGGTCGCGCAGCGTGAGCCGGGCGAGGATCACGTGGACGACCAGGACCAGAACGAGGATCCGCTTCTGCCGATCGTTCAGGTCGAAGGGGCCGGGCCGCCGCCCCGCTCCGCGCTCGCGCAACGTTGGCGCCCGCTCCGGGTCGACGCCGTTGGTGGTCTCGTTCCCCGGTTCCTGGTCGCTCATGTCGTCCTTGCCTGCAGACTCAGTCGGTGGCGAGGAGAGCGTCGACGAACGCCGCCGGATCGAAGTCGACGAGGTCGTCGAGGCCCTCGCCGAGGCCGACCAGCTTGACCGGGACGAACAGCTCGCGCTCGACCGCGACCACAATGCCGCCCTTGGCCGTGCCGTCCAGTTTCGTAAGCACAATCCCGGTGATGTCCACCGCGTCGGCGAACTGCCGCGCCTGGAGCAACCCGTTCTGACCCGTGGTGGCGTCGAGGACGAGCAGCACCTCCGTCACGTTGCCCGGATCGCGATCGGCAATGCGGCGGATCTTCTTCAACTCCTCGACGAGGTTGACCTTCGTGTGCAGGCGTCCGGCCGTGTCGGCCAGCACGAGGTCGTTCTTCCTCGCCGCCGCGCGCTGGACGGCGTCGAAGACGATGGCGCTCGGGTCCGCGCCCTCGGCGCCCCGCACGATCTCGGCACCGGTCCGCTCGGCCCACATGGCGAGCTGATCGGCTGCCGCGGCGCGGAAGGTGTCACCTGCGGCGAGAAGCACCGTGTGCCCGGCCGCGGACTCGCGCCGGGCCAGCTTGCCGATGGTCGTCGTCTTGCCGACGCCGTTCACGCCCACGAACAGCCAGACGTCGGGGTGGTCTGCCCGGCCGTCGAATCGCAACGAACGCGATCCGACGGATTCGAGCAGCTGACGGATCGACGCGCCCAGGGCCTCGAGCAGATCGTCCCCGCCGTTGATCTCCTTGGACTGCACCTTCGCCCGCAGCTCGTCGAGCAGCACGTTCGTCGTGGTGACACCGACGTCGGCCCGGATCAGCGCCTCCTCCAATGACTCCCACGTGGTCTCGTCGATTCGGCCCGAACGGAGCGCGGCCACCGCTCCACTGAAGAGACCGCGCACGCCGCCGAGGCGGCTCCGGTACGACGGGGGGGCTCCCGGCGCCTCGATCGCGGGCTCTGCTGCCGGCTCCGGTTCCTCGGGAGGGGCGCGCACCGGTGCGGCAGCCGGTTCGGCCCGCGCTGGCCGGAGGTGATTGGGGAGGCGGGCGTGTCGGGGGCGCCGGTGGCGCCTGCGTGGCCCCGCCGGCACGCCGACGGGAGCGGGAGAGCGCGATCCCGCCGAGGGCGACCGCCAGGACGATCACCGCGACGACGATGATGATGAGGGTGCCGATCACGGCAGGGGCTCCTCGGGCTCGGCGTCGCGGGCGGCGGCCTCCGCTGCTGCCTTCTGCGCCGCCGCCACTGCCGCGGCCTCTTCGGCGTACGTCGTCTCGTCATCCACGCCGTTCTCGTCTTCGTCGGCCCGCGTGGTCCGGCGGGTCCGGGCCACGGCGGTCACGCCGGCCACGACGCAGATGACAGCCACAATGACGAAGACGAAGGCGAGAGTGCCGGTCACGCCGGCTCTTTCTCCTTCTCCACCTTCTGGCTGACGACCTGGGACGAGCCTCCGGGCGCCATCGTCACCCCGTACAGGGCGTCGCCGGTCTCCATGGTGCGCTTCTGGTGGCTCACGATGAGCAACTGGGCCTCGTCGCGGAACTCGTGCACCAGCGCCAGGAAGCGGCTGAGGTTGACGTCGTCGAGCGCGGCCTCGACCTCGTCCATCATGTAGAAGGGCGAGGGCCGGCTGCGGAACACGGCGAAGAGGAAGGCCAGCGCCGCCATGGAGCGCTCGCCTCCGGACAGGAGCGAGACCCGCCGCACGTTGCGGCCGGCCGGGCGCACCTCAATCTCGACGCCCGTGTTGAGCAGGTCGTCGGGCTCCAGCAGCATCAGGCGCCCGGTCCCACCGGGGAACAGCATGGCGATCAACGCCGAGAAATGCTCGTTCACGTCGGCCGCCGCGGCGGCGAACGACGTCATGATCTCGTGGTCGAGCGTGCGCACCACTTCGTGCAGCTCGCGCCGGGCGCCGCGCACGTCGTCGACCTGCGCCTCCAATTCCTTGTGCCGCTCCTCCAGGGTCGAGAGCTCTTCGAGGGCCAACGGGTTCACCGGTCCCAGCGCCGCCAGCTTGCGTTCCAGCTCTTCTGCGTGCTGCGGCAGCGTCGTCCCGTCGGGTGCCTCGGGCTCGGGCAGGCCCGCCAGCTCCTCGGGCGTGGCCCCGAGATCACGGGCGATGTGCTCGTGCAGCGCCTCCATGCGCAGGCCGACCTCGTTGGACTCGAGGTCGAGGGTGCGGGTGCGGGTGCGCACCGCGTCGAGGCGCTGCTCCGTCGTGTGGCGGTCCTGGCGCAGCCGTTCGAGCTTCTCGCCACCGGCCCGCACGGCGTCGACCTGATCCTGATAGTCGTGGCGCAGCGACCCGAAGACGCCGTCGAGCCGTTCGTGCTCCCCTTGGACCAGGACCTCCAGGCGGGCCAGCGCCGCGCCCTCGGCCTCCAGCCGGCGCCGGCGCGATGCCGCGGTGGCCCGCTCCTCGGCGTGGCCCTGCAGCCGGCGCTCCACCTCGGCCTGGCGCTCGGCCAGGACGCGCCGGCGTTCGACCACCCCGGCCACGCGCACCTCGAGCTCCTGGCGCCGGCCCCGGAGGCCGACCCTCCGCTCCTCCAAGCGCCTCCCAGGCCTCGAGCGCCTCCTGCAGCTCGGGCAGCGACCCGGCCAGCTGCGCCTGCTCGGCGGTGACGTCGGCGAGCCGCTGCTGGGCCGCCACGACGGCGGCGCGGGCCTCGTCGAGCTCGCCGGCCACGCGGCGCCGCTCCTCGGCGGACCGGTCCCGGTCGGCCCGGCCCGTCTCGCAGGCCGAGACGTGGCGGTCATTGGCCCGCTCGGCCGTGGTGCGGGCGTCGCGGCACCGGCTGAGCACAATGCGGCTCTCGGTGAGATGGGCCCGGGCCAGCTCGGCCCCGGCCGCGGCGTCCTCGGCCCGGCGGCGCGCCTCCTCGACGGAGGCCGCCGTGACCACGCTGGTGGCCGAGCGCACCCGCCACCCCGAGGCGGCGAAGCGGTCGCCCTCGGGCGTGACCACGACCAGGTCGTCACGGGCCAGGGAGAGGTCGATGGCCTCCTCCCAGCCGTCGACCCGGACGGCACGACCGACCAGGGTGTCGAGCACCGACTCGGCGACCGACCCCCCGTGGCGCACGCGCACGTGGCGGCGCACGGGCTCGGCGCTGCTGCCCGGCGGCAGCTCGCCGGCCCCGGCCGCGGCCGACGACTGCCGGGGCGTCAGGATCGCCCCGGTGACGCCGCCTTCGCGCAGGGTGGCCAGCGCGGCCTGGGCCGAGCGCCGTCCGTCGACCACGACGGCCGCGACGCCGGCGCCGACGGCGGCTTCGAAGGCGGCGTCCCAGCCCTCGTCGATCTCCACCAGGTCGACCAGCGAACCGACGACGCCGTCGACGTCGCGCAACAGCTCGCGCCCGCCCGCGCCCTGCAGGTCGGCCAGCGCGCGCTCCAGTGCCTCGGCCCGGGCCGCCGTGCGGTGGCGCCCCTCTTCGGCCTCGTCGGCCGACACCTGTGCCGTCTCCGCGCGCGCGCACCGCTTCCTCCAGCGCCGCACTTCGCGCCGCCAGCTCCGCCTCGAGCGCCGACGTCGCCAGCTCCAGCTCGTCCGCCTGCTTGGCCAGGAGGTCGGCGCGCACGGCCGCGCCGGCCGTCCGCTCCTCGAGGGTGCCCACGCGGGTCCCGAGCGCGTCCAGGTGCTCCTGCTCGCGGGCGGCGGCGCGGGCCACCGACTCGGTGCGGGAACGGACACGGGCGATGGCCTGGTCGGGCGCGTCCTCGCCGAGCACGCTGGCCCAGCGCTCCCGCAGCGCCGCGGCCTCCCCGTCCAAGGCGCGCCAGCTGGTCCTCGAGCTCGGCCCGCTCCGGCGCCCCGCCCGCCTCCTCCTCGGCCTCCGCCGCGACCAGCTCGCTGGCCAGGCGGGCCGCCTCGGCCTCGAGCGTCGAGACCACGTCGACGTCGGCGGCGGCATCGAGCGCGGCCACCACGCCCCGGCCGCGCTCGCGCAGCACGCCGGTGAGCCCGCGGGCCCGCTCCACCAGTCCCTGCACGCGGCCCAGGGCGTTGGCCAGGTCCTCTTCGCGGCGCGACGACAGCTCGGCCGTCGTGGAGCTGGCCTCGGCGTCGAGCCGCTCGAGCGCCGCGTGCAGCTCCTCCTCCTCGTCGCGGCAGACGGACAGGTGCTGCGCCGCCGCCTGGCGGCGGGCACTCAGCTCGGCCTGCTCGGCCCCCGCGAGATACCGGCGCAGCGCCAGCAGCTCGGACGCCACGCTGTCGTGGGACCGGGCGGCCGCCGCCTGCCGCTCCAGCGGCCTGATCTGGCGCCGCACCTCGCGCACCAGGTCGCCCAGGCGATCGAGGTTCTCGGCCGTCCCCGGCCAGCCGGCGCTCCGCCCGCTCGCGGCGGCGGCGGTGCTTCAGCACCCCGGCCGCCTCCTCAATGATGGCCCGCCGGTCCTCCGGCCGGGCGTTCAAGACGGTGTCCAGCTGGCCCTGGCCGATGATCATGTGCTGCTGGCGGCCCACGCCGGAGTCGCTGAGCAGCTCCTGGATGTCGAGCAGCCGGCACGGGGCCCCGTTGATGGCGTACTCGCTGTCCCCCGAGCGGAAGAGCGTCCGGGTGATGGTGACCTCGGACAGTTCGATCGGCAGCTTGCCCGACGAGTTGTCGATGGTGAGCGACACCTCGGCCCGGCCCAGCTGGGGCCGCGACGAGGTCCCGGCGAAAATGACGTCCTCCATCTTCGCCGAGCGCAACGAGCGCGGGCCCTGGGCGCCGAGCACCCAGGTGACGGCGTCGACGACGTTGGACTTGCCGCTCCCGTTGGGGCCGACCACCACGGTGATCCCGGGCTCGAATTCGAGCACCGTCGGGTCGGCGAAGGACTTGAAACCCTTCATGCTGAGCGACTTCAGGAACATCGGGGCGACCCTACCGGAGGCCTACGGGTGGAGGAAGACTCACACCTGGCAGTGCTCGCAGAAGAAGGTCGAGCGGCCGCCCGCCTTCACCCGCACGATGGTGTTGCGGCAGCGCCGGCAGGGCTGTCCCTCGCGGTCGTAGACCTGGTGCGAGCCCTGGAAGTCGCCGAGCTCGCCGAAGAGGTCGCGGTACTGCTCGTCGGCCAGCGACGAACCCCGGTGCTTGATCGCATCGGCCAACGTCTCGACGATGGCCCGGTAGAGCCGGCGCACCTCGGTCGCCGTCAGCGAGTCGGCTGCCCGGTCGTAGCGCAGGCCGGCCTGGTAGAGCATCTCGTCGGAGTACAGGTTCCCGATGCCCGCCGTGAAGTTCTGGTCCATCAGGAGCGCCTTGACACCCCCGTGGTGCTGGTGCAGCAGGGCGCCGAAGCGGTCCCAGCTCATCAGGTCCTCGATGGGGTCGAAGCCGAGGTGGGCCAGTTCGGGGATCGCCTTGCGGATGGCGGCGCCGTCGCCGCCCGCCGTCCCCGAGACCGGGCTGAGCGGCGTGCCGTCCGCCTTCAGCGGCGGCGTGGAGACGAACATCTCCCCGAAGGTGCGGGGGTCCACGTAGCGCAGCTCGCCGCCCTGGGTGAACGTGATGACGACGTGGGTGTGCTTGGGCTTGGGGTCCTTGGCGGACTTGACCCGCAGCAGCTGCCCGCTCATGCCGAGATGCACGACCAGCGTGTCCCCGGTGTCCAGCGTCAGGAGCAGGTACTTCCCCAGCCGGCCCGACCGACTTGATGGTGTGGCCCTCCAAGAGGGCCCGGAAGTGCTTGGCCGAGGCGTGCCGGCGCACGGAGCGGCCGTTGGACACGGCCACCGCCTTGATCTTCCGGCCCACCACCTCGCGGGACAGGTCTTGGCGCAGCGTCTCGACTTCGGGCAGTTCAGGCACTGGTAAGGCCTTCCCAGGCCGCTCGTGCGGCCTCCTGTTCGGCATCCTTCTTGGAGCGTCCCTCGCCCGCACCCCATCGGGTCCCGCCCAAGAAGACCTCCGCCATGTAGACCCGGTCGTGGTCGGGCCCCGACCCCACCACCACGTAGCGGGGCGTCCCCTCGCCGTCGCGCACGGCCTTCTCCTGCAGCCGGCTCTTGTGGTCGAAGTCGTCCGGTTCCTCGCCGGCCCGCTCGATGGCCTCGCCGAGCTCGCGCAGGACGAGCTCGCGGGAGGCCTCCCAGCCGGCGTCGAGGTAGATCGATCCGAGGATGGCCTCGAAGGCGTCGGCCAGGATGGAGGCCTTGGCCCGGCCGCCTGACCCCTCTTCGCCCCGGCCCAGCAGGAGGACCTCACCGACCCCGAGCGCGCGCGGCCACCTGCGCCAGCACGCGGGCGTTCACCACGGCGGAGCGGACCTTGGCCAGCTTGCCCTCGGCGAAGTCGGGGAAGCGCTCGAACGTGTACCCGGCCACGATGAGGCCCAGGACGGCGTCGCCGAGGAACTCGAGGCGTTCGTTGGAGGGCGCGCCCCCTCCTGCTCGCCGCACCAGCTCCGGTGGGCCAGGGCGTGCTGAAGGAGGCTCAAGTCGGCGAAGGAATGGCCAAGTCGCTCGGCCAGTGCGGCCGCCCCCTCAGCGCCGGGGTCAACCCGCCTCGAGTTTGGCGTAGACGTAGTCAACTGCGTCCCGGACCGTGCGCAGGTCCTCGAGGTCCTCGTCATTGATGCGGAACCCCACCGTCCGTTCGCCCAGCTCCTCTTCCAGGGCTTCGACCAGCTCAATCAGGGCCAGCGAGTCGGCGTCGAGGTCCTCCACGAAGGAAGCGCCCTCGGTGATCGACGACGGGTCCGTCTCGAGGATGTCGGCCAGCTGGTCCCTGATCAGCTCGAAGACCCCGTTGCGGTCGAGCGGGCCCTGATTGGTGTGGGTTTCGGCTGGCACGGCGACCAGTGTACGTCCCGCGGGGCCGCAACCGCCCGTTTATGCCGTTTGAACTGGGCTTTTACGCCAATTCGACGTTGCGCACGGCTGCCGCCACCTGGTCGGCGAGCCCCCGCGTCGCACATTCGTGGGCCACCAGGACCGCGTTCATCATGGCGGTTGCAGTGGAGGAGCCGTGGCTGATGACGCACACCCCGTCTGTTCCGAGGAGCATGGCCCCGCCCGTGTTCTCGGGCTCGAATTCCGCGGCGACGGGCAGCAGGTGCGGCAGCAGGACCCCCGCCGCCTCCGTGGTCGCCTCGTCGGTCCCGAACACGGCGAGCATGGTGTCGAAGAGGAAGCGCAGCGAGCCCTCGAGTGCCTTGAGCGCCACGTTCCCGGTGAACCCGTCGGTGACGATGACGTCGGCCGGCGAAGGGAGGAGGTCCCGCCCTTCGAGGTTCCCCATGAACTCGAAGCCGCCGGTCGCCGCCTCGCCGTGGCCCGCACGGGCTGCCTTGACCAGCAGACCGTGGGTCTCCTTCACCAGCGGCGTGCCCTTGGTCGGCTCCTCGCCGATGGACAGGAGCCCGACCGTCGGCGACTCGGTGCCGAAGCGTGCGGTCACGTAGGCAGCGCCCATCTGGGCGAACTGCACCAGCATGGCGGGCGTGCACTCGGCGTTGGCCCCGGCGTCGACCAGCACGGCGGGGGTCCGGCCCAGGCGCGGCAGCGGCGTGGCGATGCAGGGCCGCACCACGCCGGGGAGCCGGCCCATGCGCAGCAGCGCAGAGGCCATGGTCGCCCCCGTGTTCCCGGCCGACACCATGGCGCAGGCCTTCCCGTCGCGCACGAGCTCGGCGGCCCGCACCAGGGAGGAGTCCTTCTTGCGGCGCACCCCGCCGGCCGGGTCCTCGTCCATGGCGATGACCTCGGTGCAGGGCAGCAGCTCCAGGCCCCGGGTGTCGCCGACCAGCTCGGGCGGGCCGACGAGGATGATGCCGACACCGTGCTCCTCGGAAGCCCGGCGGGCGCCCTCGACGATTTCGCCGGGAGCGTTGTCGCCGCCCATAGCATCAACGGCAACGGGCAGCGTGGCCAGCGTTTCGGGGCTGGGACGCTCGCCCCGGCGGCTCAAGTCAGTCGACCTCGACCGCTTGGCGCCCCTTGTACCAGCCGCAGCTCGGGCAGACCACGTGCGGTGTCTTGGACGCCTGGCAGTGCGGGCACACGCTGCGGGCGGGCAGGTCCAGGCGCCACGCCCCAGCCAGGTGGCTGCGGCCCTTGGCCTTGGACTTCTTCTTCTTGGGAACGGCCATGGCGAGACTCCAACGATCGATTCGGGCGCACGCGCGCTCTCGGACGGTGCCGGACCGGGAGAGACCGGCTACCGGAGCACGTCGAGATTAGCCCACCGGGGATCGCGTGGGGCAACGCAGCCGCAGTCGCCCTCGTTGCGGTTGGCCCCGCACTGGGGGCAGAGCCCGGCACAGTCCTCCCGGCACAGCGGTGCCATGGGCAGTTCGAGGACGACGGCGTCCCGGGCCAGGAGCCCGAGATCGATGGTCTCGTCGACGATCGGGTAGAGCTCCTCGTCGGACGCGCCCGCCAGCGGGGCGTCGGCGAAGCGCTCGTGGACGGGGATGCGCAGCTCCCCGGCCACCGGCTCGGCACAGCGCCGGCAGATCCCGGTCCAGGGCGCGGTGACCGTCCCGACGACGTCGATCCCTCCCTCGAAGGGGGTGAGCGTGACATCGACCTCTATCTCGGCGCCGGCCGGCACCACGGAGCGTCCCGGGTCGATCCCGGCCTCGTCGATGGGGCCCGCCTGGGGCACCTCGCCCCGCCGCACCTCGTGCACGGCCTGCCCAGGCGAGCGGCGCAGCCGCGCCACATGGACGACGAAGGGGTCGGCGGCCACGACTACGACTGATCCTGATCGAAGAAGCCGTCCTCCTCCGTCCCAGCTGCCTCGACCGTCGGCGTGGTCTCCAGGGGCGGCGCGGCGAGCCTGGCCCGGCCGGCCTGGACCGTCCGGGTGAGACGGTCCAACACGATCTCGACGCCGGCCAGCTTGGTGTCGACGAAGTCCTCGGCCTGGTGGCGCAGCGTGCGGGCCTCCTCGTTGGCGTCGTCGAGGATGCGTTGCGCCACCGAGTTGGCCTGGCGCACGATCTCGGTGCGCTGCACCATGTGCTCGGCCTGCGCGCGCACGTCGTCCATGAGTGCATCGGCGTCGCGGTTGCGCTCGGCCATGAATTCCTCCCGCTCGCGCAGCAGCCAGCGCGCCTGGCGGAGCTCGTCGGGCAGGCACTCGATGGCGGACTGGACCAGCGAGCTCACCTCTTCCCGCGAGACCATGACCGACGACGACAGCGGCATCGACTTCGCCGTGGCCACCAGGTCCAGCAGCTGGTTGAGGATGGACTCGATCCCGACCTCGTCCACCGGTGGCTCGTCGTCCACGTCGAGGAACTGGTCGCTCACTCCCCACCCCCGTGCCCGTTCGCGTACTTGGCCTGGATGTGCTTCGCGACGACCTCGGGCACGAACGCGGAGACGTCGCCGCCGAAGCGGGCCACCTCGCGCACGAGCTTGGAAGCGACGAAGGACCACTCGGGGCTGGTGGGGATGAAGATCGTCTCGACGCCCGAGAGGTGGTTGTTCATCTGCGCCATCTGCATCTCGGCCTCGAAGTCCGAGACCGCCCGCAATCCCCGCACGATCGCCGAAGCGCCCACGTCGCGGGCGACGTTGACCAGCAACGTCGACATGGAGATGATCCGCACCGACGGCAGGTGCGCCACCACCTCCTCGAGCATCTCCTGGCGCTCCTCGAGGTCGAAGAGCGCCGTGCTCTTCTGGGGATTGCGCAGGGCGGCGACGACCACCTCGTCGAAGAGCTTGCTCGCCCGTTCCACGATCTCCAGGTGCCCGTTATGGAAGGGGTCGAAGGACCCCGGGAAGAGACCGACTTTCACGAGCCGTCACCGCTGCGATGGGCCACGGTGACGAGCGTACCGCCGTACCGGCGCTCTCTCGCGATCACCCAGGGCCCGGGAGGCACAATCGTCGACGCCGATTCCATGACGACGGTGTCGGCGCGCAGCGCGCCGAGGAGCGCCGGCCAGTCCTCGAAGGTGTAAGGCGGGTCGCACAGGGCGAGGTCGAAGGACCCGGCGGCCGCGGACTCCAGCCAGCCGGGCAACGCGGCCCGTACCAGCGTCGCCGGCTCCTCCTGGAGACCCACCGCCTCGAGGTTCTGGCGGACGGCGGCCAACGCGTCCGGACTCGAGGTCGACGAAGGTGGACGACGCCGCCCCCCTGGACAACGCCTCGACGCCGAGCGCGCCACTCCCGCAGAACAGATCGACCACGGCGAGGCCCTCGACGCCGCCCTGGGAGCCGAGGATGTCGAAGATGGCCTCGCGCACCCGGTCCGACGTCGGCCGGACCGAGGCCGGCAGCTTGGCCGGCAGCTTGCGCCCGCGGCTCTGGCCTCCGATGACGCGCATCACGGCAACCCTACGGCGGCCCGGTCAACTCTTGAAGAGGTACTCCTCCTCGTCCTCGCTCAAGAGCAGCGCCACCTCGTCGGCCAGGTCGGCGTGCGCCTGCAGTTGCGGATCCTCGTCGACCAGCGTTTCGGCCACCTGGCGCGCCTCGGCCAGCAACGCCATGTCGCCCTCGTCGCTGAGCGAGGCCAGCCGCAGGTCGCTCTGCCCCTTCTGGCGGGCGCCGAGCAGGGTGCCCTCGCCGCGGACCCGCAAGTCGGCCTCGGCCAGGGCGAACCCGTCGGTCGACGCCGCCACCGCCGTCAGCCGCTCGTTGCCCTCCTCGCCGCCGAGGAGGTAGCACCAGCTCGCCGTGCCCCCCCGCCCGACCCGGCCCCGCAGCTGGTGCAGCTGGGCGATCCCGAAGCGGTCCGCGCTCTCCACCACCATGACGGTGGCCTCGGGGACGTCGACGCCGACCTCAATGACCGTCGTGGCCACCAGCACACTGAGCTCTCCCGACCGGAAGCGGTCCATGACCTCCTCGCGGGCCGGCGCCGGCATCTGGCCGTGCATGAGCCCGACGCGCAGCCCCGCCAACTCGCCCTCGGTCAGCCGCTCGTGCTCCTCGGTGGCGGACTTCGCCTCGACCCGCAGCGAGTCGCTCGACCAGCGGGCAGACGACGAAGGCGCGGTGACCGGCAGCCACCTCCTGGCGGACCCGGTCCCAGGCCGGCGCCTCGCCGGCGGCTGCGTCCCCGGGCAGCCACTCGGTCGTGACCGGCAGGCGGCCCGGGCGGCATCTCGTCGAGCGTGGTCAGGTCGAGATCGCCGAAGATCACCATGGCGGCGGTGCGCGGGATCGGCGTCGCCGTCATCACCAGCAGGTCCGGGTCGCCGTCGGTTCCCTTGGCCCGCAGCGTGGCCCGCTGTTCCACGCCGAAGCGGTGTTGCTCGTCGATGACCACCGCGCCGAGCGATCCGAACGCGACCTCCTCGGTGAGGAGGGCGTGCGTCCCGACCACGATGCTCACGGCGCCCGAGGCCAGCCCCTCGAGGACCACGGCGCGGGCCTTCCCCTTGACCCGGCTGGTGAGGAGCTCCACGCGCACCTCGCCGCCCGCCATGCCACCGGGGCCCTCCAGCACGCCGAGGAGGGCGCGCACGGCCGAGAAGTGCTGTTCGGCCAGGACCTCGGTGGGGACCATCAGGGCGCCCTGGTGCCCGCTCTGCACGGAGGCGAGCAGCGCGGCCAGCGCCACCACCGTCTTGCCCGAGCCGACATCGCCCTGCAGCAGGCGGTGCATCGGGAACGGCCCCGCCATGTCGGCCACGATGACGGCCAGGGCCCGCCGCTGCGCCTTCGTCAGCTCGTAGGGCAGCCCGGCCAGGAAGCGCGCCACCAGGGTGTCGCTCACCCCACCGGTGACCTCGCGCGGCGACACGGCGTGGTGCAGCGCGCGGGCATTGTCCTCGAAGGCCCGCCGGCGCAGCACCAGGGCCAGCTGCAACCGGAAGAGCTCGTCGAACACCAGGCGCCGGCGCGCCGGCTCCACTACGTCGAGCGACTCGGGCGCGTGGATGGCCCGGAAGGCGTCGGTGCGGTCCCACAGGTCGATGGAGTCCCTCCACTGCTCGGGCAGCGGGTCGGCGAACTCCCCGGCCCGCTCGAGGGCTTCCGTCACGAACTCGCCGATCTCCCACGACGTCAGCCCGACCTTGGCCGAGGCCGGGTACACGGGCAGGATCCGCAGTGTCTTGCGGCCCGGGCGTCACGCCCGCCACCACGTCGACGACGGGGTTCGTCAACTGGCGGGCGCCGCGGTACTCGGTGACCTTGCCGAAGAAGATCGCCTCGGTGCCGGCCTCGAGCTGCTTGGCCCGCCAGGGCTGGTTGAAGAACACGATCTTGAGCCGGCCGGTGTCGTCGCGCACCACCACGTCGACGACGGCCCGGCCGGTCCGGGCGCGCCGCGCGCTCGCCGACTGCACCGTGGCCAGTACGGCCGCCTCCTCACCGATCTGCAGGTCCGAGACGTCGGCCTGCCGGGTGCGGTCGATGTAGCGGCGCGGGTAGGTGGTGATCAGGTCGAGCACCGTCTCGATGCCGAGCTCGGCCAGCCGTCCGGCTTTGCGCTCGGACACCGACTCGAGCACGGACACCTCCCGCAGGCTCAGGTCGCTGAGTGTGCGGCCGTTACTCAATCCCCAGGAGATACGGGTAGAGAGGCTGGCCGCCCTGGTGCACCTCGACGGCGACGTCGGGGTACTCCTCGGAGAGCCACTCCTCTATCCGTCTGGTGTCGGCGACACGGGCGCCCTCGCCCTCAATGAGGGTCAGGAGCTCGTGCGTCGGCTCGAGCAGGCGGCTCAACAGCAGGCGGGTGCAGACGACGACGTTGTCCGACACCGCCACGACGCCGTCCCGCGAGACGCCGATGAAGTCGCCCTCGTGGACCTCACCGGCATCGGTCACGGTGTCGCGCACCGCGCGCGTCACCTCCGCCGGCACGACGCGGGCCGCCGACTCGGACATGGAGGCCACATTGGCGTCGGCGTCGGCGGCCGGGTCGTAGGCCAGCAGCGCGGCGAAGCCCTCGACGATCGAACCGGTCGCCACGACACGAACGGTCTTGCCCGCCAGCGCGTCGACCTGGTCGGCCACGGGCCGGATGTTCTTGTTGTTGGGCAGGATCACCACCTGGTCCGAGGCGATCGACTCGACCGCCTTGACCAGGTCGGCTGTCGCCGGGTTCATGGTCTGGCCGCCGAGGACGAGGTGGTGCACGCCCAGAGAGCGGAAGATGCGCCCGATGCCGTCGCCCGAGACCACCGCGACCACGCTCGTCTTGGGCGACGGGCCCGGCGTCCTCGGTGCTGGGCCCCGCTCCGGGAGCGCCCACGCTCTCGCGCACCCAGCGCTCCTCTTCGACCTGCTCGTCGAGGTCCGTCACCCTGATGCGATGGGGGCGCCCCGTGTCCACGCCGGCCTCGATGGCGGCGCCGATGTCGTTCGTGTGGATGTGGCAGTTCCACAGGCCGTCGCCCCCCACCACCACGATGGAGTCGCCGATGCCCGCCCAGACCTCCTTGAACGCCTCCATGGAGTCGTCGGGCGCGTGCAGGAAGTACATGACCTCGTATCTGCAGGTCCCCGACCGCATGCTCCTCGCCGCCCGCACCGTCGTGCTCCGTCCCAGACCCGTTGAGGCCGCTGAGGTCCGGGGCGTCGACGCCCGACGGCTCGGGGAGCGGCCGGCCGTCGAGGACCAGGAGGAACGCATCCAACAGGAGCAGGTACCCGCTGCCCCCGGCATCTACCACCCCGGCCTGGGCCAGGACGGGCAGCATCTCGGGCGTGCGGGCCAGGGCGTCGGCCGCCGCAGCGTGGGCGCTCTCGACGACGCCGACCAGGCCCGAACCGTGTGTCGCCCCGTCCGCCGCGGCGGAGGCCACCGTCAGGATCGTCCCCTCGACCGGACGGACCACGGCCCGCCGGGCGAGCTCGGAGGCGTGGGCGATGGCATCAACCAGGATGTCGGGGTCGACGCCCGGATCCCCGGCCAGCGCCATCTTCTCGCTCATGCCGCGCAGCAGCTGCGAGAGGATCACGCCCGAGTTCCCACGGGCGCCCATGAGGGAGCCGTGCCCGATGGCCTTGCACACCTCGGGCAGGCCGGCCCCGGCCTCGACCCCCTGGAGCTCGCTGACCACGGCCTCGAGGGTCAGGGCCATGTTGGTGCCTGTGTCCCCGTCGGGCACCGGGTAGACGTTGAGGCGGTTGATCTCGGCCTGGTGCAACCGCAGAGCGTCCCGATAGCCCCCCATCACGGCGCGGAGATCGTCGGCGCCGAACGTCGCCGGGGAGGTCATGGTTTGGGATGCTAAAAGGTCCGGCGGATAGGTGCGATCCGATCGGCCAGTGGCGGCAAAGGTGACGAGCCGCAGAGTGGCTTTCCCACGCTGTCACATCCGATCCCTACTTTGGGAGACGTGGCCCGAATGACCACCTTTCGCTTCACCGCAGAGCCAGATGCCAAGAGCGCCGCGGCCTTCCGCCGCCATATGGGGGCGCGCCGGTTTGCCTACAACCAGTGCCGTCGGGCGGTAGTCGCCGCCCTCGCGGCCAAGCGAGTCGACCCGGCGACCGTAGTGCCCTGGAGTGGGTACTCGCTGATCAACTGGTTCAACACCTGGAAGAAGACCGAGGCGGCTGGCCGCCGTTTCGCTGTCGACACGCTGGGGTGCGCCGAGGTTGTCGACGTCGGGCTCTCGTGGCGCAAAGAGGTCTGCGCCCAGGTCTTCGAGGAGGCGGCTGTCGACCTCGGATGGACCCTCGCCGCGTTCTCGGCCTCCAAGAAAGGAGAGCGCAAGGGCGTCCCGGTCGGCTTCCCGCACGCCAAGAAGAAGGGGCAGGCGCGAGAGACGTTCCGTCTGCGCAACAAGCCCTCGTCCTCCGGCGCCCCGTCGATCCGCCTCGGCGGGGCCGAGGCGCGTTCGCTCACCCTGCCCTTCATAGGAGTCGTCGCAGTGCGGGAGAACACTCGGGCGCTCCGGCGTCTTTTGCGCTCTGACGCCACCGGGTCGACCCGGGCCCGGATCTGTGCGGCCACCGTTAGAAAGCACCGAGGGCGATTCGTCATCACCCTCAGCGTCGAAGCGCCCGACCTGCACCCGCAGCGTCGCCACGGGCCCGGACATAGCCCTGAGGGCTTCGTCGGCATCGACCGGGGTCTGCGTTCCTACATCGTCGCAGCCAGTGCCGAGGGCGACGAGCTGGCCCGGGTGAGTGCTCCGCAGCCCCTGGCCCGCTCGCTCCGAGCGCTGCGTCGGGGTTCGAGAGAGCTCTCGCGCCGTCAACTCGGCTCGCAGAACAGGAGGAAGGCCCGTGTACGACTCCAGCTGATCCACGGCAAGGTGGCCGACCAACGTCGCGACTTTTGCCACCGCCTCTCGAGTGAGCTCGTCAAGACCCACGACGCGCTGTGCCTCGAGGACCTGGCGGTGGCAAATCTGGTCCGCAACGGCCACCTGGCCCGCCAAATAGCCGGACGCGTCGTGGGGGCGGTTCGCCCAGATGGTCGCCTACAAAGCCGACTGGTTTGGCAGCGACCTCTGCGTGGCGCCAAGGTTCTTCCCCTCGACAAAGACCTGCTCGACCTGTGGGTGGTGCTGGAGCGACATGGCGCTCAAGGATCGGACATTCATCTGCGCCTCGTGCGGTTTGGTCACGGACCGGGACCTCAATGCGGCCATCAACCTCGCCGCCTGGGCGAACTCCGAGTATGTCTTGGCATCCCAGGCTCCGGACCCCCAAGCAGGGGGCCGGGTCAACAACGCCTGTGGAGAGAGCGGCGCTGGCCACCAGATCCCTGGTAGTGAAACTGCTCTCGCAACGGTCCACGTCAACGTGGGCAAAGGAGCAGGAACCGGCTCGGTGCTGGCCTCGCCAGTTTGAGCCAGACGCCCGAGAAGGGCGGTGCGTCGGATCCCTATCGGCGCATGCTGTAACCTTTGGCCCCGTTCGTGAAGGTCCGCGTGGTCCGGTGACCGCGGCCTCCCCCAGGAAGGTTCTCCAATGGCAGCAGTGTGCGATATCTGTGGCAAGAAGCCCTCGTTCGGCATGAACGTGAGCCACTCCCACCGTCGCACCAAGCGGCGCTGGAACCCGAACATCCAGCGGGTGCGGGCCGTCGTCGACGGTGCACCCAAGCGGCTGCACGTGTGCACCTCGTGCATCCGTGCCGGCAAGGTGACCAAGCCGCCGCGCCGGACGCACGAGCCCGCCGCCACAAAGTAAGTCCGGGCCGCGGCGCGCCGGCGCTACCCCAGCCGGTGCTGCCAGCCCACGCGATCGACCGGCTCGGCACCAAGCCGGCGCACCTCGGGATCGCCGGTCAAGACGCCCAGTCGCAGCGGGGGTCTGAGCCCGCCCGCAGCGAAGGCCGACCACAACGCCTCGATCCGGCCGTGGTCGACCGTCACCACCAGCTCGTAGTCCTCGCCGCCGCCGAGCGCCTCGTCGAGAGTCGCCCCGGGCGCGACCGGCACTGATCCAAGGTCGAAGCCGACCCGCGAGGCGTCGGCCAGCCGGTGCAGGTCGAGCGCCAGCCCGTCGGACACGTCGATCATGGCGTGGGCGCCGGCACGGCGGGCCGCCTGTCCCTCACGGAGCCGGGCCACCGGGCGCCGGTAGGCACGGGGCAGGTCGGCCTCGGCCCCGTCGGCGTGGCGCCGACCGCCGGCGGCCCGGAGCACGCGCAGCCCGGCCGCCGATCCGCCGCACGGTCCGGTGACGAGCACGACATCCCCCGGCTGCGCCCCCGACCGCGACACCGGGCGCGGGACCCCCCGCCTCGACCGTCCCCAGCACGGTGACCGCCACCATCAGCTCGCCGCCCCCCGACACGTCGCCACCGACCACCGGGCACCCGCGCAGCCGCCGAGGCCTCGGCCACGCCGGCCATGACCCCGAGGGCCAGCTCGCCGTCACCCGCTCCACCCGGGACGCAGAGCGCCACCAGCGCCGCCAGCGGCGCCGCACCCATGGCGGCCAGGTCGCTCAGCGCGCCCATCGAGCGCCTTCCACCCCACGTCACCCGGGCTGCAGAGCGGCAGGTCGACGTGGACGCCCTCGACCACGCTGTCGACCGACGCCAGCAACGGGCCCCCGCCGGAAAGGTCCAGCACGGCGGCGTCGTCGCGCAGCCCGAAGGCCTCGATTCCGTTTTCCAGCATGCCCCGGATACGCTGTAACACCTCGTCTTCTTGGACGGGACGTGTCATGTGCCGAGGTTTGGGGGATCCCACGTCACATGCCTAGCATTGGACCCCACCGAAACCGGCCGGACGAAGGAGCAGATCCCCCGACATGGCGCCAACAAAGAACGCGAAACTCCTCGCCTGGGTCGACGAAGTGGCGGCCCTGACCACACCGGACCGCATCGAGTGGTGCGACGGTTCGGCCGACGAGTACGACCGGCTCTGCCAGGGGCTCGTCGACGCCGGCACGTTCACCCGGCTGTCGGACGCCAAGCGCCCCAACAGCTACTGGTCCCACTCCGACCCCGGCGACGTGGCCCGGGTCGAGGACCGCACGTTCATCTGCTCGGCCGAGGAGATCGACGCCGGCCCGACGAACAACTGGCGTGACCCCGACGAGATGCGCCAGACCCTCGCACGGGCTCTTCAAGGGCTGCATGAAGGGCCGCACCATGTACGTGGTCCCCTTCTCCATGGGCCCGCTCGGCTCCAAGATCGCCCACATCGGCGTGCAGCTGACCGACTCGGCCTACGTGGCGGTCTCCATGCGCATCATGACCCGCATGGGCACGGGCGCCCTCGAGGTGCTCGGCGACGACGGCGAGTTCGTCCCCTGCCTGCACTCGGTCGGCGCCCCGCTCGAGCCGGGCGAGCAGGACGTGCCGTGGCCGTGCAACGCCGAGAACAAGTACATCGTCCACTTCCCCGAGACCCGCGAGATCACCTCGTTCGGCTCGGGCTACGGCGGCAACGCGCTCCTCGGGAAGAAGTGCTTCGCGCTGCGCATCGCGTCGGTCATGGCCCGCGACGCCGGCTGGATGGCCGAGCACATGCTCATCCTGAAGCTCACCTCGCCCGAGGGCGACACCCGCTACGTCACCGGCGCCTTCCCGTCGGCGTGCGGCAAGACGAACCTCGCCATGCTCATCCCCTCCATCGAGGGCTGGAAGGTCGAGACGGTCGGCGACGACATCTGCTGGATGAAGTTCGGCGCCGACGGCCAGCTCTACGCCATCAACCCCGAGGCCGGGTTCTTCGGCGTCGCGCCGGGCACCAACACCCACACCAACCCCAACGCCATCCTCACCCTCGACGGCAACTGCATCTTCACCAACACGGCGCTGACGGACGACGGCGACATCTGGTGGGAGGGCATGACCGACGAGCCCCCGGCCCACCTGACCGACTGGAAGGGCGAGGACTGGACCCCCGAGAAGGGCACGCCGGCCGCGCACCCCAACGCCCGCTTCACGACGCCGGCCAGCCAGGACCCGGCCATCGCTCCCGAGTGGGAGGACCCCAGGGGCGTGCCGATCAGCGCCATCCTCTTCGGCGGCCGCCGCGCCTCCGTCGTCCCGCTCGTGTTCCAGTCCCACGACTGGGAGCACGGCGTCTTCCTCGGCTCCATCATGGCGTCCGAGACGACAGCCGCCCAGGCCGGTGCCGTCGGCAATCTCCGCCGCGACCCCTTCGCCATGCTGCCGTTCTGCGGGTACAACATGGCCGACTACTTCGCGCACTGGCTGCAGATCGGCGCGGAAGCACCCGACCGTGACGCCCTGCCGAAGATCTTCTACGTCAACTGGTTCCGCAAGGACGCCGACGGCAAGTTCCTCTGGCCCGGCTACGGCGAGAACTCCCGCGTGCTCGAGTGGATCTTCAACCGCGTGCTGGACAAGGCGCCGGCGGTCGACACGCCGATCGGCGCGGTCCCCACGCCCGACGCCATCGACACGACGGGCCTCGACGTCAGCCGGGAGCAGATGGAAGAGCTCCTGCGGGTCGACACCGAGGGCTGGCGGGCGGAGGTGCCCCTCATCAAGGAGTACTACGCCCAGTTCGGCGACCGCCTCCCCCAGGCCCTGGCCGATCAGGCCGAGACGCTCGGCGAGCGCCTGGGCTGATTAGTGGCGGGGCCGTCAACCCCCCGTCTCACCTACCTCCCCGAGGTTGCGGTAGTCCCGGCGCACCGTGCGCGGCGCGTGCGCGGCGCGCCGCCCCGTCACGTACGACAGGCCGCCGAGCGCGGCGAGCACGGCCATGGTGGCGTCGCCCTGCGGCAGGGTGAAGACGATGATCAGGGGGATCAGCGAGCCGACGACCCACACCAGCTGCTGGCGCATCCCGAAGCGGGCGAAGGCGCGCCCCTGGGCGGACAGCGGGATGTAGCGCTGGGTCATGGCGTCGAAGGACGGTTGGGCCACGGAGCCGCACAGGCCGACCATGAAGGCGAGGACCACCTGCGCCAAGAGCGTGCCCCAGACGGCGCACCCGCCCGCCGTGATGGCGATGAGCCAGAGCGAGCAGAGCAGCAGCTGCTGCTCGGTCATGCGCTTGCGCAGGCGTCCCACGAGCACGAGGCCGACGATGGCCCCGGCGCCGCTACCCGCCAGGACCAGTCCGTACCAGTAGAGCCCGACGCCGTGCATGCGCCGCAACCCGAAGGCGAGCATGAAGGTCATGAAACCGGTGAGGCCCGCGCACGATGCACATGGCGCTCAGCCCGAGCATCACCTCGGGATTGGCGAAGGGCTGCAAGCGCAACAGGTCCTGCTCCCGCGTCAAGGCCTCGCCCTCCTCGCCGTACTCGCGCACCTTCGTCGACTGGTCGGTCCACAGCTCCTCCGCCCGGCGGCTCGTCAGCACGGGCAGCCGCGCTCCGGCCACCGCGGCGGCGACGAACACGAGCATGGCGAAGACGAGCACGCCCGGAGAGCCTGTGACCTTGTAGAGGATCACGGCCGGAATCGATGCCACGAAGCCGGCCAGGGTGCCGAGGAGCGTCAGCCGCGCGTTGAGCGTGGCGTAGCCGGCCTGTTCGGCTTCCGAGTCCGAACCGTCGAGCGCGGCCATCTCGGGCACGAGCGCGCCCTTGGTCACGAGGTAGAGCTTCTGGCACACGAGCACCAGGAAGGCGAGAGGGAAGAGCAGCAGGCTGTGGAGGTGGGTGGCCATCAGCGGGCACAGCACCACCTGCCCGACGGCGGACGTCACGACCATGAGGCGGCGCGCGCCGCGGCTGCGATCGATGAGCGGGCCGAGCAGCGGCGACACGATGGCGAACGGGGCCAGGGTGAAGAGCAGGTACAGGAGGATCTTGTGATCCGCCGCGTTCGGCGAGATGGAGAAGAAGAGCGAACCAGCGAGCGAGATGGTGACGACGGTTCCGCCGCCGAGCATGGCGCACTGCAAAAGCGACAGCCGGCCGATGGGGTGTGACTGGTCGAAAAGGTCCTGACGGGCCTGGCGCGCCATGTCCTTGAACTGCTCGATCTTGGGGGACATCGGCACCAGGCCAATGTACGGTGTGCCGTGACCGTCCATGCGTACGTCCTGATTCAGACCGACGTGGGCAAGGCGGCCCACGTCGCGCAGGAGCTCAGTCGCATTGAGGGAGTGCTCGTCGCCGAGGGCGTCACGGGTCCCTATGACGTGATCGCCCGGGCCGAGGCGCCGTCCATGGACGATCTCGGCCGCATGGTCGTCCGGGACATGCAGCAGATCGAGGGCATCACCCGCACCATCACCTGTCCTGTCGTCACCATCTGACCGACCCATCGGCAATGTGGGTCCCGGCCCAGCTGTTGCCGGGGTCCAGACACGAACAGCGCCCGGCATGGCCGTTGCGGCGCGACCAACGCTCTCAGGTCGGCGGAAAACATCAACGCCCGCTGCTTGAACCGCTGTGAGGCCGGTGATCTGAGGGTTTCTGCGGGAGATTCCCGCCTCCGCGTCGTTCAACGGGGGTGAGGTGGGTAACGGAGGAAGGCAACGGCACTCCAGCCGTCTCCCCCACCACCGCCCCCACTCCTCCCGCCGAAGGAGCTTCCGCCTTGTCCCGAGTCGTACGCACGCGCACTGCCCGCGCTCTCGTCGATCGTCCTCTTTGCCGTCATGGCCATCGTGGCCGCGCAGGTGGTCACGTCCGGAGCCGGGACCTCGCAGCCGCCGCTGCGGGCGCAGCGGACCGCACACCAAGCCCGGGACACCGCGCTCAAGGAGGCCGCGGTCGCCATGGCCGCGACCATCAAACGGCCCATCACCCCTGCTCCCGCTCCCGCTCCCGCACCGAGCTCCGCGCCGGCGGCCACTGTCACGACGACCACGACCACCGTTCCGCCAGCACCGACACCGGCACCAGCCCCGCCACCGGCACCCGCCGCTGCGCCTGCGGCCACCGTCGCGCCCGCCTCCGCCCCCGCGCCGAGCGATCCGAGCGTGGTGCCGCCGGTGGGTCAGGCCACCGCCTGGGGCTGCGGGGCCGCGCTCGCCTACCTGCAGGCCTACGCGGCCAAGGGCTTCACGCTCGAATGCCCCGGCTACGCCGAGGGTCGAGAAGCCATGACCTGCATGAACCAGGCGGGGGTCTGCCCAGGCACGTCGGTGATCGCCATCGCCGACCCCTGCCCGCAGGCCTACATGAACGAGGCGTCGAACTCCTTTGTGATCCTCGGGCTGGCGGACACGCCCATCGACCCCTTCGGGCCCTGCCCCTGAGCGGCTTGAGCCGCTGATCCCTGCGGCAGCCGACAGCGGCGGCCGTCCTGGGTCTAGCTGAGCGCCCCGGACTCGCGCAGCTTGGCCACCACGCTCTCGTCCACGCCCCACTCGACCAGCCCCGAGACGGTGTCGGCCCCCGGCGGCGACGGCGGCTTCGAGACGGCCGACGGCGTCTTGGAGAAGCGGGGCGCCGGTGCCGGCTGCACCGCGCCGTCGACCTCGATGAAGGTCGCGCGGGCCACGTTGTGCGGGTGCTCGTGCGCCTCCCAGGGGGACAGAACGGGCGCCACGCAGGCGTCGGTCCCGTCGAAGACGGCCGACCACTCGTCACGCGTCTTCGTCTTGAAGATGGCGGCGAAGCGCTCCTTCATCGCCGGCCAGTCCTCCCGCGACTGCTGCTCGCGGCAGCGACTCGTCACCGGCCAGACCGAGGCCGTCGAGCAGGGCGGCGTAGAACTGCTTCTCGATGCCACCCGCCGCCATCCACTTCCCGTCGGACGTCTCGTAGACCTCGTAGAAGGGCGCACCGGTGTCGAGCATGTTGGCCCCGCGCTCCTCGTTCCACATGCCGCCGAGGTGGAAGGCGTGGATCATCGTCATCAGGGATGCCGCACCGTCGACCATGGCGGCGTCGACCACCTGGCCCTCGCCGGAGCGGGCGGCCTCGAGCAGGGCGGCCACCATGCCGAAGGCCAGCAGCATGCCGCCACCGCCGAAGTCGCCCACCAGGTTCAGCGGCGGCACGGGAGCCGAATCGGCCCGGCCCAGCGACCACAGCGCGCCGCCGATGGCGATGTAGTCGATGTCGTGCCCGGCCCTGGGGGCCAACGGCCCGTCCTGGCCCCACCCCGTCATGCGCCCGTAGACCAGCCGGGGGTTGCGCGCGAAGCAGGCGTCGGGCCCGACGCCCAGCCGCTCGGCCACGCCGGGACGGAAGCCCTCGATCAGCCCGTCGGCCTCGGCCGACGAGCCCGAGCACCAGCTCGACGGCGTCGGGGTTCTTGAGATCGATACCCACCGAGGGACGGGACCGGTTGAGCAGGTCCCAGTACGGGCCTGCATCCGGAGGCCTTGATCTCCTCGCCCGCGCTCCACCGCACCCGGGGCCGCCCGCTCGAGCCGCAGGACCTGCGCCCCGGCGTCGGCCAGCATCATGCAGGTGTAGGGGGCCGGGCCGATGCCCGCCAGCTCAATGATCTTGATCCCGCTCAGCGGTCCACTGCGGTCGGCCATCGCAGGATCGTGACCCGCGCCGCCCGCGACGGTCAAGCCCGTCCTCTCCTGTGCCAAGTTGGGGGCGTGCCTGCCGCCCGCGCCCCCGGACGAGTGACCATCATCGGCGACCACACCGACTACAACGGCGGGCTCTCGCTGCCCATGGCCATTGAGCTGGCCACGGAGGTCGACTTCACGCCCAAGCCGGGCAGCTTCCTGGTCGGGATCGACTCGGACCAGTTCCCGGAGGCTCCCATCGAGATCATGCTGGGCGACACCGCCCCGGTGCCGCGCCGAGGCGGCCCTGGCGGCCGGCCTCCTGCGCACTGCAGCCCCCGCCGAGCGGCGGGGTCGCCCGGGTGACGAGCACGATCCCGGTCGGTGCCGGCCTCTCGTCGAGTGCTGCCTTCTCGGTCGCATTGCTGCTCGCCCTCGGCCACGACCCCGACCCCCTGGCGCTGGCCCGCGACTGCCAGGAGGCCGAGCGCGGCGCGGGCTCGCACGTCGGCCTGCTCGATCCCCTGGCCATCGCCGGCGCCACTGCCGGCCACGCGCTCCACATCGACTTCGAGACCCTCGAGACCCGTCCGGTGGCCGTGCCCGACGAGGCGGCTTTCGTGATCGTGCACAGCGAGGTGCCCCGCCTCCTCGACCGACAGCCCCTACGCCACCCGGCGCGCCGAGTGCGAGCGGGCCGCGCACATCCTCGGCCGGCCGCTCGGGCTCTGCACGCTCGGCGACCTCAGTGCGTTGAGCGATCCGGTGCTGCGCCGGCGGGCCCGCCACGTGATCACCGAGTGCGCGCGGGTGGGAGAAGCCGAGCGTTTGCTGGCCCGGGGCAACCTCAGCGGGCTGGGCGCCGTGATGACCGAGGGGCATCGCAGCCTGGCGGCCGACTACAGGGTCTCCGTGCCGGCCGTCGACGAGTTGGTCGAGCAGCTGCTCGCTCAGCCCGGGGTGCTCGGTGCCCGCATGAGCGGCGGCGGCTTCGGCGGATGCGTCATCGCGCTCTGCCGGCCCGACTCACCGGCGCTCGAACCAGAGACCCACGGCCCGCGCCGGAGCTGGCGGGTCAGCCCGGCTGCCGGCGCAGCTCGTCTCGGGACGTAGCGATCAGCGCGTCGAGCACGCCCAGGGCCCGGCCGCTCTCGAATCGACTCGGTGGCCAGCCCCAGCCCGCTCTCCAGGTCCTCGACCCGTCCCGCCACCACGAGCGCGGCGGCCGCGTTGAGGACCCCGATGTCGCGTCGGGGCCCCTGCTCTCCTTCGAGCACGGAGCGGATCACGCCGGCGTTGAACGCGGCGTTGCCGCCCCGCAGATCCGCCATCGTCGCCGGGGGAAAGCCGAGCGCCCGGGGATCGACCCGCCACTGCGACACCTCGAAGCGCGCCGGCACCGTCGCCGCGGACCTCCAGGACGTCGGCGGGCGACGTCACGCTCAATTCGTCGAGCCCGTCGTCGGCATGGACGATCAGCGTTCGGCGGCTCCCGGTCGCCCCGAAGACGCCCGCCATGATCGGGGCCATGGCCGGGTCGCTGACGCCGACCAGCTGACGCCGGGTGCGGGCCGGATTGATGAGCGGCCCGAGGAAGTTGAACACGGTCGGCACGCCCAGCTCCTTGCGGACGGGGCCGACGAAGCGCATGGCCGGGTGGAAGCGCTGGGCGAAGCAGAACCCCATGCCGGCCTCGGCGACGCAACGCGCCACGCCCTCGGGGCCGAGCTCTATCGCCACGCCGAGCGCCTCGAGCACGTCCGCCGTCCCGACCGACGACGACGCGGCGCGGTTGCCGTGCTTGCAGACCGGGACGCCGGCACCCGCCGTGATGAAGGCCGCCAGCGTCGTGACGTTGATGCTGGACAACCGGTCGCCACCCGTCCCGACCAGGTCGACGGCCGCCTCGGCGTCCCCCTCCGCCAGAGGGCAGGGCACGGCGGCGTCGACCATGGCCCGGGCCAGGCCGGTGACCTCCTCGGCCGTCTCCCCCTTGGCGTGCAGCAGGGACAGGAACGCCCCCAGCTGGGCCGGCGTGGCCTCGCCCGAGAGAACGATCTTGAGCGTCTCCTCGGCCTCGGCCGCGCTGAGCGTCCTCCCGCCGGCTCAGCCGGGCCAGGACCTCGGGCCAGGTCAGTCCCACCACAGGTCCCTGTCGAGCACGCCCCGGGCGATGAGGCCGAGCTGCACCTGCGAGGTGCCCTCCACGATGGTGAGCTGCTTGGCGTCGCGGTACCACTGCTCCGTCGGGTGGTCCTCCATGTAGCCGGCCGCCCCGAGCAGCTGGACCGCCAGCGACGAGGCGCGCACGGCCAGCTCGGTGGCGTGGTACTTGGCCATGGAGAGGTAGGGGACGAATTCCTTGGTGAACTTGCCCTCGTCGGCGAGCACGGCGGCTCGATACGTCAACAGCCGGGCCGCCTCGATGTCCACCGCGCACTTGGCGATCTCCCACTGGATCCCCTGGAAGTCCGCGATGGTCTGGCCGAAGGCCGCCCGCTGCTGCACGTACTCGGTGGCGTACATCAGTGCCCCCTCGGCCAGCCCGATACCGCGCGCGGCGACGATCGGGCGCATGGCGTTCAGGCCCAACATGGCTAGGCGGAAGCCCGCCCACCTCGCCGATGACGTTCTCGGCCGGCACGTGCACGTCGGTCAGCAAGAGCTCGCCCGTGTCCACGCCGCGCACGCCCATCTTGTGGTCGGTGCGGCCCACCGCCACCCCGCGCCAGGACCGCTCGACGATGAAGGCCGTGATGGAGTCATGCGCCCGGCTGGTGGGGTCCTTGGTCTTGGCGAAGACGGTGTACCAGTCCGCCTCGACGACGCCTGACATCCAGCACTTGGTGCCGTTGAGCACCCACCCGCCGTCTGCGGCCGGATCGGGCACCCCGCGCGTCCGCATCCCCATGACGTCGCTGCCCGCCTGGGGCTCGGACAACCCGAAGCCCGCCCGCAGGGTCCCGTCACAGATGCCGGGCAGGTACCGCTTCTTCTGCTCCTCGGTGCCGGCGATCATGAGCGGCCCCGTGGGCAGCCGGGTCAACAAGAGCATCAGCGCCGCCGCGTTGGAGTACTTGGCCACCTCCTCAATGGCCACCGCCAGGCCGAGGATGCCGGCGCCCGACCCCCCGAACTCCTCCGGGACGCACAAACCCAGGAGGCCGGCGTCGCGGAAGGCCTCGAAGATGTCGCTCGGGTAGGTCCCCTCTTTGTCGATGGCCCGCGCCCGCGGTTTGACCTTGTCCTGTGCGAGGCGCCGGACGGAATCTCGGAGCGCCACGAGCTCGTCGGGAAGTTCAAAATGCACCGGTGAAGGCTACCGGACCTCCCGGCCAGGTACTTTCTGATTCTTGACCCCCGACGAACCCGGATTGTCCGGGACGCCCGACGCCGTGGCCCAGGAGGACCACGCCAAGTCCCGGGCCGATCTGCAGGCCGAACTCCGGAAGTCGCGGAAGAAGGAGCACAAGCGCAAGCACCGCTGGCGACGACGCACCCTGTACGCGCTCTCCTTCCTCATTCTGCTCGCCGCCGTCGGAGCCGGGGGCCTCTACTTCTACGCCGACTACCGCTTCGGCCAGATCAAGAAGGTCCACGCCAAGCACCTGATCCGCACGGCACCGGTGAGCGAGCAGAAGCCGTTCACCATGTTGCTGGTCGGCTCGGACACAAGGGCCTTCGTCGACAATGCCACGCAGGTCAACGCCTTCGGCTCGGGCGCCGTGGAGGGCGGCTCGCGCAGCGACGTCACCATGGCCGTCCGCATCGACCCTGCCGCCAAGACCGTGACCGTGCTGTCGATACCGCGCGACCTGTGGGTCGACATCCCGGGCGACGTGACGAACATCTCGGGCATGAACCGCATCAACGCCGCGTTCAACTCGGGACCCGATCTCCTGATCCAGACCATTGAGAAGGACCTCGACATCCCGATCAACCACTACGCCTCGGTGGACTTCCCGGGCTTCTCGGGCATGGTGAACGCCCTGGGCGGCGTCACCATGGACTTCCCCACCGCCGTCAAGGACCAGTACAGCGGCCTCGACGTCACGACGACCGGCTGCCAGGTGGTCAACGGGACGACGGCGCTCGAGCTGGTCCGGAGCCGCCACCTCTACTACAAGAACTCGGAGGGTGAGTGGGAGTACGACGGCCAGTCGGACTTCAGCCGCATCCAGCGCCAGGACGCCTTCTTCCGCGCCGTACTGGCCAAGCTGAACGCGACCGGCCTCGACCCCTTGACCATCAACGCGTTCCTCGGCGCCGCCGTGACCAACCTGACCATCGACGACACGCTGACCAAGAGCGACCTCTTCAACCTGGCCGAGGACTTCAAGGGCCTGTCGTCGTCGCGCCTCATCACCGAGACGCTGCCGACCACGTCCTTCGTCACCGACGGCGGGGCCGACGTGCTGGAAGAGGCGCAGCCCTACGCCCAGAACATGATCAGCGCATTCGACGCGATCGGGACGGCCCCGGCCCCGACAACCACGACCACGCGCCCCAAGGGCAGCAAGGCCACGACCACGACGACGGTTCCCACGGAGGCCCGTAACCTGGTCGACGTCGACGTCCTCAACGCGTCGACGGTCAACGGCATCGCACACACCACGGCACTGGCGCTGGCGACACTCGGATTCAACATCGACGAAATCGGGAACGCCTCGACGCCCTTGAGCACAGACGGCGCGTCGGAGATCCAGTACGGGCCGTCGGGTATCGCGGCCGCCCACACGCTCGCCTCGGCGTTGACCGGGCCGGTCACGCTCGTCCCCGACCCGAGCCTGACGGGACAGACGGTCTCGCTCCTGATCGCGGGCTCGCAGCTGACCGTCAACGGGTCAGCGGCCGCCGGGACCACCGACCACGGCACCGACGGGGCCGACCACCACGACGACCACGACGATCCCCTCAGACGTCTACACGAACACGGAGCTCGAGCCCTGGAACCCCTCGCCGTGCACCCTCGGACAGCCGACCCAGGCCACGCCCACCACGACGGCCCACAAGGCCGTCAAGAAGAAGTAGCGGCGGCGAGGCTGTTCAGGCGGACTTGCGGCTCAGGCGGACTTGCGGCTCAGGCGGACTTGCGGCGCTGCCGCACGATCCGCCGGCGCTCGCGCTCGGTCGTGCCACCCCAGACTCCCTCACGCTCGCGGTGGGCCAGGGCGTGCTCCAAGCACGCTTGGCGGACCGGGCAGACGGCGCACACAGCCTTGGCTTCGGCCGCGTCGGCCTCCTCCTCGGTGACGGGATAGAACGCCTCGACGTCGAGGCCCCGGCAGGCGGCTTGCTTGCGCCACGTGGTGGCGATCATGGGAGACACTTCCTCAATAACGGATGAAAAGGCGGATACTTGATTCGCCCTGTTCAGAGACCCTTTTGGTCCGGCGAGCGGAGGAAGCGAGCACTGAAATTCGGCGAACAAAGAGTATGGCGCACGTCCTATGCGCCTGTAAAGACTTGCGCACGGAATTGTCCCTGGTCAGCCGATGGACAGGGGCTTTGTTGTGCCCAGCAGGTCCCCGCCCAGCTCCCGGCGCTCGGCGGGTGACAGCACGGTCCGGGCCTCGTACGCAGGGTGGGTCGCCACGAGGGCGACCTCCTCGGCGCCCGCAAACGCCCCCACCTGGGCTTCGGTGAAGCCGAAGCGCACGTAGTGGACCGCCGGCGTGATCGTCTCGCGAGTGAGGGCCGCCGCATGGGCCGCCTCGGGAGCGCTCGCCACCAGCTCCCCGTCGATGGAGACGCCGAGCTGGCGCTCGATCCCCACCAGCAGGGGCAACCACTCTCGAAGCGCGTCGTCCGAGGTCAGCTCAATGAAGAGGGTGGCCGACAGCTCCCCCTTCCCCGGCAGCAGCCGGTTGTAGATGTCGAGCTCGACCTGGATCGCCTCGTCGCTGATGATCTTCTCGGCCCGGGCCATCTCCTGGACCTGGAAGCGGACCGTGTCGAAGCACTCGAAGACCAAGGTCATGACCGGGCCCAGCGCCACCCGCCGGTCGACCTTGCGGGCGATGATCTTGGCCCGGTAGTCCTCGCGCACCCGCTCGTAGGCCCGCAGATCGAGCACGTCGGCCAGGGTCAGCGGCGGCACGCCATCACCCGCACCCGAGTCAGTCTGCGGTCACCCGCCCCGCCCGGCGGCCTGCGCCAGCTTGCCGTCACTGGCCGAGCGTCTCGAGACCCTTCGTGAAGCGCCCCGCGTGAGACTTCTCGGCCCGGGCCAGCGTCTCGAGCCACTCGGCAATCTCCACGAAGCCCTCGTCGCGCGCCGTCTTGGCGAAGCCGGGATACATCTCGGTGTACTCGTAGGTCTCGCCCTCAATGGCCGACTTGAGGTTGTCCTCGGTGGCGCCGACGGGCACCCCGGTGACGGGGTCGCCGGACTCGCGCAGGAAGTCGAAGTGCCCGAAGGCGTGCCCGGTCTCACCCTCGGCGACCGAGCGGAAGAGGGCCGAGACGTCGGGGTAGCCCTCGACGTCCGCCTTCTGGGCGAAGTACAGGTAGCGGCGGTTGGCCTGGCTCTCGCCGGCGAACGCCTCTTTGAGGTTGGCCTCGGTCTTGCTGCCCTTCAGTGCTGCCATGGCTGGTACGTCCCTTTCTCTCACTTGGTCGGTTGCGGTTCTTTCGAAATCTGTGAACCTCGGCACTCGTCGCACAGTCCCCGGAATACGACCTCGGCGCTGTCGACGACGAAGCCTTGCGCGCCCCGCGCCGACACCGTGAGGCCCGGGAAGTCGGCTGCCACATCGCGTACCTTGCCACACGAGCGGCAGACCAGGTGGTGGTGAGTGTTCTCGACGTTCGGGTCAAAGCGCGCCGAGCCGGTGCCGACGTCGAGCACGGAGATGGCCCCGAGCTCGGCCAGGTCGTTGAGGGTCTGGTACACCGTCTTGAGCGAGACGTTGGGCATCTCGCGGAGAACCCTCTGGTGGACCCCCTCGGCCGACGGGTGGGTGACGTCGCCCTCCAAGGCTCGAAAAATGCACTGGCGTTGCGCCGTGATCTTGCGCCCGTTGGCTCGGAAGATGTCGCTCAGCGCATCGGGTGACTGCATACGTCGCCCACCCTATCGTGCGCGCAACCTTTTTTGACAACGATTGTCGAAATCAGCGGTGCGACCTGGTCTGTGACCTCGCACAAGATGCAGGACGCCGGAGACGCACACCGCGGAGAATGCTCAAATGCCGGTCGCTTCGCCCTCTGGAATCGCTTCCCACCATTGGCACCACCAATTGCCCCCGACCAGAATGCGGAGCTTGGGGTGCCAGCAGTACGAAAGATCCTTGTACGGCTCGAGGTAGTAACGGCAGTTGTCGCACCGTTCGTCGCCCGAGGGATGCCCACGGAGGACCTGGTTGTCCACCAGGTGGCTGAGCTCGACGGAGAGTCGCTCGTCGATCTCCTTCGGCTCTGGCTCGGGAATCGTGTAGTCGGACATTGCGCCGCCACCCTAGCGGGCGTCACGCAGTCTTTGACAATCGTTGTCAGAATCAAGCCGCGGTCCACCCGAGCGCTTCGTCACGCCGGCGAAACTGGCCGGCACGGACCTCGAGCCAACCGAGCCGACACTCCTGCGGTGCTTAGGTCGCCCTGATGGTCGACTCTGGCCCGGAGACCTCGAGATCGCGCATGCTGAAGAGGGCGCGCAGCGTGATCCCCTCCGCCGCTGCGACGCCCGCTCCGCCACCGTCCCTGTCGATGACGCACACCGCGTGCTCGACCACGGCCCCTTCCGAACGGAGGTCCTGGGCCGACAGCACGATCTGCCCTCCCGTGGTCACCACATCCTCAACGATGAGAAGGCGGCGCCCCGCCACCTCGCCGCCTTCGCAGACCTGTTCGGTGCCGTATTTCTTCGGCTCTTTGCGGACGAAATACGCCGGCAGCCCCGTCATCGAGGACAGCATGGTGGCCAAGGGGACACCTCCGAGCTCAAGGCCGGCGAGACCCTCGGTCCCGGCCGGCACGAGCGGCACCAGGGCCGCGACGATCTCGGCCAGCAGACGCCGGGTCGGACTCGAAGCGGTACTTGTCGAAATAGTGGTCGGCCCTCCGTCCGGAGCGCAGGACGAACGTGCCGGTCAGGTGGGAGGCGGCGAAGACGCGGGCGGCCAACGTCACGCCGCCATTGTGCATCGCCCCCGGCGCCGCAGGGGTGATTCCCTACCGCCTGCTGGTGCCCCCGTCGATTCGTGCGTGGCCCAACCGGAAGCGGAGGTGCGCCCGACACAAGGTCGTCGTGGCCAGAGCCCAGTTGGGACTCACGTTGGGGCGGCGCAACATCTCGCAGTCGACGCAGAGTGACCCCGGAAGAGCCTGCACCTGGGCGATCAGGGCCGAGAGCTCGAAGAATTCGTCCATGGCGAGGAGCCCGCTGTCGCAGAGGCGCCACAGTTCGGAGAGACGGAGCTCGTTGGACAGCTCGGCCTCGGCGTCCCGGTCGACAAAGAGCAGCGCGCCGGTCCGGAGCACGTCTTCGGCGTCGTGGGACCACTCGCTCTCGGACCAGTACCGGGGGTGGTCCTCGTCCGCGACGAGGCTGCGCCAGAGCTCCTCGGGATCAGAGTCGAGGTCGGGCTCCGCCTCCGAAGGGGCCTCGTCCCAGCTCTCGTCGAAATACTCCATCGTTCCCCCAGCGGAGTGCTGCGCGCCCACCGCGCGCCGCCTCCCCCATCAAATCGGCGTGTCACGTGCCCGGCTGAAGCGAAATCCGGGTTCGGGCACCACCAACGACCAGCCCGACGCCTGGCGGCGGCCCCCCTCACAGGCCACGATGACCCACTCCGCCGGCGTCCAGGCGAAGACGGCGTCCTGGCCGTAGCGCACCCCCAGAGTCAGGACTTCGGTCTCCGGGACGCCGCGGACAGCCACCCCCTCCTCCCGCCGCCCGGTGGCGGAGTCGACCCCCATCGCAACCAAGAGCTGGCCGGAGAGCAACCCGAGATCAGCTTCGAGGGCCTCCTGCCGCATCCGGTTGACGTCCACGCCCGGGCGCTCGAGGCCAGGGTCCCAGGCGGTGAGCAGGTGGACCGGCCGCCGGTCGGGCCAGGGCCAGCTGTCCTCGTCCACGTCCGGTGCCGACCGGACCCGGAGACTGCTTCCACCCGGCCGCAGGATCTCGACCACGGTCCGTTCGTAGGAGGCCCACGGGTCCTCAGGCGCCGACGCCACGGGACGACCCTAGGTCGGGCGCGAGGACGCACGACCTCCGGGCTGCACCTCTGGACGTCGCGGGTGACACGTCTTGCGCATCCTTTCCCGTTGCCAGCTGCGGACGCCCTTTCCCCGGTCAAGCGGCGCGAAGGATGTGGCAGGCTTGATCGGTGCACCCCTTTCGCCGCGCCGACGCGTTGCGACGCCTCGCCGACGAGACGTTCGACGTGCTGGTCGTGGGCGGCGGGATCACCGGAGCAGGTGTGGCGCTCGATGCCGCCAGCCGCGGTTTGAAGACCGCCCTCGTCGAGAAGGGCGACTTCGCGTCGGGGACATCCTCGAAGTCGTCGAAGATGATCCACGGCGGTATCCGCTACCTCCAGCAACGCGAGTTCCGACTGGTCTACGAGAATCTGGCCGAACGACAGCGCCTCCTCGACAATGCGCCCCACCTCGTCAGCCCACTCCCGTTCCTCATCCCCCTCTTCGGCCGCGACGGCGTCGTTTCCAAAACAGTGGCCCGCTCGTACGCGACCGCGCTGTGGCTGTACGACCTCACGGGCGGTTGGCGCATTGGAAAACGACACCGCGAAGTCACGAAAGACGAAGCGCTGGCGCACCTGCCGACCCTCAACACCGACCACCTGGTGGCCGGGTTCCTCTACTTCGACGCCCGCGCCGACGACGCCCGCCTGACCCTCTCCGTTGCCCGCACGGCGGCGTTCGAATACGGCGCCGTGATGGCCAACTACACGCCGGTCGTCCGGCTGACGACCGGCGCGGACGGGAAAGCCGACGGCGCAATCGTGCGTGCCGTGCCGGACGACGAGACCTCGGAGTTCCCGATCCGGGCCCGGATCGTGGTGAACGCCTCGGGCGTCTGGGCTGACCACGTGCGGGCTCTCGACGAGGGCCAGGACCCCCATGCGATCCGGCCCGCCAAGGGCGTGCACGTCACTGTGCCGGCTGACGCGGCTGCCCTGCGACATCGCAGCGGTCATCCCCGTGCCCAAGGACAAGCGCTCCATCTTCGTCGTGTCGTGGCCCGAAACGGATCTCGTCTATCTGGGCACCACCGACACGGACTACACCGGCCCGCTCGACGATCCCGCCTGCACGCCGGAGGACGTCGACTATTTGCTCGATGCCGCCAACGCCATCACCACCTCGCGGCTCACCCGGGCCGATGTCACCGGCGTCTGGGCGGGGCTGCGTCCTCTCCTGGCGCCATCGGCCAAGGGCGGACACGTCTCGGAGCGCACGGCCGACCTCTCGCGCCGGCACACGGTCACGACGTCCAGCCACGGCGTGGTGACGGTCACCGGCGGCAAGCTGACGACCTATCGCAAAATGGCACAGGACACAGTCGATGTCGTCGTGGCCGAACTCGGTGAGTCGCCGCGCCGGCGGCGCTGCGTCACGAAGAACCTCCCGCTCATAGGTGCCACCACGAAGACGCGGGATCCGGTCACGCTGGCCCAGCCCCACGCTCGCCTCTTCGGGCGCTACGGAACGGCCTCGGCCGACGTCCTCGCTCTGGCCGACGGGCGCCCCGAACTGCTCGACCCGGTGGTGGCCGGGTTGCCCTATACGGGTGCCGAAGTCCTCTACGCGGCCAGGGAGGAGATGGCAGGCACGCTGGACGACGTGCTGTCACGGCGCACCCGAGCCACCATCCAGCGTGCCCAGCCGACCATGGACGCCGCCTCCGCCGTCGCCAACCTCATCGCGCCCGACATGGGGTGGGACGAAGAGGAGGCGCGCGAACAGGTGGCCCGGTTCACCGAGGCATGCCAGAAGGAACTGCTCACAGCCGGGCTCGACCTCCCATGACCGAGCCCACTCCGGTCACCCCCATCGACGCGACCGGGGCCGAGGTGGCCGATCGCCTCGGCGCGCGCGTCGTCGACATTTCCCCGGCGCTCCTCGACCGTCTCACCGCCAGCGGCGCGGAGGTCGTGCTCGATGACGACGCCCGCGCCGAGGCCGGACGGGACTGGTGGCCTCTCGCCATCGGCTGGGCGGCCGAAGGAGCGGTCCCGCAGCGCCCCGCGGTGGTGGTGCGCCCCGGCTCGACCGAAGAGGTCTCAGCCGTGCTCGCCGCCTGCAACGAGGCTGCGGTGCCCGTCACGGCGGCGGCCGGTCGGAGCGGCGTCTGCGGGGGATCGATTCCCGTGCACGGTGGCGTGGCGCTCGACATGACCAAGCTCGACGGTCTCCGTGAGGTCGACGAGACCTCCCTCAGGGCGGACGTACGAGCCGGCACCTTCGGCCCGGATCTGGAAACAGCGCTCGGCGGGGTCGGCGCGGGTTACACGCTCGGGCACTGGCCGCAATCCATGGATCTCTCCACCGTCGGCGGCTGGCTGGCCTGCCGCGGGGCGGGGCAGTACTCGACCCGCTACGGGAAGATCGAGGACATGGTCATCGGTCTCGAAGTGGTGTTGGCCGACGGTCGTATCGTGCACACCGAGGGCAAGGGACCCCGCGCCGCGACGGGCCCGAACCTGACGCAGCTCTTCGTCGGCAGCGAGGGGACACTCGGCGTCATCACCGAGGCTCGCCTCCGCATCCATCCCCTCCCGCCGGCCCAAGAGCGCAGAGCCTTCGGGTTCTCGAGCTTCGCCGAAGGTCTGGAGGCGTGCCGCCGAATTCTCCGCCGCGGCGCGACCCCGGCGGTCCTGCGCCTCTACGACCAAACAGAGTCGGAACGGAACTTCGACGAGAGCGACACCAACGTCCTCATCGTTCTCGACGAGGCGGACCTGGACATCCTCGGAGCCACAGTGAAAATCGTCGACGCGGAGTGCTCGACCGAGGCCGGGGCGCAGCCGTTGGATCACGGCCTGGTCGATCGGTGGTTGGATCACCGCAACGACGTCTCCGCGCTCGCACCGCTCTGGCGGGGTGGCATCGTCGTGGACACGGCGGAGATCTCCGGTCCGTGGTCGGTACTCCCCGCCCTCTTCGATCAGGTGATCGGCGAGCTCAAGGACATTGATGGGACCTTGGCCGCGTCAGCCCATCAGTCCCACGCGTATCCGGACGGCGCCTGCCTCTATTTCACGTTTGGCGGACGCGGGCCCGACGGCGACGACGAATGGCGGGAGCGCTACTACCGGCAGGCCTGGGACACCGTGACCGATGCCACGCTGGCCCACGGTGCCGCGATCAGCCATCACCACGGCATCGGGCTCAACCGCTCGCGCTTCCTGCCCCGGGCGCTGGGTACCGGATTCGAAGTGCTGCGGGGCCTCAAGGTGACCTTCGATCCCAATGGCATCCTCAACCCCGGCAAGTTCGGCCTCGACTCGCCATTCGGACCGGCCCCCTGGGCATGACCAAGGACGGCGGGAGCATTCTGGTCGTCGACGTCGGCACGTCGGGGGTACGGGCCGCAATCGTCCGACGCGACGCCACCGTCGAGCATGAACACCACGTCCCCCTGTTGCCGGACTCACCGGCCCCGGGTCTGGTGGAGTTCGATGCGGCGCGCATGGCCGACGCCGTGCTCGAGGTCGCCCGCGCCTCGCTCGAGGACGGAGGTCCGGTGGCCGGCGTCGGGATCGCCAACCAAAGAGCGTCGAGCATCGTCTGGGAGCGCGCCACGGGGCGACCGGTCGCGCCGGGTATCGGCTGGCAGGATCTGCGCACCGTCGGGACCTGCCTCGTCCTCCAGGCCGAGGGGATCCGGCTGGCGCCGAACGCGTCGGCCACCAAGGTGATGGCCATCCTCGACGAGGTCGATCCGGAACGGTCGCGGGCCGAACAAGGAGAGCTCTGCTTCGGGACCGTCGACAGCTGGGTGGCCTGGACGCTCTCGGGGGGTGCCGCACCCAGAGGAGAGGCGCTGCATGTCACCGATGCCACCAACGCGGCCGTCACGGCGCTGGTCGACGCGACGATCGGGTGGGATGAGCCGTTGCTGGAGAAATTGCGGATCCCGTTGCCGATGATGCCGGCGGTCGTCGACTCTTCAGGAGCGCTCGGGATCGCCGCGGCGCTTCCCGGAGCGCCACCCATCTGCGGGATCGCCGGGGACCAGCAGGCATCCCTCGTCGGGCAGGGCTGCACCCTGCCCGGGCTGGCCAAGGCCACCTTCGGGACCGGCGGCATGCTCGACCAGTGCGTGGGCCCCGCCGCCGGGCCCGTCGGGATGAGCCGGGGCGGTGCGGGCACCTTTCCCATCGTTGCGTTCCGCGTCGGCGGCCAGGCGACCTGGGGTACCGAAGCGGTCATGCTCTCCGCCGGCACCTGCATCGAATGGCTCCGCGACGACCTCGGGATCATCGCGACATCGCAGGAGTCCGAGGCGGTGGCGGCCCAGTGCGCGACCGCAGGAGACGTCTGGTTCGTACCCGCGCTGCTCGGTCTCGGGACGCCGGTGTGGGACTTCGGTGCACGCGGCACACTCGTCGGACTCACCCGCGGCTCGGGCCGCGCCGAAATCGTGCGGGCCGTGCTCGAAGGTGTGGCACACCGCGGGCGCGGACCTGGTCGAGGCCAGCGAGTCTGACAGCGGCTTTCCCATCGCCGCGCTCCGCATCGACGGCGGCATGGCCGACAACGCTGTGTTCGTCGAGGCTCTGGCCGACTCGATCGGTCGTCCCGTTGAGATCTCCCCTGTGCAGGAGGCCACCACGTTGGGAGCGGGCCTCCTGGCCGGGTTGGCCGTCGGCACCTATGCCACGACCTCTGAGCTCGCTGCAACCTTCTCGCCTCGGCGCACGGTCGACCCGCAACAGAGCGACGCTGATCGTGTTGCTGCACGCGATCGCTGGCTGGAGGCCCGGCAGAAGGCCGAAGGCACCATCCCGGAACTCTCGGGCATCTCCTTCTGAGGGGGTTTCCACCCGCCCCAGAAGGAGATCTCGCCGCCCGAGTGACCCCCCTTCCCTGCGAATCACTCTTTGCTGTGATCCACCGCCTACTGCCAACCGGCTCGAGCACGCCGCCAAGAGCGCTCTCGCCTGTCAGCAACCTACGCCGGGGCCGAGCCATTCGTTAGGGCCGAGTGGCCCTAATTGGCGTCCATTTCGCGCTCAGGGGCGCCACAGGACCGAAAGGTTGCAGCGCTGAAGGGCAAGACTGGGCTGGGGTTACGTCGCCGCGTGCGCCAACGCGTCGGCCCAACTGCTGCCCTCCGCCAGGAGCGGTCGGTAGCCCATCAATTGCCGGGGTTTGCCGATGGCCATGACCGCGCGGAGACGACCCGCTCTTCCGAAGAGAGCGAGGAACTTGTCTTCTTCCGGTGATCCCTCGGCGACGTGTATGTCGTCGCTCCCGCGCGGGCTTCCCAGCACCTGCAGGCGAATGCCGTACTGATCGGACCAGAAGTACGGGACGGGCGTGAATGGCGGTGCGTCGGCCCGGCCGGCCACCAGGCTGCGCGCTGCGGCCACGCCGGCCTCGGCCGCGACCTGCCAATGCTCAATGCGGATCAGCTCCTCCTCGCCATCGCGTCGCCATTGCCAGCGCGCGATGTCGCCCGCCGCGACGATGCCGTCCGCAGCGAAGAGCCGGTCGTCGCAGACCACGCCGTTGTCGACGGTCAGCCCGGAGCCGGCCAACCAGTCCGTCGTCGGCACCACGCCGATACCCACGACGACGACGTCCGCGGTGAAGGTCTCCCCGCCGTCGAGCTCGACCACCAGCCGGCCCGGCCTGCTGCCCTCGGGCGCGGCTCCCGCGGCGTCGGCGCGCACGCGACGGACGCTCGTGACGCCCACACCAGTCCGCAGGTCCACGCCATGTGATTCCTGCAGCGACGCGAAGTGGGATCCGATCAGGGGACCGAGAATGTTGCGCAGCGGAACCTCGAGCGCTTCGAGCACGGTGACGCTGCATCCCAGCGCGGCGCAGGTGGAGGCCACCTCGGCCCCGATGAAACCGGCCCCGATGACAATGACCCTGGCGTGGTCGACCGCCGTGACAGCGCCGCGCAGAGCGAGTGAGTCGTCGAGGGTGCGCAGGGTGAACAATCCGTCGCGCTGGCTCAGGTCTTCGGTTCCCGGCATAGGGCGAGGTCGCGCACCGGTCGTGATGACGATGCCGTCGCCCTCCAGGACGGTGCCGTCGTCGAGCTCGACCTTCCTCGACTCCGCGTCGAGACCGACGGCGCGCCGACCGAGCACCTCGTGGACCCGGTGCTCGCTCGACCGTCGTTTGTCCGCCAGCACCGCCTTCTCGGGGGGCCACGTCCCGGCCAACACCTGCTTGGACAGCGGCGGCCGGTCGTAGGGAAGGTGTCGCTCCTCGCCGATCAGGGAGATCTTCCCGTCGAAGCCTTCCGCGCGCAGGGTCTCGACGGCTCGCCATCCGGCGAGCGAGGCGCCGACAACGAGGACGGTGCTGTCGGCGGTCAACCGGTTTTCCTGACTCATGACCCGAACATCGCCATCCACTCCTCCGCGGAGCGGGGGCGAAAGACGTAGTTCCAGCGCCGCGTGTCCCCCATGCTCTGCGAGGGGTCCTGCGAGTAGAGGTGGCCGGGGAACAGGATGGCCTCGTCGGGGACACGCGCCAGACGAGTGTGAATGGACTCGTACATTGCCAGCGGATCGGAGCCCGGGAAGTCGGTGCGCCCGCAGCCCTCGAGGAAGAGCGTGTCACCGGCGACGAGCCGGCCGTCGACAAGGAAGCACTGGCTTCCCGGCGTGTGGCCCGGCGTATGGATCATCTCCACCTTCACCTGCCCGACCTGCAGCGTGTCGCCGCTGTGGTGCGCGACCATGTCGGCCGCACCCACACCGGTCGTACGCTCTACCCACGGCACCTCGTCGGCCTGGACGTGAATCGGCACCTGCACCATCTGGAGCAGGGTGCTGATGCCTTCGAGGGACCACCCACCCATCTGCCCGCCCAGGTGATCCGGGTGGAAGTGGGTCCCGAGCACGCCGGTCAGCCGCATGTCATCGGCCGCCAGGATGTCGAGGAGATCCTGCACCGCGTAGGCGGGGTCCACGGCCACCGCCTCGCCCGTCTCGCGGTCGCCGATGAGGTAGACGAAGTTGACCATCTGGCGAGCCATCATGTCGCCTTGTGCAAAGTCCCGGCCGGAGAGCAACTGCCGGAAATACAGGCGGTCGTCCGCGCTGCCGCCTGTCGGTGGGTCGGCACGATCAGCCATCGTCGCTCTCTCCTGCATCGGTGCCGGCGACGTTGCCGGCCGAGCGCGTCGAGTCGAGGCACCAGCTCCTCGACCTGGGCCTGCGTGCGGCGCAGCCGCTGATCGAGTTCGTCGATCAGCGCGGTCGCCCGTTCCAGCCGACCGACGAGCACGTCGACGTCCACCTCCCGCTGTTCGAAGAAGTTCACGATGGAATCGAGCTCCCGGCTCGCCTCCGTGAAGCTCAGCTGCTCTACCGGGACTGCGTCGTCCGGTGTGGTCATGCGCTTCCTCCTGCCTCGTTCTCCTGTACCGCCTGCACCCGGCTGCGTACCGTGCCGTCGGCGAAGCGGGTCACGATCTCCTGCTGTTCAGCGACCCCGGCCGCGCTGCGCAGCAGGTGTCCATCGGTCGTGAGCGTCAAGCTGTAGCCCCGCTCGAGTTGTCGTTCGACGTCGTAGGCGGCCAGCAATCGGCGCCACGACTGCACGCGCTCGTCCTGGCGCCCGAGATGACCCAGGCTCAGCGGTCCGAGCCGCGCCGCCTGGGCGCCGAGCCGCGCCGCGCTGGACGTCAGCCGTTCCGGCGCCGTTCGTCCGAGAGACAACGATTTTCTCGCCAGACGCTCCCGATGCACGCGGAGCTGTTGGCGCGCCGCCGCCGTCAGGCGCCCGCGGGCCTGGGAGTCGCGGGACTGCGCGTCGCTGAGATACGTCGGGACGCGGCGGGCCAGCAGCGCGGCCGGCTCGGCTACGTTCGCAGCCCACCAGAGCCGGGTATCACGCACGATCTGCTGCCCGCACTCGGTCGGCGTGATGCACGCGCGCGCTGCAACGATGTCCGCCAGCGTCTCGTCTCCGGTGTGCCCGATGCCGGTGAAGACCGGCTTGGTCGCGGTCGCAATCGCCCGGACGACCGCTTCGTTCTCGAACGCCGCCAGATCAGCCCGTGCTCCCCCACCGCGCACCACGGCGATCACGTCGCAGTCGCTCCGGCTGAGGGCGGTGACCGCCCGGGCTATGGAGGACGGCGCACCCGGGCCCTGCACGGTGACCCGCACGTGCGAGATACGGAAGCCGAACCCCGAGCCCGTGAGCTGCCCGAGAAAGTCCTGACAACCTTCGGTACCCGGGCTCGCGACCAGGCCGACGTGGAGCGGGACTTCGGGGAGGGGAAGACGAGCGTTGCGCTGCAGCAGCCCCTCGGCGTCGAGCGTCTGGAGCAGTTGGGCTCGTTTCGCCGCCAGTTGCCCGAGCAATGCCGTGACGTCGACCTCGGCGAGCACGAGGCTGATTTCGCCCTTGGCCCGGTAGAGATCGAGCGAGCCGCGCAGGACCACCACCATCCCCTCGGTGAGCTCGATGCCCTGCTTCGCGAGGCCGTGCCGGAGGGGTGCCCAGGAGCTCCGCCAGCACTTCACGTTCAGGGTGGGCACACCGCCGCGGCTCCGGTCCCGCCGGGGGCCGTCGTCCTCGGGGTCGATCAGGCTCATGTAGAGGTGGCCCGAGCGATGGTCCGACACGCTCTGGATCTCGCCCCGCACCCAGAGGTGGCGATTGCGGGGAAAGGCCTGGTTCAGCGCACCCTCGACCTGGTCGTAGATGCCACCAATGGAGTGGACCCCGCGCCGGTCCTCCGGCTCGGCTCCGCCGGACGCGGTCCGGCTCGCCGAGGCGGCGGCCTCAGGCGGAGCCTCGGGATCGAAGAGCTGACGGGAACCGCCGGACATCGACGACACCCTACCGATGCGTTGTCCGGTCACCTTCACGTGGCTGGTGGTGGCACTATGGGCGGTGACGGTGAGTCGGCCAGGTGGCCGCGGCACGGGCCGTTCTGCGGGATCGTGTCGAGGAAGGTCGGGACTCCACAGAGCAGGGTGCTGGCTAACGGCCAGTCGGGGCGACCCGCAGGACAGTGCCACAGAAAGGAAACCGCCGATGGCGGGCCTCCGGGCCCGCACAGGTAAGGGTGAAACGGTGCGGTAAGAGCGCACCAGCACTGAGGGTGACCTCGGTGGCTCGGTAAACCCCACCCGGAGCAAGGCCAAGCGTGGGAAATGGGCTGCTCGCCCGCCTCTCGAGAGGGAGGGTTCCCCAGGTAGGCCGCTCAGATGGATGGCCACCCAAGCTCCTTCGGGGGCTGGACAGAATCCCGCCTACAGGCCGGCTCACCGTCAACCAGGTCCCAGCGAGCCGGTTTCGAACTCCCAACGACGCGCGGCGAGAGCCCCATGGATCACGGTTCGCCCAACCCGGGGTCGCCTTCGTACAACGGCTTTTCGGCCTCCCCGAGATGCCGCGAGATCACGGTCCGAGCGGCCGAGAAGGCGGAGACTTGGCCGGTGATGGTTTCGAGGAAGGACTCCTTCTCGAGCGAGTAGAGCAAGGTGTCGTTCAAGGCGGTCACCGTTGCCTGTCGAGGCACGTCGCGGATGAGGGCAATTTCGCCGAAGCCGTCACCATGAGCGAGTCTCTGCATGTCTTTCCCTCCTCGTGAAACAGATAATTCGCCATCCGCAACGGCGTAGTAACGGTCGCCGCAATCCCCTTCGCGGATGACGACAGTGCCCCCGGGCACCTCGACCGGTAGCAGTTGTCGCGCCACCCCCTCGAGCGAAGGCGCTGGAAGAGCCGCAAACATGGGGATCGAGCGCAGGAGCTGGATCTCCACCTGAGGGATGGTGGCCGAAGCGTCGATATTCCGGAGCCGTCGCCACAGCACCGCGATGAGTGCCAGGGCGCAGACGGCCGGGGCCACGAGCGCCGCCCCGATGCCACCGATCGCCAGTGCAATGCGGACCACGATGACGCCCGTGGCGAGACCGAAATCCATCAGCGACTCGAGAATCGAGAACATTCCCGCAATTGCCTCGGGTGGGGCGCATCGTTGCAGCAAAGTCCGGCCGGTGGTGTCGAAGACTGCGCCGGCGAGACCCACGCAGGCAATAAGGAAAAGGGCCGGAACGACCTTCGGGATCACTCCGATGAGTGCCAGGGCGATGACGGCGACAGACAGGGCAGCGGTCAGCGTGCGGGCGAGATGACGCCGGCCCACGAGGAAGGCCGTGAAAAACACCGCGAAGAGCGCTCCCGCACCGAAAGCGGCGTTGAGAAAGCCCGCCCCGCCCGGGCCCATGTGCAGAAATTCCACTGCGAGGATCACACACAGCAGGTCGAGTGACCCGACGACGACGAAGTAAAAGGTGTGCAGCGTGAGGAGGACCCTGATCTGTGGATTACGCGCGGCGGCCACGAGATTCCCACCCGCTCCAGCCCAGACCGATCCTCCCTCACCTTCGTCGTCGCCGGCCCCATCGCTGTCGCTTGGAGGCGATCGAACCGGAGGAGCTGGACCCGCCAGACCCACCGTGAGAACCAACGCAACGAAACTCATCGCAGAGGTGGCAGCGACGGCAGCAGTCAGACCACTCAGTGTGGTCAGGACACCGACGAGCGCTGGTCCGACCAGGCTGGCAGCTCCGTCGGTCCAACCTGTCAGCGCATTGGCGGCGGTGAGCTCATCCGCCGTGCGGACGATGGCCGGCAGGATCGCCGCCTGGGGCGCTCGCGTCATGGTCAGGCTGAGCGCCGAAACCGGCGCCAGCACAAACACTACCCAACGCGGGGCGCTGAGACCGATGGCCGCGGCAATCGCCGCCAGTGATGCCGCCTGCAATCCGTAGCCGATACGGAGCACCCTGCTCGGCCGCCCACGATCCACGAAGGCGCCCAGGAAAGGAGCGAGCACGATGCAAGGGATCAGCTGCACCAGGACGATCAGTGTGCTCGCACTCGCCCCCCCGTGTCGGTAGGTGAAGACCAACAACGCGATCCATATCCCGAATTCGGCGGAGACGAAGAGTGCATAGGCGCAACCGATCCTGCGGAGCGCAGGATTGCCGAACGCAGACCGGAACACGGAGAGAACGGCGCCAATCCGTCGCGACATCGACGCCCTAACCGCCGGCCAGTCCCGCGTGTCTTCGGGGCATGTGGTCGCGACGAGACCGAGGCTCTGGAGAGTGCCTCTCGCGCTCTCCGTGGATCGTGTCAGCGGCGGACTGGAAAGCCCGTCGTCGAAAACCCACCGGGTCGGCCGAGAGCGCGCTTATGTTCTTTGACACCGAGACCATCGGCACCCCTGGTTGCAAGTGCTCCGAGAGTACACAGGCGAACGAATGCTCGCAATGGGTGAGGGTCAACTGCGCCCGGCGCCGGCCCGAAGTGCGCTCCGTCCTCGTTTCGACGTTCGGCGCACCGGCAGTTGGGGTATGGATCCAGTGATGTCGGAGTCCCACTTACAGGAGGTTGGGCCTGTGTCTCTTGCTGATTATCCGACAATCGATTGGGAGACGTATCCGGTCCCGAGCCTGAGTCCGTTGACCCTCAATGAACAGCTGAGTCTCTTCGGGACGGGCGAGGAGGCCGATCCCCCCAGGGCAAATCTCGGACGGTGGGCACCGCTGGCGTTTGCTCTTGTCCTTCTTCCCTGGGCTCTGATCGGGTGGATGATCTGGGCTCTGACTTGAGCCCCGCGATCATGGCGACGAAGACGCCAACCTCGGCGAGGCAGTTAACTCCGTAGGACCCATCAAGCACCAGGCACGCCGCGTGGCCAGCTGATCTCCGCCGTCCGCTCGATCGATTCCCCGAACGCACACGCCAGCGCAACCGGAAAGGGAGGACCCGGGTCGGGGCCGGTTCCCTAGCGACAGCCCCGACCCGATTCGCCACGCTCCTCCGATTTGGAGGTGTCTATATCTGCAACCCGGGTAGGCGGTAGGGGCCATTTGGCACAACGATGCACAACAATCCGACAACCAATCGGTTTGGAATGGTTCGGTCCCATGACCTGACCCTCCGTCAAGGAGCATCGCAAACAGTTCCCTCGATGGGGCCGGCGCTCGAGCGACCTCAATATCGAGCAGATTCCGCTTATTTCACCCAGTCCACGTTCTTTCCGATTACTTTCGCAGGGCTGCCCGCAACAAGGCTCCGAGCCGGCACATCCTTCGTGACGACGCTGCCAGCGCCTACAACGGCGCCTGAACCGATAGTCACCCCGGACAACACGAAGGCGCCTGCACCGATCCAGACGTTGTCGCCAATAGCGACGGGGATCGGCGTAGGGCGGGGTTCACCTTCGATGCTGAGACTGTGGCCATTCCCATCGAGAATGCTCGTGTTCCACGAAATGGCGCAGTCCTTGCCGATGGAAATGTGCTCTAAGCAGGTCACCGTCGAGTTGCAGTTGATGTACGTGTGATCATCTATTTCGAAGTGGCCACCCTCACCCACGCAGACTCTGGTTCCACGCATGATTTCGACCTCGCCCCGGATCGACAAACGCGAATCGCGATCCAGAATGACCAAACTTGGCGATGGCGCCCATCGATGTCCACCGATGATGAGCCGAGCACCTGGGCTGAATTGAATGCGAGCCCCGCGCCCAACGCGTACGCGACTTCCTCGGCCAACAATGCACCACCCGCGGTAGCGAACGCTGAAATACAGGGAACGGATGAGCGACACATTCCGCACCGTTCGCACCGAGAGCCAATCCGACACCGCAAAGTGGAGCATCAGCGACCCACAACCGATACACAAATGAAGCCCACGGGGTTGGCTGGGGCAGCTCGCCGGCGTCTTGCCGACATCTGAAGGAGCCGAACCAGGCGCTTCTGCGACAGGCATGAACCAACGTTTTGTTGTGCCTCCATTGTCAGAGCTGCCAGAGCCTCTCTAGCCTTTCGCAGCAAACAAGGACCCCAAAACGGAAGGTCGGATCCCTGAACACTGCCCATCCCTCTGAGCTCCCGGAGGTCAGTCAGCGCCCACTGAGCCGGTCATAATCCTCCCCCAGTGGGCGATTATCTGCTCCGGTCCGGTCCTCCCCCTGCGCGGACATTTCTATTTGGGGACGCGGATCGCCTTTGGGGGGGAAATACTGCCTACGAAGTTCCCGTTACCTCCATATGAGGCGGTGACGGTATACGGGGAACCGCTCCACACCAGCGCCGACGTCACGGTGCAGGTCGCCTGGCCGCCTGACAGCGTGACGGTGTCTCCGCCGTCACAGGCGACGGTGGAGCCGCCGATGGCAGTGATGACAAAGGACACCGTCCCCGCGGGAATCCCCGACGCAGCCGGGATACCCGTCACGGCGGCAGTGATCGTCGCCGGGCCGCCGGACGTGACGGGAGGGCTGATGCGCAACCCGGTTTTCGACGTCGCCCGGCTCACGCTCTGAGTGAACGTCCCGCTGCCGGCCAAGAAGCTGCCATTGCCCTGGTACACCACCGTCACCGCTGTAGGGACCGGAAGCGGCGAACAACACGCCTGCTCCGACGTTACACGTGATCCGACCCGTCGTCTTGTTGACGTTGTCGTTGCTGGACAGACATGGGACGTTCGTACCGTTAGCGCTCGTCACCGTCCATGTGGCCGTCCCGGTTGGATGCCCGACGCCCGGCGCCGCTGCCGCCACGACGCCGGTGAACTCCGCCACCCGAGAGGTCAAGGTGGGGTTGGAGCGGGACGTGATCGTCACAGCTGTTGGGGACGGTCTGACGATCTCCCCGAAGGGTGCCGCGCTCTCGATGCCGTAGTCGTCCGAGCCGTCGTAGGTCGCCCGGATGGAGACAGGTGATTGGGCGATGGCCAAGCCTGGTAGCTCGCAAGTGGCGACACCATTGTTCAACGGTTCCGTGTTCCCGCCCGCACAGACGAGAGCCGGCAGTCTCCCGACCCCCTTGGTCGGAGCAGGATCACTGAGCGTAAACGTCACGCTGCCCGTGGGAATGCTGCCTCCGGAACCGGAAGGGGCGACAGCCGCCGACAACGTGATCGGCTCGCCGACGACGGCTGGCGAGGCAGACGCCGAAATCGTCACCACACTGCCCGCCGTCCCCGTGGGGGTCGACCCGTTGTACGTGGAGCCGGCATCTTGAGCCTTGATGGCCTCGTTGGTGTTCGGGTCGGTGTAGCCACCGGTCCACTGGGCCCAGCTCACGGTGTTGAACTGGGTCAAGGAGTCAAAGACCAGCGGGCCGTTGTAGGTGTTGTCGCTAAAGACGACGTTTTGGTTGTTGACCACGTTCAATGGCACCACGTAGCCGTCGTAGGGCGGATAGGTGCCGTATTCGGAATAGACCCCGACGAAGCCGCACCCGTTGGCAGCCGTGCAATCGGACCCGATGTTCGACGGTGTGAAGTTGATTGTGTTGTCGGTCACCAAGATGTTCTGGCTCTTCCAGCGGCAATTGTCGAAGTAGTCGGGGTTCTGGCTCGGCGTGGCCGAGGCGGTGTCGTTGGCCGTGCACGAACTGACGGTGTAGACGCTCGGGTTCACGAGCGTGCAGTAGTCGTTCGAGGTGTTGTCGGACTGGGTGCCACAGTAGCGATCGGCGTCTTCGTAGATGTCGATCCCGCCCCAGTTGTCCGTCAGCACGTTGCCCGAGATGACCGATTGGGTGTTGTAGGGGCCGGCCACGCTCGAGCTCGAGCCGGAGTTGTTGATCTCGATCGCCCCGGTGCCCGGGTTGTTGGGACCGGCGATCCACGCATTGTCGACGAAGGTGTTGTCGGTGATCGACACGTTGTAGGAGATCTCGTATTGGATGCCCACGTCCCAGTTGTGGGAGAAGTAGTTGTCGCTGATGTTGAACCCGGTGTTGTTGGTGTCCATCCACAGGCCGACAGATTCGTTGTCGTGGATGTAGTTCCCCGTCACCGTCGCACCCAGGTCGTTCCAGAACTTGCCCCCGCCGGTGCAGCCGCAGGTGCCGGCGCCGTCCTTGTCGTAGTTCTTCGTGTCGTTGTAGGAGATCTCGCTGTTGGTGATGGTGAGGTTGGTGACCGGGACCGAGTCCGAGCCCGAATAGGTCTGGAACCCGTATTGGCCGTTCTCGGTCAGGCAGTCGTCGTTGAGCACCCCGTTCGAATCGACGATCACGCCGGCGCCGTCGGGATTGTTCTCGATCGTCGAGTTCTCGACCGTCCAGCCGCTGGCCAGGTCCCCGTTGACCACGCCTTCTTGCTGAGGGGCCGTGAAGTCCTCGATGGTCAGATACTCGATGGTGACGCTGGTTCCCGAGCCGGCGATGGCGTAGTCGTTCTTGTCCTGGCCGCTGATGACCGCACCGGGCCCTCCGATGAATTTGTCGTTGTTCGAAGCGTCGATCTGGGCAAACTCGCCCGACCCCAGTGTGTGGGTGCCCGCGGCGAACCAATAGGTCGTGCTCGCCGGCAGCGTGGAGGCGAACAGTGACGAGTTGTCCCCTGCGGCGACACTGACCGCACCGGCAGGAGCAGACGAGGGACCCGTGAGCAACGATGTGTTCCCACAGACCACGACTGGAGGCGATGATGGTGCGGTCGATGCTCCGGCCACCGAACTCTTGAGCACGGACGGTCCGCTCACTACCAACGCGGCGACAACACCCACAAGAAGTGCGATTGCTAAGGAACAGCCGACAACTGACTTGTTTCGAATCATGCGATCTCCTCGAGGTCACGCAGCATCGACCTACCTCCTTCGATCGTAGTCACCCTTCGGCGTGTCTATGCAAGGGGGATCTCATCTGTTGGTCGCGTTTGAAGTCGGCCGACAGCCACGACATCGAGCAGTCGACGCGTTCCACATTCGCAATGGTGAGGACCTTCACCTACCGCCCGGCTCTGTCCCCATTGCAGCGGGAGATGTCCCAGTGATCGTGGGACTGTCCTCGGTGTAGAGAGATGGCATGTGCCGATACCGACGCCAATCGGGGCATCACGTCATGGAGAGCACCGATTGGCAAGCGATGTTGAGCCCGCACAGGAGAGACTGCTTGCCTGTTCGAGCCCTGATCCATGGCGACGAATACGACATCCGAGGCCACTGAGACCAGCCGAGCTGGAGATTCAGGACACTTCATGGTCCTTGGGCGACGAAGGACTTACGAGACACGCACCGTCTGAGGGTAAGTCACAGGCCGGATGAGCGTCCTCCCCTCGGTCCCGGGCGCTTGGCCCCGTCACGCGACGATGGACCGCCAGGCGACGCCCGAGAAGCGCTCCTAGCATCGAGAAGGCAAGGCCCGCGACCACGCCGAGACCCCAGAGCCCGAAAACCGCCCTCTGGGGCTGGCCTTGATGTACGACGAACACTCTGCGGAACAGATCGGCGAGCATCAACGCAGAGAGCACGATTGCGGCGGTGCCGACGGCATAGCGGACCCTGGCCTCGGGGCGGCGATATCCGGACAGCGCGCCCCCGCACAGGAAGGCGCACCCGACAATGAAGGCGGGCACCAACCACAGTTGGCTGGGGTCGTCGATCATGGGGTGTCCGTGCCAGTTCTCCTCAACGACCAGCACCGGGACAGCTATGGCGAGCATCAGGCAGACGGGCAGCACGATGTCGGCCCAGCCCGACCACGTGCTCGGGCCGGTTCCGCGGGTCTGCTTCTCTCGCCCGCCGACAATCGACGCCTCATGATCCCTCCCCATCGGGCAATTATCCACTATTGACGCTGACTTCCGACGCCGGCCCCGCAAAGTCCTCTTCTTGCCCGGACTCTTCTTTCTGGCGGTGAAAGGAACGATGCAGGTTCAGGGCTTAGTCCTCAAAGATTTGGGACAATTTCTCGGAACATGTGGGACATTGTCCTGGCCGTGGGCGAGCCGTCGGTCGCAATGAGGATGAAGGCCCCAATTCATGCATCAGCGCACAGTCCTCCGAGTTCAAACAGCAGGAAGGTCGATCTCCCGGCAGTGCCCCCAAGGTGCCTGGTTTGCCAACGATCCGGGCCAACATATGAGAGAGAGCACAGTGACAACCGCACGAATCGGGGTTATCGGCGCCGGCATCATCGGGCTGGCGGTAGCTCGCCGTCTACAGCAAGCGATGAACGTTGACGTCACTGTGATGGACAAGGAATCCACGGTTGCCGCCCATCAGACCGGCCACAACAGCAACGTGGTGCATTCTGGCGTCTACTACCCTCCTGGGTCGCTCAAGGCCACGCTCTGTCGACGCGGAGGTGCGCTCCTGCGCACCTACTGTGCGGAACGGGGGCTCCCCTATGAAGAGGTCGGCAAAGTCATAGTGGCCCTTCGCGACGACGAGATCCCCCGCCTGCTCGACTTGGCGGGCCGGGCCAAAGCCAACGGCATTCCCGGATCGCGGCTGATCGACGCCGCGGAACTGCATGACCGCGAACCACATGTTCAGGGAGCTTCGGCATTGTTGATCCCCGGAACGGCGGTCGTCGACTTTCGCTCCATTGCCGAACAGCTCGCTGCCGATATCCGCGACAGCGGTGCCGAGGTGATTTTTGGGCACCCGGTCATGCAGATCGATGTGCGTCCCTCGGAGGTGCACATCGCCACCGAATCGTTCGAACGGGCATTTGACCACCTCATCGTGTGCGCCGGCCTTCAGTCATCGCTCCTGGCTCGGCTCGTTTGTGCTCCCGCGGATCCTGAGATCATTCCGTTCCGGGGCGAATACTACGAGATCGCTCAGGAGCATTCAGACCTCATCCGCGGCTCTGGTGTATCCGGTACCGGATCCTCGCTATCCCTTTCTCGGAGTGCACTTCACGAGAGGCCTGAACGGCCACGTCCACATCGGGCCCAACGCCGTCCTGGCGACGTCCCAGGAAGGGTACCGGTGGAGCGATGTCCGGCTGCAGGACCTCTCGCGGACCCTCAAGTATCCAGGAATGCGAAGAATGGCACGTCAGCACTGGCGAATGGGGGCGCAGGAGGTTCTCGGTTCGGCGAGCAAATCGATCTTCCTTCGGCGTGCCCGCGCATACGTGCCCGACCTGGTTCGGTCTGACCTTGTTCGCTCTGGGGCGGGCGTACGGGCGCAGGCTCTTGCCCGTGACGGAACTCTCGTCGATGACTTCGTAATCGATCACCGGCCCCGCGTGACCCTCGTGCGCAACGCACCCTCACCGGCGGCCTCAGCCTCTTTGGCCATTGCAGAACATGTCGTGGCTGAGATCGCCGACAATGACGCGTCCCTCGCTCGGCTAGCCCGCTAGAGCGGACTGCGCTTCGAACGATCCCTTCGCCATGGGGACCGAATCCGCGGAAATTCCGCGTTTCGCGTATCACAAGGCACGGTCCAGGGTCTTGGTACGTGTCGCACTCGATCGACGTCGGGCTTGAGGCGACCAATGGCGCCCTGGGCGCGGTTCCCTTATTTCTCTGTTCACCGAACACCCATTTTGCCCATGTGCCAACGAGGCCGATAGGCAGACGAGACCAGCGGAAGTGGGATTGAGGACGAGTTCATGGAGCATGTGACGAGTTTTGAAACCGTATCGACTGGTTCCGGTACGGCAGACACTCTCACCGACGATGGGACCCCTGTGCTGCTGACGGGCCCAGAGGCCGTGGGACGTCTCAGGCGACGTCTCATCGAGCATTCGAACGAGCTCTCCCGGACGATGAAGATTCTCGAGGCCGGCTGCGGACGAGAGTGGGAACTCGATCTCGCGCCGGCCGAAATCGAACTGACGGGGGTGGACCTCGATGCTCACGCTCTCGAACACCGTCGATCGGTTACCCGCGACCTTGACGTTGGGATCGTTGGTACGATTTCCGATCGCGACATCGTGCCGTCGAGTCATTACGACGTCGTCTATTCGGCCTACGTTCTTGAACACATCGACGGTGCAACGCTGGCGCTCGAGAACTTCACAAGATGGGTCCGTCCTGGCGGGCTCATCGTTATGCTTCTGCCAAACAGGGACTCCGTGTATGGCTGGCTCGCTCGCCGGACTCCCCACAGGGTTCATGTGTGGATCTATCGATATCTCTTCGGAAACCGCAATGCGGGCAAACCGGGGTTCAGCCCATACCCGACCTACCACGATCCGGAGATCGCTCCTGATGCCCTCCTTGCCTTTTGCCGAAAGCGCAACTTCTCCGTGCTCGAATTCTTCGCTGTAAACACATTCCTGGGGGATCCTGGTCCGAAGTCCGCCGTAGTTCGGCTGGGGATACAGATCATCAGTCGGCTCTCACGCGGTCGCCTGTCGTCCGAAAAGGCCAACATTGGCATCGTTATGCGCGCACCAATGATGTAGAGAGATCCTCGCCTTCCGTCCGACCAGACACAATGAGCGCCCGACTGTCACAGTTCGGGTCACGCTCACGCCGAAAATGGAAGCAGGCCTCGGCCAGCCGACTCACCCTCCGTCGGGAACCTAGGCAGCCATGATCGTTGCGATCTCCGATTTGGAGGTCGCAAACAATGGGGGCATGAGGAGCGACATGGCGACTGCTAAGTCCAAGAGATAGGTGGACGGCTGCCCCAAACCGGTCTCGGTGAAAGATGCGACCGTGCAGTAGACGATCAAGAAGAGGGCGACAGCTCTCCCAGGACCGCGCGGGCTGATGAGGGCAACGATGAGGAGGCTGAGCAGCACGATCGCGTCGAAGACATCACCGACAAGGCCTTGATCCTGATAGGTCGACAACCAGCTGGAATCTATTGACGTCCCGTCGAACCCATCGTTCGACATGCCGTAGCCAAGGAGCGTGTTCACCTCGGTTCGAGGCTGTGCCAAGACAGCGGACCAGACATTGGTGCGACCCGTGAGCTGAGTCAACGCCTGAGAGTTCTGACCCCGCGCGAACCAACCTGTCACAAGCGGGGCAAAGCTGAGCGCGCCTATCCCTACTACCACCACGACGACAACACTTGCCCGTCGCACCCTCTTCCGGCTGAGGAAGAGACTCAACCCACCAACGAGGATTCCGGCCAGCATTGCAACAAGCGCAGTCCGGGTGTGCGTGAGAATGAGAACGACCAAACCAAGGACGATCACCGCTCCTGTCGACTTCGATGACATGCCGGCGAGCCACATCACGACCGTCATCCCGACGAGCACCGCAGCGTAGTGCGCCACTTGGGTCGGTTGAATCGGCCAGACGATACCCCCGAGGCGTCCGCCGGTGGCGTTGGCAAACGCTCTCGTCGGCGAGATCGCCAGTCCGAGAAGGACAGTTCCAATGACGACCATGATCGCACGTCGCTGAAACTGGACAATCATGAAGTCGCGGCGTCCCCACCAAGGGGTGGTGAGCCACAGCGCGCCTACGAACACAGCGAATCTGAACCATCGAATCGCAGACCCATGACCGAAATAGCCACGGAAGCTCATGATCGCGGCCAACAGGCACATCACGCTAAACAAGACGAGCAAGACGTTGGGCCTTACCAGCAGCCTCTTGTTCGCCGTAATGATCAATATGAAGGCCATTCCAAGTGCCGACTCGGGAAGGATCGCGCCCACCTGATGAGGAAGGGGAATCAGATTCGATGATCCCTTGCTGTACGTGAGGACGTTGAAGAACAAGAGTCCCCACACCCAACCGATCCGCCGACGCATCGCCCGCTCATTAGGACCGGCCAACATGCCCCAATCGCGGGCCAGCTCGGGAGACAGCTCGGGAACAAAGGAATTGCCCGAGGCGTGACCCATGGAACGGGTCACGTGGGAAGGACGGCCTCAGCTACAGGCAGTCCCACCAGGGGCGAATCCGGCTGGAGGAGGCCGATCGACTCGTCTTCGGGATCTTGACCGATCAGGACTCCGGATCGAATCGTCAAGCCTGCCGCTCGAAGCAGGGCGGCCGTGGAACTGACCCGCTGGGCGCTGGAGCGACCAGCCGTGACCGAGACGATGGCCTGCTTCGCCCAATTGAGATGCCACGCCCCCTTGGCGGGATCGACCCTGGTAAACACCAGGACAACATCGACTCCGTCAGACGTCGCAACCCAGGGAGGCTCGACAATCTCGTTCATGTCGTCTGGGGATGGCGTGAACACCTGCAAGCGACCCCCCGATCGCTCCGCCGATGACGGATCGGTCCAGAGACCCTCTATGCCCCCCGTAAGGAGACCTTCGTCGGTGAGGTCTGCCACCAGCACGGATTTGCCCTCGTCCGCCAGGCGCTTGCCCAGGATTGCCAGGGCCGCCGCCGGGACCATCAGGTCGTCCATCGCAACGACGAGCAATGTCTTCCGGCCTGACTGGCGTACCCCGTGTCGACGCAGGTAGCCGGCGAAAGCACTCAGCTCTCCTTGCGGATTGAGGGCTGACCGCCTTATCCACTGCTCGTGATGTCGCTTCGGAGTGCGCACTCGCTTCAGGCTCAACTCGACTGGCGCACCAAGCAGGGAGGCCACCTCGTCCCTACGCCGGAGCCGGTTCGAAAGAACCGACTGCACGGCAACAAGGACGGTGCCGATCACCAGGCCACCGATGAGGCCCGCCATTCCATCGAGCCCGAAGAGCTTCGCAGAAGAGGCCGGAATCAGAGCACCGGGCGTAACCACGTTACTCCCTTTGGTCACCCCAATGGCCGCAATCTGATTCTGCTGAACAGTCTGCTCGAGGGACGCGAGTTCGCTCGTGTCTGATGATTGCTCACCAACAAGGGTGGTCAGCTGATTGCTCTGCGACGAGGAGCCAGCGCTATTGATGGAGGCGGTCAATTTGCTGATCTGCTGCTCCAACGAGCTGATTTGATTCTCTAGCGCTTGGTTGGCGCTGGCGGTTTGCTGTTGAAGTCTCTCGGAACGAAACCCGAGGAATGCCTCCGCTACGGCATTCGCCCTTCGCACGGCTTCGGCCTTTGAAGGCCCGGACACATTGAGGGTGAGCACGTTGTCACTCTCCGCGACGCCGGGCGCCTTGCCCAGCAACGCTGAAGGATTGAGGGAGGGCTCGCCCAGCAGATCGGCGGCACGGTGCCCTACTGCAGTGGTCTGCAAGAGTGCCATGTCGTTTGCTATGCCCGTCGCTGGGTCGGTCCCGGGGGCTTGCGCAAGGTAGAGAACTGCGTACGCGCTGTAACTACGCGGCACGATGAGGTGGTATCCGAGTCCGACGACGAGGCCCAGTGCAGCAAGGGTGAGCCAGACTTTGCGACGACGGCGAAGTGCGCTGAGGACAAAGCGAAGACTGACGAGCCGACCAACGAGTACGACCGGAGGCTGGGAGTCTGAGGAAGCGTTTGGCGAAGTCACGACTGACTCAGGCTCGTTTGTGATTCCCCCCAGATCCGAGAAGGAAGGTTCCTCTCGCATGGTCGTCACCGCACATCCGCGCTTCCAGCTCCAGGGCTCCAAGGCGCGTGTTTGCAGAAATCGACCTACCTGCTCATTCGTATTGGGAAGCGAGCCGAGAGTCCGGTCGCCGCTCATCGGGTTCGTGACGAACACACCCTCGACAGAGAGGCCCTCCCGCCCGACAGCCATCAGAATTCGGGCCAGCTGCTCCTCGTCGACGAATCCCGCTGATAGAGCCAAGAAAACCATGCCGCGCGCCATGAATGCAGGGACCTTGGGTTGATCGGGGTTGAGCACGATCGAAATCATGGCAAGCGCGCTCTCGGCCTCGTCGACCGGAGCCGAACCCTTGAATAGCCGAAGATGCTGTCGTGCCGCTTCCTTTCGGGCAGTCAGAAGATCACAGGCATCCCTGAGCCCGCCTGATCCGGAGTCATCCGACGTCAGCACCAGGGACGTAGGGATGTCCATTGCCGCGGCAGCCACTGCGAAATATGCGACTGCCGCCATGCTGGCGGTGTCCTCGGCCAGGGTGATGACGGTCAATACGCGTTGTCCGACCTCGGGAACATCCAAGTAGCTGAGTACCTTGCGTACGTTCCACAACTCCGTCTCGGACGGCTGGTGTTCACGCAACAGGCTTAGCCAATCCGAGGATTTATTGAGACGCTCGACGGCGGAGGACAGCACAACGGGAACGCCGGCGGCGGTGGCGATCTCGTCGCGAGTCATGAGGTTTGATTTCCGTTGCCGGACGACGACAAAGACACCGCCGATGAGGAGCCCGAGAACGGCACCCAAGACAATCGGGAGCAGTCGGCTGAGTAACGACGGACCGGTTGCCGATGACGCGTGCTCAATGACCTCGGTGCCACCATTCGTTGCGGCGCTACTGAGTTTCGCGGCTGCGATCTGGCTATTTACGCTCTGGAGCTGCAACGACGCATTCGACTGGGCCGTGGTCAACGATCCCAGAAACTGAGTATCCGCTTGCGCTATGGGCGAATTCGGCTCGTACCCCTCAATCGCTGCCTCTTCGAGTTTGATCTCTTGGTCGTACTTGTTCACCTGCGTGGTCAGCGCCGCAGCTTGCGCTTCCAGCCCTGCGATGACACTCGATCCATCCGACACGTTGGATGACGTGACGAACACGACCAACCTGTTCGCCACTGCGTTCGCCAACGCCTCGGCGGCTCCAGGGGAGGAACCTGTTGCCGTGATCTGCACGAGGTTTGTTGAAAGGGCAGCGGCACTGACTCGTTTCTGAGCCTGCTGGAGCGTGACGCGTGGAGCGACTCTCGCTGCTGCGGCTGTCAAGACCGCTGAGCTCTGCGCGATCGCGCTGTCGGTGACGTTGCTGTTGACCGAACCTCCGCTGGACCCCCCCGACGACAGCACTGCTGGAAGGGGTGGGCACGAGTACCAGGGATGTCGAGGTGTATGACGTCGGGCGCCAAAGCATGATGATCGTTGGGACCAAGGCGCCGACCAGAACGCAGGCCGCCACAACCGCGCGCCGACGCCGCACGAGCCACAGCACACGTCCCATATCCAACGTTTGCTCAGACAATTCGAGCGCCCTCCTCGGCGTCGCGATCGCGGGCCCTGCACCCGCAATGAGGGAGTCATCGGGACGACCTCTGATACATGGTGCACAGTCCCCTCGGAGGCCGGAAGAGAGCTCGTTTCAGGACGTCGCCGGAAGTCACCAATAGCCGTCCCCAACCGGAGTGCTCGAGCGAGAATTCGCCGCGATCCAGTCCGTTCATCGCCGATCTGTTGCTGCCTGAACGCGGCCTCGGCTCGACCGAGGTCTTGGGGCCTAAGGTCGAATCGCCACGGCCGGTTCTGGGCCTAACGTCGGTTTGGGCCAGGTACGTGGCAAATTGTGCGCGGTTGTTGAGATCGAGCTTGCGATAGAGGCGGCTGACATAGTTACGTACTGTCTTTTCACCAAGTTGCAGCTGCCGAGCGATCTCGGCGTTGTTGGCACCTTGCGCCATGATGCGCAATACGTCCGACTCCCGTTGGGTCAAATGGGCGGATGGGTCCTCGCCCAGTACCCATCGGGCAGCTTCGCTGCAAAGGATTTGATCACCCAGGTGGACCGAAACGACCGCAGCCCTGGTCGCCTCGGGCGAGGTGTCCTTCAGGAGAACGCCCGAAGCTCCGGCGACCATGGCGGCGCGTACACGCCAGTCCGGATTGGACGTGAAGACCAGCGTCTTGGTGGCGGGACGGTCCGAAGCAATCTGGCGAACAACATCGATGCAGTTGGCTCGTGAGAGTTCCAGATCTATCAGGACGACATCAACGGAGTTGGCGACACACACTTCGGCCACATCTGGCTCACCGTCGGACACGCCGATGACGTCCAGGCAGACGTCCTCTCCGAGAAGACGGGCCAGCCCGAAGGCGAAGAGCTGTTCGGCCGCAACCACGACCACGGAAATCCTTGGTCCCGGCGATGAGGCGAGGTCTGAGGTCCCGGTTCGTTCGAGAGGCTGATGGAGGTCGCTATTGAGCACTGAGATGGGTCCCGGATTGAGTGTGATGAGTCCGAATCGGCTGTCGTGGTCGTCTCCGAATCGGCATCTGGGCTTGACGTCTCTATATGGAGGTCCGACAGGGGTGGAAGATACGGTCGTAGGCGCTCGACCCGGGGAAAAGATGAACATCCTCGTGTCCAGGACCTCGACGTTCCGATCCTGCTCGGCTCGGTGTGTCACGCGAGCTCTTGACCAGGGAATGTTCTTCGTCGCTGTATTTGCGAGGTGGCGTCGCGCTCTGTGTCTTGCGGGCGATCCTCCGGGATCGCCTCGTTCGAACCCCAATGACGCGCACACACGCTAGCGAGTCCTTTGCTCGCGCAGACCGAGACCGGTAACGAGCATGTCCGCCACGGTATTCAGAACCCGATGGCCCCGCCGCGACAGCACGGCCAGCCGGGCCACATTAACCATGGCGGACCAGTGCGTGGCTTCGACATCGAATTTCGCTGTCGGGATCGTCGTCGCTCGAATCAGTGGCCCGTCGGGCCTTGGCGCCTTCGCCCTTGCTTACACAGTCTGGATCCTGTTGGCGACGCTGCATCGGTCATTGATCACCGACCCGATGGCCATCATGGGTGACATGCGTGGGGATGAAAAGGCGGAGTTCGTTCGGCGTGGGTTTGCGGCAGATATAACACTCGGCCTCATGGCCGCCTGCATCATCGCAGCCGTAGGTTCGGCCCTCCTCGTTGTCGGTCAAGACACCTTTGGAGTGGGCCTGCTCTCGGTAGCCCCATGGGTGGTCGTGCTCGATCTCCAGGATTACTGGCGATGGATCGGCTTCATGCAGGGACAACCGAAGAAGTCGCTCATGAACGACCTCGTGTTCAATGGCGTGCAAGCGGTCGGGTTCGTGTTGGTTTTCCTGGCCGGTCTTCATTCGGTCTTCGCCGTTGTCGCCGCCTGGGGCTTCGGAGCGGCGATCTCGCACTCTATGGTCTCCGTCAATTCTCGGTGCGCCCCTCGATTCGCGGAGGGGCCGCCTTTCTCTGGTCTCGTTGGCCCACGAGTCGGTGGTTGGCCAGCGAGCGTGCCGCCAGTTGGGGGGCGAGTCAGCTCTATCTCATCCTTGCGGGTGTCATTTTGGGTCCCGCCGCACTCGGAGGTTTGAAGGCTGCGCAGGGACTTGTTGCCGGCCCGACGACGGTGGTGATCAACGCCAGCGGAAGCTTCGGCTTGCCCGAGGCAACCAAGCAATTCGCCGACCGCGGCTGGACTGGAATGCTCAAGGTGTCACGATTCGTCACCGGTGCGGGTCTTGCGGCGTCACTCGCCTGTGGAGTTGTTGTCTTTGTGGCGGCGCCCACGCTCTTGAAGCTGCTGTACGGCCCCGAGTTCGTGCAATACGCAGCATGCGCTCGGCTGTTTGCCGTCTCCGTTGTGCTTGCCGCCCTCGGTGTTGGGCCGATCATCACCTTGACCGCCACGCGCCGCGTGCAGCCACTCTTTGTTCTCCAGCTCGCGAAGTTGGCTTTTGGCGTCGCAGCCGTGAGCATCTTGGCCTCTGCCTACGGGGTCACAGGCGCCGCCACAGCGTACGTGCTGAGCGTCGCCCTCGCAGTCGTCGCCATCATGATGTTGCAATCCTGGACTCGCCGGTCCATGGAGGGAGCACATCGTCGGTCCGCCACAGAAGCTGTTCGGAGCAGGCTGGCGAGAAACACCAGGTATCTTCTCGCCCTGTCGCCACAATCTCCGACCGGGCGATCGCCGAGTGAATCGCCCGAACAGCCTTCATAGGAGCCCTTATCGCTGGCGCTGCTCGGCCGCTTGTCGGTAGACGTTCAGAGTCGCCTCTGCGGTTGCATCCCAGGTGAATTGTCTGGGCCCGACGGAGCCCCTCCATTTGAAGCCTGGGCACTTCGGAACCGACTGCCTCAAGTATCGATCGGGCGATCGCGCCCGGATCGTGCGGATCCGTGAGAATGGCCGCTCCACCGGCAATCTCGGGCATCGAACTGAGATTGGACGTGACGACCGGACAGGCAGCACGCCATCGCTTCGAGGATCGGCAACCCGAAGGTCTCATTGAACGAGGGGTACACCAGAAGATCGGCCGCTCGGTAGAAGTGGGCGGTTTCCTCGTTGGGCACGCCGCCAGCAAAGACGACGTCGCCGGCGATGCCGAGTTCGGCAGCCAGTTGATGGAGCTCCGCCGAGTACTTTTGATCACGTTCGGCTCCGAGAATGACGAGCTGGCGGCCTGCGAGCTCGTGACGGATCATCCTCCAAGCACGCAGCAGCCCGTCGGCGTTCTTGTAGCGCCATAGGGAAGATACGAACAGAACGAATGGCCCGGAGATCCCGAACGGAGCCACATGAGCGCGCGCAGCGTCGCGGTCCCCTGGTTTGAAGATGTCGTGGTCGACCGCCTCGTAAATGAGGCTGACCTTCCGGGGGTCGACCTGGAGATATTGGTCGATCTCAGCACGCAGGCTGTTGGAGTTGACGATGACCGCGTCAGCGATACGGACCGAACGTTGGTAGTTCAAACGGCGGTATGTGCGGGGACCGATGCCCACTGTCTCCGGAACGGTGAACGCGTGCATTGTCTTCATGTGGATGACAAGCGAGCGCGTGGACTTCACCGCAGGGGCGATGGCGGTGCTCAGCAGGTCGATATGGCGGAGAGGAAGCCGAAACGGTGTGACGAGGTGTTCACTTGCCGTCCGTAAGAGCCGATGCTCGTTCGACCAGGGAAAGGTGAGGCAACGAACGGCATCCCCGTCGTCCGGGAAATAGTGCCGCGCCGATGGACTCACCATCAGGTGGAGTTCTTCACCGGGGAGCAGTCGGTTGGCCATCGCCGGCACGATCCGCGTCCAGCACCAGTGGGCCCCGGACGGCTGAGTGGGGTCGTCCGTCAGCAGATTCAGAGCCATACGCAGGTGGGCCTGGACGTCTGCCTTCCCAGAATGCCTGGGGTGGCCGGACTCCAGAGACCCGGTGGTACCCGCGCGCACGACCATTAGAGCGTCCTCACCGGGTGACTCACCTTCTGTTAGAGCAGGCCAGGGTGCTACAGATACTTAGACGACGTGCTCGAGAGGACCTCACGCCATCTGGACCCGCAAGTTCACGCGTGGAACTGGAGAGCAGTCGTGTAGGTGTCCGAGCCGGTACCACTGCATTTTCCCTCGCCCGATGAGAGCCCAAGCCGGCTGCTTCTCGCCGAAACGCGGGGAATACCATCCGAGGACGGGATCGGTCTCACCTCTGTGGAGCGACCACGACAATCCGTCCGGCAATATGAGCGTGGCGCATCGCGTGGAAGTGCCCATCTGACCAGGTGAGCTCGGCGTTCTGCCCGACCATCCGGGCGTCGATGTCGGGCCCGAGGTGGAATGCCAGCCGGAGGGCATGCTCTCCTGTCGTCTCGAGGCAGTCGACGATCTCGAGTCGCCGGAGTCGGCTCGCCGAGTACGCACCGACCGGCGAGTGACGCACGGGCGGGGTGAGAGATCGGTAGCCATCGTGCTCGGCGGACCAGGCGACGACCTCCCCGTCTCCGCATCGCTCTCCAACTCGATCAGACGGCTCCGGGCGTGTCGGGTCCAGAGGAAGGGGCCACCCGAAGTCGACTGGTCCTGGCCACCCACCTCGATGGTGTTGTGGGCCAGGGTCGAGCGAAAGTAGCTGCGCCAGCGAGGTTCGCCGTGATAGCAGTAGGTCCCGGGATCGGCCAGGACGTCCATCCCGTTGTAGCGCACTTCGACCGCGAGAGCATCGGCATGGGCGTGGGCCGCGATCGACAGGAACCCATGTGGACCGGCATCGCATCGGCACCAGATCTCTTCGCCGTCGGACGGGCGCAGCTCCGCATCAAGGTCGAGCCCGGCATCGGCATAATGGCTCGGGCGGCGTTCGCGGGTCCGCCGTCGGGCGACGGCCGGCCATGAACGCCAGGAGGGTGCTGGTCACCGTCGGCTCGACCCTGGGCCACCACGCCGGCGCGTCGAACAGGGCCTCGCCGATGGCAAGAAGGCCCGACCACCGCTCGGCGGTCGGAGGATCGAGGACAAGTGCCCTCCCGTTGTCTCCGTCGCCATGGCGCGGCGCCGCGGAGCTTCACATCCACCGTCGCCGCGACGACGTCGAACATGCGGTACAGCAGCGCCCAGAGTCGTCCGACAGAGGACGGCCCGCCCAGCCTGCTTCAGCCGCCGCGACCATCGCCAGTTCGGCGACGAAGCCGTGGTACTCGAAGGCCATCTCTCGGTTGACCCCGCTGGGAAAGGTGTTGCTCCTCAGCTCTTGCTCGAGAACCCGTGCCGCCTCGCTCGGCTCCAGCGGGAGCTCTCGGCGAACCAGTCAAAGGCGAGCGCTGCCACCAGGAGGCCGGCGGCCTCGGCGATGACGTGATTGTTGGCGGACGACCCTCGGCTGCGGAAGGACGCGAGGTAGTGCTGGTGCCACCAGATCTGAGCGCAACGCCACCTCGTTTCGCTCGAAGAGCTCCGCGACCCCGTCCCACCCGTCGAGCAGTCGGCGCACCCAGACCCAGCTGATCAGCCGCAGCCCGGCCTCGATCCCGCTTGTCCAGTGCACGCCGGAGAGAAAAGGGTTCTGCGCCCACCAGGAACGGAGATGCGAGGCGGCGCGCTCGGCGTAGCGTTCGTCGCCGGAAAGAGCGAAGGCTGCCGCGAGCACCGTGAGGTGGTGCATGCGCGAGAGCTCCCAGATCTGCTTCACGTTTCCCGTGACGTCCTCGGATCGGTGATTGACCTTGAAGCAGTAGTCGACCTGAGGTGCGCGCTTCCCGGTCACCGGATCGAAGAACCAGTCCGGATCCTCCATGTCCCGGCGCAGCGACACCGAGGAGCTCCCACCGCCCCGCCAGCATCTCCTCTGCCGCCGCGATCACGCTTTCGGCGCGCGTCGTCCGGAACGGCCCGCAACAGTTCCTCGGCAGGCAAGCGCACGAAAGGTGGCATCCCGGACCGATGCCCAGGCGTGCCCGGCACGTCCATGGAGAGCGGACGCCCAGGACTGAGGCGGACACTCCGGGCATGACCTGCTGGGACGCCCACCGCTTGCGCCGCACGTGGTCGGAGATCCGCCATCCCACCTCGGCGGCGGACATCTTCGAGAGTCGGCGGAAGCGCCATTCGAGCTCGACCGAGTTCATGATGACCGAGCTCGCCCGCCCTTCCGGGGCAGGCGTCGAGACGTCACAGCTGCGCAGGCGTGCCGCTTGCGACGCCGGCGGCGGCAGCGGCAAGAGTGGCGCGGGTGGTGGCCGTCAGGGACTCCAGCGAGATGGGCATCGGTCCGCCGGTGCGCACCGCGTCGAGGAAGGCCTTGATCTGGGCACGCTGGCCCTTGTCCGGCGGACCCAGATGCCGACGGACCCGAGCACGCGGGACCCGCCCAGACGGTGGCCCGCCTGAAATTGTCGAGCCGAGCCGTCCGCCCACCGCTCGAAGCCTCGAAGGTCTCTTTGGGGAAGCGTCGGTGTGCTGCTCGTCAGGTAGGTGATCGTCGCCAGCGACCCGTCGCCGTAGCGAAGGCTCACCTGCATCTCGTCGCGCCCGCCGGCAGCCATCGCCATGACCTCCACTGGGTCGCTGCCGATCCACCAGCTGATGGTGTCCACGAAGTGCCCACCCTCGCCGACGAACCGAGAGCCCTCGAGCTTCGCTGTCCCGATACCAGCTGTCCGACCCGAGGCGTCCGGCATTGACGAGGTACCGGGCGTTTGTCGGCTCGGATGACTCGCCCGAATCGTTGCCGCATCTCCACGAGGAGTGGAGCGAAGCGACGATTGAAGCCGACCATGACCCTGTCGTTCCCGGTCGCGTCCACTGTCGCGAGGATCCGTTCGAGCTCGTCAAGCGTCAGAGCCAATGGCTTCTCGACGAAGACGGCCTTCCCGGCCTCGAGCGCGCGGCAGGTCAGGTCGGCATGGGAGCTGTGCCGAGTGACGATGAAGACGGCATCGATCGATCGGATCCTCGAGGAGGGCATCCAGTGTCCGTGCCGGCATTCTCGAAATCCGAATTTGCGCTGCGCGTTGACGGCTGACAGTGAGCGGCGGGTCGCACACGCTGTGCCAGGTCGACCCCGGGCTCCTTCACGAGATGGGGAAGCAGCATGGACGAGGCATAGTTGCCGGCGCCGACGAACCCGATCCGCACGTGCGCCGTTCTGGTTCTCGGATCTGCGAGCCGCACGAAGCGTGTCGATGCCGTCGTCCCGCCTGGGCCGAATGCGGGCATCGGCGGCTCGCTCGCAGCTTGCGAGCGTCGGCTCTCGGCCGGCGAGTCGTACTCGAAGAGAAAACCGACCCCTGCAACACCCCGGTGCTGAGTTGCTCGTAGACGTCCGGCGCGTCCTCGAGGGGAAAGATCCCTGCGATGAGTGGCTCGGGATCGATTTCCTTTCTGGCCACGGCGTCGATGAAGCAGTGAAGATTGCGGCGCTCCGTCCATCGTACGTAGCCCACCGGGTAGTCGACGCCGTCCAGTTCGTATCTGGGGTCATAGCGGCCCGGTCCGTACGAGCGGGAGAACCGAAGGTCGAGCTCCTTCTCGTAATAGTCGTTCCAGGGCAGATCCAGCTTGCACTTGCCGATGTCGACGACCGTTGCCCGGTCGCGCGCGAGGCGAGCCGCCAGTTCGACCGGCTGGTTGGAAGAGCCGCCCGCCACCAGGAACACCCGGTCGGCACCGATACCTCCCGACGCCTTCGAGAGGCCTGTTCCACCGCAGCGCAGCCCTCGTCGTCCGGCGCCGTGCACAGCAGGGCGCCCGCCTTCTCGGCCAGCCGGCATCGGTCCTGGTCGGGATCGAGCCCGACCACCTGGACTCCGGAGGCCACCGAGCAGCTGGACGACCAACTGCCCGACCAGGCCCAGGCCGATGACGCACGCCGTGTCCCCGATCTGCACATTGCCCTGACGAACGCCCTGCAAGGCGATCGAACCCACGGTGGCGAAGGCGGCCAACTGGGGCGAAACACCGTCGGGCACCGCCACGCAGAGATTGGTCGGCACCCAGTTGATCTCGGCGTGGAGCGCAAACTCGTTTCCCGCGCACGCCACGAGCTGGCCGACCGAGAACTCCTCGGCTCCCTGTCCCGACCTCCTCGACGACACCGGCCAGCGAGTAGCCCAAGGGCGAGTAAGAGTCCAGCCGGTTCATCGCCTTCTTGTAGGTGGTGAGCGCGCCCTGCTGCTGGACGGCGTCGAGCACCTTCTTCACCTGGTCGGGCCGGGCTCGTCGCCTTGCCGACCAGCGACAGCTTGGACTCCCCCACCTTCATCAGCTCGGTACCCGTGGAGATCAGGGAGTAGAGCGATCGCACGAGCACCCCTCCGGGCGCACACGAAGGAGCAGGCGCGTCGATGACGGCGAGCTCCCCCGAGCGGTAGTTCTGCGCAACTTGCTTCACCGGTCGTCTGACTCCTTTCCGGGCGTTCGGGTCACAGCCCCACTCCCGCTTGGCGGGTCTGGCGGTACCACGTACTCGAGGGTCAGCAGCTGCCAGATCTGCTTGGATCGGTCCTCTCGTCCCGACCGGTGCTCCTGGACGAGCGCAGAGACGGCCGGCCGGTGGAGAAAGCCTGTCTCCACGAGTTCACCCCCGAGCAACGAGTCGTCGATGACTTCGCGTAGATCTCGAGTCACCCACGATCGGAGCGGAGCCGAGAAGGACGCCTTGGGTCGGTGGACGATCTCCTTCGGCAAGCCAGGCCTCGGCGGCGCGCTTCAATGCAACCTTGCCGCTCTTCCCCGAGACCTTGTCCTTGCCCGACGAGCGAGAAGGCGGCCCGAAACACCTCGGGATCGACGAACGGCACGCGCACCTCGGTCGAGGCGGCCATGCTGGCCCGGTCGGTGTAGGCGAGGTTGAGGCCGGGAAGAAACATTCGGGTGTCGGCCAGGCACATGCGATTGACCGGGTCCGACAAGCCGATTGTCCTCGTAGACCTGCAGGTGCTGGGCGAACGACCTCGTCGACGTCTCTGCTGCAGCTCGGGGCTGAGGAGCGCCGCCAGCTCGGCCGGAGTCGTACAGGCTGTAGCTCCTGCGAAAGGCCGCCTCCTCGGGAAGTTCGGCAAACGTCACGAACCGCTTGGCCCAGCGGGCGTAGCGAAGGCCACGACCCGCCGCGGTCACGGGCAGCCGCTTCACGACGCCGTTGGCCGAGCGGTGGACGAAGGCCGGAAGCTCTCGGTAGCGCCCGGCCAGCACACATGCCACGTGTTTGCGGTAGCCCCCGAACAGCTCGTCCGCGCCCATCCCCGACAGGAGAACCTTGACGCCGGCGGCGCGCGCCGCTTCGCGACATGAGGAGCGTGTTGATGGCCGCCGGATCACCGATGGGCTCATCGAGAATGTCGACCATCCTCGGGAGGAGCTCGACCACATCGGGCTGAATCTCGATCTCATGGAGGTCGATGCCATGACGTTGCGCGATCTTTCGGGCGTAGACCGCGTCGTCCGGCATGGCTTCGAGCCGATGGTCCTGAGCTCGGAATGTGATGGTGTACGCGTCGATCTCGGGATTGGCCCGCTTCGCCAACACGGTCACGATGCTCGAGTCGAGGCCGCCGGAGAGAAAGCTCGACACCGGAACGTCCGCCACGAGGTGCGCTCTCACCGACTCCTCGATGACCTCCCTGAGGTCGTAGTGGCTCTCTTGAGCCGCCGCCGCCTCCTCAACGATGTCCCAGTAGCACTCGACGCGAGATGTGCCGTCAGGACGGAACTCGGCCCAGGTTCCCGGCTGGAGCTTCTCGACACCCTGCACCGAGCACATTTGGTCGGGCACCCAGTAGTACAGCATGGAGGCCACGAGTGCCTTGGGGATCATGCGCAGCTCGGAGCCGAAGGTGCTCACCAGCGCCTTGAGCTCGGAGGCGAACACGACGCCGTCCTTCCGGCGGATGTAGTGCAGGGGCTTGATCCCGAAATGGTCCCGGGCGAGGAAGAGCGATCCTGTGCTCTGATCGAGCAGGGCGAAGGCGAACATGCCTCGGAACCGTCGCAGGCACTGCGGGTCCCCAGCGCCGCCACGCCTCGAGAACGACCTCTGTGTCCGAGGTCGTCGCGAAGCGGGCGCCGCTCGGCGACCAGTTCGGCTCTGATCTCCCGGAAGTTGTAAAGCTCGCCGTTGTAACAAAGGACGAATGGCTGCTTCGACCAAGGGCTGCTGACCATGCTGAAGATCGATGATCGAAAGGCGGCGGTGGGCGAAGTGCACATCGACCCGGTCGTCGGTGTAGGAGAACGAACCTTCCTCGTCGGGACCTCGATGGTCGAGGCACCGACCCATCGTCTCGGTGCCGACGCGTCCGTCGACCTGCTGATAGGCGCCGGCGATTCCACACATTGGTCAGCCCCCAGCAGTTGACTGAGAGCGCGACGCTGGGAGGCCCTGCATGAGCTTCTCGTAGACCCCCACGTAGCGAGGAGCCTGATGCTTCCATGCCAGACGCGTGCTCGATCCGAGCCCGTCCGGCCAGGCCCATCGTGAATGCGTCGAGGTTCGTCATCGACCAGGTCAACCAGGAGCTGCGCAAGCTCGGTCGACGTCGTTGGGAGTGGCGTACACAGCGGCATCGCCCGCCGAGACGCGGGTCTCGCGCAGGTCGAAGGCGACGACCGGGAGCGCGAAGGCCATGTATTCCATCGTCTTGTTCATGGTGGAGAGATCGTTCAAGGGGTTCTTGGGGTCGGGTGAGATGCCTACGTCGGCAGTGGACAGGATGGCGGACACGTCCGCATCGGGGATACGCCCGGTGAACGTGACGATAGTCAGTGAGGCCGAGGCGCTCGCTCTGCTCGACCAGGTCATCGAAGCAATCGCCGGATCCGATGAGGGTGAAGCTGATGTCGCGACGCCCAAGTCGGTGCACCACGTGATCAGCCACTCCAGACACGAGGTCCACGCCGTCCTGCGGTCCCATGACTCCGAGGTAGGCAGCCAGATGCGGTCTGGCACGCCGGAGGTTCGGTTCCGCCGCCGTGCGACTGAGTCGGGTCAGATCCGGACCCGTCCGTACCACCGTCACGCACGCCTGGGCGACTCCGTCCCGCTCGACGGCGATCTGCCGGTACGAGTCGTTGGTGGCGATCACGTGGTCCGCGGTCCTCATGGTGCGGCGCTCCATCAACCGCAGCACCCGGTAGACGAGCTTGTTTCCGTCCGGAAAGCGAGATTGGTACAGCTCCGGACAGAGGTCGTGATGGTCGAAGACGAACGCAGATCGGTGAAGCAGCCGAAACAGCATCCCGATGGGCCAGAACAGGTCAGGTGGATTGCAGCTCTGGACGACGCTGAATCGACCGCGCAGAGCTCGCCCTCAAGCTCAGCAGAAGCGTGGCAACGAAGGAATAGGCGTACTCAATGACGAAGGACGCGCTCGATCCGCCCGGCGCATAAGGCCGGTACTTGAACAGCTCCACTCCATTGAGCCTGGAATAGGTCGGGTCCCCAGGTGCCTTCGGACAGACCACCGCGACCTGGAAGCCGGCACCGATCAGCGACTGGCATTCGAGCCAGACTCGCCGATCGAACGGCACTGAGAGGTTCTGCACGAGAATCAGGACTCTTCCGCGCGTGCCAAAAGGTGCCGCCCCGTCTGCCGGTTGGGCTCGTGCCTTCGACCCGTACCGAGCCACTGACGGCGGGTCCTGCTCGCGATTCTGTCACCAGGCGAACCCCTCGTAGCAGCCCAGCGCCTCGAGTTCCGGCCCCAAGCGACCGTCGAGGTCGAGAACTCGCAAGCGGTGGGGACGCAAGCAGCGTCTCGACGACCCGAGTCGTCGAATGCGAAACAATCGCAATGTCGGCCCCTGCAATCGCCTCTTCGGGACTGTCGGTGAGAATGCGCTTGAGGTGCGGAAGTCTTGACTCCACGTACTGCCGGTTGGCGCCAACGAGCGACGAGGGGTTCAGGACGGGATCGTAGATGCGGACTTCGTAACCCTTGCCGAGCAGCGTCTCCGCAAGGTCGACGTAGGGGCTCTCACGTAGGTCGTCGCTATCCGGCTTGAAGCTCAATCCGAGCATGGCGACCCTATTGCCCGCACCGGCGACGACACGATCGATGGCTTCGTCAATCGATAACCGGTTGCTGGCCAAGACGCCCGACAACAGCGGTATGTCGACGCTTTCGGCGCGGGCCAGATAGAGCAAGGATCGAAGGTCCTTCGGGAGGCAGGATCCGCCGAAGGCAAAGCCGGGTCGCAGGTACTTGGGCGAGATATTGAGAAGCGTGTCTTCGCAGAACAGCTCCATGACTTCTCGGCTGTCGACCCCGAGTCGACTGAAGATCCGCCCCATGTCGTTGGCGAAGGAAATCTTCGTCGCATGAAACGCATTGCATGCGTACTTCAAGGCTTCAGCGGTACGAGGGTGTACTACCCGAAGCGAGGATCCGAGAAAAGAAAAGAGGCGTGAGACTGCGTCGATTGCTCGAAGATCTGAGGCGCCGATGACGGTGTAAGGGGGTGCGAAGAAGTCCGCTATCCCCGTGCCTTCCCGCAGAAACTCTGGACACATCGCAACGCCGACATCCGGTCCGATATGCTGAAAAGCACCTTGCAATACGGCATTGACGTCCTCAACGGTGCCTGGTGGGACCGTACTGCGGATTACGACAGTATGAAATGGTCGTGAGGAAACCGAGTCCGTGAGCGACTCCACGAGATCCTCCACGACGCGGTAGATGTAGGCGAGATTCGTTTCGCCGCTCGTCGCAGACGGAGTGCCAACGCACAGGAGCGAGATGTCGGCATCACCTAACGCATCTGCAGGCCGGACGGTGGCGTGGAGCTTTCCCGACGAGACCGCTTGGGTGACCAGGGATTGAAGGCCCGGCTCAACGACGGGACTGGTCCCATGGGAAATCGCGGCGACTTTCAACTCGTCAGGATCGACACCCCAGACGTCGTGACCGTTGACAGCGAGACAGGCTGCGGTAACGGTGCCGACATAGCCGAGACCGAAGACTGCGACCTTCATATCGCCCTGCATGTTGGTGCGAGGATGATCCCGCTACGTTTTGGCGCCATACCTCAAGACGAGCGCTCAGAGGGCCTCGAGATACACCACCGGTCTGTTTGGTCAGGCAGTACCGCCCCCTCAGCCAGTGCCCTCCACTGAGAGCGGCCCGACCGTCTACGGTCAGGAGACTTGAGAACGCCGGCTGCTCGAGGGATCAGGGGGCGTCCCGGGCAGCCTCTCAAAGGACCAGCCGGCACGCCGCGCCATTGCCACAGCGGCCAGCTGCGAACTCACGCCGAGCTTCTGAAGTATCGCCTTGATCTGTGACCGGACCGTCGAAATTGATACGAAGGCCGCTTTCGCAATGTCTTCTGCGCAATGGCCTTCGATGAGCTCGGCCAAAACGACCTGTTCACGCTCAGTGAGCGCGGCGAACAACTCGAGACCTTCCTGCTTACGCTCGACAACCGGCGTCAATGACAATGTGTCGAAGTACCGTGGCGCCATCTGCTCGAGAAACCGACTTCGCAGAAGGGTGGTGATCGTTCGGAACAGTTGATCGAACGGATCGCTCTTGTCGATGAGAGCGGAGGTTCCAGCCCGTAACCAGGCATTCGACCGGTCGTCGTTGTCCGCCGCGTCGATGACGCATACCTGGAGGCCTGCTCGACGGAAGCCGTCGATGAGGGCAGATCCAGAAGGAATGTCGAGGGATCGGGCATCGAGAAGAACGAGATCCGGCCGCCAGTCGATCCCACCTTCAATCCCGGGCACGCTGGCTGCGATGCTAAAGGTGGCAAATCCATATGTTTCAAGCGCGCTGGCCAATGCGTCGGCTAACAGATCGCTACCAGCAACCAGGATCCGCGCGGGAATTCCCGATGCTTCCAGCCGAGCCTGCGCCGTGGCCGACACGACGTCTGTCCGCCTTCGCCCTGGATTGTCACCCTTGGTGATCGTCACGGTTGCTGCACCGCCCATCGAGACGGGTCGGTTGACCTTTGCTCCCTATGCACCACGCCAATTTGGTCCATAGATCATCACGCCGACCCGGAGCCGCTGATGATACCGATAGCTCTTCAGAGGGTCAATCGGTATGTCACGAGGGGTGTCACCACGGGGGAAGAAATCTTGCGTGAGCGGGCAAATCTGCGAGCAGTGCCAGCAAATGCGTTGACTGAGAACTAGGTCTTGAGGTGCAATTTGTTGAACTGCCTGGGAGAAACTGAGACTTTGTTGTCCGCCCGTTGTGCTCATGTCCGGCCGCGATTTGTTGTTCATCCGTTGTTCGCACAACCGCCGGCCGAGCGCTCAAGCGGGACCGCGGGCTGGAGCCCATCGAATTGTCGGCAACGCTCGGCAGCACGCGGATGCACATGTGACCTTCTGATCTCACCAGGTCAGTCACTACGACAATTTGGGCCGTTGAACAGGGATTCTCTTCCCTCACAGCTCGTGCCGCACGTTGGACAGCAGCGAGGACATTCGCACGGCAACTGATCGAGAGCTCCTCGAGTCCTTTGACGTGAAGGCGGGGTACAACGACGAACCCCTTGAAATCGGGTCCCTTCATCACGACCACGTCATCGTCGACATCGACATCCACCCGTCCGGCTGCCGGCTGCGCCATCCCGCATGACCTGCATCGCTCCCTCGAGCTGCTGCTCTGAACGGGAAGCAGCGAAAGGCGCTCGCCATGATCCATCGCAATCCCCCCAATCGCTCGAATTCGACCGTCCGCATTCTCCAGCAACGGAAGGAATGCAACAGGAATCATGTTACCAACCCTCCCCAGCAATGCGGTTGCGCACGTATCACGAGTGCACTGCTGCCCTCGGACACAAGGCACACATTCGCGATCGACACATCTCCTCAAGGCGAGCAGGCGTGTGACCGTGCATCAATAGCCAGCTTCAGATCCGACGATCCCCAGACGACAATGCCGCGAATCCATTCCTGTGAACAGGATTCCCAGGGGAGTAGCAGACGAATGCAACCATTGGCGAAATACGACATATCGGCTCTCGGGGAGTTGTAGCCGTGCCGTCCGAACTGAGCACAAGCTGGCGAGCTCCTTCCGTTGAGGAGCTGGCGGAACGTCTCCCCGTCGAGCCGCTCGACGGTGTCGCCGAGGCACGGCTTCTTCCCATTCAGGCCGGAGGCGGTCAAGCTGAACGAGAATCTTCCGATCAGCCACCGATCGGTCAAATCAGGAAGAGTGGGCTGAAGGCGCGGCTTCTCACCGTCGATGTCGTTGCCGCCGGCAGCGCGTGGCTCGTTCTCGGCACGATCACCATGCCGACCATGACGCCGAGTCGTCAGTGGAGCGCTGCAGTGGCCGCATTGGTCGTAACGATTGTCACCATGAAATTGTTGCGGCTGTACCGATCGCGGCTATGCGTACAGCGCGGACAGGAGGTCGCCAGGATTGTCTTTGCGGTTGGTCTTGCTGCAATCGCGCTCGAACTCGTCCGCGGAGACTGGAGACGCAGCGGCGCCATGGCCCTTATCGCTGCCGGTTCATGCATCCTTGCCTTGGTAGCTCTAAGAGGGATGTTCCGCCACTGGTTGCGTTCTGAACGCACCATGGGCCGTCACCAACGAGGGCTCATCATGATCGGGACCAACGATGACGCCATCGCGGTCTCTACCATGTTGAACACGCAGCCTGAGCTGGGATACGAGGTGCGGGGAGTTATCGGGAAATCCTGGCGCCGTGCGGAGTGGGAGAATCTCTGCCACGGACGAACGCTCATTGATCTTCCCGAAGTCGCCCGCCAGACCGATGCTACGGGCGTGCTGCTCGTAGCCAACGCGCTTTCCGCATCCGAGATTCGCGATGCGATTGATGTCGGAACGGACCAAGGACTTCATGTACAGGTCTGGCCCGGCTTCCGTGGATTGCGAGCACACCGGGTCCGGTGGTCTCCGCTGAGCGGCGAGACGTTTCTCTATGTCGAACCGCAACGACAGCGGAGGTGGCAATTGAAGGTGAAACGAGTTGTCGACGTGATCGGAGCGGCCATCGGCCTGTTGATTTCCGCGCCGATCCTGGTGCTGTCCGGGATCGCCATCCGCATCGAAGACCGTGGTCCAGTCCTCTATCGCCAAGTAAGAATCGGCCTAGGTGGCCGACCCTTCCAGGTCTACAAGCTGCGATCTATGGCGCCCAATTCCGACACAGACCCCGACCTCGAGGCGATCAACGAGCGAACCGACGGCCCCCTCTTCAAGGCGGCCCACGATCCAAGGATGACGAGGGTCGGAGCAGTCGTGCGTGCACTGAGTATCGACGAACTACCTCAGCTTTTCAATGTCCTCTTGGGGACAATGAGCTTGGTGGGCCCCCGTCCCGCCATGCCTCACGAGGTCGCCCGATTCGACTCCGAACTCCTGCGTCGCCATGACGCCAAACCGGGTATCACCGGGCTCTGGCAGCTCGAAGCACGAGACAACCCATCGTTCCATGCCTATCGCAGGCTGGACCTGTTGTACGTCGACAACTGGTCGATCGGACTCGACCTGTACATCATCCTGGCGACGGTACCAATGATGATTGCCCAGATCCTGAACGCATACCGACGGGAGCGGGAGCCCCAACCGACAGGCTCCGAGTCTCAGTAGGCGCCAGTCGCTTGGCGCCGGCCACGGGTCTCGTGACGTCTCCGGCGTCAAGACGGTGACGCCGGGGGTGAATGCGCAAGGCAGCAACGTCTGCCCACCGCCCTGTCCACGCCCCGCAGGTTGACAACCGCCCCCGTCGCACGAACAGCTATCCCCAATTCAGGGACGAAGGTTCCCCAATAGAGGGGATGACGAGTCCCAGTTTCTTCGGGACTATTGACGTGACATGACCGATTAGGAGTGGGGACTGATCGGCTAACCCGTGCTGATGGTCGAAAGACCTCGGCCATGAGATGGAGTGAAACGTGTCGGCGGTCAATCAAACGGCGGATCTTCGCAGCAAGAGTTCATTGAAGGGGGCATCGACACCTTCGGCGGACGATGCCGACCTGGTCCTCATTGTGGCCCAGGCACGCGAGGGGGTGGCAGCGGCATGGGAAACCCTCATTGGTCGCTTTGGCGGACTGGTCGCGGCAATCGCCAGACGATGCCGGTTGAGCGATGCCGACGTTGCGGAAGTCTGTCAAACGACATGGCTGAGGCTTGTCGAGAACCTCGATCGGATCGAACAACCGGAACGTCTCGGTGCGTGGCTCGCGACCACTTCGCGACGCGAAAGCCTGAGAATCGCCACGAGGCAGAGTCGTTGTCTCCGCGAGCGACCTGGTGTATTCGATCGCCGATGACAAGGCGGACCCCCTTGACGCCGCCCTTCTGAGGGATGAGCAAGTGAAAGCCATTCGGATGGCAGCGGACCAGCTGTCGCCTCGTTGCAGACGTCTACTCGGCCTGTTGATGGGTGACGACGATCTCCCATACAAGGAGATAGCCGAACAGCTGAGCATGCCAATCGGCAGCATCGGGCCGACAAGGGGGCGTTGTCTCGACCATCTGCGAGAGATCCTGTCCGAAATGGAGGCTCCGGTCGGGGCATAGGTACACGGATTGATCCGAACTTCGCCCCCCGCACACATTGAGAAACGAGACCAGGACTGCGGGTCGGCACGCGTCGAAGGGGCCGGTATTTGGCTCCTCTATCCACGCAGTACTTCGGCGTCTACCCAACTGCCACCGGCGTTTTCGACCTCGGGATACGCTCTCTGGACCTCGGCGAGCAGGTCGGGGACGAACAAGAGAACGTCGTGCGGACCGTCGCGTAACAACAAACCCGGCTCGACAATGGGAACGTCTGTCCCAGGCATGCGAAGCCCGTGCTTTGCCGTTGACGTGTCAACGACCGCAGGCAAGAGTCGCCGGTCCACTTCGGCTCTGCAGAGGAGCGCCACCGCCCGCGAGGCGGCACCGTATCCGATAACGCTTCGTCCATTGATCTGCTGCGCCACCAGCCAGTCACGCAGTCCCCGGGTGTGGGCCTCCGCTTCGTCGTGCAGGCGCCCCACTGCGACCGGATCTCGAACTCCCCGGCAGCTGTCATCCGTCAGGAGCGCCGCCACGGATCCGTCGACCGCAGGGCCGGCATCGGATTCCCGACAGGCGGCCAGGAGGATCGTGCCGCCGTAAAGATCGAAACGCCACGCCGTCTGTGGGCTGAACCCGTTGGCCTCAAGCATCCCCACCAGCGTGCTGGTCGAGTAGTAGGCGAAGTGCCCGTGCCGGAGGGCATTCCACTGGCCCAGTCGGACAATCGTCTCCAGCGAGTGGTACTGAAGCAAAAGGACGCCCCCTGGGGCCACCCGGGCCATCCGTTCCGCCAGGGCCGCGGCCTGGTCAGGGTCGTGCATCATCCCGAAGGAGTCAATGACCACGTCTCCGCGCTCACTCTCGGCGACCGGCGCCAAGCCCCGATCAACCAGCAGGTCCAGCCACGAGCCTCCATGAGGGCTGGCGAACTCGACCACCCGGCTCCGACCGGAGAGCCATCCGGTTGCTGCGAGGCGCTCGACCGCAGCGGCGGCCTGTGCGACGAGAGCTTCCGGTTCAGAGCCGAGCGGCTCTTCGGCAACAATCGGTTCGCCGACGAGCTGTGCCAAGCCGCAGGTGGAGCACAACCACATCCGAAGTGGGTAGGTCGGGTCAGAATCCGTACCGTGGAACGGCGGGAAATGATCACAGGCAGGCTGGTTGCCCAGGTCGAGCACCAGGTCGCCGGACTGCCCTGAGCACCAGCGACAGACGTGACTAGCCAACGCGGCCTCCTCTCGACCGGGAAGCCGGCCACCTTGGCACCGCGCCTACCCGACTCGCCACGACATTTGCTAAAGAGCAACCTCTCAGATGCGTGATACCCCAGGCAGGGGGTCGGGCAAGCCCGGAAAAGCGTCAGCGCGGCCGATGCTGCCTGATGGATCTCCTGGGTTCCCGACCTGCGTATCAAGGTGGAACTCTGCATCTCTTCTCACTTTGTTCGCTTTCGGTCGGAACGGGGAGTTATGTCGTCCCACTGTGTATGCCGCATTTGCGGCGAAAGCCTCACCGAGACCTTTGTCGACCTGGGTATGTCACCCCTCTGCGAGAGCTACGTCTCTGCGGACCAGATCGACCAGGCCGAGATCTTCTACCCGCTCCACGTGCGCCAGTGCTCGTCCTGCCTCCTGGTGCAGTTGCCGGCGTACGTATCTGGTGAAGAGATTTTCTCCGACTACGCCTACTTCTCGTCGTATTCGGATTCGTGGGTTGCACACGCCAAGCGGTTCGCCGATTCGATGGTCGAAAGACTCGAGCTGACGGACGACAACCTTGTTGTCGAGGTTGCGAGCAACGACGGATACCTCCTGCAGCATTTCTTGGCCCAGGGCATTCCTGTCCTGGGCATTGAGCCGGCAAAGAACGTCGCCGAGGTGGCCCAGTCCCTCGGCATTGAATCTGTCGTGCAATTCCTGGGCTTCGGGACCGGCACCACTGTTGCCGATCGTTACGGACGCGCCGATCTGGTGGTGGCGAACAACGTCTTCCCGCACGTCCCCGATATCCGGGACTTCGCTGCGGGTCTGCGAGCGCTCGTGAAGGATACTGGCGTCATATCCCTGGAGTTCCCCCACCTTCTCCGGTTGATGCAACGGCGGCAATTCGACACCATTTATCATGAGCACTACTCATACCTTTCTCTGCTCACAGCCTCCAGGGCGCTGGCTACGGCGGGCTTACGCGTTGTCGATGTCGAAGAGCTCGACACCCATGGTGGATCGCTGCGCGTGTACTGCCGCCCGGAGGAGTACCCGGGAGAGCCAACAGCGCGAGTGAAAGCGCTGCTCGACGAAGAAGACCACGCGGGCCTGCACACGCTGTCCGGGCATACCGGATTCGCGAGTGAGGTGCTGAAAATAAAGAGTGACTTACTAGAATTTCTCGTTGGCGCAGCCAGGGAGGGTCGGTCTGTGGCCGGATACGGCGCACCCGGTAAAGGAAACACGCTGCTCAACCACTGCGGAATTCGGGAGGACCTCCTCCAGTACACCGTCGACCGCAGTCCAGTGAAGCAGGGAAAGTTTTTACCTGGTACCCACATCCCGATCTACGCGCCCGAACATCTGGCCGAGACCCGACCGGATTATGTGCTTGTCCTGCCGTGGAATCTACGTGAAGAACTCTCCGTGCAACTGGACTACGTCCGATCCTGGGGAGGGCATCTGGTCTTTCCCATTCCGGAACTCGAAATCGTCTGAAGAGGTGAGGCAATGAAGGTTGTTCTTTTCTGCGGCGGCCTCGGGATGCGGATGCGCGATGGCATCACAACCGGCCCCAAGCCCATGGCTCTCGTCGGTGAACGCCCATTGGTCTGGCACGTCATGCGGTACTACGCCCATTTTGGACATACCGACTTCGTACTCTGCCTCGGCTACGGCGCCTCAGCAGTAAAGGACTTTTTCCTCAACTACGACGAAACCCGATCCAACGATTTCGTTCTCGATCGAGGCAGCCATGAACCGAGGCTCTTCAGAACCGACATCTCCGATTGGCAGATCACTTTGGTCGACACCGGTCTGAATTCCCAAATCGGAGAGCGGCTTCGCCGAGTACGCCGCTTTGTCGAGGACGAGCCGATGTTTATGGCGAACTACGCGGACGTCCTCACGGACGTCCCGCTGCCCGACATGATCGACCGTTTCGCTTCGAGCAACGCCGTAGCCAGCCTGCTGGCCGTTCCCCCGCAGTCTTCTCATCACGCAGTGGACATTGCCGATGATGGCATGATCACAAGCGTCACGCCGATGCGGGATTTGCGTCATTGGGAGAACGGTGGCTACTTCCTCTTTCGGCCCGAGATCTTCGACGAGCTCCATGAGGACGAGGACCTCGTTGAGGACGCACTCGTCCGGCTGGTGCGTCGAGGACGCGTGATGGCCTACCCGTACAAGGGCTACTGGTCGCCGGCCGACACCGTGAAGGAGCGGGCACAGCTCGATGACCGCTACCACCGCGCCGACTGCCCATGGATGATCTGGGATCCTGAGCGATCTGGGCTCCCCGCTCAAAGCTTCGACGTCTCCGTCGATGGCGAACCTCCCCGGCACGAGTCACCGGCATCCCAGCCTCTGAAGATCTGACCGAGGCCGTGCTATCCCTCCATCTCGAACTGCCGCCAAACAGGCCTCTGGCGATCCTGGCGGTCGGCGCACACCCGGACGACATCGAGATCGGGGCAGGTGGGACACTCCTCACCTTGGCCGAAAGGCATCCCGGATTGCATGTTCGATACCTGGTTCTCACGGGGACGGAAGAACGTCACGCCGAGGCGCGACATGCCGCCACCGCCTTCATACCAGTGGCCGACCTGACCGTTGAGCTCCACGAGCTACCGGAAGGCCGTCTTCCCGCAGTCTGGGATCGCGTGAAGGACATCTTGGAAGACGTTGCCCACACGTGGAACCCGGATCTGATCTTTGGGCCGTCGAGCCACGATGCCCATCAGGACCACCGGACGATAGGTGAAGTGCTACCGACGGTCTTTCGAGACCAACTTTGCTTGTCCTACGAGATCCCGAAATGGGACGGCGACCTCGGGCACCCGTCGACGTACGTCCCGCTGACCGCGGATGTGGCGCACCGCAAGGTAGAGCTGTTGCACAAGTGTTTCCCGTCGCAGGCCAGTCGCGACTGGTGGGACGACGAGGTCTTCTTGGGCTTGGCTCGCCTCAGGGGAATGGAGTGCCGCGCGCCGTACTCTGAGGCGTACACCTGCACCAAGTCAGTCGTACGACCATGACGCCTTCGTCGCTCACAGCTCCACAACGAGACGTCCGCATCGGATTCACCCCCGTGGAGGCTCGCCAAGTATGACCGTCTTCATCGACCCTGACGTGACGGCTCCACGGCTACGACAGGGCATCTACGACGGAGACGTGATTATTCTCACGAAACTGACCTCAGTGAGGGATTTCGTCGATTACACGCGGGAGCAGCTTGCCGATCTCTTCCGGCCTTATGACCCGGAACACGCCCACGAGTACATCGACAAGGTTCAGATGGCACAACTGCTCGGCTCGTGGAAGCCTCAGTTCATCCACTCCCCCAGGTCGAAGGAACTGGTCGGCAGAGTGATCCGCGAGACAGGCTTCAGCGCCCAGGGGACCCACTACGATGTCCCGAAGCCTCGCACATCCTTTCCCGTGGGGCACTTGACCACCGGTATCGCTTACGCCTTCCCGTGGCACCGAGACGTCTGGTACAGCGCACCAGCACAACAAATCAACTGGTGGCTACCCGTACTCAACGTCCGTGAGAACAATGCCATGCGATTTGACCCTGAGAAATTCGACCAGGCCGTCACGAACAGCTCCCGCGAGTTTGACTACTACCAGATCAACGATGCTCGTCTGAAGACTGCCTCGCAAACATCGGGTGAACAGCAAGCCCGTCCCGCGGCGCTGCGATACACCCCGTCACACGATCTGACACTGGTCCCGCCACCAGGTGCCGTCATGTTGTTCTCCGGGGCGCATCTACACGCCTCTATCCCGAACACGTCGGACGGCGCCCGCTTCAGCGTCGACTTCCGCACCGTCGATGTCGCCGACCTGAATCAAGGCCGTGGAGCTCCCTTGGTGGACACGTCCTGCACGGGTACCGCCATTCGCGATTTCCGCAGGGTGGCGGACGACGCTCCCTTCGACGAGGATGTGGTTACCCGACTGTTCGGATCCCCGCCACCTGGGTCCACCTTGGTCTTCACACCCCCAGCCGTGGAGGAAAGAGAAAGCTCACACGCCCGCTGAGCACCGCCAGCGTGGCACAACGATTCGCTCGGTCAACTGCAGGTCCTGACTGAGACCTGCTCGCTCCATCACCGGGACGCTCTGGCCCGTGCTCACCAACCCGCGGCGGCAATGATCGGCCTGTTGAGGTGGGTCCCGGACTCATCACCCTCGTTCGGTGCGTCACCAAACGAGTACACCTTGCCGAGGGCAGTCGTGATCCAATAGCCGCGTCCATCAGCAGTGAGAAAAATGGACGTCGCCGGGTCGAGCCCGTTGACTGAGCCCGTGGGCGTGCTACCCAGGTTGGTGGCATCGCCATAGGCGAACACCTGGCCGCCTCCGTCCACGATGTAGTACCCCTGTCCGTCCGGCGTCGCAACGGCTGAAGTCATGGGCGAGCCCTGGGGACCCGGGGCGCCGAAGTAGCCGGCGTTGCCGAAGGCGTACACATTCCCAGCTTTGGTCACAATCCAATACCCGTTCCCCGTTGCGTCGGGTACGACGGCCACTGCGGCCCCAACGCACCCTCCGATACCGGGACAGCTTCCGGCGAAGTGGGCGTCACCGAAGGCGAAGACTCCGCCGTCCGACGCGACCATGAAATACCCGTGGCCCGTCGTCGAAGGCACCATGCCCACAATGGGATCGTTGAGACTATTGGCGAGCCCGGATCCCGCAGGATTGAAGCCGAGGCCAGGGACGGAACCGTAGAAGCCGGCGTCAAAAGCGAAGATGCCGCCGTCCGAAGCGACGAGCCAGTAGCCGGTTCGGCTGCTTGTCGGGGAGATCCCCACGATGGGCCGCTGAAGCTCGAGCGACCCCGTCGACCCGTAGAAGTGAGCGGCACCGAACGTGAATATGCCCCCGTCGGAACCTACGAGCCAGTACCCGTGCTGGGTCGTGGTCGCGGTGGTGCTCGGCACCACCGTGGTGGTCGTCGTCGGATGTGTCGTGGTCGTGGTCGGCGCCACCGTCGTGGTCGTGGTCGGCGCCACCGTCGTGGTCGTGGTCGGCGTGGTGGCCGACCCGTTGTACGTGGAGCCGGCATCTTGAGCCTTGATGGCCTCATTGGTGTTCGGGTCGGTGTAGCCACCGGTCCACTGGGCCCAGCTCACGGTGTTGAACTGGGTCAAGGAGTCAAAGACCAGCGGGCCGTTGTAGGTGTTGTCGCTAAAGACGACGTTTTGGTTGTTGACCACGTTCAATGGCACCACGTAGCCGTCGTAGGGCGGATAGGTGCCGTATTCGGAATAGACCCCGACGAAGCCGCACCCGTTGGCAGCCGTGCAATCGGACCCGATGTTCGACGGTGTGAAGTTGATTGTGTTGTCGGTCACCAAGATGTTCTGGCTCTTCCAGCGGCAATTGTCGAAGTAGTCGGGGTTCTGGCTCGGCGTGGCCGAGGCGGTGTCGTTGGCCGTGCACGAACTGACGGTGTAGACGCTCGGGTTCACGAGCGTGCAGTAGTCGTTCGAGGTGTTGTCGGACTGGGTGCCACAGTAGCGATCGGCGTCTTCGTAGATGTCGATCCCGCCCCAGTTGTCCGTCAGCACGTTGCCCGAGATGACCGATTGGGTGTTGTAGGGGCCGGCCACGCTCGAGCTCGAGCCGGAGTTGTTGATCTCGATCGCCCCGGTGCCCGGGTTGTTGGGACCGGCGATCCACGCATTGTCGACGAAGGTGTTGTCGGTGATCGACACGTTGTAGGAGATCTCGTATTGGATGCCCACGTCCCAGTTGTGGGAGAAGTAGTTGTCGCTGATGTTGAACCCGGTGTTGTTGGTGTCCATCCACAGGCCGACAGATTCGTTGTCGTGGATGTAGTTCCCCGTCACCGTCGCACCCAGGTCGTTCCAGAACTTGCCCCCGCCGGTGCAGCCGCAGGTGCCGGCGCCGTCCTTGTCGTAGTTCTTCGTGTCGTTGTAGGAGATCTCGTTGTTGGTGATGGTGAGGTTGGTGACCGGGACCGAGTCCGAGCCCGAATAGGTCTGGAACCCGTATTGGCCGTTCTCGGTCAGGCAGTCGTCGTTGAGCACCCCGTTCGAATCGACGATCACGCCGGCGCCGTCGGGATTGTTCTCGATCGTCGAGTTCTCGACCGTCCAGCCGCTGGCCAGGTCCCCGTTGACCACGCCTTCTTGCTGAGGGGCCGTGAAGTCCTCGATGGTCAGATACTCGATGGTGACGCTGGTTCCCGAGCCGGCGATGGCGTAGTCGTTCTTGTCCTGGCCGCTGATGACCGCACCGGGCCCTCCGATGAATTTGTCGTTGTTCGAAGCGTCGATCTGGGCAAACTCGCCCGACCCCAGTGTGTGGGTGCCCGCGGCGAACCAATAGGTCGTGCTCGCCGGCAGCGTGGAGGCGAACAGTGACGAGTTGTCCCCTGCGGCGACACTGACCGCACCGGCAGGAGCAGACGAGGGACCCGTGAGCAACGATGTGTTCCCACAGACCACGACTGGAGGCGATGATGGTGCGCTCGATGCTCCGGCCACCGAACTCTTGAGAGTGGAGGGGCCGGACACGGCGAAGACCGTGAGACCAGCGGCGAGGAGAGCCGCGACGGTGGAGTAGCCGACGAGGACCCTGGTTCTACTCGCGTGTGCGCCCTGACGAGTGTTCATACGAAGTTTTCCCCTCTTGCCACCTTGCCACAGCCCGGCCAGCCGAACGAGGCGCTCATGTCGCGCGCCGGTTCTGAGTGCACATCGACCGCGATCCACACTCGGTCGCCGAGAGCTCCGGAGGGCGTGCAACTTGGTCTCGCGTCGACATTCTCAGAAAATCACAACAAATGAACAATTGTTGACCCGTTGACAGAACCGCCCCTCTGGAGACTCACCTCCTCTTCGCCGAGCGGCTGAGCAACACCCCCTCCAAGCCCTCCTGGGGTCTGAGCGGCGGCCGGGTGACGCGCGGTATCAGCGAAGGAACGCCGCGCTCCAATGATTCAGTGCGCCGCGCCGCGGCTCGTCCGACCTCGAGATGATCGTAGGGGTGTCAATGAAGGTCCTGGTAGCAGGAGATCGCGGTTACATCGGAGCGGTTCTCGTCCCGTTCTTGCGCGCGGCCGGACACTCCGTCGAGGGACTCGACCTCGGGCTCTACGAGGGCTGCGATCTCGGTCCCGGGCCAGAGGACACCAGTTCCCGGGCCAGGATCGACCTCAGGGACGTTGAGGCTCGTCACTGTGCCGGGTACGACGCCGTCATCTGCTTGGCAGCCCTGTCCAACGACCCGGTCGGCCAGCTGAACCCTGCGGCGACCTATTCGATCAATCTGGACGGGACTGTCCGGCTCGGCCGGGCCGCCAAGAAATCCGGCGTCGAGCGGTTTCTGTTCGCATCGTCATGCAGCCTCTACGGATCGGCCGGATCACACGCCGTCACAGAGGAGGCGGAGCTTTTCCCGGTCACGCCCTACGGCGAGACCAAGGCGGTGGCAGAGCGGGAGCTCTCCCAACTGGCCGACGATTCGTTCAGCCCGACCTACCTTCGCAATGCCACGGCGTACGGGTTCTCGCCCCGGTTGCGTCTCGATATCGTCGTGAACAACTTGACCGCCGTGGCGATGACGACCGGGAAGGTCTGCCTGGAGAGCGATGGGTCGCCTTGGCGGCCGCTGGTGCACGTCGAAGACATTTGTCGCTCTTTCCTTGCCATGCTCGAAGCACCGCGCGAGTTGGTGCACGATGAAGCCTTCAACGTGGGTCGAGCGGAGGACAACGTACAAGTCCGCGATATTGCCGAGCTCGTCCGCGAGGCCGTCCCTGGGTCAGAGGTGACCTTTGCCACCAAGGCCGGACCGGATCTGCGTAACTATCGCGTTGACTTCTCGAAGTTGACGACGGTCTTTCCGGAACTGCAGCTTCGTTGGAGCGTGCAAGCTGGAGTGGACGAGCTCGTACGCGCATATACCGATTACGGCTTCAGTCATGACGATTTCGTCTCGTCAAGCTTCGTCCGACTTCGACGGATCAAGGAGCTTCTGTCAGCGGGCATTGTCGACGACATGCTGCGCCTTCAGCCCAGCGTGGTGCCCGCAGCCTTCGGCTCCTAATCATGTGGCAGGGATCCCTATGAGCAGGCACACCTCTCTCGACTCTCGGGAGCGGGGCAATGACTCTCGGGGGCGGGCTAGCTCCAGCGGGGCCAGGATCGGTTTTTTCGGACTGTTGGGTTCCGGCAATCTCGGCAATGACGGATCCTTCGAAGCCGTACTGACTCGTATCCGCTCGGTCCATCCCGAATCCGTCCTCGACGCAATGTGCATGGGCCCTGAGCGAATGAGCACCCAGTACGGCATCCCCGCCATCCCGCTCAATTGGTCCACCGCCCGCGAGGCTCACACGACTCGGCTGGGGGCGAGGCTTGTCTGGGCACTAGGTAAACTTGTCGACGTCTGGCGGACCTTCTTGTGGGTCAGACGGCACGACCTCGTCGTGGTCGCTGGTGCCGGTGTGCTCGAGAACTCATTGCCCATGCGGGCAACCGGCGTACCGTACGCCATGTTGCTCCTCTGCGCATCGGGCAGGCTCGCACGCACCAAGGTGGCACTCATCTCCGTCGGAGCAACCACAATCAAACCCCGTCCGACTCGATGGTTGCGAAACGGTGCGGCACACCTCGCCTACTACCGCTCCTACAGAGACAGAATCTCCTGGGATGTAATGCAGCAGTCCGGCACCTTTGCCAGGCACGACCCCGTATACACCGACCTCGTCTTTTCGTTGCCGGGGCCACAGTCGTCGGCCGGTGACCCACGGCTCGTCGGAGTCGGCATCATGTCGTATTTCGGGGGAGGCGACGATCGCCGCGACGGCCAGAGGATCCACGAGGACTACATCGAGGCGATGACCCAGTTCATCTCCTGGTTGGTGGACAATGACTACAGAGTTCGGCTGCTCTCAGGTGACGATTCCAAGGACGACAGCGTCATAGTTTCCGTCATGGCCGATCTCGCGACACGCCGACCCGGTCTCGCACCGGGTGAGGTGGTCGCGAATCGCGTTTCGTCGCTCGGCGATCTCCTCGAGGAGATTGAGCCGGTCGGCTTCGTGATCGGAGCTCGTTATCACAACGTCGTCTCAGGCCTGCGTCTCTCGAAGCCGACGATCTCCGTCGGATACTCATTGAAGCACGACGCCCTGATGGGCGACATGGGCGTCCCAGAGTTCGCTCTTTCGGCTCGCTCGGTCACCGGGGCGCAGCTGATCGATCATTTCACTCGGCTGCAGAGCCGGTCGAGCGAGGTGCGCGCAGTGCTCGAGACAAACCTGCGGTTCAAGCAACGGGAACTCGCAAAGCAATACGAGGATCTGGCGGTGCTCATTGATTCCTGCGGCGACGCGTCCCCTCGGCGCCACGACACGGCGCCTGAGGGCTCTCGGCACTTGCGTCTCGTAACACCGAGCGCCGCGCCATGACCACAGCCAGTGGGGCGGACCGGTCCACCAGCGACTTCTGGGGCCCGGAGCACTACACGTGAAGGTACACCGAGTCGAGCGCATTGCCGGGGCGTTGTTGTTCGAACCCACTCCACGTGCGGACGAACGAGGGTTCTTCTGCCGCACCTTCGATGCCGCGATTGCGCGCGAGGCGGGAATCGATCCGAATGCGTTCGCTCAGGACAGCGTCTCGAGGTCCATCCGCGGTGTGGTGCGGGGCCTTCACGTCCGACGTGGGGCCGGGGAGACAAAGCTGGTCCGATGCTCCTACGGGAAGGTCTACGACGTCATCGTCGACCTGCGGCCGGACTCGTCCACCTACCGGAACTGGCAGAGCTTCGAACTTGAGGGGGACGGACAGATGTCGCTGTACGTCCCCAACGGCTGTGCCCACGGATTCCAGGCTCTCACAAGTGTCGCGGATGTCTCCTATCGCATCGACCGACCCCACGATCCCTCGGAGGACGTCGCCGTCCGTTTCGACGCCCCGGAATTGGCTATTCCGTGGCCTCTTTCGGTCGGCATGGTGTCCCGACGGGACCTACATGCCTTGACTCTTGAGGATGCGGTGAGCGCGTTGCGATGACAGTGACGGGACGGCATCCGCGTATCACGGTTCGGTCGACGTGCCTCTTGCACGGGGTGGGGGCCTCAGGCTCAACTCGTCGCGGACCGAACAGACATTTGACAATGACCGATCGAAGCCAGCCCGCGTCATTGGCCGCGGCGCAGCGCCGTGCCAGGACAGGATCCAGACGCGCCGACAGCGGACTCGACGCCCAAATGTACGGGTCGCGGCCGGCAGGGTGGCCCCGATGAGCACAACGCCCAGGCTGAGTATCGGGCTTCCCGTCTACAACGGAGGCCGGTACTTGTCCAAATCCCTCGACGCGCTGCTCGGGCAGAGCTATGGAGACTTCGAGTTGATCATCTCCGACAACGCATCGACCGATGACACCTCGGAGATCTGTCGGGATTACGAGAGCCAGGACCCGAGGATTCGCTACTGGCGCCAGACTCGCAATATCGGCTCGTCCCCGAACCATAATTTCGCCGTCGAAGTAGCCCGAGGAGAGTTCTTCAAGTGGGCCTCCTACGATGACCTGTACGCCCGAGAACTTCTCGAGCGTTGTGTAGAAGCGCTGGACGAACACCCCGAAGCCGTGCTCGCCCATTCCTGGACGGCCAACATTGACGAAACAGACGCCGTCTTCGCGGCGCCGGTGTACCCGCTTGCAACGGACGCGGCCGCGGCCCCCGAACGCTTTCGGAGCTACCTCTTCGGAAACGGCGGCGACGACATTTACGCCGTGATCCGCACGAGCGCTCTCCGACAGGTTCTGCCCCAGGACAGCTATCACCATGCCGAACATCCGGTCGTTGCCGCACTATGCCTGCACGGGCCCTTCCTACAAATACCGGACTGGCTCTATTTCCGCCGTGATCATCCCCAACAGGCCGAGCGAGCATGCGGGACGATGCGCGCCCGCTGCGCCAACATGGACCCACGGCGCGCGAACCGGCTGCGTCACCCCGTGGTCCGCTTGTACGCGGAGTACCTGTGGGCCTACATAACGGCCATCCACCGCGCTCCGCTCACGTCGGTGGAACGACGCGAGTGCTATGGACACCTTGCGCGGTGGTTAGCCAGCCGGGCGAACATGCAGCCCATTCCTGCAACCATCGACGTCGCGGCAGGCGTTCCCGTCGGGCTCGACATCAAGGCCGTTGTTGCGGGTACGAATCGCGGAGACTGACCCCGAAAGCGGAGCTGGAGTTCGGCTCTCGGACCGACCGATGAACGATCGAGCCGGCTGACAGGAAAGCATCTCGCCGAGGGGCGCCCGCCTCTGCCGAGCCGTCGTTCGGCAGCGAGGGCGAAGGGGCCGTAGCCTGCGGACCGTGGGTGACTCGCGACCGTCGCACAACGGACCGTCAACCGTGCGGGTCCGTTCAGCGCGGAACCCGCTCCGTGAGCCCGAACGAAACAAGTGGGTAGTACAGAGGAGATGATCGATCTGATCGGGACCTGTTCGAAGGATGGGTGCGGCCGGAAACTGACACGTGTGCACGACGCGACCGGCATCGACGCCGAGGGGAGAGTGGGCCCTTTGTGGACGTGCAAGGACCATCGGACCGAGCTCTGGATGAAGGTCGGCGATCACCTCGTTGCTCCATTGGAGTGGTGGCCCGATCCAAAGTCCTGAACCTGGCGCAGAAGACCGGCGGTGCGGCGCGCTCGCCACACGATCTATCGTCTGTCGAGCTTGCCGATCTCGCGGAACCACGCGAGCGTCGTGGCCAACCCCTCATCGAGGCTGATGGGGCTGTAGCCCAGCCGCTTGTACGTCTTGGAGTCCTCGAGCTTCCGCCGGTCCGGGCGCGCCTGCGCCGCCTTCTCGGCGATGGCCACCAGCGTCGGCCCGAACACCTTGGCCAACTCGGGATCGTCGGAGGGCTCGATGTCGACGACCTCGTGGTCGAGCCCGGCCAGCTGTCCCATGCGGTTGCAGGCGTTGGCGATGCTGACGACGTCCTCGGGCCGCCCGTCGAGCATGTAGCGCTCGCCGGACACGCCCTTGTCGAGGGCGAGGATGCACCCGCGGGCGATGTCCTCGCCGTAGACCCAACTCACCGGGAACTTCAGGTAGCGCTCGAATACGTCCCCGCGCCGCCGACAACAGGACCCGGTTGAAGCTCGTCATGCCCGAGCGCGTTGCTCACCACCGGCGAGGGCCCGAAGATGGCGCCGGGGTGCGTGCTCACGACGTCCCTGCCCTTCTCGGCCCGGGACATGGCGTCGAGGAAGGCCGCCATCTTGGTGATGGTGTACGGATCGGAGCTCGGCTCCTTGGTGACGGGAGCGTCCTCGCGGTCGAGTCCACCCGCCGTGTCGAAGAACGTGCCGGTGCTCACGGCCACCACCCGGCCCAGATCGACGGCCTCGGCCGCATCGAGGACGTTCTTGGTGCCGCGGATGTTCACGGCTTCGAAGTCAGCCAGGTTCTGGCTCGCCCCGCCCAGGAGCGCGGCGCAATGGATGGCGGCGTCCGCTCCCTGTGCCGCCCGCACCACCGCGTCGGCATCGGTCACGTCGCCCGTGACCACCTCGACCCCGAGCGCCGTGAGTGGCGCTGTGTCCGCGGTCTCCCGTGCGAGCGCCCGGACGTGGTCGCCGCGCTCGGTGAGCTGCTTGCAGATGTTGGCGCCGGCGAGGCCGGTGGCGCCGGTCACGAGGACCGTCTGACTCATGCCGATTCCTGCAGGACGGACTCGTCCGGCTTGGCCGCGTCGACCTGGTCGGGGCTGTAGGGGATGACCGGCTCGCCGCTCCCGTACAGGTCCAGCGTGTGCAGGAAGCGGTGCAGCCCCATGGCGTTGGCGCAGGCGAATCCCAGCTCGACGATCTGCGCCGACGTGAAGTGCTCACCCAGCTTGCGGTAGGTCTCGTCGTCGATGGCGTGATGGTCGGCGGAGAGGAGGTCGAGGAACTCCACGGCGAGTCGCTCCTGCTCCGTCAGGTCGCCGCCATGCCCGGGGGCGATGAGGCAGGCGACGTCCTCGTCCGAGATGGAGTCGTGCTTCCTCGATTGGCTGCAGGGCTGGCACTCGCCGAGCTGGGCGCTGCGGATGCGCAACAGCTCCGTGATGCGACCGCCGAGCAGGGTGTTCTTCCCGTAGCCCTGCCGCGCCATGTTGACCATCATGATCTGCGACGTCTTGTAGGCGAAGATCTGCAGCGGGACGGGTGTGGCGTACGTCCCGGCTGCCACTCCCTTCCTCGATGATGCTCCGCACCTCCGGGGTCATCTCTTCGAACGGAATCGGCTCAATTCTCGGCATGTGCAGAAACCCCCATCCATCCCCGACAGCTGTCCCGCGGAAGACCTCGCTCGTTGGTGACGTGCCTACTGTAACGTCGCCCCGTGCCCCTCGACCCATCCGCAGTGCTCTTGACAGACCGCGTTGCCGTCGTGACGGGCGCCGGCTCCGGCATCGGCCGCGGCATCGCCAACGGCTTCGCCGCCTTCGGTGCGAAGGTGGCGATCTGGGAGAAGAACCCCGAGACGTCTGCCGCGGCGGCCGCGAGGAAGTCGGTGGCCTCTCCATCCCGACCGACGTCCGCGAGTCGGGCGAGGTCGACCGCGCCCTCGAGCAGACCGTGGCCGAGCTCGGCCCGGTGAGCATCCTCGTCAACAACGCCGGGCGGTGTCTTCTCCTCGCCCCTGCTCGAGACGTCGGAGAACGGCTGGGATGCGCTCTACCGGGCCAATCTCAAGCACGTCATCCTGTGCACGCAGCGGGTGGCCCGGGTCATGGTCGAGCACGGGATCGGCGGCAGCATCATGAGCGTGACCTCCATCGAGGGCGTCCGCGCCGCGCCGGGCTATGCGGCCTACGCCGCCGCCAAGGCCGGCGTGATCAACTACACCAAGACCGCGGCGCTCGAGCTGGCACCCCTCGGCATCCGGGTCAACGCGTTGGCGCCCGGACATCACCATGACCGAGGGGATCGCCGCCATCGCGCCCGATACCGGTGGGCGGTTCGGCCTCACCGTGCCGATGGGACGGGCGGGGCACGTCGACGAGATGGCCGGCGCCGCCATCTTCCTCGCCAGCGAACTGTCCAGCTACGTCACCGGCCAGACCATCCACGTCGACGGCGGCACCCACGCCGGGCAGCGGCTGGTACCACCACGCGGAGACGGGCGACTACGTCCTGGGCCCGTCGTCGTAGCCGTGCCCTTCAGCCCGTTCTGCCGCCCGAGTCCGACGTGGGCTGACCATCCCGCCGTCCACGGCGATCATCTGCCCCGTGATGTAGCGGGACTCGTCGGAAGCCAGGAACACCACGACGTCGGCGATGTCGTCGGGCTGGCCCACCGACGGCGTCAAGACGGCCTTGCCGAGTCCGGCCAGCATCTTGTCGTCCAGATGCGCCCGTACGGCGTCCGTGATGATGAGGCCGGGGAGGATCGTGTTGACCCGGATGCCCTGCTTCCCGTGGCTCGTCGCCACGTACATGTGACAGGGCGTTGACCCCCGCCTTGGAGACCCCGTAGGCGGTCCGGGTGCGGTCGCCCTTCAGCGACGCACCCGGATGACATGTTGATGATGGAGCCGCCGCCGCCACGCACCATCTCCGGGACAGCGTGCTTGCAGGTCAGCATCTGGCTGCGGAGGTTGACCTCCATGGTGCGCTGACCCAGACGTCGAGGGCCAGCTCGGTCACCGCGGTGTCGCGGGTCAGGAAGTCCGAGTCGGTCAGCGCCGCGTTGTTGTGCAGCACGTCCAGCCGGCCGAAGTGCGAGACGGCCGCCGCGATGGTCGCGACGACCTGGTCCTCGTCGGACAGGTCGGCCTGGAAGGCCACGGCGTTGTTGCCCGCCGCCGCGATCCCTTCCTGCGCCACCCGCTCGGCGGCCGCCTGGTTGATGTCGACCACCAGCACCGAGGCGCCCTACCGGGCCAGGGCGCGCGCCGTCGCCCCGCCGATGCCTCCGCCCGCCGCCGGTGACGATGGCGACCTTGTCGATGAGACGATCCATGCTGTCCTCTTCCTCCGTCGTGCGGGCAGTGCCCGAGCGACCCTACGGGTGCTCGAGGATCAACCCCTCGAATGGCGCCAGAGCCGAGGTCACCGGGGACGACCTCGAGCTCGCGGGCCTCTGTCGGTGCAGATCTGAATGGTGCCGGCCGGGGTGGCGACGACCAGTTCCTCCGGGGACATGTTGAGGGCGACCACGTGGCGGTCGCCGCGCGTCCACGCCCACGCATCCTCGGGCGTCAGCAGCGACGCGGTGTCCCCGGCACTGAAGGCGGGATGGCTCCGCCGGAAGGCGATGATGTCGCGGCAGAGGGTGAGGAGCGAGCCGGGGTCGTCCCGCTGGGCCGCCACGTTGGCGGCGGCCAGGTCGCCCAGCGGCAGCCAGGGCCGGTTCGGCCTCGGTGAAGCCGCCCCCCGGTCGATCGCTCCACTGCATGGGGGTGCGGCCGGCGTCGCGCCCCTCGTAGTACGGGTAGAAGCGCACCCCGAGCGGGTCGCGCAGGTCCTCCTGCGCCAGCGGCGACGTTCGCCATGCCGATCTCGTCGCCCTCGTAGAGCACCGGAGTGCCGCGCAGGGACAACAGCATCAGGAGCGCCAGGCGGACCCTGGCCGGATCGTCCTCGGCCCAGCGGGTGGGGAAGCGGAACATGTCGTGGTTGGAGCCCGTCCACGCCGGCCAGGCCCCCGGCGGGAGCGCCGCCTCGGTCTCCTCGACGATGGCCCGCATTTCGGGGGCGCGGAACGGCGCGCTGATGAAGTTGAAGTTGAAGGCCAGCCCGAGCTCGTCGGACCCGTTGCCGTAGAACTCCGCCAGCTTGTCCACCGGGACCGGCGTCTCACCGATCAGGAGCCTGGGCTCGTCGTAGTCGTCGGCCAGCCGCCGCCAGCGCCGGATGACGTCGTGCACCTCGGGCCGGTTGGCGTTGTACACGCTGCGCTGCCCGAACATCTGCGTCTCGAAGTCGTCCTCCTCGGTCGCCGGCGGGTTGTCGCGGAGCTCGGCGTCCTTGATGATGACGTTGGCGACGTCAATGCGGAACCCGGCCACGCCCCGGTCGGACCAGAAGCGGAAGATGTCGTCGAACGCGGCGCGGACGTCCTCGTTCCACCAATTGAGGTCGGGCTGCTCCTGCAGGTGATTGTGGAAGTAGTACTGGCCGGTCGCTCTCGTCGAGGGTCCAGCCCGGACCGCCGAAGCTGCTGACCCAGTTGTTCGGGCAGCTGCTCCGTCTTCCTTGCCGTCGGCCCAGACGTACCAGTCCCGGTGGGCCGACGTGCGCGACGAGCGCGACATCGACGAACCACGGGTGCTGTTCGCTGGTGTGGTTCGGCACAATGTCCATGAGGACTCGGATGCCACGCGCTGCCCGCCTCGGCGACCAGCCGGTCGAAATCGTCCATGGTCCCGAATTCGGGCGCGATGGCACAGAAGTCCGAGACGTCGTAGCCCCAGTCGGCGTTGGGGGAAACGGTGACCGGCGAGAGCCAGATGCCGTCCACGCCGAGCCAGGCCAGGTAGTCGAGGTGCTCGATGATGCCCGGGATGTCGCCGACGCCGTCGGCATTGCTGTCGGCGAAGGACCGCGGGTAGATCTGGTACAGGACGCCGGTCTTCCACCATGGCTCGTCCGCCGCGGTCATGCCTCGCGCCCACGTGCCCGCGGCGGCATCCCGCCACGGTGAGAGATCGAGCATCGGGTAGCGGGCGGCCACCCCGGCCAGCGTCTGCCGCGGTCCAGTAGGGATGGCCCGGCGGCGGGAACCCGAGCACGGTGAGCTGGCGCACGTTGGCGTGCTGCACGAACCGGTACCACGACATGTCCTCGGCGGCGTTGGGCAACCCGTGCGAGCCCAGCCAGTCGGTGGCGGCCGGTTTGTACGAGACGTGCACCATGAACCGCGCCGACCGGGGCGCCGTCATGCGGACCCCGCGGTGGTAGACGTCGGGGCGATAGGCCAGGATCGGATCCGGCCGGCCCCGCAGCGGGCACCTCCGCCGCGTACAGCTCGGCATAGTCCGTCTGGCTGAGGTAGGTCCGCTCCACCTGGATGTCAGCGGTGAGCCGGCGCGACACCACCCTGGTCGCCCCCGTCTCGGCCGTCACGTCACTCAGGTAGACGAACATCTCGAGCTGCTGGTAGCCGGGCTCGTGGCGGGGCACGACGAGGGTGTGGTTCCCGAAGTCGACGTGCAGGAGCTGCTCGTCGCTCAGCGCGCCCTCGCCGTACTTGGCGCTCAGCATGGCCTGGTAGAGCCGGAGGTCGGTGTCGGTGATGCCGAGCAACTGCTCGGCGAGGTCGATGATCCGTTCGTGCACGACGATGTCGTTGAGCGCGCCGTCCTCGAACGGGAACCGCGGCATCACCCGGTGCGAATCGACCCGGAACGGCTCGTTGCGCACCGGATCGGCGTTGTCTGCGAACTCCGCCGCCGTCGGGACCAACGTGGGCAGCACCGCCTGGGCGGCGGCGATGGTCTCGGGCGGCAGCAGGCCTCGAACCACACACCATCCGTCCTCTTCCCACTGCGCCTGTTCGGCACCGCTGAGACCGGTCATCACGCGGCCACCGTCGTGGGCCGGCTTGTCTTCCTCGGTGCGTTCGTCAGCAAGCGTGCGGCCCTTCCCTCCGGGTGAGCAATGGGTCGGAAGCTTGCCATATCGATGCCGGGACGGAAGAAGCGCACGCCGGGCGAGGCGACCGCACCGAGGTGACGGACCACGGTGATGCGCACCGTTGGGGGCCACCGCCGATCGGGCCCAGAGGGCTACGCCCGCCACCGGAAATGTGATGGGCCCTCCCGGGAGCCGGAGGCATGCAATGAGCCCTGGTGGACGCATATGGGCAGGCGGGCGCCCCTCAAGGACTGGCCGCGTTCTTCCGAAATTGCCTTGTGGACACCATTGCCGTGGGCGAGTCCCGCTCGGCCGCGTCCCACCGGGCGCGCCCGATCTCCAAGCACCTCCGGCGTACGAAGCTCGCGGCGGCGTTCGCCGTTACCGCGCTGGTCGGCATCGGGTCGTACGCCGCCACCTACCACGCCCTCGTCATCATCTCCGTGCCATCGGCGGCTCCGGGATCGGTCGTGCTCGTCCCCTCTGGTGACGCGCACAGCGTGACCGTCCCGTCGACGGCGACGCCCACGTCCGCCGCTCCGCTCCGCTGAGCGCCGGCGGTGCCGTCAGGCCATTGACGGGAGGGGCGCCGCAGCCGGCCACTGGCGCAGCGTCACCACGAAGCGGGACCCGCCGTCGGCGTTGACCGGTGACTCGGCGCGCACCGTGCCCCCCATCGCCATGGCCAGCTCGGCCACGATCGCCAGGCCGAGCCCCGAGCCCATCTGGCGGTTCGGCCCCCTGTCGGCCCGGTAGAAGCGTTCGAACACACGTTGGAGGTCGTCGGGCGCGATGCCGGGACCGTCGTCGTCGACCGTGATGACGCTCTCCCCCGAAGCCGGGTCCTCGGCCACGGCCACCGTGACCGTGGCGCGGGCGAACGTCATGGAGTTCTCCAGCAGGTTGGCCAGCAGCTGCGCCAGCCGGTCGGGGTCGGCTGCGACGGGACGCGGGGGTGCCGACACGGGCATCCCGTCGTGGCCCGGGACCCGCAGCACAAGGGCGAGCCCGCTCTTCGCTGCGGCAGGGAGAAACCCCTCCGCCGTCGTGGTGACCACCTCGGAGATGTCGGTCGGGCGGATGGCGATCGACACCTGACCGCGCCTCGAGCTTCGTGAGGTCGAGCAGGTCGCCAACCAGGCGCTCCAGCCGCCGCGACTCGGCGATGATCACGTCAGCCGCTTGGGCGTTGTCCTCGATGGCGCCGTCCTGAATCGCCTCGGCGAAGCCGCGGATGGACGTGAGCGGGGTGCGCAGGTCGTGCGACACCGACAAGAGCAGATGGCGCTCCCGGGCGCGGCCGTCCTGCAGGCTCTGGGCCATGCCGTTGATGGATCCGGCCAGCGAGGCGAACTCGGGATAGTCACCCCGACGGACGGGGACGCGGCTGTCGAGGTCACCCGACGCGATCCGGCCCGTGGCCTCCATGGCCTCGACGAGAGGTCGGGCCATCCGCCGCGACATCTGCCAGGCCACCAAGGCGGCGACCAGCAGCGCCGCTCCCCCGGCGACGATGAAGTACCCCCAGCTCGGCCCCAGGTCGCCAACGTCGCGCGTGAGGAGCACGGCCAGCGTGCCGCGGAAGCTGCACGCGGGGGTGGTGCGCGGCCTTGGCGAGTTTCGCCCGCTCCGCCTGCGTGAGCGTGACCGGCGCCACCGCGTAGACGAGGTTGCCCGTTGCGGCCCGAGCTGGTCTGCCCCGACTGCAGGCCCGCCACGTCGATGTCCTGTGCGGTCAGCCGGCAGGGAGGGCCGTGACGACGTTGCCGAGGGCGGTGATCGTGATGAGGTCGGCGTCCTCGAGTTTGAGTGTCTTCTGGATGGCGGCGAGGACGCCGAGATGCTGCGGGGCGGCCTTGGACGAGTCAGTGACTCGGCCTCCGAAACCAGCTGTTGCTTGCGCCTGGTTGCGCGCCGCGTTGCGGGTCAGGATCAGGCTGCCGACTCCGGCGATGACCAGCACCACCGCGACCAGACCGACCATGACCAGCATGAGGCGGCGGCGCATCGCTCAGCCGAACCGGTAGCCGACGCCCCAGACGGTGGCCAGAGGGAGATCGGATCCGAGCTTCTTGCGGAGCTGGGCCACGTGGACGTCGACCGTCCGCTCGTCGCCGTACCAGTCAGTGCCCCAGACTCCGTCGAGGAGTTGCTGGCGCGAGAGCGCCAGGCCAACGTTGTCGGCGAGGAACGCGAGCAGGTCGAACTCGCGGGTCGTGAGCGCGACGACCGCACCGGTCCGGCGCGCCTCGCGGCGGCGCTGGTCCACCTCGAGCTCGCCGAAGGCTGATCAACGTCCTGCGGCGCCGGGCCCTCCCTCGTCCGCCGCAGAATGGCGCGCACCCGCGCCACCATCTCGCGGGGTGAGAACGGCTTGACCAGGTAGTCGTCGGCCCCCATCTCCAAACCCGAGGATGCGGTCCACCTCGTCGTCACGCGCCGTGAGGAAGAGGACGGGCACCGAGCTCGCGGCACGGATGGCGCGGCACACGTCGAACCCGTCGCGGGCACCCGGGAGGCCGACATCGAGGATGACGATGCAGGGGTCTTCCTGCCGGAAGATCTCGCAGCCCTTTCTCGCCGTCGCCGGCCAGCAGCACGCGGAAGCCCTCCCGGCGGAGGTAGAGGTCCACCAGGTCGGCGATGTGCGGATCGTCCTCGACGACGACCACCGTCCCGCTTTCTGCGCCCACCTTCCTAGCCTTCCATCTCCTGCACCCCGAATTGCCGGAATACGGGATCCCCTCACAGAACCATGACGATTGCCGAACACCGTGTTCACCGGCACTTGCGCACGATTGCCTGCACCCGGCACCCGACACGACAGGGGCACGGACGAGAGGAGTCACCCATGCCGCACGCACGCACCCGATTGGTTCGGCTCGGCGCCATCGCCCTGGCCTCCGGGGCCACGCTGGGCGCCGTGGCCGGCACGGCGGGCGCCGCCACGGCGAGTTCCTCGGGCAACAGCGGCGCCAACGCGGTCCCGGCGAGCCTTGGCCGGCATCAAGGCCAAGGCGGCCACGGACATCACCGATCGGGTCAACGACCTCAACGCGGCGATCGGCCAAGGTCAACGCGGCCAAGGGCCTCGGCGCGAGCCAGGCCACCCTGGTGTCGTACCTCGGGACCGACATCGCGCCGCTGCAGCAGCTGAACCAGACGATCCAGGGGGACAGCACGCTGCAGCAGGCGGCCCACGACTTCGGGACGATCTTCAGCGACTACCGCGTCTACAGGCTGGTCCTGCCCGCCGCCCGCGATCGCCGCCGAGGCCGACCACGCCACGACCTCGGCCATCCCGAACCTCACCGACGGATGCGGCCAAGGCGCAGGCTCGGGTGACGCCGGCCAACCAGGCCACCGTTGCAGCCGCTCGATCAACGACCTCGACGGCCAGATCAGCACCGCGACCAACGCGACCAACGGGCTCGCCGCCACGGTGCTGGCCTTCACGCCGGCGCAGTGGAACGCCGACAACGCGCTGCTGGACGCGTCGAGGTCCTCAGACCAGGCCGCGACCGGCGCGCTGCAAAAGGGTCGTGCCGACGTCAAGCAGATCGTGCAGGACCTGCAGAGCGCAGATCACGCGGCCGCGGCCTCCAGCGACGACTGACCACGACGACCAACGACCGGCTGACCTCCGGCACCGAGACCCAGTCGGGGCCGCAGCGCTACGACAGCAGCATCGCGGTGTTGGCGTTCAGCCCGTTGGCCGCCTTGGAGCGGTGCACGACCTGGAACTCGGAGAACTCGGCCAGTCCCCACGGCCCGTTCTCCACGCCGATCCCGCTCCACTTGAAGCCGCCGAAGGGCTGCTGCGGGGCCAGCGCAAGATGCGTGTTGACCCACGCCGTGCCGCACTCGAGCTGCGCCGCCACCTCCGCGGCGCGGTCGGTGTCGGCGCCCCAGACCGAGCCCGAGAGCCCGAAGTGGGTGGCGTTGGCCCGGTCGATGGCATCGCCCAGGTCCCGGTAGGGCACGACCGGCAGCGCCGGACCGAACTGCTCCTCGTCGACGATGCGGGTCCCGTCGGACAGGCCGGAGAGGATGGTCGGCTCGAAGAAGTACCCGGGCCGGTCCATCGCCTTGCCGCCGGTCACCGCGGTGGCGCCGTGGGACAGCGCGTCGGCCACCAGCTCCTTGACCCGCTCGTACTGCGGCTCGTTGTTGATCGGCCCCAGCTTCACGCCGTCCTCGGTGCCCTCGCCGACCTTGATGCTGCGGGCGTGCGCCGCCAGGCCCTCGACCACGTCGTCGTAGAGGGCCTCGGGCACGTAGACGCGCTTGATGGCGGAGCAGACCTGCCCGTTGTTGTTGAACGCGCCGGCGAAGATCGCCGTGGCCACCTCCGCCGGGTCGGCGTCGTCGAGCACGATGGCAGGGTCGTTCCCACCCAGCTCGAGCGTGACGCGCTTGAGGTCCGGCGCCGCCGACAAGGCCACCTTCTTGCCGGTCTCGACCGAGCCGGTGAAGCTGATCTTCCGCGGCACGGGGTGCGTCGTCATCCACGCGCCGAGGTCGTCGCCGCCGCTGACGATGTTGACCACGCCCGGGGGGAAGACGTCCTTCAGGATCTCGCCGACCTTCAGCGTGGCCAGCGGCGTGAACGGCGAGGGCTTGAGCACGAGCGTGTTGCCGGCCAGGAGCGCGGGGGCGATCTTCCAGAAGGCGAGGACCAGCGGGAAGTTCCACGGCGTAATGGCCGCCACGACACCGAGCGGGCGCCGCGCCAGTTCCACGTAGGCCGTGTCGTCGTCCTGAATGACCTGGGTCGGCATGTCGAGGTTGGCGAAGTACTGGCAACCAGATGGCCGAGGCGAAGACCTCGACGCCGGCGTCACTGAGCGGCTTGCCCTGCTCGGCGGTCAACACCGGCGCCAGATCGGCCGTCGAGGCCATCAGCACATCGGCGGCCTGCAGCAAGAGGGCGCGCCGTGCCGCCTCGTCCGCCTTCCAGTCGCGGGCCGCCTTGGCGGCAGCGTCGAAGGCGGCGTCGAGCTGCTGGCGCGTGCACTCGGGAGCCTGGGCGAAGACTTCGCCCGTGGCGGGGTTGCGCACCCCGAACGTGGCCTCCGTCGGAGCGGCCTCCCCGGCAATGGTCATGACGAAATCGGACATGGCACTCCTCGACTGCGCTCGCGCGGGGCGACCCCCGCCGCAGACCGGACGTCGGTCCACCACGATCCTCCCACCTGCGCCGCCGCCGCTCAACGGGGACGGCGGGGTCCCGGGGGAGATCAGACGAAGAGACGGGTGATGAACTCGTCCACCGTGTCGCCGACCCGGCGCCGCAGGGCCCGGTCCGCCGGTGCGGCGGCGATGAGTCCGGCCGCCTCGTTGAGGAAGCCCAGGAGCAGGGCGGCGGCCACCTCCGGATCGCCCGGCACGGCGATGTGCTCCTCCTCGGCACGGGCGAAGACCTCGGCCAGCAGCGGGGCGCAGGCCACCGCATCGAGCGCGCGGCACGCCTCGATCCCGAGCACGGCCGGGGCGTCGGCCAGGATCCGCGCCATGGTGGGATCGGCGCAGGCGTCCATGTAGGCGCGGCAACCACGGTGCAGCTGGTCCCGCACGCCCGGTGCCCTGCGAGCGCGGCCGCCACCACCAGGTCCACCAGCTCGCCCTCCAGCTGTTCGACCACGGCGGCGGCGACGTCGGTCTTCGAGGCGAAGTGGTGGTACAGCGCCCCCCGGGTCACGCCGGCCCGCTCGGCGATCTCCTCGCGTCCGGTGGCGGCGAACCCCTTCTCGGCGAAGAGCTCCCGCGCTGCGACGAGAAGGGCGCCCCTGGTGCGGGCCGAGCGGGCCGCCTGGGTCTCCCGTGGCGTCCCGGCGCTCCCCGTGGTTGTGCTCACCGCGTCATCTCCTCCGGACATTTACATGCGGGCCGCACGCATGTTACCGTCCACGGGACGGAGGAGGGGTCCATGGACGACCGCCGAGCACGGGCCACGAGGGAAGCCGACGTCTGCGTCATCGGCGCGGGGCTGGCCGGGCTGACGGCGGCCCGCCGCCTGAGCCAGGCCGGGCGCTCGGTGGTGGTGCTCGAGGCGCGCGATCGCGTCGGGGGCCGGGTCTGGACCAAGCACCAGCCGCGAGGGCGTGCCGGTCGACATGGGGGCCTGCTTCGTCGGCCCGCACCACGACCGCATGCACGCGCTGGCCGCAGGAGATGGGCGTCGCCACGTTCAAGACGTTCGTCGATGGCGACAACGTGCTGGCCACCGGCGGGAAGGTGCGCCGCTACCGCGGCGACATCCCCCGGATCAGCCCGGTGGCGCTGCTCAGCGCCGGCCCAGGGCATCGCACGCATGAACGCCATGGCCAAGAAGGTTCCCGTCGACGCACCCTGGGACGCGCCGAAGGCGGCCGACTGGGACGCGCTGTCGGTGCGGGCCTGGCTCAACGCGGCGCACGTGCCGACCCGGCTGGCCCGCGACCTGATCGAGGCGACCGTGCGGGCCTGCTTCGCCGCCGACCTTTCCGAAGTCTCGCTCCTCAACTGGCTCTTCCTGGTGCGCTCGGCGGGGGGTATCGAGTCGCTGATGAACATCGCTGGGGGGTACCAGGACGCCCAGTTCGCCGGCGGGGTGGGCCAGATTCCCGATGCCATGGCGGCCGAGCTCGGCGAGGCCGTGGTGCTCGGCGACGCCGGTGACGGGCGTGCGAGACGACCGGACGACCGGGTGGTGGTGACGGGCGACCAGCTGCCACGGTGTCGGCCCGGCGCGTCGTCCTGGCCCTGCCCCGCGCCCTGGCCGCGGGCATCCGGTTCGACCCGCGCTGCCGGCGGACCACGCCCTGTTGATCCATCAGGTGCCGGCCGGCACCGAGCTCAAGATGGTCGCCCTCTACGACGAGCCGTTCTGGCGCGAGGACGGGTGTCGGGCGCCACCGTGGCCACCGACGACGACATAGAGGTCACGCTCGACACCTGCCAACCCGACCACGAACAGCCGGCGTCGTGGCCGGGTACGCGGCCGGCCCGCGCGCCCGCGCCCTGGCCGCCCTCGGCGAGACGGAACGCCGCGACGTCGTTCGTGCGCATGCTGACCAGGCGCCTCGGACCAGAGGCGGCATCACCGCTCGAGGTGATGGAGCAGAACTGGGTCGCAGGAGCGGTGGACCCGCGGGCTGCTCCATGGGCCACTTCCCCACGGGCGTGCTGACCCAGTACGGACGGCGCCTGCGCGAGCCGGTCGGGCGCCTGCACTGGGCCGGCACCGAGACCGCGTCGACGTCGTACGGCGCCATGGACGGTGCGGTGCGCTCGGGCGAGCGCGTGTGCGAGGAGATCCTGCGGGCGCCGGCCTGAACGAGCGGCGCGATCCGCTACGGACCCCAGGCCGCGTGGGCCGCGGGCCGGGGCCCGAGCCCACGCCGAGCTTCTCCCGGAAGAACGTCAGCGTCTGGTCGAGCGCAGCCCGGGTCGGCGTGCCCTCCTCGTCGTGGAGGTGTTCGGTCAGCACGGAGTGTGCCTTGCTTGGGGTGCCCGTGCGGGATTGCCGGGCGCCGAGTCGATCTCCACCGCGATGAACGCGTCACCGAGCTCCCGGCGCAGCGTCTCGAAGCGCTCCTCGAAGCAGAAGGGGTCGTTGGTGAAGCGCAGGCCGAGCAGGCAGGTGCCCGTCGCGGTGCGCTCCTTCACGCGGGCGAGATCGCCGTCGGAGATGCCGATGTCAGCCTTGAACTTCTTGGACAGCGGGAACGGCAGCGACGGCTGGCTCAGCACGGGGGCCAGCACGATGTCGTCGACCATCATGGCCAGCGCGAAGCCTCCGGTGAAGCACATGCCGACCACCCCGACGCCGGGGCCGCCGCAGCGCTCGTGCTCCGCCGCAGCGAGCTTGCGCAGCCACACCGTGACCGGGCTCGTCCTCTTCAACGCGAAGGCGGAGAATTCCCGGGAGACGCAGGCCGGCCCGATCGACTGGAACATGTAGCGCGGCTCCGGGCGGTCGCCCCGGGTCGCCGAACAGCACCGGCAGGACGGCCGTGCACCCGGCCGCGGCCACCCGGCGGCCGAACTGGGCGACCAAGGGGGTGATGCCCGGGATCTCGCTGATGACGATCACCGCAGGGCCGCTCCCGATCCGGAACACGTCACGCCGTTTGCCGTCGGCTTCGAAGGATTCCTTGGTGAAATCCTCGAGCTCGGCCTCCCACCTGCCCGCTTCGCCGTGCGCCATGGCGGGACCGTAGCATCGAGCGTCGTGGCCGGACCCATGCGCTCCCTCGACCCGCGCCTCCCCGTCCTGGTCGGGCTCGGCGCCGCCGCCGACGCGGCGCCGGTCGTGGATCTGATGACCGACGCCGTGTCTGCGGCCGCGGCCGACGCCGGCGCACCCGGCGCTGCTCGGCCGCATCGACTGCATCGCCGTGCCCCAGGGCACGTGGTCGCTCACCGACCCGGCGCGCACCGTCGCCCGGCGCGTCGGCTCGCCCGGCGCGCGCACGCTCCTCTGCGAGATCGGCGTCTCCCAACAGGAGGTGATCAACCACGCGCTGGCGCTGGTGGCGATCCGGCCGCGCCGGCACCGTCGTCGTCGCCGGATCCGAGGCGCGGGCCTGGGCCCGTGACGGCGGCGTCGAGACCGACGAAGAGGACCGCCCGCCCGACGAGGTCCTCACCAGGCCGCCCGACTTCGTGGCCCCGGTGGAGATCGCCGCCGGCATCGTCTGGCCGCCCGTGCAGCAGTACGCGCTCATTGAGAACGCCCTCGCCGCGTCGCTGCACCTCTCGCCGGAGCGCCAGCGCGAGGAGATCGCCGCGCTCTGGGCCCGGTTCAACGCAGTGGCGGTCGACAACCCCGAGGCGGCGTTCCCCCAACGACGCGACGCGGCGGACATCGCCACGCCGGGGCCGCACAACCGCCCGCTTGTCCTTTCCCTACAACCGGTGGCACTCCAGCCAGTGGACCGTCGACCAGGCGTCGGCGCTGCTGATCTGCTCGGCCGAACGGGCGCGGGAGGCCGGCGTGCCGCCCGAGCGCTGGCTCTTCCCTCATGTGGCGCTGCACTCGTCGGAGGCGGTCACCCTGACCGCCCGGCGGCGCCTGGAGGAGTGGCCGGCCATGGAGGTGCTCGGCCGCGCCGCGGCGACGCACCTCGGCCGGCCCGCTGCGCGAGCTCCGCCTCGCCGAGGTCTACTCCTGCTTTCCCGCCGCGGTACGGGTGCAGCAACGCGCCCTCGGGCTCGACCCCGACGGCACCCCGACGCTCACCGGAGGCATGGCCTTCGCCGGCGGGCCGTTCAACCACTTCGTCCTGCAATCGCTCGCGCGTGCTGGGCGGACGGCTGCGGGCCGAGCCGGCCGAGCAGGGCCTGCTGACCACGGTGTCGGGCATGCTCTCCAAGCCCGGCCTCGCCGTCTGGTCGGCCGACCCCGCCGGCCGGGCGCGGCGAGGCGCTCCTCGCCGACATGGCGGCCGAGGTGATCGCGGCCACCGAGGTCGTGCCCGTCGTCGAGGTCCCACCCGCCGCAGCCACCCGGGCGACCGTGGCGTCCTTCACGGTGACCTACGGGGGCGACGAGGGGTTCGACCCCGTGCGCACGGCCATCGTGGCCGACCTCCCTGATGGGGTCCGCACGGCGGCCACCTGCGAAGATGCGGGGACCGCCCGCCTCGCCGTCACCGAAGGCCTCATCGGGCGAGCGGTCTCGGTGAAGGACACGACATTCAGCTTGTGAGCGCAAACCCCCGGCGGAGCCGGCCCCGCCTGGTCGACCCGGACCTCGCCGCCCGGGTGCCCGGGCTGCGGCCCGTCGCCGCCACGGCGGTGGCACTGGCGGTGCTGAGCGCGGCGGCCATCATTGTGCAGGCGGTGGCGCTGGCCTCCGTCGTCGACCGCTCGCTGTTGCACCACGCGTCGCTGCGCGCGGTGACGCCGGCGCTCGTGGTGCTCGGGCTGGCCATCCTCGTCCGCGCCGTGCTGCACGGCGCCGGCGATCTCTCGGCGCTGCGCGCCGCCGACCGGGTCGTGGCGACGCTCAGGCGTCAGCTGCTGGAGCACGCCCTGGCGCTGGGGCCGGGCTGGCTGGGCGGGGAGCGCCCCGGCGAGCTCTCGCTCACCGCCACCAGGGGCCTGCGCTCGCTCCACACCTACTACGCGCGCTACCTGCCCCAGGCGGCCGCGGCCGCCGTCATTCCGGTGATCCTGCTGGTCTGGGTGGCCACGCAGGATTGGCTGGCCTTCGTGGTGGTCATCGCCCTGGTGCTGGCCGTGCCCGTGACGATGATCGCCTTCGGCCGGGAGGCGACCAGGCGGTCGGAGCGCCAGTGGCGCCGGCTGAGCTCGCTCGCCGGCCGGGTCCTGCAGCTCGTCGAAGGGCTCCCCACCCTGCGCGCCTTCGGTCGCGAGGCGCAGGGACGCCGCGAGGTCGAGGCGGCGACCGAAGGCGTCCGGTCCGCCACCATGCGCACGCTCCGTGTCGCCTTCCTGTCCGCGCTCTCCATGGACATGATCGCCGGCTTCGGGGTCGGGTTCGTCGCCATGGTGCTCGGGCTCCGCCTGCTGTGGGGCGAGCTCGACCTGCAGACCGCCATGGCCGTCCTCCTCGTCGCGCCCGAGATCTTCATCCCGATGCGCCGCGCCGGGGCCGAGTTCCACGCCAGCACCGAGGGGCAGGCCGCCGCGGCGCGGGTCGTCGAGGTGCTCGCGACGCCCGTCCCGTCCGCGGCCAAGGCCGCCGAGCCGGTCGCCGCCGGTCCCGCCGGCGACCGCGCCGTGTCGGGCCGCGGCGCCGCGGCTTGACGGTCGACGGTCTCGGCGTGCGCTACGAGCACCGGGAACGCGCTGCACTCACCGGCGTCTCCTTCCAGGCTCGACCCGGGACGCGCCTGGCCCTGACGGGGCCGTCGGGATCGGGCAAGTCGACGGTGCTGGCGGCGCTGTTGCGCTTCGTCGAGCCGAGCGAGGGCACCATGGCGTTCGACCAGCAGCCCAGCAGCGCCCAGCGACGTCGCCACGTGGCGCGGTCACTTCTCGTGGCTGCCGCAACGGCCGCATCTCTTCAACGCCACGCCTGGCCGAGAACCTCCGCCTGGGCGCTCCCGACGCGTCCGACGAGGACCTGCACCGGGTGCTCGAAGCCGTGGGGCTCTCCGAGCTGCTGGCCAACCTGCCCGCCGGGCTTCTGACCGCCGTCGGCCACGACGGCCTCACCCTCAGCTCGGGCGAGCGCCAGCGCGTGGCCCTGGCGCGCGCCCTGCTCCGCCCGGCGCCCGTGTTGCTGCTCGACGAGCCCACCGCGGCGCTCGATCCGCCGACCGTGGCGCGCCTCGCACCGGCGATCGAGCCCTGGCTCGCCGGGCGCATCGTCGTGGTGGCGGCGCACGAGCCGCTCCTCCTCCCCCACTTCGACAGCGTGCTGACGCTGCCGGCGACCGTCGGCCTCCCGCTGGTGGGCTCGCCGTGAGCCCCGCACGCGAAGCGGGGACCGCTGCGGCGCGTCCTGGCCGAGCCGGGCACGCCGTACGGGCGGCTGGCGCTGGCGGGCCTGCTGGGCCTCGCCGCCGCGGCGGCGACCATCGGCCTGCTGGCCGGATCGGGCTACGTCGTCGGCCGCGCCGCGCTGCGGCCCGGCCTCTCCGCCCTCGTCGGCATCCTGGCCGCGGTCGAGGTGCTCGCCTTCCTCCGGGGCCCCCTGCGTTACGCCGAACGGCTCGTCGGTCACGACGCGGCGCTGCGCGCGCTGACCCGCTGGCGGCTGTGGCTCTACGACTGCCTCTCCCCCCGGGTGCCCGCCGCGCTGGCCGGGTGGCGCAGCGGCGACCTGCTCGCCCGCGCCATCGACGACGTCGATGCCCTGCAGGACCTCTATCTCCGCACGCTGCTCCCGGTCGCGATCGCCGCGGGGGCGGCCGTCATCGGCACCGTGGCCGTCGGCCTCATTCTGCCGTGGGCCGCCCTGGCCCTCGGCCTCCCCCTCCTCGTCGCCCTGACCGTCCCCGCGCTGCTCACCTGGCGCCGCGGCGGAGACGAGGAGGTGGCTGCCCTCGCCGGCTCCCTCTCGGCGCAGGTCGTCGACGCGCTGGCAGGGGCGCCCGAGCTGCTCGCCTTCGGCGCCGAGGCGCGCCTCTTGGGCGCGGTCGAGGAGCTCGGCCTCCGATGCGACGCGCTGGAGCGCCGCCATGCCCGCCTCGGGACCGGCATCGACACTGCTCATTCAGGTCTGCCTCGGCCGTGGCGGTGACGGCCGTGCTGGCCACCGGCGTGGCCGCCGTCCACGCGCACCACCTCGGTCAGGTCATGGTGGCCGTGCTCCCGCTGGCCGCGCTGGCCACGTTCGAGACCGTTCCGGCCGTCCCCTTGGCGGTGGCCCGCTCACTCCAGGTGCGGGCCTCGGCCCAACGGCTCTTCGCGCTCGAGGACGTGCCGGTCCCGGTGCGCGACCCGGCCGCCCCGCGTGCCGCCGACGCCGGGCGTGCCGGAGGTGGTGTTCACCGACGCCTCCCTGCGCTACGACCCTGGCCTCCCGCGGGCCCTCGACGGGGTGAGCATGCGGCTGCCGGCGGGCGGCCGCGTCGCCGTGACCGGCTCGAGCGGCGCCGGCAAGTCGAGCCTCGTCACCGCGCTGTTGCGCTACTGGCCGCTCGAGGACGGCACGCTGTCCCTCGACGGCACATGACGTCGAGGACCTCCGCCAGGCCGACGCGCGCGCCGCCTGCGCGCTGGCCGACCAGCGGGCGCAGATGTTCGCCGGCACCGTGCGCTCCAACCTCGTCCTCGGCCGGCCCGACGCCACCGAGGCGGCAGATCACCGACGCGCTGCGCACGGCCCGCCTCGAGACCTGGGTGGCCGCACTGCCCGACGGGCTCGACACGCCGGTCGGCGAGGACGGCGTCGCCCTGTCCGGTGGCGAGCGCCGGCGCCTCGCGGTCGCCCGCGCCCTGCTGGCGCCCGGTCCGGTCCTCGTGCTCGACGAGCCCACCAGCGGCCTCGACCCCGCCCTGGCCGACGAGCTGATGGCACGGCGTCCTCGCCGCCGCCGGGGAGCGGAGCATTCTGGTCATCACCCACCGGGCGGCCGAGGCCGAGCTGTGCGACGTCGTGGTGACCCTGGAGGCCGGGCAGGGTCGTCCCAACCCCGAGCCTGAGCGTTCCGGCGCATCCAACAGGCCCGGGAAGGACTCCGTCGAGCTGAATTCGGTGCTTCTTGCCGGCTTCGGCGCAAGTTTCAAGCGGCCGTTGCATTCTCCCCGGTGGAAGGAAGGGGATCGAATGACGCGCACGCGCCTCGGCAGCGGCCGGCGGGGCGGGCGACGCCGTGCCCGGCGACGCCGGCAAGGAACGCGGTGCCGCTCGACCTCGCCGCGCTCGATCGCGCTCGAGGAGCCGGCCCGGGACGGGCGGGTCGCCCGGGGGCAGCGAACCCGGCGCAGCGTGGCCGAGGCCCTGATGGCAGTTGCTGCGCGCCGGCGAATCGGACCCGACGGCGAAGGCGGTGGCCCGGCGGGCCGGAGTCTCGCTGCGCCTCGTGTTCCACCACTTCGCCGACATGGACGATCTCTACCAGTTCGTCGGCGCCCTGCAGCTCCGGCGCCAATGGGCGGACATGCCCCAGCTGTCCCCCAAGCTCTCGCTGTCGACCCGGATCGAACGGACCGTGGCACACCGGGCCGCGCTCTTCGAGGAGACCTCGGACGTCCGGCGCGCCCTGGTGTGCCGGGCCCCCACGTCTCCCGGCGTCGGGCAGGCGTTGGCCGCCTCCGACGACCTGTTCCTCGAGGACCTGAAGGCCACCTTCGCCCCCGAGCTGACGGGACTGCCGGCGACCAGCCGGGCCGAGTACCTCGGGGCGATGGACACCGGCACGTCGTGGGAGGTCTGGGAGCGATTGCGCACGACGTCGGGCGTCCCCGTGCGCGGAGCCCGGCGGGTGATGTCCCTCATGCTCGAGGCGCTCTTCGCCGGCACCGAGGACGGCGCGGGCGTCAGCTCGAGGCCAGCGCCTCGGATCGACGCCCGCGGCTCGTAGTCAGGCTCCTCGGGCTCCTCGGCCATGCGCCGGCGGACGTCGTCGACGGCGGGCGCCGGGTAGCCGAGGATGCCCGGCCGCCAGCCGAGCGCGATCTTCTGCGCGCCCGGCCCGTCCTCGGTCCAGACGTGGCACGTGTTGGTCAAGAAGCTGAAGCCGCCCTCGCGCATCGGGTGCTCGCCGTCGCCCTCTCTCGACCTGCCAGGCGGCGGACGAGGTGATGCCCTGCACCACGACGGGCCCGATGGCCCGGGCCAGGAATTCCAGGTGGCTGCAGCCGCGCTGGCGGCCGAAGCGCTCCTGCACCGCGCCGGAGTAGCCCCGCGCCACCGACAGGCCGATCAGGTCGCGGAAGGTCGGCTCAATGTCGGTGCACTCGGCGTGGGGGAACGTCTGCATGTCGGCCGCCGCGTCCACGATCGTCATGTCGGCGCGGCGGACGACCAGACCGAGATCCATGAAGTGGAGATGGCGCGGCGAGTAGTCGCCGCTCGGCCCAGGGCCGCTCGTCGTGCAGGGTCCCCACCACGGCGAAGTACTCGTCGCGCTGGTACACCTCCATGGTGATGGTGCGGCGGTGGACGGGCTCCTCGTCGGAGCCCGGAGGCGGGCGGAGCGCGGCGAGGGTGGGCGGGTCGTCAGGCACCGGCTGATCCTGGCGGGCCGGCGGGGCGCCACTGCGACCTCGTTGAAGCTGTGCAGGATCGGTCGCGTCACGGTTCCATCCGATCCGGGTCACCGATGCCGTCCGCAGGTGGAGGCGCCAGTACAGGTCGACGGTCCCCAGCGCCCAGGCCACCGCGGCCTTGATCGGGCTGACGTGACTGACCACGACCACGTCACCGTCGGGTCGCCGCGCCCCGGCGCCGTCGGCGGCGAACAGGTCCTCGCAGGCCCCGGCGATGCGCCGGTCCACCTCCGCCAGGGTCTCGCCGCCCTCGGGACGAAAGTCGCGGTCGCGCTGCCAGCGCTGCCAGACCTCAGCCGGGATGCCGCCGAGCGGCTGGCACTCGAACTCGCCGTAGTCGACCTCGATCCACCGCTCGTCGACCGCGACGGGCGGGCCCAAGGCGAGCAACTCGGCCGTGTCCAGCGCGCGGCGGAGCGGGCTCGAACGCACCTCGGCCACCGGTTCCTGCAGCAGGGCCCGCGCGCCCTCGGCCTGGGCCCGACCGGTGTCGGTCAGCTCGGCGTCGGTCCGGCCGAGCAGCAGGCCCTGCGCGTTGGCCACCGACTCACCGTGACGCACCAGGATCAACACGATCAGGCAGGGACGAGGATGCGGCCGCACTGCTCGCAGGTGGCCACCTCGCCCGGGGGCAGGGCGCGGATCTTCTCGACCTCCACCGAGGACAGCTCCAGATGGCAGCCGTCGCAGTGGCTGCCCACCAGGCGCGCCGCCCCCGTGCCCTTGAGGCGGGCCCGCAGGTCTCGTACCGGTCCGAGAGGGCGGTCGGCAGGAGCGCGGCCTCGGCCGCCCGGGCGCTGATCGCCTCGCCCAGCGCGGCATCGATCTCGACCTGGCCCTCGGCGACAAGCCGGCGGAGCTCCGCCGCCTGCTCCTCCAGCGGTGCGGCCCGCTCGCGCAGCGCCGCCAGCTCGGCGTCAATGGGGTCCTGCTCCAGCATGGCCACCAGCTCGAGCTCCTCGAGCTCGGCCCGGCGCTCGGTGAGGTGCCGCACCTCGTCGTTCATGGCCTGCAGATCGCGGCCCGAGGAGCTCGGTGGCGGCGTACATGCGCTTCTCGATGACGGCGCGGCGCTCGCTGATGACGGCGATCTGCCCCTCGAGGTCCTTCTGCGTGGCGGTCAGCACGGCGCGGCGCGCCGTGGCGTCGGCCCGCTCGGCCTCGAGCGAGGCCAGCTGCCGCTTCGACGGCGGCCAGTCCCGACGACTCGACGAGCGCGGCGCGCCGGTGCTCGAGCTGCGTGATGGAGGTGTCGAGGTCCTGGACGGCGAGCAGGTGCGCCAGGTCGTCGGTCATGCCGAGGTCCTCGTAGGCCGCCCGGGCGAGCGGCAATGCGTCGATCAGCGCGGGGTCGGCCATCTGCAGTGCCTCGTCCCAACTGCACCAGCGCGCGTCCGGGCTCTCGTCCGGCGGGGGCATTGGATCCGCGTCAGCGCCGAGCAGCAGGTAGCGCAGGTCGAGGTGCGTGTGCGCGTGGGCCGCCTCGTGCACATCGAGATGGATCAGGAGCGGACCCGCGGCGGGGTGCGCGACCGCAAGGCCGAGCTCCTCGGTGGCCTCACGCAACGCCGCTTCGTCGGGGCCCTCCCCGGGGTCGATGTGGCCGCCGGGCTGCATCCAGATACCGAGCTTCTTGTGACGGTGCAACACCGTGCCGCGGCGCCCGACGACGATGCCCGAGGCGGTGACGTGGGTCGGGCCGGCGTGCTCGTCGCACGGCGCAGCGAGTTGGCCGAGCTCGGAGAGGAAACGCTCACGGGCCGCCACTTCGCGCGGCGACGCCGGCTCGTGACCCTCCACCAGGGCTCGCAAGTCCTCGGTAGAGGTGCCCGTCGTGGAGCTCACCATCGTCGGAATCCCTAGCACAGCTCGCCGGTCAGCACCGTGGTGGCATGCCCCGCGATCGCGGACCCTTTCCTTGCCGGGGCGCACGTACAGCGTCGCACCGCGCCGGGAGAGCTGGTGGGCCACCAGGTCGTCGCGCCCCAGCTCGGCTGCCCAGTACGGGCCGGCCGAGCACTGCGCCGACCCGGTGGCGGGGTCTTCGTCGATGCCGACGTTGGGCCCGAAGACGCGCAGCACGTAGTCGGCACCCGACCCCGGTGCCGCGGCGGCGGTGAGGAGCAACGCCTTGGCCCCGGTGGAGGCGATGGCAGGCAGGTCGGGCTCGTAGGCGCGCACGGCCTCGGCCGAGGAGAGCGCCACGAAGGTGAAGAACTCGGTGCGCCCGCTCGCCACGACGGCGCCCGGCCATTGCCCCTCGAGAGGTGCGGGCAGCGGGGCCGGTGTCACAGGGTCGGCCGGGAAGTCGAGCTCGATGGTGTCGCCGTCGAAGGCAGCGCGGAGCGGGCCGCTGCGCGTGTGGAAGGTCAGTGACGCCGTACCGTCGACGACGCCGCCTTCGCGCAGCGCATGCGCCGAGGCGAGGGTGGCGTGCCCGCACAGGTCGATCTCGACGGCAGGCGAGAACCAGCGCAGGCCGAATGTGGTCGGGTCCTCCGTCGGGGTGAGATAGGCCGTCTCCGCGATGCCGAGCTCGAAGGCGATGGACTGCATGCGCTCGTCGTCGAGCGGCTCGCGGACGAGGCAGACGGCCGCGGGGTTGCCCCCGAAGGCCTTGTCGCTGAAGGCGTCGACCCAGGTGATCGGGATCGTCATGGTGCCCACGATGCTAAGCGGGCCAAGGCGTCTTCCAGAACGGCGGCGCGCTTGCAGAAGGCCCAGCGCACGAGCGTCCGGCCGGCTTCGGGATCCCCGGCGTCGTAGAAGACCGAGCTCGGGATGGCCACGACCCCGCACCGCTCGGGGAGGGCCAGGCAGAACTCCTCGGCGCTCGAGCCGGGGGCGACCTGGGTGATGTCGGTCGTGGCGAAGTAGGTGGCAGCGGGCCGGAACACCTCGTAGCCGAGCGCAGCGAGCCCGTCACACAGCTGATCGCGCCTGGCCTCGAGCTCGGTGGCGAGGCGACCCATGGCATCGGGCTGGTAGGCCAAGCCGCGGGCGATGGCCAGCTGGAAGGCGGCGGGGCTCGTGTAGGTCAGGAACTGCTTCGCCGCTCGCACCGCGGCCACCAGGGGCGCGGTGCCGCTGACCCACCCCACCTTCCACCCGGTGAAGGAGAACGTCTTGCCACCCGACGAGATGGTGAGGGTGCGCTCGCCCATGCCGGGCAGGGTTGCCAGCGGGACGTGTGCGCCGTCGAAGACCAGGTGCTCGTACACCTCGTCGGTCACCGCCAGGAGGTCGTGGGCGGTGCAGAGCGCGGCGACCTGCGCCAATTCGTCCGGCGAGAACACCTTGCCGGTCGGGTTGTGCGGCGTGTTGAGCAGCACCATCTTGGTGCGCGGGCCGACGGCTGCGGCCAGCTCGCCGGGGTCGAAGTGCCAGTCGGGCGGGTGCAGCCGGACGAGGCGGGGCGTGGCACCGGCCATGGACGCGCACGCCGCGTAGGAGTCGTAGGTCGGCTCGAACATGACGATCTCGTCGCCCGGCTCGCACAGGGCCAGCATGGTGGCGGCGATGGCCTCGGTGGCCCCGACGGTCACGAGGACGTCGGTCCTGGGGTCGAGCTCCATGCCGTACCAGTCGCGCTGGTGTGCCGCGACAGCCGCACGGAGCTCGGGGATGCCCTGGCTGGGCGGGTACTGGTTGCGGCCCTCCCGGATGGCGGTGACCGCCACCTCGCGCAGCTCCTCGGGCCCGTCGGTGTCGGGGAAGCCCTGACCGAGGTTGACCGAGCCGGTCGCCAGCGCGAGCTCGGACATGGTGGAGAAGATCGTCGTGGTGAAGGGCTGCAGCCGCCGGGCCAGATACGCATCCCCTGCTGCCACCGCCAGGATGGTACCAACCGCGATGTGGCTCGCCTATCGTCTGGTCGGACCGTGCTGAGCATCGCCAACTACAACATGCACTGCGGGATGGACGGATGGGGCAGGCCCTACGACTATCTCGCTGCCATCGCTGCGCTCGACGCCGATGTCATCGTGCTGGAGGAAGCCTGGACTTCGGCGGGCGACGCGAGCGGCGGTCAGTCGGCGGAGGCGGCCCGGCTTCTCGGGTACCAGAGGGAAGCGCACACGCTCGGCGAGGGGCGGCGCATCCGCCCTCAGACCGGAGCGCCCCCGCGATGGCGGGCCCGAAATCTGTGGGCCAAGGAGAACATGGCGCTCTACATGGACGGCGTGCGCCCAGTGTCGGCGCACGTGCAGACGTTGTCTCGCTGGCAGGAGGCCGAGCAGGGCTCATGGGGCATTGCCGTGCTGGTGCGACCCGAGCTCCCGATTGAGGCGACGCGGCTCGTGCCCATGTCCACCCTGCGCTCCGACCGGGTCCGGCGGGCGGCGCTGGTAGTCGATGTCGTGGTCGAAGGCCACCCGATCTCGGTGGCGGGGACCCACATGTCGCACCTGCACATGGGCTCGCACCGCAACTGGGCCGAGTTGCGCCGGCAACTGCGGACCGAGGCCCGGCCCGACGCCGTGTTGGCCGGCGACATGAACACCTGGGGACCGCTCGTGCACTTGTTCATGCCCGGGTGGCGCAGGGCCGTGATCGGCCGCACCTGGCCGACCTGGAATCCGCACAGCCAGATCGACCACATCCTGGTGCGGGGCGCGATCCGCCCCGTCGTCGGCACCGTCCTCCCCCATTCGGGCTCGGACCACCGGCCGATACGGGCCGAGCTGGCAGTCGGATAGGACGACCGGATTCGGGGGGGTCTGACTATTCGGTCGTCGGTCGGAAATCTTGGACACTCCTTCGGTTCGTGAGGGACCGTTCTCATGTTCGATGGCCGAGAATGATTCTGCGGTGGCCCCGCTGGTGGCGGATCTGGTCCGCGAGTCGCAGGCCCTGGCGAACTCCGAGGGCCGCGCGGATCTCGATGAGCTGTTCCGGATCCGGGCGAAGGTCGACGGGCTGATCGTCAAGGCCGTGGGCGAGGTCGAGCGGGACAAGACGTTCCGAGACGACGGGGCGACCTCGACGGAGGCCTGGTTGGCGGAGCGCTTCGGGGTCTCGACGGCGAGCGCCCGGGCCTACGTGCACGTCGGCGAAAGGGAGAAAAAACTCCCGAACCTGGTGGGGTCGCTGTGTGCGGGTGACGTCTCCTTCGACAAGGTGCGAGTGGTGGCCGACGTGGCGACCCCTCGGACCGAGCGCCGGTTGTGCGACCAAGCGAAGGAGTGCACGGTGCGTGAGCTGGCCGACATCGCCCGTTCGGCCGGCGAGCTGGCCCGGGCCTCTTCGCCGGCTCAAGGGCGCTCTGAGCACGATCGGCGCTTCTTGCGCTTCAACGACGAGCACCGGACCATCTCGGCCCAGCTGCCCTCTGACTCCTACGCCGAGGCCCGGGCTCGCCTCGAGGCCCTGGCCAAAGAGATCCCTTCGGACGGCGAGACGCCCTGGGACCACCGTTGCGCTGACGCCTTGGTGGAGCTGGTCCAATCTTCTCTGCCGGGCTCGGGCGCTCGGGGCACGACGGCGAGCCCCTACGTCGTGGTCGTCCACGCTCCCCTCGGCGCCCTGGTCGAAGAATCAGGTGAGGTGAGCGCGTTGGCCGGCGACCTCGAGCGTCACGGCCTGATCGACACCGAGACGGTCAAGCGGATCGCCTGTGACGCCACCATCGCCGTGGCGGTCGACGACGATGTCGGGCACACCATGTACGAGGGCCGGGCCCGGCGTTTCCCGACCCAGGCCCAGCGCCGAGAGGTCATGCGCCGGGACCGACATTGTCGCTTCCCGGGATGTAGCAACGTGACCTTCGCCAATGTGCACCACATCGTTCCTTGGAAACCCGGAGGAACAACCGACCTCCCCAACATCGTCCTCGTTTGCAAACACCACCATGGCCTGGTGCACCGCAAGGTCTGGACGATGGCGGGCAACGCCAATGAGGAGCTCACCTTCCTCGGTCCGAGCGGCCGGGTCATGACCTCGCGCCCCTCGTCGAAGTGGACCAGGGTCACGGCCGGGCGCTGACGATCGCGCCGATCGGCTGAGGCGCGCGACTCGCCCACCTCTGACGGCTTCCTCACCACGCCCAGCGTCGTCCGGTTGAGTTCGGATTCAGGAAGGCGAGGGCGGGCCCGCCGTCAAGTCGGTGACCGCCTCATTGACGCTGGGGTAAAAGTGGCTCTCGCCGATGCGGTCCGCCAGGCCGCTGCGCCGGAACATCTCGCGAGCGTGGTCGCCTGCCCTCGCGACCCCGAAGGTGACGTGCTCGCGGTCGCAGGTATCGAGCACGTGGCTCAGTGCCAGCGATCCGGTGAAGTCGACGTCGGACATCCCGAGGGTGTCAAGGACAAGTATCCGCGTGCCCGGGGTGCGCTCGAGGGCGTCGTTGACCTCATCGCGAAAGTGCACCGCGTTGGCGTACCAGAGCGGCGTGGCGAACAAGAGGACGAGGATGCCCGGGACCTCCGCCGCGGGAACGCCCGCCGAGAGCGGTGCCCAGCTGGTGGTGCCCGGGATGCGGCCGAGCACGTGGAGCTGGGGGCGGGCGCTCAGGCGGACGACGGTCCAAGATGGCCAGCCCGACCGCGACGGCGATGCCCTGTTCCACCCCGATGAGGACCACCGCCAGCAGCGTCACCGTGGTGAGCCCGAACTCGAAGAGATCGAAGCGGGCGATGGCGCGCAGCTCGCGCGGCTTGAAGAGCCGGATCGCGACGAAGATCAGGACGGCCGCGAGCGTGGCCAGGGGCACGTCCTCGAGGACATTGGCCACCGGGATGAGCAGGACGATGACCAGTGCCGCCCCGAGCGCGCCCGCCTGGGTGCGGCCGCCGGCCGTCACCACGGCCCCGGTCCGCGGCGGGCTGGCGTCGACGGGGAACGAGCCCACCAGTCCGGCGAGCACGCTGCCTGCACCAACGGCGAGGAAGTCACGCCCCGCGTCCACGTCGTAGCCGCCTTGCTCGGCGAACCCTCGGGTCGTGGCGGCAGTCTGGGTCACGACCACCAGGGCGACGACGGCGGCCAGCGGCGCCAGCGTGTCGAGCGTGGACCACGACAGCCCGGTCAGCCCGAACTTCGGGGCCCCGCTCTGGATGGTGCCGAGCACGGCGACACCGTGAGCCTGGAGCCCCAACGCCGCCACGAGGGCCGTGGAGCCGACCAGGCCGATCAACCCGCCGGGAATGCGGCGGTTGAGGCGCTGCGCACACGAACATCACCGCGAGCACGCCGAGGCCGATCGCGACTGTCCAGCCGTTCACCTCACCGAGGTGGGTGAAGACGAACCCGATGCGATAGGTGTTCGAGCCTCCGGTCGATGGCAGTCCGAGGAAGTCGGGCAGCTGGTGAATGACGATGATGACGGCCACGCCGGAGAGGAAGCCGGTCACGATGGGCGTCGACAGGAACTCGGCGATCCATCCGAGCCGCAGGATGCTGACGAGCATCACCATGAGCCCGACCATCACAGCCAGGATCGCCACCAGCTCCACGTAGTGGGACGAACCCGTCAGCGCGAGGGCGGACACGCCGGTGGCGAAGAGCGGCGCGATGGTCGAGTCGGCCCCGACGGACATCTGGGGGTTCGAGCCGAGGAGAGCGAAGACCACGGTTCCCGCCACGAAGGCGTAGAAGCCGGTGATGGGAGGCATGCCGGCCAAGCGGGACGTGGCCAGTTGCTCGGGCACGGCGATGACGAGGAGCATGAGGCCCCCCACCAGGTCCGCGCTGGCCCAGGAACGCTGGTAACCGTGCAGCGACACGAAGACCTGGGACAAGGGCCGGCGCACGGCGCCATCATCGCCCACCGGCGTGTCCGCCAGATTGACCTAATTGAATAGTCTCGGATCAGACGGCCGGCGGCTCCCGCATCCGTCATCCAAGGAGGCCAGCACCCGATGAGCGACTACCCCTACGCCGACCGCTTCGCAATCAACCGCGTGCTCCCGGAAAAGGGCATGAGCCGGGAGGAGGTGCTCGCCGAACTGCGCACCATGGCAACGGAGGAAGACGCCTTCTGGGAGACCGGTAAGTGCTCGGGCACGATGTACTGCGGCGACCACGACCACTACCACTTCATGAACGAGGCCTTCGGCCTGTTTGCCCACGTCAACGTCCTGCAACGCGACATGTGCCCGAGTGCGACGAAGTTCGAGGCGGAGATCATCGCCATGACGCTCGACCTCCACCACGGCGAGGCCGCGGTCGCCGCCGGCGACGACCCCTGTGGCCTGGTGACCACGGGCGGGACGGGCAGCATTCTGCACGCGATCCTCGCCTATCGCGAGCACGCCGCCCAGTACACGCGGCGTGACGCGGCCGAACGTGATCAAGCCCGAGACGGCCCACCCGGCCTTCGACAAGGCGTGCCACCTCTTCGGCGTCGAGTTGCGGCGGGCGCCGATCGACCCCGTGACGACGCAGGTCGACGTGGACTGGGTGCGTGACCACATGGACGACCAGACCGTCGCCCTCATCGGGTCGGCGTGCAACTACGGCTACGGCACCGTCGACCCGATCAGCGAGCTGTCCGACCTCGCCCTCGACCGCGGCGTCGGGCTCCACGTCGACTCCTGCCTGGGTGGGTTCATCCTGCCCTTCGGCCGCGAGCTCGGGTACGACATCCCACCTTTCGACTATTCGGTGCCGGGCGTGACCTCCATGTCGGCCGACACGCACAAGTACGGGTACGCCTTCAAGGGATCGTCGGTGCTCAGCTTCCGCTCCAAGGCCCTCAGGAATGCCCAATACTTCTACCTGACGGACTGGAGCGGGGGGAAGTACACCTCGCCCGGCATGGAGGGCTCGCGTTCGGGGGGCCTGATCGCGGCCACCTGGGCCGCCATGGTGCAGTACGGGCACTCGGGCTACCTCGGCTACGCACAGGAGATCTTCGAGACGTCGGCCGCCATGCAGGAGGCGGTGCTGTCACACCCCGAGCTGCGCCTGGTGGGAAAGCCCACGTTCCTCTTCTCCTTCACCTCCGACGACTTCGACATCTACCACGTGAACGACTTCATGCGGACGAGAGGGTGGCGCTTCAACGGGCAGCAGTACCCCAACGCGCTGCACATGGCGGTGACCAGGCCCCAGACCCAGCCCGAGGTGGTGCCCGAGTTCACGGCGGACCTGGCCGACGCCGTGGACTACGCCAAGGAGCACGCGGACGAGGCGCCGCGCTCCGGAGCCATCTACGGCGGCGTGGCCGGCGGCATGACCGACGAGGCGGACGAGTTCATCCGCGCCGTCATGGCCGACATGCTCGACGGGCAGTCCACCATTCCGCCCTCGTGACCGGAGAGGAGAAGGGCGTCCCGACTGTCTTGATCGACGGGTGCGTGGCCGCCCAGGCGGCGCTGCTGGCCGACATCGCCGACCTGAGCGACGACGTGGCGCGCCGGCCCAGCCTGCTGCCCGGATGGAGCGTCGGGCATCTGCTGACCCACATCGCCCGCAACGCCGACAGCATGACGTGGCGGTTGGAGGGCGCTGCGCTGGGCGAGCTGCGCGACCAGTATCCAGGCGGTCTCGAGCAGCGCAGCAGCGACATAGAGAACGGCGCGGGACGACCCGGCCGCCGAGCTCGTGGCCGACGTGCGCCAGAGCGCGGACGCTCTCGAGCGGATGATGGCCGAGCTCCCTCTCGCCGCCTGGGACGCCCCGTCGCGGACGTCGAGGGGGGTGGTGGAGGACTCACGCGACGCGGCACTGTCGCGCTGGCGTGAGGTGGTGGTGCATCACGGGGACTTGGGCCTGGGCCCGGTCCCCTTCCCGCCCGCCCTGGTCGATGTCTGGCTGCCGCGTGAACTGCCACGTCTGGCGGAACGGAGTGACCCCGCCGAGTTGCTCGCCTGGGTCATCGGCCGCGGTGACCCGCCCGTCCTCGCTCCCTGGTAATCAGGTGGAGACGAACGCGTTCCCGGACCGGTCCACGGCCACGCAATAGGAGACGGTCGGGCACGAGACGCTCGTCGAGCGCGTGGCCGTTGTCGATCAGGGTGCCGGCGCTCCAGGTCGTGCCGTTCCACCCGAAGACCCGCCCGAGGGAGTCGACGGCGCGGCAGAACGTCGTGGTGGGGCACGAGACCGAGGTCATGCCCGAGGCGTTGGTGCCGACCACGGGCGGCTCGGTGGCGATCGACACCGGGGCCGAGAAGCCCGTTCCGTTCCAGGTCAGGACGTCGCCGCTGCTGTCGACCATGACGCAGAACGTGGTCGTGGCGCAGGAGACCGAGTTGAGCTGGCCCTGGCTGTCGGTGTTGCCCGGCTGGGTCCAGGTCGAGCCGTTGAACACCGAGGGCCCGCCCTCGGCGGCGATGCAGAAGGACGGGGACACGCACGAGATCTGGTTGGCGGCCCCCCAGGCGCCCAGATTGCCGGACCAGCCGCTGCCGTCGTAGGCGAACGAGTTGCCCTCGCCGTCGATGGTGATGCAGAACGTGGGCCCGGTGCAGTCGATCGCCGTGATGCCCTGCGCGGCCGGGATGGTGGCGGGGGCTTGCCACGCCGACCCGCTGAGGAACGCGACCTGGTTCAGGTTGGGCGCGGCGGCGCAGAAGCCGTTACTGGCGCACGACAGGAAGGCCGTGCCTTGGGGTGACGGGGACGGGGCGGGGGCGCCGAGGGGGATGACCTTCTCCAAGTACAGGCGGTACGTCTGGCCCGTGGTCGAGCCCATGACGCACGAGAAGGGTACGGGGCACGGACACGACGGAGAGGTTCGCGTTCGCCGCGACGCTGATCGCCTTGGACCACGTGCCGGCCGGGCCCGCCGTGGTGGTCGTGGTGGCGAGGGTGGTGGTCGTCTTCGCTGTGGGCGCGCTCGACGAGCCCGGGGACTGGCTGCACCCGGCCGCGACGAACACGACGAACAGCAACGCGAGGGCGCCGAGGGCCGCCCAGATTGGCCTGCGTCCCGCCGGTCGCGCCACTACTGCTGGGCCGGAAGGCCGTTCGCCTCGAGTGCACGGTGGCGGGACCACGTATCGAGCACGATGAGAGTCTTGGTGCCGGTGACGCGGCCGCGACGTCGTAGCTGCTCTATGACCTGGCCGAGGCGCTCCACGTCGGGCACCTGGAGCCAGACGAGTGCGTCCGGGTCGCCGGCGGTGGTGAACACCGCCTGCACCTCGGAGAGCTGCATCGCCGTCTCCTTGATCTCCTGCAGGTCGGCGGTCCCGGCGAAGCGCACTTCGGTGAAGGCCTGAATCGGGCGACCGGCCTTGCGATGGTCGACGACGACCGTGTAGCCGGCGATCACCCCGGTGCGCTCCAGGCGCTCGATGCGCCGGGTCACGGCGGAGGCGGACAGCGAGACCTGCTCCCCGATGTCAGCCATCGTCCGGCGGGCGTTTTGCGACAGCAATTCGATGATGTGATGATCGATCGGATCGAGGTCCTCAGTTCCCATGGTCGGAAGCCTAACGAAACGGGCTCCTCGTGCACGTTCAGTGCACCGTGGAGCCACAGAGTTGCTGCTCCGTTGCGTGCGCGCCCCGAAAGGGCTCAGATTTCCCGCCGATGGACCGCAACGGCGTAGTGGTCCCCCGGCGTGGAGGGGTGCCTGTCCCACGTCGACCAGCGGTCCTGCAGCACCAGGCCCGAACGGGCGGCCAGGACGTCGTGTCGGCGGGGCCCGAAGCCGTCCGGCTTGAGGGAATACCCCGTGATGAGGTGTCCCCCGGGGCGCAGCCAGCGCGCTGCGTTGTCTATGACCTGTCCTTCGGATCCGGGCGGGACGAAGATCAGCACGTTGCCAGCCATGACGACGACGTCGAAGGTCTGGCCGTCGAGGTCCAGCCCGGGGTCCGCCAGGTCACCCTGCTACCCATACGAGGTCGGGTGCCTTGGCGCGGGCCGCCTCGAGCATGCGGTCGTCGAGGTCGATCCCGACGACGGCATGGCCGCGCCGGCTGAGCTCGATCGCCACCCGACCGGTGCCGCAGCCGGCATCGAGCACCGACTCCGGCGCGTAGGACGCGACCAGGTCCGCCTCGCCGTGCATGTCCATGCCGGCGGCCGCCAGGTCCTCGAAGCGACGATCGTACTCGCTGCCCCGAGGGACGTCGCTGTTCTGCCAGGGGCCGGACATGCTCCGGACGGTAGCGCGCCGCTCACATGGAAAGCGGATCGGTAGGGTGGCTGCGTGTGTCTGCTCGTCGTCGCATCGCGTGTCGTGGCGGGAGAGCCGCTGATCGTGGGCGCCAACCGCGATGAGGTCGTGGAGCGACCTTCGACCGCGGTGACGGTGCTGGACGAAGGGCCGCCCCGCATTGTGGGCGGGCGCGACGAACTCTCGGGGGGTACCTGGCTCGCGGTCAACGAGCTCGGTCGTGTGTGCCGGGCTGACCAACGAGCCGCTGGGCGAGGCCAAGGACCCGTCCAAGCGGTCCCGGGGCGAATTGCCTCTCGTGCTCGCCCGCACGCCGCCGCCGCCGAGGCCGTCGATGCGCTGCTCGCGGGGTGGCGCCCGGCCGACTACAACGGCTCGTGGCTCCTTGTCGGCGATCGCCACTCACTGTTCTTCGTCGACTTCACCGGCTCGGGCGATGGTTTCGCGGTCGAACTGCCTCCGGGGATCCACGTGCTCGAAAATCGGGCGCTCGGCGAGACCTCGCCCAAGGTCGATCTGGTGCGCGAGGCCCTCGACGACCTCGCACCAGCGCCGGACGGCGACGAGGTGGCGCACGCCTTTCGCCGCGTCCTGGCCGACCACCGGAACCCCGAAGGCGAGGAGCGGCCGAACGCCGCCAACTGTGTCCACCTCGAGACGTTCGGGACACGTTCGTCCTGCATGGTGCGGGTCCCGTCCGCTCCCGCAGTTGCGCCACGCGTGTGGGTTGCCGACGGACCTCCTTGCACGACTCCCTACGAGGACGTCAGCGGTCTCTGGACGGTCCCGGTCCCGGCCGCCTAGGAGAGGGTGGCCGGTTCAGTCGCGGACGAGCGGCTTGTAGCGCAGGCGGTGCGGCTGGTCGGCGTCGACGCCGAGGCGCTTGTGGCGGTCCGCCTCGTAGTCGCTGAAATTCCCCTCCCACCACCGGGCCTCGGACTCCCCTTCGAAGGCGAGCACGTGGGTGGCGATGCGATCGAGGAACCACCGGTCGTGGCTGATCACCACGGCACAGCCGGGGAAGGCCAAGAGCGCGTCCTCGAGCGCCCGCAGCGTGTCGACGTCCAGATCGTTGGTCGGCTCGTCGAGGAGCAGGACGTTGCCGCCGCTGCTGAGCACCTTGGCCAACAGCACCCGGTTGCGCTCGCCGCCCGAGAGCTGGCCGACCTTCTTCTGCTGGTCGCTCCCCTTGAAGCCGAAGCCCGCCACGTAGGCGCGGCCGTGCAGCTCGCGCCCGCCGACGACGAGCCGATCCACTCCCCCGGTGATCTCCTCGTAGACGGTGGCGTCGGGTGCCAGCGACTCGCGCGACTGGTCCACGTAGGCGAGCTGGACCGAGGCCGCCGATCGTCACGCTGCCCGCATCGGGCTTCTCCTCGCCGACGATCATCCTGAAGAGGGTCGTCTTGCCGGCTCCGTTCGGGCCCGATGACGCCGACGATGCCGCCGGGAGGAAGGGTGAAGGACAGGCCGTCCATCAGCAGGTGGTCGCCGAACGCCTTCACGACGCCGGCTGCGTCCACGACCTGGTCCCCCAGGCGCGGACCGGGCGGGATCGACAACTCGACCTTGTCGGCGCGCCGCTCGGTGGATTCGGCCTCGGTCACGAGCTCGTTGTAGGCGGTGATGCGCGCCTTGCCCTTGCTCTGCCGGGCGCGGGGCGACATCCGGATCCATTCGAGCTCGCGTTCGAGCGAGGCCTGCCGGGAGCGGTCGGCCTTCTCCTCGGCCGCCAGGCGTGCCTGCTTCTGCTCGAGCCAGGAGGAGTAGTTGCCCTCCCAGGGAATGCCCGCACCGCGGTCGAGCTCGAGGATCCAGCCGGCCACGTTGTCGAGGAAGTAGCGGTCGTGGGTCACGGCGACGACCGTGCCCGGATACACCTGCAGCGTGCGCTCCAGCCAGGCCACGGACTCGGCGTCGAGATGGTTGGTCGGCTCGTCCAGGAGGAGCAGGTCGGGCTTGGAGAGGAGCAGGCGACAGAGCGCAACCCGCCGTCGCTCGCCTCCCGAGAGCGTGGTGACGTCGGCGTCGCCCGGCGGAAGCCGGAGCGCGTCCATGGCGATCTCGAAGGTCCGGTCGAGCTCCCAGGCTCCGGCGGCATCGATCTTGGTCTGGAGGTCGGCCTGCTCGGCCAGCAGCGCGTCGATGTCGGCGTCGGGGTCGCCGAAGGCGGCGCACACCTCGTTGTAGCGGTCGACCAGCTGCTTCGCCTCGCCCACGCCTTCGGCCACGTTCCCGGCGACGTCCTTGGACTCGTCGAGTTGCGGCTCCTGCGGCAGATAGCCGACCGTGAACCCCGGTGTCAGGCGGGCCTCACCCGAGAACCCATCGTCCTCGCCCGCCATGATCCGCAACAACGACGACTTGCCCGAGCCGTTGGAGCCGATGACGCCGATCTTCGCCCCCGGATAGAAGGAGAGATTGATGCCCTTGAGCACCTCACGATCGGGCGGGTAGAAGCGCGTCAGGCCGCGCATGGTGTAGATGAACTGGGGAGCCACGGCGACCAGTGTGCCCGATGGGGGCGGTGCCGCCGCGCCGGCGGACGCGGTTAGCTGGTCCGAGGACCAGCGAATCCGGCTCAGCCTGCTCTCGCTGACCATGCCCGACGCCGCGAACCAGCGGGCAGACGCCTCGAGCGCCTCGACCGCGGGCCGGGGCGCATACCCCAGCTCCTGACGGGCCCGGCTGATGTCGAAGGACATCTGGGAGGTCGACATTCGCGCCGCCTCCAGCGGCACGGATGGGTGCCGGCGCAGGAGGCGCCCCTCGACCAGCTCGGAGACGGCGGCCACGGCCAGGGCCAGCGACTTGGGCACCCTGCCGTAGGGAGCAGGAAGTCCCGTGAGCGACGGCCAGCTCGGCGAGCACCTGCTGCAGGGTCAGATTCTCGCCGCCGAGGATGTAGCTCCGCCCGGTACGGCCCTTCTCGAGCGCCAGCAGACTGCCCGGCGGCCAGATCGTCGACGTGGGCGACGTTCAACACGGTGTCGACGTAGGCCGGCATGCGGCCGTTCAGGAAGTCGAGCACGAGTTTGCCCGTCGGCGTGGGAGCGCGATCCCCGGGCCCGACCGGGAAGGTCGGCAGCACGAGCGAGGCAGGCAGACCCTCGGCGATGGCGCGCAGCACCTCGTGCTCGGCCACGTACTTGGAGCGCTTGTAGGAGCCGTAGAGATGCCGGACATCGGGGAAGGAGCGCTCGTCGGCCGAATGGGAGCCCGAGACGTGCTCGAGCCCGAGCGTGCCGACCGTGCTCGTGTACACGAGCCGCTCGACGCCGCGCCTCGTCGGCGGCCCCGAGGACGTTCCTGGTGCCGTCGACGTTGATGGCATAGAAGGCGTCGGGGTCCTGCGCCCAGAAGCGGTACAACGCCGCCACGTGGAAGACGGCCCGGCAACCGCTGACTGCGCTCTGCACGCTCGTCGACGGCCGGCGCAGGTCGCCGACGACCTGCTTGACGTCGAGCCCATCGAGGTTCGTCGTGTCCGCCCCCGGCTCCACGAGCGCGACCACCTCCTGCTCGCGCGCCACCAGCTGGCGCGTCACCGCCGAGCCGATGAACCCGCTGGCCCCCGTGACGAGGACCCGGTCTCCGGATTCGAGGTTCACAGCGCGCCCGGTGCAGCGTGCCCTTGGCCATCGTCTTGCCGAACTCGAAGATCAGGCTCGACCCCCGCTCGGCGCTGGCCAATACGTCCTCGAGCGCGTCCGCGAAGAGCTCCACCTCGTCGTCCCCCGCAATCAAGGGCGGCAGAAGCTTGACGATGTTCAGGTTGTCGGCCGCCACCTGCGTGAGGATGCGGTGGCGGTGGAAGAGCGGCGTCACGACCATTTGGGAGAACAGGGCGGGCCGGATCGCCTCGACCATCTTGAAGCGCCGGCGCAGCCCCGGCGTCGAGGGCTCGCCGAAGACCAGCCCGATCATCAGGCCCATGCCCGCGCACCTCGTGAAGGAACTCGTACCGCTCGACGAGCGGCTGGAGGGCCTTAGTGAACGACTTCCCGGTCCGCCGCACCCGGTCGAGGATGTCCTCGTCGTCGAACGCGGCCAGGGTGGCCAGCCCGGCCACCATCGCCAGCTGGTTGGTGCTGAACGTCGAGGAGTGCACCACCGCCCGCTCCATGGAGCTGTACACGGCGTCCGACACGGCGGCAGTGGACAGCGTGGCGCCCACCGGCACGAACCCGCCGGACAACGCTTTGGACACGGTGATGATGTCCGGAGTGATGCCGAACTGCTCGTGGCAGAAGAACGTCCCCGACCGGCCCATACCGGCCTGCACCTCGTCGAGGATCATGAGCGCCTTGTGGCGGCGGCAGAGCGACTGGGCCTCCTGCCAGAACTCCTCCGGTGCCAGGTAGACCCCCTTGCCCTGAATCGGTTCTGCGATGAAGGCCGCCACGTCGCCGCGCCGGAGCTCCCGGGCCAGGGCGGCCGCGTCACCGAACGGGATGACGTCGGCGCCCGGGAGGAGGGGGCCGAACCCGCTGCGGAACTCCTTTCCGCCGTTGAGGGCCAGCGCCCCCGTCGTGAGGCCGTGAAAGGCATGGTCGCAGTAGAGGATGCGGGTGCGCTTAGTGGCGGCCCGGGCGAACTTGATGGCGGTCTCAACCGCCTCCGCTCCGGAATTGGTGAAGAACACGCGCTCGATGCCCGAATGCGACCGTGCCACCAACTCCTCGGCCAGCACACCCGAGAGGAGGGAGCAGTCCATCTGCACGAGGTTGGGCAGATCGGCATTCAAGGCGTCGTGCAACGCCCCAACGATTGTTGGATGGCTCCGGCCCAGAGCGAAGACCCCGAAGCCGGACAGGAAGTCCAGGTACCGGTCCCCCTTGTCGTCAATGAGGTAGCAGCCTTCGCCCTTCTCGTAGAACCGGTCGAACTCGATCTGGCCGAGGACCCTGGGAAGCTGGGGATTGATGTACTTCGAGTGGAGCGTGAAGTTCTCACCCCGGCGCTCGTCCAACACCTGCTTCAGATCAAAGGGCATGCAGTGGACTCCAGAGGTCGCTCCGACGGTGGCGACAGGTTAGTGGTGAGCCATGCGCACACGATCAACTCGGCGCGGTTTCATGCGATGATCACATTCGTTGCTCCCACACCAACATTCGATGGGACAGAAAGGGCATGAGGATGACAACCGGCACGCCCAACATCTTGCTCGTGATGTCGGATCAGCACCGGGCCGACATGATGGGGTGCGCGGGGGACGCCACCGCCCTGACGCCGTCGCTCGACGCGTTGGCCGCCGAGGGTGTGCGCTTCTCACGGGTCTCGTGTCAGGGCCCACTGTGCATGCCGGCGCGAGCGTCGTTCATGACGGAGCGTTACGTACGCGACCACGGGGTGTACACGAATTCGTCCGAGATCGCACCGGACAGTCCCACGTACGCCTGGGCGCTGCGCGAGGCCGGCTACCACACGTCGCTCCTCGGCAAGGCGCACCTGTACCTCGACGAGCGGCTCACCGTGTCGCACATGGACGACATGGCGGGACGGCTCGAGGCGCTGGGGTTCGCCGAGGTCTTCGAGACGGGTGACAAGTTCATCGGGAAGATCCCGACGCGCTACACGGACTACCTCTCGGGCCTGGGGCTGCTCGATGCCTACAAGAAGCACGTCGCCGACCGCAGCTACCAGGGCGAGAACGAAGACGGCCAGAACGCCACCAAGACCGTTCCGATGTGGGATTCCACGCCCATGCCGATCCCGCTGCAGTCCTACGTCGACGCCTGGCACGGCCAGCAGGCCGTGCGATGGATCGAGCGCTACGACCGCCAGGAGCCGTTCTTCCTCTTCGTGGGCTTCCCCGGGCCGCACGATCCTTGGGACGCGCCGGCGGAGGCCGTGCAGCGGTACCGCGGCGTCGACATCTCAATGCCCAGCTCGACGCGGCGACCGACGACCGAGGGGACCGGACGCTACGGCGCTCTGTTGAACGCGTTCCTGTGGGTCTCCGACTCCGAGACGATGACGGACGACGCCATCCGAGGCATGCGGCGTTCGTACGCCGCCGACATCTCTGTCATCGACCAGGCCGTCGGCGACATGGTCGCGGCACTGGAGCGCACGGGCCTCCTGGACAACACGTGGATCATCTACACGAGCGACCACGGTGAAATGGGTGGCAACCACCGGATGATGTCCAAGTGCGTCCTCTACGAACCGGCTGTGCGCGTCCCGCTCATCATCCGCCCGCCCGGTGGCCGGCCCCAGGCCGTCGTGGACTCCCTGGTGGAGCACCTCGACGTGCCGGCGACGGTGCGTGAGATCGCCGGCGCACCCGATATCGCGCTCTCGGAGGGACGGTCGCTCCTGGGCAGTGTCCACGATCCGCTGTCGACCGCCTCGTCGTCGCGCTCCCTCGCGGTCAGCGAGAACTGGGGCTTTGCCGCCTTCGAGACCGAGCGCTACAAGCTGGTCGTCGACGAGGACGCCGTGGCGCCGTGCCAACTCTTCGACCTGGCGGAGGACGCAGCGGAGGACCACGACCTTCTGCCTGATCCGATGGCTGGGCCGGTGGTCGAGGAGATCATGGACACCCACGTCCGACCGTTCTTCCGCACCCCGCCGGCACGTCCGATCCCGAGCATCTTCACCGGTGGGTACGACTGAACCACCGCCCGCGCCGACACCGCGGTCACTGGTCCTCCGACGGCTCGGGCACAGCGGGCGCATCCGTCGCTTTGGACGCTTTGCCGAGCACACCAAGCCCGATGAGGGGGTAGACCAAAACCGAGAGCATGCCGGCGGCCACCAGGGCGGCGGCATTCTGCGGCTTCATTCGGTGTTCGCTGACGCCCAACGTTGTGATGACGACGATGATCGGCAGGCCCGTGGCGGACAGGACGGCCAGGCTGCGGGCCTCCGCCTTGGTGAGGACGCCCCGGAAGAACGCCCACGTAGGCAGGCTCCGCGTGAACAGGAAGATCAGCGTGAACATCGGGACCAGCAGCAGGACCTTGGGCATGTGGATGAGCGCGTGGAGGTCGAACTTGATGCCGCTGTCGATGAAGAAGATCGGGATGAGAAAGCCGAAGCCGATCGCCTCCAGCTTGCTCGTGATCGCCTTGCTGTCCTCGCCTTGGATGAAGAGGCGTACGACGACGCCGGCCGCGAACGCACCGAGCAGGACGTCGAGGCTGAGCTTCTCGGCCAGGTAGACGAGCAGGATGACCAGCAAGACCGAGATCCGCACGGGCAGCTGCGCCGTCGAGTGGAGGTGTTTGCGCATGAGGGCGATGAAACGGGGTGGATGCAACTGCGTGGCGAGGAGGGCGGCGACCACGGCGACGGCGACGAAGAGAGCCAGGAGGACGAAGGTCAGCCGGGGGTCACGATTCGTGAGCAGCACCGCCACTGCCACGATCGGTCCGAACTCGCCAACGGCGCCCACCGACAAGATGGAGGGCCCGACCGGTGTGTGCAGCAACTCGGCGTCATGCAGGATGGGCAGGAGGGTGCCGAGCGCCGTCGTGGTGAGGCAGAGGGCCACGACGACATGGTCGAGCACGAGCCCCGTGGCGCGGAGGACGACTCCGACGGCCAGCGCGAGCACCGAGTGAAGTCCCCCACGAGCCCGCTGCTCTTCCGAGGTGGCCCTTGCGCATGATGGAGAGGTCGAGCTCGGTGCCGGCCAGGAACATCAGATAGGTCAGCCCGAAATCCGAGAGCGCCGTCACGAGGTTGTTCGAGTGGGCCAGATTGAGCACATAGGGACCGAGCAGGATTCCGAAGATGATCTGGATCACGACCTCGGGTACGGCGATCAACCGGCGCGACCATTCGGCGACGATCGGCGCGAGGACCGCCGCCAGCCCGATGAGGACCAGCGTGGGAATCGCTTCTTCGATCATGTCTCGTCTCTTCGCCCTGTGACCGCCCGGTGTGGCACGCCGCGCCACCTCCGGGGCACACGCTACGCGCCACATGCCCGGAACCGGGTGATTCCGAAGGTTTGACGGCCCCCTGATGGTGCGGAAGCATGGCCCGACCTACTCGCGCCGGGGGTCTGCACATGCGGTTTGTATCCATGGTCGGCACGCGTCCGACGGGAACCTCGTGACGTCGGCGTTCGTCAATCCCTCCTGGATGCCCCACTCGGTGGGCGAGGCAGCCCGTGCGGGGGACGCCACCGCGGACGATCTTGTGTCGGGGCGTGCGTGGTCCCACCTACTCGACGGGCTCCGCCGGGCCTCCGAGGTCGTGCTCGCCGACGAGGTCCCCCGCAATGCGGCAGACATGGCGGCCGGTTTCCGCCATCTGCTCGTGCTGCTCGGCATCGGCCTGGACAATGCCCTGCGCGAGGAGTCCGGCTCGGTGCTCGCGGTGAAGCCATCGAGCGTCGACGCCATCTACAAGTGGGGGATGGACTGCCCCGACTGCATCTACACCGGTGCTGGGCTGCGGGGTGGCGAGACGTATCGCCTCTGGGGCAACCGCGGCACGGCGCGCTACGTCGGGCTGCAGGCCATGGCCGGCATGGCCTCCTCGGCGAACGTCCTCCTGGACGAGCTCGATCTCGGGCCGGACGGGGAGGTGGACCTGATCCTCTCCGCCGATCCCCACGAGGGGAACTGGCTGCCCGTCGCCGAGAACGCGACCGCGCTGGTCGTGCGGCACTTCTTCTACGACTGGGACACGGAGGTGGCGTCATCCCTCTCCATCGAGCGGATCGGTGCCGCGAGCGAGAGGGCCGCCCGCGCCCGGCGAAGACCCGAGAGCGGTCGTGGCTCGGCAGCTGATCGCCCTGGGCGACTTCGTCGTGGCCAACCTCGAGTTCTTCCTGCAGTTCTCCCGGCCGGAGACGCCGAACACGTTCCTCCCTCCCCTCGACGGGACGGCCATGGGTGCGGCGGCGGAGAACCGTCCGGTGATCGGGTCCTGGGAGCTGGCACCCGACGAGGCGCTCCTGGTGGAGGTCTCGCCCCCGCAGGGTCTGTACTGGAGCTACTCGCTCGGCAATCCCTGGTGGGAGACCATCGACTACGCCGCCCATCAGAGCAGCCTCAACGGCTACCAGGCCGCGGTCGACGACGACGGCCTACTGCGCATGGTGATCGCCCACGAGGATCCCGAGATCGGCAATTGGCTCGACACGGCTGGGCACAGTGCCGGTCCCGTCATTTTGCGCTGCGTCCGCACGGAGACGGCTCCTGTGCCCACGACGCGGCTGATCAAGTTCTCCGATGTCGGCTCGTCACTGCCGGCGGGAGCCCGCCGGGTGACGCCGGCAGAACGGCGGGCCACGTTGGCCGCACGCCGCCTCGCCGTGAGCAAGCGGTTCTGCCGATGACGCTGCGAGACCGGCGGGACAGAACGGGGAGGAAGGAGGCCGACCGACATGGATCTGGGCTTCGCTGACGCGACGGCCGTGGTGACCGGGGGGAGCAAGGGGATGGGACGGGCCGTGGCGGAGGTCCTCGCCTCCGACGGCGCTCGCGTCGCCGTCATGGCACGCGGACGCACCGCCCTCGACGACACCGTTGCGTCCCTGCTGGCGTTGGGCAGCCCGGACGCGGTCGGGATCAGCGTCGACATGACGGATCCGGCGTCCATCGCGGCCGGCTTTCAAGAGGTAGGCGATCGCTGGGAATCGCTGAACGTCCTGGTGCACACGATCGGACCGGGCGCGGGGCGGTTCGACGATCTCGACGACGGCGACTGGGACGAGGCCTTGACGCTCGGCACGATGTCGGCCGTGCGGAGCGTGCGTGAGGCCCTTCCGCTGCTCCGTGCCGCGGAATGGGCACGCGTCGCGATCTTCTCGGCCCACTCCATTCAGCGTCAGAGCCCCATGCTGGTGGGCTACACCGCAGCGAAAGCTGCGGTGACCAGCCTGGCCAAGAATCTTGCGAAGTCCTTGGCTCCCGACGGCATCCTCGTCAACGTGGTGTGCCCCGGCTCCATCGTGACCGCCAGCTTTACCGAGAACCTTCGCGAGATCTTCGCCGCCCAAGGCCTCGACCCGTCCGACCCGCACGACGTCATGCAGTGGATCGGCCAGACCTTCCACCAGCCCGCCGATCTCGGGAGGGCGGGACTGCCCGACGAGGTCGCGTCCCTCACCGCCTACCTCGTGTCCCGCCGGAACGGCTACGTGACCGGGGCGTGCGTCAACGCCGACGGAGGCTCGGACTTCGTCTAGGCGCCATTACTTCTCGGCCGTCCGCCGTCTGCGAACCGCCATCTGCGAAGCTCTTGTGGGTGGCGACAGAAGACGACGACCAGGACATCCCAGGGATCGAGCGCCTGCTCGCGCTGACCGACGGTGTCGTCGCCATTGCGCTGACGCTGCTGGTGCTGCAGCTCCAGGTGCCGGTCACCCACGCGCTCACGCATCATCCCGACTCGGCGAAGGCTCTGTGGCACGCACTCAATCCCGACGCCTCAGAGCTGACCAGCTACCTGGTCTCCTTCCTCGTCATCGCCCAATTCTGGATGGTGCACCACCGCGTGCTCCGCGGCATGCGCGGTCACAGCGAGGGTTTGGCCTGGCGCAACTTCAGCTTCCTGCTCGCGCCTGACCCTTATGCCCTTCACGTCGGACCTGATCGGCCGCTACGGCACCAACCCGGTGGCCATCACCCTCTTCGGGCTGAACCTGGTGGCCATAAGCCTCAGCACGCAGTGGATCTTCCTCTATGCCGCCCACCACGACCTCCTCGTGGACGTGGCCCGATCGCAAACGCGACGAGCGGACGGCCGCGCCTCCGGGTCTCGCTGGTGATCGGCATCGTGGCGCTGTCGATGATCCTGGCCTGGACGGCATCCGCAGTGGGCGAAGTTCGTGTGGCTGCTCTTCCTCGTGGTCTCCCCCGTGGCCGCGCGTCTCAGCCGACAGGTCGAGACGTTGCGGTGGTTCTCGTACGCCGACGCCGAAGAACCGAGCAAGGTCGGGCACGAATGACCGCGCCAGAGGCCGGCCGTCGGCTCGTCCCGGCTCAGGCGTTCTTGTGGCGGTGCGCGTACGCCGCCTCCTCGGCCATCACGTCGTTGACGAGGTTGCCCAGCGCCAGGTTGACGTCATCGAGGTGGAGGCCCCAGGTCGGACCGAGCGTGGGCGTGACTACCGGGCGGCTGTCGCCGGTGCGCGCCGTGATCTGGAGCCAGGTCGCGCCAGCCGCGCTCTCACAGGCTCCCGTGTAGAGCCCGGGATAGGTGACCCACGGTTCCCCGGTCGCACTGGTCGACGATACGAAGTAGGGCGTCAGCGCGGCGCGGGCCCGCCGCGCCGAGCGCGGCCGGGTTCGTACAGACAACCTGCTGGCCGCGCGTCGTTCGTCTGACCCGATTGGAGGCTGACGCCCTGGCCGGGCCGTCCGAAGAGCGAGTCAGCGGGCGGGGCGGACGAGAACGACGAGTAGGCGATCACGCAGCCCGTCTGGCTTGTCCTGGTGCAGGCCGGAATGTGGGCGAACGTCCCGCCCACGGTCTTTCCCATCGGGACCTGGACATTGCCGCCGAGGATGATGGCCGACACCATCCGGTCCCGCAACGCAGGGTCGTCGTCCACCTGCGAACGCAGGAGACGGATGAGGTTGGCCGCCCCCTGCGAGTGTCCGATGAAGACGATGGGTCGGCCGTCGTTGTCGTGGGCCAGATAGTCCTTCCATCCCGCGAGCAGGCTCTCGTACGAGACCTGATCTGCCGCCGGATCATTGCCGAGGCCCTGGGCCAGCGACGCGCTGGTCCGCTGGCGGTAGGTGGGCGCCCACACATTGCAGACCTGTGAGAAACGGGATGCCTGCGCGACCGCCGCGCCCTCGAGGGCCGGCGTCACCGCCGTCCCGGTGTTGGACGTGGCGCCGGATGCAGTGACCGTCGGATACACGTAGAAGCAGTCGAAGGTCGGACGCGGACGCCCCCGCGGCAGCGATCGCCGTCTTCACCCCGTTGGCCGCAACCGAGTTCGCGCCGCGCGGGTACAGGCACGGGTCGCCCGACAAACCCGGCCGGCAGAGCCAGGTCACCCCCGCCGCATCAGGCCCTGCCGGTGCAGCGGCGGCCGTCGCTGCACCTTGTTTGGGCACGAGCACGGCGCTCGTCAACAACCCGATGCACCCAACACACAGGGCCAGAGGTCGGAGGTACCCACGAGCCCAGTTGGTGCTGCGCTCCCCTGCGCCGCTGGTCATCGCAGCAGCGTGCCAGCTTTTCCGGTGTAAGTCAATAAACTTGACCGACCCGAAAATTGACCTAGGGTGGGATGGTGGTTCCCCCCGCTCCCCGCGACCAGCCGGGCTCACACTTGCCTCCGGCGCGGGATCAGCAGGCTCTGAGTTGGCTGCTCCGCCGGGCGGTCCGGCGCTACAGGTCCCCGGTCTCTGAGGCACTCGAGGCCGGCGGATTCGGTGATCTGCCCCAGCAAGGGATCTGGGCCGTGAGCGCGCTCGCGCAGGCGGAACCAGGGGTCAGCGGCCGTGATCTCGTCACCCGTATGGGGGTCTCCAAGCAGGCCATCAGCCAACTCGTCGAGACCCTGGTCACCCTGGGGTATGTCGCCCGAGACGCAGCGGCCGACGACCGGCGCCGCACGCTCCTGCACCTCACGACCCGCGGGCGCCACGCCGCACGGATCATCGATACGACGGTGGCCGAGATGGAAGAGGCCATGGCGAGCACCATTGGCCACGAGCGACTGCGAGACCTCCATCGCGCCCTGGTGGAGTTGGACGAGACGCCGGAGGGCTCGGGGCCCGATGCGCCCCTACGTTGAACTGGCCATCCCGACGACCGGCGAAGTGAGCGGCGTGCCCCCCATGGACCCCTCGAACTCGGCGTCCCCGAAGGCGAAGATGCCGCCGTCGGCTCCGACCATTCTGTAACCGGCACCATCGGGCGTTCCGGCCATCCCCTCGATTGGGCTGTGCAATGCCTGACCGCCCATGGAGCCGACGAGTGGTGCATCACCTTCGGCGAACACACCCCCGTCGGACGCCACTTCCCAGTACCCACCACCGCTCATGTCGGCCGCCATTCCGACGACCGGTGCGGCCAGGCGAAGGTCTCCCGCGGAGCCGAGGAACGGGCTTCCGAAGGCGAAGACACCGCCGTCACTGGCTACCTCCCAGTAGCCGCCTGTCGTCGGATCGGCTGCCATGCCCACGATCGGGGCGTTCAATGGTCTTCCGCCCATTGACCCGTAGAACTGCGCGTCGCCGAATGCAAACACCCCGCCGTCCTTCGCCACCAGCCAGTACCCCCCACCGTCGGGCGTCGAGGCCATCGCCACGATCGGCGCGTTCAAGGATGTGGCGCCCATCGACCCGTAGAACTGCGCGTCGCCGAATACGAACACCCCGCCGTCCTTCGCCACCAGCCAGTACCCCCCACCGTCGGGCGTCGAGGCCATCGCCACGATCGGCGCGTTCAAGGATGTGGCGCCCATCGACCCGTAGAACTGCGCCGTCCCGAAGGAGAAGACGCCGCCGTCGGAGGCCACCTCCCAATAGCCCTGACTGGAGTCGTCGGCAACGGTCAGGCTCCGCGCCGGCGAGACGGAGCTCTGGTAATTCCCGTCGCCGAGATAGTCGGCCGTCAGCGCGTAGGCGCCAGGTGGCAGCTGGGTGCTGCGCAGCGAGGGGCAGGTCCCTGACGACGTGTTCGAACCGGTTGCGTGCAGCGCGACGGTGCAGACGGCGTCGCCTCCGGCTTGCACCGTCACGGACCCGGTGGGCGAGCCGGTTGTTCCCGAGGTCACCGTCGCCGAAATGGAGACGGAGCCTTCGTCGCCATAAGAGGTGGAGGCGGGCGAGACGGTGAGGACGGCCGAACTCGTCGCCGCATAGACCGACAGGGGGACGGTCGTCGACGCCGGCAAGAAGTTGCCGTCGCCGGGATAACTCAACGTCACTTCATAGGGCGTGGCCGAGACCGGGAGCGCTGTCGCTGAGCCGATATAGCAGGGATTCCCGCCCCCGTTGGCGGCCGGGCACGCAGCGAGGTTCACCCCGTTCGCCGTGATGGAGACGGAGCCGGTGGGGTTGCCATTGTTGTTGTCGCCGCCGATCCCGACAATGAAGAAGTTGCCGTTTTCCGCGCCGTACAGCGCGTACCCCGGCACAGGGAATGCCTGCATCTGGGTCGTCACCTTTTCGACCGTCAAGTCCTGGGGCGCGGACGAAGACCCCTTGTAGTTGTCGTCGCCGCCGTACGCGGCGGTGATCACATACAAGCCCGCTTCCAACGTGGTGTCGTTCATGTTGCAGCTCCCGCTCGAGGTGCCATCGCCTCCTCCACCGACAAAGGCCGTGCAGAGATAGGTGTCGCCGGCATACAGGTCGACCTGATTGGAAGGCACCTGGTTGGCGTCTTGGGGTCCCGAGACGGTCACCTCGAAGGACATCTGTGACTCGTTGCCGTACCCGAGCGTCGATCCGGGAGAGGGGGAGGTAATCGTCGTCGTCGTGTCGGCCTGATCGACCGACTGCGTGGGCAGGTCGGCGGTGTTCGGTGGATAGGTCCCGTCGCCGTAGAAGTCCACACTGATCGAATGGTTACCCACCGACAGGGAGTTCGCAGGCTCGTCGCACGTTGCCGTATAGGTCCCCGGCGTGGCCGTGCCCGACAGCAGTTGGGAGTTGCAGTTGGAGATAGTGCTTCCGTTGTCCAGGAATCCCACCTGATCGGTGGGGAACAGGCTGCCCGAGTCCGAGGTCGTCACCGTGGCGGAGTAGGTGACGTCTTCACCAAAAGTGGAGGGGTTCGCCGACGAGACCACCGAGATGGAGACCGAGGGGTCGTCCGCCGATGCCGGCGCAGACCACCCGAGCGCGGCCAAGGGGACGCACAGGCATCCAAGAAGAGCCGGCCATCTGGTACGTCGTTGCTCCCGTGCGCAGGACAAGCCGCACTCCTCACCTGACTACCACCTGATCAATTCGCCAAGCGTCACGGTAGCAAGGACCGGTTCAGTTTCGGTGGATGCCGTTCGACTTCGCGGTCGGAACGCCAATTGTTCGAGACGGACGAGTTTCAAAAATGATCTCTCACTGCGAAGGACGGGACCGATGAAGACCACACGTCATCGGTACCCCACTGGTCCGACGATCCCCCTGACCGATCGTGGGAAGAGCGACGACCGTCGACCGTGAGGAACGATCGACTCTCCCGGTGAGGGCGTAGCCGCTGACCAGAGACCAGAACGAACTCGAGGCGGCCCACCAAGCGCTGTGACATGGAGGAATTGGTCCGTCCTCGGTGCCGCGAGCAGGCCACTTCGTCGAAATGTCGTCGAGTGGGCGCTGAGGTCTCAGGTGGGTGACCAGCGAGACCCGCGAGACCCGGAGCCTATCGTCGGTCCGGTCGGGGTCTGCAGACGAAGATGTACTCGACCGCGAGCCGGCTCGTGAACATTGGCAACCTCACGTTGATGTACATGTTTGGTATCCGCACGAACCACTGTCCGGGTTCACTGTGATTCCAGTTATGCGCAGTCGGCAACTGTCTCTCGATGACGAATTGCTCGGCCAGGGCCCTCCGGAATTCAGCAGGCGGTTGGACGTTGTTGTAGGGGGTGTAGTACTCGGGATCGCGGTGGTCGAAGTTGACGTAGGTGGCGACGAATCTGCCATCGGGCACCAGCAGGTCCGCGATCTCAGCGAACTTCTGAGACTGCGCGTCGGACATGTACTCGAAGAACCCCTGCGCAACAACCAGATCGAACGGCGCGTCGTCGGAGGTGATTGGTTCCCGAAGGAGGTCACGCTCGACGAGCTCCGGCGAGGGTTCTTGAATCGCGATGTCGACGCCGTGATACGCGATATTCGGATGGAGAAGATGACGAAGTGCAGCGGGTCCACATCCGACGTCCAAGAGCCGACACTGCTTCTCGTCGGCCAGATGATTCACCAGCCGCGCCACCTTGCGCATCCGGTAGTGCGGCTGCGAGTACTTCAAGTTTTCGAGTGACCAGAAGTCCCGCTTCTGGACCGCGCCCGATGACGAGCTCATGCGACACCTGCGGGCACCAATACCGACCCGAACAAGGCGGTGTCCAGCTCGTCGAACTGGCGTTCGATCTGTTCGGCCAACTCTGAGTTGTGCGAGCACAGGGACAGTCGCAGCGTCTCAGCGTGACGTTCCATCTCGTGGATCTGTTCGACCACGACGACGGGGTCGAATGACTCGATCGAATGACTGAACTCGGCCAGGCCCGCGTCGGCCATCAGGTCGCGATGTTTGTCCGAATAGCCGATGGCGATCGTCGGCTTCGCGAGTTTGAGTGCGGCAATGAGGTTATGGAACCGGCTTGCAATGATCGCTCCGAGGGGTTCCATCGACTCCATGATCTCCCGGAGCGTCGTCACACCTTCGATTATGACCCACGTTTCGTCCAAATCGGGTCGCCGCTCCCGTACGGCGGCGAGAATCTCGCGAGCGGTCGCGTCGTCCGACCCGTCGGTGTCCCCGACGAACAGCCGCACCTTGCGGGCATCGTCGACCAACCGGCACACGATTCCCTTTATGCCTTCGACGTAGGCGCGGTAGATATCGGACGCTCGGTGGCGGTCGTTGTTCGATCCGACGTAGGCCATGATGCCGACGCCGATGGTCGACCAGTCACCTCCATCAAGCCGGTCCTTCCCTGGAGTGGGGAGGGAGAAGGTCAAGTCGGAGAATACGGAGTCCCGGGACTCCAGCCCCCGGTGGCGCATCGCCTCACGGGACCCGCAATCGCGATAAGAGCGATACGCGGCCAATCGGGCTGCCCAGTTAGAAAGGGTTCGTGTCAGCCGCTGGTTGATCGGAGCAGCCCCCACGCAGACCAGAGCCACCTTCGTACCGAACAGTCTGCCCAAAGCTGTGAGTAGGAAAAGTCCATAGGGCGTGTTCCACGGTCGCAGCGGGAGGGACGCTTCGAGCACGCCGGCACCGGGGACGATCACGGCTTCGTGCCGCCGTACCCAAGCCGACACCCGAAAGAGATCAAGGATCCGGCTCGGGACCCGTAAGAGGTTCCAGGGCTTCGGCGAGAGACGATCCTGGTGTTGATCGAACCAGAACATCTGGACGGCGTCGAGCCCGTACTCCGCTGTCACCCTTTCCGGGCCCGAGCACATGACGTCGACTACCGCCAAAGGATGCCGCTCCTGCAGGTAATTGAGCACAGCTTCCATGGAAGCGTCGTTACCGATATTGCCCGAACCCAGCAGACCGAAGAGCCCGATGCGGACTCCCGCGGCCGCCTGCTCGCTGCGTGATCTCAATCTGTGCTCCCGGCTCCCGACATAGCGGATGGATCTCGTACAAAGCGAGGGGCAAAGGGTCACTGTGATACATACGAGACGTTGACAGCCCGTTGACATGGGCGTTGGACGATCTCCCGGATTGGTGGGCCCAGGCAGCCAGGTCGAATACCGTCACCTAGAGCATCCCGTGAAGAACAGGTCCGGTCGTCGGGGGTTTCTCACGAGCTGGACGCCAGCTGACGTCGATCGACAGTTCGATAATCAAGGAAGACGAGTGGGCGCGGCGGTGGTCTTGGGGTGCCGTAAGACGAAACCGCCGGGGCACAGGCGAGCGGTAGTCCCACTTGGGTTCGAGTCCTCCGGGGTGGGCGCTGAGGTCGGTGGGCGCTGAGGGACTCGAACCCCCGACCTGCTGGTTGTAAGCCAGCTGCTCTAACCAACTGAGCTAAGCGCCCGGAAAGGGCGACTCTAGCCATTCGTTTTGTGAAGCTCGCGCCGTGGAGTGCGCTGCACGACACCATCAGAGCGAACGGAGGTGCGCGTTGACCGTTCGCTCGGTCACGACTTCTGCCACTCCCAACATCACCTCGTCGTGAACGGACCGTGGGCGAGACGAGCGCCCGCCCCTCAGCAGAGCGTCAGGGCAGCTGCTGGGCGAACGTCGTGCTCCAGGGCCGGGCCAGGGCCCGCAGCTCTGCGCAGCGCTCGTCGCCCAACACGGCATAGGGCGCCGCCGCCAGCGCGTCGGTCCCCTCCTCGAGAGCCCGGCGCTGGGTTGCCCCCAACTCCGTGAAGCGGAGCTCGTCGCCCTGCTCGAGCCAGCCTCGCGCCTGCAGTGCATCGACCGCGCCGTCCCAGGCGTCCTGGGGCCAGCCCCGCGTCGAGCGCAGGAGGTGCTCCGGCACATCTCCGGCCGCGGCGTGGGTCGACCAGGGCCTCCAGACCGGACAACCCCCGCACGACGAGCTGCGCGATGTGGCCGTCGCCGCGGTACTCGCGCAGGATCGACTGGGCGTGCCAGAGCACCAGGTGCGGCGCGGTGCGGCCAGGCGACATCGGCGTGGGCGGCGGCCAGCGGTCGTCCCTCCACCCGGCCGGCCGGCCTCCTCGGCGGCGAGCCGCGCCAACTCGGCGGCCCGGCGCATGTCGTCCGACGACACGACCTCATCGCCCAGCAGCCGCCGGAAGGCCGCGTCGACGGCAGCGAACCGGGCCGCCACGAGCGCCACCGGCGTCGCCACCTCCCAGGCCGCGGGGATCGCCGCGTGCACGAGCTCAGGGTTGAAGTTGAAGAAGGTGGAGACGACCACGTCGGCCGTCACCGCGCCCATCGGCGCCGCCCGCGACGCGAAGTAACCCGCCCGTCCCGTGATGCCCAGCCGGGCGTACGCCTCCGCGGCCTCGGGCACGAAGTACACCATGCCGTGCAACGGCTCCAGGGTCCGCCACGTCTTGCGCGCCAGCAGCGCACCGGCTCCGTCCGTCGGCTCCTCTGTCGTCGTCCCTCACAGGGCCTCCTCTCCCTGCAGCCGGTCAGCGAGCCGACGCGTGGCCGCCACGATGGGCCGTCGGCTCGAGGCGTCGCGCACGATCAGGTCCCTCCCCTCGCGCTCGCCCTCGGCCGCGCCCACCTCGCGGCAGACGAGCAGCCCCGCCAGGTAGTCCCAGCTGTAGAGGGTGCTGCCGCCGACCACCAGATAGGCGTCCAGCACGCCCTCGGCGACCGCGCAGCACTCGAGGGAGGCCGCGCCCAGCGCCCGGTACTGCGCCCAGCCCGGGTGACGAGCCGGGAAACCCCGAGATCCCCACAATGGCGGCTTCGAGGTCCTCGCACCCGGAGGGAGCGATGGCCCGCCCGTCCTTCTCCGCCCCGTCGCCCCGCACGGCGGCGTAGCGGACGCCGGTGGCCTGGTTGGTGACGACACCGACGCGCGGGCCTTCGTCGTCGAGCACGCAGATGCTCGTGGAGTAGAAGGGCACGCCGCGGTGTGCATTCGTGGAGCCGTCGATCGGGTCGATCACGGCGAGCAGCCCGGAGCCACCGTCGCCGGTCATCCCGGACTCCTCGGAGAGCACGCGTCAGGCCGGCGCCGTGCAACACGGGGAGGGCCGCCCCGTCGGCGGCCAGGTCGAGCCGGTACTGCCCCGGCTTTCCCCCGCTCGGCCCCCAGTCCTCGAGCACGTCGAGCGCGCCACGCACGGCGCGGACCGCCTCGTCGAGCACTTCCAGGAGCCGAACGTCGTCCACGGGTGACGAACCCTACCGGCCGCGTGTCGCCCCGGCCCACCTGGCGCCGGCCGCCCGCCCACGCGCCATTAGGCTTTCCCAGCTGTGGCTGCCATTGACGTCGCGGGCTACGTCGCCGACCTGAAGGATCATTCCGTCGACCACGGATTCCACGTGCACGACGAGCGGCACTTCGTCGAGACCTACTCGTTGCGGCAGGTCTGGGAGGTCGACCTGCACCCCGAGGAGGGGTGCGGCGGCCCGCTCGACCTGCACCTCGCCCTCGACGTCGACCCCCGCGTCCTCCTCTCCTTCGAGGACGCCGTCGTCCTCCTCTCCGAGGACGAGGAGCCGCCCGACGAGTTCCATTTCCCGCTGACCTTCACCTGGGCGCTCCCGCCCCTCCCGAGCGGGCCCGACCTGCTCCGCCTGGCCATCGACCTGGCCGGGGTCGGGGGCATCGAGCTCCCGCTCGAGGTCTCGGCCATCGACTCCTTCGCCGACGCCACGGAGGGCTCGGAGCGCCGGCTCAGCATCGTCGCCCGGCACCCGGTCTCCCTGGCCCGGGTGCTCAGCGGCGAGGAGCTCCTCTGCGACGTCTTCGACCGGGCCCTCGCCGTGAGCCGCTTCCTGCTCGAGTCCGCCGAACGCTGGCTGGGCTGACGTGCGGCGCGCCGGCCGCCCCGGTGCACTCCGGGTCGTGGCGGTGCTCGCGCTGGCGGCCGGCGCGCGCCCTCGGCCTGAGCGCCTGCAGCACCCAGGGCGGGCAGGACCTGGCGCAGCAGGCCTGCGTCCACGTCCACCTGTCCGTGACTGACTACCAGCGAGCCGTCGAGCCCGGGCACGTCGCCGGCGGCCGCCGCGCAGCTGCAGAAGGAAGCCGATCAGGAGCTGCGGGATGCCCTCCCCCTGGCCGCCGCCGCCAACTCCGACGACGGGTCCTGGAACTCGCTGATGACGACCATCTCCGAGGGCGCCACCGTCGACGAGGGCCACCTCGTCCCCGCGCTGCGGGCCCAGTGCGTCGTCGCCAACTCCAACCCGAACGTCAACCCGCAGTCCCCGAGCGGAACAGCGGGAGCGACGCCAGCACGACGCCCCAGAACGTGAACCCCGAGCCGGCGTCACCCGCCGGCTGAGGTCGGGCGGCGGCGGTCCCCGCCATCTGCGCCCGCCCGGCCGCCACAATGGCCGGCATGATCGCCGGGCGCCAGGTACTCGCCCCCGGCGATGGTGAAGTGGACGCCGTCGGTGCATCCCGGATCGCCACCCCGTTGACCGTGCGGCGAACTTGCCCTCGGGGCACGCCGCACCGAAGAGGTCGACCGCCGAGTCGGTCGTGGGGTGCTCGGCGGCGACCTCGCGGACCAGCTTGTTGTAGACGCGCCAGGCGCGCCGGATTGTCCTCGGGCCACGGAGCGCCGTCGGGCTGCTCGCCCTCGTCGGTGCACGGTGCGGTCAGGAACACCATGTGGGCGCCCGGTCGCGGTCACCAGTTGCGACGCCTGCTCCAGCTGGCTCTTCACGTAGGCGGCGTAGGTCGGGTGCAAAATGTTCGTCCACGTCCCCTGGTACTCGCGGTCGACCACCTCCCAGCGGCCGGCCAGCAGCACGACCACGTTCGGCTTCAGCTGGCTGATCGCGCTCAGCCACTGGTTCGGCCAGGGCTCGTTGGCCGCTCGGCCCGCCGGGCTCGACGCCCGATCCACCGCAGGCCCCGGCGTGTCGTAGCGCGTGCCCATGAGCTCGACCTCGGGCCCGTCGACCACGCCGCAGCCGAGGATGCCCTTGTCCGCCAGCTCGTAGCCGTACTTGTCCTGGACCGTGCGGCTCGCCGAGGCCCATGCCGAGGGTCAGGGCCACCGAGTCGCCGAAGAGGAGCACCCGCACCGGCTGGGCCGGTCGACCGACGGCGGACACCGTCGTCGTGGTCGTCGTCGTGCTCCGACCGTGCCGATGCCGGCCGGCAGCGCGGTGCTGGCGACGGCCGTCGTTCCCGTCGTGGCCGCGATCACGGCCACCAGCACGGCGCCGACGCCGGCGGGCACGACCAGCCAGGCCCGCCACTGGCTGACGAAGGTCCCCATCCGGATCGGGCGCTCGACGAGGTGGAAGGAGACGACCGACACGGCGAAGGTGACGGCGACGCGCACCGCGAAGAGCTCGTACCCGTAGAGCCCCGTCCGGGCGTGGTCGAGCCAAATGAAGATGGGCCAGTGCCAGATGTAGAGCCCGTACGAAATGCGGCCCACGTAGCGCACCGGGGACCACGACAGCAGCCGCGGGACGATGCTGCGCGGTGCGGCGACGGCGGCGAGGATGACGCTGGCCACCGACAACCCGATGAGGAAGAACCCGCCCGAGTAGGGGAACGTGGACGTGGAGGTGGTCAGCACCCACAGCGTGATGGCGCCGGCGGCCCCGACGACGCCCAGCACCCCGCAGAGCACCAGCCCGGCCGGGCTCTCCGGCCGCCACAGCTCCCCCTTGGCCAGCCGGCCCGTCTTCGTGCCGGTGCTGCGTGAGCGAGCACGAGCCCCACGGCCAGCGCGCAGCCGATGAAGAGGCACTGCGAGCGCGTGTCGGTCCCGAGATAGGCCCGGTTGGTGTTGAGGCCTCCGTCGTACACGTGGTGCATCCAGAGGGCCGAAGCGATGGCGGCCGCGCAGCACAGGGCGAACAGGGCCCGCAGGCTGCGGGTGAAGTGCATGACCGCGAGCACGACCAGCGGCCAGATCACGTAGAACTGCTCCTCGACCGCCAGCGACCAGGTGTGCAGCAGCGGCGAGGAGGCCGACGTCTCGTTGAAGTAGTTGGAGTTGACGAGAATGAAGTGCCAGTTGCTCACGTAGAGCAGGGTGGCCAGCGCATCGAGGCGCAGCGCCCCGTAGGTGCCCTTCGGGACGATCACGGACGCGAAGAACGCCACGAAGAGCAGCATGAGGAGGAGCGCCGGGAGCAGGCGGCGGGCCCGGCGGGCCCAGAACGCCCCGAGCTTGATCGTCAGTGCCTGGCGCCATTCGCCGAGGAGCAGCGAGGTGATGAGGAATCCCGACAGGACGAAGAAGGCATCGACCCCCATGAACCCGCCGTCCATGTGCGGGATCCCGCCGTGGAACATCATCACGGCCAGGACGGCGCAGGCTCGCATGCCGTCGAGCGCGGGGAGATAGGCGAGACGAGTGTGCGAGACCGCGCTCTCGTCGTCCTGCATGGGGCCCATCCCTCCTCGGTCGGCTCGGGCGGCACCGCACTCTGGGTGGCCGGGGACCCGCATTCTCGCAGAACGGGCCCGCGCCCTCGGAGCGGCCCGCGCTCGCTACCCTGTGCCCCCCTGAGCCCGACCCGACCGTTGGCCCTGCCCCCTCCGCCCCGCCGTCCGAGCGGCGCGCCAGCGCCGTTTCATCGCGTTTGTGCTGGTCATCGTGGTGATCGGTGCCGGCCGTGCTCGTGGTGCGGCAGATCCGTCGCGGACCGCCCCTCAGCCCGCTGCGCGCCCGCATCGTCTCCATCGCCCAGGGCCAGGTGGGCTACCGGACCGACCCCTCCGACACCTACTGCAACAAGTTCAGCGCCTACTGGTACGCCGGCGTCGACGACTGCGGCAACGACAACCTCGACGAGGAGTGGTGCGCCGACTTCGCCGCCTGGGTCTGGAAGCAGGCCGGCGCCGAGGTGGCGTACCAGCTGGCGCCGGGGTACCTCAACGGCGACTCCGCCAGCTTCTACGTCTGGGGGACCGACCACGGCACCTGGCACCCCGTCGGGTCGGGCTACACGCCCGCAGCCGGGCGACGTTGCCGTCTACGGGCTCGACACCTCCGCCGTCACCGCCGTCCACGTGGCGATCGTCACCGCGGCCACGGGGAACGACGCCGCGCCCGACGTCATCAACGGCGACGGCGACCGGACGGGCTACAGCGTGGTGGAGGTCGGGGACCACCAGGCGTTCGCCGACGCGAAGCAGAAGGGCGCCGCCCTGTCGGGCTACGTGTCCCCCACCGCGGCCGCACCCTCTTCGTGATCCGCGCCTGACCTCCGGACGGAGGCCTCAGCCGCCTCCTCGGCCTGCTGGGCCGCCATGGCCGTGACCACCGCCTCGAACACCTTGGCCGCGTCGCGCTCGATGTGGGTCCGCGCCAGCAGCAGGCAGGCCGCGCCGAGGAAGGCGATCGGAAGGATGATGAGGAACGCCGTGCGGTAGTTGCCGCCGAACTGGGCGGCGATGGCCGAGGTCACCAGGGGTGCGGCCGCCGACCCGAAGACGACCGACGCCAGGTTGAAGGCGCCGAACCCCGCACCGCGCAAATGGGCCGGCGCCGCGTCCGACAGCCCGGCCCGCAAGCGCCGGCACGCACGCCGTGGCGGCGAGGAACCCCGCCAGCTGCACCACGAACACCAGGGCGAAGGCCATCGGGATGAACGACACCATGAACAGCGCGGCGCTGATGACGATGCAGACGGCGGGGATCACGACCCGCGCCCCCAGGAACCGGCTGACCCACCTGTCCGCGATGCGCCCGCCGATGAGCGTCCCGGGGATGCCGCCCAGGATGGCCAGCGCGCCGAACGTCCCGTTCGACGCCTGCTGCGTGAGGTGCAACTGGTTCTGGTAGAAGTTCGGCATCCAGGTCGCCACCGCCGTGACGACGAAGCCGACGGTCGACACGCCGACCAGCGCGTAGCGCATGGTCGGGATGCGCAGAATCGTCCCGACGTCCTTGCGCAGGCCGTCCACCATGTCGGCGAGGAAGCGCCGGAACCCCGCGCGGGAAGAGCGGCGGCCCGTCGTCCTCGGCCAGCTCCATCTCGTCGCTCTGCGTGACGTGGGCCCGGTCCGCCGTCCCGCGGCTCGGCTCGGGCAGCCGCCAGCAGAAGTAGGCGATCGAGCAGCCCGGGGAAGAGCGACACGAAGAAGGCGACCCGCCAGCCCTGGCCGTGGAAGAGCGGGCCGATGGCGCCGCCGATGGCGAGGCCCATGCCCAGGCCGACGTAGCTCAGGCACTGCTGAATGGAGAACGCCTTCCCGCGGCGCTCGGTCCCGTAGTAGTCGGCGATGACGCTGCTCCCCGAGGGGTCGGTCACCGCCTGCCCGAAGCCGAGCGAGGACGCGGATCACCACCAGCAGGCCGAAGGCCGCCGTGGGCACCAGGCCGCCCAGCGCGCTGATGACCGACCACAGCACGATCGTCACCGCCATGGCCCGGGTCCGGTTCCAGCGGTCGGCCAGGTAGCCGGCCGGCATGGTGATGATGCCGTTGACCAGGATGAAGGCGGAGAACAGCAGCCCGATGGCGGTGTCGCCCACACCGAAGGCCGCCTTGATCTGGTCGCTGCTGCCCCGGACGATGTACTGGTCCATCCCGTCGACGAACAGGGTGAGCCCGACCACCCACATGGGCCAGTTGCTGATCACCATGCGCCGGGCCTGGCCGCGCTCCCCGCCCGCGGGCGCGGGGCGGGCACGGCACCAGTTGGCGTGGGGACGGCCGCGGGGGCCGGACCGGACCCGTTCCGGTCCGCTGCGGGAGCGCCTCCGGGGCTCCCGGGCGCCTGCGCTGTGCTCACGACCGGCCCGCCGCCCGTCGTTCGCTGGAGCCTGCCGCTGCCGCTGGGGCCTACGACCCCGGCGTGTACCCGGCCGGCAGGGCGATCGACTTCACCTCGAGGAAGCCCTCCAGGCCCTCGGGCCCGAACTCGCGCCCGAGGCCCGACTCCTTGTAGCCGCCGAACGGCGTGGAGAAGTCGATGGGCACCGGCGCGTTCAGCATGTAGGTGCCGGTGCGCACCTGGCGCGCCACGCCCAGACCGCGGTCGTTGTCGCCCGTCCAGACCGAGCCGCACAGCCCGTAGTTGGAGTCGTTGGCGATCTCGACCGCGTTGTCGTCACCGTCGTAGGGGATGACGACCAGCACCGGCCCGAAGATCTCCTCCTGGGCGATCTTCATTTTGTTGTCGACGTCGGAGAACACGGTGGGCTCCACGTACCAGCCCTTGGCGAACTCGGAGCCCGACGGGCGTCCACCGCCCAGCGCGACCGTGGCGCCCTCTTCGCGCCCGCTGTCGAGATACCCCTCGATCCGGCTCCGCTGCCGCTCCGCCACCACGGGGCCGACCTCGGTGGCCGGGTCCATGGGGTCGCCCACCTTCATGGCGGCCACGCCCGACACGACGGCGTCGACCACCTCGGCGTAACGGGCCCGGGGCGCCAGAATGCGGGTCTGGGCGATGCAGGCCTGCCCGTTGTTCATGATGGCGTTGGGCAGCAGGGTGGGGATCGTCGTCGCCAGGTCGGCGTCGTCCAGAATGATGGCCGCCGACTTGCCGCCCAGCTCGAGCGTGCAGCGCTTCAGCCGCTCGCCGCACAGCCCGCCGATGCGCTTGCCGCCGACGCCCGAGCCGGTGAACGAGATCTTGTCGACGCCGGGGTGCTTGACCAGGTGCTCGCTGACCTCGCGCCCGGCCGGCACCACGGAGAGGACGCCCTTGGGCAGTCCCGCCTCGGCGAAGATCTCGGCCAGCCGGAACGCGTCGAACGGCGTCTCCGGCGCCGGCTTGTAGACGACGGTGCAGCCGGCGGCCAGCGACGGCGCCAGCTTGGCGGCCGCGATGAAGAGCGGCACGTTCCACGGGGCGATGGCCCCGACCACGCCGACGGGCTCCTTGGTCACCAGCACCTGCGGGTTCAACATGCCGGTGCGCACCTCGTCGAAGGCGTACGTGCGTGGCCAGGTCGGCGTAGTAGTTGAAGATCATGGAGGGCGCCATGACCTGGCCCAGGCCCGAGAAGGAGATCGGCGAGCCCATCTCCTGCGTGATGATCGCCGCCATGTCGTCCATCTCGGCCATGATCTGCGCGCCGACCTTGGCCAGGACGTCGCCCCGCTCGGCCGGCGTCATGCGCGGCCAGGGCCCGTGGTCGAAGGCGGTCCGGGCCGCCGCGACGGCCTTGTCGATGTCGCCCTCGGTGCCGTCGGGCACGTGGGCGATGACCTCCTCGGTCGACGGTGAGATCACCGAGATGGTGTCGGTCCCTTCCGGGGCCACCCAGTCGCCGCCGATGAACAAGCGGTCGTAGTCCCGAATCGCCATGCGTCCCTCCCAGGGATCTCAGGGGGCCAGGCCCCCACCGCCGGACAGGCCGGCCGGTTACCAAAGGGTAGCGGCGCCCCGCCGGTCCGGGACAGTCCCCTCCCGGTCGCCTCCTCCCGCAATCAGCCGGCCTCAGCCCGTCGCAGGGCTTCGCTCGATATGGGCGAGGACGCCGCCGTCGGGCTCCACCCAGCCCTTTCCGGCGGCGTACGCGCACATGCCGGCGAAGCCCTCGTCCCAGCCCTCGTCGGCCGCGGGCCCCGCCAGCGCCCGCAGGGCCACCGGGTCGACCACCACGTGCGCACCGTCGGCCGCGAGGCGGCCGAGGCCGGACAGCTGCACCACCCGGGCCAGGTCGCCGTCGCCCTCGAGGGCCACCGAGAAGCGGGTGAACTCGTCGGGCTCGCGCAGTGACACGGTGGCCCCGGACAGGTCGATGACGATCAGCACGGCGTGCGACGCTACCCGCCGGCGTCGGGCCGTCCCGTCCTGGTCGACACCGGGGCCCCGTCGCGCCACCACGGCCGGGCCGCGTCGTCGGTAGAGTGCCGCTCCGTGCCCGACATCAGCCAGCGTGACCCCGACCAGGTGGCCTCCATCCTCTCGCGCTGGCTGGCGACCAAGTCGGCCGACGGATCGGGTCCGGAGGTCTTCGACGTCCAGGCTCCCGGCTCGAACGGGTTCTCCAACGAGACGATCCTCTGCCGCACCCGCGCCGCCGGCGGTGAGGAGAAGCGCCTGGTCGTCCGCGTCGCACCGACCAAGCACCTGCTCTTCCTCGACGCCCAGTTCTCCACCCAGTACCGCACCATGCGCGCCCTGGCCGACGGGGGCTCGGCGGTCCCGCTCCCGCGCCTCGGATGGTACGAGGAGGACACCGAGTACTTCGGGGTGCCCTTCTTCTCCATGGACCACGTCGAGGGCCTGGTCCCCTCGGACAACATCCCGTACACCATGGAAGGCTGGGTGATCGAGGCCACGCCCGAGCAGCAGGAGCGCATGTGGTGGAGCGGCATCGACGCGCTCGCCGCGGTGCACCGCACCGACTGGCGGTCCGTCGGGCTCGAGTGGCTCAGCGATCCCGCCCGGGGCCGGCCGGGGCTCGAGCAGCAGCTGTCCTACTACCGCGACTTCCTCGACTGGGCCACCAAGGGCGAGACGGTCCCCGTGATCGAGTCGACCTGGCAGTGGCTGGTCGAGCACCAGCCTGCCGAGGACGGCGACGTGGTGATCAGCTGGGGCGACAGCCGCATCGGCAACATCATCTGGGACGACTTCCGCGCCGCCGCCGTGGTCGACTGGGAGATGGCCTCGCTCGCCCAGCCCGAGATGGACCTGGGCTGGTGGCTCTACTTCGACCGCCAGTTCTCCGAAGGGCTCGGCGTGCCCCGCCCGGCGGGCTTCGGCTCGCACGAGGACACCATCGAGCGCTACTCGAAGCTGATGGGCCGGCCCATGCGGGACATCTTCTACTACGAGATCTTCTCGGGCTTCCGCTTCGCCGTGGTCATGTACCGGCTCTCCGACCTCGTCTTCGACCGGGAGGACATTGAGGGGGACGCCGACATGGCCACCGACAACATCGCGACCCAGCTCCTGGCCAAGATGCTCGACCTGGAGCCGCCGGCCTAATTGTCCGAGATGGGGTCGCCCGTCGGCCCCACGGCGACGCCCGCGGCCAGCAGACGCTGGCCGAGCCAGTGGGTACCCTGGTTGCCCTCCTCGCGCATGGCCTCGGGCCAGCCCTCGAGGATCTTGTGCAGCTCGTCGACCGAACCGACCTTGGCGATGACGTGCACCGTGATCTTGTTCTCGTACCCCGGCGGGATCCGAGACGTGGATGCCCCCGAAGGGGTCCTCGCGCACGTGGGGCTGTGGCTCGCGGAGCACATAGAGCTCGCCCGTGTCCTCCACGTAGTTCAGCTCGTGCTGGACCCCGTCCTTCCCCAGCCACTCCGAGCCCAGTTCGAGCTCGGCCGAGGCCCGCCGGCGGGGGTCCGCTTCGTAGAACTCGTCGATGTCCATCGGCGGCACACTATCGCCGACCAGGACGATTGGAGTTGCCCGGGAGGCGCCCGGTCACCGCGGCCGCGGTGGGAGGGATCGGGGGAGCGAGGAGGCCGAGGCTCCCGTGATGTCCATCACCACCGCAACCTCAAACCCAAAACCGCGTGTCGCCCTCATCGACCAGATGGCCGCCGAGTGGAGATCGATCGGCCGCTCCCGGACCGCCGTCAGGTCGCTCCGGGACGTTGCCGGCCGTGATCCGGCCCTGTCCCTGCTCGTCCTCGGATCGGCTACCGGTCCGGAAAGCGATCCGCCGCCGTGTCCCACGCCCTGCGACCTGGTCGAGCACATGCGCCGCGCCACGGGCCGGGTCCAGCGGGAGGAGGCCGCCCGGCTGATCAGGGTCCTGCTCCGCGAGGCCGACGCCGACCCCTTCATCTGCCGGATGCTCGTGCAGGCCCTGGTCCCGGGGCTGGTGACGGTGGCCGGGAAGCTGCAATGGGGACGCGGTGGGGAGTGGCGGGACGGCGAGGAGTTCTTCGGCGAGCTCCTCTCCACCACCTGGCTCGTGCTGCAGGAGTGGTCCGGGCAGGACCGCCCCTACGCCGTGCTCGACCTGCTGTCCGCCATCCGCTGTCGCCTGCGACGCCAGCTCTTCCGGTCGAAGGAACTGGACGGCCGATCCGCCCCGCTCGGTCCCGACATGGCCGAAGAGGGTCTCCGGCTCGTCCCGGCGGGAGACCGACCTGGAGGAGCTGACCCGCATTCTGATCGACCTGCACCACGAGGGGATGCGACCCGACGAGGTCCAGGTCCTCTACGCCCATCACGTCCTCGGGTATTCCATGGCGGAGTTGAGCGTCCTGACCGGACGTGACCGCCGCGCCCTCTACGCCCGTCGTGATCGCGGTCAGCGCCGCCTGTGCGCCTGACCGGCGAGTGCGCAAGCCGTGACGCGTGCGTATCGTGTGCCCGTGCCCGTGTTTGGCGGAGGGCCCGAAGCCACCGAAGGCTTGCGCTCCAGAGTTGCTCGCGGCCGCCCCAATTGGTGGGTCATCCTCGCGGTGTCGCTCGGCCTCATGGCGCTGCTGGTGGCGACCGCGGGAAGCACGCCGCCGGCGCCACGCCACGGAGGCGGTGATGCCGGCCCAGGCGGCCGGCCCGCACCGTCCGCCGGGCGTGCCGGCCGCGCCGGGGCGGCCCCGTTGACCACGACGACCACCGCGACGACGGCGGCGACGACGACGGGCGCCGCAGCTCCGCCTCCGTCGGGCGCGACCGACCTTGCCTCCTCGGCACGGACGACGGGCGTCCGGCGCGACCGGCGCGCCGCCGGCTGCGGCACCGAGTGGCACCACGACGACCCTGCGCACCGGCGACCACCACCACGACCACCGCCGCCGCTCCGAGCTCGGCGGTGGCGGCCGACCGCACGCAGACCCAGGGCTACCTCAATCCCCCGCTCCAGCCGTCGAACCAGTTCGGCTTCACCGGGACGGGTGCGATGGAGATCTCCGTGGTCTGGTCGGGGAACACGTACCTCACCATGGAGGTCAGCTGCCCGAGCGGGGACCAGAACGTGGGCGGGACGTCCGCCATGGCCGCGTCGCTGCCCGACGCCAGCGGGAGCTGCCTGGCCACCGTCAGCGAGCCCACGTCGGAATCGACGTCGTTGACGTACACCATCACCATCGGCCCAGCCGGTGGGTAGCGCGGCCCGGCGCGGTCGCCCGAGCCGGATCCTCGACATCGTCGGCGCCGCGGTCGCTGCGCTGCTCGCCTTCACGGCTGTGCCGGCCGTGCTCGTCCTGGTCGTGGGCAATCCACTGGCCGGCGGCCTCGGGCACGCCTGGCGGCCGCTGCCTCGCGATGCGCTGTGCCTCCTCGTCGTGGCGGCCTGGGTGGCCTGGGCCGCCTGCTGCGCGCAGCTGCTCCGAGCGGTGGTGGCACACGTGCGCACGCGGCGAGGTCGGGCGTGCGCCATGGCTCGTCGGTCCTCGATCGCCTGGCCGCACGCATCGCGTTCGGGGTGCTCGCCCTCACCACACTCGGCGCACCGCTCTCGTTGGCGGCCGGCGCGGGGGCCAGCACGCCGGTCGGCGGCGGGCAGACCTCCTCGTCTCCTCGCTGACGGCGTCCGTCCCGGCCGGCGCCGCGACGTCCCCGACGACCGTCGCGGTGGCGGCCCCGACCTATGCCGTGCAGCCGGGCGACACGCTGTGGCGGATCGCGGACGATCTCCTGGGCGACGGGGCGGATTGGACGTCGCTGGCCGCACTCAACCTCGGCCGCGACCTCGGTGGTGGCGACACGGTTCGTGGATCCGGATCGGCTGCGGGAGGGCTGGCGCCTCCGCCTCCCCGCCGACGTCGACCGCCGAGCCGGCGACGACGCGGCACGAGCCGGAAACACGCACACCCGTCGCGCCACGCAGGCATCGCGTCCCGAGCCCGACGGCCATCTGCCCGAGTTGCTCGCCCTCGGCCTCGGCTCGTTGGCGTGCGCCGCCTTGGCCCGGCGCGCCGCGTCACGCCGCAGAGTGGGCACGCGTTTCAGCGGTGATCCGGTCCTGCAGCCGCGTGCCATCGGAGGGCGCACAGGACGCGGCGACCCTGCTGCAGCGCTTCAGCGGTGTCCCGGCGCTGCATTCCTTCGAGGCCGCCAACTGCCTGCTGGGCCTGTCCCTCGACGGCGTAGCCTCCCGCCCGACGGTCCGGGCCATCTGCGTCTCGGACTCCGGCGTCACGTTCTGTTTCGCCGGGGTGCATCCGGAAGAGCCTCCCGAGGGCTTCGTGCGCGTGAAGGACGACACCGCGTGGCACGTCAGCCACGCTGCCCTCGAGGGTCACGACCTCTCCTTCCCGTACCTTCCCGTCGTGCTTCCCATCGGCGACGACGCAGAGGGCACCTGGCTCGTCCCCCTCGAACCGGGCGATGTGCTGCCCGTCCTCGGAGAGGCGGCTCCGGCGCTCTGGCGCGCCGCCCGCGCCGCCGTCGGCTCCTGGGCCTGGTCGGAGACGGTCCTCGTGACCGAGGATCCGAGGATGCGGCGCTCCGCGCCGAGGCCGCGCGCCGATCCGCTCCTGGCTCGGCGTCTGCTCTTCTGCGGGGACCCGGCGACGCTTCCGGCCGGGGTGGCCGCTCGCTGTGCCGTGGTCACCATGCAACCGGTCGCCGCGAGCGACCTGACCGTCCTGGTCGATCGCCGGGCCGCCACCATCCACCCCATGGGCCAGGTCGTCCGACCGCACCTCCAATCGGCGGAGACGGCCGAGCAGATTGCCGAGCTGGTCGCGCCGCCCACGGATGACGACCGGCGAGCGCAGTACCGGCGATCTCTGTCCTCGACCGGGAAGCAGGGCGGATCGCTGAGCACGACGGCTGCACTCGACCCCGGAGCGGTCGACGTGCGCCTCCTCACCATGACGCCCCGCCTGGACGGGCTCCAGGACGACCTCCCACCCAATCGGGCTCGCCGGGCGGTCGAGCTCGTCGCCTACCTGGCGCTGCACCAGCCCGACGTCATTACGAGCGATCGGCTCCGCACGCGGGTGCTCGGGTCCTCCGACGCCGACGCTGCGTCGAAGACGCTGTTCAACACGGCCTACGCGGCCCGCCGCGCCATGGGGGTCGACGAGGACGGCGAACCGCTCTTCCCCGCCGGGACGCGTCACGGTCTCTACCAACTCTCGCCCCGGGTCACCGTCGACGTGCACCGTGCCGCGGCGCTCGCCGCCGAGGCGAAGGCGCAGACGGACCCGGCCGCGGCCATCGCCTACTTCCGCGCCGCGCTGTCACTCGTGGAGGGCGAGCCGTTGGCCAATGCACTGTCCGGCTACGCCTGGTGGGAGGCGGAGGGCCATGGCGGGCGTCATCGCCGCCGTGCTCGTCGACGCCGCCTGTGGCATGGCCTCGCTGGCCTCCGACGCCGGGCTCTTCGATCTGGCCCGGTGGGGACTCGAGCAGGCACGGATCGTCGAGCCCTACAGCGAGGCGCTCTCCCGCTCCGCCATGCAGGTGGCTGCGGCAGAAGGCGACGCGGACCGTCTCCGCCAGGAGTGGCGGGAGTGCCAGCGCCGCGTCGACGCGCTGGACCCGGGCGGCTCTCCCTCGGCGCGCACGGAGTCTCTCTACGGCGAGCTGTCGCGTCGGGTCCTCGTCGGTGCCGCGCTGCCCGACGGCGTTCCCGCCCGCGCCGTGCCGGGACAGCAGCGACTACGCGCCCGCCGCTTCTCCGTCGTAGCGCTGCACGACGTCCTCGAGGCGCGCCACCCGGCTGCCCTTCACGAGGGCGGCATCGCCCGCGACCCAGCGTGAGCAGCAGCGCGACGGCGTCGTCGGCGGTGCTCACCTGTGGCCGGCCCGTAGAGCGCGGTCTGGTAGCCGACCACTTCGATCCCGAGCTCGTCGGCCAACCGGGCCGCCCGTCGGTGTTCGGCCTCGGTCTCGGAGCCCAGCTCGGCCATCACGCCCGAGCAGAGCCAGCTTCCGACCGGCCGGCAGCGCCGCGATCGACCGCAGCGCCGCCTCGGTCGAGGCCGGGTTGGCGTTGTAGCAGTCGACGACCAGGACGGGACCGCCGGGGACGCGCCGCACCTCCATGCGCAGCGGTGATCCCGTGGCGGTGGCGAGCGCCGTCACCACGCTGTCGAACGGGACGCCGCTCCACAGCGCCGCCGCGGCGGCGGCCAGCGCATTGGGGACCTGCTGCATCCCGTGCAGCGCGAGCCGGACCTCGCCGGCGCCCCACGGTGTCGACAACTGGAACCGCGGCCGGAGCTCGTCGTCGAGGCACGACGCGCTCGGCGCGCACGTCGGCGTCGCCGAGCGCGTAACTGAGGACCGGACAGGGGCTGACCGAGGCCATGCGCGCCACATACGGATCGTCGAAGTTCAAGACCGCCACGCCGGTGGGAGGCAGTGCGGCCACGAGCTCGCTCTTCGCCCGGGCCACCCCTTCGAGATCGCCGAAGAACTCCACGTGCGCCATGGCCACGCTCGTCACGATGCCGACATCGGGTCGGCCCACGTCGGTCAAGCGGGTGATGTGACCCGCCCCACGCGCTCCCATCTCGAGGACGACCCACTCGACGTCGTCCGGCGCATTGAGGAGGGTCAGCGGGAGCCCGAGCTCGTTGTTGAAGGAGCGCTCGCTGGCTGCCACCACGAAGGCCGACGCGAGGCAATCCCGGAGCAGGTCCTTGGTCGTCGTCTTGCCGACCGAGCCGGTGATGCCGATCACCCGGCCCTCCATGCGCTCGCGCACGAACAGGCCAAGACGAAGGAGCGACACGGCGGTGTCCCCCACGACGACCGCCGTCCCGCCGATGGGCTCCGCGCTCGGTGAGGTAGGCGGGAGATCCGACCTCGAGGGCCGCGCCGATGAACTCGTGCCCGTCCCGCTCGGCGACGATGGGAACGTAGAGCTGACCCGGCAGCACGGTCCTGGTGTCGATGCTCGCTCCCGTGACGGTGACGTCGGGACCGACCTGTTCCCCACCGAGTCGGGCGGCGAGTTCAGAAGTGGAGAATCGCACGCATCACGCTCGCGGCCGATTGTATAGCCTCGGTCGATGCCTGATCCGGGAGTGCTGGCGGTCGTCTACGGGGGCCCGTCCGCAGAGCACGAGGTGTCGTGCGTCTCGGCGCGTCGCATCGTCGCCACCGCGCTCCAAGGTGGGTTCACCGTGCGGCTGATCGGGCTGACCCACGACAAGCGGTGGGTCGACGCCAATCGGGTTCTGACCGATGTGGCCGATGTCGAGGCGCTGCCCTCCCCGGACGACCTGCTGCGCCAGGATCCCGGCGCGGCGCTCGCCCACTTCGGTGTCGGCCTGCCGCCGGGACGCCGTCGTGTTCCCCGCCCTCCACGGGCCCTTCGGCGAGGATGGCGTCCTGCAGGGCCATCTCGAAGCGATGGGCGTGCCCTACGTCGGCGCCGGGCGTGCTCGCGTCCGCCATCTGCATGGACAAGGACATCGCCAAGTCGGTCCTGCGCGATCACGGCCTCCCGGTCGCGGCCTGGAGGCTGGTGGCTCGCTCCTCCTGGTCCGCCGACGTCATGGAAGAGGCGCTCGAGGCGCTCGGGCTTCCGCTCTTCGTCAAGCCCGCCAACCTCGGTTCCTCCATCGGCGTCGCCAAGGCGTCCGACGCCGCGGCGCTCGGTGACGCTGTCCTCTCCGCCTTCGAGTTCGACGACCACGTGATCCTCGAGGAGTTCGTCCCCGGTCGCGAGTTGGAGCTGGCGCTGCTGGGCAACGAAGACGTGCGGGTCTCGCGGGCCGGCGAGATCATCGCCAGCCGGGAGTTCTACGACTACGACGACAAGTACGTGCTCGGGCTCGCCGAGACGGTCGCTCCCACCGACCTGAAGGACACCCAGCTCGAGCAGGCACAGCGCCTGGTGACAGCGGCGTACCGGGCCCTCCGCGTGGAGGGTCTGGCGCGCATCGACGTCTTCCTCCGCGAGGACGACGAGATCGTCATCAACGAAGTGAACACCATGCCCGGCTTCACCCCGATCTCCATGTTTCCGATGCTGTGGGAGGCCGAGGGGCTTCCCTTCGAGGCGGTCGTCGAGGAGCTGGTGCGTCCTGGCGCGGGCCCGCGACGTCCGTCGGCGTTCCCTGCGCACCCACCGGGTGCTCTGACCGGCGGGCGCCGCCCGGCGGGGCGGAGCGGCGGCGGCCGGCAGTGGCCGGCCCCGACGATCACCCCGCACCCGAGGTCATGCTCGGCCAGGCCCGTTCCCTCCGATGGGGCACGAGGCACCCCGTTCGGCCACGATAGGCGCAGGTCCGGCGGGTGCTGCGAGCACCCCCTCTGTACCGTGCGGAGTGTGGTGATGACGTTCGAGGGCTTGGAGACTGACACCGCGCACCTGGGACACCCTCCCGGGCGCCAACCGCCTCACCGTGATGCAGCGCGAGGCCATCGAGTCCGACAAGCCCCTGCTCTGCGTCGTGGCGGGAGCCGGGGCCGGCAAGACGAGGGTGCTGACCCTGCGGGTGGCCCGGCGGGTGCGCGAGGGGTCGATCGAGCCCGACCGCACCCTCGTCACCACCTTCAGCCGCAAGGCGGCTGAGGAGCTCCGCACCCGCCTCTACTCGCTCGGCGTCTCCGGGGTGAAGGCCGGCACGTTCCACCGCACCGCGCTCGGACTGCTGCGCGAGCACCGGGAGTTGCGAGGCCGGCCCCTCCCCCAGCTCCTGCCGGACCGCCGGCGCCTGCTGGCCGAGGTGACGACCGGCGATGCGCGCCGCACGCGCGCCCTCGACGGCGAGATCGGCTGGGCCAAGGCACGCCTCGTCTCGCCCGAGCAGCTACGAGGCCGAGGCACGGCGGCATCGCCGGCGCAGCGGCCTGAGCGCCGAGCAGGTGGCCGACGCGTTCACCCGTTACGAGGCGGAACGCAGCCGGCGTCGCCTGCTCGACTTCGACGACCTGATCGTGTCGTGTGCCGACGCGTTGGCGGGAGACAGCGAATTCGCCGACTCCATCCGATGGCGCACCCGGCACCTGTTCGTCGACGAGATGCAGGACGTGAACCCGGCCCAGTTCCGCTTGTTGACGGCAATGCTGGGCGACGAGCCCGACCTCTTCGTGGTGGGCGACCCCAACCAGTCGGTCTACGGGTTCAACGGCGCCGACCCCACCCTGCTCGACCGGTTGCCCGAGATTCTGCGTGGCACCGCGGTCATCCGGCTCGACGAGAATCACCGTTGCACGCCGCAAGTGGTCGCGGTGGCCACTGCCGTCCTGCGCGAGGGCGGCGCGTTCGGCGCGGGAGGAGAGGTGGCCCTGCCACGCACGACGCGGGTGGACGGGCCGGTGCCGAAAATCGTGGCGCACGCCAGCGACTCGGACGAGGCCGGCGTGGGTGGCCGAGCGGGTGAAGATGTCGCGCACCCCGGGTCGGCAGTGGTCCAGCATCGCCGTGCTCACTCGGACCAACGCCCAACTGGCCGTGGTCCAGGCGGCGCTGGACAAGGCGCGTGTGCCCAACCTGATCGCGGGGGCCGACCTCGGTCCGGCGTCGGACCTGCGCGGCGACGGTGAGAAGCGCGGCGTCGATTCCGACGGCGACGAGGCTCGCCCCCCGACGCGCCGGAAGATCGGAACCGCGTGGTGCTCACCACCTTCCACCGCGCCAAGGGCCTGCAGTGGCCGACGGTGATCATCCTGGGTCTCGGGGCGGGCCTCATGCCCATCGCGTCGGCGCAGACTCCCGCCGCCATCGACGAGGAGCGGCGCCTTCTCTATGTGGCGCTCACCCGGTCCGAAGAAGAGCTCTGGTGCAGCTGGTACGACGACACCCGTTCGGGCGGTCGGTCCGGCCGCGGCCCCAGCCCGTGGTTGGAGGCGATTCAGCGGACCATCACCGAGCTCGAGAAGGAAGCGGCGCCGACGGCCGCGGCGGAGGTCTCGCGCCACGTCGCCGAGCTCCGCCGGGCACTGGCCGAGGCCACCGAGGCCGGAGACGACCGCCAGTAAGCCCCGGTAAGGTCGGGCCGCCCGATCCGATCCGATTTCAGCTGGGGGTGGCACGTCGGATGTCGGAACTCCTGGACCAGTTACGCAAGGCCGTCGGCGAGAGCAACGTCCTCGTGGGCGAATCCGTCCGAGACGACTACACGCACGACGAGGCGCTGACGAGCGTCCCGGTCGTCCCGCTGGCCGTTGTGATGCCCGCATCCACCAGCGAGGTGTCCGAGGTTCTGCAGGTGGCGAGCGAACACGGCGTTCCGGTGGTGGCCCGGGGCAGCGGCACCGGTCTCTCGGGTGCAGCCGTGCCGATCGCCGACGGCATCCTGCTCGCCTTCGACCGCATGAAGCGGATTGTGGAGATCGACACCGAGAACCAGGTCGCCGTGGTGGAGCCGGGCGTGACGTTGGAGCAGCTCAACGGCGAGCTGGCGCCGTTGGGCCTGATCTATCCGGTATCGCCCGGGGAGCAGAGCGGCTCGCTCGGAGGCAACGTGGCAACCAATGCCGGTGGCATGCGCGCCGTCCGCTACGGGGTGACGCGCCATCACGTGCTCGGGCTCGAGGTGGTCCTGGCCGATGGCTCCGTGCTGCGGACGGGCGGGAAGTTCGTCAAGGTGTCGAGTGGCTACGACCTGACCCAGCTGCTCATCGGCTCCGAGGGAACCCTGGCCATCACGACGGAGGTGACCGTCAAACTCCAGCCCCGGTTCACGGCGACGTCCACGGTCCTGGCCCCCTTCGCCACCCTGTCGGAGGTCGCCCGGGCGGTGCCGCACATTGTGCAGAGCGGCATCAACCCGTCCATCCTCGAGTACATCGACATTCTGGTCATGGGCGGCATCACCCAGGCTGCCGGGCTCGATCTCGGCGTTCCCGAGGACATCAAGGCGCGTACCCTCGCCTACCTCGTGGTGGTCCTGGAGGGCATGCACGCCGACCGGGTGGAAGAGGACGTGGAGACGTTGGCCGGCCTGCTGGAGGAGCTCGGGTCGCTCGACGTCTACGTACTCCCGCCGACGTCGGGGGCGCAGCTCATCACCGCCCGGGAACGGGCCTTCTTCGTCGGCAAGGCGGCCGGGTGCGACGATCTCATCGACGCCGTGATCCCGCGGGCGACCATCCCCGACTACCTGGCCCAGGTGGCCGTGCTGGCGCAGGAGCACGGGGCCCTCATTACGGGCTGCGGTCACATCGGCGACGGCAACGTGCACATCAGCGTGTTCCAGCCCGACGAGGAGCGGCGCCACGCCCTCATGGAGGCGAGCTTCGAGCTCGCCCTCGCCGAGGGCGGCGCCATCTCGGGCGAGCACGGCATTGGGACGGCGAAGCTGCCCTACTTCCTCGAGTTGCAGGATCCCGTGTCCTTGGAACTGATGCGCTCCATCAAGCGGGCTTTCGATCCCGCCGGCATTCTCAACCCTGACCGGCTGCTGGGCGTGGCGCCGACGGGAGCGTCGTCGTGAACGGCGCACGCGCGCTCATCTCGACGCTCGTCGACGCCGGCGTCGACGTCTGTTTCGCCAATCCGGGCACCTCGGAGATGCACTTTGTCGCGGCGCTGGACGACGTGCCCGCCATGCGGGCCGTCCTCTGCCTCTTCGAGGGAGTCGTCACCGGTGCCGCCGACGGGTACGGGCGCGTCGCCGGGAGCCCAGCGGCCACGTTGTTGCATCTCGGACCGGGCCTCGGCAACGGGTTGGCCAATCTCCACAACGCGCGGCGGGCCCGGACGCCGATCGTCAACATCGTCGGCGACCATGCGACGTACCACGCCCGCTACGACGCTCCTCTGCAGTCGGACATCGCGTCCATCGCCCGGCCGGTGTCGGGGTGGTACCGCTCGACGGCGCGCGCTGATGACGTGGCCGCCGACGGCGCCGACGCCGTGGCCGCCGCGCTCGGGCCTCCGGGCTGTGTGGCCACACTGGTCCTGCCGGCCGACGCTTCGTGGTCGGAGTCGGCCAGGGGCCCCTGCCCGCCCCGGCCGCGGGGGCGCACCTCCGTGGTGCCGGCCGACACCATCAACGAGGTGGCGAAGGCGCTGCGGGGTGGCGAGCGCGCTGCGCTCTTGCTGGGAGGGAGCGCGCTGCGGGCCGAGGGGTTGCAGGCGGCCAGCCGGGTGGCGGTGACGGCGGAGGCTCTTCTCCTTGGTGAGACCTTCCCGGCCAACCTGGAGCGGGGCGCGGGCATCCCGGCGGTGGACCGCCTGGCCTACTTGGCCGAGATGGCACAGGCCCAGCTCGACGGCGTCCGGCACCTCGTGCTGGTCGACGCCAAGTCCCCCGTGTCCTTCTTCGCCTACCCCGACAAGGCGAGCGACCTCGTCCCACCGGGGTGTGTCGTGCACACGTTGGCTCTGCCCGGCGAGGACGCAGCGGGCGCACTGGAGGCGCTGGCCGATGTGCTGGGCGCGCCGGGAGATGGCGGCCGCCCCGCACCGTCGGGCCGGCCCGACCGCCCCACCGGCGCCCTCACTGCGGAGACGCTGGCCGCCGCGAGTCGGCGCCACGCTGCCCGAGGGCGCCATCGTCGTCGACGAGGGGAACACCTCGGGCCTCTTCGTCCCGGCCGCGACGGCGGGAGCGCAACGCCACGACTGGTTGACGCTGACAGGCGGCGCCATCGGCATCGGACTTCCGATGGCCACAGGGGCGGCGGTGGCCGCTCCTGAGCGCCCGGTCCTCTGCCTGCAGGCGGACGGCAGCGCCATGTACACGCTGCAGGCACTGTGGACGCAGGCGCGCGAGGGCCTCAACGTGACGACACTCGTGTTGTCAAACAGGAGTTACGCCATTTTGAACATGGAACTGCACCGGGTCGGGGCTGACGCCGGTGGACCGCTGGCCCGCCGTCTGCTCGATCTCACGGATCCCGACCTCGACTTCTGCGACCTGGCCCGCGGCATGGGCGTGCCCGCACGACGGGTCGAGAACGCCGAAGACTTGGTCGACGGCGCTCGCGTCGGGCTTCGCCGAGGCGGGCCCAACCCTCATTGAGGTGTTGCTCTGACGCATTCGTGCCGGGCGGCCAGTCAACGCCCGGACAAACGTCGCAATGCGCTGACAACAAACGTGCCTCGCCTCCCCAATAGGTTCCAACGGCTCTATAGGGCCCGAAAAGGGCCTGTCAGCATGCAATTCGGAGAGGGCATGCTCGACGAGCAGACCCGGGGACGGTCTTGACCGAGGAGGCGCAGATGCAGATGGAGATGGGCAGCCATTCTTCGTCCGATGCTCGCCACATGGACGAGGCCCTCGACCGGCTGCGACGCGATCTGTTGGACACCCCGCCTGTGACCCCAGAACCTGAGGACGTGTCCGCCCAGGCCGACGAGCCCGACCTGATCGACTACGCCTCCGTGGAATTCGAAGTGGAACGGATGCGCAAGCGGCTCGCCATCTGGGAGATCTTCATGGCCTACATGAGGGACGGCGCCAGGAGCTGGTCCCAGGTGCAGCAGGCGATCACCCCAGAGGACTTCGACAAGATCACGGCCATCTGCGACGGCGTCCCGTTGCGAGACCTCTTACTCGACCTGCGATAGGGACTGTTCGAACCGCCGGAATCACCGCACGCTTGGCCGAACAGCGACGGCTGCTCTTGGCGACGGCCACGCGTGCAGGAGATCCGGGTGACCAGGGTGCATGGCCCAGCGACGACGGTCGCTCTTGGCGAAGGCCACGCACCTCCCGGCCATCCGGCCATCCGGCCGTCAGCGATCAGGAGTCGGCGAAGTCCACCACTACGGGAGCATGATCGGACGGCTTCTGACCCTTGCGGGCGTCCCGATCCCGAAAGGCTCCGGTGGCGCGCTGCACGAGGTCGTCGCTCACGAGCACGAGGTCGATGCGCAAACCACGGCCCTGGTGGAAGTCTCCGGCCCGGTAGTCCCACCACGTGAACGTGCCGGGGTCGTTGAAGCGGCGGAACACGTCGTCGAGGCCCCACCCCTCGACTGAACGGAGCGCGGCGCGCTCGGGCTCGCTCACGTGCGTCGCACCCACGAAGGCGGCGGGGTCCCACACGTCACCGTCGTCGGGTGCCACGTTGAAGTCGCCGCACACGGCGACCGAGGATCCCGGTGGGCAGGTCTGGTCGAGGGTTGCACGGAGGCGGGCGAGCCACGCCAGCTTGACCTCGTACATCTCGTTGTCCAGGGCGCGCCCGTTCGGGACGTAGACCGAGAAGACACGCGTTCCGGCGCACTCCGCCGAGACGATGCGCGTGCCGGCGTCGTCGTCCGACGTACCGAACCCGCGGGTGACCCCCTCCAGGCCGACCCTGCTGACGATGGCCACCCCGTTCCACCGTCCGTCGCCGTAGTGGGCGGACTCGTACCCCAGCTCGGCGAACGCCTCCTCCGGGAACTTGTCGTCCGCCTGCTTGGTCTCCTGCATGCAGAGCACATCGGGGTGCTGCAAGTCGATCCACTCGGTCACCCGCGGCAGGCGGGCCGTCAAGGAGTTCACGTTCCACGTGGCCAGGCGCATCAGTTCGCCCCCCCATCGACGATCACGAACAGGAGATCGGCCTCGCAGGCGGTCTGCCCACCCACCGACGCCCTTCCGTGCCCCTTGCCTGCCCGGGCCGACAACCTGTCCATGGTCACCTCCAGCTCGAGCGTCTCGCCGGGCACGACCTGGCGCCGGAAACGGGCGCGCTCGATCCCGCCGAAGAGGGGCAGCTTGCCGGCGTAGCGCGGGTCGAGCAGCACGGCGATGCCCCCGAGCTGCGCCATCGACTCCACCATCAGCACCCCGGGGAGAGTTGGGCGCCCCGGGAAGTGGCCGCCGAAGAATGCCTCCTCACCGGTCAGCTTCCATGTCCCGGTTGCGGAGACGCCCGGATCGACCGCGGTCAGTTCGGTGACGAAGAGAAACGGCGGACGGTGCGGCAGGACATCGGCGGGTCGAGGCAGCTGCGTCATGGGAGCGGTACGGCCCTCACTGTGCCCGCGTCTTGCCGGCTTTCTTCGCCGGTGACTTCTTGGCGGGCGCCTGCTTGGCCTTGGGCGCCTTCTTCGCCGCAGCCTTCTTGGGCGCCTTCTTGGTCGCAGCGGCCGCCACGGCCTTCTTCGTCGCCTTCTTGGCCGGCTTCTTGGTCGCCTTCTTCGCCGGCGCAGCCGCCTTCTTCGCCGCGGCCTTCTTGGTCGACGGAGCCGCCTTCGTGGTCGGGTGCCTTCTTGGCGGCCGGTGCAACCTTCTTGGGCGGCGGTCCGCTTCGCGGCTGGCGGCGACTGCCGGCGGGATCGCCAGCTCGGCCACCCGGCGCGGCGGGTCCAGCCCGGCCAGCACGAACGACCGCACCTCGCCCTTCTTCAGGACCTGGCGTGCCTTCGTCGGGGGCGGCGTGCCCATGGCGGTCAGCGGGATGTAGCAGTGCAGCTCCCCGCCCCCCGGCAGCGGAACGTCCACCATCGCCCCGTGCGAGGTGAACGACACCACCTCGCCCTGGATGGTGCTCCCCACGGGGAACGCGGCAACGAAATTGATGAACGTCAGTGGCTCGTTCACGGCCGGAGGCGGCGCCGACCGCTGCTTCTGCTGCCGCCCGCGCGCCGCGGCCCGAAGCCCCTTCGAGCTTGGCCTGGGAGCCCCTGTTGTCAACGGTCCTTCCGGACGGGGCGTCCTTCTTGGCTCTGGCCCTCTTCTCGGGTGCCGCCTTCTTGGACGCGGCGTGCTTCTTGGCGGCGCCCCGCGACTTCTCGGGCTTCGGCGGATGCAGCGCTTCCTCGACCGCCTCGTCGATGGCACTCGAGAACACCGGGTTCACCTTGGCCCGGCCCGGGGGTGGCGCGGCGGGGGTGATCGGCCAGGAGCGTATCGACCGCGGGTGCCTGGGCCCGCTTCGTCGCGCTCTTCCGCGTCTTCGACCCCTTCTTGGCCGCCTTCTTGGCCGCCTTGGCCAGCTCGGCTGCCTTGGCCGGAGCCGATTCGGGGTCCTTCTTGGCCCTGGCCTCGGCGGTTGCGGCCCGGCTCTTGGGTCCCCGGATGGGCAGCCGGGGCGTGAAGATCCAGCCCACGCCCGGCACCGGCTTGCCGCCGATCAGGCGACCGTCGTCGAAGAGCCAGGGATGCTCCCCGTGGAATTCCTGGAAGGAGTCGTTGGACAGCACGGTGGCACCGGTGCGTTCGGCGATCCGCAACACGAACGCATCCCCGCGGCCGATGGCGCCCGCCGGCGGCGAGATGACCTCGCCGTTGAGCATGGCCTCGCGCACCTCGTCGCGCTCGGCGTCGCCCACCCGGTGTTCGAAGGTGGCGTCGACCACGACGATGATGCTGGCGCCGGGGTCCTCGGAGGCGTACGCGCGCACGGCCTCGTCGAGTTGCTCGAGGCTGGGGAACGTTCGTCCTTCGGTGGCCAGGTTCGACCCGTCCACCACGACGTGGTGCGTTTCAGCCAATGGCACGTCGCAACAGATCGGCCTGCTCCAACTGGTGCAGGGCGGCACTCCCGATGGCGGGGCTCGACGATTCGGGCCGGCTCACGTGGCGGAGCCGCAGCCGCTCGGGCAGGCAGGCGTGGAGGCGGGCATGCACGAAGGACCAGGCTCCCATGTTCTCGGGCTCCTCCTGCAACCACACGACTTCGGATGCCTCGCCGTAGCGCCCGAAGACGGAGGTCAGGAGCGACACGGGCCAAGGGTAGAGCTGGTCCACCCGCACGATCGCCACACCGGATGCCTCGTCGGGCTCGAGCTCGGTCCGCCGCTGCCAGGCCTCGTGGGCGATCTTCCCGCTGCACAGCACGATCCGATGGACCTTCGAAGGGTCCTCGATCGACGAGTCGTCGATCACGTGCTGGAAGGAGCCCGACTCCAGCTCGGCGAAGGTCGAGCGCGAGGCGTGGGCCCGCAGCATCGACTTGGGGGTGACCACGACGAGCGGCCGCTTCGGAACGGAGAGCGCCTGTGAGCGCAGCAGGTGGAAGTACTGCGCCGATGTCGAGGGGATCGTCACCCGCAGGTTGCCGCGCGCCGAGAGCGACAGGAATCGCTCGAAGCGCGCCGACGAGTGCTCGGGACCCTGCCCCTCGTAGCCGTGCGGCAGCAGAAGGGTGAGACCGGCGAACTGCCCCCACTTGACCTCGGCCGCCACCATGAAGTTGTCGATGATGATCTGGGCGCCGTTGGCGAAGTCGCCGAATTGCGCCTCCCAGGCGACCAGTGCCTCCGGTGCCTCGACGGAGTAGCCGTACTCGAAGCCGACGGCCGCATACTCCGAGAGCAGGGAGTCGCGCACGGTGAAGTTGCCCATCTCCCCCGCCGGCGCCAGCGTGTCCGCGCCGATGCGGTGCAGGCCGTCACGGATGTGGGCCAGGGGGACGTACTCCTCGCCGTTGGAGTAGTCGACCAGGACCGCATGGCGGTGGCTGAAGGTGCCGCGCCGGGTGTCCTGACCGGTCAGGCGCACGTTGACGCCCTCGTACATGAGCGAGCCGATCGCCAGTGCCTCGGCCAGGGCCCAGTCCACCTGCCCGCTGGCCACGAGCTCGTCGCGCTGGACGAACTGGCGCTCGAGCTTGGGGTGGATCATGAAGCCGTCGGGCACCGTGCGCACGACCGCGGAGAGGGCCCGCAGCACGTCGGGTGACACCCCGGTCTCGGGGGAGGGCGTGTCGCCCGGGCAGCGGCTCGGGCACGGGCAGCTCGGTCGGCGCCAGTGAGGGCTCGCCCCGCACCTCGTCGAGGACGACCTGCAGGCTGGCGTTGAAGTCGTCCAACGCGGACTCGGCCTCTTCCAGGGTGATGTCACCCCGGCGCACCAGCGTCTCGGTGTAGAGCTTGCGCACCGAGCGCTTGGCCTCAATCCGCTGGTACATCAGCGGCTGCGTGTAGCTGGGGTCGTCGCCCTCGTTGTGCCCGTGCTTGCGGTAGCAGACGAGGTCGATGACGACGTCCTTGTGGAAGGTCTGGCGGAAGACGAAGGCCAGCCGCGCCGCGCGCACGGCGGCCTCGGGATCGTCCCCGTTCACGTGGAAGATCGGTGCCTGCACCATCTTCGCCACGTCGGTCGGGTACACCGAGGTGCGGGCCGACGCGGGCGCCGTCGTGAAGCCGAGTTGATTGTTGATGACCACGTGCACGGTGCCGCCCGTCCGGTAGCCGGAGAGGCCCGAGAGATTGAGCGTTTCGGCCACGACGCCCTGGCCGGCGAAGGCGGCGTCGCCGTGGACGAGGACGGACATGCAGGGAAACCCGTCCACGCCCTCCGCGGCTGCCGCGGGCGTGCCGTCGGTCGGCGGGGAGATCCTGTCCTGCTTGGCCCGCGTCATGCCCTCGACGACCGGGTCCACCGCCTCGAGGTGCGAGGGGTTGGAGGCCAGGGTGATGGGGAGCTCCTCGCCGGCGCTGCCGTGGAAGACGCCCCGGGCGCCCTTGTGGTACTTCACGTCGCCGGAGCCCTGCACGGACTCGGGATCGAGGTTGCCCTCGAACTCCTCGAAGATCTCCTTGTAGGACTTGCCGACGATGTTGGCCAGCACGTTGAGGCGGCCGCGGTGGGCCATGCCCATCACGACCTCGGCCACCCCCGAGCCGGCGGCGGCGTCGAGCAGCGCATCCAACAGGACGATGGTCGACTCCGCGCCCTCCAGGCCGAACCGCTTCTGCCCGACGTAGCGGGTGTGGAGGAAGCGCTCGAAGACCTCGGCGGCGTTGAGCCGGCCGAGGATGTGCCGTTGCTCCTCCATATTGAGGCTCGTGGGCTGGCCCTCGACGTGCTGCTGGATCCAGCGCTTCTGCTCGGGATCCTGAATGTGCATGTACTCGATGGCGAGCGTCCGGCAGTAGGCGTCGCGCAGGACGTGGAGGATCTCGTCGAGCGTGGCGACGTCGCGCCCGGCCAGACCGTCGGCCACGAACTGGCGCGGCAGGTCCCAGATGGTGAGCCCGTAGGTCAGCGGGTCCAGCTCGGGGTGGATGTGCGGGGGCTCCGCGTCCAGGGGGTCGAGGTGGGCGATGAGATGGCCGCGCACCCGGTACATGTTGATGAGCGTCTGCACGTGCACCTGCTTCACGAGGCGCTGGTGCTCTCCCTCCTCGCTGCCGGCCCCGGCGTTGCTGTCGACCTGCCAGCGCACGGGCTCGTACGGCACGCCCATCGACTCGAACAGCGCGTCGTAGAACCCGTCGGCACCCGTGAGAAGGGCGGCCACCCGGCCCAGGAACAGGCCGGACTCCGCTCCCTGAATGATGCGGTGGTCGTAGGTGGAGGTGATCGTGACCACCTTGCCCAGGCCCAGCTGGGCCAGCACCCGCGGGTCCGCCGCCTCGAAGCCGGCCGGATAGCCGAGCGCCCCGACGCCGATGATGGCGCCCTGACCCGGCATCAGGCGCGGCACGGACTGCACCGTCCCCAGCGTCCCCGGGTTGGTCAGCGACACGGTCGTCCCGGCGAAGTCGTCCGGGGCGATCTTGTTGGTGTGGATCTTGCGGATGAGGTCCTCGTAGGCCAGGACGAAGGAGCGGAAGTCGAGGGTGTCGGCGTCCTTGATGCACGGCACGAGCAGCGTGCGGCGTCCCGTCGCTCTTCTCCTGGTCGACCGCCAGGCCCGAGCCCCACGTGCTTGTGGTGGATGACGCCCGGCTTTCCCTTGCCGCCGCCATCGGCCACGAAGGCCGCGTTGAGCGCGGGCACGTCGTGCAGGGCGCGGACGACCGCGTACCCGATGATGTGGGTGAAGCTGACCTTCGCTCCCGTGGTCCGGGCCAGCTGGTTGTTCAGGATCAGGCGGTTGACCTCGAGGAGACGGGCCGGCACCGTCCGCACGCTGGTCGCCGTGGGCACGGACAGGCTGGCTTCCATGTTGGCCACGATCCGCGCGGCCGCACCGCGCAGCGGGGTGGCCTCCTCGCCCGCCGCCGCGACCGACGGGTGGCGGAGCCGGGGCGGTGGCCGCCGGGACGGCGGCCCCGGTCTCGGGCTCTTGCGCGGCCGGCGCCGGGGCCGTTGTCTGGGGCTGCGGGGCGGGGACCGGGGCGGGCCGGTAGTCGGCGAAGAACTCGCGCCAGCTGTCGCTGACCGAGTCGGGATCGGCCAGGAAGCGGTCGTACATGTCGTCGACCAGCCAGGCATTGGGGCCGAACGAGCCCCCTGCGCCGCCGAACTGGGTCATGGTCCAACCCTACCGGCGGCGATCGGGTCTCATGGGCAGTCCGGGTAGCGTCTGCCCTGCCCATGAGCTATCCGGCCGCCCTCCACTTCACCACGCGGCCGGCCCCCGCAACCCGGTGCGGCCACGGTCGTCTTCGTCCACGGATCGCTCGACCGGGGCGACAGCTTCCGGCTGGTGATGCGCCGGCTGCCCGAGTTCGGCACGCTGGCCTACGACCGGCGGGGTTACCAGGGCTCCCGGGACGGCGGGGTCGTGGACCTCGGGGGCCACGTGGAGGATCTGCTCGCGATCGCGGACGAGGTGCGTGCGGAGGACGGCGGCCCCGTGGTGGCCGTCGGGCACAGCCTGGGCGGCAACGTCGTGATCGCCGCCGCGCTGGCGGCCCCGCAGGCCTTCGACGCCATCGCTGCCTTCGAGCCGCCCATGCCGTGGCTGGGCTTCCGCCGACAGGGTGGGCGACCGTGGCCCGGCCTGGCCGACGATCCGGGCGAGGAGGCGGAGCGCTTCTTCGGCCGGATGGTGGGCGAGGGCGCCTGGGCCCGCCTGAACGAGAGGGGCCGCGCCGAGCGGCGGGCCGACGGCCCTGCGCTGGCTGCGGACCTGCGCAGCATGCGGGTCGAGGGCCCGCCCTTCGACGTCACCGCCCTCGAGGTGCCCTCGCTGTTCGGCCGGGGCGGGCCCGCCTCGTCGCCCCACCACCGCCGCACGGTCGAGTGGCTGGGCGCCAACGTCCCCGGTGCCGTGGTCTATGACATCGTGAACGCGCAGCACGGTGCGCACCTTTCGCACCCGGACCACTTCGCGGCCATGACGCGCCTGGTGGTGGACCGGGCGGGCGACCGGACCGGCTGATCAGGCCGACGAGAAGGGCGGCAGGCCGCTGTCGCTGACGGCGTCCTGCGTGGCGTGGTGCGGGTGCTTCAACCGGCGCGACAGCATCTCGTCGTACTCGACTCCCTTGCCTTCGCTCCTCATGCCCGTGATCAACGGCGAGTTGGAGAGGAACACCGCGCCCATGAACATCACGAGGAGCGAGACGGCTTCGAGCGGGCCGTAGGGGCCCGACGTGCGCAGCGAGTCTCCGAAGAGGGCGATGCCCATGCAGATGCTGGCCAGCGGATCGACCAGCACCAGGGTCGACTGCGAAGCCGCCAGCGGCCCGGCGTGGAAGGCGTTCTGTGTGAGAAAGAGGCCGAGCAGGCCGAAGGCGATGAGGCCGTAGGTCTGCCAGTGCACGAACATGGTCACCCAATTGGTCGCCGCGTAGTCGCTGACCACCTTGATCAGGGCGGCCGTGAACGCGTACGAGATGGCGGCCGCGGTGCCGAACATGGCGGCCTTCCACCAGCGCGGGCCGTAACGGGTGGCCACCACCGCCAGGACGATGAGCGCGCAGGTGCACGCCCCCGACCACGATCCAGCCCAGATTGGTCGGCACCTGCTCCCCGCCGCCCGGGTCGGCGAAGAAGAGGAACCCGGAGAGCCCCACGGCGATGGCACCGGCGCCGACCCACTCGCGGATGGAGATGGAGAAGCGGAAATAGGTCCCGAGGATGAAGACCAAGAACAGCAGCTCCATCGTCAGGATGGGCTGCACCACCGAGAGCCGCCCGTTGTGCAGCGCGAAGGCCTGCAACAGGAATGCGCAGATCATGAAGCCGAAACCCAGCAGCCACACCCCTCGACGGATGGCGTGCGCCATCAGGCTGAGGCGCATGGTGGACTCTTCAGGGGCGTCTTCGACGCCCATGCGTTGGAACACGCTGGTCAGCGCGTTCGACAGAGCCGCTGCTACGGCAAGGACATAGACCATTCGCCTCGCCGTCAACTTAATGGTGGATGTCACCGATCACGCAGGAGGCCCTCAGCTGGCACCCAGGTTACTGTCTGGCGCGTGGTGCGGCGGGATCGCGCAGGAATCGTGTGCCACACGGGCACTGCGCACCGGATCCGGCCCCTCCCCGGCGCGTTTCCGCATTAATTCCCGGGATCATGCCCCAAACGAATGTGGCAATTGGGTTACGTTTACGAACATCTTCCGAAAACCACAGTGGGATTTGCGGTTGAAGGAAGGCGAGCGGCCGTCACCGGGGCGACCGACAAGTAAGGGGAGTGCTATGGGATTGAAGGGGATTCGTACCGGGAACCCGATGCGGCTCGGCAGGACACTGGCGCTGGGGGCGATCACCCTCACATGCCTGTCCCTGATGCTGATCGGTACCGCCGGCAGCGCGGGCGCCAGTTCCATCCCCACGGGGGGAACCAAGGTCAGCGGCGGCACGGTGCGTTGGGCGGAACCGCCGGGCTCGGCCCCGACCTACATCTTCCCGTTCATGAGCGCCTCGGTGGAGAGCGTCAGCAACTCCAGCCAGTTCCAGAACATGCTGTACCGCCCGCTGTACATGTTCGGGTTCCCCGCGAAGAACACCGCCACGCTCAATCCCACGCTCTCGCTGGCGAGCATCCCGACCTACGGCAACAACGACACGACCGCCACCGTGGCGCTCAAGAACTACAAGTGGTCCAACGGTGAGACCGTCACGGCAAGCGACGTCCTGTTCGCCATGAACATGCTGCACGCGGAGACGGCCAACTGGTACGACTATGTGCCGGGTCTCTTCCCCGACAACGTCAAGAACGTGGTGGCAACCAGCCCCAGTGAGATCACGTTCACGTTCAACAAGTCGTACGACCCGACGTGGATGACGTACAACGAGTTCTCACAGATCACACCGTTCCCGACGGCGTGGGACGTGACGTCCGCCACCGCTGCGGCCGGCTCGGGCGGTTGCTCGTCCGGCGCCTACGGCGCGGCCTCGACGGATACGGCGTGCACGAGCGTCTACAACTTCCTCAACGCCCAGGCGAGCAACATCTCGGGCTTCTCGTCGAGCCCCATTTGGTCCGTCGTCGACGGTCCCGTACACCATCGCCTCGTCCAAGGGCGGGTCGTTCAACAGCTCCGGCGCGGTCACGTTGGTGCCGAACACGAGCTACACCGGGCCCCAGAAGGCCACGGTCACGGTGCAGGAGCTGCCCTTCACGACCGACAACGCCGAGTTCAACGCCCTGGTCGGCGGGAGCATCGACATCGGCTACGTCCCCCAGCAGGACATCACGCAGAACACGACCAACGCCACCACTCCGGGTCCGAACAACCCGCGGCTGACGAACTTCTACCTGTCGCCGTGGGTCCTCTTCGGCTACAACTACGCCGTCGACAAGTTCGATTCGACCGGCGACGGCGGGAATGCCGGCGCCATCTACAAGCAGCTCTACTTCCGGCAGGCATTGCAGAGCGTGATCGACCAGCCCGCCATGATCAGCAAGTTCCTCAAGGGCTACGCCGTCCCGACCTACGGGCCGGTGCCGGTGCTCCCGAAGAACAACCTGGTCGACACGTACGAGAAGTCGAATCCGTACCCGTACAGCCCGTCCCACGCCGAGAGCCTCCTGACGTCACACGGATGGAAGGTCGTGCCCAACGGGATCGACACCTGCCAGAAGCCCGGGACCGGTCCCAGCAACTGCGGAGCCTCCATCCCCAAGGGTGCGCAGCTGAACTTCACCATGACCTACGCCAGCGGGACGCAGTGGCAGCAGCAGATCATGGCGGTGGAGCAGTCGGCCTGGAACTCCATCGGCATCAAGACCGCCCTGGTCAGCAACACCTTCCCGACCGTGATTCAGAACTACGCGGCGCCCTGCTCGTCGGGGTCGCCCTGCACGGCCGAAGAGGGCTGGTGGGGCGGCGGCTGGGTGTACGCCCCGGACTACTACCCCTCCGGTGAGACGCTCTTCTCGACCAACGCGGGGAGCAACTCGGGCAACTACAGCGATGCCAAGGCCGACAGCCTCATCGCTGCGACGAACACCACGGACACCAGCCTGTACTCCTACGAGAACTACCTCGCCAAGGAGCTGCCGGCGATCTGGGAGCCCAACTCGGACTACGAGCTAAGCGAGGTGCGGAACACGATCCGGGGTGCCGCTCCACAGAACCCCTTCGCCAACCTCTTCCCGGAGTACTGGTACTACGTGAAGAAGTAGTCGGACAGTCTGAAGTCTGACGAGGACAACGACCGGTCACGGATCGACCAAGGCGACGCGCAACGTGCCTAGCATCGGTCCGTGACCGGTTTCCTCATCCGGCGACTTCTCCAGGCCGTCGTCGTCATCATCGGCGTGATGGCCTTCATGTTCATCCTCATCCACTTGATCCCGGGAGGGGAGGCACGGGCGGTGCTGGGGCCCAGGGCCCAACCGCCGGCGATCGCGGCGTTCAACCGGGAGAACGGGCTGAACCTCCCGCTGTGGGACCAGTTCGTCCGCTACCTGTGGAACCTCGCGCACTTCCAGCTGGGACGCTCCTACTACCTGAACCAGGACGTGACGGGGCTCATCGCCACGGCGCTGCCGAAGACGCTCATCCTGGTGGGCATCTCCACCCTGTTCGCCGTCGTCGTGGCGATTCCGCTCGGCGTGTACCAGGTCGTGCGACGCAACAAGCCGGAGGACTACATCATCACCGGGTTGTCATTCGTCCTCTACGCCATGCCCGCGTTCCTCCTGGGCACCCTGCTGATCCTGTGGTTCGGCATCTACATCAAGATCTTCCCGACCGAGGCCCCCCAGGCCACGACCGTCCTCGGCATCCTCTCCGACCCGCGGGCGCTCGTCCTGCCCGTCCTCACCCTGTCCGCTATCACCATCGCTTCGTTCAGCCGCTACATGCGCTCCTCCATGATGGAGACCATGACGGAGGACTTCGTCCGGACGGCACGCGCCAAGGGAGCCGGGCCGCGCCGGGTCCTCTACGTCCATGCGCTGCGCAACGCCATCATCCCCATCGTCACGCTCCTGGGGCTGTCCCTCGGGACCATCGTCAGCGGCGCCGTGATCACCGAGAGCGTCTTCAACTACCCCGGCATGGGTCTCCTCGCCATCAATTCGGCCTTCCGGGAGGACCTCCCGACCCTGCTCGGCGTCACCTTCGTCGTGACCATCGCGACCATCGCCGGCAACCTGCTGGCGGACATTCTCTACGCAGTCGTCGATCCGAGGATCCGGTATGCAAAATCCTGAGGACCTCGTCCGCGTCACGCAGGAAGAGCAGGCCGGTACGGAGATCGTCGGTCAGACGGGGCCGCTGGAGGATCTCGATGCGGTGAGCCAGGAGCTGGGCGGCGAACCCGGCGCCCTTGGCGGCGGGGACGTCGTCAGCCACGGCGGACTGGGGCGTCGCATCCTCTCGGTGTTCTTCGAGAACAAGCTCGCAGTGGTCGGCGTGATCGTGATCATCGCGTTCCTGCTGTTCTGCTACGTCGGGCCGTTCTTCTACCACACCAACCAGACCAGCGCCTCGGCAGCGCTCCTGGCCCCCAACAACGCCCCGCCCGGCAACGGACACCCGCTCGGCACCGACAGCAGCGGCTTCGACATCCTCGGGCGGCTCATGTACGCCGGGCAGATCTCTCTCCTGGTCGGGTTCGCCGCGGCGGCGATCGCCAGCGTCTTCGGTGCCCTCTACGGCGCCATCTCGGGATTCTTCGGCTCCTGGCTCGATCCTGTTCTGATGCGGATCGTCGACGCCTTCTTGTCCATCCCGGTCCTCTTCCTGGCCATCGTCCTCGCCACGGTCTTCCGTCCCTCGCTCACCGTGTTCATCTTCGTCATCGCCTTCGTCTCCTGGCTGATCCCGGCCCGGCTGATCCGCGGGCAGGCCCTCTCGCTGCGCCAGCGCGAGTACGTGCAGGCGGTCAAGGTCATGGGTGGCAGCCGGACCCGCATTGTGCTGCGGCACATCATCCCCAACAGCATCGGGACGATCATCGTCAACGCCACCTTCAACGTCGCCGACGCCATCCTGTTGCTCGCTGCGCTCGGCTACATCGGCCTGGGTGTGCCCGCCCCGCAGACCGACTGGGGCTCCATGCTGTCCAATGGGGTCAACTACGCCCTGGACGGCTACTGGTGGGAGATCTACCCGGCCGGACTCTGCATCGTGCTGGTGGTCGTCGCCTTCAACTTCATCGGAGACGCTCTGCGTGACGCGCTGGAGGTCCGCCTGCAGCAGCGCTGAGGGGCCCGGTGACGGCGCTTTGTCAGGCCGATCCCGCCGCCACCGGCACCAGCTCCGCCGGCGCGGGACCGGTGGGCGTCTGCAGCGGGAAGTGGCAGGCGGCGAGGTGGCCGTCGCCGAAGGGCCGCAACGGAGGCTCCTCGGCGGCGCAGACGTCCTGAGCGAAGGGGCACCGCGTCCGGAAGCGGCAGCCCGACGGCGGGTCGAGCGGCGACGGCAGCTCGCCGCGAATGTGTTCTCCCCGGCGTTCCCTCTGGGTGGGGTCGGCCACCGGAATGGTGCCGATCAGCGCCTGCGTGTACGGATGCGCAGTGTGCGCGTAGATGTCGCGGGCGGGACCGATCTCGACGAGCTTGCCCAGGTACATGACGCCGATCCGGTCCGCCATGTACTTGACGATGGCCAGGTCGTGCGAAATGAAGAAATAGGTCAGGTCGTGTCGTTCCTGGAGCTCCTTCAGCAAGTTCAGGATCTGCGCCTGAATGGAGACGTCGAGAGCCGAGACAGGCTCGTCGGCCACAATCAGCTTGGGCTCGAGGGCCAGGGCCCGGGCGAGGCCGATCCGCTGCCGTTGGCCGCCCGAGAACTCGTGCGGGTACAACTCGGCCGAGCGCGGCGGAAGGCCGACCTCCTCGAGCATCCGCAGCACCTGCTGGCGCTGCTGCGCACCGATGCCCTGGACCTTGAGGGGCTCACGGAGGATGGACCCCACCCGCATGCGCGGATCGAGCGAGGCGTAGGGGTCCTGGAACATCATCTGCATGTCGCGCCGGCGCCGCCGCATGGCCCGCCCGGAGAGCCCGACGATGTTCTCACCCTCGAACAGGACGGAGCCCGACGTCGGGTCCTCGAGCGCCACCACCATGCGACCCATGGTGGTCTTGCCGCAGCCGGACTCACCGACCAGGCCGAAGGTCTCGCCCCGCCGGATGGTGAGGGACACGTCGGAGACGGCCTTGACCGTGCCGATCTTGCGCTGCACCAGCGCTCCGGAGGTGACCGCGAATTCCTTGACGACATGGTCGATCGTGACCAACACGGGAGCCTCGTTCAGCGACTCGGCACGGAGGTGCGCGCGGGCCAGGGCCACCTCGTTCACCTTGACGTTCAGGTCCGCGGCCATCGCCACCGCATCGGGACGGTTGGCGATCGTCAGCGGGTCGACGCCGACCTGGTGAAAGCAGCGGGCGATGTGGCCCGGCTGGCTGTCCGCAGCCCGCAGCAGGTCGGGCTCGCTCTCGCGACAATCGGGCTGGACGTAGCGGCAGCGGGCCGCGAAGCGACAGTGGGTCATCGGCTGGGACAGATCCGGCGGCAGCCCGGCAATGCTGACCAGTCGCACCGACGGGTCCTGGTCCAACTTGGCCACCGAAGCCAGCAGCGCCTCGGAGTAGGGATGTCGCATGCGGGTGAAGACCTCGGTCGTCGTGGCGCCTTCGGCGATCCTCCCGGCGTACATCACCAGCACGCGGTCGGCCCGTTCGGCGATCACGCCCATGTCGTGCGTGATGAGGACGACCGACATGTCCAGGTCCCGGCGGAGACGGTCGAGGAGGTCGAGGATCTGCGCCTGGATGGTGACATCGAGCGCCGTCGTCGGCTCGTCCGCGATCAGGAGCTTCGGCGTGCAGACGAGAGCCATGGCGATCATCACCCGTTGGCGGAGGCCCCCCGAGAGCTCGTGGGCGTACGCATCGAGCCGGCCTGCCGGGTTCGGCATCTCCACCATCTTCAGGACGTCGAGCGCGCGGTCCGCGGCCTTGCTTCTTGGATGCTCCCTGGTGGAGCCGGGCGCTCTCGGCGATCTGGTCGCCGATCGTCATGGTGGGGTTCAGCGAGGTCAGGGGATCCTGGAACACCATGCCGACCTCGTTGCCCCGGACCTTGCACATCTCCTTTTCGCTCAGCGGCGCCAGGTCCTGACCCAGGAGCTTGATGGAGCCCCCCACCACGTGCCCGACACTGGGGAGGAGCTTCATGATCGAAAGGCCGATGGTCGTCTTCCCGCAGCCCGATTCGCCGACCACGCCGACGCACTCACCCGCGTCGACGTTGAACGAGACCTCGTCGACGGCGAGGACGCTGGAGCTCTTGAGGCGGAATTCGGTGCTGCAGCCCCTCGACTTCGAGGACCGGTCTCATCGGGCCCACGGGCGACGGCGCGGAACGCCGTGCCGTCGCCTCGAGTTCCGCTCCACGAGGAACAACGCTAACCGGAAACCTCTCCCCACCAGAGTCAAACGGCTCCGAAGAGCTGCCCCTGGCGGCTCCCCCGCGGCTGCCCGCACCACGGGAGCTCACGCACGAAAGCCCAGCTGCGGCGGTGGATCGCCGTGGGCCCGTAGCCGCGGAGCGCGGTCTGGTGCACGGGCGAGGGGTAGCCCTTGTTCCGCTCGAAGGCGTAGGCCGGGAAGTGGTCGGCCTCCTGGCGCATGAGCCGGTCCCGCACCACCTTGGCCAGGACCGAGGCGGCGGCCACCGACGCGCACTTGGCGTCACCGTCGACGATGGGGCGCACGGCACCCTCGAAGCGGTCGTGCGGGTGGCGCAAGAGGTCGACCGGCCCGTCGACCAGTACGGCCTCGGGGCTCTGGGCCAGGCCGGCCAGGGCGCGCCGGGCCGCCACCCGGAGCGCCTCGGTCATGCCCCACTCGTCGCACTCGGCCGGTGTGGCGTGCCCGACGGACCAGTCCTGGCACCACGCGCCGACCGCGCCGAAGATCTCCTCGCGCCGGGCCTCGCTGAGCATTTTCGAATCCCGCAGCCAGGGCGGCATGGACCGCTGCTGGACGCGGGGGCGCACGACGGCGACGCCGACGGTGAGCGGGCCGGCCCAGGCGCCGCGCCCGACCTCGTCCAGACCGGCGACCGAGTCGTACCCCTGCGAGCGCAGCCGGCGCTCCTCCTTGAGGTCGGGCGAGCAGACCGTCATCAGGTTCGGGGCAGGCGCGCGTCCGCCTCGTACGATGGGGGCGTGAGCGTGGACGGGGGCGAGACGTCGGATGCGCAGACGCGGACCCCGTTGGCGCCGGGGACGAAGGTGGACGTGCGCAACCGCTTCCAAGGCACGTGGGTGCGCGGCTTCGAGATCGCCGAGGTCACCGACGAGGGGTACCGCATCCGCCGCATGTCGGACGGGAGTGTCCTGGGCGAACTGTTCTCACGGGACGACGTCCGCCGGGAGCGGTCCCGTCAGGGCTTCTGGTGGCACTGAGGCCTCAGCCCTTCTGGGCCTTCAGCACGCTCTCGATGTAATCGTCGATCGGAATGGCCGAGAGCGTCAGCGTCTTGAGTGTCCCGCGGGACCCCAGGACCAACGACACCCGGGCCATGGTGGTCTCGTCGGGGGCGTCCAGCACGGTGCAGAAGTCGTACTGCCCCAGCAGCGCCCACTGCGCCACCACCCGCACGCCCATGGCCTCCACCTCGGCATTCACCGCCTTGAGGCGGTCGGGGTTCTCGGTCAGGGTGGCGGCCCCGTCCGGCCCCACCGTGGAGAGCATGAGGAAGGTTGCCATGGCATGCACGCTACCGCAGGCGCCGGGCCGCTCCCCGGTCAGCGCAGCTCGCCCCGGACCACCTTGCCCAGCGCGTTGCGCGGCAGCGCATCGATCAGGCGCACCTCGCGCGGGCACTTGAACGGCGCCAGCTCGGCCGCCGCCAGCTCCCGCAGCGAGTCCAGGTCGGGATCACCCACCACGTAGGCGACCACGGTCTCGCCCCACTCGGCCGATGCCACCCCGACGACGGCCACCTCGACCACGCCGGGGTGGCGCGCCAGCACCGCCTCGACCTCGGCCGGGTAGACGTTGTGGCCGCCGGTGATGATCAGCTCGGTGCGGCGGCCGCGGACCGTCACGTAGCCGTCGCCCGCAACCGACACGAGGTCGCCCGTGGCGAACCAGCCGCCGGGCGGCGAAGTCGTCCCGGCCCCAGTAGCCACGGCACAGCGGCGCGCCGCGCACGAGCAACTCCCCGATGCCGTTCTCGTCCGCATCGTCGAGCGCGGCCTCCACCCCGGGCAGCGGCACCCCGACCGAACCCGGGCGTCGCTCGCCCGCCAGGGGGTTCGACAGGGTGAGCAGCGTCTCGGTCATGCCGTAGCGCTCCAGCACGTCCACGCCGTCGCCGGACAGCCGGTGCCACAGGTCGGCGGCCAGCGGCGCCGACCCCGACACACACAGGCGCAGCGCGCCGAGTGCAGACGCGTCGGCCCGTCGCGGCCAGGCGGTGGTACATGGTGGGCACGCCGAAGAACATGGTGTTCGTCCGGAGCGGCGCCGAGGACCGCCGCCTCGTCGAAGCGGTCGAACACGGCGGCGGAGGCACCGGCGGCCAGGGTGCCGAACAGTCCGGCACACAGGCCGTGGACGTGGAAGAGCGGCAAGCAGAGCACGAGGCGGTCCTCGGATGTCCAGTCCCACGCCGTCAGCAGCGCCGAAGCGCCGGCCAGCAGCGAGGCATGGGTATGCACCGCCCCCTTCGGCTTGCCCGTGGTCCCGGACGTGTAGACGATCAGCGCGTCGTCGCCCGGCCGGCGGGCCGGGCCGGCGACGGGCTCGGTGCGGACTGCGACGGCCGCGCCAGCTCGTCGACGCCGAGAGGGCCGGCCGCCGCACCGAACGCGTCCGGCCGCGCGCGGTCGCAGACGGCCAGCACGGGACGGGCGTCGGCGACGACATGGTCGATCTCGGAGCCCGTGGCCGACGGGCTGACCGGCACGAGGACCGCACCGGCGCGCACGACGCCGAGGAGGGCCGCGATGGAGGGAGCGTGGCGCGGGCGCACCACAGCACGCGGTCGCCCGGGACCGACGCCCCGCTCGGCCAGGGCGGCCGCCGTCGCCGCCGTGCGCGCGTCGAGGGTCGCCGCGTCCACCCGGCGTGCGCCGTCCCACCCGTCGATCAGCACCGGCGCGTCCGGCTGGGCCGCCCACCGCCCGGCCCACACCTCCGGGAGCGTCCGGCCCGGCGGAGCGAGGCCGGCGGTCCGGCCAGTCGCCGGCGGGGACGAGCGCCTTCACCACCGGCGAGCGCAGGTCATAGTCTGGCGGTCATGACCGCCCGCCGGATTGCCATCGTTCCGCACACGCACTGGGACCGGGAATGGTACAAGTCCTACCAGGACTTCCGCCTCGCCCTCGTGGACCTGATCGACACCCTGCTCCCCCTGCTCGAGCGCGACGCCAGCTATCCCCACTTCATGCTGGACGGGCAGATGGCCGTGGTGGACGACTACCTCGAGGTCCGCCCCGAGGCCGAGGGCCGCCTCCGGGCGCTGGCCGCCGCCGGCCGGTTGAGCGTGGGCCCCTGGTACATCCTGATGGACGAGTTCCTCGCCTCCGGCGAGACGATCGTGCGCAACCTGCAGATGGGCACTCGGCCGCGGCGCCGCCTTCGGCGGCGTCATGGAGCTGGGCTACCTGCCCGACATGTTCGGCCACATTGCGCAGATGCCCCAGATCCTCCAGCTGGCCGGCTTCCACGACGCCGTGGTCTGGCGGGGCGTGCCGTCGCAGGTGACCAAGAACGCCTTCATCTGGGAGTCCCCCGACGGCTCCTCGGTCCGGGCCGAGTACCTGCCCGTCGGCTACGGCAACGGGGCGGCGCTGCCCGACGACGCCAAGGCGCTGATCCGCCGCACGCGGGACAACGTGGCCGAGGTGGCCGAGTTCCTCATGGGCGACCTGCTGTGCATGAACGGGTCCGACCACCTGATGCCCCAGCCCTGGCTCGGCCGGGTCGTGGCCGAGGCCAACGACCTGCAGGACGAGTTCGACTTCGAGGTGACCTCGTTCCCCCGCTACCTGGCCGACGCCCCCGCCGAGGGGCTGACCCGGGTGGAGGGCGAGCTGCGCTCCGGCGCCCGGGCCAACATGCTCATGGGCGTCACCTCGAACCGGGTCGACGTCAAGCGCCGCGGCGCGCTCGCCGAGCGGGAACTGGAGCGCCGCGCCGAGCCGCTGGCCGCCCTGTTCCAGGCGCCGGCGGACTACCCCGACCGCCTGCTGGAACTGGCCTGGCTCGAGATGGTGCGCAACTCGGCGCACGACTCCATCTGCGCCTGCTCGGTCGACGACGTCGTCGACGCCGTGCTGCACCGCTACGCCGAGGCCCGTGCGATCGCCTCCGGGCTGGCCGACCGCGCCGTCAAGACCTTCGCCCGCTCGCTGTCCCACGTCGGCCCCACGGTGCTCAACCCGTCGCAGCGGGCCCGCTCCGGGTGTCGTGGAGCTGATCGTGCCCGCCGACGGCCCGGCCCCCGCCGACGTGCAGGTGCTCTCCGAGCGGTCCGGGCTGCCCGGATCGATGGTGCTCGATGCCGACACCGTCCGCACGGTGCTGGGGATGATGCAGGGCCCGCGGATCGACGACGAGGCCTGGATCCACGACGTGCTGATCGAGGACACCGAGGAGGGCTTCGACATCACCATCGCCGTCGGCACCGAGGAGAAGCCCGACGTCCCCATCGCAGAGGCGAAGCAGGACGTCTACACGAGGCTCGGGGCCCGGCCCGACGCCGTGGTCCGGGTGGCCATGGAGCAGCCGGCGACGCGCAAGATCCTCGCCCGCACCGGCGAGGTGCCGGGCTACGGCTGGACGGCCTTCGAGCCGGCGCCCGCTGGCCCACCCGGTCGAGATCAGCGAGACCGACGGTTCGGTCATGGTCACCAACGGGCTCGTGCGCGTGGACGTCGACCCCGCCGACCGGGACCTTCGCGCTCGACGGCACGCCGGGCTACGGCCGGCTGGTGGACGGCGGCGACCTCGGCGACTCCTACAACTACTCGCCCCCACGACAGGACTCGTTCGTGGACGTGCCCGCTCGCCGTCACCGTCCGGGTCGACGAGCGCGGCCCGGTCCGGGCCCGCGTGCGCATCACGAGCACCTACGACTGGCCCGATCACGTGGACGGCTCCTCCCAGGCGCGCGTCGGCGGGCACCAGGTCGACGTCGACACGGACGTGGAGGTGCGGGCGGACGACGCCACCGTGCGCGTCGTGACCTCGTTCGTCAACCCGAGCGGCGACCACCGCCTCCGCGTCCACCTGCCGCTCCCGGAGCCGGCGCAGCACTCCCATGCCGAGAGCGCCTTCACGGTGGTCACACGGGGCCTGACGGCCGAAGGCCGGCCCGACGAGTTCGGGCTGCCCACCGCGCCCTCCAACCGGTTCGTCAGCGCCGGGCGCCTGACGGTGGTCCACGAGGGCGTGTGCGAGTACGAGCTGATCGACGTCGAGGGCGACGCGGCGCACACCATGGCGCTGACCGTCCTGCGCTCGACCGGCATGCTGTCCCGGCTCGGCATGGCCTACCGCCCGTTCCCGGCCGGACCGCTCACGCCGGTGGAGGGCCTGCAGATGCGCGGCAAGACGGGTGGAGCTGCGCTACGCGCTGGCGCTCGACTGCGACGACCCGTACCGGCTGGCCGACGACGTGCTGCTCCCGCTGGAGCCCGTCCTGAGCCTGGGCGGCGGCCCGCGGCCGGCCTCCGGCAGCGAGATGGTGGTCCACGGCGCCGAGGTCAGCGCGCTCCATCGTGTCGCCGGCGTGCTCGAGGTGCGGGTCTTCAACCCGACGCCCAGCCCGGCGACCGTGTCGTTTCCCGGTCGCACCGGGTGGCTCGTCGACCTGCGCGGCTACCCGGAGGCGTCCTTCGAGGGCTCCTTCGAGCTACGCCCCTTCGGCATCGCCACGGCCAGGTTCCGCGACGCCTGAGCCGGAGCCGGAGCCGGAGCCGGAGCCCCGGTTGGCGCTGAGCAGCCGCTCGCCGACGCCTCGCAGCTCCTCCAGATCACGCAGGACCTCGGAGAGGCGCTCCCAGCGCACGTTGCGCCGGCGGTCGGCGGCGGCACCGGTGCCGTCGGCCTCGTGCCCGACGCGGCCGCACCACCACAACTGCACGCGTCCCAGGTCCTTCAGCAGCCGCGGCCGAAGCGCCTGCGCCGTGAACTCGTCGGGTGCCTCCTGCTCGAGGGCGGTGTGGAACTCGTCCGACATCAGCACGGTCCCGGGGTTGCCGATGTTGACGATCCGGTGGGCCAGGTTCACGGTCGGGCCGAAGTAGTCGCCGTCGCGCAGCAGCACCGGCCCACAGGCCAGGCCCACCCGCACGTCGGACAGCAGATCGTCGTCCGCGTAGGCATCGGCCAGGCTGAGCCCGATCCGCGCCGCCGCGGCCACGCTGTCGACCACGAACATGACCTCGTCGCCGATCATCTTGACCACGCGCCCCCGCGCACTGGTCACGATGTCGTGGGAGATCTCCTCGAAGCGCCGCACGACGGCGGCGAGCTCCTCGTCGCTCAGATGCTGGCTCAGGAGCGTGAAGCCGACCATGTCGGCGAACCCCACCGCGAGCACCGGGCTCTGCCCCGGCGCCAGGCCGTGGCTGCGCAGCATCATGCTGCGCTGAATGCCGGCCGCCACCTGGCGCCGCCACACGAATTCGAGCAACTTGGCCATGGCGGGAATCGTCACGTCGGCGACGCCGGCGAACGCCTCGGCGGAGAGGACGGGGTCGACCTCCGCGCCCACCATGTCCGCCGGCACGAGCTCCGCCTCGGCGATGCGCGCCATGGACGAGCCGATGACGCGGGCCATCTGGACCGCCGTCTCGGCATCGGCGGCGCCGAGCGCCTGCAGGCCCTGGAAGATCCGGACCGCCTCGAGATCGAGGTCGGTGAACGCCCGGTCGTCGTCGTCGACCCCGGGGAAGCCGAGGGCGCGCCAGAAGCGCTCCAGCATGCTCGACGCTGACGCCGGTGAGCTCCGCCACCTCGACCCTGGTGTAGCGCCGGCGCGACGGGACCAGCAGGCGGTCCGCCACGAAGAGGTCGATCACGCCGTCGGCGACGGCACGGTCGATCTCCTCCTCGGTGGCGCCGTGCATCAGGAGGATCTCCTTGACGTGGTCCAGCGCGGCCTCCCGGCGCGCCTCGTCGTCGGCGCCGGGCTGCATGTCGTAGCTGTGGAAGATGCCGCTCATGTCGGGAGCCCCCGCAGCAGCGACTCGTCCCATTCGGGGCGCGAGGGTCGGCGCATCAGGTTGAGGAGCGCCTCGGCGGGCGAGCAGCGTCCCTCCACAATGGCCTGGACCTGCTCCGCGATGGGCATCTCGACGCCATGGGCCTGCGCCAACCCGACCAACGGGCCCGCGCTCTTGATGCCTTCCGCCACCATGTGCATGCCGCCCACGATGTCGCTCGAGCGACTGCCCCTCCCCAGGGCGAACCCCACCGTCCGGTTCCGGCTCTGCGGGCTGGCACAGGTCGCCACCAGGTCGCCGACGCCGGCCAGGCCGCCGAACGTGAGCACCTTCCCGCCGAGGGCGACGCCCAGCCGCCCCAACTCGGCCAGCCCACGCGTGATGAGCACGGCCCGGGTGTTGTCCCCGAGGCCCAGCCCGTCGCCGATGCCGGCGGCGATGGCCATCACGTTCTTGGTGGCGCCGGCGATCTCGCACCCGACGACGTCGGTGCCCATATAGGTACGGAACGTGCGCGTGTGCACCAGCGCCTGCACGCGGCTCGGCCAGCGCCTCGTCCGACAGGGCCACCACGCAGGCGGCCGGATGCCCCTGCGCCACCTCGCGGGCCAGGTTCGGGCCGGTGAGGACGCCGGCGGGAACCCCGGGGAGGACCTCGGCCACCACCTGGGACATGCGCAGGTTGGTCCCCATCTCGATCCCCTTGGCCAGGCTCACCACGGCTTCGACGTCCCCCGCCAGCGGCTGCATGTCGGTCAGCACGGCGCGGAACCCGTGCGAGGGCACCGCCATGAAGACGATGCTGACGCCCTGGAGCGCCTCGGCCAGCGACGACGTCACCGTCAGCCCGTCGGGAAGCTGCACGTCCGGGAGGTACCTCTCGTTCCGGCGCGTCTCGCGCCATGGACGCGGCCAGCTCGGGCGACCGCACCCAGAGGGACGCGGGATGCGAGGCACCGATGATGGTCCCGACCGCGGTGCCCCACGATCCCGCACCGATCACCGCCACCCGGTCGCTCATGGCACAAGAGCCTACGGCGGCCCCGCAGTGACCTTCGCGTGTGGACCCGTACACTGTCCGGGTGTCGAGGGCCAGCGTGCCGCCAGCGGACCACGCGGCGGAAGCGGCCGACGCTCTACCTGGGCCCCGAGGTCGTCCTGATCCCGGTCAAGGCCTTCCACCAGGCCAAGCGGAGACTCGGGTCCACCCTGTCCGATCCGGATCGCATTGCGCTCGTGCGCGCCATGGCCACGCACGTGGTGGCTGCGTGCGTGCCGCTGCCCGATCGCCGTGGTCTGCGACGACGAAGACGTGGCCCAGTGGGCGGCGGACGTCGGTGCCAGCGTCATGTGGGAGCCCGGCCAGGGCCTCAACGGGGCCGTGCGGGCGGGCGTCGACCGGCTGGCCCGGGCAGGGACACGCTGGGTGACCGTCGCCCACGGCGACCTGCCCCGAGCGCACGGGCTGGGCGCGCTCGCTCCCTTCGACGGCATCACGCTCGTCCCCGACCGCCGGGACGACGGCACCAACGTGCTTGCGGCTCCCGGCCGGCATCCGACTTCCGCTTCGCCTACGGCCCCGGCTCCTTCCGCGCCCACCGGGCGGAAGCCGACGAGGCTCGGGCTCCCGGTGCGCGTCCTGCGGGACCCGAACCTGGCCTACGACGTCGACTGGCCCGCCGACGTCGTCGAGCTCGGCCGGACGTCCTAGCCGGAGCCCGGACGCGGAGCCGGGGGCCCGAAGGCCCCCGGTCTCGCGTGTTCCCGAGGGAACGAAGCGCTTAGCGCCGCTTGGCCGCCTTGCGGGCGGGTGCCCGCTTCTTGGTGGCCTTGCGCGCCGGAGCCCGCTTCTTGGCTGCCCTTCTTCGCCGGAGCCCGCTTCTTGGCGGCCTTGCGCACAGTGCGCTTGGCCGCCTTCTTCGCCGGAGCCCGCTTCTTGGCTGCCTTGCGTGCCGGAGCCCGCTTCTTGGTGGCCTTGCGCACAGTGCGCTTGGCCGCCTTCTTCGCCGGAGCCCGCTTCTTGGTGGCCTTGCGCACAGTGCGCTTGGCCGCCTTCTTCGCCGGAGCCCGCTTCTTCGCAGCCTTGCGTGCCGGAGCCCGCTTCACGGACTTCCGTGCCGGAGCCCGCTTGACGGCCTTCTTGGCTGTCGTGCGCTTAGCTGCCTTCTTTGCGGGGGCCCGCTTTTTCGCGGCCTTCTTGGCCGGGGCCCTTCTTTTTGCGGCTACTGCCACAGGTGCACCTCCCTAGGAGCATGGTCACTGAATAGAGGTGAAGCCTGCGCCACGTCGAGATCGACTGCCTCTCGCCGTGCGCACTGCCGCACCGGTTTCACTTGCAACTGCGTCGGCTGCCGCAGGTGCGCCAGCGTCATGAACGCCGCCACATCACGCCAAACCGACTTGCTTCCCCGAGTTGCGACGTCGCGTTGACGCCGTGCCACGCGGTACACGGCGCGCGAAAACGAAGCCGACTGTTTTCGTTTTGCGCGCCACACACCGTTGTGTCGCAGCACATGTCATACCCTCCCTCACACTTCGGGTACACACATTCTTCTGTTGTTTGCATGCCCAGGTCAAGCATTCATTAATCGCGGCGTCATTTTGCACGCGTTGACGACCGTTGTTTGACTCTGTTTTCGACGCGCAATTGACGCCGCATCCTGCGTCGGCGCGTCGTACTCAACGTGTTGTTGTCGCCGCATTGCGTGATATGTCCCATGGATTTCTCTGTTCGCCAACGCAAACATCGCATGCGTGGAACGCGACGCTCATACGCATGTCGACAGCACCGATTCGTGCCTGATTTCGACTGCCGCGCTACGTCGGGTCCACCGTTTGACGCGCCACGGCATCTATGTTGGTGAGGGCGCCAACGGCTGGATGTGGGCTGGCCCAGCAGTGCTCGACGCTCGTGCTCGGCCCGCCGCGGTCAGGAAAGACGTCTTCCCTGGTCATCCCCAATATTTTGCTGTCCGAGGGTCCGGTTGTCTCGACCTCGACGAAGCCCGATGTCATGCGGGCGACCGCGCCGGCGCGTTGCAGCGAAGGGTGGTCGTTCCTCTACGACCCGAGCGGTGAAGTGGAGTGCCCACCGGGCGTCGAGCGCGTCGGTTGGTCGCCGCTCACCACCGCCTCCGATTGGGACGCGGCCGTCGTCACCGCCGACGCGATGGTCGGCGCCAGCCGGTTGAGCGGGCAGCGCGGCGGCGAGCAGCACTGGACCGAGCGTGCCGGCGCGCTGCTCTCCACGCTCCTCCACGCCGCCGCCACGGAAGACCTGTCCATGCGCGACGTCCTGCAGTGGATCGATCGGCACAATGGGGCGCCGGCCCTCGAAATTCTCGCCTCGAGCGCCGGAGGGGACGCTCCGGCGACCGATCTGCTCGCCGGGATCGTCGCCACCGATTCCCGTGAGCAGTCAGGTATCTGGTCCACCGCGTCGGGCGTCCTGGCCGCGTACCGCACGGAGGGAGCACTCGCATCCACCCGCGCCGCGCCTCTGGACCTCGAGGCGTTCTGCGGCGGCGCCAACACCCTCTACGTCTGCTCAGCCGGTCGGCGGCAGCGTCAATTCGCGCCGCTCGTGGTGGCCATCGTGGGCGACGTGCGCGATGCCGCCTACGTCCGGTCCCGCGACGGGCACACCGGCCCGCCCACCCTGCTCGCTCTCGACGAGGTCGCCAACATCGCCCCCATCCCCGATCTCCCGGCCATGGTCAGCGAGGGCGCGGGCCAGGGGCTCCTGGTGCTGGCCTGCCTGCAGGACCTCTCCCAGGCCCGCGTCCGCTGGGGACGCGGCGGCCGACGGGTTCCTCTCGCTCTTCGGCACCACCGTGGTCCTGCGCGGCATCGCCGACACGGCCACGCTGCGCGACATCAGCGCGCTGGCGGGCGACCGGGAGGTGGCGACCACGACGGTCAGCCGGTCGGTGGACCGCTGGGGCCGTCTCCGCCCCTCGACGTCGGTGGGGAGCACCCGCCTGGCCCGCCTCCCGGTGGACGCCGTGGCGCACGGCTCGGCCGGGCGCGCCCTCGTCCTCGGCCCGGACAAGGAGGTGCACGAGGTCGCGCTCACGCCGGCGCACGAGCGTGCTCGCCCTGGCGTGAGCTCCTGCCGCCGGCGCGCCAGCTCGGCCGCGCCCGCCGCACGACCGACCGCGGCCGCTGAGTCAGCGCCCGAGGCCCCGATCGACCGTGGCGGGCTCGCGCCACCCGAGCCTGGCCCGGGCCGCGGCGACCGCACGCTCGGTGCGGATGTGATCGGCCAGGCGCGGCGCCGGCAGTGCGGCCAGGTTCGGCCGGCTCGCCGAGCGGCGCCTCGGCGCGCGCGAGGCCCCACCTGTCCCGGTAGGCGTCCAGGGCGCCGGCGGCGCCCACCCACACCGCGTGGTCGTCGGGGTCGACCGGACGGGGGCCCAGGGCGCGGAGGTGATGGTTCGCCGGGACCACCGTCCGGCGCTGCTGCAGCGGCTCGGCCACTCCGACCGGACCCGGGCGGAACCCACTGCGCGACCAGACGTTCGACGGCCGACGGCCGTGGCGCCGTCACGGGCCGCCGCGCCGAACGCCGCCACGACGTCGCGGCGGTGGGCCCCACCGTGGGCGGGCAGGGAGATCACCCCGGCGAAGCGGTGCTCGTCGAGCACGGCCCGCCCCGCCGGCGCGCGGCCCGGCTCGAGCTCCAGGCGGCCGCCGACGTCGTCGGCCCGCTGCCGCCAGAGGGCCTCGAGGTCGGCGAACGGCGCGGCTGGGCGCCTTGGCGGGACGGGTCGCGGCCCAGGCGATGCGGGCGCCGCGGCCCGAGTGCGCACCGCGTTCTCGTACATGTGGCGGCGGATGTCGGCCCCCCGGCTCGAGAAGGCACCGAGCAGCTCGGGCCCGACGCCCGCCACCTCGGCCGTGCGCCCGGGGCCGCCGGTCCACCGCACGCCGAGGGCGTGGCCCAACCCGGCGCGCAGATGCGCCTCGTAGACCGCGGCGGCGGCCAGGCGATGGGCGGCGATCCCCCGCCGGTCACAGGCACTCCAGCGGCCGTCCGCACCGTGGACGAGGTTCGCCAGCACGACATGGCTGTGGACGTGCGGGTCGCCGTTCCGGCTGACCCCGTGCGTGAACACGGCCGCGACGGCGCCGCTGGTGGGCAGCACGACTGCGCGCCGGGCACCCGACCGCCGGGTGGCGGTGATGGCGTGCTGCTCCAGATACGAGAGCGACCCCGCGACGGCCTGGTTGTGCGCGGCCACGACGGCGCGCGCGGCGTCGGCGCCGGCCAGTGCGAAGAGCACGCTGGCCGACTTCGGCGCGCTGAAGGTGAGGTCGAACGCCGGCACGGACACCCGGCCCGATCCGAGCACGACCCCGGTGCGCGGATGGCGGCTCTCGAGCAGCCGCCGGAACTCGTCGGCCCGCACGGGACCGGTCAGGCCGAGCCCCTCCGCCGCGCTCCCGGCCCAGCGGCCCGGCCCGGCCACGGGCAGCTCGCGGGCGAGATCGGACAGGTAGTAGTCGGCCCGGTCCCGCCCGATCCCGTGGATCCCGAGCATGGTGGCCTCCCGTCACCCGACGCACCGGCGGTGGTGAACGGTCGGCCGGCGGCTAGGTCCGGCGCAGCTCCACGACCGGGATCACCCGCGTCGTCGCCTTCTCGTAGTCGCCGAAGCCGGGCTGCACCGCCACCTGGGCGGCGTAGAGGCGGTCGCGCTCGGGTCCCGAGGTGATCGGGACGGCGGTGGCGGTGAAGCGGTCGTCGCCGAACTCGACCTCGACCTCGGGATTGGCCACGAGGTTGTGGTACCAGTCCGGGCTGGTGGGCGCGCCCCGCCTTGGAGGCGACCACGTAGAGGGTGTCGCCGTCGACCAGCGCGACGAGCGGGTTCACCCGCTTCTCCCCCGACTTGGCGCCGGTGGTCGTCAGCAGCACCACGGGGGCGCCGGCGAACCCGCCGCCGACCTTGCCGTGGTTGGCGCGGAACTCCTCGATGACCCCGCGGTTGAAATCGTTCATATCGCTCATGGGCCGACGCTATCGCTCCCGTAGCGGGCCAGCACCCGGCGGGCCGCCTCCGCCGCCAGCCCCGTCAGCTCCGGCGGGCTCACGACCCGGACCGCAGGACCGAGCTGCAGCAGGAGCCGTTCGAACCAGGCCATGCCGGAGACGTCGAGGATCACGTCGGTCACGGTCCCGTCGGCGTCGCGCCGTACGGCGCGCACCGGAACGGACTCGGGCACCCACTGCGCATCCGGGCCGAGTTGCAGGTGGACCTCGACGGCACCGGGCCCCGGCACGAACATCTCCTCGAGGGGCCGCGACCGGGTCACGGCCGGGCCCGGGCTGTGCTCCAGCGGGCGCACGGCGCCGATCCGGTCGACCCGGAAGCGCCGCATGTCGCCGGCCCGGTGGCAGTAGGCGTCGAGATACCAGTGCCCGTCGATGGTGGCGACCTGCACCGGCTCCACCGTGCGCGTGGTCAGCTCGTCGCGGGAGCCGGAGAGGTAGTCGATCTCGAGGGCCTGCCCGGCGTCCGCCGCTTCGCGCACCGCGGCGAGGGCGGCCGGCGCGTCGACGTCGAGCCCGACCGCCTCGCGGGAACCGAGCGCGGCATCGAGCTTGGCCAGGGCGCGGCGCAGCGCACCGTCCTCCGAGCCCGGCACCGCGAGCAGCAGGCGGGCCGATGCCGCCACCGCGAACCCCTCGGCGGGCGTCAGGCGGCGCGGCCGCGCGTACTCCGCCGGGAGGAAGGCCCGCACGGAATGCTCGGAGACCTCAATCTCCATCAGCGTGTCCGGGGTGTACGGCGGGATGCCGCAGCAGGCCGCGAGCTCCAACTCGGCCACCAGTTCCTTCTCGCTCATCCCGAAACGCAGCGCGGCGTCGGCGATCGGCGCCTCCCCCACCTGCGCCAGCCAGCCGACCAGCGCCAAGAGGCGCCGGAGGCGCCGGCTCGTCTCCCGCCCCGGCGCGGCGCGCGGCGGCGCGGGCTCCTCTTCGGCCGCCGGGACCTCGAACGCCTGGACGCGGGCATCGGCCGGCAGGGACGGCGTGGCGTCGCGCACCTCGTCGAGCCAGGCGATCAGCTCCTCGCGGAAGGCGTCGGGCTCCATCACGGTGACGTGGTCGGACAACCCGAGCACCCAGGAGCGGATGGACGCGAAGGACGACACGCCGAGGACCAGGTCGACCGACCCGTCGTCGAACCACTGCACCACCTTGTCCGCACCGACCTCGTCGGTGACCCGGCGCGCCTCGAGCGCGTCGACCCGGACCCGCATTTCGACCCGGTCCTCGCCTTCCACCTCCCACGGCTCCTCGGGCAACGCCGCCTTCACGTCCACGTCGACGTCGTCGGGCACCACCGCCTCGCCGGCCTCACCGCGCGTGACCTCTCCCTCGATGCGGTCCACGCGGAATGTCCGCACCGCGGTCCGGTCGAGGTCCCAGGCCACCAGGTACCAGTGGCCGAAGCGGAACCACAGTCCCACGGGGGCCACGCGCCGCTCCACCGAGCGGTAGACGAACGCCGCGGTGGCGTGCGTGCGCACGGCCTCGAACAGCTCAATGAGCGCGGCCGGCGGCACCAGGGAGGCGATGGGCCGCACGTCGCCCAACCCCGCCGCTCCCAGCTTCAGCAACGCATCCCGGCCACTAGGATCGCCGAGGTGGACGCCGGCGACGGCGAGGTGGAGCGCAACCTGCTCGTCCGGTTCGAGGTCGAGATCGGGCAGGTAGAAGGACTCGCGGTCGATCTGGTAGCCGTACTGCTCGTGACCCGGCAGGCGCTGGGTGAGGACCGGGATCCCCTCGTCGCGCAGCAGGCGCTTGTCCCGCTCGAAGGCCTGGCGTCGGGCGGAGTGCTCGGTCGGATACCCGGGGACCTGGTGCGCGATGGCGTCGAGGGTCAGCGGCTGGCGCGTGTCGAGCAACACCAGCACGAGATCGGTGACGCGCTCCAGCCGATCGAGCTTCGCGGGGGCGTCCATCGCCCAGAGCCTACGGCGAGCGCAGGCCTGTGATCGCCGCCGCCCGCCCCTTCGACTGGCATCTCCATGCGGTGTGGCTGGTCGCGTTGGTGGCGCTCGCCGTCGGCTATCTCTGGGCGACCCGACGTTCCGGCCAGGCGGCGACCGGACGCCAGAAGGCTCCTCTTCCTGGCCGGCGTCATCCTCCTTGCCGGTGCCCTGACCTGGCCGCTGGGCGACCTGGCCAGCCACTGGCTGCTCGTGGCGCTCGTGCTCCAGCGGCTGTTGCTGACCCTCGCCGTGCCGCCGCTGCTGGTCCTCGGGACGCCCGGCCCCATCATCGCGCCGCCTGACCCGGCCGCCGGCCGTCGACGCCGTGCTGCGGGTGGCGGTCCGCCCGGTGCCCGCCGTGGCCATCGTCACCGTGGTCGCCGTGGGCACCCTGACCGTCGGCGTGGTGAGCCTCGCCGCCCACTCGATCGTCGCCCGGACCGTCGTTCAATTGGTGGTCCTCGCCTCCGGCTTCGTGCTGTGGGCGCCGGTGCTGACGGAGCTCCCCGGTACGCAGCGGCTCTCCTCGCTGGGTCGCGGGGGCTATCTCATTGTGCAGTCGATCGTGCCCAGCTTCCTCTCCATCGTCTGGATCTTCGCCCGCCACCCGCTCTACCCGCCTTTCACCTATCGGGGCACCGTCGCGGGCATGACCCCGCTCCTCGACCAGGAGCTGGCCGGCTTCCTGGCCAAGCTGAGCACCATCGCCGTCCTGTGGACCGTGGCGTTCGTGATCATGACGCGGGCCCAGACGGCCGACTCCGCCGGCCGGGACACCGATCCGCTGGTGTGGTCCGACGTCGAACGGGAGATTCGAGCGCGCCGATCGCCGCGACCGGCGGCAGCCGTGGTGGCCCGGAGCCCCACCCTCGGGATCCTGACGGGCCCGCGCGATGGCGCGGCGCCTCGCAGACCGACAGAATGCACCTCATGGGTTGCACGGTGATGGTCCGTGTCCGCGCCCAAGCGGACGCCCCGGGACGAGCGACGGCGCCGTCTCGGTCAGAACTTCCTCCGGCCTGACCTCGCCACGGCGTTGGTCGCCGAGGCGGCCTTCGAGGTCGGCGACCTCGTGGTCGAGATCGGCGCGGGGCGGGGCGCCTGCACCTTCGCGCTCGCCCGGCGCGGCGTCGAGGTCATCGCGCTGGAGCGCGATCCCCACTGGGCGGAACATCTGCGCCGCGAGGTGCGGCGGCGGGGCATGGCGCACGTCAGGGTCGTCTGCTGCGACGCGCTGCGCTACGAGATGCCGCGCCGCCCCTTCCGGGTGATGGGCTCGCTCCCGTTCGGCGCCACCACAGCCCTGCTGCGACACCTGCTCGACGATCGGAGCAGCGGTCTGCGCCGCGCTGACCTGATCGTCCAATGGGAGGTGGCGCGGCAAGCGGGCCGCCGCACCTCCCACCACAATGCTCTCGACGGCGTGGGCTCCCTGGTGGTCCTTCGCGCTGGGCCGACGCATACCGGCCGAGTCGTTCCGGCCGGTCCCGTCCGTCGACGCCGCGATCCTGCGCGTCGTCCGCCGGGAGCCGCCCCTCATCCCGGACCGCATGGCTGACGCCTATGCCTCGTTCGTGCGGCAGCATTGGCAGTAGCGTCTCCTGCTCGTATGGAGGAGGCGTGGTCCGTGCCCGACGTCTACCTCCTGACGGAGGGACAGGAGGGCGAGGTCGCCGTGCCGCACCTGACCCTGACCTTCCTCGACTCGGGCCTCGCGCTCGAGAAGGCCGACGGCGAGCCCGTCTGGGACAGCGCCTGGGCCGAGCTCGAAGAGCTGTCCGCCATGGAGCGGTCGGTGCTGCCCGACGGCCGCGGCGGCGTGGTCATCACGGTGGTCGAACGCGGCCGCCGGGGTCGCCACCGCTTCGTGCTGGCCACCGACGACGCCGCCGTCACCGAGGCCGCAGTCAGAGCGCGCGCCGCCGCCTACGGGCTACGGACGAGGTCGGCGCGGCCTGCGGTCTCGCGCCTGTTGTTGGCCGGCGTCGTGCTGGCTGCACTGGCGGCCGTGACTGCGCTGCTCCTCTCGGCCGCGCACGTCATCCACTTCTAGGAGCGATGACGCTCACGCGCTCAGGCGAGTGAGGCGCTCCTGAGCTCGTCGAGCGAAAGCTCGGCCGTCTGGTTCCCCCCGCACTGCGGGCAGTGCTCCACGTGGCGCCACGAGCGGAGCAGCCGCGTGCCCTCAGGGTTGAGAAGGACGACGAACGACTCCGAGATCGGGTCGACCTCGAGCCCGTAGTAGGCCCGCCACGCCGTGGTGGCGGCATGGGCATCGAGCGCGAGGCCCTTCAGCACGCGCCGGAAGCGCATCCTGTCGGTGTCGAAGATCCAGGTGCTGTGGCAGGACTCGAGGACGAACAACGCATCGTCTGTGGGGGGGACCACATCGCTGATCATGACCGATCCATTACCGAGTTCGGCGTCGAATGCACCTCAGCCTCGTTACGGAATTATGACAATCCACATTTCCCCAGCTGAACTCCTATTGAGGGCCGGCATCGTGCTTCCGACCCACCACCAGCTCCCGTTTCGTGCAGAGCTGGCGCAGCACGGCGCAGAGCACGATGCGGCTGTCCGCCGGATCGACGACCTGGTCCACCAGCCCCCGCTCCGCGGCCGGCCACGGATTCAGGTAGGCGTCCTCGTAGGCCAGCTCGCGCTCGGCCCGCTCCCCCGCCTCCAGGCCCCGGTTGAGGATCTGGACGGCGCCGGAGGCCCCCATGACGGCCACCTCGGCCCCCGGCCAGGCCAAACAGATGTCGTTCCCGATGCCCCGGGAGTCCATGACGATGTAGGCGCCGCCGAAGGCCTTGCGCAGGATGAGGCACAACCGCGGCACGGTCGCCTGGGCGTAGGCGAACGCCAGTTCGGCCCCGTGCCGGATCATGCCGCGCCATTCGAGGTCCTTCCCGGGCAGGAACCCCGGCGTGTCGACCAGGCTGACGATGGGGAGGTTGAAGGCGTCGCAGAGCCGGACGAAACGGGCGCCCTTCTGGGACGCCGCGATGTCGAGGGTCCCGGCCAAAATGCGCGGCTGGTTGGCGATGAAGCCCACCGGCGTGCCGCCCAGGCGGGCGAAGGCGGTGACCAGCTGCCCGGCCCACCTCGGCCACAGCTCCCGGAACTCGCCGTCGTCGCACAGCGACCGGACCACGTCCCGGGCGTCGTAGGTGGCCGCCTTGCGGTCGGGGATGACGGCCCGCAGCTCGGGGGTGGGTCGCAGCACCGAATCGCTCACCGGTGCCAGCGGAGGGATCTCGTCGGTGTTGGACGGCAGGTACTCGAGGAGCTCGGCCACCGCGCCGTCCACGTCGTCGGACTGCACCGCGCACAACCCGCTGGCGGTGGAATGGACGGCCGCGCCCCCCAGCTGGCTGATCCCGACCTCGATCCCCGTGAACTCGGCCACCATCTGCGGGCCCGAGACGAAGGCCACCGCCTCGGAGCTCATCACGACCAGGTCGGAGAGGCCGAGCAGGAGCGCGGGCCCGGAGACGACCGGACCCGTCGCCGCGGCGATGACCGGAACCTGGCCACTGCAGCGCGCGATGGCCGCGGCGGCGCGCCCCCACCCGTGCAGGGCGGCCACGCCGTCGAGCACGTCGGCCCCGCTCGACGCGACGAAGAAGACGAGGGGGATGCCGAGCTCACGGGCCTGGTCGGCCGCTTCGGCCAACCGCACACCGTCGGCGTGCGTGATGGCGCCGCGCCGCATGGTGCCGAGCGACCGGGCGATGACCACATTGCGCCCGCCGATCCGTCCGACCTCCGACGTGATGGCGCCGACGATCCCCTTGCCGACGGCGGGCGGCTCCTCTACTCGGGTCACCGGGACCGAATGTAGACCAGCGGGCGCTGCCGGCGATCGGCCGAGGGGCGCCTGCGGCGGGCCGCAGCGGGCGAGCCGAACTTAGAGGTGGTTGGCCTCCGGCCGGCGCCAGGGCCCGGAGCGGCCCCCGGACTTCTCCCACAGCGCCAGTTTCTCGACGGTCATGGTCCGGTCCGCCGACTTGCACATGTCGTAGACCGTGAGCGCGGCGACGGCGCAGGCCGTCATCGCCTCCATTTCGACCCCGGTGCGGTCCACGGTCTCGACCTGGGCCTCGACCTCGACGTAGTCGTCACCGATGGAGAAGTTGACGCCGATGGATCCGACCAGGACGGGGTGGCACATGGGGATCAGCTCCGCCGTGCGCTTGGCGGCCTGGATCCCGGCGATCCGGGCCGCCGCCAGCACATCCCCCTTGGTGATGGCGTTGTTCGCCACCTTTGTCGTCGTCTCGGGCAGCATCGAGACCCGGCAACGGGCCAGGGCCCGGCGATGGGTGGGCTCGCGGGGTGTGACGTCGACCATGCGGGCACCGCCCAGCGGGTCGAGATTGGCCAGCATGCGGTCGGACACGAGGGTGGAGTCTACGACCTGCGGTGGCCGCGGTCCGACGCTGCCGCCGTGTTCCGGCGGGTAGACTTTGGCAGTCTCAGGCAGTGAGTGCCAACCAGCGGCCACCGGAGGAGTCCCTTGCCGACCTATGAATACGCGTGCACGGCGTGCGGGCACCGCCTCGAAGCGGTCCAGAAATTCACGGACGACCCGTTGACCGAGTGCCCCGAGTGCGGCGCCGCGCTGCGCAAGGTCTACGGCGCCGTCGGCATCGTCTTGAAGGGCAGCGGCTTCTACAAGACGGACTCGCGGGCGGCCGCGGGGGGCAACGGCACCGGGAAGAAGAGCGCCGACACCCAGAGCGGTGAGAGCTCAGGCGGTGATTCGACCCCGAAGAAGGAGTCGTCCGCCTCGGACAAAGGCGGCTCGGACAAGGGCGGCTCCGAAAAGAGCAGCTCTGACAAGGGCAGCTCTGACAAGGGCAGCTCTGACAAGGGCAGCTCCGACAAGGGCGGATCGGGCAATGGCAGTTCAGGCAAGCAGACCGCGCCGGCCTCGAGCACGGCCGGCTGAGGATTAGTCGCCGCTGAGCGCCATGTCGGCGACAGCCAGGGTCTGGCCGGCCGCCACGCCGGGCAGCCAGCGCAGGTCGCCGCCGATCTCCACCACCGACTGCAACATCCTCTGCAGGGTGGACGCGACGGTGACTTCCCGCACCGGCTGGGTGAGCACGCCTCCCTGAATCAGGAGGCCCTCCGCCCCGACCGAGAAGTCGCCGCTCACCGTATTGACCCCTGAGTGGATGCCGGAGATCGACTGCACGAAGAGCCCGTCGCCGACCGCGGCCAGGATCTCGTCCTGGCTCTTCGTGCCCGGGGAAAGCACCAGGGCGCGGCACCCCGCACCGGGCGTGCCGGCGAAACCGCCCCGGGTCGCCGATCCGGTCGAGACCGCCCCGGCCCGGCGCGCCGAGACCGTGTCGTAGACGAACATGCGCAAGGCACCCCCGGCGATGAGCACGTTGCGCCGGCAGGCCAAGCCCTCGCCGTCGTGCGACGAAGCGCCGTAGGCCCTGGCGTCGGTCGGGTCGTCCACCAGGGTGAAGCCGGCGGCGGCAATGGTCTCGCCGATGCGACCGGCGAAGAACGAGCGGCCCTTGACGACGGCCTCGCCCGAGAGGGCGGAGGCCATCACACCCAGGAGTGTCGACACCACGCGCTGATCGAAGACCACGGTGAGACGTGCCGAGGGCACCTTTTGCGCCCCGAGCATGCGAGTGGCCCGGAGGACGGCATCGTCCATCGCCTCGTCGGGGACCAGCTCGGCCGGCCCACGGCCGACAGTGAACCCGGTGCCGGTCTGCGAGTCGGCGCCTTCTCCCGCGATGGCGTCCACGGACAAGAAGGCGTTCGTGCGCCGCCGGGACGACTGAATGCCGGTGGTGGAGGCCAACGCCACCTCCACCCGGCTGTCCGAGTAGTCGGCCGACGAGACCTGCCGGACCCTCGGGTCGGCCGCACGGGTCGCCCGCTCGAGCTCGATCGCCAGCGCCACCTTCTTCTCCATCGGCGTCGCACCCACGCCGTCGTCCCACAGGTCCAGCTCCACCGCCTCGACGCCGTCGGGCGACGGCCAGGACGACGTCGGGATCGGGCGTGGCGAAGCGGGCGTTGTCACGGGCGTCGGCCAGGGTGGCGGCGATCACGTCCGGCTCGAGCGAGCCGGCCCAGGCGAACCCGACCTGGCTGCCGCCGGCATCGGCGTCGCCGAGCACCAGACGGATGCCGACCCCGGAGGAATCGGCCGACGTGAGCGACTCCACCTCGCCTTCGTAGGCGCGCACCTCGGTCTCGGTGCCGCGCGTGACGTAGACCTCCATGCCCTCGCCCGGCAGCGCCCGGGCCACCACGGACTGGGCCAGCTCGAGCAATTCGTCGCTCACGCCGTGCCTCCGAGGGTCACCCCGGTGATGCGCAAGCGTCGCCTGCCCGCAGCCGACCGGGACGCTCTGCCCGTCCTTGCCGCAGGTACCCGGCGTCATGGAGAAGTCGGTGGCCACCGCGTCGATGCGCCGCAGCACTTCGGGGCCGTTGCCGATGAGGTTGGCGTCGCGCAACGGCTCGGTGATGCGGCCACCCTCAATCAGGTAGGCCTCGGTGGTGCCGAACACGAAGTCGCCCGTGGCCGTGTTGACCTGCCCACCGCCGAGCTTCTTCACGTAGACGCCCGAGGGGGTCTGCGCCACGATCTCCTCGGGATCTTCCTTGCCGGCGAGAAGGTAGGTGTTCGTCATCCGCACCATCGGCAGGTGCGCGTAGCTCTGGCGGCGCCCGTTGCCCGAGGACTTCCGGCCCTCTTTGTGCGCCCGGAGCCAGTCCCACATGTAGTCCGTGAGGATCCCGTTCTCGATCAGGACGTTGCGGGCGGGCAGGCACCCTTCGTCGTCGACGGCGAAGTTGCCCCACTCCCCCAGGACGGTGCCATCGTCGACCAGCGTGACCAGCGGGCTTGCCACCAGCTGCCCGACCTGGCCGGTGTAGACCGACGCGTCCTTCACGATGTGGTCGGCCTCGAGCCCGTGGCCGCACGCCTCGTGGAAGAGGATGCCGCCGCTCCCGCCGGCCAGCACAATGGGCAGCTCGCCCGAGGGTGCCGGGCGGGCCGACAGCTTGGTCAGGGCCCGCGTCGCCGCCAGCTCCGCGATGTCCTCGACGCGATGACGCTCGAAGATCTCGTACCCCTCGGTGCGGGCCAAGGACTCGAAGCCGGTCTGCATCCCGGTATCGCCGTTGGCCACGCACGAGACGCTGAACCGCGTCCGGATCTGCTCGTCCTCGGCCAGCAGGCCCTCCGAGTTGGCGATGAGGATGCGCCGGCGGCTGTCGCCACAGCCGACCTGCACCTGGGTGATGGCGTCCCCGGCGGCGCGGGCGGCCTCGTCGGCCCGGGCGAGCAGCTCGAGCTTGCGCCCCTTGTCCACCGAGTCGGGCGGGCGTGCGGTCGCCCCGCCCGTGCGACGCCACCGGGTCCAGCGCCACGGTGCGCACCCCGTTGCCACCCTGCCGGGCCACCGCGGCCGCCGCCCGGGCGGCGGCCAGGAGCCCCTCCTCGCTCAGGTCGGCCGTGTGGGCAAAACCCGTGGTCTCGCCGTCGACGACCCGGATCCCCGCACCACGTGACCGGCCCGAGGAGAGTTGCTCCACCCGGCGGTCGTCGAACAGGGCGCTCGACGTCACGGCGTCCTCGGCGAACACCTCGGCCATGTCGCCGCCGCCGACCAGGGCGCCGGACAGCACGCGTTCGAGCACGTCAGGATCGATGAGAGCGGTGTCGGTCACGGCGGTATCGTAATCGTCGTGCCTGCCGATCCATCCCAGCCCCCGACCGCGGCCGGGCACGGACCGCACGCCGGGCTGAGCGCGCAGCTCGAGTTGACCGTCGGCCCCGAGGACACCGCTGAGCAGCTTCCGGTCGGGCGACGTGCCCGTGCTCGCCACGCCGCGTCTCATCGCACTGTGCGAGGAGGCCACCTGCCGGGCCACCGACGGCCACCTCAACGAGGCGCAGTCGAGCGTCGCCACCCGCGTGCAGTTCGACCATCTGGCGCCCGTGGCCGTGGGCTCGGTCGTGCTGGCCGAGGCCACGCTGGTCAAGGTGGAGGGCCGGCGGCTGATCTTCACGGTGTCCGCCGCCCGGCTCGAGGGCGACGGCGGCGGTCTCGTCGGCGCGGGCCGGGTCACCCGGGTCGTCGTCGACCGGTCCGCCTTCCTGGCCAAGGCGGGCGCCGCAGGCTCGTCCTGAGCGCAACCCCGCCCACCACCGAAGGGCAGGGCCTGCTCACCGGAGCCGGGCCGGTGGTGGCCTCGTTCGCGACCTTCGGCCTCTTCTGGGGCAGCTGGGCGGTGATGCTGTTCAACATTCAGCACACCTTCTCGCTGAACGACGCGCAGCTCGGCCTGTTGCTGGCCGTGGCGATCGCGGTGGCGGGAGCTTCCAGCGCGGTCATGGCGCACTTCTGCGACCGGGTCGGGGCGCGCCGGCTCCTCTGGATCGCGCTGTTCGCCTGGTCGGTCCTCCTCTGCGTGCTGGCGCTCACCCGCGACACGTGGTCCTTCGGCGTGGTGCTGGTCCTGGTGGAAGTGGCGGGCGGCTCCATCGACACGGCCATGAACGCCGAGGCGTCGCACCGCCTGATGAGCAGCCCGAAGTCGCTGGTGCGGCTGCACGCGCTCTTCAACACCGGCGCGCTCACCGGCGCCGCCATCGCCGCCCTGGTCATCCACGCCGGCGTGTCCTGGCGCTGGGTCTGGCCGGCGATCGCCGTCGTGGCCCTGGGTGTCGGCGTCTGGGCGCTCGTCACCGATCCGGGCACGGCACTGGCCCCGGCCGAGCCCGCCGGCACCGCACGCACTCCTCCCGGCACCCGCTGCGGCGACTGCGCCGGGACGGGCTGCTCGTCCTCCTGGCGGTCTTCGCCCTGGCGGAGATCACCGAGGGCGGGGTCGACACCTGGGGCGTGCTCTACCTGCGCAACCATCTGGCGACCGGAGTGTTGCTCGGGGCCGGGGCCTACGTCGTCGGCCAGGTGGTCGCGGCCACCACGCGCGGCGCCGGCGGCCACCTGCTCGGCCGGCTCTCCACCCGGCGGGCACTCATCACCGGCGGCTGCGTTGCCGGCGCCGGCATCCTTCTCGAGTCGCTGTCACCCGTTTCGGGCGTCGCCGCGCTGGGGCTGGCCCTCGGCGCCGGCGGCGCCTCGCTGTTCTGGCCCCTCGTCATGAGCACGGTCAGCCGGATGGCGAGCCAGGTGGTGAGCGCGGTGGGCGCCTTCACCGCGGCGGGCTACATCGGCTGGGTCGCGGGCGCGCCCATTGTGGGTTGGGTCTCGCAGAATCTGGGGCCCGCCCGCGGCCTGCAGGTCCTGGCGCTGGCCTCCTTCGGCGTCGCCGCATGCACCCTGCTGGGCCCCTGGCGCAGGGAAGGAGCCCAGGCCGCGGGGTAGCCTGGACGGACCGCCATGATCCTGCCAAGCATCGAGACGCCAGCCGATCTCAAGGGCCTGAACGAGGAGCAGCTCGCCGAGCTGTGCGAGGAGATCAGGACCTTCATCGTCGAAACCGTGACGACGACCGGAGGGCATCTCGGCTCCAATCTCGGCGCCGTCGAGCTCACGGTGGCGCTGCACCGGGTCTTCGACTCCCCACGCGACGTCATCCTGTGGGACACCGGCCATCAGGCCTATGTGCACAAGCTGCTGACAGGCCGCCGCTACGGCTTCAAGACCTTGAAGCAGGCGGGCGGGATGTCGGGCTATCCCAACCGGGCCGAGTCCGAGCACGACTGGATCGAGAACAGCCACGCGTCGACCGGCCTCTCCTACGCCCACGGGATCGCCAGCGGGTTCGAGCTCCGGGGGATCGACGGTGAGCGCAAGGTGGTGGCCGTCGTCGGTGACGGCGCGCTCGACCGGCGGCATGGCCTACGAGGCCCTGAACAACCTGGGCCATTCGAGGCGACGCGTGGTGATCGTGCTCAACGACAACGGCCGCTCCTACGCGCCGACGGTCTCCCAGCTCTCCCAGAGCCTGACGACCCTGCGGCTCAATCCCACCTACACCGCCGCCCGCGAACGCCTGCGCCTGCGCCTGCGCGAGCTGCCGGCGCTGGGCGAGCTGGCGTATTCGGGCGTGCACTCGGTGACCAGCGCGCTGCGCGACATGGTGGCGCCGCACACCTTCTTCGAAGCGCTGGGCGTGCGCTATGCCGGCCCCATCGACGGCCACGACGTCGAACACATGGAACAGGCCTTCACGCACGCCGCCGAGTGGGACGGCCCCATCGTCGTCCACGTGCTCACCCAGAAGGGCCGCGGCTACGCCCCCGCCGAAGAGGACGACGTCCAACGCCTCCACGACGTGAAGGCCACCAAGTCCCGTCACGCTCGAGAACACGGTGGGCAACTCGGCGGGACGTGCGGTCGGCGGCTCCGCCACGTCCGACGGTGGCGGCATCGCCTCCCTCGGGCTCAGGCCCCGAGAGCAGCGATCGACGAGTACCCGCAGCAGCGCCGCCACCTACACCGATGCCTTCTCACGCGCGCTGCTGGCCGCGGCGGAAGAGGACTCGCGCGTGGTGGCGCTCACCGCCGCCATGCCCGGCCCGACCGGCCTGCTGGCCTTCCAGGCCCGCTTTCCCGGACCGCTTCTTCGACGTCGGGATCGCCGAGCAGCACGGCGCCACGTCGGCCGCCGGCATGGCCATGGCCGGGTTGCGGCCCGTCGTCGCCGTGTACTCGACCTTCTGGTCACGCTCCTTCGACCAGGCCAACCTCGACGTGGGCCTGCACGGCTGCCCGGTGGTCTTCGTGCTCGACCGAGCCGGCATCACCGGCGACGACGGCCCGAGCCACCATGGCGATCCTCGACCTGGCCCTGGCGCTCTCCATCCCCGGCATGACGGTGTTCGCGCCGTCGTCGGCCGAGGAGGTCGAGCCGATGTTGCGCACCGCCCTGGAGCTGCCGGGCCCCTCGACCATCCGCGTGCCCAAGACCGTGCCACGGCACGTCGACCCCGACGAGGTGGGGAGCGGGCTGCAGGCGCGCCAGCTGCGCGCCGGCGACGGGTCTCGTCTGCCTCCTCGGCGTCGGCAAGACGGTCGGGGCCTGCCTCGAGGCCGCCGACGAGCTCGCCGCCGAGGGGATCGAGCCCACCGTGTGGGACGCGCGGGTGATCTCCCCGCCCGATGTCGCGATGCTCGACGATGCGGCCCACCACCGACTCGTGGTGACGGCAGAGGACGGCGTCCGCCACGGAGGTGCCGGCGCCTTCCTTCTCGACGCCATGGCAGCCCAGGTGGAAACGGCGGGTCTGCCGGCGCCGGCCACCGTTGTGCTCGGGATCCCGCGCCAGTACCTCGCCCAGGGCAAGGCCGACGACATCCTCGCCGACCTCGGCCTCGACGGCGCCGGCATTGCCGACGAGCATCCGCAAAGTCAGGCTCGGCGTCCCCGTCGAGCCCCGCCCCGACTGAACGCCGCTCAGGCGCCGGCCGGCGCTACGACAGGTTGGCGCCGCTCTCGCGCACGAAGTCGTTCACCGCGTAGTACGCCTCGATCGACTCCCCGGCATCACCCCAGAAGCCTTCCTGCACGTCGTGCGCCATCTGGCGCTTCCCGACGAAATGGTTGTTCACGTCGGTGATCTCCAGCTCGCCGCGGCCGGAAGGGACGAGATCGTCGATGATGTCGAACACGCCCGCCTCGTAGCAGTAGATGCCCGTCACGCAGTAGTCCGAGGCGGGCTGCTCGGGCTTCTCCTCAATGTGCGTGACCCGGCCGTCGTCCCCGAAGACGGGCACCCCGAGGTGGCGCAAGTGCTCCGGCTCGGTCACTTTGGACAGCAGGATGCGCGCGCCGACCGGGTCGGCGCGGAACGCCTCGACCATGGGCCGGATGGACCGCTCGACGATGTTGTCGGCCAGCATCACGAGCACCGGCCCACCTCTCGGCGAAGTGCGCGGCGAGCCCGAGCGCCTCGGCGATGCCGCCTGCCTTCTCCTGGTAGGCGTAGGAGAGCTGATTGATGCCGTACTCGTGCCCGTTGCCGAGCAGACGGAGGAACTCGCCGGCGTGGGTGCCTCCCGGTCACGAGCATGATCTCGTCGATGCCGCTCGATACCACGGCCTCGATCGACCAGGCGATCATCGGGCGGTCGTAAATCGGCAGGAGGTGCTTGTTCGTGATCCGGGTCAGCGGGTGCAGGCGCGAGCCCGTTCCCCCCGCCAGAATGACGCCCTTCACGACGCACGCTGCGCCTGCGGGCTACGTTGGCATGGCCTGTTTCTAGTCGAAGGTCAGCACGCCACGGGCGACGCGGCCGGCGTGCATCTCGTCGACGACCTCTCCGAACCGGTCGAGCGGGCGGGTCAGGGACACCAGTTCGTCGAGCATGAGCTGCCCGGACTTGTAGAAGTCGACCATCAGCGGGATGTCGTGGTGCGGCCGCGACGAGCCATAGCGGCACCCGAGCAACCCGCGGTCCACATAGGCCAGCGCGTTGACGTCCACCGCCACCTCCGTGCCACGGGGCGGGATACCGATAGCCACCGCATTGCCGGCCCAGTCGAGGCAGTCGAGGGCGCTGCGCAGCACGGCGGGGTGGCCCACGCAATCGAACGCCCACGTCACGCCGCCGAGCGGGAAGAGCGCTCCGGCCGCCGACTCCCGGTTGGCGGGAACGAGCTCGCGCACCGCTGCCGCTGCGTCACCCGTCACTGGCGTCGACGAAGTGCGTGGCCCCGAACTGCCGCCCGAGCTTCTCCTTGGCCGCCACGGTGTCGACCGCCACGATCCTCGTCGCTCCCGCGATGCGCAATCCCTGGATCACGTTCAGCCCCACGCCACCCACGCCGAAGACCGCCGCCGTGTCGCCGGGCTTCACCTTGGCCCGGTTCAGCACGGCGCCGACGCCTGTCAGCACGCCGCAGCCGATGAGGCAGGCGGACGACAGCGGCACGTCCTTGGGGATGCGGACGGCCTGCACCTCGCTGACGATCGTCACCTCGGAGAAGACCGAGGCTGCCGCGAAGTTCGAGGCCGGCTGCCCCTTGAAGGTGAAGGGCGTCGAGATGTTGCCGAGCGAGCTCTTGCACCACGTCGGGTGGCCCGGTGCTGCACGCCCGGCACGCACCGCAGCCGGCCAGGGTGGCGATCACCACGTGGTCACCCGGCTTCACGGACCGCACGGCGTCGCCGACGGCCTCCACGATGCCGGCGCCCTCGTGGCCGAGCACGGCCGGTGCCGGGAAGGGGATCGTCCCGTCGATCACCGACAGGTCGGAGTGGCACACCCCCGCCGCCTGTATGCGTACCTGCACTTCGTTCGGGCCCGGGACCCCGGACCTCGAGCGCGTCGGTGACCTCGACTCCCTCTCCGGTGTAGACGATGCCTCGCATTGTGTGCTCCTCTCGTTCCTACGACTCGTTCGTGACCACGTTGTCCGCCCCGTCCGCGTGACGCTGACGGAGCTCGCGCTTGAGCACCTTCCCGCTGGCGTTCACCGGCAGCGCGTCGACCAGGACGACGCCGCGGGGAACTTTGTAGTTGGCCATGGCCCCCCGGGACCAACTGAGGATCGCCCGTCCCGAGCTCCACGGGGTCGGTGCCGGCGGCCGCGGCCTCCGTACGGCACGATATAGGCGCACCCCACCTCCCCCATCCGCTCGTCCGGCACGCCGACGACGGCCACCTGGGCCACCGCCTCGTGGCCGCGCAGAATCGCCTCGATCTCCGCCGGGTAGGCGTTGAAGCCGCCCACGACGAACATGTCCTTGACGCGGTCGGTGATGGTGACGTTGCCGGCCGGGTCGAGGACGCCGATGTCGCCGGTGTGCAGCCAGCCCTCGGCGTCGATCGCCTCGGCCGTCGCCGCCTCGTCGCCCCAGTAGCCCGGCATCACCGTGTAGCCCCGCACCACGATCTCACCGGGCTCACCCGGCGCCACGTCGGTGCCGTCGGCCACCGCCCTGACCTCCAGGCCGGGAATGGCCCGGCCCGAGGTGGCCGCCACGATCTCGGGTGGGTCGCTCCGGCGGCACATGGTGACCGTCCCGCACGATTCGGTGAGCCCGTAGGCGGTGAGGACGGTGTCGAAGCCGAGCTCGTCGCGCATCGCCTGCACCAGCTCGACCGGCACCACGGCCGCGCCGGTGACCCCGAGCCGGAGCGAGGACAGGTCGTGCTCGGCACGCCGCGGGTCCGACAGCAGCGTCTGGTAGAGCGTCGGGGGCCCGGGCAGCACACTGATGCGCTCGGCGGCCGATGCGGGCCATCACGGCGGACGGGTCGAAGACCGGCTCGGGCACCACGGTGGCGCCGGCCATGAGGCAGGCCAGGATGCCCGCCTTGTAGCCGAACGTATGGAAGAAGGGGTTGACGACGAGGTAGCGGTCGCCGGCCGTGAGCCCGACGATCGACGACCACGTTCCGAACGTCCGCAGCGACTGCGCGTGCGTCGCCGTCGCACCCTTGGGGTGACCGGTCGTGCCCGAGGTGAAGATGAGATCCGAGACGTCGTCGGGCTCGCACCGCGGCGGCCCGCGCCGCCGACGTCGGCCGGATCGACCGCCTTCGCCGGCCGCGAGGAACGCGTCCGAGTCCTGTCACGGGCACCGTGACGCCGCCAGCCGTCGGAACGTCCGTCGTCGTGCTCGTCGCGCAGGAGGACGATGCGGGCCAGGTCGCCGGTGTCCTGGCCCGCCAGCAGGGCCGGGTAGTCGGCGCCCAGGAAGCCGCGGACGGTCACCAGCGTCGAGGCGCCGGCGTTGCGGATGATGTACGCCGCCTCGCCGCCCTTGAACCGCGTGTTCAGCGGCACGAGCACCCCGCCGGCCCGCAACAGCCCGAGGGCCGCCAGCATCCATTCGGCGCAGTTGGGCGCCCACACGGCCACCCGGTCCCCGGCACCGACCCCGGCGGCCATGAAGCCGCGGGCGTAGCGGTCGACCTCCTCGGCCAGCTGCGCGTAGGTGAGGCGCAGCGCCCCGTCGACCAGCGCCTCCGCGCTGCCGTGCCGCAGCGCCGCGTCGTCGACCAGGCGGGGCACCGTGCCCCAGATGAGGTCCGCCCGCGGGTCCTCCTGGTCGGCCGGCGCGCCGCCGATGCCGCCGCTCACGGATGCTGGCTGCTCACGGAGATGACCTCTCCGGAGAGGTACGACGAGTAGTCGCTGGCCAGGAAGACGATCACGTTGGCCACCTCCCACGTCTCGGCCCCGCGCCCGAACAGCTCGCGGCGGCGCAGCACGGCGAGGTCCTCGTCGGGGATGGCCCGGTTCAGGAACGGATGCTCGGCCAGGCTGGGCGACACGGCGTTGACCCGCACCCCCGCCGGGGCCGCTTCGGCCGCCGCGCAACGGGTGAGCGCCATCACCCCGGCCTTGGCCGCGGCGTAGTGCGCCTGGCCCGCCTGGGCCCGCCAGCCGAGCACCGACGCGTTGTTGACGATGACCCCGCTCTGCCGCGGCAGCATCCGGGTCAGCGCGGCGCGGGTGCAGCGGAAGGTGCCCGTCAGCGTGATGTCGAGCACCGTGGACCACTGCTCGTCGGTCATGTCGACCAGCGGCACCGTGCCACCGAGCCCGGCGTTGTGCACCGCCACGTCGATGCGGCCGAACCGCTCGAGCGCGCCGTCGTAGAGCCGCGGCCACCTGGGCCTCGTCCCGCACGTCGCAGGCCAGCGCGTGCACGCGGGCCGATCCGCCCGGCCCCGCTTCGCCCGTCAGCTCCTCGGCCGTCTCGGCCAGCCGCCGGGCGTGCGCGTCCGACACCAGCACCGACGCGCCCTCTTCCAGGCAGCGCCGGGCCGTCGCCGAGCCGATGCCGGTCCCGGCCGCCGCGGTCACGATGACGACCTTGCCCTCCAGCAGCCCGTGGCCGCCCGGGGGCGGCGGAGGGGGCGGCGGATCGAAGGACGCATCAAGGCTGGTGCTCACGCCACCCCTTTTGGCTCGGGCGGCAGGCCGAGCACCCGCTCGCCGATGATGTTGCGCTGAATCTGGTTCGACCCACCGTAAATGGTCTCCGAGCGGGCGAAGAGAAAGGAGCGCTGGAGCTCCCCGAGCCCGTAGCCGCCGTTCTCGGGCAGCGGCTCGCCGTCCAGCACGGTCGCCGCCGGCCCCAGAATGCCCATGGCCAGCTCGCCGAGCCGGCGGTGCCAGCTCCCCCAGTACAGCTTGGCGATGGAGGCTTCGGGCGGGGCCACAGGGCCGTCGACGCCGGCGAGGCTGCGCAGCGTGTTGTAGCGCATGATCGTCAGCTCAATGTGGGCCTGGGCCAGCTGCTGGCGCACCACCGGGTCGCGCGCCTTGCCGTTCTCCTCGGCCAGCGCCACCAGCCGGTCGAGCTCCCGCCGGAAGCCGAGCTGGAAGCCGAGCAGCGCCACGCCGCGCTCGAAGGCCAGGGTGGCCAGGGCGACACGCCAGCCCTCACCGACCCCGCCCACCACGTTGTCGACATGGGTGCGGGCACCGTCGAAGAACACCTCGTTGAACTCGCTGGTGCGGGTGAGCTGGGTGATGGGCCGCACCTCGACGCCCGGCTGGTCCATCGGCACCAGGAGGTACGACAGCCCCTTGTGGCGCGCCGACTCGGGGTCGGTCCGGCACACCACGAAGCACCAGTCCGCCAGGTGGGCCAGCGAGGTCCACACCTTCTGCCCGGTCACCACCCACTGGTCGCCGTCGCGTTCGGCCCTGGTCTTGACGTTGGCCAGGTCGCTGCCGGCATCGGGCTCGGAGTAGCCCTGGCACCAGAGCTCGGCGCCCTCCCGGATCGGCGGAAGGAAGCGGGCCTGCTGCTCGGGCGTGCCGTAATGGATCAACGTCGGGCCGAGCAGCCCTTCGCCCATGACGTTGACCCGCCCGGGTGCCGCGGCACGGGCGTACTCCTCGTTGAAGATGACCTGCTCGGTCATGGTGGCGCCCCGCCCGCCGTGCTCGACCGGCCAGCCCAGGCAGGTCCAGCCGCCCCCGGCCAGCACCTTCTCCCAGCGCCGGCGCACCTCGAAGCCGAAGGTCTCGTCACCCGAGCCGCCGCGGCCCCCCAGCTCGGCGAACTCGCCGACCAGGTGCTCCGCCGAGGAAGTCCCGGACCTCCTGGCGGAACGCCACGTCCTCGGGGCGGTCGCGCAGATCCATCGCCGGGGAGCGTAGCCAAGCCCGGGGCCCCGACCTGACGGGTCGTCAGATACGGGCGGGTGGCCTCCTGCCAGGCCGCCGGCCCGCCTGGAATACTGGCGAACGCGCCGCGGCACGACGACCGCGGCCTGCCTTTCCACGGCAAGCTGCGTCCAGGAGGGAGGGAGGAAGACATGGCCTACTCCCAGGGCCGGATCGTCCACGATGCCGACGCCCACATCATGGAGACGCCCACCTGGCTGCGCGACCACGCGGAAGCGGCCTACCGGGACCGGCTGCCCGTCCTGCGCTACCCCGGCGGGAACGAATTGCGCCAGACCGGCGACCCGGCCGACCAGCAGCGTGACCTGCTCGCTTCGTTCGAGGCGCTGCGCGCCCGGCACGCCTCGCCCGAGTACCGGGCGAACGAAGAGGCCGAGATCATGGCGCGCAAGAACTTCGCCGCCACCGGATCCTTCATCCCCGAGGACCGCGGCCGCGCCCTCGATCTCCTCGGGTTCTCGAGCCAGCTCGTCTTCAACACGTTCCACAACGCGCGCCTGCACGACATGGAGCACGCCGACGCCGACCTGGCCTACGCCGCCGCGCGCGCCCACAACAGGGGCATGCTCGAGTTCTGCTCGGCCGACCCGCGCCTGCTGCCGTCGCTGTACGTCCCGCTGGCCGACCCCGCGCCGCGCCGTGGCCGCCACCGAGGATGCGCTGGCGCAGGGGGCGGCGGCCCTCCTGATCGCCTCGGGTTGCCCACCCGGGCACTCGCCCAGCCACACCGACCTGTTCGGCGTGTGGGCCCGGGCCGAGGAGGCCGGCATCCCCGTCGTGTTCCACGTCGGGGGCACGGGGACGCTCATCGACCCCGACTACTTCGTCAACGGCAAGCCCGTCCCGCCCGACTTCCACGGCGGCGAGGAGAACTTCCGCTCCGTGGACTACATGGGCATCCCGGTCCCGCCGGCCCAGACGCTGGCCACGCTGATCTTCGACGGCGTGCTCGAGGCGTTTCCCGACCTGCGCATCGGCGTCATTGAGCAGGGCGCCATCTGGGTGCCGTCGTGGCTGCGCCAGATGGAGTCCGCCTTCGAGGCCTTCCACCGCCACGAGGAGCGCCTGCAGGCGCTCTCGCTCCGGCCGAGCGACTACGTGCACCGCCAGTGCCGGTTCACGCCGTACCCGACCGAGGACGTGGGCTGGATCGTGGAGCAGGCCGGGGCCGATCTCGTGCTGTTCTCGTCCGACTACCCCCACGTGGAGGGCGGGCGCAAGCCGCTGGAGCGCTTCGAGGCCTCGCTCGGCGACGCCGACGCCGAAGTGCGCCGGCAGTTCTACGCCGACAACTTCCTCTTCCTGATGGGCAGCGCCGCCACCTGCGCTCGCCGCCTGAAGGTGCGCGCCGGCTGTCCCGCCGTCACTGGTCTTCCCTGGCCGGTGCGCGAGGGGCGCGGGCGACGTCACCACGGCCCCGTGCGAGGTGCAGTCGACGGCCGGGTAGTCGCACATGGTCTTCTGCAGCCACGGTTGCAACTGGGCGATCGTCTGCGGAGGGCTGTGGGCGGGCACCACGGCGACGCCGCCGAGCAGAAACAGGCCCACCCCGAAGAGCACGCCGACGGCGAACAACTTGAGTCTCTTCCGAGTGTTCATCCTGCACCTCCGCCTCGAGCGACCTCCAAGGCGCCCCCCGGCATGAGCACTACCCAAAGTTGTCCAAAAGTTGTCAGGAGATTTCGATACGAGCAGAGGGCCCGGCCTCGAGGCCGGCCAGGGGGCCCGCGGGGCGCCGGCGAAATACCTCGAAGCAGCGGCCGGTTGTACTTCTCAGAAGGGGAGGTCCCAATGTTCAGGCGCAAGCCCGCCCGGCCAGACATCGCATTCGAAGTCACCAAGACCGATGAGGAGTGGAAGGCCGAGCTCTCCCGGGACCGCTACGCCGTCCTGCGCCGCGCCGGCACCGAGCCCGCCTGGTCGGGCGACCTGCTCCACGTCGACGGCGAGGGCGTGTTCCGCTGCGCCGGATGCGGCGCCGAGCTCTTCGACACCGGGGCCAAGTTCGAGTCCGGGACCGGCTGGCCCAGCTTCGACCGGGCCCGCTCCGCCGGCACCGTCCTCGAGCACAAGGAGCGCAGCTTCGGCATGGCGCGCACCGAGATCCTGTGCGCCCGGTGCGGTGGCCATCTGGGACACGTCTTCCCCGACGGGCCCACCGACACCGGGCAGCGCTACTGCGTCAACTCCCTCTCGCTGACCTACGAGCCCGAGGGCGCCCGCCGAGGCCGAGGGAGCGCCGAGCGGGGCCTGAGCCCGGCAGGGCAAAGTCGCCGCGGCGAAGAGCGCCTCGAGGCGCTCGGTCACGTCGACCGGCCGTGCGGGCGGGGCCGCCGAGCCCGACCGAGCAACAGCAGCAGCGCACCGCTCAGCGCCAGGGCGCCCGCGGCGGCGGCGCCCGCGATGACCGGGTCGACCACGACGCGTGCCATCCCTCCGGCGAGATACGCCGTCAGGACGGGCCAGCGGGACATGGTGATCAGCCAGGGCGCCACTCAGGCCTCCACCGCCATCGCCTCGGCGTCGGCCTCGGCGTTCTCCGGCGAGGCCGAGCCCCGCCGCTCCACCTTGTGCACCTCGGCCGTGGCGAAACGCAGGCTGGCGCCCACCTCGTCCGCCGTGATCTCCACCTTGGAGCGGTGCTCCCCCTCCTCGGTCTCCCAGGTCCGGTGCTCCAGCCGGCCGGTCACGACGACGCGCATGCCCTTGGTCAGGCTCAGCGCGACGTTCTCCGCCAGGTCGCGCCAACAGATGACGTCGAAGAAGGACGTCGACTCCTGCCACTCCTGGGTCGTGCGGTCCTGCCATCTCCGGTTGACGGCGACGCCGAGCTGGGCCGTTGCCTGCCCCTCGCGCGTGTAGCGGATCTCGGGCTCACGGGTCAGGTTCCCCGTGATTGTCGTGGTGTTGGCCATCTGCATCCTCGCTTTCGTGCACGCCCTCCGTCCGAGGGCGCGGCCCAGCGTGGTGGCCACTGCTTGACGCGAACCTTGCCGGAAACCTCGCCGGGCCGGAATTTGCACCGGGACCGCGGGCCCACCTCCTCAGGACTTCGGCTTCATCCCCAGGCAGCGGAGGATGAACGCGCCGAAGCGCCCCGGCTCCTTCTGCGCATGGTGGTCGGCCGAGTGCCCGTAGCGCGATCCGTAGACGGCTCCCGAGCTCCCGGTCAGGCCCGGTGCCGGAAAGGTGTTGGGCTCCTCGTACTTCGGCACCTTGGCCAACCGCCGCCGTTGCTTCCTGGGCTTGTCACCGGCACTCCCCATGGCACCAGTCTGGCCCAGATGGCGACGGTGCCGCGTGACGAGCGACTAGCTCCGCCCGCTCCGGAGCATGCGGCCGCCGATGACATAGAGGGTCACGCCGATCACGAGCGACCCGACGATGACCCAGCGGACGGCGGCCGTCTCGAGCGAGGTCGGCGCCCCGTTCGAGCTGATCTCGGAGAAACCTCCACCGATCACGAGCGCGACGAAGGCCAGGATGCCGCAGACCAGCGAGCCCTTGCGCGCGTTGTTGCAGAAGAAGCGCGACTGCGACAGGTCGGGCTTCGAGCCGTTGGAGGCTGCGTTCCTCCGGCCTGCTCATGGCGCGTCCTTCACGCAGGGCAGGGCACGAGCATGCACGTCAGCGTTCAGGGGATTGGACGGCCGCTGCGGTGCGCGGTCAGACGTCGAGGAAGCGCCGGATCGCGATGGCAGAGCCGATGGAGCCGATCGCCATGCCCACAATGACGACGACGGCGTTGGTGAGCAAGACCTCGGACCCCGACATGTGCATCGCGGTGAAGATGTTGCTTGTCGTCCGGCCGCTTCCCTCGTGGTTGATGAAGAGGTAGACGAAATAGACCACCACCGCCGCCAGCAACGATCCGATCAGGCCCTGCAGGAGACCCTCGGACATGAAGGGGACGCGGATGAACCAGTTGGTGGCGCCGACCAGCTTCATCACCGAGACCTCTCGGCGCCGGGCGAAGATCGCCATGCGGATGGTGTTCAGGATCAGCACGCCGGCTGAAACGATCAGGACGATGGCGATGGCCAGACAGACCCATTTCGAGACGTTGATCACCGTCTCCTCGTTGTGGATCGTCTGCTGCGGCTCGGTCACCGAAAGGACGCCCGCGGTACCGGTGAAGGTGTGCACCACCTGGGCCGCGTCGGTCAGCGCAACGGGGGTGCACCAGTAGGAGGTCGGCATCTCCGCCTCGGTGGTCGCCTGGAAGACGTCCGAGGGAAGCAGCCGGCGGGCCTCGGAGAAGTTACGCGCCTTGTTCCAGTAGGCGCACGGCTGCACCACGTAATTCAGCTGGGACAGCTCGGTCTTGACCGCAGCAATCTCCTGGGCGTTGGCATTGGGCTCCATCCAGACCGTGACCTGGGTGCCCCGCTCCAGGGTCCCGGTGGCGTTGGCCGAACCTTGGCGCAGGAGCAGGGCTGCCCCCACGAGCGACAGCGAGACGGCGACGGTCAGGACCGCGGCAATGGTCATGAGGCGGTTGCGCCACAGGTTCGACGCCGTCTCGCGGACGACGTAGTCAACTGAGACGGCCACGTCAGACCGCCTCTTGCCCTGAGCCGTCGAAGCCGTACACGCCGCGCGCCTGGTCGCGCACCATTCTCCCGTTGCTCAACTCAATGACGCGCCGGCGCATCTTGTCCACGAGCACCTCGTCGTGCGTGGCGACCACGACCGTCGTGCCCGTCCGGTTGATGCGGTCGAGCAGCTGCATGATGCCCTGGCTCGTCTGCGGGTCGAGGTTCCCCGTGGGCTCGTCGGCCAGCAGAATGAGGGGCCGGTTGACGAAGGCGCGGGCGACCGCGACACGCTGCTGCTCGCCACCCGAGAGCTCGTTGGGCAGGTTGTCCCGCTTGTTGGCCAGGCCGACGAGGTCCAGGACCTGGGGCACCTGGTTCGCCACCACGTGGCGGGGCCGGCCGATGACTTCGAGGGCAAAGGCCACGTTCTCGAACACGGTCTTGTTCGGCAGGAGGCGAAAATCCTGGAAGACGCAGCCGATGTTGCGACGCAGGTACGGCACCCGCCATTTGGGCAGCTCCACGATGTTGCGGCCGGCCTCGAGGATCTGACCCATGTCGGGGAGCTCCTCGCGGAGCAGGAGCCGGATGAAGGTCGTCTTACCGGATCCCGGACGCACCGACGAGAAAGACGAACTCGCCCTTCTCGATCTCGACGGTGATGTCGCGCAGTGCGACTGTCGAACCCTTATAGGTCTTGGTGACGTTTTCGAATCGGATCATCGGCAGGAGAGGTGTCGCCCCAGCCGGCGCAGGCGGGGCACCACATAATCCTAACGACTCTGCATTGCGGTATCGGGTCATGGGCTCCGGCGCAGGTCACAGACGCCCGGCCGTCCGAATCGCCGCGCCAACCGGCCGCGTCCGCCGCCGCGACTGCGCCCTCCGGTACTGGAGGCGCCGCGGTGGCCAGACCAAGAGGAGTGCGCGCTCCGTTCCGTCGGCGCACGCACCGGCATGGTGCCGCGTTGTCGCCGGGTGGCGCCGCCACGCCACGCATGGTGGGCGCACGTGAACGTTCGTTCTGGTCGAGGGACGCGGCCAGGTACCGGTGCCGGCGCCGCCGGTCGCGGCCACCCCGGCTGCAACAGATGCCCTGGTCGAGATGCGTGCCCGGGACCGGGGCCCATGCCTTCAGGGCCAGGTCCGCACGGTCAGCCGGTGGGGCGATGGCGAAATGAAGCACGCACGTGGAGCGGGAGGAACAGCCCCGGTCCGGGCCGCGGAGCGCCATGGCGTCCACGGAACAAGAGGAGATCCCTGACGACGGCGGTCCCGCTGCCGCGTCGATCAACGGTCGCGTCCGGACACGCCAGCACCGACCTGCAGCGCGCAACCGCGAGCTCTGCGTCGGACCGCCGATCGATGTGGCCACACCACCCAAGGTCGTGCTCGACGCGTCGATGCAGGCTGCCGGCGCGCTGCACACGGCGCACCGCTCGGTTCGGCCGCGCGCCCGCGCCCGTGTCGACGAACGCGCGCGCCGACGCGATGCAGTTACGAATTGCCCTCGCGCTGGCGACGCAACTCCGCCTCCATGAAGGCGTCGAGATCGCCGTCGAGGACCGCCTCGACGTTGCCCGTCTCGTAGTTGGTGCGGAGATCCTTGACGAGTTGGTACGGCGCCATGACGTAGGAGCGGATCTGGTTGCCCCACGCGTTGTCGACGCGGTCGCCGCTCAGCGCGTCGAGCTCGGCGCGTCGCTCCATGCGGGCCCGCTCGGCCAGCTTGGCCCCGAGGATCTGCATCGCCTTCGCCTTGTTCTGGTGCTGGCTGCGCTCGTTCTGGCAGGAGACCACGATCCCGGTCGGCAGGTGGGTCAAGCGCACCGCGGAGTCCGTCTTGTTGACGTGCTGGCCCCCGGCACCGGAGGACCGATAAGTGTCGATACGCAGGTCTTTCTCGTCGATCTCCACCTCGGAGGACACGTCTTCGAGGAAGGGGGTGACGTCCATGGAGGCGAAGCTGGTCTGGCGCCGGTGCTGCGAGTCGAAGGGCGACATCCGGACCAGGCGGTGCACGCCTCGCTCGGTGGCCAGCAGCCCGTAGGCGAACCGGCCGTGGACGATGAACGTGGCCGAGAGCAATCCGGCCTCCTGTCCCTCGGTCGCTTCGTCGACTTCGACCGTGAAGCCGCGCCGCTCGGCCCAGCGCTGGTACATCCGGAGGAGCAACTCGGTCCAGTCCTGCGCGTCCGTCCCGCCCGCGCCGGCGTGCACCTCACACACGGCGTCGAACTCGTCGTATTCGCCGGAGAACAGCGACTGCAGCTCCAACGCCCCCAGTCGCGCACCCAGGGCGTCGACCATGTCGACCAGCTCGGCGTCGAGCGCGGCGTCACCCGTCCCCTCGGTGGAGGATTCCTCGCTGAGCTCGAGCAGTGCCTCCGCGTCCTCGAGCGCGCTGCGCAACGCGTCGAGCTGGTCCAGGTCGGCGGAGACCCGACCGAGCTCCTTGGTGACCGCGCGCGCGTTGTCGGCGTCGTCCCAGAGATCGGGCCGGGCCACCTCCGCCTCGAGCTCGACTCGTCGGACCTCGAGCTTGTCGCGCCCGAGATAGCGCTCGGCTTCGGCCAGCCGCTCCCTCAGCGCTCCGAGCTCAGATGTGAAGTCGCGCGGGAGGTCGGCCGACGGCCCGTCAGGCGGCGCCATGGCACAACTTGAACTTCTTGCCGCTCCCGCACCAGCAGGGTTCGTTCCGACCGACCTTCTCGTGCTGTTCCTTGACGATGGGCACGAGCGCTTCGGGGTCGGGTGCATTGGGCCGCTTGATCTGGGCCTTGCCGCCTCCGCTCCGGCCGTTGCCGTTCCCAGCCGCATCCTCGGGCCGGGTCAGCACGGTTGTCTGTCCCGGCACGTTGGCCCCCTGTTCGGCCAGCAAAGCCGGCGCCAACGCCCCCGTCTCGACCACGGGGTCCTCGGCGGCGGCGTAGACGGCCTTGTCGAGGTCGGGCTCGGCGGCAGGAGGCTGCACCGCCTCGACATGGAGGATGTAGCGGAGATAGTCGTTGTCGACCACCTCCATGAGCTGGCCGAACATGGAGTAGCCCTCCTGCTGCCACGCGTTGAGGGGATCGGCCTGGACGGTCCAGCGCAGGTGGATGCCGTCCTTGAGGTTGTCCATCTCGGACAGGTGGTCGCGCCAGCGGGCGTCCATGATCTGCAGGTAGACGTCGCGCTCGATCTGGCGCATGGTCTCCGCGCCGCCGGGCATCGCCTCGCCGTGCTTCTCGTAGAAGTCGAGCGCCTCTTCGACGATGGACTCGACCAGGTCCTCCGTCGTGGCCGCCTGCTCGAGGTCGGCCACGGCGAACTTCGTCGGGTAGTACTGCGCCAGCGAGTCGACCAGGCCCTTGAGGTCCCAGTCCTCCTCGAACTCGGTCGGGCAGTGCTCGGCGACCAGCTTCTCCGCCGCGCCGGCCAGGAGGTCCTCGGTGTGCTCCTCGAGGTCGTCACCGTCGATGATCTGCAGCCGGCGCTCGTAAATGACCTTGCGCTGCTGGTCCATCACCTCGTCGTACTTGAGCGCGTCCTTGCGCATTTCGGCGTTGCGGGCCTCGACCGTGTTCTGCGCCCGCTCGATCGCTTTGGCCACCGTCTTCGACTCGATCGGCACGTCGTCGGGCAGGGTCCGCCCCATGACCCAGCTCATGGCGCCGGTCGCGAACAGGCGGAGCAGCTCGTCGTCGAGGCTGAGGTAGAAGCGACTCTCCCCCGTGTCGCCCTGGCGACCCGAACGGCCACGGAGCTGGTTGTCGATGCGCCGGCTCTCGTGGCGCTCGCTGCCCAGCACGTAGAGCCCGCCCAGCTTGCGCACCTCCTCGCCCTCGGCCCGGCACCGCGCCTCCACGGCGGCCTTGCGGCGCTCCAGCTCGGCCACTCCCTCGTCGCTGTCGATCTCGACGCCCTCGGCCGCCAGCTCGTGCTGGGCGAGGAGCTCGGCATTGCCCCCGAGGATGATGTCGACGCCGCGGCCGGCCATGTTGGTGGCCACCGTGATCGCGCCGCGCCGCCCCGCCTGGGCCACGATCTCGGCCTCCCTGAAGTGCTGCTTGGCGTTCAGCACGTTGTGCGGCACCCCCCGCTTCTCCAGCAGGCGCGCCAGCAGCTCGGACTTGGCCACCGAGGCGGTGCCGATCAGCATGGGCTGGCCGAGCTCGTGGCGCTCGACGATGTCGTCGACCACCGCGTTGAACTTGGCCTCCTCGGACTTGAACACGAGGTCGGGTTCGTCGAGCCGGACCATCTCCTTGTTGGTCGGGATGGGCACCACGGGCAGGCCGTAGGTGCCGGCGAACTCGCCGGCCTCGGTCTCGGCGGTACCCGTCATGCCGGACAACTTGTCGTACAGGCGGAAGTAGTTCTGCAGGGTCACCGTGGCCCAGGTGTGGTTCTCCTCCTTGATGGCCACGCGCTCCTTGGCCTCGACCGCCTGGTGGAGACCGTCGGACCACCGCCGCCCCTCGAGCGTGCGGCCGGTGAACTCGTCGACGATCTTCACCTCGCCGTTCTGCACGAGGTAGTCCTTGTCCCGCTTGTAGAGGTCCTTGGCCGTGAGGGCCTTCGTGAGCTGGTGGACGTAGTTGACCGACACGGCGTCGTAGATGTTCTCCACCCCGACCGCCTGCTCCACCTTCTCGATCCCGGCCTCCAGCGGGATGACCGTCTTCTTCTCCTCGTCCACTTCGTAGTCGACGTCACGGGTCAGGCTGCGGGCGATGGCGGCGAACTGGTAGTAGAGCTGCGCCGCCTCGTCGGCCGGCCCCGAGATGATGAGGGGCGTGCGGGCCTCGTCGATGAGGATGGAGTCGACCTCGTCGACGATGGCGAAGACATGCTCGCGCTGCGCCATGAGATCCCGGCTGCGCGTCATGTTGTCGCGCAGGTAGTCGAAGCCGAACTCGCTGTTCGTCCCGTAGGTGATGTCCGCCGCGTAGGCCGCCCGCTTGACGGCGGCATCGTCGATGTCCGAACCGATCCGCCCCACCGTGAGGCCGAGCCAGCGGTGCACCCGCCCCATCCATTCGGAGTCACGGGTGGCCAGGTACTCGTTGACCGTCACCATGTGCACGCCGCGCCCGTCGAGGGCGTTGAGGTAGGCCGGGAGCGTCGAGACCAGCGTCTTGCCCTCGCCTGTCTTCATTTCCGCGATCCACCCGAAGTGCAGGGCCATGCCCCCCATCAGCTGCACGTCGAAGTGGCGCTGGCCGAGCACCCGCCAGGCCGCCTCACGCACGACCGCGTAGGACTCGATGAGCAGGTCGTCGAGGGTCTCGCCCTGGTCGAGACGCTCCCTGAACTCCACCGTCTTGTGGGCGAGGGCGTCGTCGCTCAGGCCCTGCATCTCGGGCTCGAGGGCGCCGATCGAGAGGGACGAGCTCGGCCAGCCTCCTGACCTTCTTGCCCTCGCCGGCGCGCAGGACCTTCGTGAACACGCTCATGAGGGGAACGATCCTACCGGCCGCGGCGGGCCCGGAACCGCCGCTGGGCCTTCACAACGAAATAGGGCTGCGTGCGGCTGACCTGGTCTTTGACCCCACACTCGCCTGCCGCGAGGGTGACGCGCCGGCACCGGCGGCGCGGCGGCGAGCCGCCACACCCAACGGCACCTTGTCGGCGCGCATCGCCTCGTCTCCGCCCGCCCCCGACAGCCGGGGACGCAGCGGGCAGGGCTTACCTCTAAGCCGCACCATGCTCAGCGACCACAAGTCGCCTTACGTGGGTCGTTTTGCCTGCGACTGGCCTCGACTTTCAACCACAGACCCGCACGCAGCCCTCGGGCATCCTACGCCCGGACGGGCCACGCCTACTGCCCGGGGACGTTCGAGCCCGCCGAGCCCGAGGCGCTGCCCGTGCTGGCGGGAGTGGCACCCTCGAGCACGGTCACGTCGGAGATCTTCCAGACGCCGTCCACCTGCTTGAGGTTGGCGACCAGCCGGACGACATCGGCCTGGGGCGAGGTGATCTTGTTGTTGACGTAGGTCTGGTCGACCACGGCGTAGACCGAGGCCGTGCCCGCACCCTGATTCTCCGACTGGATGGCGACGATAGCGGATCTGGCCCCGTGACTCGGCCAGGGCCGCCTCCAGCGCCTTGCGGATGGACGCGTTGAAGAACTGCTGGGCCTGGGTCGCGAAGGCTCCGGTCGCCATGCCGCTGATCGAGTTGAAGTCGGCGTCGACCGTCTTGGCGTTGAAATTGAAGAAGTCGGTCAGGAAGGCACGCGACGCGGCCCACGAGCGCCGGGTCCTGCACCGGCCCGCTACTGCTCTTCGTCGTGTAGAGGACGCCGAACACCAGGGTGCCGGCGAGCCCGATCACGGCCAGGAGGCTGGCCAGGCGGAAGGCCCGCCTGCTCGGGACGCCGCGGTCGGCGCTTGGGCGCCGCTTCGCCCCCCGGGTCGTCGGCTCCGCGCGGTGTCGGCTCCTCGGCGTCCGGGGTGGTCGCACCGACCACCCTCACTCCGTCGTCCGCTGTCTCTTCTGTCATGGTCATGACTCTCCGTTCTCCCTCCGTGTCCACTGCTCCCGACGCGCCACGGCGGCGCACCGGAACATCTCTCAGGCCCTGCGGCGCGTGCGCCGACGCGAGGGGCGGGCGCCCCAGGCCAGGAACATGGCCGGAATCACCAGCCCGCCCAGCGCCAACAGCAGGCCCTCGCTGTCGACCGGTTCCTTGTACGAGACGCTGGCCACCTGCCCGACCGGCGTGGCCGAGGCGACCTCGACATCGGCGTCCTGCGCCGACGGTGCCACGACGTGACCCCCCGCGGCAGGCGTGAACCCCGGCTGGGTGGCCGGGCCGACGCCGTTGCCGAACGCCGTCACGCAACCCGCACCTGGGAGGATGTCGGGGATGGTGTTCGCCGCGCTGTAGGACTGCGCCTGCTCACTGAGCACCGGCGGTATGAGCAGCCGGGTCCGCAAGAACGTCTGGTTGGTGTCCGACCCGTTCGTGGTGGTGGGCTTGGCCACTCCCGCCACGGCGATGCTCTCCACCGCTCCGAAGAAGTACTGGTTGTACGCCAGTCCCTGCGACAGGTTGGTGAGGTTGGTGGGCTCTGCGATGTTGGAGAGGATGCCGGCCGTGTCGTGCAGGAAGCAGCCCAGGTTGGCCGACTGCGACGTCAAGAGGTTGTCCACCTCGCTGAAGGCCGACGAGCCCGACGTCAACAAGGTGTGGAGCCCCGACTTCTGTTGCGCCAGGACCTGGACCAGCGCTGCGGTGTTGGCCAGGTCCTGGCGGAGCTGGGGCGCGACGGCGGTGATGGCGTCGAGGGACGGGGGCGCGTTCGCCAGGAGCTCTGTGAACTGCTGCTGATAGGCGACGAATTCCTTCGAGAAGGTCGTCCCGGCACTGATGAGGGTGCGCAGATTGCCGGCCTGGCCGGAGAGCGAGGTCGCCAGCTCCCCGATCAACTTGTTGAGATCGTTGCCCGGGATGGCCTGCAGCAGGCGGGTCGCCGAGGCGACGACGGCACCGACGTTCGCCGGGGTCCTGGTCGGACGCGGCGGGCACTTCGGCACCGCTCTTGAGCGCAGGCGCTGCGCCGGCGCGGCTGGGCACCAGGTTCACGACCTGCTCGCCGAGGTCGTTGGCGATCTGGACCGACGACTGGACGTCGTCGGGCACGGTGGTGCCGGGGTTGATGCGCATCGTCACCTTGGTCGCCGTCTTGGTCAGGGCCGTGGACGTCACGGTGCCGACCGGCACGCCGTTGAGCTCCACCTCGAAGCCCGAGTACAGACCGGAGGCGTCGGCGAAGTGCGTGGTCAGCATCGTGGGGCTCTGCAGCGGGTTCCCCAGGAGGTTCACCACCCCGTAGGCGACGAGCGCGAAGCTGACGACGAAGAACACGATCAGGTTGACGATGAGGCGGCGGTTGATCACTTCGAGCCCGGCCCCGGCCGAGTTGGGCGCGCAGGTGAAGGCGGGCGTGCTGTCCTCGCCCATTCCCGGAATGCCGCAGACGATGATGTTCTCGTAAAGCTGCACGTAGCCGTTTTGCACTGCCTGGGGCAGCGCGTTGTCGGCTGCGGGGATCTGGGCGAGAAGCCCTGCCAGGTCCGCCTGGTGTTGCGCGAGCTGGCCGCTCACCGCCTGCAACGTCTGCAGCTGGGTCACGATCTGGGGGTAGTAGTTCTCGAGGAGGCTCCTTCCCTGGGACGACAGGTTGTCCAGGGACTGCAGGAGGGTCTCGAACTGCGACGAGTTCTTGGCCAGGATCGCGACCGTCTGGGACAGGTTCGACAACGCGGTGGCGCTGGCGCTGCTGGCCGGGGCGAGCGACGCGGTGAGACTGTTCAGGCCATTGACGGCCTGGGTGATGTCGCTCGTGTGCTGCGCGTAGCCGTTGGCCACCGTCGACAGGTCGGTCAGGAAGGCCTTGAGCGAGGCCTCCTGGCCCGTGAACCCCTGACCACCGGCCTCAATGATCTGCTCGAGCTCGGTCGTGGAGATGGCGCCGAAGACCTCCGACCCGGCCTGGACGAACTGCTCCACGTCGGGGACCAGGGACGTGTGCGTGATGTGGGCCCCGTCTGCCAACTGCGGCGTCGTGGCGGCTCCCGCACCCGTCTCGTTCTTGGGAACGTTGAGCTGCACGAATTGATCGCCGAGGATGGTGGTGCGGTTGATGGCCGCACTGACATTGGCGGGGATGTGCACGCCGTTGTCGAAAGCCAAGGTGACCTTGGCCTTGTCCCCGTCGAGGGCGATGGACTGCACGGAGCCGACGGGCACATCGGCCATCTGCACCTGGGCCCCACTGGAGAGATCGCCCACGTCGGTGAAGACGGCAGTTGCCGTGCGCTGACCCCCTCCGCCCGAGACGGAGCAGCCGGCCAACGCCAGCACGAGCGCACCGAGCAGGGGCAGCACCAGCAGGCGCCGCCGCCGGGGGAAGCGGTGCGCGGCGCGCGCATCAGAACCACCCCTCCACGTCGTGCACCCACCCCGACACAAGACTTCGGTGCGCGTGAGCGTGAGGGCGTCGGTCCTGGGGCAGCGGGGGCAAGAGGGAAGCAGACGGGGCGGTGAGCGTCGGGGCGGCCGTGGCCGTGGAGGAGCCGGCGACAGCCAGCGTGGCGGTGGGCCGGCTCGAATCGTGCGCCGCCCTGTTCGACAACAAGCCGCCGAGCCCCGATTGCGAGGAGCTCGACGAGCTCGATCCCGAACCGCTGGAGCCCGAGCTTCCCGAACACCCGAGCACCGCCCCGAGGAGGCCACAGGTCGTGGTCGTCGTCGTCGTCGGCTTCGGCACGGTCGTGGTAGTGGTCGTGGTCGACGGCGGCGCCTTCTGGGCCGGCGTGGGCGAGGAGGGTGTCGTCGGAGCGGCCTTGGCGTTCTGCTCGGCATTGGCGATCTGCGTCAGTCCCTGCTGCAGGAGGGACTGGGCCGTCTCGGAGTCGGTCCCCCCGTTCAAGGTGTCGAGGATCGTCGGGATCTCGTTGAGCAGCGGATCGAAGAACCCCGACGCGGGATTGCCGCACTGGTTCAAGGTGGCGATCACGGCCGCTGTGAGCCCGGTCGAGTGGTTGGCTACGATGCGCCGGCAGATGCCGGCCAATCGATCACGCAGCAGACCAGCGACGTAGGCACCGGTCACGCCGGGCGACGTGGCCAGGTTCAGGTTCAGCCAGTTGTAGGTCGGGTCGTAGGCGCGCTCGGCTCCCTGGAAGAGGTTGTTGCCGTTCTGCAGGATCTCGTCCACCGATGAGAGGTTGCGATCGAGCGTGCGGCCGACGGTCGTCACCGTTCCCACGTCTGCCTCCAGGGGTTGGAGGTTCGGCGTGAGCAAGCTGACCAGGCCCGAGCTGGCACCGGCCAATTGGGTGATGGCGTCGTTGAGCCGCCCGGAGTGTTGGGCAACGGTGGTGGAAACCGTGTCGTACTGCTCGACGAGCTGCTCTATCTGACTGGTATCGGTATCGAGCGTGCCGGTCAGCTGGGCCAGTGTGCCATTGAGCTGACCGAGGTCGTCCCCCTTCGTCGCCAGCAGTTGCACCGTCCCCGCCGCCGACGCGATGAGCTTGTTGAGGTTCGCCCCCTGGCCGTCGAGATCGGTGGCGAGGTTGGTCACCAGGTTGCCCACTGCATTCGGGTTGATGGCGTCGAGCGTGCGCTGCAACTCCTTCAGCAACTCATCCGTGGAGACCGGGACCGCAGTGTGATCCTGAGGGATGGTCGCGCCAGAGGCCAGGAATCGCCCTCCGGTGTAGCCCGGGTTCAGGTCGACGTCCGGCGAGCCCAGGAGCTGAGACGACACCAGCGACGCGAAGGCCGAAGACGGGATCCGGGTCCCCTGGTCCACCGCCAGCGTCACATCGACCTTGTCGCCGACGTTCTGGACGTTCGTGACGGTTCCCACCTGCACTCCCAGGACGTCGACGGCCGCCCCGGTGAACAACCCGGGGGCGTTCGAGTAGACGACCTTTATCGGGTAGGTGGGCTTCCCCTTCGTGACCTCGAGACCGACGACCACGACGGCAGCCAAGAGAATGCCGGCCACCAGGAAGTGGAAGGGCTTCGACGAGAACACGGTGCGCAGCGCGCCCATCATCCCGCCCCTTGCAACAGCGGGCTGATGAGCTGCGAGAGCGCACCGAGACCCGAATTGGGACCGGTGAGGCTGCCACCGTCGGATTGCGAGGTCCCCGATGATCCGGTCGCGGACGACGTCGTCGGCGTGGTCGTCGAGGAGGAGGAACTCGACGATGAGGAGGAGGTTCCGGGGCTGGTGTTCGACCCCTCCCCGGGCAGGGGGCCGGTTTGGTTCGCACAGGGCGTGGGGTCTGGCCCGAGCGACTGGTCCAGGACCTGGTCCAGGACCCCGCACGGCCCGATGACGCCAAAGGTGCTCGTCAGCGATGTCGGGTTGACGAAGATGTTGCCCCACGGGACCGGCGAAGAACCGCTGTAGGCGATGGACTGGAAGCCCTTGAGCGCTCCGCCGAGGTAACTCACGCCCTCTGCCAGATCCTCCTGGTGCTGGCCGACGACAGCGAGATCGGCATGCAGGCTCTGCAAGAGCGAGTTGAGCGCAGGTGAGTCCTGGCTGACCAGGCTGTTGGTCTGGCTCGCCATGGAGTCGACGTTGGTGATCAGGTTGCCCAGATCCTGGTTGTTGGCGGCGAGCCCGGTGGAGACCGTATCGAGGTTGTTGACGATGGACAGCAACTGCTGGTCCCGGCTGGCCAACGTCGATGACAAGGTGTTCGCCGAGTCGATCAGCTGCGAAACCTGACCGGAGCGCTGGTCGACGGTTGTCGTCAGCGCACCGAGCCCGGAGATGATCTGGGCCACCTGGGTCTGCTTGTCCTTGGTGATGTTGGCCAAAGACGTCACCAGTCTGTTGAGCGCCTTGGCGTTGCTCTTGGAGAGCAGTGAGTGCGCAGTGTTCTGGAGTTGGTAGAACTCGGTCGGCACAGAGGTGTCGGTGATGAGCGCCTGCGGCTTCAAGGGATCGTTCCAGCCGCTCACCGGGTCCAACGTCACATCGACGACGCCCAAGAGTGTCTCGACTTGAACCGCTGCCGTGGTCTTGTGCGGCAGCACCACCGAGCGGTTCACGGAGAGCTGGGCGTCGACGGCATTGCCCTGCACCTGCACCGAGCTGACCGTCCCGACATTGACTCCGGCCTCCATCACCTCGGTCCCCTTGGAGACCCCGGCGGCGTTGGTGAACCGAGCCTGAATGGTGTAGCCCGAACTGAAGAAACTCCGATTGAGCAAGAGGATGGCCAGCACGCCCGCCGACATCACGACGATCGCGACGATGCCGATCACTTTGGGGTTGCGTTCGGTGAAGGCTTTCACTGCGAGCCTCCCGTCGTGGCACCGCTGACCGCCTGCAAGTTCAGGCCCAGGCTCGATGCCGCCAAGGGGCTCGCGGCCGTCGCGGACGAAGGCTGGGCATTCGAGTTCGAGGACGTGGAGCCGCTCGGCAGGCCGGGCGTGGTGACACTCGACAGCGGCGACGGGAGCGGAGGGCTCCCACCGGGACCGGAGCCCGCCGGCGGATTGCCCGGCTGGTAGTAGGGACAGATCGACTGGCCGGCGAGGCACGTGTAGACGGTCTCGACGGCGAACCACTGCCCCCACTGGGAGATCTGGACGTACGGCGCCAGACCCGCCCCCAGGGTCGACAGGCTGTTCGCGAGATTCTGCTGGTTGTTCTGCACGTCGGCCGCAACGGTCTGCAAGTTGTCGATCGTGCTCGTGATGGTGTTGTGGTTGTTTCCGATCAGCCCGGCCAAATCGGTGGCCACCTGTGACAGGTTGCCGACGACGTCATCGAGCAGTGAGTTCTTGGACGCCAGGGCAGACGACACGGTCTGGAGGTTCGTCACCAGAGAGTCGATGTCGCCGGTGCGTGAGGCAAGCGCCGTCAGGACCTGGTTGAGGTTGCCGATGATCTGGCCGACCTGGCCGTCCAGCGCCTGCACGGTCGACGACACCGTCGCACCGCTGTTGATCAGCTGATCGATCTGGGCGGTATCGCCCTCGAGCGCGCCGGAGACGTTCTCGACGAACTCATTGGCCTCCTTGGGATTGATGGAGGTGAGGACGGGGCCGAGCGAGTTCAAGAACGTGTCCACGCTCGCGTCGGTCACGTCATGCGACAGCGGGATGGTGGACCCCGGCGACAAAATCGGGCCGCTGTTCCCCGGGAACACCTCGATCTCCTTCTGCCCGATCACGTTGTGCCACCGCATGCCAACGTCCGTCGACTGATGCAGCGTCACCGTGTTGTTGACGCTCAACGCGATGAGGGCGTGTCCGTGCTGGACGCCGATGCTCGTGACCTGGCCCACGGGGACACCGGCGATGTTCACATTGTCGCCCGTGGCCAAGCCGGTCACGTCGCTCAACTGCGCGTCAATGGTGTGCCGGCTGCTGAATAAGCGAGATGTTCCCGATCTTGACGGCCAGACCCGCCAGCAGAACGAGACACACCAACGCGAAGAGGGCGAATTTAAAGGCCGACTTCGGGAAGTGACGGAGGATCCTCACGACAACCCCCCGAGAAGCTGCGTGATGATGCCACCGAGATTGGTCGAGGTGGACGTATCGGGTTGCCCGATGATCCCGTAGGCCTGGTTGGCAGCAGCGGACGCCGCACTGGTGGCGCCGGAGGTGGCCGAGGCGGTCGGCTGCGGCGTTTGCGACGCCGCCGGCGTGGAACTGGTCTGGAGCGAGTTGAACGTGGCCAGCTCAGAGGAACAGTTGAAGGCGGAGCCGCTGCCGGCCAAGGCCTGCTGAATCGGCTGCAGGAACGACATCCCGCCGGTGGGCGGCGCAATGAGGTTGCAGACGAGGCTGTTGACGTCGCTGAAGAGGATGAACGTATTGAAGTAGGCGTACGTGCTGCCGTCGGGCAGCTTGTTGAGCCCGGACGCGCCCTGAGCGATCTTCTGGAAGTAGTGGTAGGCGCCGTTGATGACCTGGCCGATCGAGTCCTGCTGGGCCAGCAGCACGCGGGAGACGTTGTCGCCAGACTCCAAGATTGTCGCGATGTCCGGGTGATACGTCGAGAGCAGCGCGGCCAGGCGGTTGGAGAACGGGATCAGCGTGTTGAGGAGATTCTCGTAGTCGGCCTCCTCGGCGTTGAACGCCGGGAGGCCTGCGTTGATCTCTGCATTGAGGTTGTTCAGGTCGCCGGCGGCCGGGGCCACGGCTTGCGTGAATTTGGCGAAGGACTGCAAGGCGAGGATCTGCGCGTTGAGGGTCCGGTCGAGCAGTCCGGCCAACTGGGTCCCGGCGCTGATGGATGCGGCGATCTTGGGGCCCTCGCCCTGCGAGGCCTGGGCCAGCTCACTCAGCACGCGTCGAGAGGTTGGTCGTATCGATCTTGTTCAAGAGCGGCGTGGCGGCGGCGAAGAGATCGCCCAGTTCGTCGCTGCTCGCCGCATGAGCGAACGTGGCGCCGGCCTCGAGGTAGGGGCCGGCCTCGGAGTTCCGGTGGGGCGTCGAGATCGACACCTGCTCCGCCCCGAACAGGTTCACCGGCTCGATCGTCGCCGTGGCGGTGCTCGGCACCTTGAAGGACGGTTCAATGAGGACGGTGACCCGCGCCTCGTTGTAGACAAGCGAGATCGTGGACGACCCGACCGACCTGGACGCCGCGGAACACGACGGCAGAACCGGGGTCGAGCCCCTCTCCGGCCTGGGGAAACATGCCGCTCACGGGGTAGTCGCCGGCGAAGTCCCCGTTGGCCAAACGGACGAGGCTGACCGTCCCGAACACGAGCCCGAACAGGACGACCAGGCTGACGACGATGCGGAAGAGCCTCTTCATCCGACCAACCTGGCCGTGGCGTTCACGCCGCCGAACAGGATCAGCGACATGAAGAGATTCACGACGACGACGAGAATGATGGAGAGGCGGATGGCACGGCCGGCCGCCACACCCACACCGGCGGGCCCGCCCGTCGCGTTGTAGCCGTAGTAGCAGTGCACGAACGTGACGATGACGGCGAACACCATCGCCTTCAGGAACGAGTAGAAGATGTCGAGCGGCGGCAGGTAGAGCCGGAAGTAGTGCGTGTAGGTGCCGGTCGAGAGCCCGAAGAACTTCGTCACCACCAGCTCGGAGGCGAGGTAGCTGGCGAAAAGCGCCGCCAGGTAGAGCGGGATCATCGTGATCAAGGCCGCCCAGACGCGCGTGGCCACCAGGTAGACGACGCTGTTGACCCCCATGACCTCGAGCGCGTCGATCTCGTCACTGATGCGCATGGCGCCGAGCTGGGCGGTGAACCCGGCACCCACCTGAGCGGCGAGTGCGACCCCGGCCACGAGCGGGGTGATTTCGCGGGTGTTCGCCAGCGAGGTGATCACGCCCGGTGAAGGCCTGCGCTCCGATCTGTTGCAGGCCGTTGAATCCCTCCAAGCCGACCTCGGTCCCGGTGAAGAAGGAGATCGAGACGACGACGAAGAACATGCCGCCGCCGACGACCAGCGCACCCGACCCGAGGGAGATGTCCGACATCAGGACGAGGATCTCCTTGGGGTAGCGCAGGGCGCGAGGCAAGGCGCGCAGTATCCGCACATAGAACTTCAGCTGCCCGTAGAAGTCGTCGAAGATCCCGAGGACGGCGTCGCCGGACTCGACCGCCTTCGTGCCGAGCGCCTTGCCCGCCGAGACGACCTTGGCGGGCTCCTCGCGGACCGGAGCGTCGATCGCCATCAGAGGCCCTTCTGGGGAATGAAGTTGAAGTAGAAGACGGTCAGCAAGAAGTTCACGAAGAACGACAGGATGAACGTGACGACGACGGCCTGGTTCACCGCGTCGCCCACTCCCTTGGGGCCGCTCTTGCAATAGAGGCCCTTGTAGCAAGCGACCATGGCGGCGATGAAGCCGAAGATGCCGGCCTTGACCAGGGCGATGACCAGGTCGGCCATCTGGCTGAGCTCGCCGAACGTGGCAAAGAAGCTGCTGGCCGTGATGTGGATGGAATTGACACCGAACCAGAGACCGCCGGCGATGCCGGCCACACTCACGACCGCATCGAGCAGAATGGCGACCAATGTGGCGGCGAGCAGCCGCGGCAGCACCAGCCGGTGGAGCGGGTTGACCCCCATCACCTCCATGGCGCTGATTTCGTCGCGGATACGACGCGACCCGAGGTCGGCGCACATGGCCGATCCGCCTGCGCCGGCGATCAGCAAGGCGGTCGCCACCGGCGCCTGCTCACGCACGACCGCCAACACCATGGCGGCCCCGAGCTGCGACTGCGCGCCGATCTGCTGGAGGAGCGAGCCGACCTCGAGTGCGATGACCATGCCGAAAGGGATGGAGAGCAGGATGAGCGGCAGCGTGGTGACCCGGGCCAGGAACCAGCACTGGTCGAAGAACTCGGAGATCGGGACACCCTTGAGCGGAGCTTGCCGGAGGGCCTCGAACGCGGTGGCGAACATGTTGCCGGTCTCGCGTATCGCTGTGGCGACCTTGCCGTCATCGGTGATGGGTCGGCTGGGCCGCGGCACGACACCCGTGGCAGCCGGGCGTCCGCTCGGCGAGCCGAGCCGACGAGCGATCTCTTCGACGGCTCAGGGATTCGGTGGCGCCGGACGCCTGAGCGGGCACAGCACCTGTCATGTCACCCGTGTCAGCCAACGCTGTTCCCCCTTCCGAGGCCTCCTCCGGCAAATGAACGGATCAAGGCGCCCGTTCCCCCGTCCTTTCATTCCTCTCCTTCACGGAGAAAAACGGCAGGCGGCGTCGAACCTTGCGGCGGCGTGCGTGGAGAGCGCTGCATCAAGGCGTTGTGCAGGGGATCCGCGCCCGAAAGAGGGGGCTGCGGGACGGCATCCAAAGGCGGATGGGCTATCGACTTCCACCTGCTCGCCGTCGAGATTCTCAACTTTGTTGTGCGATCGTTTTCTTACATTCGCCGTGCGATGTTTCCTCAACCCCTGTTATGGATATAGGGACGTGCAGGCTTTCAAAAGGCCGGCACACGCGGACATAATGTGACTTAACTCCTGGGTGTGAGAGGACAAACGGAGGGGGGAGGGACGAGATCAGTTGGCGCTCCGTGAAGAAGAGCTGACCAGCCTCTGCGACGATGTCGACCTCGATCGGGATCGCGCGCTCGTGGAGCGGTGCCAGGCAGGTGATTCGGCTGCATTCGGAAATCTCTACGCTCGCTACTACGAGCGGCTCCTCCGCTTCTGCCTCCGCCGACTGAACGACCGGCACGAGGCCGAGGACGCGGCGCAGGAAGCATTCGCTCGGGCCTGGAAGGCGCTGCCGCGCTTTGCGGGCGAGCGGCGCTTCTACCCCTGGCTCACCGTCATCGCCGGGAACATCTGCACCGACATGCTGCGCCGTCGCTCCCGCAGCACGCCCACCGACGACATGGAGCTCACTGCGCAGCGTCCCGTCGGCGTCGTCGGCGAGGACACCTCCGAAGAGCTCGTCCTGGCCGCGGTGGACGGCGAGCTGGTCAACCGTGCGCTCGACCGCTTGTCGACGCGCCACCGTCACGTGCTGGCGATGCGCGAGGGCTCCGGCTGGACCTATCAGCAGATCGCCGACCACGAGGGCGTCGAGATCGGAACCATCGAAACGCTTCTCTGGCGTGCCCGCCAGGCCCTCAAGCGTGAGTTTGCCGTCGTGTCCGAGTCGAAGGAAGCCTTGGCTGGCTTCCTCATCGCCACCGGCGCACTCATCCGCCGCACCGTCTTCCGGGCAGCGCACCGCGGTGCCACCGTGCACCACAGCAGCGGCGGCGGGTCCGGCGCGATGCGCAACGCCGTGGCAGGGCGTCGCCGTCACCGGCGCGGCCGTCGCCGCCGCCTTCATCGCACCGCATGCACTGTCGAGTGGGCCGAGCGGGGCCGCATCGGCACCGGGATCAGCCCTCGCCGCTCCGCCCCTCGCCCTGGGCGCGACGCGCTTCGGCACAGAGAGCGGCGGCTCGGCGGCGGCCGCACAGGCTCTGGCGCTGGCTGGATCGACCGCTGCATCCGGCGGCGGAGCGGGCGCACCAGGTGGCGGCTCCGCAGGCGGGTCTGGTGGAGGATCAGGCGGAGGTGATGGCTCCAAGTCTGGCGGCAAGGCGTGGTGCGAGCGGAGCCGGCTCACTGCTCGGCGGTGCGCTCAGTGGCGGGTCGTCGTCAGGCACCAACGGACTCTCGGCCGGGCTGAACAACACCACCGGCGGACTGAACACGACGGTGAGCGGTGCGGCGGGCGGTCTCAGACAGACCGTCGCTGGCGTCACGGGCAGGCGTCGCGGCAGACGGTCGGCGGCGTCACGAAGACCGTCACCCAAACCGTCGCGGGTGTCACGGGCAGCGTCACACAAACGGTCGGCGGCGCCAGCGAGCAGCGTGGGCGGGCTGAACAACACGCTCGGAAACGTCACGAGCTGGGTCAACGGGATCACGCAGTCCGTCGGGCTGGGGAGCGTCCTCCCCCGGACCGTCGAGCTCAGGCGGATCGGGTCCGGCTCGGGCTCTTCTTCGCCCGCCCCAGCCACGACGACCACGACCACCACGAACCCGGTCCAGGGCATCGTGGGCGGAGCAACCAAGACCGTCGGCGGCCTGCTCGGGGGCTAGGAACAGCCCACTGTCCCGTGACGCTGGGCGCAAGCCGGGCCCTGGGTATGGGTTCTCCTTATATGGACCACGTGCCCGGACACCGCAGGCCAGCCCTGGATCGCACCAGGAGAGCCGATCATCTCCCTGCGTGGGGTCACCAAGTCGTTCGGCTCCCACACGGTGCTCGAGGACATCACCTTTGACGTCCCGAAGGGCAGGATCACGGCCATCCTCGGACCGTCCGGTACCGGGAAGTCCGTGCTGCTCAAGAACATCCTCGGGTTGCTGCGTCCCGAACGCGGCGAGATCTGGGTCGATGGTGACCAGATCGTGGGCCTGCGCGAGAAGCGCCTCTACGAGGTACGCAAGAAGTTCGGGGTTCTCTTCCAGGACGGCGCCCTGTTCGGTTCGATGAATCTCTACGACAACATCGCTTTCCCGCTGCGCGAGCACACCCGCAAGAGCGAGGCGGCGATCCGGGAACTGGTCCACCGGAATGCCGAGTTGGTGGGCCTGATGGACCACCTCAAGAAGCTTCCCGGCGAGGTGTCGGGCGGCATGAAGAAGCGGGCCGGACTGGCTCGGGCCATGGTGACCGAGCCCGAGATCGTGCTCTTCGACGAGCCGGACTCCGGGCCTCGACCCGGTCCGCGTGGCCTATCTCGACGAGCTCGTCGTCACCGCGCAGAGGGAGACCGGTGCGACCTTCTTCATCATCACCCACAACATCCAATCGGTCATGCGGACGGCGGATTACATGGGGGTGCTGTTCCGATCCAACCTGGTGAAGTTCGCCAGCAAGCAGGACATGGTCGACACCGACAACCCGATCATCCAGCAGTTCCTGGCCGGCCGCCCCGAGGGGCCCATCGGCATGGACGAGATGGCGGACGCCGGCGGGGATGCCAGCCGGTACATCGAAGGTGACACGGCAGCGCTTGCCATCGGGCCACTCGCCCGCCCCGGTGAGCCGGCCCTGGCGGCACACGCACCGAGCGACCAGCCCGTCCCACCGGGCTGACCGCACAACGAGAAACGCCGCCGGCCCCGGGGTGGTGCGCTCCCGGAACCAGCGGCGTTCCCGATCAGGTGCCGCTCAGTCGCCGGCGGCGGCCCCGCAGACGGTCTCGACCATCAGGCCGCTCACCACGTAGGGGTCCATGTTGGCGTTCGGCCGGCGGTCCTCCAGCCAGCCCTTCTTGTTCTTGGCCGTCTGCCACGGGATCCGGATGGAGGCCCCGCGGTCCGAGGTGCCGTAGCTGAACTGGGTGAAGTGCGCCGTCTCGTGCGCGCCCGTCAGACGGCTCTCGATGCCGATGCCGTAGTTGGAGACGTGCTCCTCGACCCGCTTCCCGAGGGCCTCACAGCCGGCGATGATGGCGTCCCAGCCGCCGTCCTCCCGCATGGCCTTGGTGGAGAAGTTCGTGTGCGCCCCGGCGCCGTTCCAGTCTCCGAGCACCGGCTTGGGCTCCAGGGTGGCGAAGACGTCGAAGTCCTCGGCGATGCGGAAGAGCAGCCAGCGCGCCGTCCACAGCTGGTCGCCGATGAGCGGCGGCGGGAGGACCCCGATCTGGAACTCCCACTGGCCCATCATCACCTCGGCGTTGGTGCCCTCGATCCCCAGCCCGGCCTTCATGCAGGCCGCCGTGTGGCGCTCGACGATCTCGCGACCGGGCATCTTGTCGCCCCCGACGCCGCAGTAGTACGGGCCCCTGCGGCGCGGGGAACCCGGCTTCGGGCCAGCCCAGGGGGCGCCCGTACTGGAAGAAGGTGTACTCCTGCTCAATCCCGAACCAGGGCTCCTGATCGGCGTACTTCTCCGCCAGCTCGGCGCACTTCCGTCGGGTGTTCGTGCTGTGCGGCGTCATGTCGGGGTGCAGGACCTCGCACATGACGAGCTTGTCGCCCTCCGCCCGCAGGGGGTCGGGGCACACGAAGACGGGCTGGAGGACGCAGTCGGAGTCGTTCCCCTCGGCCTGGTTCGTGCTCGAGCCGTCGAAGCCCCAGATCCCCGGCTCCTTGCCGCCCTCGACGATCCTCGTCTTGCTCCGGAGGAGCGGGGTGGGCTCCGTCCCGTCGATCCAGATGTACTCGGCCTGGTAGCTCATGAGTTCTCCTGTGTTCCCCTTCTTCTCCGTGGTCAAGGTGCCGGGGCGGGGAGTCCCGGACCCTTGCGGACACGGCTCCCGCACCCGACTGCGGTTGTCAGTCTCTTCGGACCCTATTTCGCCGCCGTATCCGTTATGTGAACCGACGATGAAATCCTGCTGGGGAGCCTCAAGCCCGGCGGTCCGTGGACCGGGTCCGGACCGTTCGCCAGGAAGTGGCTCCGTGCTCGACATCGGATTCTATGAGGTAAGCCGCCGGAGCCAGACCGCGGGACCGCCCCCAACCGCGGGGCACCGGCCTGTCCGCCAGGACCCGAATGCTGGCGATTCCGCCTTGGCGCTCCGGCCGCAGGTGGCTCTGATCAGCTCGAGGCTGGAGTCCCTCGAAGTGTGCGGCGGCGAAACGCTCGAGCCCGGGCACGACGGAGGGCCGGACCTCACGATCCAGCCCTCCGTGGTTGTGCCGGATGCACGGACGATCCGGCTCTGCCGACGGGTGGAGTCCTCGCACTTCCCGTCGACCCGAGACGACAGCGGGCTGGGCCGGCGAAAGCCGACCCAGCCCGGTCATCCCGTTAGGGAAGGGGGAATATTCCCTTAGGGAGTTGCGGTGCAGTCGGTGCTCGGCCAGACGAGTTGACGCAGTTGCTTGCGTGACCGAACAGGTTGGCGATGCCGCCTCCCAGGAACGTCACGGCGAGACTGCGACAACGGCGATCAGCCCACCAGCAGTGCGTACTCCACCATGGAGGCGCCACGCTCGGTCCGAGCACGCTCCAGCAACTGGTGCTGTGGGCGCCGCGCACCGCGACGAATGCGTTCAGAAACAGCTCAACCATTTTCTCATTCCCCTCTCTCGCCCCATCGGTGCCGAGCGATTACCCGAACCAAGTGGAGTCCCACAGACATTTTCAGGGATCGCCTCACTGCGCTCCATAGGCTTTATGGACCAATTGCAGCGGTCGCGGCGACCGTCTGAGCGGGACTCGCTATTCGATGGTTACCAAACCCATGACAACGGCGCGCACGAGCGCGTGCGTGCGGTTCGTGACATCGAGCTTCTGGAAGATCGCAGCCAAATGATTCTTCGTGGTCTTGGGGCTGATGTAGAGCCGCTGTGAGATCTCGCCGTTCGTGGCGCCCTCGGCGAGTAGCTGCAGCACCTCGAGCTCCCGCTGTGTCAACGACCACGGCCCCCACTGCCGATCCTCTTGACGCGACGGGGTGGAGACATCGGGATCGCGATAGTCCTCGTCCGGCTCAACATCGATGTCGTCGCGCGTCAGCGTGGCCCGCGCGCCGCGCAAGCTCTCACCACGGTGCACGGTCGTGCAGACAGAAGGCCCGGAGACGGAGACGCGCGTGTAGAACGCCCACTCGGATCCGGTCCCGACCTCGACGGCCGCACGACGGCTGCGCGGTCGGCCACAGGATCGAGGCTGTGTTTGCCATTCCTCCCCCTCATTCCACACCGGCTTGCGTTCCGGTGCGACTCCATTTCCACCGCAGGACGGCGGAAACTCCCAGGTCATTGTATGCTTTTGGGCCTCAAGCGACAGTCGCATCTCCGTTGCTGCCGGGGTGCGGAGACCCGACCGAAGAACAATTCTTCGGCGGCTCCAGCGACGGCTCAGGCGGAGTGGAAGGCGTGCTCTGATCGGGCCGACGATCGGACCGAGGACGATGATCATGATCGCCGGCAAGAAGCAGAGGGCGAGCGGGAACAGGATCTTCACGGGCACCTTGGCCGCCTTCTCCCGGGCTCGCTGACGTCGCTTGTCACGCATCTCATCGGCCTGCGCCTCCAGGACCCGACCAATCGGCAGACCGAGCGCGTCGGCCTGCGAGAGAACGACCGCGAACGTGATCAGGTCGTCGATGTCGGTCCGCAACTTCAAGTTGTCCAACGCGTCGTGTCGTGAGAGCCCGAGCTCCATCTCTCGGAGCGTCAGCCGCAATTCGTCGCAGACCGGCGATTCGAAGCGCGCACACGAGACCTGCATCGCCTGCTCCAGGCCGAGACCGGCCGCCACTGAGATCGTCATCAGGTCGAGCAGGTCGGGCAGGTCGTTGGTCACGCGCGTCGCGTCGCGCCTTGATGCGGCGGCGAAGCCACCTAGCTCGGCGCCAGGCCACCGACGATCGGCAGGATGAAGAGCATCGCCACGCCGATCTTTGACGCTCGACGCGCCGCTTACGAGACAGACCAGGCCGAGAGCGACGCCAAGGAGGACCGAGCCCATCTGGATGGCCACGAACTCCTCCGCCCGCACCGTTCCGGTCAGGCCCGCCTTGAGGAGATCGGCGTGCACCCGATCCACCTCGCTCGACGGATAGAGGCGAGAGAGCGTATTCCGAAAGCCGCGGGCAGCCGGTCCGAAGATGCGGTTGACCAGCGGCTCCTGCACGCGTTCGACGGTCGGCGCGCGCCTCGGCGTAGAGCTCGGCCTCCGAGCCGAGCGATCGGATGAAATCGAGCCTGCTCGAGGTCTTGTGCGATCGCCAGGCCGCCGCCGCCACGCCGGCGAGGCCGACCGCCATCAAGGTGATGCCCACCAGCGGGACGAAGAATGATGCGCTCATGAGACCGCTCCCCTCTGCCTCAGACCTCGATGTTGACCATGCGGCGCACGATCCAGAAGCCGAGGGCCATGAGTCCCGCCGTCCCGATGAGAACGATCAGGCCCGGCGCCGTGCTCCATGGGCTTGAGGTAGGACGGATCCTTCAGCTCGAGCGCGCACACGAGGAAAATCGGGATGGCGAAGAGCACGTAGCCCGACATGCGCCCTTCCGCCGAGAGGGTCTGGACCTCACGTCGCACCTCCTGCCTGGTCCGCATGAAGTCGGCCAAGGTGTGGAGGATGGGAGCCAGGCGCCCACCGGTGGACTGCTGGATGCGAACCGCCTCGACGGCCCACTTGAGATCCTCCACCCCCGAGCGCTCCGCCATGTTCTCGAGGGCCACGACCAGGTCGGAGCCGACCGCGACCTCGGCCATGACACGGTCCAGTTCCGCCGAGAGGGGTGGCTTGGCGTCACGCCGGTACATGTCGATGGCCCGCTGGAAGGTCTGACCACCCTCGACCGACGCCGACATCAGCGCCAGCGCGTCGGGCAGCTGCTCCTGAATCTGCTTGATCCGCTTGGCCGCCTGCCGTGACGGCAGGTACCACGCGATGCCCGCGACCACGGCGATCGCGACAATCGAGCCGATCGCCGAACCGACGATCGACACCGACCATGACGGCCAGGCCGAGCGCGACTGCGGAGCTGATGACGAGGTACTCGCCGGCCCGCAGCGGTGATGGCGCGCCCGCTCCAGGCGCCGTTCCAGGGCGCCGTGGGTGTCGACTCGTCCGAAGATCCCGGCGATGCGGACCGTGAGCGCAGAGAGCTCGCCGTGTTCGGGTGACTCCGTCACCACCTCGACGGGCACCTCCGCGGTTCCCATGGTGTCGTCGAGGATCTGGGCCAACGTGCGCTGCTTCGTACGCACCCGCATGATCATCGCCACGACGGCCAAGCGCCAGGCCGCCGCCGACGAGGACCGCCGCGACGAGCGCAGTGCCTTGGGTGCTCAGCTGGGTCGCGAGCAGCATCGGGCTCACTTCCCTTCGCGCCGGCGCGCCAGCATCTCGTACATCTCCTCCGAGGGCGGCTCGACCACCCGTCCCGGGCGAGCCGGGCGGTGATGGCGTCCGGAGGCCGACCGCCCGAGCTCGGAGAGCGAGTCCTCGTCAGTTGCGGAAGAGGTGGGCCGGCACCTCGACGCCGTTGAGCGCCAACTCGTCCAGGATCTTGGGCCGCAGACCGGTCGAGACCAGACGACCGTACCCCTCGTGCATGTCGACCCGGTGGAAGATGTCCTGCAGGAGGACGGTCTCGCCCTCCATGCCCTGGATCTCGGTGATGGAGTGCACGACGCGGGGTCCAGCGGGAGTCCGCTGCAGCTGAATGAGGCAGCCCACCGCCATGACGATCTGCTCCCGAATGGCGCGTTGCGGCAGTTCGACCCCTCCCATCATGACCATGGTCTCGAGGCGGCCGAGCAACTCACGCGGCGTGTTGGCGTGCACCGTCGTCATGGATCCGGCGTGACCGGTGTTCATGGCCTGGAGCATGTCGAGGGTCTCCGAGCCACGGCACTCTCCGACGATGATCCGGTCGGGTCGCATACGGAGCGAGTTGCGCACGAGGTCCCGGATGCGGACTTCTCCGGACCCCTCGGCGTTGGCCGGACGGGTCTCAAGAGTCACAACGTGCTCGCCCTGGATCTGCAGTTCCGCGGACTCCTCAATGGTGATCAGGCGCTCGCCTTCTGGGATGAAGTTGGACAGCACGTTCAGCATCGTCGTCTTCCCAGTGCCGGTACCGCCGACCACGATCAGGCTGATCTTGCCCCGCACCAGTGCCTCCAGGAACACGGCGGCGTCCATCGAGAGCGATCCGAGGCCGATCAGATCCTGCATGACCAGAGCTCGTCTCCGGGAACTTCCGGATCGTGAGTACCGGTCCGTGCAGAGCCAGCGGCGGCACGATGGCGTTGATTCGAGAGCCGTCAGCGAGGCGGGCGTCCACCATCGGCGACGATTCGTCGACGCGGCGCCCCACCCCGTGCACCATCCGGTCGATGATCCGCCGGTACTGATGCGGGGAGTTGAAGACGATGTCGCTGCGCAGGAGCTTGCCCTTGCGCTCAATCCAGATCTCGTCGAACTTGTTGCACATGACCTCGGTGATGCTGCCGTCGGCCAGCAGCGCTTCCAGCGGCCCGTAGCCGAGGGAGTCTTCGAGCATCTCCTCCACGAAGCGCTGGCGTTCGATGGGCGAGATCCCGATGTCCTCGTGGTCGAGGATGTCGTTGACCGTGGAGCGGACCTTTTCCCGCAACTCGTCCGGGGAAAGGTCGGCCGCCTTCGGGGCGATCTCGGCCAGCACCTTGGCCTGGACCTTCTGCTTGGACTGCTTCCACGCCGCGTCCAAGGCGGTGCGGTCCGACGCCCGTCGCAGGGGATGTCCCTTGGCGCCGGCTGCCGCGGCGTTGCCCGCCACCCGCCGCTCCACGCCGTCCGGCGGAGCCCGCCGTCTCCTTCGCGGCGATTCCGCGGGGTCAGCACTCTCCTCCGGTGGCGGAGGACTGCGGCGGTCCGGCTCGCTGCCGTCAGCGGCGGCCAGCTTCTCGGACAGGTTCATCTCGATCAGGCCCTCTCGAGCTCAGGCACCTTGTTCGTGCGACCCTTCCTTCTCCGCCAGAACCCGCGCGTCTCCCCGATCTCCGCTGTGTTCGAGGCCGAACCGAGGCTCGGTGTCGACCTCGTCGGAGAGGAACTGCTGCATGCCGACCGCCAGCTTCTTCCCGATTTCGGAGTTGGCCGCCGAGACGAGCGCCGGCTTCCCCTTGTTGATCGACTTCATGACCTCCCGCGAGTACGGGAGGATCGACACGATCTTGTTGTCCAGGACCTCCTGCACGTCGCTGATGTCGATCCCGATGTCGTCTTCGACCTTGTTGAGCACGACCCCGATGGTCTGGCTGTTGATGCGCAGCTTCTCCAGCGTGGTGAGGAACACCCGCATGTTGCGGATGCTCGGCAGATCCAGCGTCACCATGCAAAGGACCCTGGTCGAGTGGTCGAACGCCGCCAGCACGATCTCGGACAGCTGGGCCGGCGTGTCGACGACGATGTAGTCGAAATGGCGGCGCAGCGCGCCCATCACCTTGTAGACGTCCTTCGGGGCGATCATGTCGGCGTCGGCCGGACTGAAGGGCGCGGCGAGGACCGAAAACCCGAGCTCGTGCTCCTCGAGGTACTCCTCGACGTGCTCGTCGAGATCGTCTTCATCCACCGGCTCCCGCGAAAGCAGATCCGAAATCGTGAACCGTGGCCGCAGGTGCAGCGCCGTTGAGACCTCGCCGAACTGCAGGTCGAGATCGACCAGGCAGACGCGCTGTCCCGTCTGCGCCGCCAGGTAGCAGGCCAGGTTGGTGGCATAGAAGGTCTTGCCACAACCACCGCTGGACGACGCCACGGTGAAGACCTCGGCGAACTGGGCGCGCTCGACGACGACGCCGTGCGCGACCACGGGAAGCGTCGGGTCGCCACTCGACGCCGAGACGTCGGCGATGTCGAAGGCGCGCTTCAGGGCGGTCGCAAGCTGGCGCTTGCTGGTCGGGTATTCGACCAGATCGACGGCGCCGGTCCGGACGATGTCGCCGAGGTTGGCCTTGGGCTTCGGTCCAAGGGCCAACACGATGGCGGGAACCGCTCCGGCCGCCCGCAGAGCGGCCAGCCGGGCCATGCCGGCGTGGCTGTCGAAGACGGGTCCGGCAACGAGCACGTCGAACGGGCCCTGCTGCTCGACCTCGTCGACGACGTCGCTCACGTTGGCGCTGGTCACGACCTCGTACCCGGGACCGAGCGAGGCCTGGATGGCCCGGCTGAGCGCCGGCGAACGGCTGATGACGAGAATCCGGCGGCTGATCATGGCGCCGACGTCGTCTGGTCCGTGCCGATGCACTGCCCGACCGGCGGAGGCGACGCGTCCTTCTGGGTCTGTACGACCGAGACCGATTCGTTCTGTGAGAGGAACTCGAGAGTCCTGGCGTTGCTCGGGCTGACGGCCAGGAGCAGGGTCTCGGTCGCCGGAACGGTCCGGCCCGCCGACGACGGGTGGCTCGTGTAGGAGGGCACCGTGCTCTGCACGTCGAGCACCTGGATGTTCGGACATCGCGAGCTCGGTGCACGGCACCGGGAGCGTCGAGCCCGACCCCGCAGCGGCACCGGTCGCCGTCGAGAGAGACTTGATGTTGGCATAGACGTCGACCCGGCTGCCGGGCTGGAGGTAGCCGGCGAGGGCGTTCGTCCCGGTCAGCGTGACCGTGACCGCGTTCAAGCCCGTCGGCAAGGAGATGCGACGACGTACTTGCCGTGAGCTCCGTCGAGTTGATGGCCTGGCCCTTGGTCACCGCCTGGGTCAGGACCTCGTCATTCAGGCCCGGCAACCGAACCGAGGTCGGTTGCCGTGTACGACTTGGTCGGAATGAGCTCGATGGCGACGAGGCCGCTCGACACCATTTCCTGCTCCGGTCGTCCCGGCCGGAATATTGCCCTTTGCCACGACAGCCGATGTGCTGACCGGCGCCGCACACTCGTGCCCGAACCGGCATGCTTGCTCGCGCCCTGGACACTGGCGTAGGCGATCGCGCTTCCAGCGATGAACAGGATCACCCCGATCATCACCAATATCAGTGTCTGCCTCTTCACCGAAGATTTCCCCCTCTCAACCGACGGACAACTGCGAAGCGCCCGTGCTCCGGGCTGTTCCCGCCGTCGCTCCGTTGGAGGGTACGACGCGCGCACGGGACAGGTACATAGGTCCTTTTGACCATTCTCCGATGCAGCGCCCCTGGTGAGACACCCAAATGGTCCATATGTCCTATGTACCGACGACAGGCGGCAGCCCAGAATCACATCGCACGTATCGCAGCGACGTGCAGTCGAAATTGGTTCAGAAGTTGGTACAGCCGCCCGAAGATGCAGAGGAGGGGGTTTCGCCTTGGGATCGCGCAACGTAGGTGGATACCGAAGCAACTGTCGCGACGACGCGACGAACGCGGTGCGGAAATGGTCGAGTTCGCGTTCGTCGTCGTGCTCCTTATCGCACTGCTGTACGGCATCATCTCGTACGGCCTGATTCTGGCGGCCCAGAACCACCATCACCCAGGCCGCGGCCGACGGGGCACGCGCCGGTATCGTCGCCTCATCCTCGGGGGGATTGATCGGTCCGCCCTGCACGACTAGCGCATGTACGGTGAGCGAGAGCCAGGCTGGGAGCGACGTCGGCTGGTTGGGCAAGGGGTCCTGTGGCACCTCCGGCACCACCATCACCTGCGTGTCCACGGAGGTGCCCTGCCCGTCCAACGGCAACAACGAATGCCTGACGGTCACCGTGGACTACAACTACAGCGCAACCCGCTCTTTCCCGAGCTGCCCGGCATGGGCGTCGTCACGCCCTCGACGATCTCGTCGAGCAACACCCTGCAGATGTCGACCCCGAGCTCATAGGGCAGGAACGTGAATCTGCGCAAACCGTGTCGTCGGGTCCGAGACGAGCGAGGCGCCACCCTCGTTCTGGTGGCCATCTCCATGATTCTGCTGCTGTGGGGCGGCGCCTTCGCCGTCGACCTTGGCCTCACCACAGTCGGCAACCGGCAGGTGCAGAACATGGCCGACACCGCCGCACTCGATGTGGTCCGTTACATCAACGTTGCGGACTCGAGCATCAGCTACAGGAGCGCAGCAACGAGCGCCACATACCTCGAGGGCAAACTGGCCAACGCCGCAACCGACAACGGTTCCCAGGCCACCTTGACCGAAACCCCGGGCGTGTGGCTGAACGGGACGTTCACCCCGGAGCTTTCGAACGTCGGAACCGCGCCCAGCGCCAAGACGGTGAAGTGTTACTACTGGACCCCACCGCTGACCTACCAGTGCAACGCCATCGAGGTAACGGCGACGGAGTCCGTCCCGCAGATCTTCGTCGGCGGGAGCTCCACAGTGACCCGATCCGCCATCGCGGCCATCACCCCGAAGCGGGATTCTCCGTCGGCTCCTATCTCGCTTCCGTCAACCCACAACAGTCGGCCGTTCTCAACGCGCTCATGGGGACCACGGATCGGGGGTAACGGGAGTGCGGCGAACGTGACGCTCTTCGGCTACCAGGGTCTGGCCAACACCTACGTGACGATCAACCAACTCATCGCCGCTTCCGGGGGCCTGCTGACGACCTCCAACGTCATGACGACATCGAGTCCGGCTCGACGTGGCAGTCGTGGTGGAACGTTGCCGTGGCGAACGAGGTGGCCCAGCTCAACTGCAGCGCGACGCCGACGCCACTGCCCTGCTACGCCAGTTCGGCTCTCAGTGGCCCGGACGCCCTGCCCTTCGGCTCGGGGTCATCGACCCAGGTCCAGCTCTGCCAACTCGTGTCGATCAATGGCTCGACATGCTCGAGCGGCAACCTGCCGAATTACGCCCTGAAGACCAGCCTGAATGCCCTCCAGACCTTCACGACCGAGGCACAGTTGGCGAATGGGACCAATGCTCTCGACCTCGGGACCTCGCTCGGCATCACAGGCGTAACAGACGCCAAGTTGACGCTCTCCATGATTCAGATCCCGCAGGTGGCCTTCGGGCCCGTGGGGACGACGGCGACCACGGCCCAGCTGACCAGCGACTTGCAACTGAACTACCTCGGCGTGGGAATCATCAACATCCCGCTCTCGGCTGCCCAGGGCACGGCCACCCTGTCGACGCTCTACTGCCCGTTCAACTCCATGGCCCAGACCGACATTCAGCCGGCGACCACGACCGTCTCCGGTACCGTCACCACGCCCGTCGGCAGCGGCACCTTGACGTTGTCGGGGTACAACAACGGCACGACGAGCCCGTTCCCCTATTTGCCAGCGGTCGTGCCACCCACAGCGACGACGGCAGCGCAGGGTACCAACCCCCAAACCGTCGGGACGACAACGCCGACCCCCACCTGGACCGGTGTGACGGTCCCCGTCGCGAGCCCCATTTACACGCTGCTCACCTCCACGTTGTCGGGCGTGCTCGGCCCGATCCTCCAGGCAACCGGCGCGGCCGTCGGCGGGATTCAGGTGGCTGACCTGAGCACAAGCTGCGGCGCTGTCTCCCTCGTCCAGTGAGCGCTCCGTTCACTCTCCTGGCGGGCGCCGTCGTGGGCGTGGCGGCCGGGATCCCTCCTGGTCCCGCTGACCCGTCGCGAGCTGGCGGCGAGCATTGTGCGTGCCGCTCCGCCCAGCGAGTCGGACGTGCCCCTCGACCAGTCTGCGCCACAGATCAGCCGCTCGCAGTGGATCGCCCTTGCTGCGGTGTCGGGCCTGCTTCCGGCCTATGTGCTCTACCGGGTCGGCTGGTCACCCAACGCGATCCCGCCCTTGCTGTTGCTGATGGGTCTCATTCAGCTGGCGTACTGCGACCTGAAACGCAGGCTTCTGCCCAAGACGTTGGTCTACGCGCTGAGCTTCGCCGTCATCGTCAGTGGCGTGGTCATCGCCATTCCCACTGGCGAGACAGAACGGCTCACGCAGGCAGTCGCTGGGTGGGCGTCATCGCCTTCGCGCTGTTCTTCGTCGTCAACCTGATGAACCCGCGGTGGATGGCCTTCGGCGACGTGCGGCTTTCCCTCGTCTTTGGCTTCGGCCTGGCCTGGGTCAGCCCCATAGACCTCTTCGAGGGATTCTTCTACGCCAATGTGCTGGCACTCTTCGCCGGATTGGTGCTCATCGCGAGCCGGCGGGCAGACCGTCGCTCCGCGCTTCCCTTCGGCGTCTTCATGGCTCTGGGGGCGGCACTCGTCCTGATCACCTAGTACCACCAGGCCGGATCAGGGCCTCGACAGGGTCAGAGGACCTTGACGTTCTGCGCCTCGTCGCCCCTGCGGCCGGTGCCGATGGTGAACTCCACCGTCGAGCCCGGTGCAATGCCCTGACGGGCATCGCCCTCGACCTGGGAGTGGTGGACGAAGAGATCCTCACCACCGTGATGCTCGACGAAGCCGTAGCCACGGGCGGTGTTGAAGAACTTCACCGTTCCCCTCAGTTTTCGGGACTTCGGTGCTCCGCCGCTCGCCGCAGATGGTGCCGCCATCGGCACCGAGAACGGCGCCAGCAGACCGGGCTCGAGCCCGAGGGCCCGTTGCACGCCACGCACGTCCTTGTGTTGCTCCGGAGTGACCAGCGACACGACTGTGCCGGTGTGACCGGCCCGGCCCGTCCGGCCCGACCGGTGCACGTAGTCCACGTGGTCCGCCGGAGGGTCGAAATGGACCACGCACGGCAAGGCATCGACGTGGATGCCCCGCGCGACGACGTCGGTCGCAACCAGGGCGTCCGTCCTTCCCTTGGCAAACGAATCCAGAGCCCGCTCCCGTTGCCCCTGGGTGCGGTCGCCGTGCATGGGAACCGCCCGGACGCCATGCGCCTGGAGCTGTTTGACGACCCGGTCCGCGCCGCGCTTGGTCCGGCAGAAGACGAACGCCTGCCCGTGGTCTCTCGATCAGTTTGGCCGTGATCGCCACCCTCTCGGCCCGGTCCACCTTCCAGAAGTGGTGCGCGACGTCACCCTTCGCCTCCTCGGTCGCCTCGATGGCCACTCTGACCGGGTCGTGCTGGTAGTTGCGGATGATCGACTCCACCTCACGGCCGATGGTGGCCGAGAAGAGGAGGACCTGACGCTTCGCCGCCGTCTGGTCCAAGAGGCGGCGCACCGACGGGAAGAAACCCCATGTCGGCCATGCGGTCCGCCTCGTCGAGCACCACGGTCGTGACCTCGTCGAGGAGCACGTCGCCCCGCTCGATCAGGTCCTCGAGGCGACCCGGACAGGCCACCACGATGTTGACGCCCTTGTGCAGGGCGCGCACCTGGTCGCGGTATCCCGTGCCGCCGAAGATGGAGACGACGCGCTTGCGATCGTGTCCCAGCAGGTCTCCGATGACATCGTGCACCTGTGTGGCCAGCTCGCGTGTCGGGACGAGGACGAGCGCCCTGGGGTGGCGCGGGCGCGATTGCACGGAACTGACGACGAGCGGGATCCCGAAGGCGAGCGTCTTGCCCGATCCGGTGGGCGCCTTGCCGCAGATGTCCCGGCCCGCGAGCGCAGGGGGAATCGTCTCTGACTGAATGGTGAGTGGTTCGGTGATGCCCTGACGCGTGAGGCGGTCGGTGTACGCCGCGGGGACGCCAAGGTCTGAAAAGGAAGAAATGATGAGACTCCAATCGAGGAAAAGTGGCCTACTCGATCTGGAATCTCGAACGGGCCCCGCCGGGCGAACGCCCGAGGCACAACTATGTTAGCAGCTTCTGGGGTTAGCCTGCCGTCATGGCGGCGCTGACACCCGAGCTGAAGCAACGTTGGGACACCGACGGCTGGTGCATTGTGCCAGAAGTGATCCCACCGGCCGAACTGGCTGCGGCACAGGACGCCATGCACCGCCACTTCCCCACTCCGGCCGAGATGGCTGAACAAGGTGGCAGCGAGTCCGGCGCGTGGCACACCTGGGACGCACCGTGGCCGGAGTTCCCCTTCCACAGCACGCGCCTCAATGCGCTCGTCCTGCACGACCACGTGGTCGACCTCGCGGAAGGATTGCTCGGCACGAAGGATCTCGCCCTCTACATGGGCATCGCGACGGCAAAGTACGCACACCAGGCCTCGGGCTACAACCAGCTCCTGCACGCCGACTATCCGAATCACATGCTCGTGGTGCCGCGCCATGAGCTCGGCTACCAGCAAGTCGAGTTCTTCGTCTACCTCACCGACGTCACGGCCGAGGACGGCGCCACGCGCTTCGTGTCATGGCAGAAGACGAAGGACATTCCCACTGAGAGTCACACCCTCAATTACGTCGACTACGCCGAGCTCTATACCGATCCGTCGGTTGCGGCGGCACCGGCCGGCTCGGTCGTGGCCTACCGCCCGGACGTCTACCACCGCTCAGCGGACTTCACCGACCCCACCCGTTACCGCGTCATGCTGCACGTCTCGTTCCGTCACCGCGAGGCCGGATGGGGCGGCTATCAGGCGTGGCCGTTCCGCGGCTTCTCCCCCGAGCTGACGAAGTACGTGCAGCAGGCAACGCCGCGTCAGCTGGCGCTCATGGGTGTTCCCGTGCCCGGCCATCCCTACTGGAACGAGGCCACCCTGGCCGGTGTCCAGGCCCGTTACCCGGGGCTCGACATGAGGCCCTGGCGGGCCGCCGCGACCTGACTGTCACCCGCTGCGCAAGGGCGCGCCCGGCGCCACCTGGGGCCACGGCTTCTCACGCTCGGCGATCAGTGCGAGCTCGAGCAGCAGTTGCTCTCGATGGTGCCCCGCCAGCACCTGCAGGCCGACGGGCAACCCGTCGACCAGGCCCGCCGGGATGCTCACCGCAGGGCTCCCGTTGAGGTTGGAGGGCGCGGTCAGCGCGGCCTGATTCATGATCGCCCGGGCGAAGCCGACCTCCTCGATGAGATCACGCCCGGGAAGAGTCGACGGCGCCGGGCCCCCGGCCTCGAAGGGCACATCGGGATGCGTCGAGCAGAACACGAAATCGGCTTCGGCGAACAGTTCGGCCATCGCCGAATTGAGCTGGCGGCGGTAGCGCTCGACGGATGCGGCTCGCTCCAGGTTGTAGCGCTCCCGGGCAAACTCGAGTCCGGCCGCCATCTCGTCCGACAGCTCGCCGACGCGGTCGGGATAGGCGTCGCCCAGGTCGACCACGAGCGGAGGCTGGTTCGCCATGGACCACGCGCCGCGCAGCGGCGGCAGCGTGGGAGACACCGTCACGAGGCGCAGTCCGGCCACTCGGGCCAAGTGTTCGGCACTGGCCGCCACGAGCGCGGCCACCTCCTCTCGGACCTGCGCAATACCCAGGTCAACCAGGATCACGGCCGTCATTCCGGTCAGATCGTGTGTGCCGAGACCGGCCTCCCATCCCCCGACCTTGGGCAGGCTCAGAGGATCACGCCTGTCGAATCCGTTGCAGGCATCGAAGTAGCGGGCGGTGTCCCGCACCGACCGGGTCAGGCACCCCAACACAGTCGTCATCGGCTCGATGGTCCCGTCCGGGCCCTTGGGGATGCGCCCGTAGGTCGCCTTCAGGCCGAACAATCCCGTGCAGGCGGCGGGGCCCCTGATGGACCCGCCCCCGTCGCTGCCGGTCGCGATCGGCAGGAGGCCGCCGGCGACCGCCGCCGCCGTCCCACCCGAGGAGCCGCCCGGTGTCCGCTCGAGGTTCCAGGGGTTGTGCGTCGTCCCGTGCAAGGTGCTCGAGGTGTAGTTCACTCGCACCGAACTCCGGCGCCGCTGTCTGGGCGGCCAGCACCGCTCCGGTGGTACGCAGGCGGCTGAGCGACGTGTCGTCGTGATCGGCCCGTCGGTCACGAAAGAGGACCGACGCCTCCGAGTACGGCCAGCCCTCCACCTTTTCGAGCTCCTTGATGCCGAAGGGCACCCCGCCAAAGGGCAGGGACACGTCGGCGCTGCGGGCGGACTCCCGCGCCCGATCGAAGTCGGTGAAGCTGAAGGCATTGAGCGGCGACACTTCCATGGCGGCGATGGAGGCATCGAGGGCTTCGAGTGGCGAAAGCTCCCCGGCCCGGAAGGCCTCGACCAGGCTGCAGGCATCCCCCAACCACGGCTCGTCCACGCGCGGAGAGTACCCCGCGTCCGCTCGCCCTTTCACCGTCGTGGTCGGTAGCGTGCGGGTATGAAGACCTCGGAGCTCACGACGCCCGCGCTCCTCGTCGACGCCCGCCTACTGGAAGGCAACATCGGCGCCATGGCCGAAGCCCTGCCGGGACCTCGCCTGCGGCCGCACGTGAAGGCCCACAAATGCACCGGGCTGGCGAAGCGCCAGGCGGCGGCGGGCCACGCCGGCTTCACCTGCGCCACCGTGCGCGAGATGGAGGGGATGGCGCACGCGGGCTTCGGCGAGGACCTCCTGTTGGCCAACGAGGTTGTCGACGCGACGCGGCTGGGCGCGCTCGCACGGGCGGGCGCCCGCATCACGGTCGCCGTCGACTCCGAGGCCACGATCGATGCCGCGGCGCGTGCCGGGGTGCCCGAGGTGGTGATCGACGTCAACGTGGGCCTCCCCCGCTGCGGCTGCCCGCCCGAGCAGGCCGGCCGGCTGGCCGATCGCTCCCGCGCCGCCGGCCTCAGCGTGCGCGGGGTGATGGGGTACGAGGGCCATATCGTCGGCCTCGAGGACCGCGCGACGCGCGCCGCCATGCTGGAGGAGTCCATGGGCCAGCTGATCCTGGCCGCCGGAGAGGTGGGCGGCGAGGTGATCTCGGCGGGCGGCACCGGAACCTACGACCTGAACTCCTGGGCCACCGAGATTCAGGCCGGCTCCTACGCGCTCATGGACACGGCCTACGGCAAGCTCGGCCTGCCGTTCACCCAGGCGTTGACGATCCTTTCCACGGTGATCTCGGTGTCGGCGGGCTGGGCCGTGGCCGACTGCGGGCTGAAGGCCCTCGGCATGGATCACGGCAACCCCTCCGTCGAGGGGGCCGAGGTGTGGTTCTGCTCCGACGAGCACCTGGTCTTCGTCCCTGACTCCCCGCTCCGTGTCGGGGACCGCATCGCGGTGCTCCCCGCGCACGTCGATCCGACCGTGGCGTACCACGACGCCCTCTACGTCGTGGACGGCGACGACGTGATGGAGCGCTGGGATGTCGACTTGCGGGGCTGGTGACGTGCGGCGACCTCGACACGGAGGAGCCGAAGAGGGCTCCGGCGCCCCAGTAGGGTCTGGGCCGACAAAGGAGGCCGGTATGGCAGACACCACGTTCACGATCGGAGCCGCCGCCGAATGCAGCGACGGGCCCTGCGGCGCGGTGAGCAGGGTGGTCGTCGACCCGGTGGCCCGGGAGCTCACGCACCTTGTCATTGAGCCCGAGCACCGCGGCGGCCTGGGCCGCCTCGTCCCGCTCGACATGGTGGAGGCCGGCGCCGGCGATGTCCGCCTCCGCTACACCCTTGCCGAGTTCGAGAAGCTCCCCTCCGCCGAGGAGACCGACTTCCTCCCCGGCGGCAGCGGCTACGACGCCTACGACGCACACGAGGCGTACTACTGGCCCTACTTCGGCCTCGAAGGTGGGGCCGACCCCAGGCTCGCTTTGGCCAGTGCGGTCGAGACCCGCGACGCGCTCCCCAAGGGAGAGGTCGGCGTTCGGCGTGGCGAGGCCGTGCACGCGAGCGACGGTGAAATCGGCAAGGTCGAGGGGTTCGTCGTCGAGTCGTCCCAGGGGCACGTGACGCACGTGCTCCTGCAGGAAGGCCATCTCTGGGGCCGCAAGCAGGTCGCCATACCGATCGGTGCAGTCGAGAAGATCGACCAGGGCATCACGGTCAAGCTGACCAAGCACGAGATCGAGGCCCTGCCGGCCGTCGGGGTCACCGAGCACCACCGGTAGCGCTCGGGCAGTGCGACCCGCCGGAGCGGCGGGGCCCTGGGATAGACCAGTAGGGTGCGCGGCCACCGCATGCTCATCGGCATTGCCGCCATCGCGGCGTGCGCCTGGTGCGGTTGGGCCAGTGGCTTCCACAGGACGACGATGGCCGCAGAGGTCACGTGGTTGGTCACCCTGGCCGCGGTGATTCTGATCGACCTCGCGCTGTGGCGCGGGAGGACGGCTGGGCCATCGAGCTGGCACCTCGAACCCGTGCGCGAGCCGTGGCCCCGGCAGGGCCGTGGCGGCAGCGGGCCGGCACTCCGAGGCGTGACGCCCTGGCTGGTGCTGATCGTCGTGGTGGTGGCCTGGGAGATCCTCGGCATCGATACGGGGCCGCACCAGTACCACCTCACGATCAGCGCTCTGGCCCAGGCGTACCGTCCGCTGAACGCCGGCCTCCTCCTTGTCTGGGTGCTCGTCGGGATCGGCTACGAGGCCGCCCGTGTCCGCGCACCGCTTCACGAGGGCGGGTCAGCGGATCGCGAAAGTCCACCGCAGGCTCCCGGACATGGGGGCGCGTTCGCCATGGCCATGGGAACGGTGGGGGCCCATCACGGAGCACCGGCGCTGCTGTTGCCGCAAAGTCCGCCCGCCGGCGTCGCCTTCTGGATTGCCGTCCCGGTCGTCGCCGTTCTCCTCGACCTGGCCGCCCGGCGTTCCCTGGGGCGCAGCGCCACTGCGGAGGAATTCATCCGGTTCATCTCCACCTCACGACTCGCCAATTGCGCCCTCATCGCGGGCTGGGTGTTTGCGGGCTACCACCTGTTTGCACGCTGAGCGACCGGGGTCGGCGGGCGCTCCGCTGCATTTTGCTTTCCCCGAGTAGTTTCCCTGCTTGGGCTTGCCGGAACGCACCACCATCCGACGACATCGAACGATCGGGGGATCCAGATGATCAGGAGGAACCGCACGGTCCGAGGTCTGACCGCACTCGGGGCATTGCTTCTGACCGGAGCGGCCCTGGCCTCCTGCTCGTCGGGAGGCAACTCGACCGCCGTCCTGCTCGTAGGTACCTACAACGGCAAAGCAGGGCAGTACACCTCTATCCAGTCCGCGGTGAACGCAGCCCAGCCCGGCGACTACATCCTGGTGGCCCCGGGCGACTACCACGAGGACGACGACGCCCACGTGACCAAAGCCAGTTTGCTGAGCACGGGTGATCACGGCGGTGTGGTGGTGCACACATCGGACCTGACTATCCGGGGGATGAACCGCGACACAGTCATCGTGGACGGGACCAAGGCGGGCGCACCGACACCGTGCAGCCCGAATCCGCAATATCAGAACTTCGGCCCGATCGTCAGCGGCAAGGCGCAGGGACGGAACGGGATCGTGGTGTGGAAGGCGGACAACGTCCGCATCGAGAACCTCACGTCGTGCAACTTCCTCGGCGGAGCGGGCGATTCGGGGAACGAGGTCTGGTGGAATGGAGGCGACGGCTCCGGCAAGATCGGACTTACCGGCTACACCGGCAGCTACCTCACGGGAACCAGCTCCTTCTACAGCGACGAAACTTCCGCAGCCGAGTACGGGATCTTTTCGTCCAATTCGCAGGGACCGGGCAGTTGGAACCAGATCTACGGCTCCAACATGAACGATTCGGGCATGTACGTCGGTGCCTGCCACCAGGTGTGCGACGTCACCATCGACCACGCCTGGATGGAGAACAACGCGCTCGGCTATTCGGGCACCAATTCCGGCGGTGCCGTGGTCATCGAGAACTCTCAGTTCGACAACAACGAGGACGGGGTGGACACGAACACGCAGATCGCAGGCGACCCGCCACCGCCGCAGAACGGTGATTGCCCCGACGGCGGCACAAGCTCCATCACCCACACCCACTCGTGCTGGGTGTTCATACACAACAACGTCCACGACAACAACAACGGCAACGTGCCCGAGGCCGGTGATGCGGCCGCCGGCCCCATCGGCACCGGCATGACCCTCTCGGGCGGCCGCAACGACACCGTCATGGACAACACGTTCTCGAACAACGGCGCCTGGGGCGTGCTGTTCGTCCCTTACCCCGACAGCGGCACCCCTTCGCTCAACCAGAAGTGCGCCAACTTTGGCGGGTTCCAGACGTCGGGGCTCGGCTGCGTCTTCGAGCCCGAAGGGGACGCGCTGAAGGGCAATACCTTCGTCAACGACGGCTACTACGCCAATCCGTCCAACTCGGACTTCGGCCAGATTGTTTTGCATACGGGCCTGCCGTCGAACTGCTTCACCGACAACACGGCGCCGGGCGGGAGCGCACCGGCCAATCTGGAGCAGCTCCAACCCGTCTGCGGCGTGACGACTACCACGACGAACGGGGACTCCACGTTGCTCGGTCAGGTCGAGTGCGATGCCCGGCTCCTCCCCTGCCCACCCGACTCGAAGTACCCACCGCAGACTGGGGTTCGCCTGGCGCCACTCCCCAGGGGGCTGCCCACCATGCCAAACCCGTGTGCAGGAGTACCGTCCAATGCGTGGTGTCCGTCGAGCGGGTCGAGCGGGTCGTCACTCGGGACGCTGAAAGGTGGCCGGTCGGGCGGCCACCATCCGGGCGGTGTCGCCGCCGGCGCCCTGCCCTATGTGCGGTCAGAGGCGTCAACCGCTCGGGTGGTCCCGATCACCTAGTGGCGGGAGGATCCGTGGCCATTGCACCGAGCCGTCAGTGCGACAGCGACGTCGAAGATCTCAATCAAGACCAGCCACTCGGCGGGAATCAGACGGCAATCGATCCTTCGTCGAACTGGTTGGCGATTCTGACTGCTGGGCGTGGGCTTGTTTCCCCAGTAGGAGCCAGCGTCGAGCCTGAAAGCAGGGCACCTTGTACTCCCGAGGCACAGCTGCTCATGACTGCGTACGCGCGATCTGCTTGCACAGTGCGAGGCCGACGCAGCAGTCCCGGACGAGCTGCTGCCGAGGCACTCACGGTGGGGTCATGGCGTTCAGGCCACCCGACGGCGGACCAGCCACACGGTTATGGCGATCAGCAGCAGCGAGAGCGCGAGCAGCCAGGCGCCCTCGATCCATTGGAACGGCCAGAACCGGCTGGGGGGTTGGTAGGTGGTCAACTGCGTGTAGCCGTGCTGGGCGAAGCACTGGTAGAGGGATACCGGTGCCGACTCGCCGCCTCCCGTTGGTGGACTGGCGCAGGCCCGGATGAGGTCCGGGGGAGCGTCCATCCAGCTGTGGAACTCGAACTTGCCGCCCTTGGTCCACCACTGACTCAGCACTAACGCGGAACCGGGCCCGTTCGCTGAACCAGCCCCGTTCAGCGTGCTGGTGACCAGCGGCGCCAGGTAATGCTGACGCAGAAAGTTCCCAGCCGTCAGGGCGAGCCCCATATAGACGGCCAGGGTGGCGACGATCGCGGGGACGACCCGGCGAATGAGCAAACCGGCCAGGCCGCCGATCGCGAACGCACCCAGCGACCAGGCGGCGAACGACACCCCACGCAGGTCGAAAAGGCCGGGAGCGAGCGGCGACGCCTCGGAAAGAGAAAGGGACGGGTAGCCCGTGGCGAAGTACGGCTGGTAGTACCAGGAAAACAGCACGCTGATGACACCGGCCGCGACGCTCACTGTGACCCCGAGAGCTATCAGCTTGGCGAGCGTCCAGCGCCACCCTCCGAAGCTCTGGGTCCAGACGTACCGGAAGGTGCCGGTCTCCAGCTCACGGGCGAGCACCGGCGCCCCGACGAACGCCCCGATTAGGGCGGGAACGATCTGCAGCACGTAGCCACCAATCAGAACATGGTTCATGTTGTTGAAGTTGGTGATTAGGTCAGCGCAGGCAGGTGAGGACCGGCTGCAGGCGGTCGCAGCGACATAGGCATGGTGCAGCTCAAGGCCGGCAATCCACACGTACCCCGCGACCACGCTCAGAAACGCGGCGACGCCAGCCAGCGCGACGCGGTGCTGCCGCCACGTGACCCAGGCCATCCGCCGCCACGGCACGGACCGGAGGCTCGTGTCCTCTTCCAGACGGGCAGGCAGTGTCAGCGCGGTCATCTCGTTACCTCCGATGGTTCGACGTTCGGGCCGCGGCTCCGGGCTCGGCAACGCTGCAGCACCGGGCCGCGCAGGTAGGAAAGGGCAAGTTCTTCCAGGCCGACCGGGAGCATCTCCCAACCCGGCGGCACTGGGTCTGTGCTTCCGTTCGTCTTGAGCAACAGGTGAGGCCGTCCCGAGTCATACCAGGCGTGCACCACACCCGGTCGTTCCGTGAACATTCCAGCTTCGGCGGCCGGGCCGGTCATCACGCGGTGGCGAGCGAGCAGATCGTCAACGTCACCTGCCACCTGCACCCGGCCCAGCGACACCAAGATGAGGTAGTCGGCCACCCGCTCAAGCTCCGCGAGGACGTGCGAAGACAGGACCACCGACACGCCGTCCTCTCCCATTGCGGTCATTACTCTGGCCATGAAGTCATGACGGGCCAGCGGGTCGAGCTTCGCCATCGGCTCGTCGAGCACGAGGAGCCGCGGCCGCCGGGCCAGCGCCAGGGTCAACGCAAGCTGCGCTTGCTGACCACCGGACAGCTTGCCGGCCTTGCGCTTCAACGGGATGCCCAGCTCGTTCAGCCGGACTTCGGCATAGCCCTGGTCGAAGTTCCGGTTCAGGTTGCGGGTCAGGTGCAGCATGTCGGCGACGGACAGGTTCTGATACAGCGGCGCGTCCTGGGCGACGAACGCGATGCCGTCGAGCGCGGCCGGCGACCCGGCCCGCGTACCGCCGAGGACGGTGACTGTGCCCGCCGTCGGGTCCGTGAGACCGACCGCCAGGTTCAACAGGGTGGTCTTGCCGGCTCCGTTCGGTCCGACCAGCGCGGTCATATGCCCATCGGGGATGGCCAGTGTGCACTCGCGCAGTGCCCACGTGCCGCCGTAGCGCTTGCCTAAGTCGCTGGCCTGAATGATATTCATGCCACACCCTTCGTTTCGCCGCGTCCCGCGCCACGGTGAGCGAGAAAGCTGCCGCGGCGTTCATGCGAATCCCGCGGCACGCTGGTGAAGAGCACGAAGATTCCGCCCTCGTCCGCGGCACGATCGCGCCGGAAAGGCTCGTCGCTCTCCGGTCGTTTCGTCAGATAAGGCCATGTGTTGGGGCTGTTCATATGCGGAGGGTACGAAAGGCCCGATGACACTGCGATAACACCGCCCCCTGGCACGGGAATCGGAACCCCGCCGCAGCGCCCAGGAGGGGTGTAATCCCGTTGTCATCGGCGGTAAGGCACCATGGAGCCTGTGAGGGTGCTGGTCGTCGAGGACAACTCGGTCGTAGCAGACGCCGTGGCCGAGGGGCTGCGCGACCAGGGGATGGCGGTCGACGTCGCCTATGACGGATTAATCGGGCTGGACAAGGCGACCGTGAATACCTATGTCGTCATAGTCCTCGACCGCGATCTTCCCCTGGTCCACGGTGACGCGTTCTGCCGGCAGATCGTGGGCTCATCTAGTACAAGCCGCATCCTGATGCTCACCGCCGCCTCTCTGGTCGAGGACCGCGTGGAAGGGCTGAACCTGGGTGCCGACGACTATCTGGCCAAACCGTTCGACTTCTCCGAGCTTGTTGCCAGGGTGCGGGCACTGGCCCGCCGCAGCCCTTCCACTGCGCCGGTCCTCACTCGCGGCGACCTGATCGTCGATCGGGCCCGCCGGGCCGTCACCAGAGCGGGCCGACCGGTGCCGCTAGCCCGAAAGGAGCTCGGGATACTCGAGGCGCTCGTGTCGGCGGAAGGCGCGGCTGTGACGGCCGAGCAGCTCCTCGAACAGGTCTGGGACGAACACGCCGATCCGTTCACCAACGCCGTCGCAGTCACCGTCCTGCGCTTGCGACGGAAACTCGGCGAGCCACCGATGATCGAGACGGTCATCGGTGGCGGATACCGGATCCCCTAGCCATGGCCATCGCCCGACGGCGACCCAGGATCATCGCCCGCCGCAGCGTTCGGGCCCGCATCGCGCTGGCTTACGCGGGACTGTTCCTCGTCATTGCTGGGGCGTTCGGCGCCGCCATCTACACGGTGGTTGACCGCAGCTTTGGGCCCACCCCTCCTCCCAGCTCCATCCCGAACGGTCTTGTCCGCACCTGCCAGACAGCTGAGGCGAATGGCACGCTCAAGCTCGACCCAGCTTTGGCGACCCAGTGCCAATACTTCAGCGGAGCCGCCAATCAGCGCACCAGGGACCTTCACGAACTACTCGTATGGTCCCTCGGCGGTCTAGCCGTCGCCACCATCGTGGCCGGCATTTCGGGGTGGGCCATAGGACAGCGGATCCTCCTCCCCCTCCACAAAGTGACCGCCGCGGCCCGGCGAGCCTCCCAAGAGCGTCTCGACGAGCGAATCAGCCTCGACGGTCCCGACGATGAGCTCAAAGAGCTAGCAGACACCTTCGACGACATGTTGAATCGTCTCGACTTGGCGTTCGCCAGTCAGCGCAGGTTCGTGGCCAACGCCTCGCACGAACTGCGAACCCCGCTCACCTCCATGCGCACCTTGATCGACGTCGCGATGGCCAAACCCACGAGAACGACCGCACAGTTCGAGGTGCTCGTCGGTCGCGTCCGAAAGGCCCTTGACCAATCAGAGGCGATGATCGACGGGCTCCTCACCTTGGCTCGATCAGATCGGGGCCTGACCGCCTACGAGCTCGTGGACCTGGAGGCTGCCGCCCAGGACGCAATAGAACAGGTCGACACTCCCTCAAGAGAGGCGAACATTGTCATAGACGCAGACCTGTCACCCAGCCCCACCCTCGGTGACCGGGTCCTGCTCGAACTCCTCGTCGCCAACCTGCTCGACAACGCCGTCCACTACAACCTCACTGGAGGCTCGGTAAGAGTCGTCACGGGCTGTGACGACGACGCTTCGTACATCACCGTTTCCAACAGCGGGCCGCCCGTGCCGGAGTCGGCGGTGACGTCCTTGTTCGAGCCTTTCACCGCCTCGACGGACGAGTCAGCAACGGCCAAAACGTCGGCCTCGGTTTATCCATCGTCACCTCTGTGGTCAATGCCCACCGCGGTCACCTCGATGCAGAAGCACTCCCCAACGGAGGAATGAACATCTCAGTCCGACTTCCGAAGGCAACCATGGGCACGTCATCACACGAGGCCAGACCTGGCCGTTCAGGAGTGCACTGAGCCATCGATGGGCCTCTCGTCGCGGAGACGTGTCTGCCACGCCGAAGGTGCCGGTATTGGGCGCCGGGGCGGCCAACTCACATCTTTCGACCTCTGCGACCCATCACGTAGCGCTCAACAGTGCTTGGTAACTTTCGGGGCTCCCACTTTCAAGCCCTTGACCTGGGCTTTTGGTGGAGGTGATGGGATTCGAACCCACGGCCTCTACATTGCGAATGTACGGGTCCCGGCCTTTTGACCAGGCCCTTTTCTATCGCTTTCCTGGTCGGGGCCATTTGATCCCCTCAATCTCCATCACGATCCCTCCCCTTTCCTCTCGATAAAGACACATAAAGACACGATTTCAGGCCGTCTCCGTGCGATTCCGACACCGGTTGATGGCGATGTAGCGGTCGAGATCCTCAACGTCGTATCGGGTGGACCCAGCGACCTTGACTATCGGCAGCTCGCCACGGGAGGCAAGACGCTCAATCGTCGCCCGCGACACACTCAGATAGTCCGCAGCGGCGTCGATCGGCAATAGACGTCGAGGGCGCCTCTTAGTCACGAGGGATTCGTGTCGAGCCAGGTTCGACGGCTGGTCAAGCCCCCGCTGTATCGGACGCGATCTAGGCCTGTCAGCCCCGGCCATTAGCGGTAGGCCCGATTTTCGGCCAACGAGCCACCCGTACTTTCGACCCAGATGCCGTTGCTCAGCCACATCGTCTTGATCACCATCGTTCGACCTCACGACATCGTTGTCCACCTAGCAGGCGGACTTGTAGCCACTATCCACCCCCACTCACCGCTCGAATCTCTCTTCGGCGGCTTCTGATTGAATTTGGATTTGTGACAATGAGGCCGCCGCGGATACGTGAGGTCCGAGGCCGGTTGACCAGAGCTCCCGTCATGGTTAGGGCGGGGCCATGGTGGCGTGCATCTTGACGAATTGCATCACGGGGGCGGTCTCGATATGGGTGAGGCCGTTAAGGGCGGTCATGTCATCGCTGAGGTACTCATACAGCGAGCGGTCGTCTGGGCACACCAGTGCCGCGACCAGGTTGGTGGATCCGCTGGTGGCGGCGACAAAGGGGAAATCGGGGCGGCTGGCCAAAGTCTCTCCGATGTCTCTCAGGTTTCGGGGGGCCACAGACATCCACAACAGCGCCTGAGAGCGGTTTCCGAAGTCGTCGCTGGCGAAGTCCAAGTCGAAGAAGAGGACGCCTGAGGAAATGAGTTCCTCGACTCGCCGTCGGACGGTCGACTCGTGCCAGTGCGTGCGCGCTGCCAACTGCCGATAGGAAGCGCGGCCGTCGTCGGCAAGGGCACGAACGAGCGGCCAGTCGGACTCCTGCACCTTGGCTTTCGGGCCATTGATCGAAGGGCTGTCTCGTGCCGGAGAGAGGAGTTGGTCAATCTCCCCACTGCTGAGGTCGCTCGGGCCAGGCGGAGCCGACAATCCAGTGGCGAAAAGGTGGAGGAGACAGTAGGCCTCGTAGTCGACGACCTGTCGACCGACCGAGAGCTGGCTGAGCAGCAGTGGAGTTCCCTGTTCGCCGTTGCGCGTGTAAATCATGCTGAAGATCTCGGTTCCCCCCGAGGTCAGCTGCACCCAGGAAGTGTCGGGATGCTGCGCCAGTTTCGCGGCGACGGTGGGTGCGGACCCCGGAGCGCAACGGATGCGGACGGCCCAGTCGGACTGGTCGATCCGCTGGGAGTCGAGCTGGCCCACCACGCGAAGAATGCGAGCGTCGAATAGACGGCGGTAGCGACGGGCGACGGTCTGCTCGGAAGATCCGAGGACCTCAGCCAAGCGGCTGAACGGCGCTCGAGGATCGACGTAAAGCGCCTGGATAATTCTTCGGTCCAAGACATCAAGGCTGATGGATCCCACATAAATCACCATAGCGGGTGGCGTAATCAGGCAGAGTCACGGGATGTAGTGGCGGATGCTCAATCGGAGGGTCAGCCTGGTTGTCATGGAAAAGAAGTGGTGGACCCTGATCGTGGTGTGCGCAGCCACCTTCATGTTGCTGTTGGACATCACCATCGTGATCGTCGCCTTGCCGACCATCCAGTCGGACCTGCACGCCAGCTTCAGTGACATGCAGTGGGTCGTCGACGCCTACGCCCTGACGCTTGCGTCGGTGCTGCTCACCGCCGGTTCGTTGGCCGACCGTTACGGGCACCGATTGCTGTTCACCATCGGTCTCATTGTCTTCACTCTCGGCTCGCTGCTCTGCGGGATAGCGCAGTCGCCGATCATGTTGATCCTGTCCCGCAGCGCCCAAGGCATCGGCGGGGCGATCCTGTTCGCCACGTCGCTGGCTCTTCTGGCTCAGAGCTTCCACGGCAAGGAGCGGGGGATGGCCTTTGGAATCTGGGGTGCGATCACTGGGGTGTCCGCCGGTCTCGGACCAGTACTGGGTGGGGTCATCACCACCGGCATCAGCTGGCGCGGCATCTTCTTGGTCAACCTGCCGGTCGGTGTGGCCTCGCTGGTCGTCGCTCGGTGGCAGATGGATGAGTTCAAGACGCCACATGCGGCCCGGCCCGACTGGGCCGGGTTCGCCACCCTCACCGCCGGATTGGTCAGCCTGGTCTACGGATTGATCCGCGCTGGCGAGTTGGCTTGGAGCGATACCGGTGTCGCTCTCTGCCTCGCTCTCGCCGTCGTGTTCTTCGTTGCGTTCGTGGCAGTGGAACGCCGAGCCGACCACCCGCTGTTCGACCTGTCGCTCTTCCGTATCCCCACCTTCAGCGGTGGATTGGCTGCGGCCTTCGCCTTGAACGGTTCGCTCTACGCAATGTTCTTGTATCTCGTCCTCTACCTCCAAGACGACCTCGGCTACTCCGCTGTTGCGACCGGCAGTGCGCTGCTGCTCATAAGTGGGACGGCTATTTTCTCGTCGATCTTCGCCGGGGTGTTCAGCGATCGCATACCCGTCCGTTGGCTCATCGGGCCGGGCCTCCTGCTGACCGGGGTGGGTTTACTGCTCATGACCGGGCTCGACGGCAGCAGTTCCTGGACCCACTTGATCCCTGGCTTCATCGTGGCCGGCGTCGGCAGCGGGATCGTGAACCCGCCACTCGCTTCCACGGCCGTCGGGGTCGTCGCCCCCCAGCAATCCGGCATGGCCTCAGGCGTCAACACCACCTTCCGCGAGATCGGCATCGCCACCGGCATCGCGGTCTACGGGTCGGTCTTCGCGTCCTCTCTCCGCCAGAACTTGGGTCGGGCCCTCGCCGGCATCCCATCGCTCGAGCGGCACCTGCCCGGAGTCGTCACCGCCATTCAACAGGGCAACGCCGCTCAGGCCATCAACGCCGTGCCTCCCGCGTCGCGAGCACCGCTTGTCGCTGCCATTCACGCCAGCTTCGCCAGTGCGCTGGACGTTCTGCTCGTCGTCAGCGCTGTCTTAGCCCTTGTCGGAGCGGTCTGTTCCAGTGTCCTTATCCGACGTCGGGACTTCGTGGTCTCACACCACCAACCGACACCAGCGACCGACACAGCCACTGGGCTCGCCTGTGTGATGAGAACAACCTCGATAACGCAAATCATCCATCCATGCGCGCCCCCAGAGTACGCAAATGGGAAATGGCTCACTGTTCAGTGCCAACCACCCTTTGACCCTGAACACCGACACCACCCGTTCGAGCGAGGAGAGTGAAGATGGACGCAGTCATCACGACGGAGGATCTTCGCAAGAGCTTCCGCGTCAGGAAAGCAACCGTCGAAGCGGTCAAAGGCGTCAGCTTCGAGGTCGGTCGGGGCGAGATCTTCGGCTTCCTCGGACCGAACGGAGCCGGAAAGACGACGACGCTCCGGATGCTCACGACGCTGTTGCCCATCGACTCGGGCACGGCGAGCGTTGCCGGCTCCGACGTCGCGACGGAGCCGCAGCAAGTGCGTCAACGGATCGGCTACGTCAGCCAGGCGGGTGGGGCCGACGACCCGTCGACGGGCTGGGAGAACCTCATCCTCCAGGGTCGCCTCTACGGAGGCGACCTCGACACCGTGCGCCAGCGGGCGAAAGAGCTCGCCGCCGTACTCGATCTCATCGATTTCGCCGATCGGAAGGTCGCGACCTTTTCGGGTGGCCAGCGCCGGCGTCTCGACGTCGCCCTCGGACTCATTCACCAACCCGAGGTCTTGTTCCTCGACGAGCCCACCACCGGGCTCGATCCGCAGAACCGGGCGAACCTGTGGGACCACATCCGGGCCATCCGAGAGCGCGGATCGACGGTCTTCTTGACCACGCACTATCTGGAAGAAGCGGATGCCCTCTGTGACCGGCTGACGATCATGGACCATGGCTCGATCGTCGCCGAGGGGACTCCTCGCGATCTCAAGCGCGAGGTCGTCGGCGATTCGGTGGTGCTCGGCCTTGTTGACGACGGGCTGGTCGAACGAGCACGCGTGCTCTTGCGAACCGAGCCCTTCATCCGGGAGATTGGCGTCGAGGACGGCGGGCTGCGTCTCTACGTAGAGGACGGCAGCGCCGCCTTGCCCGAGCTTCTCCGACTGCTCGATCGGGAGCAGATTGCGCTGAAGTCGATCAGCCTCTCGGAGCCCACGTTGGATGACGTGTTCTTGCGCTATACGGGGCGGTCGTTGCGAGACACCGGCATTTCCTCGGAAGTGGCGGCATGAGAATCCTCAAAGACACCGGCCTGCTGTACCAACGGCATTTCACCCAGCAGCTGCGCAATCCGGTGTGGCTCTTCGTCGGGCTCTCGTCGCCCGTGCTCTATCTCGTGCTGTTCACGCCGCTGCTCAAGCACTTCACGCGAACGGGGTCGACCGGAGCGGTGCTCGACGTCTTTTTTCCCGGCATCCTCGCGCTCCTCGCCTTCGCGAGCGGCAGTGCCCAGGGGTTCGGCACGATCTTTGAGCTTCGATCTGGCGTCATCGAGCGCCTCCGAGTGACCCCGGCGAGCCGCCTCGCGATTCTCACCGGGCCGCTGGTCTCCGCGATGACCTTTATGTACTTCTTCGACGCAATCGCTGTGGCGGTCGCTTGGGCATTTGGCTTCCAGATCCACTGGGGCGGACTGCTGGTGCTCGCCGTGCTCATCGGAATCTTCATGGTGATGATCTCGGCCTGGTCGGTCGCGTTGGCACTCACGACCAAGGAGATCGACGCCTTTGCCTCCGTCATGAACGGCCTGAACCTTCCCGCTCTGCTGCTTGCCGGCGTGCTCCTGCCTATCGCGCTCGGTCCAACGTGGCTGCGGGTGCTCGCCCACTTTGATCCGCTGTACTACGTGGTCGTAGGTGCACGGGCGCTCGCGGCCGGCTCTTTCTCGAGCGATCACGTCTGGCAGGCGTTCGCGGTCATCGTCCCCTTGTGCGCATTGGTTCTCGGCTGGGCGACCAGCGTCTTTAGGAAGGCGGTCGCGTGATTTTCCGACGATCGACCGGTCCCCCCCAAAAGCGCGGCAACGCCGCCACATGAAGGAGTGCTCGATGGCTGAACGGCCTCCCGTCAGTACGCGTCGCCCTGTTCCCGACGACATGTTCGGCGGGCGCTTGAAAGGGTCGTTCCTGCTCGACCTCGAAGTGGTCGGCGTAGATGAGGTCGCGCCGCACGTGCGACTCATCTCCATGGCCTCGTCCGATCTCGTGGGATTCGAGTACACGCCAGGGCAGGATCTCTTGTTTGAGTTCCCCGATGGCGACCGGGCCCTCCGCCGTCGCTACACCATCCGGCGGGCAGATCCAGCGAAAGGCATCGCCGACTTCGAGATCGAGATCCACGATGGCCGCGGCCCCGCCTCCCGCTGGGCGGCCAAGGCAGAGCTGGGCCAGCACCTCGAGGCCATCGGGCCTCGAGGTGCGGTCAGCCTGCGACCAACGGCGACGTCTCATCTCTTCGTCGTCGATGACTCCGCGATGCCAGCCGCCTTCGTCCTGCTCGAAGCGCTCCCCGCGGACACGCCCGCCACGGTCCTCCTCAGGACGAGTCATGGCACGAACTCGCGCCCGGCGCCGACTGCCGGGCCGGCGACGTCCCTCGTGTGGCTGGATCGAACAGAGATGCTCGAGAGGCTGAGCGACCTGCACCCCGCAGCCGGAGCCGCCGCGTACCTCTTCGGTGAACGCCATCTCGTCCGCACAGCAGAGGAACTCCTCGTCGCGGGCGGTCTCGATCGCGACGCCGTGACGTCCAAGGCCTACTGGCGACGGGACCAGCCCAACGCCAGCCACGGCGAGCCGTCGTTCAACTGACCTTGGGCCCAGGTTGCACCCGAGGTTGATTCACGCCACTCCCATCCTTCTTCGGGTTCGGTCTTGAAGGTCGCGGACTTATGAGTAGTGCAACTGCATAGGGGGCTGCCCAGACTTCGCTTGACTCGTCTATGCGATGGGTGCCTCTATGGCCAAGGGAATCCCATATGTCTCACACGCCTGGGCCAAGGGCGGCGACGCGGTGGCCAGCCGAATGCCGCCACCGCACAAGAGCGCTACGGCAACGGCCTCGGCCGTAAGAAGGTTTGGGCGCGGGTCAAGACGTAGCGCGCCCATAACTGGAACGACTAACCGCGGACCTGGGATTGTGATCTGGGCAGGCGGATCGTTCAGCGCATGCATGAGTTCCGACCGCCTCTCCGAGGAGAGTTCGGCGGCCATTCGGGAAAATATGCCCGTCGACTTCGGATCATTGATCGCCCTGTGAAGCCGGTAGTACCAGGTTCCCGTGGTCCACACGTCTCCGGACTCGACGGCCGAGAGCAAGGGTGGGCCAGCGTTGTTACTCAATATGGCGAGAAATGTCAGGTCGTCCACAACTTGGGGCATGTTGAAATGGCCGAAGCTCGCGACCTACATCGAAGCCAAGTCGGGATCTTCCTTGCCGATTCGAATGATCTCTTGCTCGTAAGTGCCGTCGGTGAGAATCTGGCGGATGAACTTCGAGACCGTCGCCGACATCGGCGTTGTTGCGGCACCCTCCGGAGATGACAGTAGCTCGCCAGTCGCTGCAGCACGCTGCCGCGCCTGCTTCACGGCGTCCTGCAATTCGGTTGGAAGGGTCACATGCAACGTCACGACACAAGGTTACCAACTCAGGTTTTGGCCCCCGGGCATCGGGAATCGCGCCTGCTTTCGCGCTGGCATTTCGTGTAAGCGCCAGATCCATGCGAACGAAATCAAGATCGTAAAGACACGTAAAGACACGCGCTGCCCGATTGCACCTCCCACCGCGACGGAGATCCGGCTGCCGGCTTGTGACCTGGGCCTTTGGTGAATGCGGCCATTTCGCATCTTCGAGCTCTACGGCCGATCATGTAGCGCTCAACAGTGTCCTGGGGCTCCCACTTTAGGCCTCTGACCTGGGCCTTTGGTGGAGGTGAAGGGACTCGAACCCTCGGCCTCTACATTGCGAATGTCTGGTTCTCGGTGTTGTGACCAGGTCCTTTCCGAATACTTTCCTGGTGGTGGCGTTTCGATCCCCTCAGGCTCCATCACGACACCTCTCCTTCCCTCTCGATAAAGACACGTAAAGACACGCTCGGACAGATCTCGTAGGGCCTGTCCACGGATAGGAACTCGCGTCCACTCGGCAAGCTCTCGCAGCGCGAAGCGAATGACGCAGGTCCCCTTTGGCAACGATCACGTTCCTCGACCAGCCAGCGGACATCATCGGCCCTGAAGCGGCGATGCTTGTTGCCGGGCCAGACGACGCAACGCCAATGTTCAATCCGCCGAGGAGCGCTGGATCGGCCCACGTGCTCGCAACTGTGCCTGCCGGGGAACGGCCCGATTGGGACAGTGCCGCGGTCCGAATTCGGCGTCTGTTCGGTGCTCGGTTTCGGGTCATTTCCAGCTCAGACATCGGCGATGTCCGTTCAGCCGGCAAGGCTGAACGGCGGGTACCGATCGGTGAGGAAACCGACGTAGGCCTCGACACGGAGCGCGTAGCGGTAGGCGTCGACAAGAAAGTCTCGGATCTTCTCCGGGTACTGCCCGGTGACGAGCACGGCGAACGACCCGACGACTATGCCCACGCACGCGGCCACGAAGAGGGCGACCAGAACGAAGTACTGGGGAACGGCGAGGAACCACTTGTACAACGGCTTCCACCGCTCGAGGTGCTCGGGGTAGATCAGACGCAGAGATGTGTGCGATTCCATCCCGTCGTCCTCGGATGAGAGGTCGAAGTCGAACGGAGGGTATTCCTCGTGCATGAAGAGGGCGTAGCTCATGGCCCGCCACTCGTAGCGGTAGGTCATGACGATGGCATCGAAGATCGGCCTCGGGATGCGCTTGGTGAAGAGCACCAGGAAGAGGCTGATCAGGGTCAGAACCTGGCGCAGTGAGCGCAGCGTCCAGGCGATCATCAGGTGCGGGATGGCCAGTAGCCATTGCACGAAGGGCCGCCACCGAGTGATGCGGCGGTCGGCGTGGAACTCCAGCTGGAGGGGATAGGGGGTAGACGGGGACACGATGGCTCCTTTTGTGGATTAGGTGAAATGCAGTTTGGGCTGAGGACGTCGAGGAACAGAGGTTGCGACCGGAGAAGGCGTCTCTCCAGGGTTGAGGGAGCTTCGATCAGCGCTCGATCTGATTGAAAGTGAATCCCTTGGTGAAGAGCCAGATCGGCAAGATCAGCTCGAAGAGGCCGCCGAGGACCAGGGCCAGCATCCCTGTCGCCGTGCGTCACGTCGATCAGGTGGAACATGGCCAAGATGCTTCCCACCAAGAAGACCGGGTAGCCGACGAGACCCAGTATGGACAGGTTCTTGGGCACGATCCTCGATGTCAGCAACGCGGACGATAGGACGAGACCCGCGGCACCCGATACGGCGTAGACCGCGAGCACGTACGCATTCCACTGCGCGTGGCGTGTCAGGAAGTACATGCCCACTGTCACCAGCGTGAGGCACTCCGTCACCCTCAGAACGAAGTAGGCCTGCGAGCGAATCGGTGCATAGGGCGTGAGTACTCGCCGCATGGCCGCGCCGTTGGTGGCGACCGCGAGGCCGCAGCAGCCCAGAAGGAACACGCCGGCGATGAGGGCGCTGTGGGCGGTCGCGCTCGAGAAATAGGAGTGGATGAGCGCGTTGCCGATTGCGAAGGTGAAGGTGGCGATCAGGAAGCACAGTCCGACAAGAACGGCAGTCTTTCTGGCTGGTGTTGCGCCCGGCGTCGGAGCGGCCTCGGCCGCCACGGTCGTCGCATGCGCCTGTTGTGTCGATCGGTCCAGCGTTGCTGTCTTCATGGTCCCTCCGTTCGTGGACTTACGTTGTAAGTAGCGTATACTTACGACGTAAGTTTGTCAAGGGCGGATCAGGAGGGCCATGGGATGGCTGGCGGCGGACCGATCACTCCCGAAGGCGGGCAAGGAGTGCCCCGAGGTGGGACAGGTAGAGGATTCAGATGGAGTCGCGGGCCCGCTCGAGGCCGTCGAGGATCAGGTCCAGCCCGAATCCGAACTCGCTGCCGTAGTCATAACCGGGCCGCAGGACGTGCTCGACCGTGAACTCGGTGAGGTGGGGGTACTGGTCAGCGGGGACCTGCGCCATCATCGTCGTTGCCACCTCCGCCGTCTCCTCTTCGGTATCGCCGAGGGGCAAAGTGGCCTCTTGGAGCGCGAAGCCGTAGATGTAGCTGTCGAGGGCGGAGAACGCGTGGGCGGCCAGCGGGATCGAAAAGCCCCCTGCACGCAGGCTTCCGATGACGGCGTCATGGTGGCGCAGCGTGGCGGGGCCGGGTGAGGTCCGTGTCGACATCAGGGCGATCGCCCACGGATGACGCCGCAGCGCCTCTCGGGCGGATTGCGCCCGCTCACGCATCGCCGTCTTCCAGTCGGCTCCACCCGCGGGCAGCTCGATCTCGCCGAAGACCAGGTCGACCATGCCGTCGAGGAGCTGGTCCTTGTTGGCCACGTGGTTGTACAGCGACATGGCTTCGACGCCCACAGCTTCGCCCAGTTTGCGCATGGTGAGCGCCGCGATCCCACTCTCGTCAGCGAAGGCGACGGCAGCAAGCAGGACTCGCTCCCGACTCAGAGGGATTCGGGGCTTCGTGGCCGGCTGGGTCTTCGGGGACATCTGCTTGCCTCCTCAGTACGTGCACCTTGACTTCCTTACGCCGTAAGTATACAGTGCCTTACAACGTAAGTACAGACCATCGGAGAGAGAGCGTGTTCCGCTTCGGCATCCTGTGCCTGTACCTAGTGGCGGTCCTCGATGTCGTCGTGGCGTGGGCGCTCTACCGCGTGTTCATGCCCGTGAATGCTGCTCTGTCGAAGTTGGCGGCGTGGCTCCGAACGGCCTACGCAGCGGTGTTCACGGTCGCCATCAGCCAGCTCATCGGAGCGCTCCGTCTGCACACTCAAGCGCTTGCGCACATCGACTCATTCACTAACATCCGGGATGCTGCGCTCGTCCTCTTCGGCCTGAGTCTGTTTGCCCTCGCCTACCTGGCTTACAGGTCGGGTTATGTCCCAAAACTGCTGGGCCTACTTCTTGCCTTCGCCGGAATGGGGTACGTGTTCGACACCGTTATCCGCGTGATCGTCAGGGGCTCCTCGTCGGATGTCTCGGCGATCACTGGCATGGGTGAGTTCGTGTTCGCGCTATGGCTCGTCTTCCGGGGGCGCCGCATCAACATGAGCAGCGGTGAATCCCAGGGTGACCCGATTCGGGCATCCCGATGACCGCCAAGAACGAAACGACGAAGGCCCCAACGCTCCCTCCGCTAGTTCCAGGAGGGGAAAGTTGTGAGGCGCAGGGCGGGTTCCGAGGTATCCCAATCGGCCGGGTAAACGACACCCTCCTGGGGCCGAAATTCGCCTTGGTGCTAACTGTCGCAAGTGCCCAATCGGTTTGGTCCGGACCCCGTTGACAGTAGCCTTCTTTCAATATAGAAAGTAGCTATGGGCGAAGCGCTGCATGAGGCCCTCGGAGCTGGGCCGCCGGCAGGTGTTGAGCAGGTGACTCTGTTCGTTCCGAGTGTCGATCGCCACGCAGAACCGATCGATCAGGCCTACTGGACTGAACAGGCGCTCACGACCTTCGGGAAGCTGTTCCGGGGGGCAACGGCCTTCCCTCCCGGGCGGGGGGTCTGGCGTGACGATCAGCGAGGCGGCGTGTTGGTGTACGACGACACCCAGATGGTGACGTCGTACGTGACGGGAGAGATTCTCGGCGACCACGAGGCTCTGAAACGCCTGCGGGCGTTCCTATGTCGAATGGGACGAGAGGCAGACCAAGGTGAGGTCGGCATCGTCATCGGCGGCACCTATTTCGGAATCATCGACTACAGCGACGAGGGTGAGGCATGAAGAAGGAAGACAAATCGAGGATCGCTGAAGCCCTTGGCGCGTCGCGAGTCGTCGAGGTTGGTCCCAAGACGATTGGGGGTCCACTCGATCTGCTCGCACTGCGTGAGGAATTCAACCAGCGTCTCCGTTCGAGCGGTGGGCGGCCTACGGATCCCGCTTGGACGGTCACCCGACTCGTGCCCTTCAAGGAGGACAACTGGGAGCGACTCCAAGACCTTGCCAGCGAGATCGGCGCGTCGGGCCGACGCGTAGGTCCTGCACAGGTGGCAGCGCTACTTATCGAGAGCAGCCTCGAGGAGCTGGAAGAGGGGCAGTGGCAAGAAGCACTGGAGGCTTCACGCTCTGCTGCTCTGCGCCCTCAGCCTGAAGCCGCCGAGGCCGCACAGGTCACTTATAACCAGTTCGATGATTGGGTCCAGCGTGGGTGGATCGTTCCCGCTGGGCGTCGAGGACACGAGCGTTCATACGGCGCGGATGAAATTGTTCGTGCCCGTTGGCTTCATTCGATTTACCGGATGACAACCGACATCGAGGCGCTGGCCACCGAGATACGAAGTTGTGATCTATCGGCTCGGTACCTCGTGGTCACCGATGTAGAGAGCGTCTCGACGGTGCCTACTCGATCTCATCTCTATCGGCTCCTCGAAGCACCCGGTAGTCACCTGGTGATCGACCAACTCCCCGAACGTCGCAAGCTGCTCGGTTTGCCCCCATTCCCGGGTGATCCCCATGAAGAACTCCGGGTTCGACGGGCTGTTTGAGGTCCCTGGTGGGGCCGGACGGGAGCCGTTTGAGGATCCCGATCTCCGAGGGCGCGCGAAATTTCCAGTCGCGCGCACCTCGGTCAGGAGCCGACTTTAAAGCCATGGCAATCGCCCGGCTGAAAGAGGCGGGGGCCATAATCGAAAAGGTCAATTTCCGGATCGAGGGGTTTCCCGTCGATGCCCAAGTATCCGGAAGCAACGGTCGGCCGTTTCTCGTCCTGGCTCGGGGAACGCCCGACGAACAGGATCGGGGTGCACTTCGTCGCACGGACACGGTCGAGAAGGCTGGCTTCATGGCGATGCAGCTTGCTCGACGCCAAGCTCTTCCGATCATTCTCATCACGTCGGATCTTCCGAAACGGTCAACGAGGGCGGGCCACTACCTTGCCGCGCTCTCTGACGATCTCTGGGACGTGGTCTCCTATCGTGCCGACCTCAAAGGATTCCAACGATTGCGGGTTCACTTCACGGCGCCGATCGAGAAAGTGCCGCCCGCCGCGCCTTGGAGGGCTCCCGAAAAGATCGGTTCACCAACCCTGTTGAATGAAATTAGCGACGCCGATGCCCTCACGCACGTCAGCCCAGATCGCCCGACCATGGGCGACTTCGGCCACGAGAGGTCATGACCGACCAGACACGGAGGATTTCGGGTCCACGAGAGTGGCGTCCATCGACACAGCCATGACCGGCCCGGTCGTCGCTAACGCGACCTTGACTCATCCCGATTTCATCGGTTTTTGGAGAATCAGACTTTCTCGATAAAGACACGTAAAGACACGTCGCAGAATCTGACCTTTTGGGGACTCCCACTCTAGGCCTCTGACCTGGGCCTTTGGTGGAGGTGAAGGGATTCGAACCCTCGGCCTCTACATTGCGAACGTAGCGCTCTGCCAGCTGAGCTACACCCCCGGCACCGCCCAGAATAGTCGGGCTCCCGGATCCTCTCCGAGAGCGCCCGTCAGGCCTGGTTCTCGGACCCGAGGCCGCTGGCTTCGTTCAGCGGGCCTGCGGCCCGAGGCACCTCGAAGTCGTCGTCGTCATCCCAGGCGCCCGGGTAGCCGGCCGAGCCGCGGCATCGCGCTGCTGTGGCCGTCTCGACGGGCCTCGCGCCGGGAACGGCGGCGGGCCTGCTCGGCCTCGAGCTCCTTGGCGTACGCCATCAGACCGACCAGGCCCGAGCGCCGCCAGCCCGGAGAGCCCGGTGAACACCCAGGCCAGGTGCATCGCCGGGAAACACCCCGATGAGCGCGGTCGAGATCGCCACGCCACCCAGGCAGCGCAACAACGTGGTGCAGCGCCGTCGCGCCTGCTCACGGCGGAACGACGGCAACGCCACGCTCACTTCGGGCAGGCAGAGCGGCTCGGGGCGGTCGAGCACTCCGACCCGCTCGTAGTGGCGCGCCGTCGCCACCGTCGACGTCAGCTGCCGCCGCGTCGTCCGTCGGTCGCAGGAGCACCAACTTCGGTCGCGACGAATCGACGGACGAGATCCGCGGCGGCTTCGGTCGACCGGCCGCCGGGCAACGCCGTGTGCAGCCGGTAGGCCGGGGCCACGGTCTTGGGCCCGGCGTGCTCGAGGAGCTGCAATTGATGATGGAAGTGGTCGATGGACCCGACACCCTGGCGCTCACCGAATCGCCGCCAAGCGCTCGGGGCTAAGCACCGCCACCCAGAGAAGCACTACGAGAACCAGCAGGATCACAATCGTCACTCCCCGACGACCTACCTTCGCTCTGGCTAAAAACCCTAGTGAGCCAGGGTTTTACAAATGGTGGATGGTGGGGAAATGCCACAGCGCCGACCTCGTCGGCACTTCTCCTGTCCCTTCGTTTGTACCCTCAGCGACCCGCTGAAGCAAGGCCCTCTTTTGGCGCCGCGCCGACGTCGCGCGTCGAGCTCCCGTCAGACGGCGCGGCTCCACCACCGCCCGTCGGTGCATCCGACGGTCACCGCCACCCCGAAGCAGGCCGAGACGCGCGTCCGAGGTCACGACCTCGGGCAGCGGACCCGACGCCACCAATGCACCGCTCGAGACGAGGGCGCCGTGGGTGAATCCCGGCGGGATCTCCTCGCAGTGGTGCGTGACGAGGACGATCGGCGGGCTGCCGGGTCGGCGGCCAGCGCGGTGAGCCGGACCAGCAGGCGCTCGCGGGCGCCCAGGTCGAGGCCGGCGAACGGCTCGTCGAGCAGGAGCAGCTCCGGGTCGCTCATGAGCGCCCGGGCCAGGAGCACCTGCTGGCGCTCGCCCTCCGAGATCACCCCGAACGGGCGATCGCCGAGCTCGCCTACGCCACCCAGCGCCAGCAGCGCGTCCGCCTTCTCCCAATCCTCCTCGGTGTAGCGGTTCCACCACGTCTCGAGCGCCCCGTGGCGGCCGCTGACGACGACGTCGCGCGCGGCCAGGTCGGCACGGAGCTGCCGGGTCACCGCGCCGCTGACCAGCGCAACACGCGGACGCAGCGTCCGGACGTCGACCTGCACCGAGACGGGCTCCGAGGATCTCCACCGTGCCGGCCGTCGGCCACAACCGTGCGCCGGCCACCTGCAGCAGTGTCGTCTTGCCGGAGCCGTTCGGACCGAGGATCACCCAACGGTCACCGACCGTCGACGCGCCAGTCGACCCCCCGCAACACGGGCACGCCTTCGCGTTGCACCGTGACGCCGCCGCAACGCGATGGCGGCAGGCGGCGCCGATCCGCTCACGCCGTCGGTGCCGTCGCCACCGCCCGCGAGACGCCGGTTGATGCGGCCGATGAGACCCGAGCAGCACTGCGCCCATGTCCGCTCGCCGGCCAGCCAGAGCCAGAGCTCGCGCCGGTAGCCCAGCACGATCAGCCCGAGATCCTTCCTCGTTCAGGCCCGCTCGAGGCGAGCGAGCGCCAGCGGCTCCAGAACCAGGCCGTCACGCCGTCCTTCTCGTCGGCGAGGACGCTGGCGAGCTCCTCACCCGTCGAGGACGGCCGCCAGCCAGCCCTCGGCCCGGACCGTGGGTTCGTCGGGAACGTGCAGCACCGGCACCGCGGAGACGGTCAATGTCTGATGTAGACGGGCTGGCGGTCCGAGCCCTCGTAGGCGCGCACGTGCTCGTCGAAGTCGATGAAGAGCGGCGCGTCCGGATCGAGCTTGCGCTGCAGGGTGCGGCTCGGCGATCTTCTTGTCGAGCGCGTCCAGCCGCAGGAGGGCGGCAGGGTCGTCCAGGCCCGCGCACGTCCAGCTTGGCCCGGGCGGCCTGGAAGGCGAGGCGACCCCGCTCGGTCCGGATGATCACGCTCGTCCAGCCGTTCATGGAGCCGACGCTGCCCACCGAGATGTCAGCCGAGCGACCGAGGAAGTCGGCACACTCGTCGCAGCCCTTGAGCGCGGCGCCGTGGAAGTCCTTGACCGGCTCGTCGACCGCCAGCTCCCCGTCGCGGTACTCGACGATCATGCGGCCACGGATGACGTCCATCTTCGACACCCGGTCCAGATCGACGCCGCGCTTGTCGCGGAGCTCCCGCAGGGTCAGCGCCTCGTAGTCGAAGTTCTTCGTGCACATCAGGGCGATCGTCAGCACCACCGCATCGACCCGGTGTGCGCCCGTCGGCCAACGCCTGGCCTGCATCGCCCGCAGTCCCTGCACCTCGCACGGGGTACCGACGACGGCGATGCGCGGCTTCGCCGGCAGGGCGTAGCGGGACAGGTCGAGCTCGGCCAACGCCATCGTCTGGTTGTAGAAGCTGCCCGAAGCGGCCTTGATCTCGGCCGGCCGTGGTCGCGATGGTCGCGACGCCCTTCCACTGCTCGTCGGGATCGGCGCTCGGCTTGGAGACGAGCGCGCCGTCGATCTCGCCGGCGGCCAGCAGCCCGATCAGCAGCGCGCTGACCGCACCGCCGTCCTGCGCATCGTCGATTTCCGCACCCGCTCTGACCGCATAGGAATCGACGACCGCGCCGAGCCCCTCTGCCGGCGGGCCGCCGCTGATCTTCCAGTACGTGTCCGACGAGTCGGAACGGACCTGCGCCGGCTGCACCTCGGCGTCCTCCCCGCTCACCCCGGCCGAGGGCGGCCACAGTGCCTCGTAGCGGAGCCCGCCGCGCGGGCAGAAGTCCCAGCACAGCGAGCAGCCGGTGCACATCTTGACCAACTCCGGCAGGTCCGTGTCCTCGTTCACGCCGATGGAGTTCGAAGGGCAGACGGCGACGCACGTGCCGCACTGGATGCAGCGGTCGGCGTGGATCACGCCGGCCTCGAGCTCCCAGAACCAGACCTTGCCGGGCGGCTCGGTGATCCCGTTCATCTGCTCCCTGATGCGGTAGCGCTTCACGATGTCACCGCCTCGGCAGCACCGAGCCAGCGTGGACCGCAGCTCGTCGGCGCTGGTTCGTCGCGCCCAGAGGTGGAACGGCTCGCCGGGACGGCGATCCTCGCGGTACCGGGTGACCACCCGGAGCAGCGCGTCCGGCACCCGGTCGACCGGCATGCGCGCCCTCGACCCAGTCGATGAACGCCGCGTCGGGCCCGAGCGAACCACCCAGCCCGATGTCGACGGCCTCTTCGATGTGCTCGTCGATGTGCGCGATGTCACCCCGGAAGCCGATGTCCGCGATCTGCGGCTGGGCGCAGGAGGCGGAGCAGCCCGAGAAGTGCATCCGGATCACCCCGGCGTCGTCGCGCGCGCTCCCTCCTTCGTCGCCCGACGACAGCTGCGCGTCGAGCGTCCGCGCCCACTTCACGGCCCGTTCCTTCGTCTCCACCACGGCGAAGCGACAGAACTCGGATCCCGTGCAGGCGACGACACCGCGCTCGAAGGGCCCGGGGAACGGTGAATACGTCTGCATGAGGGGCTCGGCCAGCAGGTCGTCGAGTCGCTCCTCGGGGACACCGGAGACGATGAAGTTCTGGTCGGTGCCGATCCGCACGCCGCCGTCCCCGTACGTCTCGGCCAGGCGCGCCAGCTCGATCAGTTCGATCCCGTGCATCCGACCGACCGGGACCGAGCAACCGACGTAGAGGAGGCCCGGCTGCTTCTGGGGGTGCACGCCGACGTGGTCGCCGCGGAACGCGGTGGTCAGCTCCCGGCCGGCCGGCTCCAACGCGAAGTTCGTGCGCTCGTCGAGGGCGGCCCGGAACCCTTCGGGACCGAGCTCCTGGGCGAGGTAGCGCATCCGGGCCAGGCCACGGTTCTCCCGGTTGCCCAGCTCCCCGAAGAGTTGCGCCACGCCCCGGCAGAGCTCGACGGCCTGATCGGGCCGGATGAAGACGTCGATGTCGGAGGCCATGCGCTCGCCGTCGGAGAGACCGCCGCCGATCAGCACGTTGAAGCCGACGGTGCCGTCCGGCATGCTCCGCCGGCCACAGGCCGATGTCGTTGATCTCGACCCGGGCGCAGTCCTCCGTGCAGCCCGTGACGGCGATCTTGAACTTGCGTGGCAGGTTGGCGTACTCGCGATTGCCCGTGAAGAAGGCCGAAATCGCCTCGGCCACGGGCAGCGCCTCGACGACCTCCTTCTCGTCGATGCCCGAGACGGGGCACGAGCACACGTTGCGGGCGGAGTCGCCGCACGCCTGGACCGTGGTCAAGCCGACATCCCAGAAGCGCTGCCAAATCCGGGGGACGTCGGCGATGCGGATCCAGTGGAGCTGAATGTCCTGCCTCGTCGTGAGGTCGGCGTAGCGGTTCCCGAAGACAGGACTCTCGTCGGGGCCCTCGGCGAACGCGTCGGCCGCCACACCGATCTCGCGGACCTGGGCCGCGCGTCATGACGCCGCCCGGAACCTTGATCCGCATCATGAAGGCGTCGCCGCCCTGGCGCTGGGGGTACATCCCGACCCACTTGAGGCGCTCGAGCTCGCCGGGCACCTTGTTGATGGAGTCGGCGCCCTGCTTGGAGTAGGTGTCGATGATGGCCTGGGCGACCTCGAAGGGGTGCCGCGACAGCTTCAGCTGCTCGACGGGGTTGAGCTCGCCGATGTTGCGGTAGGGCCTGATGAACTTGAGCCCGCGGTCGCGCCGGCCGCGGAACTCCATCCCGTAGGGATTGTCGAGGTCACGAGGCACTAGACGTGCAGGCCGCACTCGGACTTGTCGGCGCCGGCCCAACGACCGGCGCGGGCGTCCTCCCCCTCGGCCACCGGACGCGTTGTCGGTGCGCACCCGATGGAGCGGTACCCGCGCGAGCGTGAGCGGGTGCACGGGCAGCTCGTGGTCGGCGAGGTAGGACGAAATGTCGTCCTCGGTCCACGTCGCCAGCGGATTGACCTTCACGAGCCCGAACCCGGCGTCCCAGCTGACGATCGGCGCATCGGCGCGGGTGGGGCCGTCCGATCGCTTGAGCGACGTCAGCCAGGCCCGCTTCCCGGCGAGGGCGCGGCGCAGCGGCTCCACCTTGCGGAACTGGCAGCACTGATCGGAACCGCAGGGGTAGGCGGCGGCTTCGGGGCCCGGCTTCGTCACCGTGAGATTGAGCCCGTAGCGCTCCCGCATATCGTCGACGAAGGCCAATGTCTCGGGAAAGTGTGCCTCTGTGTCCAAGAAGACGACTTCGACTGCCGGCGCAACCTTGGTGACCAGGTCGATCAGCACGATGTCCTCGAACGAGGCCGCCAGCACCAGGGAGTCGCCGAAGGACTCGACCGCCCACCTGATGACGGCACTGGCGGGAGCGGACTCGAACCCGTCGCTGACCGCGGCGAGGTCCTCAGCGGTCAACTGCTGGTCGCTCACGTTGGTCTCGGCCACAGATCCCTCACCTTCTCCACGGGGCGATCGGGCCGTTTCGGGGGCCCGCCGCCGGCGCTTGACGCCCGTCCGAATGCAGGCTTTAGTATACATGACCAAAATGGTCATGATTTGAGAGGCTCCATGGACACCGCCGCCGCCTTCCGTTCCCCGCAGGACCCCGCCGTTGCGGGCCCTGGCGCGGCCCGGCCCGGCGGATCGGTGACCGCCCTGGTCAGGCCGGTGGAGCATCCCCTCGGCCACCTCGACCTCCTGGAGTCCCTGGCCATCTTCATCATCCGCGAGGTGGCAGCCGAATCGGAGCGCCCGGTCCTCCTCTTCAGCGGGGGCAAGGATTCGGCGGTCCTGCTGCACCTGGCCGCCAAGGCGTTCAAGCCCGGGCAGGATCCCCTTCCCGGTCCTCCACGTGGACACCGGGCACAACTTCTCCGAAGTGCTCGACTACCGGGACGCGCAGGTCGAGGCCGAGGGCGCCCGCCTCATTGTGGCGAGCGTGCAGGACTCCATCGACCAGGGCCGGGTGGCCGATCCGGGCCCGATCGCGTCGCGCAATCGCCTGCAGACAACGACGCTGCTCGATGCCATCAATGCCCACGGGTTCGACGCCGCCTTCGGCGGCGCCCGCCGGGACGAGGACAAGGCCAGAGCCAAGGAGCGGGTCCTCTCCTTCCGCGACTCGTTCGGGCAGTGGGATCCCAAAGCGCAGCGACCCGAGCTGTGGCAGCTCTATCAGGGCAGCGTGCGCCCGGGCGAGCACCTGCGCGCCTTCCCTCTGTCGGACTGGACCGAGCTCGACATCTGGCAGTACATCTGGCGCGAGCGCATCGAGCTGCCTTCCATCTACTACGCGCACGAGCGGGAAGTGGTCGAGCGCGACGGCATGCTGCTGGCCGTCAGCGAATGGGTGAGCCCGGAGGCAGGCGAGGAAGTCCGCAAGGAGACGGTGCGCTTCCGCACCGTCGGCGACGCCACCTGCACGGGTGCGGTGCGCTCCTCCGCCGACACGGTGGAGGAGATCATCCGTGAGGTCTCCGCGTCGAGGATCTCCGAGCGCGGAGCGACCCGGGCCGACGACCGCTTCTCGGAGACCGCGATGGAAGACCGCAAGCGTGAGGGGTACTTCTAGACCCATGACCACGTTGCCCGGCTCGCCGCCGGCCGGCGGTCCCGAGCTCGGCGTGGACACCATGGACCTGCTCCGGTTCGCCACCATCGGATCGGTGGACGACGGGAAGAGCACCCTCATCGGCCGGCTCCTCTTCGACACCCGCCAGCTCTTCGACGACCAGCTGACCGCCATTGAGACCGCGTCGGAGCGGCGAGGACTGGGCGAGGTCGACCTGTCCTTCGTGACCGATGGCCTGCGCGCCGAGCGCGAACAGGGCATCACGATCGACGTCGCCTACCGCTACGCCGCGACCCCGCACCGGAAGTTCGTCATCGCCGACTGTCCGGGCCACGTCCAGTACACCTCGCAACATGGCCACGGGCGCGTCGACGGCCGATCTCGCGCTGGTCCTCGTCGACGCGACCTCGGGTCTGCGCGAACAGTCGCGACGGCACATCTGCATCGCTGCGCTGCTCGGCGTCGACCAGCTCGTGGTCTGCGCCAACAAGATGGACCTCGTCGGCTGGGACCGCTCCGCCTACCAGCGCATCGCCGACGAGATGGAGGCGCTGGCCCGCCGGCTCGGCATCTCTGTCCTGCACCGTGATCCCGATCTCCGCCCTGCACGGCGACAACGTCGTGACCCGCTCGGACGCGGCCCCCTGGTACGACGGCCCCACCGTGCTGGACGCCCTGGAGTCGGCCCAGGCCGGCGGGTGGGCCGCCCAGCACGGCGTGAGCCGGGGCAGCGGGGCCCGCCTTCCGGTGCAGTGGGTGCTCCGCCAGCCGGGAGGCGGTCGGACCTACGCCGGGATGGTGAACGGAGGGCCCTTCCGGGTCGGTGACGCGGTCGTCGTACTCCCGCAAGGCGCCCGGACGACGCTCCGCGCCATCGAGACGGCCGACGGCCCGCTCCAGCGGGCCGAGGTCGGGCTGTCGGTCTCGCTGCGGCTCGGCGACCACCTCGACGTGTCGCGGGGCGACCTCATTGCCGCGGCCAAGGGCGCCCCCGAGGTGACCGACACGTTCGAGGCAACCGTCTGCTGGTTCCAGGACCGCCCGCTCGCCGTCGGGGACCGCCTCCGGATCAAGCACACGACGCGGGTCACCCCCGTCGTGGTCGAAGACGTGACCGGGATCTTCGACGTGAACGAGCTCCGGATCGTCGAGGCCCACGAGCTACGGGAGAACGACATCGGCGTCGTGAAGCTCCGCACGGCCACACCGCTGGCCGTCGACCCCTACGAGGCCGATCGGATCACCGGCAGCTTCGTGCTGATCGACGACCTCACGTTCGCCACCATCGCGGCGGGCATGGTCGGTCCGCCGCGGCTCCATGACTGAGCCGCCGGCCCCTCCCCCGCTCTACCCGGTTTCCCTCGACGTCTCGGGCCGTTCCTGCCTCGTCGTCGGGGGCGGGAGGGTGGCCGCCCGCAAGGCGCGCGCGCTGCTCGACTGCGGCGCCAGCAGTGACCGTGATCGCACCCTCGCTCGGCGACGACATGGAGGCGCTGGTCCCGTCGCTCCACGGCGTCGAGCGACGGGAGTACGGCGAGGGCGACGCGTCGACCTTTCGCCTGGTCGTCACGGCCACCGGGATCCCCGAGGTCGACGGGGCGGTGTACGCGGACGCCGAGGCCGCTGGCGTCTGGGCCAACAGCGCCGACGACCTGGCGCACTCGCTCGTTCATCCTGCCGGCCGTGCACCGGGACGGCGCGGTCACCGTGTCGGTCTCCACGGGTGGGCTCAGCCCCGCGCTCGCCTCCTGGCTCCGGACCCGCGTGGCATCGGAGTGCGGTGACGGACTCGGGATCCTGGCGCAGTTGCTCGGCGAAGCCCGGGCGAACCTGAAGCGGGCGGGGCTGCGCAGCGACTCGGTGGACTGGGCGCGCTTGCTCGACGGACCCCTTCTGGAACTGGTCCGCGCCGGCGAGATCGACAACGCCCGGGCAACGGTGCTGGCCGCGACCGGACTGTGACGAGCCGTTAACACCTGCACCTACGCGTTAACACCTGCTCGCACACGTTAACACGCCGCGTACGCCCACCTGCTGACCCACGTGTCCGCCCTCGGTCCGGGCGGATGATCCGGTTGCGGGGAGCTACCGAGTCCGTGGACGCGACGACATCGCACCGCGCTGACAACGACGAGCCAATTGTCGATGGGGCGGCAACCCAAGTAGTGCTTTTGCCCCTTTCGTCGTTTCGGGCGACGCCTCATATTCGGGTGAAGCACGCACGTGGATGGATTGCTGCACCCGGACGACGGTGCACCTAGGAGGGGGCGTAGATGAGACTGTCGATTGCTCGAGTGTCGGCGGCTGGTGACCACACCCCGGGCGACGCAGCGCACCGGGACGAAACTTTGTTCGACGCCGGTTGCGCCGCGTCGCGCTGGATGACGTCGGCTCTGGCAGCCGCCTTGATCTTCGCCACTATCGGCATCGCGTCGGTTACCTCCGTGTCCAAGCCCGCCGGCGCCGACACGCCGATCTTCGCCTCGGGGCAAGTCTTCGCCTCCGTCGGCAACTCAGCGGTCAACGTCTACAGCCAGGGAGCGGGGAACCCACAGGTCACGCGGCTCAACGACGGGCTCGAGGAGCCCTACACCGCCGGCAGCGCATTCGACTCGTCCGGCAACTTCTACGTGGCCGATGACTACTCGGGAGACGTCAGCGAATACGCCCCCGATGGCACCCTCGACGGCGTCTTCGCCAGCGGCCTGCAGAACCCCCTGTCCCTGGCCTTCGACAACCAGGGCAACCTCTACGTCGGCCAGCAGACCACGCCCTACATCGCAGAGTTCTCCAAGACGGGCCAGCTCGTGGCGAACATCGGACCGTTGGCGACCGAATTCACCGGCGATGACTGGATCGCCCTTGGGTCAGACGAGTGCACCTTCTACTACAGCACCGAAGGAACCGACATTCTCCGCTACAACATGTGCACCAACCAGCAGGAGCCGAATCTCAACGTCCAGCCCTTCGCGTCCTATGACCCGTCGACGGGTCTGCCGGTGGAGGACTTCGAGCTCCAGGTCCTGCCCGACGGCGACGTCCTCGTTGCGGACTCGAATGCGGACATCCTCTTGGACCCGAACGGCAACGTGCTCGAGACCTATACCTGCGCGTCGTTGCCCGGCTGCGGAGGCTCACTGTTCGCCATCAGCCTCGACCCCGGCGGCACCTCTTCTGGACCGGAGACTCAGCCTCGGGGGACATCTGGGAGGTCAACATCGCCTCGGGCGCCGTCGAGCAACAGATCGACACCCACTCGGGCTCCCTCTACGGCCTCTCTGTCGACGACCAGATCGAGGTCGCGGCGGCGCCACCCGTCGTCTCGGCCGCACCTACGTCTCTCGCCATTCAGCCGTTTTCCGGGAACTTCTCCTCGCCCACGCCCGTCTCGGCGGTCCTGACGGACTCCTCGACGAATGAGCCAATCGCCGACGAGCCAGTGACCTTCACGTTGAACGGGTCCGAAACGTGCACCGCGGACACCGACTCCACCGGGACGGCCACCTGCATCATCACGCCAGGAGAGCCGGCGAGCTCCTACACGTTGACGGCAGCCTTCTCGGGAGACACGTCGACCTCCACGCCCGAAGGATCGGACAGCACGTCCAACACCTTCACCGTGACGCCCGATTCCAGTTCGGTGAGCTACAACGGCCCCACCACAGCCGTCAATGGCCAGCCGACCACGGTGTCGGGCAATCTGACCACCAACACGCCGACCCCGGACACGCCACTGCCCACCAAGGTGGTCACGTTCACCGTCGGCTCGGGATCCACATCGCAGTCCTGCAGCGGCACCACCGACGCCAGCGGGAACGTCAGCTGCACCATCGCCACCATGGACCAGCCGGTCACCGACACTCCGGTCACGACCAGCTTCGGCGGGGACGTCTATGACACGTCGACCAGCACCACGACGTCAATGACTGTCACGGAGCCGACGACACTCATGGTCAATCCGGCGACGAGTGACTTCTCCGACTCCACCACCGTTTCAGGAGTCCTGACCGATTCGGTGACCAACGCACCCGTGGCCGGCGAGCCGGTGATGCTCCAGCTCAACGGCACCGAGACCTGCACCGCGACGACCGATGCCACCGGCACCGCCTCCTGCACGATCACGCCGGGCGAGCCCGCCGCCACGTACACACTCACCGGGACTTTCGGCGGCGACACCATGCCGGCGCTGCACCTCACGGCGGCCAGCGGGTCGGCCAAATTCGTCGTCACCCTCGAGGAAACCCAACTCGCGTATACAGGCGGCACCATCGCCCAAAACGGGCAGCCACTCACAGTCTCGGGCGTCCTGACCACCGACGATCCAACCTTGGGCACCGGAATCGACGGCCGCTCCGTGATGTTCACGCTCGGGAGCGGCTCGAGCGCTCAGACCTGTAGCGGCGTGACCGACGCCAGCGGGACCGCCTCGTGCGTGATCGCGGTGACGGGGCAGTCCCCGGGGCCGATCCCGATCACCGCGAGCTTTGCCGGCGACGGGTACTACCGGGTGGCCAGTGCGGCCTCGACGGTGAACCTCCCCGAGGGCACCCAGCTCACCATTACACCCACATCGGGCACATATGACTCGTCGACGCCGATCACCGGCACGCTGATCGACACCTACACGAACCAGCCTGTGCCGAACGAGCCCGTCACCCTGACCCTCAATGGAGCGCAGACCTGCACGGCCACGACGAACGCGAGCGGTGTGGCCGCGTGCTCCGTCACTCCGAACGAGCCGTCCGGGACGTACTCCACGACCGGGTCGTTCCCTGGGGACTCCAACCAGATGCCCCAGCTCACGTCCACCAGCGGCTTCAGCACCTTCACGGTCACACAGGCCCCGACGAACTTCGCCTACACGGGCACGACTTCCGTGACGAACGGCCAATCAGCCACCCTCTCAGGCGTGCTCACCACCAACGAACCGTCTTCCGGCACCGATGTGGTCGGCCAACCCGTGACCTTCACGCTGGGAGCGGGGAGTGCACTGCAGAGCTGCTCCGCGACGACCAATGCCAGCGGGGCTGCCAGCTGTGCCATCACCGATGTGAACCAGACCTCCGGCACCGTTCCCGTCTCGGCCAGCTACGGCGGGAACCCCGACTACCAGTCGTCCACCGCGGCGTCGACAGCCACCGTCAGTACTCCGACGACACTGACCGTCGGTGCCGGCACCAGCGACTTCTCCGACGCTGGTTCCGTCTCTGCGGTGCTCACCAACTCCATCACCGGCGCGGGCATTCCCGGTGAGCCGGTGACGATCACCTTGAACGGGACCCAGTCGTGCACTGCGACGACCACCGCCGGCGGCGCGGCGTCATGCTCCATCACACCGAACGAGCCGGCCGCTACCTACTCGCTGGGTGCTTCGTTCGCAGGCGACGCGGCGAAAGCGCCGCAGTTGTTGCCGACCTCCGGAAAAAATAGCTTCGTGGTGACCCTGGAGGAGACGGCGATCACCTACACCGGTCCCCCCATCGCTGTAAGCGGGATGCCGTTCACCATGACGGCGAACCTGACGACCGATGGCGCACCACTGGGCGGCCGGGCGGTCCTCATGACCCTCGGGTCGGGGAGCACGGCCCAGAGCTGCACCGGGACCACCAACTCGGCCGGTATCGCCAGCTGCACCATCGCCTCGCCGAACCAGACGGCCGGATCCGTCCCGATCGCCGTCTCCTTCGGCGGAGACGCGTACTACAGGCCCGCCAGCGCATCAGGAACCGAGACAACCGCAGCGCCCCCTTCTGGGGGCGGGGGGTTCGTCATCGGTGACGTCTCGGCCGGTAAGCCGACCGTCGGCCGGCAGGTCAACTTTTGGGGCTCGCAGACCTGGAAGACCAACCAGTTCAGCGGCGTCAACAATGCGCCGGCGTCCATGAAGGGCTATATCGACAACGCTCCGAGCTACACCTGCGGTGCCGCGTGGACATCGGATCCGGGAAACAGCTCCAACCCGCCGTCGACGATCCCGGTGAACATGGTCGTCGTGGTGGCCAGTTCCATAACGCAGTCCGGGTCGACCGAATCGGGCAACATCGAACACCTCGTCGTCGTCTCGACGGCGGCGGGCTACGGCCCGTCACCGGGCCACGACGGGTACGGGAACATCATCGCCACCATCTGCTGACCGTTCCTCCCGGTCCGGCTCGGGCAGCGACAACACAGGACCACGCGGCCGACAACGACGAGTCAATTGTGGCTCGGGGCCGAGCCGTCTAGTCCTTTTACCCCTGTTGCGCATCCCGTGCAGGCCTCATATTCGCCTGAAGCACATGGATCGATCGCTGCACCCGGACAACGGTGCACCTATGAGGGGGCGTAGATGAGACTGTCGATTGCTCGAGTGTCAGCGGCTGGTGACCACACCCGGGCGACAGGTGATCCGGGACGACACGGGTTTTGACGCCCGTGGCGCCGCCAGGCGCCGGATGGCGCTCGCGCTGGCGGCGGCCCTGATCCTCGGCTGCATCGGGCTCCTGTTCGGCTCGTCCAAGCCCGCCGGCGCCGACACGCCGATATTCGCCTCGGGGCAAGTCTTCGCCTCCGTCGGCAACTCAGCGGTCAACGTCTACAGCCAGGGTGCGGGGAACCCACAGGTCACGCGGCTCAACGACGGGCTCGAGGAGCCCTACACCGCCGGCAGCGCATTCGACTCGTCCGGCAACTTCTACGTGGCCGATGACTACTCGGGAGACGTCAGCGAATACGCCCCCGATGGCACCCTCGACGGCGTCTTCGCCAGCGGCCTGCAGAACCCCCTGTCCCTGGCCTTCGACAACCAGGGCAACCTCTACGTCGGCCAGCAGACCACGCCCTACATCGCAGAGTTCTCCAAGACGGGCCAGCTCGTGGCGAACATCGGACCGTTGGCGACCGAATTCACCGGCGATGACTGGATCGCCCTTGGGTCAGACGAGTGCACCGTCTACTACACGCACCGAAGGAACCGACATTCTCCGCTACAACATGTGCACCAACCAGCAGGAGCCGAATCTCAACGTCCAGCCCTTCGCGTCCTATGACCCGTCGACGGGTCTGCCGGTGGAGGACTTCGAGCTCCAGGTCCTGCCCGACGGCGACGTCCTCGTCGCGGACTCGAATGCGGACATCCTCTTGGACCCGAACGGCAACGTGCTCGCAGACCTACTACCTGCGCGTCGTTGCCCGGCTGCCGGAGGCTCACTGTTCGCCATCAGCCTCGACCCCGGCGGCACCTCTTTTTGGACCGGAGACTCAGCCTCGGGGGACATCTGGGAGGTCAACATCGCCTCGGGCGCCGTCGAGCAGACAGATCGACACCCACTCGGGCTCCCTCTACGGCCTCTCTGTCGACGACCAGATCGAGGTCGCGGCTCCTGCCCCGGTCACAACGGCGGCGCCGTCGTCACTCACCGTCGCGCCCGGTCACCGGTAACTTCTCGACGCCGACCCCCGTCTCGGCCGTCTTGACGAACCCGAACACCGACGCGCCGATCGTCAACGAGCCGGTCACCTTCACCCTGAACGGCTCCGAAACGTGCACCGCCGACACCGACTCCACCGGCACCGCCACCTGCGACATCACCGCAGGAGAGCCCTCGAGCAGCTATACGCTGACCGCGTCGTTCCCCGGCGACACGACGACGTCGACGCCCATCGGCTCCGACAGCTCGACGACCACCTTCACGGTCAATCCGGACACCAGCGGCCTGACCTATACCGGCTCGACTTCGGCCGTCAACGGCCAGCCGGTCACCCTGTCGGGCACGCTCACCACGACAACCCCACCCCGGGAACGTCCGCTGCCGACCAAGGTGGTCACCTTCACCATCGGGTCGGGCTCGACGGCGCAGTCCTGCAGCGGCACCACGGACGCCAACGGAAATGTCAGCTGCACCATCCCCACGGTCGACCAGCCCAGCGGGACCGAGCCGATCAACGCGAGCTTCACGGGAGACAGCTACGACACGCCGGCCACCGCGACGAGCAGCCTCTCGGTGACCGAGCCGACGATACTGACCGTGAACCCGGCGACGTGACCTACGGGGGCTCGACCACGGTGTCGGGCACGCTGACCGACTCCAACCTCAATCAACCGATCGCCGAACGAGCCGGTGACCTTCACGGTGAACGGCACCGAGACCTGCACCGGCACGACCGACTCCACCGGACTTGCCTCGTGCCCATCACGCCCGGGGAGTCCACCGGGAGCTACACCGTCAGCGGCACGTTCCCCGGCGACACGACGCAGCCCGTCCCGCTGACGACCAGCACCAGCTCGGCGGCGTTCGTGGTGACTCCCGCAGCGACGACGCTGACGTACACCGGGGCCAACTCCACCACCAACGGCCAGCCGGTGGTGATCTCCGGTGTCCTCACGACCGGGACGCACGCCGCTGGCCAACCAGCCCGTCACCTTGACGCTGGGGTCGGGCAGCTCAGCCCAGTCGTGCTCCGCGACGACGACCGCCACGGGCGCCGCCAGCTGCACCATCGCGTCGGTCAACCAGCCGGTCGGCCCGAACCCGGTCAGCGCCACCTACCCGGGCACGAACAACTACCAGCCGGCCAGTGCGACGAGCACCGTCCAGGTCGGCCCCACCGCGGTGTCCACCACCCTGACGGTGACCTCCACCACCGGGACCTACGGCAGCCCGACCACGGTGACGGGCACGCTGGTCAACAACTACACGAACACACCGGTGCCCGGCGAGACCGTGACGCTGAAGCTGAACGGGACGCAGCCCTGCACGGGGACGACCAACGCCTCCGGGGTGGCGACCTGCACCATCACGCCGTCAGAGCCGGGGGGCAGCTACACGTTGAGCGGCTCGTTCGGCGGTGACACCACGACCGTTCCGACGCTGTTGCCGAGCACCGGTTCGGGCACCTTCGTGGTGACCAAGGCACCGACGACCGTGACGTACACGGGGAGCACCTCCATCACGAGCGGGAACTCCCCCCGTCCTGTCGGCGACGCTGACCAGCAACGGGGCCCCCGTGGCCGGCCAGACGGTGACCTTCACCGTCGGCACGGGGAGCTCGGCCCAGAAGTGCAGCGGGACGACCAACTCCGCGGGCAATGTGAGCTGCAGCATCTGCATGTTCAACCAGAGCGCCAGCCCGCTACCCGTCACCGTCAGCTACGGCGGCAACAGCTACTACTCGGGACTCGAGCACGTCGGAGTCGGTCACCGTGAACACGCCGACGTCGCTGTCGGTGAGCGCCGTCACCGGGACCACCGGTCAGCCCACCACCGTCACCGGCACCCTGACCAACCAGGTCACGGGGCAGGGGATCAGCGGGCAGACCGTGACGCTGACGCTCAACGGGACCCAGTCCTGCACGGCCACGACGGGCTCGAACGGGAAGGCTTCGTGCGCCGTCACGCCCAACGAGTCATCGGGCACCTACCCGGTCACAGGCTCGTTCGCCGGCAACACGACGTCGACCCAGTTGCTGCCCAGCACGGGGCACAACAACTTCGTGGTCACCGCGGCGACCACGACCGTGACCTACACCGGTGCGACCACGGCCACCAACGGCTCGTCGGTGACCCTCTCGTCCACCCTGACGAGCAACGGCACGCCGCTGAGCGGCCAGAGCGTGGTGCTGACCCTGGGCACCGGGAAGACGGCCCAGAGCTGCACGGCCACGACGAGCTCGTCCGGCATCGCCACGTGCAGCATCCCGTCGGTCAACCAGGTCGCCGGATCGGTCTCCGTGACCGTGAGCTACGCCGGCAACGGGTACTACCAGTCGGCCAGCGCATCGAGCACCGTCAAGATCGCCAACAGCGGCGGCGGCGGCGGGGGCGGCGGCGGGGCGGCGGGGCGGCGGGTATGCAGCGGGGGCGGCTGCAGCGAGCCGCCGCCCGTGGGCGGTGGCAGGGGCGGCAACTGCCCCGGCATGTGATCACGCACTCGGGCTGACGATGCCGGGCCCCTCATCAACGGAGTGGCCCGGCGCGTCGACCACGGTGCGCAGCGTGCCGTCACGCACGCTCACGGTTGCGCCACCATGAGCACGGTCCCGGCCACCAGCAGCACCAGCGCCGCCACGGCCGGCCCGCGCCATGGCCGCCGCGTCGCGGTCCAGGGACTCGGCGGGGCTTCGGCGTCGTCCGTCGGCCAGCGCCACCTGCAGCCGCCGCTCGGCCGGCCACAGCACCCCCTCGCCCACGAGGGCGACCGCGGCGAAGATGGCCAGGCCGCCCAGCACCCACCCGTCCCCGAGCGCGTAGGCGCCCTGGCTCATGGCGATGAGGGCGAACCCGAAGACGGGGATGCCGTAGACGGTGCGCCCGGCCCAGTTGACCCCGGGCCGGAAGTAGCGCCGCAGCGGCTCGGGCAGCGGCAGCGGCGACCCCAGGAGGCGGCGGAGCCGGGTGGCCGTGGCCGCGGCCGTCGCCGTCGTCACCAGCCCCACCACGACGCAGCCCACGTGGAGCAGGAGCACGATGTCGAAGGCCGCTCCGTCCGGCTGGTGATGCATGGCCGACATGTTCTCCTATGTCCGTGGAGTCCAGGGTGAACGTTCCGCGACGGTGGCGTTTTCGCGGGCAGCGGAACCTGTACCGTAGAGGTGGAGGGAAGACGATGAGGTTATTTTCGATGTCGGCGGGCCGGGAAGCGCCCGAGAGAGTGGACCGATGAACCAGTTGCGCCTCGATCCGTTGTCGGGTCGTTGGGTGGTCGTGAGCCCGGGCCGCTCCGAGCGGCCCTACTCGTTCGTGACCCGCACCCCCTGGCTGCCCGAGGCCCTCGATCGTCCCTGCCCGTTCTGCCCCGGCAACGAGGAGGACACGCCGCCCGCCCTCGAGACCTACGGCCCGACCGGCCGCTGGCTGGTCCGGGTCGTGCCCAACCTCTACCCCGCCTTCGAGGGTGACGAGCCGTTCGTGGTCGCCAACCGGGGCCCGGTCTTCACGCAGGCCTCCGCCGGCGGCATCCACGAGATCCTCATCTTCTCCCCCGAGCACGACGCCACCCTCGGGCCAGCTCAGCCAGGAGCAGGTCGAGCTCGTGATGGCGGCCCTGCGCGACCGCCTCGAGGAGCACGCCTCGCAGCCCAACCTCCGCTACACCCAGGCCATCGTGAACTCCGGCCGCGAGGCGGGGGCCTCGCTCGAGCACCCGCACGGGCAGTTGCTCGGCATGTCCTTCATCCCCCGCGAGCTCGCCGAGGAGCAGGCGCGCTTCGCGCGCTTCGTCGGCTCGTGCCTCCTGTGCACGACGATCGAAGCGGAAGAGGACTCGACCGAACGGGTGATCTACGCCAACGACCGGGTCGTGGTGGTCTGCCCGTTCTGGAGCGCCGTCCCCTACGAGATGCTCGTCATGCCCCGGGAGCACAACCCGCATCTCCACCGGAGCCCGACCGAGGACCTCGTCGCCGTCGGCGAGGCCATCCGCCGGTCGCTGCAGCAGCTCGCCGAGTCGGTCGGCGACGTCGCCTACAACATCGTCTTCCACTCGGCCCCCTACCGGGTGGGCGAGCCGTACCACTGGCACGCGCACATCTGGCCCAAGGCGACGACGACCGCCGGCTTCGAGCTCGGCACCGGCGTGGCCATCAACGTCATCTCCCCCGAGGAGGCGGCCGAGACCCTCAGGGTCTCCGCCCTGGCCCTCTAGGCCGAGGTCTCCCGCACCGAGCGGGCCAGCTCCAGGAACGACAAGAGCCGGCGCACCAGGTCCCGGTCGGGCCCGACCAGGCCGCCGATGCCCGGCGTGCCCAGATAGCCCGTCACGAAGGCCCGGCGGTTCCGCATCTCCCAGGCGTGGCCGAGGGCCGCCAGCCCGAGCCTGCCGGCGGGGTCGCGCTCGGCGGCCGCCACCGTGCTGGCGCGGTGCATCGACCACAGCAGGTCCGCCACGTCGCCCAGGGGGCGTGCGGCGGCGCACCGTCGACCCCGGGGCCACGACGCCGCCGGGCGCACAGTCGCTCACCACCCATCCCTGGTCCGTCCGGGCCGTGCGGCCCAGATGGAAGTCCCCGTGGGTGCGGATGACCGGGAGCCGGGCCTCGGACTCGCGGAGCCACTTCACCAGGTCGGTGACGCCCGGCGCCTCCAGCAGCGACGCGTCGGACGCGGCGATCGCCGCCTCGGCCTGGTCGACCCAGTCCACGACGGGCTCGTGCTCCCGCTGGAAGGCGCCGTCGAGGGCCAGGTGCATCCGGGCGGTCATGGTGCCCGAGCGCCCGGGCCTCGGCGCCGAAGTCGCCGCCGGCGACCTCGGGCGAGCCGCCGGACGCGTAGAAGTCGCGCAGCGAGGTCAGGGCCAGCGCCCAGCCCCGCGAGCGGTCGGCCAGCGGCTCCTGCACCACCCCGAGGTCGCTCCCTCCCAGATCCAGCGCACCAGCGGGGCGGCGACGTGGTTGAAGCCGGATTCGTCCAGCGCCACCATGAGATCGACGTCGGGCCGCGGCGTCCGCGTCGAGCCACGGGAAGACGAGGAGGTCGCCCCGGTCGCCGCAGTCGAGCACGGTGGCGTCGTCGTCGTCGCGCAGGACCGCCACCGGTCCGGGACGGGCCTCGACGCCGCGCACCGTGGCCAGCAGCAGCGCGGCCAGCTGGGCGTCGCGCAGCGCGTCGGTGCAGACGGCGAGCCCGTCCTCGTCGTCGAGCAGGCCGAGCGCCGACTCCTCGCCGGAGCGGAGGAAGTGGGGCTCGTCGGCCACTCCCCGCAGCCCCACCACCATGTGGGCCCGCCGGTCCCCGACCTCGGGCCACGATGTCGAGCAGGCCCGGCCGGCCGGCCAGGAGCACCTCGGCCGCGCTCAATGACGATCGTCGCCCTCCGGCGCGACCCCGTCGCAACCCGAGCCACGCCTCGGTCAGCGTGCGCAGGGCCTGGTCGCGCTCGGCCGTCATTCCGCGGCCGCTCCTCCTCCAGGACCAGGTCGAACCACAGGAACCCGTAGGGCGGCAGGGTGACGGCGTAGGGCTCCTCGGTGATGACGGGGAACGGCACCCGCCCCAGCACCTCGTAGGGCGTCGAGCCGGCCCACTTGGCCAGCGCCAGCTCGGCGGGCTGGGCGAACCGGCTCAGGTTGTGCACGCACAGCACGGCCTGGTGCCGGTGCACCGCCTCGTCGCCCTCGCTCTCGTTCCCGGCCGGGACGGTGCGGGCCAGCACGGTGGAGTGGCCCCAGTCCAGCGCGCCGCCGACCGCCGGGCTCACCGAGGGGCCGCGTGGAGGTCGAGCCGGTCAGGATGTCGGCCACCTCGCCCGATCGCATGTAGGCCAGGACGGACGGGTTGGCGCACGGCAGCACCTCCATGGCGCCCACGCCCATCACCGGCAGCGCCCGCCGCTCGGTCAGCATGCGGCGCAGCCAGTGCAGGAACGATCCCTGGTTGCGCAGCTGCGCCTCCACGTTGAGCGCGCTGAAGCCGTAGACGGGGTCCATGAGCGGCGGCAGGTAGAGCTGGGCGAAGTCCGCCTTGGAGAAGCCGCCGTTGCGGTCGGGCGACCACTGCATGGGCGTGCGCACGGAGTCCCGGTCACCGAGGTAGATGTTGTCACCCATCAGGAGCTCGTCGCCGTAGTAGATGACCGGGCTGCCGGGCAGCGACAGGATCAGGGCATAGAGCAGCTCGGCCGTGCGCCGGTCGTTGTCGAGCAGCGGGGCCAGGCGGCGCCCGATCCCCATGTGGCGCTTCATCCTCGGGTCCTTGGCGTACTCCGCCATGAGGTAGTCCCGCTCCTCGTCGCTCACCTGCTCCAGCGTCAGCTCGTCGTGGTTGCGCAGGAAGATGGCCCACTGGCAGGCGTCGTCGATGACCGGCGTCTGCGCCAGGATCTCGGTGATCGGGTAGCGCTGCTCCCGCCGGACGGCCATGAAGAGGCGCGGCATGAGGGGGAAGTGGAAGCACAGGTGGCACTCGTCACCGTCGCCGAAGTAGTCGGCGACGTCGCTCGGCCAGCCGTTGGCCTCGGCGAGCAGGATGCGGCCCGGGTAGTCGGCGTCGATCTGCTTGCGGATGCGCCGGATGAACGCGTGCGTCTCGGGCAGGTGCTCCCCCGACGTCCCGTCGCGCTGGTACAGGTAGGGCACGGCGTCGAGCCGGAACCCGTCGAACCCGAGATCGAGCCAGAAGCGCACGAGGTCGATCATGGTGTCGGCGACCTCGGGGTTGTCGTAGTTGAGGTCGGGCTGGTGGTGGTAGAAGCGGTGCCAGTAGTACTGCTGGCGCGTGTCGTCCCACGTCCAGTTCGATCGCTCGACGTCGGTGAACACGACGCGGGCGTCCGGCCACTTCTGGTCGTCGTCGTTCCAGACGTACCAATCGGCCTTGGCGTTGTCCCTCGACGAGCGCGACTCGATGAACCAGGGATGCTCGTCGCTCGTGTGGTTCATCACGAGGTCGGCGATGACCCGGATGCCGCGGCGGTGCGCGTCCTCCAGGAACGCCACCAGGTCGCTGATGCTCCCGTAGTCGGGGTGCACGTTGAAGAAGTCGCTGATGTCGTAGCCGCCGTCGCGGAAGGGCGAGGGGTAGAACGGCAGCATCCAGATGCAGTCGATCCCGAGCCACTCCATGTAGTCGAGCTTCTCGCGCAGGCCGCGCAGGTCGCCGGTGCCGTCGTTGTTGGCGTCGTGATAGCCCCGGATGAGCACCTCGTAGAAGACGGCGTGCTGGAACCAGCGGACCGAGGGGTCGAAGGCGCCCTCGCTGCAGCTGACGGGAATGGGCGGCGAGCTCAACGCGTCACCGCCCGACGAACGTCGCCTTGCCCGGACCGTTCTCGCGGAACGACGCGAGCCCCCGTGCCGCGTCCTCGGTCCCGGCCACGGCGACGAACGCCTCGTGCTCGAGGGCCAGGCCCTCGGCCAGCGTGGTCTCCAGGCCCCCGTCGACCGCCGACTTGGCCAGGCCGTGCGCCACCACCGGGCCGGCCGCGAGCTCCGCCGCCCAGGTCAGCGCCGCCTCCAGGACGTCGTCGGGCGCCACGACCCGGTTGACCAGCCCGATCGACAGCGCCTCTTCGGCGCGCACCTGGCGGCCGGTGAAGATCAGCTCCTTGGCCCGGGACGACCCGATCAGCCGCGGCAGGCGCTGCGTGCCGCCGCCGCCCGGGATCACCCCGAGCAGGACCTCGGGCAGCCCGAAGCGGGAGTCCTCGGCGCACACGCGGAAGTCGCAGGCCAGCGCCAGCTCGAGCCCGCCGCCGAGGGCGTACCCGTTGACGGCGGCGATGGTGGCCCGGGGCACCGAGGCCAGCGCGCCCAGCGCGTCGGCGAAGCTCGCACCGACGGCCCCGGCGCCACTGTCGCCGAGCTCGACGATGTCGGCCCCGGCGGCGAAGATCCGCCGCCCGCCCCAGAGCACGACCGCGCCGGGCGGGTCGTCGTGGAGCTCGTGGCCGCGGCGTGCAGCTGCGCCAGCACGGCGGCGGAGAGCGCGTTGGCCTTGGGCCGGTCCAGCCGGACGAGCGCGACGTTGTCGGGGCGCCGCTCCACGGTGACGAAGGTCTCACCCATCGCCGCACCGTACCGGAACCCGCCCGGGACGGCTCATCCGGCCAGCAGCCCGTCGGCGGCCTCGTAGGGGTCGAGCTCGCCGGCGGCCAGGGCCTTCACCGCCGTGGTGAACTCCTCCCCGGCGACCAGCTCGTCCACCCTGACCTCGGTGCGGGCGAGCAGCACCCGGCGCAGCTCCTGGGCCACGCGGTCGCTGCGGCGGACCGCGAGCTGGCCCGAGCTCGACCAGGTGGTCGCGGTGGCGGGCCACGGCGCGCCAGAGCTCGGCCACGCCCTCGCGCGGCCGTCGCCGTCGTCTCGATGATCTCGGGCCGCCACGCACCCGGCCGGGCCAGGTCGAGCATCTGCTCGAGGTCGCGGCGGGCCTCCCGCACGCCCGGCCGGTCCGCCTTGTTGATGACGAACACGTCGGCGACCTCGAGGAGCCCGGCCTTGCTCGCCTGCATGGAGTCGCCCCAGCCGGGCGTGACCACGACCACGGTCGTGTCGGCCGCCGACGCGATCTCGACCTCCATCTGCCCGACCCCGACCGTCTCGACGATGACCACGCCGCAGGCCCGCCGCGCCGAGCAGGCGGACGGCGTCGGGGACGGCGAGGGAGAGCCCGCCGAGGTGCCCGCGCGTCGCCATCGACCGGATGAACACCGTCGGGTCGAGCGCGTGCTGGCCCATGCGCACGCGGTCGCCCAGGATGGCGCCGCCGCTGAAGGGCGACGTCGGGTCGACGGCCAGCACCGCCACCTGCGGCACGGCCTCCGCCCCGGGCCAGCCGCCGCGGACCTCGCTGATGAGGCCGTCGGTCAGCGTGGACTTCCCGGCGCCCGGCGCGCCCGTCAGCCCGACGGTGTAGGGCACGTCGGACCGGTAGGCGAGGTGCGCCACCGCCGTGGCCGTCGCACCGCCCCGCTCGACGTACGAGAGCAGGCGGGCCAGCGCGACGCGGTCGTCCGCCCTGGCCCGGTCGCAGCAGCGCCGCCGGGTCGGTCGGCAGCGGGCTCACCGGCGGGTCACCCTGGCGCCCAGGGAGCACAGCGCGCCGGCCAGGTCCTCGTAGCCGCGACCGATGTGGTGGGCGCCGCTCACGACCGTCTCCCCCTCGGCCACGAGCCCGGCCAGCACGAGCGCCACGCCGGCCCGGATGTCGGGGGCGCGCACGGGGGCGCCCGAGAGCCGGGGCGACGCCGCGCACGACGGCGTGGTGGCCCTCGGTCCGGATGTCCGCGCCCATCCGCCGCAGCTCCTCCACGTAGCGGAAGCGCCCGGAGAACAGGTTCTCGGTGAGGATCCCGACGCCGTCGGACACCGTCAGCATCGCCACGAGCAGCGGGCTGTAGTCGGTCGCCACGCCCGGGTACGGGAGCGTCGCCACGTCGGCCGCCAGCAGCCGCTCGCCGCGCGCTGGCCCGCAGGCCGTGCGGGCCCATGTCCGTGGCCACGCCCATCTGGTTGACCTTGCGCAGGAGCATCTCCATGTGCTCGGGCCGGGCGTCGGCGATGGTGACCTCGCCGCCGGCCATGCCGACGGCGGCCAGGTAGGTGGCGGCGACCACCCGGTCGGGGACGACCGCGTGGCGGGTGGGCCGGAGCGCCTCCACGCCCTCGATCTCGATGCGCGAGGTCCCGGCGCCGCGCACCACCGCCCCCATGTCGCACAGCATGGAGGCCAGGTCGGCCACCTCGGGCTCCTTGGCCGCGTTCTCGATCACCGTCGTGCCCTTGGCCAGGACCGCCGCCATGAGCAGGTTGTCCGTCGCCGTGTGGCTGGGGTACTCCAGGACGACCCGGGTGCCGACCAGGCGGCCCCCCGGCACCGTCCCCCGCACCTCGCCGTGGGACGACTCGAAGCGGGCGCCCATGGCGCTGAGGCCGTTGAGGTGGAAGTCGATCGGCCGGTCCCCGAAGTCGTCCCCGCCGGGCAGCGGCACCCGCACGGACGCCGCAGCGGGCCAGGAGGAGCCCGAGGACGACGACCGAGGCCCGCATCCGCTCGAACAGCTCGTAGGGGCCCGAGGGCACCAGCTCGCCCGTCCGGCGGGGTGGTCACGCTCACATCCCCGTTGTCGAGACGCTCCACCCGCGCCCCGATGCCGCGCAGCACCTCGGCCATGGTGTCGACGTCGGAGATGCGAGGGACGTTGGAGAGCACCGTGCAACCCTCGGCCAGCAGGCAGGCCGCCATCAGCTTGAGCGCCGAATTCTTCGCACCGCCTGCGCTGACGGTGCCCCGGAGCGGGCCGTTGGGCTCGACCACGATCTCATCCACGACCCCAAGTATCGCCGCTGGAGGGCGGTCCGACCGGCAAGCGGCGATCCGCGACCAACTATGGTCAGGGCCCGTGGTGACGTCGCCCCAAGCCCCCGACCGGAACCTCGCCATGGACCTCGTGCGGGTCACCGAGGCCGCGGCCATGGCGGCCAGCCGCTGGATGGGCCGGGGGGACAAGCTCGGTGCCGACGGTGCCGCCGTCGAGGCGATGCGGACCGTCCTCTCCAGCGTGCCGATGGACGGGATCGTCGTCATCGGCGAGGGCGAGAAGGACAACGCGCCGATGCTCTTCAACGGGGAGAAGATCGGCGACGGCACTCCCCCGCTGACCGACATCGCCGTCGACCCCATCGACGGCACCACGCTGACCGCCCAGGGCCGGGGCGGTGCGCTGGCCGTCATCGCCGTGGCCGAGCGGGGCGCCATGTTCGACCCCGGGCCCTGCGTCTACATGGAGAAGCTCGCCGTGGGGCCACGGGCCAAGGGCGCCTGCGACATCCGGCGCACGCCGACCGAGAACCTCCACGCCCTCTCCGAGGCCCTGGGGCGCCCCGTCCGCGACCTGACCGCGGTCATCCTGGACCGGCCCCGTCACGACGCCCTCGTCGCCGAGGTGCGCTCCACCGGGGCCCGGATCCGCCTCATCACCGACGGCGACGTGGCCGGTGCCATCGCCACCGGCTGGCCCGGCGCGGGCACCGACATCCTCTTCGGCATCGGGGGCACGCCCGAGGGCGTGCTGGCCGCCGCCGCGCTCAAGTGCATGGGCGCCGAGATCCAGGGCCGGCTCTACCCGCGCAACGAGGAGGAGCGCGCCGCGGCCCTCGAGGCCGGCTACGCGCTCGACGCCGTGCTGACGACCGACGACCTCGTGCAGGGCAACAACTGCTTCTTCGCCGCCACCGGCATCACCGACGGCGAGCTGCTCCAGGGCGTGCAGTACCACGAGTTCGGGGCCACGACGCAGTCGCTGGTCATGCGCTCCAAGTCGGGGACGCTGCGCAAGATCGACGCCAGCCACGCCCTGGCCAAGCTGGCCGAGTATCAGCTCGATCTCCTTCGGCTGATCCGGGCCGGCGGCGAGCCGGTCCGGCCGCCGGAAGCTCTAGGCGGCGGCGTTGTCGGCGGCCACGGCAAGCCGCAGCTCGGCCCGGGCCAGCGCACCTTCCGCCTCGGCCAGCTCCAGGTCCTCCTCGACGTCCTCGGCGGCCGGGCCCCGCCCGCCGTCCGAGCTCGCTGACCCGCTGGGCGGCGCGCTCGCGGGCCTGCTCGGCCCGGGGCACGTCGATCTCCGACGCCAGCTCGGCCACGCCGGCCAGCACCGTCACCCGGGTCGACAACCCGGGCAGCGGGCCGTCGCCCTCGGCCAGGCCCTCGGCCGCGCCCGGGCTGGTGTCGACCTGGAGGAACCCGCCGTGCACGGCCAGGCGCACGCAGGGTCCCTTCGGCCTGCTCGACCTTCACCTCGCAGTGCACGACGTCGCCCACCAGCGGCGTGTGGCCGTCGAGCACGGTGAGGGCCCCTTCGGAGGTGGCCAGCACGACCGAGGTCGCGCCGCCGGCGAAGAGGGACTGCTCGGGCGTGACGATCTCCACGCCGAAGACGCCGTCGGCCACTAGCCCGCCTCGGCCTCGAGCGTCTTCGCCTTCTCGAGCACGGACTCCACGCCGCCGACGTTGAGGAAGGCCTGCTCGGGGACGTTGTCCAGGTCGCCGTTGGCCAGCGCCTCGAACGACTCGACCGTCTCGTCGATCGGCACGAAGATGCCCGGCACGCCGGTGAAGACCTCGGCCACGAAGAAGGGCTGGGACAGGAAGCGCTGGACCTTGCGGGCCCGGCTCACCGTCACCCGGTCCTCCTCGGACAGCTCGTCCATGCCGAGGATGGCGATGATGTCCTGCAGCTCCTTGTAGCGCTGCAGGATCTCCTGGACCCGGCGGGCGACGGCGTAGTGGCGGTCCCCCACGATCTCGGGCGCCAGGATGTTCGACGTCGACGCCAGCGGGTCGACCGCCGGGTAGATGCCCAACGCGGCGATCTGGCGCGACAGCTCGGTCGTGGCGTCGAGGTGGGTGAACGTCGTGAACGGCGCCGGGTCGGTGTAGTCGTCCGCGGGGACGTACACGGCCTGCAGCGAGGTGATCGACTTCCCCTTGGTCGAGGTGATCCGCTCCTGCAGCTCGCCCATCTCGTCGGCCAGCGTGGGCTGGTAGCCCACGGCGGAGGGCATGCGGCCGAGCAGGGTGGAGACCTCGGAGCCGGCCTGGACGAAGCGGAAGATGTTGTCGACGAACAGCAGCACGTCCTGGTTCTGCACGTCGCGGAAGTACTCGGCCATGGTCAGCGCGGCCAGGGCGACGCGCAGGCGGACGCCCGGGGGCTCGTCCATCTGGCCGTAGACCAGCGCCGCCTTGTCGATGACGCCGGACTCCTGCATCTCGAGCCACATGTCGGTGCCCTCACGGGTGCGCTCCCCCACGCCGGCGAAGACCGAGACCCCGCTGTACTGCTGGGCCACGCGGTGGATCATCTCCTGGATGATGACGGTCTTGCCGACGCCGGCCCCGCCGAAGAGGCCGATCTTGCCGCCCTGCACGTAGGGCTCGAGCAGGTCGATGACCTTGATGCCCGGTCTCGAACATCTGGGCCCTCGGCTCCAGCTGGTCGAACGCCGGGGCGCGGGCGGTGGATCTCCCAGCGCTCCTCGATCCCGTCGATGTGGTCGGTGTCGAGCGGCTGGCCCAGCACGTTGAAGACGTGGCCGAGCACGGCGTTGCCCACCGGGACCGAGATGCCGCGGCCGAGGTTGCGCACCGCCGCGCCGCGGACGAGCCCGTCCGTCTGCTGCATGCAGATGCAGCGGACGCGCCCGTCGCCGATCTGCTGGGCCACCTCGGCCGCGACGGTGTGCGTGGAGCCGTCGAGCTCGATGTCGAACTCGACCTCGAAGTTGATCTCGGGCAGGGCGTGCGGGGGGAACTCGACGTCGATCACCGGTCCGGCGATGGCGACGACCCGCCCTTCCTCGAGCGCGCTGTCCCGTGGTGTCGTCTGCTCTCTCTGCGGTGGTGGTCATGCGGTCAAGCTCCCTTCGATTGGCGGAGCGCCTCGGCCCCGCCGACGATCTCCATGATCTCGGTGGTGATGGCGTCCTGACGGGCGCGGTTCATGACGCGGGTCAGGGTGCGGACGAGCTCGTCCGCGTTCTCGGTGGCGGCCGCCATGGCGCGCTGTTGCGCGGTGAAGAACGCCGCCGCGCCTTCGAGCAGCGCGGCGAAGATCTCCGCCTCCAGGGCCCGGGGGGCCAACTTGGCCAGCAGCTTCGCCGGCTCGGGCTCGAACTCGGTGTAGCCCTCGAGCGTCCCCGTCCTCCTCGTAGACCACGCCGGCCTCCTCGGGCAGCGGCAGGGGCAGCATCTGCATCCGCTCGACGCGCTGGGTCCCGGCGGAGATGAAGCGGGTCGAGACCATCTGCACCAGGTCGATCTCGCCGGACACGAACGGTGCGGCCACGATGGCGGCGATGCGCCGGGCGTCGCCGAACTCGGGGCGGTCGGCCACGCCGGCGAACGACTGCGCCACCTCGATGCCGCGGAAGCGGAGGTACGACGGGGCCTTCTTGCCCACGGACCACACCGTGACCTCGGTGCCGGCGGCCCGGTACTCGGCCACCGTGCGCTCGGTCAGGCGCAGGACGCCCGAGTTGTACGACCCGGCCAGGCCCCGGTCGCCGGCGATCAGCAGGATCCCGACGTGCTGCGGCGACTCGGGCGTGCCGAGCAGCTTCTTGGCCGCGATCGGGTCGGCCGCCGCCGCCAGCCGCAGCACGCGCTCCATGCCCTCGCGGAAGGGGCGGTTCGCCGCGATCCGGTTCTGGGCGCGCACGATCCGCGACGCGGCGATGAGCTCCATCGCCTTGGTGATCTTCCTCGTGGACTGCACGCTGCGGATGCGGCGCCGCAGAATGCGCTCTTGGCCTCCGGCCATGCGTCAGTCGACCTTCCCGGTGTCGAAGCCCTCGAGGAACGTGGTCAGGCCCTTGTCGAGCTCGTCGCCGTCGGGCATGGCGCCCGTGGTGCGGATCGTCTCGAGCACGGCCGGGTGGTTCGCCCTGAAGTACTCGATGAGCTCGGTGGCGAACCGTTGCACCTCGCTCACCGGGACCGTGTCCGTCCAGCCCTTGGTCCCGGCGTAAATGACGACGACCTGCTCCTCCACCGGCACCGGCTGCGTTCTGGGGCTGCTTGAGCAGCTCCGTCAGCCGGTAGCCGCGGTCGAGCTGGGCCTGCGACACGCGGTCGAGCTCCGAGCCGAAGGTGGCGAACGACTCGAGCTCGCGGAACTGGGCCAGGTCGAGCTTGAGCGTGCCCGAGACCTGCTTCATCGCCTTGACCTGGGCGGCGCTCCCCACCCGGCTCACCGAGTTGCCGACGTTGATGGCCGGCCGGATGCCCGAGTTGAACAGGTCGGTCTCCAAGAAGACCTGCCCGTCGGTGATGGAGATGACGTTGGTCGGGATGTAGGCCGAGATGTCGCCGGCCTTGGTCTCGATGATCGGCAGCGCGGTCAGCGACCCGCCCCCGAGCGCGTCGGAGAGCTTGGCGGCCCGCTCGAGCAGGCGCGAGTGCAGGTAGAAGACGTCGCCGGGGTACGCCTCGCGACCCGGTGGGCGCCGGAGCAGCAGCGAGACGGACCGGTAGGCCTCCGCCTGCTTGGAGAGGTCGTCGTAGATGATGAGCGCGTGCTCGCCGTTCTCCATCCAGTGCTGGCCCATGGCGCAGCCGGCGTAGGGCGCCAGGTACTTGTAGGGAGCGGGGTCCCCGGCCGAGGCGACCACCACGACGGTGTACTCGAGCGCCTGGTGGTCCTCCAGGGTGGCGACGGTCTGCGCCACCGAGGAGTTCTTCTGCCCGATGGCGACGTAGATGCACTTCACGCCCTGGCCGGCCTGGTTGAGGATGGTGTCGACCGCGACCGTGGTCTTGCCGGTCTTGCGGTCGCCGATGATCAGCTCGCGCTGCCCGCGGCCGATCGGCGTCATGGCGTCGATGGCCTTGATGCCCGTCTGCAGCGGCTCGCTCACCGGCTGGCGGCCGACGATCCCGGGGGCCTGCACCTCCATGCGGCGCGTCTCGGTGGTGTTGATCGGCCCCTTGCCGTCGAGCGGCTCGCCCAGGGCGTTCACCACCCGGCCGAGCAGCGCGTCGCCGACCGGCACGGTCTGGATGCGCCCGGTGGCCTTGACCGTCTGCTCCTCCTCGAGGTGGTCGACCTCACCCAGGACGACGGCACCGATGGTGTCCTCGTCGAGGTTCAGGGCGAGACCGAGGGTCCCGTCCTCGAACTCGAGCAACTCGTTCACCGCGGCACCGGGCAGCCCGGAGACCCGGGCGATGCCGTCACCGACCTCGACGATGCGCCCGATCTGCTCGGTGCCCACCGCCGGGGTGTAGTCCTCGACGTGGCGCTCCAGCGCCTTGGTGATCTCACTGGCGTCGATCGTGAGCTCTGCCATCACTCTGCTCCCTCTGTCTGGTCCTTCGAACTGTGCCCTCGGCCGAATCCGGCCGGCTCCCAGCCGGTCGGGGTGAAGTGCTCACGCAGGGCGTCGATCCGCCCCCGTGCCGTGGCGTCCACCTGCAGGTCGCCGATGCGGATCAACGCGCCGCTCAGCAGCGACTCGTCCACCTCCACCTGCAGCTCCACCGGCCCGCCGGCCAGGGTGCCGAGCGAGTCGGCCAACTCGGTCCGCTGCGCGTCCTCGATCGGCGCCGCCGCCACGGACGCGGGCGATGCGCCAGCCCCGGGCCTGCGCCGTCAGCTCCACCAGGAAGTCCAGGGTCCCGACGATGTCCCGGGCCCGGCCCCCCGTCACGGCGAAGCGGGCCAGCGCCAGGGTGGCCGCCGGCACCTTGCCCTCCAGCAATTGGGTGACCAGGCCCTGGCGTGCCGCCACGTCGAGGTCACGGTCGGACAGGGCGGAGCGGAGGGCCGGCGTGGCGGCCACGATCCGGGCGAACCGGAACAGGTCGTCCTCGAGCGACTCCAGCTCGGCGGTGGTCATGTCCTCGTGGACGGCCGTGGCGTACCCGCCGACACGCTGGCGGGACTGCATCAGGCTCAGGCCCGGCTCGTCGTCCTGGCCCTCGGCGAGGTGGCGCACCCGGGTGCTGACCCAGCCGAGCGCGGCGGCGACCTCGGGGGCGGGCGACCACCATGCCGGCGAAGGCCGCCAGCCGGCGCGCCGGCGGCCGTGACCTTCCCGTCCAGCAGGTCGAGCACGACGGCCCGGCGGGCCGGACCGGGCACGGCCGTGTCGGTCAGCGCGGCGCGGAGCTGGTCGTTGGCCAGGACGAGTTGCTCAATCGCCTCAAGGTCGGCCGCCAGGCCTCCGAGCGCGGCCGGGCCGGCCGCCTCGGCCACCGCGGCCGTGTACCCCTGAAGCGCCGGGTTCACTGCCGGGCCCCGGCTCCCGGCCGGCGGCCGGCGCCGCCGGCCGTGTCGGCCCGCAGGGCGGCGACGGCCTCGTCGATGAGGTCGCGGTGGGCCTCGGCGTTCACCTCGCGCCCGATGACCCGCTCCACCACCTCCATCACGATCTCACCCATGCGCGACGCCGCTTCCTCGACCGCACGCTGGCGGGCCAGGGCGATCTCGACGTCGGCGTTGCCGACGATGCGCTCGTACTCCCCCTGCCCCCGCGCCTGCGCGTCGGTGCGCACCTGCTCGGCCGTGCGATTGGCCGTGGCGACGATCTCGCGGGCCTGCTGGCGCGCCTCTTCCAGCACGTTCCGGCGCTCGTCGTCGGCGGCCTCGGCGTCGGCGCGCGCCTTGTCGGCGGCCTCCAACGACTCCCTGATCTTCTCCTGGCGCTCCTCCATCGCCTTGTTGATGGGAGGCAGCACCCACTTGTAGATCGCCAGAATCAGGACGATCGAGACGATCAGCTCAATGAAGAAGGTCCCATTGGGCAAGAGGAAAATGCCTGCGGTGGTCATGATGCTCTCAGTTTCCGGAGTGTCTCCGTGAGGTAGACGGTGAGTTGGATCGCGCTAGCGGTGATGCTCTTGGCGGCGAAGACGTAGACGAACACCACCATGAACAGCAGGTTGATGAAGTACATGGCCTCCACCAGACCGACCGTCAGGAAGAAGTACTGACGGGCCTTGGCCTCGATCTCCGGCTGCCGTGCGATGGCGGCGATGGTCTGCGAACCGGCCAGGCCGTCGCCGACCGCGGCACCGATGGCGCCGCCACCCAGTGCGAGCCCGCCGCCGACCAGGGCGCCGGCGATACGCACCGCACCTTCAATGTCGTTTGTTGCCATGTTTCCTCTCCTTTGTCGAGATCGTTCTTCCGAATCGATGTCCGTGGTCGCCCGGATCCTCAGTGGGCATCCCTGCTCATGCCCATGCCGAGGTACATGATGGTCAGCAGGGCGAAGATGAAGGCCTGGATGGCGCCGATGAACAGCTCGTCGAAGGGCTTCCAGATGAGCAAGCCCGATCCAGGACAGGTAGGGCGGGATCAGGGCGACGATCACCGCGACCATCAGCACGCCCGAGAAGATGTTGCCGAAGAGCCGGAAGGTCAGCGTGATCGGCTTGGTGATCTCCTCAATGATGTTGATCGGGCGTCGAGCGCGGCGTAGGGCTGGGCGTAGTGCTTGAAGTAGCCCTTCCAGCCCCGCGCCTTGACCGAGTTGTAGTGCACCAGGAAGAACACCGTGAGGGCCAGGGCCAGGGGAAGGTTCACGTCGCCCGTCGGCGGGGCCAGGAAGCCCGGGTCGCCGCTCGGGATGAAGGCGAGCCAGTTGCAGATGAGGAGGAAGAAGAAGATGGTGACGCCGAGGCCGACGAAGGGAAGGCCCTCGGGGCCGATGGCCGACGACGCCAGGTCCGAGACCTGCTCGACCAGCGTCTCCCAGAAGCAGCTGCAGCTTGCCCGGCACCCCCGAGGTGACCTTGGCCCGCATGCGCAGGCCGAAGGCCATGACGATGGCGGCCGCGAGGAGCGTGGTCCACACCACGTCGCCGTAGATGGTGAGTCCCGCCACGTGCCAGACGCTGTGGTGGTCGCCGATCGTGATGTTGCCGCTGGCGAGGATGAAGCTGTGGCTCATTGGATCCCCTGCGAAATGATGACGCGGCCCACGTTGACGACGAAGAGCAACTGGAAGATGACGAGGCCGGCGACGGCGCCGATGCCCAGTGCCCCGTTCAAGAGGAGCAGCCCGATGCAGATCACCGTGATGATGCCGAGGCGCGTGACGCTCTTGGTGCCGATGGCGCGCCGCAGCACCTTGTTGCTGGTCTCGCCCTCCGTGTTGAGCTTGGCCACGCCGGCGTCGAGGAAGCGGAGGTTGAGCACGGCGATGGTGAGCCCGATGGCGAGGCCGAGCGCGGCCCACGGCACCGAGAGCAGCAGCGCGATCACGATCGCCGCCGCGCCCACCACCACGGCGGAGACGATGGTGCGGCGCAGGACCTTGGCCAGTGCGTTGCCCCCGAGACTCGAGAGCCCGTCGAGCATGTTCACGGCCGGACCTCTACAGGTAGGTGCGGATCTGCTTGATGACACTGAGCGCGGCGACCGCAAGGCCGAGCGCCAGACCGACCAGCAGGAACACCGGCGCCGTGTGCAGCGCGTCGTCCACCAAGATCCCGAGCCCGAGGCCGATGCCCACACAGACGGCCGCGGCCAGCCCCATGCTGAGGAAGGCCATGGCGCCCGGGAGCGGCTTGGGCCCCTCTGGCTGGGAGGATTCGTCCGGTGTGCTCACCCGGACGGGCGCGCACGTCGACGCTCACTTGACCACGCATCCGACTGCTGAACCCTTATGCGGTGCGTGGCGCGCCGGAGTCCGTCGTCCGCGAGGCTGCCGGGGCGGCAGCATCGGACGAGGCGAGGTGGACGGGGTACACAGGCCTCATCATCGCATCCCGGCCCAGATGCCGTCCAAACGGTCAGGACGGGAACTGGACCACCTCGCTGACCCGCTCCGCAGCCCAGTTTGGGGCGGAATTCCCAGGTTCCGCTCATCTTCCTCGTCGCTCGCCGTTCCCCCGGCGCAGCCCCGGGTGGAAGAAGGTGTAGAGGCCGACCCCGAGGGCGGCGGCCCCGATCGGGATGAAGGCGTTGACCTGGTGCACGAACAGCGGGAAGAGGAGAAAGCTGGACAGGACCGCCGTCCAGGCCCACAGGATGATGACGCTGCGCCGGGGGCCGTGGCCGAGACGGAGCAGGCGGTGGTGGATGTGCTCCTTGTCCGGGGTGTCGAACCCGGTCCCCCGCGCCGTGCGCCGCACGAAGGCGAACGCCATGTCGACCAGCGGGACCCCGAGGATGAGGATCGGGATGAACAGGGGGGCGAAGAAGAAGTAGGTGACGCCGCTGATGGGCACGGCGGTCGGCACGCGGCCGCCGATCACCATCGTCGAGGCCGCCATGAGGAGGCCGAGGAAGTGCGCGCCGGCATCGCCCATGAAGATGCGCGCCGGGTTGAAGTTGAAGGGCAGGAAGCCGAGGCAGATGCCGCACGCCACCACGGCCACCAGCGGTCCGATGTTGTCGTTCGGGAGGAGGCCGAGCCCCTGCAGGCGGATCCCGTAGATCGCGAGGGCGCCACCGCCGATCGCCACCACGCCGGCGGCCAGGCCGTCCAGGCCGTCGATCAGGTTGACGGCATTGGTCAGCGCGATCACCCAGGCCGCGGTGATGAGCGGGACGATGCCGGGCGTGAGGACGAAGAACCCGGCCAGCGGGATCTTCAGCTCGTACATCGTCACGCCGCTGAAGTAGAGGATGCTGGCGGCCAGGACCTGACCGGCCATCTTCGCCGGTGCCGACATGTCACGGACGTCGTCGATCAGCCCGACGGCGAACATGGCGCCGGCGGCCAGCACGACGCCCGTCATCTCGGGCGAGTCCTGGAAGATCGGGCGCAGTTGCGGCACGGCCGCCGCGGCGAGCACCGCGACCATGAACCCCATGAACATGGCGGCGCCGCCGCCGTAGGGGATCGGCTTCGTGTGCACCGTGCGCTCGCCGGGGTGGGCGACGTAGCCCACCCGCAGTGCGATGCGCTTGGCCGGGACCGTCAGTGCGGCCGTGGCGCCCGCCGCAATCACCAGGACCAGGCCGTACCAGCCGATGTCGGGCACGCGTTAGGCCAAGAGATCGGGATACGGCGGGAAGGCGGCGCACAGTTCCGCGACCTCCGCGCGCACCGCGTCGATCTCCCCGTCGTCGGTCCGGGCCTTGAGCGTGCGCACGATGAGATCGGCCACCAGCCGCATCTCGCCCGGTCCCATGCCCGCCGTCGTCTCGGCGGCCGTTCCCAGGCGCAGGCCCGAGGTGAGGAACGGGGAACGGGGGTCGTCGGGAATGGTGTTCCGGTTGCAGGTGATGCCGGCCCGGTCCAGGACCTCCTGGGCCTCCTTCCCGGTCAGCTCCTGGTCGAAGGGCTGCAGGTCGACCAGCAACATGTGGTTGTCGGTGCCGCCCGAGACGAGCCGGAACCCGTGCCCGGCCAGCGCCTCGGCCAGCGCCGCCGCGTTGGCCACGACCTGCGCGGCGTACCGGCGGAACTCCGGCTGTGCCGCCTCGGCGAAGGCCACCGCCTTGGCCGCGATCACGTGCTCGAGCGGGCCGCCCTGCAGCCCCGGGAACACCGCGCTGTCGATCTTCTTGGCCAGCTCCTGGCCGCACAGGATGGCGCCGCCACGCGGGCCGCGCAGCGTCTTGTGGGTGGTCAGCGTGACGACGTCGGCGATGCCCACCGGGCTCGGATGGGCCCCGCCGGCGATGAGGCCGGCCGGGTGGGCGGCGTCGAACATGAAGCGCGCGCCCACCGAGTCGGCGATCTCGCGGAAGGGCCGGGGATCGATGACCCGGGAGTAGGCCGTCGATCCCGCCACAATGAGGGCCGGCTTCTCGGTCTTGGCCAGGTGGGCGACCTGGTCGAAGTCGATGACCTCGCCGGGGTGCGCGTCGTCGGCCGACTGGGGCGTGACGCCGTAGGAGACGAAGCGCCAGAACTTGGAGACGATGGAGGCGGGCGACCCGTGCGTCAGGTGGCCGCCGTGGTCGAGCCGCATGGCGAGGATCGTCTCCCCCGGCTCGAGCAGTGCGTTGTAGGCCGCGAGGTTGGCGTTGGCCCCGGCGTGCGGCTGCACGTTGGCGTGGTCGGCCCCGAAGAGCGCGGTGGCCCGGTCGCGGGCCAGGTCCTCCACCTCGTCGATGACCCGGTTGCCGCCGTAGTAGCGGCGGCCGGGGTAGCCCTCGGCGTACTTGTTCGTCAGCACCGAGCCGGACGCGGCGAGCACGGCCGGCGACGTGAAGTTCTCCGAGGCGATCAGCTGCAGGGTCGTCTGCTGCCGGTTGAGCTCCTCGCCGAGGAGGTGCGCCACCTCGGGGTCGGCGGCCAACGCGGTCTCGTAGCTGCTCATGATGTCCCTTCGAAAGAGCGGTGGGGCGGATCCCGACCTCGGGATCCCGAGAGGCCGAGCCCGGCGTGACCCGAGCCGACGGCGACACGCATGAGGATCGAGTCTAACGGCGCACCGGAGAGCCCCCGTGGCGTGGCCCGGTACGCTCCTCGGTCCATGACGCTCGACCCGCGCACCCCCGTGGTGGTCGGCGTGGGCCAGGTGGCCACGCCGCCCGACGCCGGGTTGGACCCCGCGGCCAGGCCCGAGCCGCTGGAGCTCATGGTGGCGGCGCTGCGGCGCGGCGGCGGAGGACTGCGACGGCGCCCCGGCGGGAGGGGCGGCCCCGGCCGGGCGCACCCTCATCGGGCGCGCCGACAGCATCAGGGTCGTGGCGTCGCTGGGCTGGCAGGTGCCGAACCCGGCTCGCCTGGTGGCGGCGCGTCTCGGTTTCGCCGAGGGCGACGAGCCGGCCGAGCTCATGCTCTCGACCATCGGCGGCAACAACCCCCAGGCCCTGATGCACGACGCCTGTCTCGCCATCAGCCGGGGCGAGCGCGACGTCGTGCTGGTCACGGGCGCCGAGGCCATGTACGCCCGCGCCCTGGCACGCCGGGACCCGGCCCGGCCCTGGCTGGAATGGACCAGCCAGCCCGAGGGCACGCCGCCCGCCACCCTCTTCGGCGTCGAGAAGCCGGGAGCCACCGAGCTCGAGATGCAGCGCGGCGTGGTCCTCCCGGTGCACGCCTACCCCCTGTTCGAGAACGCGCTGCGTGCGGCCAACGGCTGGACGCTGCAGGAGCACCGCGCCCGCATCGGCGCGCTGTGGTCCCGCTTCAGCGCGGTCGCGGCCGCCAACCCGCACGCGTGGATCCGCACCGCCCGCACCCCCGAGGACATCGTCACGCCCGGGCCCGGCAACCGGATGGTCTCGTTCCCCTACCCCAAGCTCTGCACGGCCAACATGCAGGTCGACCAGGGCGCCGCCTTCATCGTGTGCTCGGTCGCGGCGGCACGCGCCGCCGGCGTGCCCGAGGAGCGCTGGGTCTTCCCCCTCGCCGGAGCGGACGGCAACGACCACTGGTTCATCTCCGAGCGACCCGAGCTGCACCGCTCCCCCGCCATCCGGCTCGCCGGTGCCGCCGCCCTGCAGCAGGCCGGGCTGGGCATCGACGACATCGCCTTCGTCGACCTCTACTCGTGCTTCCCCGTCGTGGTGCAGATGGCGGCGCACGAGCTCGGCCTCGCCGTCGACGACCCCGATCGTCCCTTGACGCTGACCGGCGGGCTCACGTTCGGCGGAGGGCCCGGCAACAACTACACGTCACACGGCATCGCACGCGCCGTGGGCGCGCTGCGGAGCGCACCCGGCAGCGCGGCGCTGGTCAGCGGGCTGGGGTGGTACGCCACCAAGCACTCCCTCGGGGTCTACGCGTCGCGCCCGCCGGCGCACGGCGGCGCGCTGCCCTTCGCCTGGCAGAACGTGCAGCCCATCGTCGACGCGCTGCCGCGTTGCCGCGTCGATCCCGCCGCTCGCGGCGCCGTCCGCGTCGAGACGTACACCGTGACCTTCGACCGCGACGGGGCGCCCGAACGCGGCATCCTGGCCTGCCGCACCAGCGACGGCAGGCGGGCCTGGGGCAACGTGTTCGACGCCGAGACGCTGGCGCTGCTCTGCGTCGAGGAGGGCGTCGGCCGCACCGGCGACCTGGCCGCCGACGGGACGCTGGCCCTGACCGGGTAGCGCCCGGTGGCGCCCACCCGGTTGCGACCGGCTGCGCCATATAGTTAGATGGACTAACTATCTCCCCGGCCGGCCGGCCGGGGAGGGTGAGGGGCACGGCATGGCAGGGACGGCACACGACCTGGTGGTGCGCGGCGGGCTGGTGGCCGACGGCCGCGGCGGCGAGCCCCGCCGGGCTGACGTCGCGGTGGACGGCGCCCTGATCACCACGGTGGGTTCGGTCCCCGGCCGGGGCGAAGAGGAGATCGACGCCGCCGGGTTGCTGGTCACCCCGGGCTTCGTCGACATCCATACGCACTACGACGGGCAGGCGACGTGGGACGAACGGATGACGCCGTCGAGTTGGCACGGCGTGACTACGGCGGTCATGGGCAACTGCGGCGTCGGCTTCGCGCCGGTACGCGCCGATGCACACCCACGGCTCATCTCGCTGATGGAAGGGGTCGAGGACATTCCCGGCGCGGTGCTCGACGAGGGGATCGACTGGTCCTGGGAGAGCTTCGGCGAGTATCTCGACGCGGTCGAGCGGCGCCCGCACGACATCGATCTGTGCGCACAGCTTCCCCACGGTGCGCTCCGCCTCTACGTGATGGGCGAGCGGGCGGCCCGTCTGGAGGAGGCCACCCCCAAGGACGCTGCCGCCATGCGCACGCTGGCCACCGAGGCCATGCGCGCCGGCGCGGTCGGCTTCTCGACCTCGCGCACGCTCAACCACCGCACGGCCAGCGGGGACCCCACTCCGTCGCTGCGCGCCGGCACGGACGAGCTCGAGGCCATCGCCCTCGGCGTCGCCGATGCCGGGCACGGCGTCGTGGAGCTGATCTCGGATTTCTGGCCTGACACCGACGGCGAGTTCGAGCTGGTGCGCGCCATGGTGGCGCGCACCGGTGTGCCCCTGTCCCTCTCGCTGGCCCAGAGCCATCGCCATCCCGAGGCCTGGCGCGACCTGCTGCACCGGATTGAGGCGGCGGTGGCCGACGGGCTGCCCATCCGGGCCCAGGTGGCGCCGCGCCCCGTCGGCCTGCTGGTCGGGCTGCAGTCCTCCTACCACCCGCTTCTCGCTCTCCCCTCCTACGAGGGCCTCGCCGGGCTCTCCGTGGCCGAGCAGGCGCGCGCGTTGCGCGACGCGGACTGCCGCGCCCGGCTGTTGCGCGACCTGGCCGCGGGCGATGCGGCCGCTGCTGCCGATGCGGCCGATGGGCGGCGGCGGCGGCCGATCGACTACGGCCACCTCTACCCGCTGGGCGACGTGCCCGACTACGAGCCCGCGCCTGAGACGAGCGTGCTGCGGCTCGCCGCGGCACGAGGCGTCGATCCGGCCGCGTTGCTCCTGGAGCTGCTGGCGGAGAACGACGGACGCAACTTCCTCTACACCCCGTTCTCCAACTATGCCGACGGGAACCTCGACGCCTGCGGCGAGATGCTCGCCCATCCCCTCACCCTCTTCGGCCTGGGCGACGGCGGGGCCCACGTGGGCCTCATTTCCGACGCCAGCTTCCCGACGTACGCGCTCTCCCACTGGGCCCGCGATCGCGCGCACGGCCGCCTGCCCGTCGGCGAGGTGGTGCAGGGGTTGACCAGTGCCACGGCGACTGCGGTGGGACTCCACGACCGCGGTGTGGTGGCCGAGGGCATGCGGGCCGACCTCAACGTCATCGACTTCGAACACCTGTCGTGCGCGGTGCCGGTCATGGCCTACGACCTGCCCGCCGGCGGCAAGCGCCTCCTGCAGGGCGCCCGCGGCTACCGCGCCACCGTCGTGGCCGGGGAGATCACGTACCGGGACGGAGAGGCCACCGGTGCCCTCCCCGGCCGCCTGGTCCGGGGAGGCCGTGACACCGCCCGCACCCCGCTGGCCTCGTGACGAACGGCTGCCCGACAGCTCGAAGCTCGATACGGAGAGGAGCCGACATGACACCTCGTGCCTTGCATGAGCTCGAGCCGGCCGCAGAGTGGCGAGCCGGGGACATCGCCGATCCGGCGGCCTGGACGCTCCGCCTGCGCGCGGACGACCACGCCGAGCTCGACGCCGCGCTGGCCACAGCCAAAAGGAAGAGCGTCGACCCCCTGGAGCTCGAGCGCGAGGACTTCCCCTTGCCGCGCCTGGCTCCGAAGTTCGCGCGCCGTGGTGGACACGCTCCTCGACGGGCCGCGGCTTCGCGCGCATCGCCACCCTCGACACCACCCGCTACGGAGACGACGACCTGACGCTCCTCTACTGGGGCATCGGGCTGCATCTCGGCGAGCCGTGGGCCCAGAACATGCACGGTCACGTGCTGGGTGACGTCACCGATCAGGGCAAGACGATCGACGACCCGACCGTGCGCGGCAACGAGCTCGGAGGCATCGCGCTCGACTACCACACCGACGGGTCCGACCTGGTCGGCCTGCTGTGCCTCCGCACGGCACGTCGCGGCGGTCTCTCCTGCGTGGCCAACGCGGTGGCGATCCACAATCACCTGGTGCGCGAGCGGCCGGACCTGGCCGCTGCGCTGTACGAGCCGATGCCCTACGACACGCGTGGCGAGCAGGCCGACGGCGCGCCGGCCTTCTACTCGGTACCGGCCTTCACCGAGCATGCCGGACGGCTCTTCGTGCGGTTCATCCCCCAGTACATCCTCGCCTCGCAGCGGCACCCCGAGGCGCCCCGGCTCAGCCCGACGGCCCGAGAGGCCATTGCCGCGGCCTCGGCGCTGGCCAACGACCCGGACTTCAACGTCTACATGGACCTGCAGCCGGGCGAGATGCAGTTCATCAACAACTACCACGTGCTCCACGGGCGCACCGCCTACGAGGACGACGTGGCGCACGGGTACAAGCGGCACCTCAAGCGCCTGTGGCTGGCCACCTACGCACTGACCGACAGGCCCGCCGCCTTCGCCGCCCGCGGGCGGCGCAACCACTGGGAGGCGCGGCGCTCGGTGAGCACGCTGCCGGCGGTCGAGCGGGTCGAGCGGGTCGCCGGCACTCCCTGAGGAGCCCGGATCAGCCCGCGGGGGGCTTCTTCGTCCGGGAGAAGAGCTTGCGCCGCGTGCTCATCAGCATCGTCCCCTCAATGAAGGAGGCGGGCAGCGCCCCCTCGCGCAGGACGCGGATGGGCGACACCGTGGCGTCGACCACCGTGGGGGGAGCGCCCTCGCGCCGGCCCCGTCGACAACCACCGCGACGTCCTCGGCGCGGAAGGCCTGCGCCACCTCTTCGGCCTCGGTGAAGCGGAGCGGGACGGTCCGCCACGGACCGTGCTCGCGGCACAGGCGCCGCAGCGCCCGTCCGTCGGGCATGCCCGACGACGACGGCCCAGGCGCCGTCGGGCGCGCCGTCGTCCGGGGCGGCGTGGAGCCCCGTGGAGGCAGCGGGCGAGTCGTCCCCGCCCGCGGCAGCCGGGCCGCCGGCCGACTCCGCCCACGGCAGGAACACCTCGACGGGGCCGGGCCAGCAGCGCTGCAGGAGCGTGCCGAGCTCGTCGGTCCACCCCGAGGTGAGCGCCCGGACGTCGTCGATCTGGCCCACGGCGTAGTGGGGTCCGTCCGGGTCGGCCGCGAGCTCGACCAGCCTCGCCTCGTCGTCCGGTACGCCGGCCCGCACGGCCAGGCCGTAGCCACCCACGTTGGGCACGGCGATGATGGCGCCGGCCACCAGCGCGTCCAGCACCGCGGCCGACGACGCTGCGACCAGTGGTGGGCGGTCGTCGTCGGGAGTGGGGGCGGGGTCCATCCCCCTATTCTGAGCCTTCTGAGCCGCCGCGCCGGGCCACGAGCGCGCGGGGCCGTCCCGCCAGGTCGGACTCGACCCGGACCTCGTCGTACCCGAGTTGCCGGGCCCGATCCTCCGCAGCACCGGCCTGCGCCGGCGCCAGCTCGACGACCACGGCCCCGGGCCGGCCGAGCCAGCGGCGGGCCTCTTCGAGCACGGCCTCCACGTCGGCCAGGCCGGCGGCGCCCTGCCGGCCCGGACCGGCGACCAGGGCCTGGCGGGGCTCGGCCCGCACCTCGGGTGCCAGTCCGGCCCATTCCTCCTCGGTCACGTAGGGCGGGTTCGACACCACCAGGTCGACGCGGCCTCGTAGCCGGGTGGGCAGCGGGGCCAGCCAGCTCCCCTCGACCAGCGCCACCGAAGGCAGCGGTCCGGACGCGGCGGCCGCCACGCACGCCTCCAGGTTGGTGGCAGCCACCCCGAGCGCGCCCCCACTGGTGTCGGTGGCCCAGATCTCCTCCACCACCCCGGCGCCGAGCTCGACCGCCAGCGCCAGCGCGATCGCACCGCTGCCCGTCCCGGCGTCGACGGCCACGAGACCCTTCTCCGGCCGAAGCCGGCGCAGGCGTCGCGCCTCACTGAGGGCCACCTCGACCACCTGCTTCGGTCTCGGGACGGGGAATCAGGACCCGCGGGTCGACGCGGAGGTCGAGGCCGCGGAAGGGCCAGTGGCCGAAGATGTACTGCAGGGGCTCACCCGCCGCCCGGCGGGCCGCCATGGCCCGCGCCGCCGACGCCGGGCCAGCCGGCACGACGCTGGGGCGTGCCCCACCAGGGCCCACGTCGAGGACCTCGTCGACGATGAAGCGGGCCTCGTGCCGCGCCCCGCCCACCACGCCGGCCAGCTCGTCCACCAGCACGCGGGCCTCGACCGCCTCCGCGCCGCCAGCAGCGGCGGCCGCGCCCGGAGCAGAGCGGTCGGGCGGTCCCGCCGTCCCGGCCGCGAGCGTCACTGTTCGTCGTCGTCCTCGCCTGCGAGCTGGCGGGCCCGCTTGTCGGCCATCAACGCGTCGGTGAGCTCGTCGAGATCGCCCGCCAGGACCTGGTCGAGCTTGTAGAGGGTCAGGTTGATCCGGTGATCGGTGACCCGGTTCTCCTTGAAGTTGTAGGTGCGGATCTTGTCGGTGCGGTTCCCCGCTCCCACCTGGCCGCGCCGCTGCGCCGAGATGGCGGCGGCCTGGCGGTCCTGCTCCGCCTTGAGGAGGCGGGCCCGCAGCACCACCATCGCCTTGGCCCTGTTCTGAATCTGGCTCTTCTCGTCCTGCATCGCCACCACGGTCCCCGTCGGGAGGTGGGTGATGCGCACCGCGGAGTCGGTCGTGTTGACCGACTGCCCGCCGGGGCCCGTGGAGCGGTAGACGTCGATCTTGAGGTCGTTGGGGTCGATGTCGATCTCGACCTCGGCCGCTTCCGGCAGCACGGTCACCGTGGCGGTGGAGGTGTGGATCCTCCCCTTGGCCTCGGTGACGGGCACCCGTTGCACCCGATGCGTACCCGCCTCGTGCTCCAGGCGGATGTAGGCATCCGGTCCCTTCACGAGGAAGACGGCCTCGTTGATGCCGTCCTTGTCGGACGCGTCCTCCGAGAGGATCTCGACCTTCCACTTCTTCGCGGCGGCGTAGCGCAGGTACATGTCGTAGAGCACGCGGGCGAAAAGGTTCGCCTCGTCGCCGCCCACCGCGCCACGGATCTCCATGATTACGTTGCGACCCTCGTTGGGGTCCTTCGGCAGCAGCAACGTCTGAATCCGATCCTCGAGCGTCGCCACCAGGGCCTCCGACTCGTCGACCTCCTGGCGCATGAGCTCGCGCTCGTCGCCGGACGTCTCGGTCAGCATCTCGCGACCCGTCGTGACGTCCTCGCGGGCGGCGGTCAGCTCGTGCCAGGCGCGGACGATCTCACCGAGTTCCTTGTGGCGCCGCGACAGGTCCCGCAGGCGGTCCTGGTCCGAGAGGGTGGCCGGATCGGCCAGCTCCGTCTCGACGGCCTCGTACTCCGTCTGGAGCGCCGCCATCCGGTCGTCGAACATGCGGTTCCGGGGATCCTCGTGAGGGCGGGGACGCGGCGGGTGACGCCGGTCCCGGCCGGCTCAGTCCTCCGCTGCCGGAGCGGGCTTGGCCTTGGCCTTGCCCTTGCGCTCTCCGTAGCGGCGCTGGAAGCGCTCCACCCGGCCACCGGAGTCGACCAGCTTCTGCTTGCCGGTGAAGAAGGGGTGGCACTCGTTGCACAGCTCGACGTGCAGGTCGGCCTTGGTGGAGTGGGTGACGAACGTGTTCCCGCACGAGCACTTGACCGTGGCGTCGACGTAGTCAGGGTGAATGTCGGTCTTCATGGTGTCTCCAGTGAGGGGTGAGAGTCGGTCCAGTGTAGGGGTCCGAAGGGAGCCCGCAGGTCAGGTCAGGTGCCGGGGCCCTTGGCGATCTCGGCGAGGAACTCGTCGTTGCTCGCCGTCGTGCGGATCTTGTCCATGAGCAGCTCCAGGCCGGCCGCATCCTTGCCGTCGCTGGCCAGGGCGTTGAGCACCCGGCGCAGCTTCCAGACCTGCTGCAGCTGGCCCCGCTCGAAGAGGAGCTCCTCGTGCCGGGTCGAGCTGGCGTTGACGTCGATGGCCGGGTAGAGCCGGCGCTCCGACAGCCGCCGGTCGAGCCGCAACTCCATGTTGCCGGTGCCCTTGAACTCCTCGAAGATGACCTCGTCCATTTTGGACCCCGTCTCCACGAGGGCGGAGGCGAGGATCGTCAGCGAACCGCCCTCCTCCACGTTGCGCGCCGCGCCGAAGAACTTCTTGGGCGGGTACAGCGCACCGGAGTCGACACCACCCGACATGATGCGGCCGGTGGCGGGAGCAGCGAGGTTGTAGGCCCGGGCGAGGCGGGTGATGCCGTCGAGGATGATGACGACGTCCCGGCCCATTTCGACGAGCCGCTTGGCCCGCTCGATCGCCAGTTCGGCCACCTGCGTGTGCTCCTCCGAAGGACGGTCGAACGTCGAGGCGATCACTTCGCCCTTGACCGAGCGGCGCATGTCGGTGACCTCTTCGGGCCGCTCGTCCACGAGCAGGACCATGAGGTGCACGTCGGGGTTGTTGGCCTCAATGGAGTGGGCGATCTGCTTCATCACCGTCGTCTTGCCGGCCTTGGGCGGTGACACGATCATGCCGCGCTGCCCCTTGCCGATCGGCGATATCAGGTCCACGATCCGAGCCGTGAGGTTGTCCTTGTCGCCCGCGTCCGACATCTCGAGATTCAGCCGCGAGTCCGGGAAGAGCGGGGTCAGGTCCTCGAAGCGGGGCCGGTTGCGCGCCTCGTCGGGGTCCATCGTCGACACCTTGTCGATGCGCAGGAGTGCCGGGTACTTCTCGTTGTTCGACGCCGGCCGGCACGCGCCCTCGACGTAGTCACCGCGGCGCAAGGCGAACTTCCGCGCCTGGCTGATGGAGACGTACACGTCCTTGGACGAAGGAAGGTAGCCGTCGCAGCGCAGGAACCCGTAGCCCTCGTCGCGCAGGTCGAGCATCCCGCTGACCTCGACCATCTCGCCCGAGTAGGGCTGCTCCTGGCCGCCACCCTGCAGCTCGCCGCCCTGTCCGGGACGGTCACGACCGCGGCGCCGGCGGCTGCGGCGGTTGCCGACGTCACCGTCGGACTGGTTGCCCTGGTTGTTCTGGTTGCCCTGGTTCCGGTTCTGGTTCCCCTGGTTCCGGTTCTGGTTCCCCTGGTTGCGGTTCCCCGGCTGGTTGCCGCCGTTGTTCTGGTTGTTGTGGCTCTGGTGCTGCCCGTTCTGCCGGGGCGTGGGGTCGGCGCCGTCGGCCAGCTCGGGCGGCTCGACGAACACGGCCGGTCCGGAGTCCCCGTTGCTCGCCGCCTCGGTGGTGGCGGCGCTCGCCGGGGCGGCGTCGGCCGCCGGGGCGTCGGGTGCATCTGCGGTGGCGGAGCCACCGCCGTCAGCCTTTCGCCGGACACGAAGGATGCGCGCGTCCGCGGCACCCCTGGCGGCGGCCGACGCCCGGGAGCGCCGGGCCGGCTTGGCGCCGTTGGTCGCCGCCATCGCCGTTGCTCGATCCAGCCGTGGCGCCGGCCCGGAGGTCACGCCGGTGGCATCGAGTATCTGGTCGATGATGTCGGCCTTTTTCGTCCGGGTCGTCGTCTTGAGCGACATGGCCTGGGCGATGGCACTGAGCTCGTCGCGCTCCTTGCCTTCGAGAACTGATCGTTCGAGCTGCTGTTCCGCAGTCATCGGCTCCTCTTCCAAGAGGGTTGTCGCCGGCCCGGAGTGTTTTCCGCGCGTGGCGAGGGAATTTCAGGGAGGAGAAGGGCTTCGCGTGTGCATGCCCTCCCCCGGATCACCTCTGCGTGATGCTCTCCCGGGACCGCTTGTACCCGCGGAGAGCGCTACGAAGCGCAGTGGGGATGTACCTCACTCTAGCGGGAGGCGACGGGTCATGCCAACACCCCCCGCTTTCCCGCAGGTCAGTGGGTCCGGGCCCGGCCCGGCATCACCGCCCTACAGGGATATCTCGGCCAGGACCGACTCGAGCTTGAGGTCGATCACCGAGGGGACCGAGATCGCCTTGATGGCGAGGTCGGGATCCTTGAGCCCGTGCCCGGTCAACACACACACCACGGTGGAGCCCTCGGGCACGCCGTGCTTGATCAACCCGGCGACCGACGCCGAGGACGCCGCCTCGCAGAAGACGGACTCCTGCTGGGCGAGAAAGGTGTACGCGTCCATGATCTCGTCGTCGGTGACCGCCGTGATGGATCCGCCGGACTCGGACGCGGCGGCCGTGGCCGAGTACCAACTGGCCGGGTTCCCGATGCGGATCGCGGTGGCGATCGTCTCGGGGTTCTCCACCGGGTGCCCGAGCACGATCGGCGCGGCACCGGCCGCCTGGAAGCCCAGCATCCGCGGCAACCTGGTCGACCGACCGGCATCCTTGTACTTGAGATAACCCCGCCAGTAGGCCGAGATATTCCCGGCGTTGCCCACGGGGATGCAGTGGACGTCGGGGGCGTCGCCCAGGACGTCGACGATCTCGAAGGCGCCGGTCATCTGCCCCTCGATGCGGTGCGGGTTCACCGAGTTGACGACCGTGATCGGCGCGTGGTTGGGCAGGTCGCGCACAATGGTGAGGAGCTGGTCGAAGTTCCCGCGCACCTGCAGCACGCGTGCGCCGTGCATCAGCGCCTGCGCCAGCTTGCCCAGCGCGATGTGGCCGTCGGGGATCAGCACCACGCAGGCCAACCCTGCCCGCGACGCGTACGCCGCCGCCGAGGCGGACGTGTTGCCGGTGGACGCGCACACGACCGCCTTGGCCCCCTCGTCCACCGCCATGGAGATCGCCATGGTCATGCCGCGGTCCTTGAAGCTGCCGGTCGGGTTGGCCCCTTCGACCTTGAGCCACACCGCCGCGCCGACGCGCTCGGACAGCCGGGGCGCGGGGACCAGCGGGGTGCCGCCCTCGAGCAGCGTCACGACCGGGGTCTTCTCGGTGATGGGGAGGAAGTCGCGGTACTCCTCCATGACGCCACGCCAACCGGCCGTCACGACAGGCCCCCTTGCCCGTCTTCGGCCCGCTCGCCGATGACCCGGAGCACCCCGCTGACCCGGTCCACCGCCTGGTGCCGGCGCAGCTCGTCGATGGTGGCGAGCAGATCCCCCTCGCGGGCCACGTGGGTGAGGAAGATCAGCCGGGCCTCCGCAGCCAGGCCGACCTGCTCCATGGCCCGGATGGAGACGTCGTGATCCCCGAAGATCTTGGCCACGGCGGCCAGCACGCCGGGGCGGTCGGCCACGTCCATGCTGAGGTAGAAGGCCGAGTGCATGTCGTTCTGCGAGAAGACGGTCGTGCTCGTGCGCTTCGGCGCCGGAGCCGGGGCGCCGGCGAGCAGGTTGCGCGAGGCGTCGACGAGGTCGCCGAGCATGGCGCTCGCGGTCGGTCCGCCTCCGGCGCCGCGCCCGTAGAGCATGAGCTCGCCGCTCACCGCGCCCTCCACGAAGACGGCGTTGAAGGCGCCGCGCACCGAGGCCAGCGGATGCGTCTTCGGGACCATGGCCGGGTGCACCCGCACGGAGAGCTCGGGCCCGCCGTCGATCAGCTCGGCGATGGCCAGGAGCTTGACCGAGTAGCCCAGCCGGCTGGCGTAGGCGATGTCGGCCGCGCTGATGCGCGCTGATGCCCTCCCGGTGCACGTCGGCGTCGACGACGTCGCTGCCGAAGGCCAGCGCAGCCAGGATGGCCGCCTTGGCCGCAGCGTCGTGGCCCTCCACGTCGGCCGTCGGGTCGCGCTCGGCCATCCCGAGCTCCTGCGCCTCGCGCAGGACGTCGTCGTAGCTCGGCGCCCTCCTCCTCCATCCGGGTGAGGATGTAGTTCGTCGTGCCGTTGACGATGCCCATGACGCGGACGATCTGCTCCCCGGCCAACGATTCGCGCAACGGCCGGATGACGGGAATGGCCCCGGCGACCGCCGCCTCGTAGAGCAGGTCCACGCCGGCCGACGCGGCGACCTCGGCGAGCTCGGCACCGGCCACGGCCAGCAGCGCCTTGTTGGCGGTGACCACCGGCTTGCCGTTGCGCAGGGCCGCTTCGATCAGTTCCTGGGCGGGGTGGAGCCCGCCGATGACCTCGACGACGACGTCGACGTCGTCACGGGCGACCAGCGCCGCGGCGTCGGCGCTGATGAGGTCGATCGGGATGGCCACGGGCCGGGACCGCTCCGGGTGGGCCACGGCGATCCCGACGAGCTCCAGGCGGATCCCGGTTCGGGCGGCCACGTCCTCGGAGCGGGTGAGCAGGATCTCGGCCAGCGCACCCCCGACGTTGCCGCAGCCGAGCAGGCCGACGCGCACGGTCGGAGCCTGGTGGGCGTGGGGGAAGGCGCTGGCCTCGTCGGCGGTCACCTCCAAACGGTACAAGGTGCGCGCACGGTGACCTGCCCTTCCGGACATCCTGGCGGTCGGACCGGCACTGGCTGCAACCCGCGCCAAGGCCGCGACCTTGCTCAAGGCGGAATGACCGTCAGGCGTCGAGCCTCGTCAGATCCTCGAACGTCTCCCGGCGCACGACCACGCGGGCGCTGCCGTCGGAGACGAAGACGACGGCCGGACGGGGCACCTTGTTGTAGTTGGAGGCCATGGCGTACCCGTAGGCACCGGTCACCGGTGTGGCGAGGATGTCGCCCACCTCGAGGTCGTCCGGAACGAACGCCTCGGGCACCACGAGGTCGCCGCTCTCGCAGTGCTTGCCCACCACCCGGACAGGCCTGCGGCGTGGTGCCCCGACGGCACGTGGCAGGAAGGCCTCGTAGCCGCTGCCGTAGAGGACAGGCCGGGGGTTGTCGCTCATGCCTCCATCGACGCTGACGTAGGTCCGGATGCCGGGAAGGTGCTTCACCGTCCCGACCGTGTAGAGCGTGATACCGGCCGTGGCCACGATGGAACGACCGGGCTCGGCCGAGATCCGCGTGGCCGGGTCGACGCCGGCCCTCTTGCAGGCGGTCCGCGTCACCTCGGCCCAGGCGGCCTGTGTCGGCGCCGACTCCCCGTTCAGGTACGGGACGCCGAGCCCGCCCCCGACCACGAGCTCGGGCAGCTCGAGCGGGGCGAAGAACGCACCGATCACCTCGGCCGCCTGCTCGAAGGAGGACGCGTCGAAGACCTGGCTGCCGATGTGTGCATGGACGCCGACCAACTCGACGCTGGGCATGAGCTCGAGCGCGGCCACGGCATCGGCCGCGGCTCCGGAAGAGACGGAGAAACCGAACTTCGAATCCTCCTGCCCGGTCCGCACGAACTCGTGCGTGTGCGCCTCGACCCCTGGCGTGACCCGCACCAGGACCTTCGGCCTGTCCTGTCCGCGGTGGCGTGGACTCCAGCAGGCCGCCCAGGCGAGCGATCTCGTCGAACGAGTCGACGACGATCCGGCCGACGCCCAGCCGCAGGGCTGTCGCCAACTCCTCGATCGACTTGTTGTTGCCGTGCAGGATGAGCCGCTCCGGCGGGACGCCGGCGGAGAGCGCGACATGCAGTTCGCCGCCGGACGCGACGTCGAGGTGCATGCCCTCCTCGTGGGCCAGACGGGCCATGGCCAGACAAAGGAAGGCCTTGCGTGGCGTAGGCGACGCCGTCGCCCCACGCCGCGACCGCCTCACGGCAGGCATGGCGCAGGTGATCCTCGTCGTAGACGAAGAGCGGTGTGCCGAATTGCTCCACCAGCTCGAGCAGGTCGATGCCGCCGACGTGGAGATGCCCCTTCTCGTCGACCGATGCCGAGCGTGGAAGGAGATGCCGCTCCAGAGGTGCGGTCGCGACGTCGTGGTCGGTCGGCATGGAGATGCAGGATACGGCAGCATTCGCCCGTCCCGTGGGGGTGGGGAGGGCCCTCGCTGCCTGACGAGTACGATCGTCCCCTGCTTTGTAACGCCCGCCCCCGTAGCTCAGCGGATAGAGCACCGGCCTCCGGAGCCGGTGGCGCAGGTTCGAGTCCTGCCGGGGGCGCTCGAAATTTCAGGGCTCTTCGGATTTCAGCGGGGAGTCCCTGGTGACCGGGGTCACCCAGAATTAGGGGTCACAAGTGTGGCCCAGTCCGAGGCATTTTGGGGTCTCGGCGCGGATCTGGCCGCATGCAGCGACGCAGACGTGATCAACCCTTCCTGCTATAGGCACTCGAGACCCGATCTGCGTCTTTCCCCCTGTCTCCGGATCGACCCAACTCGCCTATGTCTCTTCGACCTAGGCCTCTCGAGCCGTTGGTGGGGAGGCCGCTCGCCTATTCGGTCGGGAGACGTACCTCAAAGACGGGGACTGGGTCGGCGAACCCCTTGAGATCGAGCGCTCCGATGGAATCAAAGTCAAAGAGCTTCCCAACGCAGAGGTCACGTACGGCTGTCGAAACGGCGATGCCACCAGGAGAGGCCGCTCCACACAGACGAGCCGACAGTTGAACAGCTGCCCCGAACAAGTCCCCTCGTTCTGTCACTGGCTCCCCGACGCTGATGCCAACACGAAGGCGAATGGGCCGCTCTGCATGTGCATTCCGGATACGCAACGAGCGCTGAATTTCGATGGCCGACGCAACAGCGGCCGACACGGACGTAAAGGACGCCATGATTCCATCGCCCGTATGCTTCACCTCGCGTCCATGCTGGTCTTTCAGTGCGGTACGGACAATTTCGTCGTGCTCACGAATGAGCAACATGAACTCCTCGTCGCCTAGCTCCTGGGTCTGCTGCGTCGAGTCACAAAGGTCAGTGAACAGAATTACTCGAACAGCAGAGTCGACGTAAGCCTCCCCTGCTGGGTGTCGGGGAATCTCACCAAGGAACGCATTTATTGGTCCGTCGCCCACCTCGATGATGTTGTCCGCAACCAAACCGTGTGCCTCGCGGTGCACAGTTTCCAAGGACTGTCGGTCAGGCCCCTCTGCGAGACAAAACACGGTTCCTTCGTCTGCGTCGAACCAATAGGTGACGTAACGGACCTTGTACTGTTCCTGAACAGACAGGTCGAGTTCGTGCGCAGCCGCGATGTCGGCAGCTGTTGCGCCGGGCGCCTTGTGTCGATCAAGGAACAAGGCCATGTCGTTAGGCTAATTCAGAGGCCGTTCAGTGGGAAGGCCATTGGGAGCAGTTCACCTGAGCCTGCCTCGTACCCTGTTGGTGGGCATGAGCAGATGGCGGTGTCGGTGAAGCCCAGGTGGCCCAGGTGGCGAGTCCCCCAGGTCTGCCCGGGCAGGTTGGATCGCTCTGGGCTGGTGTCTTCGAGAGGGCGGCGGCGGTGCAAACAGAGCGAGAGACCTCTTGCGACCAGGGCAGGAGGAAGCTCCGCCCCAATAGCCACGATCGATCGATCAGTCCGGCGACCCGGCGACGCTTTCGAACATCCGCATTCGCTCGGAGGTTGAAGCGTTCGCCGTCATCGTCTCGAATCCTGCCAAGGCCGGGAACAGTGCCGTCAAGAATCTGCTTTGCAGGTCCGCCACAGCCAGCTTGTCAGGGCTCTGATCGAGGCCCTTCATGAGATTGAGGCGGGAGGATTCGACCCACGCCACCACGTCTGGAGCTTCCCGCCACTCCAGTTCGGTCCTCATGCCGGTCAACAGATGCCGTATCCAATCGAAGGGCGTATCGAACCACATGTTCGGCGGGCAAAGCCGGTTCTTCTCGGCCGTTGACCGTCCCGATGCTTCGACGAAACCGATGAGCCCTGCCGAAAGGCTGAGGCTGACACGAGTGATCGGCTGCAGCACGATCGTGTCATCGGTGAAGATCGGTCTGGGCGGGTTGTCGCTCAGTCCGGGCGAGGCGCAGTGAACGTGCAGTTGGTCGGGGTTGGTCGGGGCCGAACCCCCCTCAAGAGTGATTCTCTCCGAATCGATCCGAGTGACGTGCCCTAAACGGATCACCTTGTCGATACTTCGCAAGCGATCGAGTTCCCCGAGACTCACCGTGGCTCCCTTGGTCATGGAGGGCTGGATCGCGGGATCGAGACGCAACATCACCCGGTGCTCCTCGAGCCGAGCGAACACCTGCTCGATCGACTTGGACTCGGCAACCGCCTCCAACTCCAGGACGATTCCTCCGAACGTCGTCAGTAGATCCTCTCCGGGCTGAAAGAAGGCGCGATTCAGCATCCATGGATCCCTGGGTCGGATCCAACGGATGTCATCGGTCGGCGTCCCGTTGTCGACCAACCAACACACGGCGTCCATGGCGGTCTTGCCGGCACCGATGATCACGTAACCATCGGGGGGCGTCACGACCCTCGGGAGTGCGCCGATCGGGACGCACGTCGCCCCGTCGGCCACCTCGAAGGGTGGAGCATCGGTCGCAGGGACGCGAGAGGCCATATTGCTGGCATCGACGACGCTGTTTCGGACCGATACATCCGTCTCGACGCCCGTCAGGCGGGACCGAAATCGCCGCTCTCCGAGGTAATCGCACATCGGGAAGAACCGCACCCGACCCGACGCCAAGAATCGGTGACGCATGATCTCGTCGTAGTAACTGCAGATTTCTGGTCCACTTGCTCGCTCGACGAATCCTACGTCTCGCCCATCCATCTCGACCCGACCCCGACCCAGAGGCGTGGAGTTCACCCCGTAGTTCATGGATGGCTGGTGCAGCTGGACGAAGGGGTACGAATCCAGCCAGTGGCCGCCGGGACCGTGCCGCCGATCGACAATGACGATCTCGGCGTCGGACTGCTCAAGCAAGGTGTCGACGAACCCCATTCCGAGTGCGCCCGCACCGATTACGAGATAGTCGGTCTCCATGTCCACCCCCGTCTATCGCAGAAACGTTCTCTGCGCACCGGCAACTATGGCATGGGCCTTTGGCAATCCGTTTTGACAATCCGTTTTTGGCAATCGAATCAGCGAAACAGGGAAGACTCCCGCGGACCATGTGGATTGAAGTCCCAAACCCACTGAAACACGAATTCCAGGAGCTGACCGAGCTCATTTCAAGGTCTTCGAGAGGTTCTCGGACTCAGTTCGCCGCGTTCACGCGTTCCGTGCGGCCCCGGGTCCTGTCATCCGGTTGAGCAGCGGAAAGGTCGAAGCGACTATCGCGAGTGAAACAGCGAGACCCGCGAACACTGCTGCCCAATAGGTAGTCCCAGGAACTTCGAACGATATGCCGACTTGAGAGCTGAGGTAGAGGGCTGCAGCAACCAGACCCACGACGAGCGATACCCCGGCAACGATGAAAAGTGGCAATGCACTTTCGAACGTAATGACACGACGAAGGGTGCTAAGCGGGAGACCGGCGAGACGGAGGAGACTGAATGGGCGCTTGCGCTCACCCAACCCGGCAATCACGTTCACGGCGAGACTGCAAGCGGCAATGATGAGGCTGGCCACGATAATCACAGCAGTCATGTCCTGGATTGCCGCCAGGAGCCGCGCCGTAGAGGGACTGAGCGCCACGACCGTCACGGGAATCCCTTTGAAGGGAAAGGCTCGTTCGAGTGACGTACGTGCCCTTTCGACCGAGCCCGCTGACCCGACGGTGGCGACGACCACTGCGTCGACTGGGAGCCTCGCGATCTGGGCCGCAGAGAGATGGGCACTTGGCCACATCGTGGTGGAGGCGTGAGAATTATGCCCGAGGACGTTCGACAGAAAATAGCCGACACTCGCGCCCGTCGCTCCTGGGGTGCACTTCCCGATGGCGGGCGTCTCCGCCAGTTGGTCGCACAAAACGACTCCGAACGAATCCGTGAGTGGACCTTCGGTCGGTCCGATTGAGTTCCTGAACGGAGTTTGAGGGCTGTCGTGGACCACGGTCACACCGATGACTCCGGGCGTCGTGCGGAGCGCAGCAAGCGTCTGGCCCGTGACTGAAGGAACTTGCGCGGAAGGAGGACAATCTGTCGAGAAGCCGCAGAACGGGACGGCAAGGGTGTCGTTCTCGATGCTTCCCCGCCCTGCGGTGCTGGCGGCAGCGATTGAGCTCAATGCTCCGATGGCAGCACTTGTGATGAAGAGAGCGATGACGAGCCCACTCACGAACCTGAAGGCCGTCTTGGGGTTGTCGAGGAGACGGCGGCCGGCGATGAGGGTGGCGGGGCGGCTGGCGCGATGGGTCATGAGCCGAGCCCCTGCGGTGGTGAACCACGGCCCGGCCAACACCAGCCCGAAGACGAGAAGCCCGAAGCCCAGCAGGAACTCGAGCTGCTGGCCTTGGTTGCTGTTCGGCTTGCCGGCGGCGTCAAAGTAGGCGAGCAAGGCGATCCCGGCGACAAGCGGAATGACCCGGAAGGCCCGCGGCGCGGCAGAGGTCGTTCGTCGACTCACATCGAGCGGTGAAGTCCGAACACGCCGGAGCGCAAGACGTGCGGAGACGATTGCGGCGATCGGAACGCCGATCACGACGATCGCGATGTCGATCGCCCGAAGCGACAGGTCTCCTGCGGCCAACGGCGCTCCTGTGAAAGGGACGCGGTAGAGCAGCGGTCGGAGGAGAAAGAACAGGACGAAACCGAGCGACACCCCGGCGCAGGCCGCCACCGTCGCCTCCACTGCCGAAATCACCGAAATCTGTCGGGGCGTGGCACCGACGAGCCGCATGGCGGCGAAGCGCTCCTCTCGCCTGGCGGCGGACAGCCGACTGGCGGTCGATATCAAAATGAGCACGGGCAGCAACAAGGCGATCGCTCCAATGGCCAGGATCCACTGCAGGGCGAACGCGCTGCCGGTGCCGCTCTTGCAGGCATCGCAACTGGACGGCGTCTGCTGAATGCCTCGGACTTCGACGGCCCCAGGGACAAGCGAGAGTTGGTGCGGGTCGTGACCGATGACGATGATCAGCGAGTTGGGAGACGGGAGGCCGGCTGGGCCGATGGTTCCCGTCTGGTGTCCCGCAAACCGCTCGGCCAGCTGGTCTTTCGGGGTCGACGCCAACAGCCGTTCGAGCGCCGGTGAGGCGTCATACTGTCCGGGTCCCGGCAGGTGCGTGAGTCCCGGCGGGACAGCCGACGTTGGCCCCGTGGCGGCGACATCGACCCGGTCAATTGCCTGGTCGCCGAACTGGTCGACGCTGAGCAGCCACCACAACGGATCGGACGCCGAGGTGCTCGTCGTCGTTGGAGTTGTCTGCGAGGTGTCCAACCAGGCGCCGCGCTGGGTCTGGCTCTGAAGACCGTTCACGCCGGCGAGCGCCATCAGGAGCAAGGCGACCCCGAGGGCAACCGCAGCGGCGGTGACTAGGGCGCGCAACGCCGCTTCGCGCCCACCGCCGAGAGTGAGGCGCAATCCGAGGCGAATCATCGAACCGCGCGATCGAGCGAGGCGACGATCCCGTCCCGGACAATGACCTCGCGATCGGCGTACGCGGCCACCCGCGGTTCATGGGTGACGAGGACGACGGTCGTGCCCTGTTGGCGCGCCGAGTCTGTCAAGAGTTCCATCACGAGCTCACCTGTGAGCGAATCAAGCGACCCAGTCGGTTCATCGGCGAAGAGGACCTCGGGCTGAGCGACGAGGCCGCGGGCCAGTGCCACACGCTGGGCCTGCCCCCCTGACATCTCTCCTGAACGGTGGCGTTCCATACCAGCCAGTCCGAGGCGCTCGAACCAGGAACGGGCCTCATTGAGGGCCTGGGCGCGGCGCATCCCGCCCAAGAGCAGTGGAAGCGCGACGTTTTCCTCTGCGCTCAGTTCGGGTACGAGTTGGCCGAACTGGAAGACGAAGCCGAAACGATCGCGACGGAGCGCGCTGCGCTCTTGTTCTCGCAAGGTGTCGATGCGTGTCCCGGCGAACCAGATCTGGCCGGAGTCGGGCGCGAGAATGCCAGCGAGGCAATGGAGCAAGGTCGTCTTGCCCGAACCGCTCGGGCCCATCACAGCGAGAACTTCGCCCCGGGTGACAGTGAGGTCGGCGCCGCGCAACGCCGGCGTCTCGCCGAAGGACAGCACGACCCCTTTCGCCTCGACGATAGGGCCGCCCCCTGTTGCGGCTCGGGGGAGCCGATCGGCGCTCACGATCGCACCTCGTTCGCCAACACGCTGAGCCGCGCGGAAGTGAGGTCGATCCAGCGAAGGTCCGCTTCGAGGTGAAACAGGCCGTGGTCGGCCAAGAGGGCGTCGACCACTGCACCCTTTCGTTTGAGTTCGGTCAGCTCCCTCATGCGCTTGAGATGGGCGCTGCGCTGGGTGTCGAGGTAGAGCTCAGCGGAGCGTCCCAGCATGAGGGAGAGCACGACCTTGGCGAAGAGTTCAGTCTGGAGATGCGGCTCGGGCTCGATCGGTTGGCTCAGCCACGATTCGACCTCGTGCTTGCCCATGTCGGTGATCGCGTAGCGCTTGCGTTCGGGCCCGGACCCGGGCTCCACCTCACCTGGGAGGACCTTTCCGTCGCGCGCCAAGCGACCGAGCGTGGCGTAGACCTGGCCGAACGGAAGCGGCTTGCCGCGCCCGAAGTAGGTGTCGTAATCGCGCTTCAAGTCGTAGCCGTGGCTGGGCTCCCGATCGAGCAGGCCGAGGAGGGTAAGGGGGACGCTCATATCTCAGAGCATACACTCAGCGTATACACCAATCAAGCGCCAAGTTCAGTTTTTTTCTGGGTCCACCGAGCGGGCGGGAGAGCACTCATTTGGTTCCTTCGCCGCTCCGGGTCTTCCGTGCTGAGGCGCTGTCGACCGAAGCTCCCGGGCGAGGGCAAAGCAGGGTCGGGCGTTGGACCTCCAGGCAGCGCGAGGGCTCCACACTCCGAGCGCCACTGAGCGCATTTCTCAGTGTCGTCGCCAACACGAGACGAGCGATCGCGTGAGCACGCGAGTGACGGTATCCCGATGACGCGTCGGCAATCGCCTCCATGAACATCGTTCGGAGACAGTGTGACCATCGCTGAAGATTGGCCAATGGGGCTCAGCGCCCCGGAGGTTTGGCCTTCCAAATTGGCAGTTCATCCGGCGACCCTGGTGAAACGCTGCTTGACACCCTGGACTCCGTCGCCACCTGAGGAGACCCGACCGCATCCGAAAAACGGCTGGATCTTTCGGACTGGCCGCCGGAGCCGGTCGCACAGGTTCGTGGCCTGCCGGGGGTGCTTTTCGCGTCCATCCATCGGCGTCGGACACCAGGTCGCCCCGGGCCCTCTCCGAGGCAAATCCAAGGAATGAACTCTAGGGAACCGCGGTAAGCTGACGGTCTCGTCCCCTTGGGAGAGTCGCTTCGCTTGGGCAGGACGGCCGCGCCGGCCGACGTCGCCCCGTGCAGGTTCGACGCCTCGACCGAGCCTCCCAGAGGAGCATCTGTGCCCGTCGTAAACCTGCCTCCCGAAGGCCTCTGCCGTGCCCGGCCCTCTTTCGGGATCCTCAGTTCCTATCCTCCGACTGCATGCGGTCTCGCCACCTTCAGCGCTGCCCTGGCGTCAGGAATGGGTGTGCACGACACGCACGTCGGCGTCGTTCGCGTCGTCGATAAGGCAGGACTGAGCCCCCGAGACGATCGGATCATCGGCGAGTTGGTCAACGGGTCGCCACGCTCCCTTGTCGCCGCGACCGAGCTGCTGAACCAGTTCGACGTGGCGGTGGTGCAGCACGAATACGGGCTGTACGGCGGCACAGACGGTGATGAGGTACTCGAGATCCTGGGAGGTCTCAACGTCCCATCAATCGTGATCGCTCATACCATCCTGTCCCATCCGACGCCACATCAGCGGTCCGTCCTGAACGAGGTTGCCGCATTGGCGCACCAGGTTGTGGTCATGACGGAGGCGGCCCGCCAACGGCTGTGCGACGGGTTCGACGTCGATCCGGCCAATGTGGCCACCATCGCCCACGGAGCCGCGATTCCCGCCTCTCGTGCCGTGCCCGATCGCGCCGAGCGGCCCGTGATTTTGACCTGGGGTCTCATCGGACCAGGTAAAGGAATCGAGCGGGCCATTGATGCGATGCGGACACTGCACGATCTCCCGATGCGGCCCCGTTATCTGGTGGCAGGCCAGACACATCCCAAGGTGCTCGCCGCGCACGGAGAGTCCTACCGGCAGGAGCGGATGGAGCAGGCCAAGCGTCACGGAATCTCCTCGTCTGTCGTCTTCGACGATGGCTATCGAGACGTCTCCTCGCTGACCGCTTTGATCCAGACAAGCAAAGTGGTTGTCCTTCCGTATGACTCGAAGGACCAGGTGACGTCGGGCGTCCTCGTTGACGCGATCGCGGCAGGGCGACCGGTGGTGGCCACAGCCTTCCCGCACGCGATCGAATTGCTCGCGAGCGGTGCCGGCATCGTTGTTGACCACGATGATCCTGACGCAATGGCGCTCGCCCTCCGGCGAGTCCTCACAAGGCCGGAGCTGGCCGCCAGCATGGCAGCAGAAGCGTCTCGCCTCGCACCGACTCTTGGGTGGCCAGTGATCGCAAGCCGGTACTTGGAACTCGCCGATCACGTGCCGCGACGCAACTCGCACTGGTGTGAGATCGGCGTTGAGGACTCCTCCTCCTGACTTCGGACACCTGCTCGCCATGACCGACCAGCGCGGCACCTTCGAGCATGCACTCTTCACTGAACCCAGACCCGAACACGGCTACTGCAGTGACGACATGGCCCGCGTCCTCATTGTTGTGGCCCGGGAAGCTGACCACCTCCCGGCCATGCGGAACCTCGCGATGCTGAGCTTGCGGTTCCTTCAGGACGCGTTGGACTCGCGCGGCAGATGTCGCAATCGGATGGACAGATTCGGAGTGTGGGAAGACTCGCCAGCCGTTAATGACTCCTGGGGCCGGACTATCTGGGGTCTGGGCACGGCGGTCTCACAGAGCAACGACCATCTGATTCGACACCTGGCCGCCCGCGGTCTCGAACGAGCAATGACGCAGCGCTCCCCGTGGCCCAAGGCAATGGCATTCGCTGCGCTGGGGGCGGCTGAACTGCTGAGTGTGGATCCAGGAAATCTGACCGCGCTCGCTCTCCTGTCCGACGCTGCGGACGCGATGGACGGACCACGACAAGGTCGGTGGCCGTGGCCGGCGCAACGCCTGACTTATGCCAATGCAACGCTCCCCGAAGCGATGATCGCGGCAGGTTCCGCGCTCGGGCGTCCTCTCCTCGTGAAGCAGGGGCTGGAGCTCTTGGGGTGGCTTCTCGCCAGAGAGACCCGACACGGTCACCTCTCCATCACCCCTGTCGGGGGCAGTGGTCCCGACGACGAAGGTCCTGGATACGACCAGCAGCCAATCGAGGTGGCGGCACTGGCCGATGCGTGTGGCCGCGCCCAGGCAGCAACTGGGGACGAGCAATGGGCGGATGGGATCACGGCCGCTGCCAATTGGTTTCTTGGTGACAACGACGCCGGCGTCGTCATGTGGGATCCGGACACGGGTGGCGCCTTCGACGGCCTCGAAGAACACGGCGCCAATCGCAATCAAGGCACCGAGTCGACGCTCGCCCTTCTCTCGACACTGCAACACGCGCGGTCCCGCCAGAGCGCCTTGCGATGATCGGGCGAGGGCCGAGTTTCGTGGACCGCAGTCCGATGCACATTGCGGCTGACAAATCACGCGTCGTGACTCGACTGTTCGTACCAGGACACGAGGGGTTCGACCAACACGAGTCGCGCTCCGCCGCGGTCTTGCGCCGCCTGCTGGCCCTCTCGGACGAAGACGTTCAGGACAGCTACGACGACGTGCATGCACGCTTCAACGGTCGGCATCATGGCTTGACGGAAACGTTCCTGCGACATGCGGATGAACTCTCCGATCGTCTGGATCCAGAGCTGCAGCTGTCTCCAACCCGCCGTCTGCTCCTTGGCGCCACCTTCACCAGCGAGTACGCCATTGAGGGTGCCGCACTGTGCAACCCGAGCATGGTGCTTCATCCTGATCAGACGGGAACCGACCCAGGCGCCGTTCGCTTCGTCATGAGCGTCCGTGCGATCGGCGAGGGCCACTGCTCTTCGATCGGATTCCGCACGGGGACGCTGACCTGTTCGGGCGATCTCACTTTTGACCCGCCTCCGGGGTTCGCATCCATCGGGTTCCAAGAAACCACACTCCTCGATGCCGAGGCGTTTCGAGGAGAGCTCCGTCGAGTCCATAGCGGCGGCGATGACGCCGACTACGTCCTCGGTCATCTCGGGCCACGCTTCACCGGCGCGGAGATGGAGAGCCGGCTCGGACTCCTCGAAAAGCATGCCGCCACTCGCACGCAGACGAAGAGGACCGTCCTCCTCATGCGCAGGATCGCCGCTCGGAGCTACCGCGTCCGATTCGACGAGGACGCTCCGCTGAGCGAGCAGGTTCTGTTTCCTGCCATGAGTGCGGAGTCCAAGGGCATGGAAGACGCCCGCTTTGTGCGCTTCGTCGGCGACGATGGCAGGAAGACTTATTTCGCCTCCTATACGGCGTACAACGGATCTGACATCGGCCAGCAACTGCTCGAAACGCAGGACTTCCGGAGTTTCACATCCTCGCCGATGGTGGGGGCGGCGGCGGCCAACAAGGGGCTCGCTCTCTTCCCGCGCCAGATTGGCGGCCGCTTCGCCGCCCTCTCTCGAAGTGATCGGGAGTCCAACGCCATCTCGTACACCGTGAATCCGTATCGGTGGGAAGAACAGCTCGCGTGCCAGACGCCGACGAGGTCCTGGGAAGTCATTCAACTCGGTAACTGCGGATCACCGATTGAGACCGACGCTGGCTGGTTGGTGCTCACGCACGGCGTTGGACCCATGCGCACCTACAGCATCGGTGCGATGTTGCTCGACATTGAGGACCCGACCCGCATCATCGGCCAGCTGTGTGAGCCTCTCCTCAGCCCGACTTCAGACGAGCAGAACGGGTATGTGCCAAATGTCGTCTATTCCTGCGGCGCCCTCCTCCATGCAGGTACCCTCGCCGTGCCGTACGGAATCGGCGACTCAACGATCGGCGTGGCAACCGTCGCGCTCGACGAACTTCTCGCCGCCCTCACATCCGTCCCCGATTGATGAACTACCACGACCCATGAATGGAGAGCAACGTGCCTGACCGATCCCCCCAGAAGCCTGCAGGAAAGAAGCCCGGTAAATCGTTGAAGGAGAAGAGAGAGGCCAAGAAGGGGAAGCGAGAAGAGCGAGAGAACAAGGGGCAGCACCTCAGGTCAAGGGCGCTGATCGCTCGGTGCGCATCGCCGTCCTGGCGCCGATCTCATGGCGAGTCCCGCCACGCCACTATGGGCCGTGGGAGCTCTTTTCCTCACTCCTGACCGAAGGACTGGTCGCCAGAGGGCACGAAGTGACACTTTTCGCAACGGGTGATTCCGAGACGTCCGCAGTCTTGAGCAGCGTGGTACCGAGAGGTTGGTCCGAAGATCCGAGCCTCGATCCGAAGGTCGCCGAGTGTCTCCACATTTCGCAGGTCTTCGAGCGGGCATCGGAATTCGACATCATTCACAACAGCTTCGACTTCCTGCCTCTCACCTATTCAGGGCTGATTTCCACGCCCGTGATCACCACAATCCATGGCTTCTCCTCACCACAGATCGTTCCTGTGTACGAGAAGTACGACCAGAGGACGTTCTATGTCGCCATCAGCGATGCCGACCGGCATCCGTCGCTCGAGTACCTGGCCACGATCCACCACGGCATAGAGACGGCTCGCTTCACCTTCAGCCCCACCGCCGGTCCTTACCTGGCGTTTTTCGGCCGCATTCACCGGGACAAAGGCCTGGTCGCCGCGATCGACACCGCCAACAGGACGGGGATGCCCCTACGGATCGCGGGCATCATTCAGGATGAGCTCTACTTCAAGCGGGAGATCGCGCCGCGCCTCGACGGCGACCGGGTGCAATTCATCGGGCCGGTCCCCGCCGAGGATCGCTCAGCCTTCCTCGGCGGGGCGACAGCGCTGCTCCATCTGATCGACTTCGACGAGCCATTCGGCTTCTCCGTGGTCGAAGCGATGGCCTGCGGCACCCCGGTGATCGCCTTCAACCGAGGCTCCATGTCGGAGATCGTCAGCGACGGGACGACAGGTTTCATCGTCGCTGATGTGACGGCAGCCTCCAGGCAGTCGAACGTGTGGCAGGACTCGACCGTCAGGCAGTGCGGGCTGAGGCCATCCGACGCTTCGACAGCAGCCGAATGGTCGACGAATATGTCGAAGCGTATGCACGTGCCATAGCGGAATTCACAACACCTTGATGACGCGAATCTCTCGATGCACCCTGATCACGTCGAGAGCCCGCGGCGTGAAGCAGACCAGGTCAAAGGTGGTCAGCCATACTCACCCCCAGCCTGAGCGCGTGTGGTAGTCAAGCGCTCTCTCATGCTCGTAGTTCCCATTTCCGACACTGACCTCAAAGTGACCGAGTGCCCCCCAGTCCCTGCTGCGCACGCGAGGACACTCGCGAGCTGACCCGGTTCGGCGCCGGTTACGGTCGCTACGTGGCCCTTTCTCGTGAGCACGACACCGGCCGCGCCCCGTGGATCCTGGCCGTGGTCGGGTGCTTGGGAGCCGCTACCGCGATCGCGCTCTCTCCCGACGCCGCTCGGGCGGCTGCGGCCCAGGATTGGCCACCGTTCGTCCTCGTATCCGGCCTGCTCCTTGTCGGGTTGGTCGCCGAGGAAGACGGCCTGTTCGCGGCGGCCGGCGCCGGGTTCGCACGCCTGGCACCGAACGGCCTGCTTCTCTACGGCGGAGCAGCCGTCCTCGTGGCGGCCGTCACGACAGTGCTGAACCTGGACACGTCGGTAGCGTTTCTGACCCCGGTCCTTGTCTACACCGCCCGGCAGCGAGGTCAGGGTGAGGTGGCACTGCTTTATGTGTGCCTGCTGCTCTCCAATGCCGGTTCGCTGCTCCTGCCTGGATCAAACCTGACCAACCTCATTGTGCTCGGGCACCTGCATCTGTCGGGCGCTGATTTCTTCCGTCATATGGCACCAGCCTGGCTGGCATCAGTGGTGGTGACCACTCTGGTGATCGGCGTTGGCGAGCGCCACTCGCTGCGGTCATCGATCACCCTGGGCGGAAAAGTCCAGCGTCCGGTGCTGGGTATCGGCCTCATCGCTGTCCTCGCCGTCACAGTCCTCGTCCTGGTCCTGCACTCACCTGCGCTTCCTGTCGCAGCAGTAGGTCTCGTGTCCGTGAGCTTGCGGGCGCCATCCCGCACGGAGCAGCGCGAACGGGTGCTCGACGTTCTTGGCGTCCCCGTGTTGATCGGACTCTTCGGCATCGCTGTCGCTCTTGGGACACTGGGCCGAGTCTGGTCAGGGCCAACGGCGCTGCTGTCACACCTCGACATTTGGGGCACCGCAGTCGTGGCGGCCGGCACCAGTGTGCTGGTGAACAACCTCCCCGCTGCGTCGCTCCTGGCGGCTCGCACGCCACCGCATCCGTTCGCCCTCCTGATCGGGCTCAACATCGGCCCAAACCTGTTCGTGACGGGGTCGCTTGCGTGGGTGCTTTGGCTGCGAGCGGCGAAGTCGGCTGGTGCGGAGCCGTCGGTCGCAAGAGCCAGCCGACTCGGTGTCATCGCTGTGCCCCTTGCGATGGCCGCTGCGCTGGGCATGCTCGCCATCGGCGGATAGACGCCGACGGGCAAAAGCGGACGCCGGTCCCTCTTGTCAACGGAACGCAGGAACCAGGAACAAGAGAAAGGCGCTGGCGTTGAAGAGGCAGTGAGCCACCATGCCCGCTGCAAGCTTTCCCGTGCGGAGTCGCAGATACCCGAGGACGACGGCCATGGGGAAGAGAGCCAGGGGGGCGAGAATCCCCTCGTCGAGCACATGGGCAAAAGAAAAGATGATCGCAGTGAGGAAGAGAGCTGGGACAGCGGCGATTCTGCGGGTCAAGGCTCCCTGGAGCAATCCGCGAAAGAAGAGCTCCTCGACAAGGGGCGCTCCGACCACTGCCAACGTGATCAGAATCACCCACCCCGCCGTTCCGGAAGGCGTGACTCCGAGGATCCGCGGCGAAGCGCCGTTCGGGGTGCCGAAGCCGGACCCGGCTATCACGATGCAGATCAGCACGAGAAGCGGCAGGATCCGGCCCAGGAGGGAGCCGACGAGTCCCAACCACAGGTCCTTGAGCCGGGGCCACGACAGCCCGTAGTCGGCGCAGAGGTTGCCCGTCCCGTTCCTGCGTGAAGCGACCACGACCGCGCCCACGAAGCCGACCCAGAGGGCGAACTGGCTCACCAAGATGTACCACGGGTCGTTGACGTCGATCGGCCGGGGAGCGATGGCCACGTATGCGATTCCGACGGCAACGCTGCCGACGAGGCCCACGCCGGCGCCGACTGCGGCCACACCGCCGCCCATGATCCCCGGTCCCTTGGGTACGAACGGAGGTGGGCCCGGGGCCGGGAGTGGCCAGGCCTCCCCGTAGGGACCATAGAGAACCGGGGTCCATTGCGTGCCGTCCCACCAACGCCACGGTGCAATGCCCCAGGGGTCCGGGTACCAGTTCTGCGGGAATTGAACGCTCCCGGGCGGCGCGATCTCGTGTGTGTACTGCATCGCCATTTATCGCACTACGCGTTGCGGTCGACGACGACCGAGTGGACGACCTTGTCGTGCCACGCCTGACGCCTCGCGTCCCACAGCGGCGACAGGTTGTCGAGGAGGTACGGGATGAAGAGCACCAACCAGAAGACGATTGTGATGGCGTAGCGGGCGACTCCACGCCAGAACCCGATGGGGGCACCCGTGCGTGCATCTCTCACCACGATGCTCAGCGCCATCTTCCCGAGCGTCTGCCCTCGCTTTGATCCATTCATGATGCCGTAATAGAGGAGGAAGGGGATGGAGGCCAATATGAAGAGGAAGGTGAATCCGACAATGGCTTGGCCCGGGGTCAGCGGCTGATTGTTCGTGGTCGACGTGTTGGAGCTCCGGGAAGCCGCGGCGATGACGGCGAGAATGATGAAGAAGGCAACGCCAAGCATCATGGAATCGATAAGAAAGGCCAGGAACCGCTTCCACCAAGGTGCCAACGAGAGATGGAGCACCTCATCGACGCGAACACCGGGATTCGGGGCGTACGCCTGTGGTCGCAGCACCATTCCCGGTGGTGCCCCGTAGCCAGGCGGAGGGCCATAGCCGAGCGGATAGGCGGCAGAGGGGGCCCGTGAGGACCACGGCACTCCCGCCGTCTGGCCTTGGCCCCACGCCGGCTGTGTGACCGCAGGCGCCGGGGTCGCGGCAACGTTGGGCTCCGGCGGGGGAGGCAGCGGCACGACGGAGGGGTGCAGATGGGGCGGATACCACTTCCCGTCTGATGCGATCCACCACCCCAGTCCCTGGCTCACGTCCGCCATAGCTTCCCCTTTGAGCCCTGATCGTGATTCGGATCAATTGTCTATCCGACTTACAACAATTGCGGCACTGGCAGCGACAACGTAGCAAGTTGTGCGTTTCGTTACGGCTGGCTGGCTGTCTCAATGATCACCGGCAAAGCGCGCCCGGCGCTGGGTGTCTAGTGCCCGCTGCGGTCGCCCATCGTGCTCTGGGAGGTCGAGACGTCTCTCCCTGTGGAGGGGACGTTGAAGACGACTCCGGCCCGAACTGCTCCCCCGAGGATCACTTCAGCGTGTGTGATCTCGCCTTCGAACTGAGCCATCGCAGGAACATCGACGGAGATGCGACGGCCGGCGAGCTGGGATGGCGAAGGGTGTGTGAACGTGACCCCGAGACCGAGCATCGAGATATCGTCGATCCGGCATCGCCGTTCGCCGGGCTCGCCCTCAATGCGGCAGATTCCCTCCCAGCCGGCACGGAGGCGTTTGACTCGACGGTTATACGTCACAACGGACCCTCCTTCCTGCCCGCAGGACGGCCGGGGCTACCGGCGCCGCAGAGGCATCAACGTCCGACGACGACCTCTTTCCGAGATCCCGATCTCTCGTTCGCCTGGCGAGCCGCATAGGCAGCGAAGGCATGGCGGTCCGACGGCTCCCCGGCTTCGAGGTTCTCCCGGCGGATCCGTTCCAGCACCTCGGCGCGGTCGATGCGAATCTGGCGAGGGGCCTCGATCCCGAGACGCACGCGGCCGTTCTCGGATACCGAGATCACCGTCACCACGACGTCGTCGCCGATGACGATCTTCTCCCCGACCTCACGGGTCAATGTCAGCACGCGATCCCTCCTTCTCCCGCTTCGTCGGCGGGGCGTGGCGGCAGTAATGGGGTGCGGACCCGCCAGCCCGCCTCGATCTCGCTCGCAGCGGGTACGAATTGATCGGCCAAACCGTTGTGCCGGTTGACCACGATCGGAGAAAAAAGATTGACGGTTGATCGTTCCAGCGGCACCCGCTGGGTGACGATGGTCAACAGGGTCGCGTCCTCCTCCACCCTGATGTCCAGCGCATCGGCGAATTCGTCGTCCAGTGCCACCTGGTAGTTCGGCCACACGTACCAGGGCGTCAGCATGAGGAACCGCGGGCTCGGGACCGCCACGCCGCTGCGCAGTCGCACGTCCTCGTCCAGGCATCGCAACTCGGCGAACATGCCCGGCACGTCGCCTTCGATGGGCTCGAGCAGGAAATGGGTCGCTCCGATCCATCCGAGCATCTCGCGGCGAAACGTGATCTCCATGCAGGAAAGGGTGACCGGAAGCGTGACCGTCGTCTGCAACTGCTTTCTCCTTAGCGATGGGGAAGGCCGACGACTGCAGGTCGAGCGGCGCTCCAGCTGGTGGGGGGCTCCGATCCTCAAGATCGCTGTCCAACCGGTGACGTGGCGTCCCTCTGTGTCATAGGAAATGCACCAGTGTCTCGGGAATGGCCTGGGACGCTGCCCACATGGCGGCCTGGTAGTTGGTCATCTCCGAGTCGAGTTGGGTGGTGACGGTCGCCACATTCACGTCCTCCAACCCGGCCTGAGTGTTCTGCACCGTCGTGAGCTGCGTCGTCAACGACGCGGACACCGCAGTGACCTGATCCGATCCGTTCCCCAGTACTGCGCTCGCCTGCTCCGCCGTGCTGATGTTGGCGTCGAGCGCAGTCAGGGCGGCGTTCAACTGGGTGGCCGTGGGAGTGCCGGACCCCAGCTGGCCGACGACGGTGGTCAGCGTGTTGAAGACGCTGGCTGCACCGGTGCCGAAGACCGATGGGCCGGGCACGGAGAGGGCAGCCGTCTGGCCGGAACCGTTGCCCGAGCCGATGACGACGTTGGGGGTGTCGGTGTTCCCCAGGTAGTTGCCGGAGGCGTCGTACGCCTGGCTCGATGCCGACGTGCCGGCGAAGATCGGTCGCCCCTCGTACTGCGTGTTGGCGGTAGAGAGCAGGTCGGCGTTGATCCCCTGAAGTTGCTGTGCCGCGGCCTGATAGGTCGTCACGTTCTGGGTCCCCTGGTTGAGGGTCTGCAGGATCAGGGTCCGGGCACTCTGCATGTCGTCGAGCACGCTGTTCAACGCGTCGTTCCCCATCCCAAGCCAGGACGTGGCCGTCTGGGCGTTGGCCTGCCAGTTCGACAGCTGGCTCGCCTGTGAGGACAGCTGGAGCACCTGCGTGACGGCGGCCGGATTGTCCGACGGCTTGTTGAGCGACCGGCCCGAGGAGATCTGCTCCTCGAGATTGGCGATGCTCTGCTCTTGTTGATTGAGCTGTTGGGTGATGGCCTGCGACAGCGTGATATCGGCGACTCCCACGTCACACCGCCTGCAGGAGCGACTGGAAGGACTGGTTGATGGCGTTGATCGCCTGGGAGGCCGCCTGAAATGCGTTCTGTGCGCTGAGAATGTCGACCTCCTGCTGGTTCTGGTTCACGCCCGAGATCGAAGCCAGGTTGCTGGACGCCGTGGTGGCCAGGTTCGATGCGGCGGTCGAGGTGCCCGACGCGTTGGATGCCTCCGTGCCGAGCGTGCCGATGAGCGATTGGTAGAGCGTGTCGGGGCCGGTCGCCGAGCCCGCCAGCGCCGCCATCGCCTGCGCGTTCGTGCTGTCGAGCGTCGCCTGGCCGATGACGTTGGAGTTGCTCGGCCCCGGTGCCGCCGCCGTGGCGATGAGCGAGGGGTCTGAGAGATAGGCGGACGAGACGGCGATGGTGGCGGCCGACATGGCGCTGGGCTGTGTAGGAGGAGGCCGAACCCTGGTCGACGAAGATGTTCGGCAGAACCGTCCCGGTGTAACCCCCGGCGATGGCCGCACCGGGATCGCCGTTGGCATCCATGCCGTTGGCCTGAAGCGTGTTGAGGTTTCCTGCCAGAGCGTTGGCGACCGCGGACAGTTGGGACTGGTATCCGGGCAGCGTCGTGTTCACCGCCGTGAGGTCGGCGCCGATCGAACCGCTGGGCTGCAGGGCGATGCCGGACGACGTGGCGATACCGAGGTTTCCCGTGGCGGCTGAACCGGTTGACATCAGGGTCTGCGCAACGTTGCCGGACACCAGCTGCACGCCTCCGGAATTGATGGTCAGCGCGCCGCTGGGCGCCGTGGACGTGCTGATGCCGAGGAGGCCGGCCAGTTGGTCGACCGCCGACCGTCGCTCGTCGCTCAGAGCGTTGACGTTCTGGCCGGCCGAGTCGCCGGCAACGATCCCCTGATTGAGCTGCGCCACCTGGTTCAGGAGCGCGTTGGCCTGGGCGAGAGTTCCCGGAGTCTGCCGAGCCGGTCCCGACCTCCGATTGCAGCGAAGCCGAGAGATCGGACAGCTGTGTCGAGGTGGTGTTGAGCGCCTCGGCCAGACCGTTGGCGTCGGCAGCGACGGTCTGCTGGGCACCGGCCTGGTTGGGATTGGCAGCCAGTGTGGAGAGGTCGCTCCAGAACGTCGAGAGCTGCGCCGACAAGCCGTCGCTGCTCGGTTCGGGAAAGACAGCCTCAATGGAGGTCATCACCTGGTTCGTCTGGTTCGCTGCCCCCTGCACCCCCTCGGCAGCGACGTTGGCCGATTCGTAGACCGCGTCGGTGAGCTCCGAGACCGAGGCGACGGTGACACCGCGACCGGCTTCGAGCGGCCCCGCCGCAGCCTCGGGCGAGAGATTGACGACTTCCTGCGCGTAGCCGGGGGTGTTGATGTTCGACAGATTGTTCGAGGCCGTGTCGAGCTCGGCAGTGTCGGCGTTGAGCCCGCTCGCCGCGATGGAAAGCCCGAAGTCGCTCACATCGCCCCCTGCACGATCTGCGGTCGAGCAGGCCTCTGGCGCCCGTACGTCGAGCCGCCGTCGCTGGAAATGAAGCTCAGTGCCTCCTTCAGGAGGGTCGAACGGCGGCCCAAGGCCGAGATCGCCAGGTCGGCGACACTCCGGATGTTGGCCACCTGCTCCAGGAGCAGGCGGCGCCGATCGTGGAGCATCTCCCCCCAGCCGTCGTCGACCTGGGCCGCGATCTGGGGGAGATGGGCCTCCGGGTCGAGGAAGAACGCCTCGGTGATCGCCAGAGGTCGCTGCTGCCCGGCGCAGATCGATCAATCGGAGCTGGTCGGTCGTCGCCTGGAGCTCGCGGACGGACATGGGCAGCCAAGACGCCTGGTCAGCCGCAACCAGGGAGCCGAGCACGATGAGCCGGAACCTGAGCAGCGTCAACTGCTCGAGCTCGGCGTCCAGGGTCTCGATCAAGTCTGCCAGAAGGTCTTCAGTGCTCACCGCTCTGAACAACGACCCGAGGATGCACCGAGTTGCGGGGTCAGCCGTCCAATTCAGTCGACGCGGGGCCGAATCGTTCCCCGTCGGCGGGGCTCCGTGCGTGCAGCCGGGCGTATCTGAGAACGACGCCGGTCACCGCCCACACGAGCACGGCGCAGAACGCCAGGGCCAGCGCCAAGCGGGCCAGAAGGGTGACAGCGGACAGGTTTCCGGTCACCAACTCCCACAGGGAGGGCAGCACGAGGGCGACAGCCAGCACAACGGTGGCCAGGGGACGGTAGCGCTGCACCTCGCCGATGAACCACTGCAGGTCTCGACGCGTCATCGGCCACCGTGGCCCATCGCCCGGCGGGCCAGGAGAAGCGTCCAGGCCAGGGACGAGCTCGGTTCGCCGTCGACGAAGGCGATCGGGAGCACGCCGAGGAGCTCGGCAGGGGTCCGGGTTTCGGAGAGATCCCACAGGGCCAGGGCGTCCACAGTCGGAAGCTCACCGACCCAGTGCTCGACATCCACCCTCTTGCAGTGCGCGCCGACGGCCGCCAGGACATAGTCGGGAGCCGCCTGTTCGAGGAGCCCGCGCAGATCGCCCCCGAGCGGCGCGCCGGGTGCGGCAGCAACCGCCAGCAGCGATGTGCGGTCGCCTGCTCGCCGTCGGGCGATCTGACGGCCGAGACGCAGCGCCTTCGGCGCTCGTGAGGTCAGCAGACCGAAGACGGGTTGCCCCGGGGCTCCCTCCGAACCGCAGGACATCGCGCTGGGCGAGTAACAGCTCCGCCGTCAGGAGATCGACGGTACGGTCAAGGTTCGGTTCGGAAGCCACGACCGCCACCACCGCCCCGGTGCGGCTCGGCAGCGCCGGCGACACGGGCAACGTCCCCATCACGGTGGCCAGCTGGTCCAGCGACGGACGCTGTCCTCGCGGCAGGTACACGTCGGGGACGCCCAGGCTGCGAAGCCCCGGTCTCAGATCGGGAATGCGCGCCGCACGACTGCGCTGTTCGTGCTTCGCTGCCGTCGTCGATCGGGGTGCTCGGTGGCGTGCGTCGGGCCTTTGGCTTCGGTCGGGATCGCCTTCTTGGCGGGCGGTGCCGATGCCGGCCGCTCTCCACCGTCGGACGACTCCGGTGCGCTGGCGGCGATCGCGGTGCTCGCTACGGTCGGGCGGGACCCCGGCGTCGCCGTCGTCGGGAGGTGCGGGCTCTGGCTCGGAGACGCCCGGCTCCTCCGTGGCGAAGGTCCGCGGGAACGGATTCTCGCAGCGTGCGGCGGAATGGTGACGTCGTTGCCCTCGCGCTCGCGCGTCAAGGCCGCCTCCGCCTCTGCAAGCACCTCGTCGAACGCCTCGGACGGGATCGCCAGCGACCCCAAGGACACCTGATCGGACGTGGCTTCGACCAACCCCGAGAGGTGGTCCTCCGGCCCGACCGACTTGTCCTTGCCGCTCCGGCGGACTTGGCCGGCCGCCGGTGTGGTCCCGTCGTACGGCGCTGCATGCGGGACGTGATCGCCGTCGGACCCGCCTCTCGCCTCGCCAGGCTCAGCACGCGACGCCCTGCTCCGCGTGGTCTCGGACCCCGGCGGAGGCGTGAGTCCGGCGACGAAGACCTCCTTGGCGAAGAACCCTCCGACCCCGCCTCGCCTCGTCTTCCAGCAGCGCAGGGCACCGGCATCCCCGAGCGCCGCCCGGGCGCGGGCGACCGCCTCTTCGGCCGTGCGCCCCTCGAACTGCGCGGTCCCGCTCATGTCGGCATTCCATCGGCTTCATAGCGCGACCACGGCTTCATCGGACACGCTCCCGACGGTGTCGAGGGACATCGCCGCCCCGATCTCGCCCGCGCCGACGATGGCAAGACGGGGCAGGCTCGGCTTGAGCAGGCGCCGCAGGGCCAGGCGCAGGCGGGTCGCGCAGAGCAGGACCGGGGTGATGCCCCGTGCCTCCGCCTCCTGCGTCAACTTGGCCACCTGGCGCACCAGCGACTCGGCGACGGCCGCCTCGATGCCGAGCGTCCGACCACGGTCACCGGTGCGTATGGAGGCGATCAGGCCCTGCTCGAGTGAGGGCGCCATGGTGATGATCGGGATCGTGCCGTTGACCGCGAACAACGATCCGATGGTGGAGCCCAGTGCGATCCGGGCCGCCTCCAGGAGGCTGTCGCCGTCCTTCTGTTGGGTGCGCGCCTGCTCGGTCGTGGATTCGACGATGCGCACCAGATCGCGGACCGGAACACCTTCGTCGAGGAGGCCCCGGAGCACGCCCTGGACGTCACCGAGCGTGACGTTGGCGGCCGCCATCTCCTCCAGTACGACGGGATTGGAGCCCTTCAGGGCGTCCAGCAGCAGCTTGGTGTCCTGGCGCGACAAGATCGTGCCGGCGTGCTCGCGGACGACCTCGGCGAGGTGGGTGGTCACCACCGCCGAGCGGTCCACCACCGTCACGCCGGCCACGACCGCTTGATGGCTGAGCTCGGCGGGAATCCACTTGGCCCGTCCGCCGAATGCCGGGTCCCGCGTCTCGACCCCGGCCAGCTCTTCGAGGTTCTGACCCACCGCCAGGAGCTTCCCTCGCGGGGCTTCGCCGCGGGCCACCTCGATCCCCTGGACCCGGATGGCGTAGACGGACGGCGGCAGGTCGAGGTTGTCACGCGTGTGGACCTGGGGCATGACGATGCCGAGCTCCGCCGCCACGTTTCGGCGCAGCGCCTTGACCCGGTCGAGCAGGTCGCCCCCCCGCTCGGTCTGCACGAGGTCGATCAGCTCGAGCCCGAGCTCCAGGACCAGCTGTTCCACGGCGATGCCGGCTGCGATCGACTCGGGGGTGTCCGCCGCGGCGACGGCCGGCGCCTGTTCTGGTTCGGCCTCTGCCGCAGCCGGGTCCTTGGGCAGGCGGGTGCCGAAGAAGAAGACGCTTCCGCCCACGAGGAGGAAGGGCAACTTCGGAAGGCCCGGGAATGATGGCGAGGCCCGCCATGACCAATCCGGTCGTCCGCACGATCCGCCGGTAGCGGGACAATTGGGTCAGGACGTCGTGACCGAGATCGTGCTCGGTGGCGGCCCTGGTCACGATGATGGCGGTCGACAGCGACAGCAGCAGGGCGGGGATCTGCGAGACCAACCCGTCGCCGACCGACAGCAGGCTGTAGGTGGAGATGGCGTTGGACAGCGAGAGGTGGTGCTGGGCCACCCCGATGGCGAGACCACCGATCAGGTTGATGGCGGTGATGACGATGGCGGCGATGGCATCGCCGCGGACGAACTTCGAGGCGCCGTCCATCGCTCCGTAGAAATCTGCCTCGTCGGCCACCTCTTGGCGCCGGCGTTTGGCCTCGACCTCGTCGATCGCACCTGCATGCAGGTCGGCGTCGATCGCCATCTGCTTGCCCGGCATACCGTCGAGAGTGAAGCGGGCGGCGACCTCGGCCACCCTGCCCGCTCCGGAGGTGATCACCACGAACTGAATGACGATGAGGATGAAGAAGACGACCAGCCCGACGAGGATGGAGCCGCCGATCACGAAGTGGCCGAAGCTCTCGATCACCACCCCGGCGTACCCGTGCAGGAGGATGAGCCGCGTGGCGGCGACATTGAGGGCCAGGCGGAACATAGTGGCCACCAGGACGAGCGTCGGGAACACCGAGAAGTCGAGCGGGCGCTTCACCTGCATGGCCGTGAGGAGGATCAGGATCGACCCGGTGATGTTGGCGGTGATGAGGAGGTCGACGACGAACGTGGGGAGCGGGACAACCAGGACGACGACGACCGCGACGACCGAGAGTGGTATGGCCATGGTGACCAGGCGTCGCCAGCGCTGGTCCTGGCCGGCCCCCGATCCGAGCGCGATCGGCTCAGCCATGCACGTTCCCGGGCTGATCCCGATGGACGGTCTTCACGTGCGCCACCCCTTGCCGGCTCCCGCGTCACATTCCGTCCCTGGACCCATCCCGGCCGTCCTGGCCTGGCACTGCCCAGGAACTACGTCACGGCACCGGGGCAAAGTTCAGGGGACGTGACCGAGCAGCACGGCTCAGCCGGTGGCACCCAACGCGCGTCGGGGCCATCCGGTGCACCTCCCCGAGCATCTTGGCGGTCGGCGAGAGCGAGTACACGAAGGCCAGCAGCCGGGCGACGGCGGTGTAGAGGGCGGCCGGGACGACGTCGTCCACCTGGCACGACGCGTGCAGGGTCCGGGCCAGCACCGGGTTCTCCACGATCGGCACCCGGTGCTCCGCCGCTCGGCTCCGGATCCGGGCGGCGATGACATCGGCACCCTTGGCCACCACCCGCGGCGCCCGGTCCTTCTTCCGGTCGTAGGCAATGGCGACAGCGAAGTGGGTCGGGTTCGTCACCACCACGTCGGCTGTGGCCACCGCCGCCATCATCCGCATGCGAGACAGCTGGCGTGCCTTGCTCCGCAGCGCACGGCGGACTTCGGGGGAGCCGTCGTTGCGACGGTTCTCGTCCTTCACCTCTTGCTTGGTCATCCGCAGGCCCTGCTGATAGGACCGCCGCTGAAAGGCGTAGTCCGCCGCGGCGACCAGGAGCGCCACCACGCCGATGTTCCGCAGGACCGCCGAGGTGGAGGCGCCGGCGATCCCGAGCGTTGTCGGGAGCGGCAGCGTTGCGCCGACCGAGCACGGAGCCCATCAGCTGATGGAGGAGCACGTAGCCCATCCCGGCCAAGATGCAGAGCTTCCCGAGGGTCTTGCCGAGCGTCCAGACGCCCTGGGTGGAGAAGACCCGCTTGAAGCCTGTTCGGGGGCTGATCCGCGAGAACTGCGGGGTCAGAGCCTTCGGAGTGAAGCGGAGGCCGACCTGCGCGAAGGAGGAGACGACGCCGATCCCGGTGCACACGAGCACTATCGGGAGGGCCGCCAGGCTGCCGTCTCGAGACCGTCGGCCAGCACCCCCATGGCCGCAGAGGTGCTCGGGTGCGCGACCGAGTTGAGAACGACCCGGAGGAACGAGTCGACCCGGTTGGCGGCCAGACCGCCCAGCCGGGGAAGCAGCACGGCGACGGCGAGCAGGCTGGCCCACGAGCCGAGCTCGGGCGACCGGGCCACCTTTGCCCTTCTCACGGACCTCCTTGCGGTGCTTGGCGGTGGGCTGTTCGGTGCGCTGCGACTTGTCGGCCATCCTCAGCCTCCGAAGACCTGGGTCATTGCCCGGCCCACCAGATTGGTCACGTCCTCGGGGAGGGCGACGAGCGCCAAGCCCACCGCCAACAACGCGACCAGGATCTGGAGCGGCATGCCGAACACGAACACGTTGATCTGCGGAGCCGACTTGGCCAACAGCGCGAGCAGGATCTGGGTGGCGAACAGGACCACAATGACCGGTGCGGCGATCTCCACCGCGGCGGCGAAGAACGTGGTGACGTCACCGGTGATCACGTTGGCCACGGTGCCCATCGTGATGTGGGGAAGGGTCGTCCCCACGGCCTTGAAGGAACGGAGGAAGCCGTCCACGATGACCAGGACGGCCCCCGTGGTGAACAAGAGGGCCGTCGCCACCAGGTTGTAGAACTGGCCGATGATCGGCGTCTGCTGCAACGAGAGCGGGTCGAGCGCCTGCGGAAGGTTGAGGCCGGAGAAGAGATCGATCAGGCTGCCGGCAGCCACGACTGCCGTGACGAACAGCGAAACGACGAATCCGAGCACGAAGCCGATCGAGGCCTGCACGAGGACCTGGGCCAGGATCTGGCTGTCGCTCGACGGGAGGGACTCGTGCTGCAGCGTGACGGCCGCCTCGACGGCGATGCCCAGCGAGATACCTATCTTCGCCATGGCCGGGATCGACTTGTTGGCGAACGGCGGGCAGATCACCACCCACGCCGAAGCGCGCACCAGTGCCAGGACGAAGGCGACGGCGTACGCGGGCGAAAACGGGAGGGTCATCCCGGTGCATTGACCATGGTCGGGATGGATCTGTACAGCTGCTCGGTGAAGGTGACGGCGTCGTTCAGCATCCAGTGCCCGCAGAACAAGAGGACGAGGCCGATTGCGACGACCTTGGGCAGAAAGGTCAGGGTGAATTCCTGGATGGAGGTCACCGCCTGGAAGAGCGACACCACCAGTCCCGACGACCAGGCTCACCACGAGCACCGGCCCGGCCAGCTCGGCGATCAGGACCAGGGCCTGCGACGCCAGGTGCAGCACAGTGGTGTCGTTCATGGCGCCTCTCCGGGTCGCTCCGTGGCCCGCCAGGCCTTCGGCCCATCAAGTGGAAGGACTGGAGAAGGGAGCTGACGACGAGGGTCCACCCGTCGACCAGAACGAAGAGCAAGATCTTGAAGGGAAGAGAGATCAACGTGGGCGGGAGCATGTACATGCCCATTGACATCATGATCGCCGACACCACGAGGTCGATGACCATGAAGGGGATGAAGATCATGAACCCCATGAGGAAGGCCGTCTCGATCTCCGACAGCACGAACGCCGGAATGATCGTGGTCAGAGGAAGTGACTGAGGCTGCTTGGCGCTCTCTTTGGCGCTCGAGGTGAAGAGAGCGAGGTCGCTTGTCCCTCGTCTGCGCCAGCATCCAGTGCTTGAGCGGGACCTCGCCCCGGTCGATCGCCTGGGTGGCGGTGATCGTGCCCTTGTCGTAGGGCTGAATGGCGACGTGGTTGATCTGCGTGATGACGGGTCCCATGATGAACAGGGACAGGATGAGCGCCAGCCCGGCGATGACCTGGTTGGGCGGGACCGTCTGCGTCCCGAGGGCGTTGCGGGTCAGCGAGAGCACGATGAAGATCCGCGTGAACCCGGTCGTCAGGACCAGGATCGCCGGTGCGATGGCGAGCACCGTGATCACGATGATGATGAGCACCGCTGACGACGGGCTCTTCAAGCCGCTCACGTTCACATTGACGTTGGACGAGGCGGCGAGCAACGAAACGGTCATGAGGACCTCAGAAGCTCAAGGAAGCGTTCCGGGCCAGAGACCCGGTCGTACAGCTCAGTGACGAACTGTCATCTCCCGCAGGCGTTCGAGAAAGGCATCCCATGCCTTGGGGGCATCCACCCCGGTCGTTGATGCCAGCCCTGGCAACAACATCTCCTCATCGGACATCGAGCAAGTCGTCGGTCGCCGACGCTCTCGCCGCTCGCGACCTCTGCCGCCAACGAGCGTCGGGGTCCCGATCTGCGTCGAGCAGCACGCTGATCTGCTGGGGCGTCTGGCCGACGACCACGATCCTTCCTGCCGCCCGGACCACCGCGATCGAACTGTGGCGGCCGAGGGACCGCCGATCCATCACCTCGATCCTGCCCGCGTCGACGCCGCCCTGCATCCATCGCCCGCGGCCCTTGACCTGGCGGCTGCGGCCGAACTTCGAGAACAGCCACAGCAGCCCGAGCACCAGTCCCAGCGCCAGGATCATCCGTCCGAATTCGAGAATCAGCATCGCCCGCCCTAGCCGTCCTCGTCCGAGACGATCTCGGTGATGCGGACGCCGTACTCGTCGCCGACGTCCACCACCTCGCCGCGTGCGATCACCACTTCACGGTTGAGCACGATGTCCACCGGTGCGCCGACGGCCCGATCCAGCTCAATGACGTCACCGGGCCGCAGCTTGGCCAGGTCGCCAAAGGTCCGCCTGGTCTTGCCGATCCAGACCGACACCTCGACGGTGACGCTGCGGAACTGCGCCTCGCGCACGGCCATCCGTCGGCCGATGTCGATCTGGTCGTCGATGCCCGTCGGCAACGTGGGCGCGGCGCCACCGGGCGATTGGACCGCCTCGTGCTCTGGCGGTCGGGCGATGCCGGCCGGATCGCCTTCTGGCGTGGCGGTGTCCGCGAGGGTCATGGAAATACCTCCTCTGTGATGGCACAGGCCTTGCGCAGGCCCGAGCGGCCGATGGTGGCCCGCGCGACGAGTACTCCGTCGACCCGCACCTCGAGTGGTCGGTCGGTCGGCAGGCCCAGATGCAGTTCGTCTCCCACGGCCAGGCTCATGAGGGCGTCGGGGGTCGAGTCGAAGGTCGGGAATTGGAGCACCAGATCGACGGGTACGTCGTGCAGGCGGTGCCGGACATCTATGGCTTGGGAGGCGGCAACGCCCTCACCCAGGTGACCCGGCCGGCTCCGCATCAGCTCGGCCAGCTGACGCAGCATCATGAACGGCAGGCACAGCACGATCTCACAATCGGGACGGTTGCCGAGGCTGAACGCCAGATGGGCAGCCAGGCACGTTTCGCTCGGCGATGCCACGGAGACGAACTGGATGTTCGCTTCCTGCGCCTCGAGGGCCGGTGTGGTCGGTTGGAGCCGCGCCAGCGTCTTCGCCAGTTCGTCGAGAACGCCTTCGGCCACCGGTGCCAGCAGTTCCTGTTCGATTTCGGTCAGGACTCCGCTCGGCGTACTCCTCCTCACCCGTACCGGCGAGGCGGAGATCCACCACGGCCAGCGCCTCCGCGGTCGGGATCGGCCAGGACGCCCTGGCCGGCCAACGGCGGGAGCGAGAACGTGAGGAAGTGCAGCCCGTTTCCGAGGCTGGTGGAGATCTCGCCCCAGGTCAACTGGTCCAGCGATTGCAGCGCCAGGACACTCGGCTGCCGGAGCACCGTCGACAGGCGAGCACTGGCATGGCGGGCGAAACTGTCGAGCATCACGCTCATCGCGTGGAGATGCACGCGCTCGAGTGTCTCGGTCCGTCTGAAGTCATGGAGCCGTGCTTCGGTCTGCGTGGTGCTCATTGCGCTGCGCTCGAGCCCGGGGTCGACTGTCGGCTGACGACGATGTTGACACGCCGATTCTCGGCCTGCGCCGCTCGCGGAGGTGTTGGGCACGACCGGGTGGTACTGCCCGTACCCGATGGCCACCACGCGCTCAGGATTCGACACCATCGATGGTGGTGAGGCGCTCGACCACGGTCGAGGACCGCGCCGCCGACAGCGCCCAGTTGTTGGCGTAGGGCCCGCCGGTGATCGCCTGGTCGTCGGTGTAACCGGCCACGTCGACGTTGTTCGGATACGAGTCGAGGACATGGCCGGACGTGTCGACGATCTCGTCGCCGAGCGGGGACAGCTGCGCCGAATCCGTCAGGAAGAACGTCGAGTCGGCCACCAGGCCCTCGACCAATCCGGACGCGTCGATGGTGAGCGTGACATCGCCCAAGAGGCCCTTCAGCGCCAGCGCATGGGACAGGACCTGTTCGATCTGACGGAGATGGTCCGAGGACGCCGACAACGGGGCCGGTCCCTTGCTGGGCACGGACGTCGACCCGTGCGCCACCGAGGAGCCGACGAGCTTTACGTGGCTCACCGACTGCTGGAACTGCCGGTATTTGGCTTGATTGATCTTCGAGAGGGCGAACAGCACGATGAAGAGGACCAGCAGCAGCGTGATCATGTCGGCGTAGGTCAAGAGCCACCGCTCCTGGCTCATGTCGTGCTGTTCCGAGGCGGCCTCCCTCCCCACGCGGCTCGTCCGCCGTGGAGCCGATCCCAGCAACGTGCCCTGGGGCTGGCTCATGCTGCCGCCTCCGCGTCCGATCAGCGGCGTCACCGGCGCGACGACCTCTTCGGATCGCTCCGAGGGCGGGAGAAAGGCGTAGAGGCGGTCCTTCAGGTCCATGCTCGACACGTTCAGCTGCATCGTCAGCAATCCCTCGATGACCATCTCGCGATAGGTGATCTCCTCGTCGGAGAGCCGTCGGAGCCTGTTCGAGATCGGCAACCAGACCGCATTGGCCAGAAGGACGCCCCACAGCGTGGCGGCGAATGCCGACGCGATCGCAGGTCCGAGCTTGCCCGGTTCGGTGAGTTGGCCCAGTACGCCGATGAGGCCGATCACCGTCCCGAGGATCCCGAAGGTCGGGGAGTAGCCGGCCATGTCGGAGAAGAACTTGATCGAGGTGGTGTGACGAGTCCGGAGCCCGACCACCTCCGCACCGAGCAGCTCGTGCACCCGTTCGGGATCCGACGTGGAGGTGATCACCTGGATCCCCATCTTGAGGAACGCGTCATCCGTCTCGAGCTGCTCGAGCGCCAGCGGGTTCTGCCGCACCTCCCGGGCCATCGTGAGCAACGTATCGATGGTGCCCTTCATGTCGGGTGGGCTGCCCGGCAGCATGACGAGCTTGGTGGCCTTGGGCACCGCGCGCAGGCGGCGCTTGTCGAAGCCCGCGATCGTGGCGCCCAGGCTGCCGCCCAGCACGAGGATGATGGCCGGGATCTTGATGAGGTCCGTCACCTGGCCGTGGTCCAATGTCATGGACACGACGACTGCGACCAGCGCGACCAGGATCCCGATGGGAGTCATGGCCGGCTTTGCATGCGTGGGGTCTCGTCCGGCACGGCACTCAGCGCCGTCACCGGATCCGGGACACCCGTCCCCAAGGCGGCCGAGAGGAGCGCCGCCTTCTCCGACCTGATGCTGTCGTTGATGGCGTCGACGTCGTCGCGGACGATCAGGTAGGTACCGTTGGTCAGGTAGACGGCAGAGTTCGGCGCCTTGTTCCACGCGCTCCACGTGATCCTCGTTGAGGTACATGGTGGTCCCGTCGAGCTTCGACAAGGCGATCAACTCTGGTTCCCCCTCCCCCAGACCGTGCTTCCTGCCTTGAGTTACGGCCCGTCGCCGCTGCAGAGTTGCGGGGGCTACCCCGCCGGGTCCGGCATCACGACATCTCGACGAGTGACTGGAGGGCGGTCGACGTCGAGTCCACGACCTTGGTGTTCGCCTGGTAGGCGGTCTGCGCCTCAATCAGGTCGGTGAGCTCGGTGGCCAGGTCCACGTTCGATCCCTCCACGGCACCGCCTTGCAGGGATCCGAGGCCGTTCGTCCCGGGCTCGCCCAGTTGGGCGCTGCCCGAAGCCGCCGTGGGGGTGTACTCGCCGTTCCCCACGTCGTCCAGCCCTTGAGGGTTCGCGAACTGTGCGAGCGCGATGGTCCCGAGGGTCTGGCTCTCACCGTTGGAGTACGTGCCCGTGATGGCCCCGTTGGCACCGATCGAATACGAGTCGAGCGTTCCCGCCGCGTACCCGTCCTGGGAGGTGACGGCGATGGTCTGGTCCGCCGCGAACTGGGTGACGGCGTTCTCGGAGCCCGCGGCCGGGAAGTCGATCGTCGGGCGCGGCACCGGTCCAGGTGTAGTTGCTGGGCGGGGTGTCGATCGCCAGCGAGGTCGTGCCGGCGCCCACGGCCGCGCCGTTGATCGACGCCAGCTGCCCGTTCGCACCGAAGACCACCGTCTGGGGCGCGGTCCACAGGGTGGTGGCCGCGCCGGGGACGGTCCCCTGCATGGCTCCAGGTGTTGGCCGCGCCGGTCGGGGTGAAGGTCAGGTCCACTGGAACGGCGTTGCCCAGAGCGTCGTACATGGTCGTCGTGACGTTCACCGGCGTGGTGGAGCCGGCAGGAAGGTTCCCGCCGAGGTCGATGTTCTGCGTCTCTGCCGGCGGCTCGGCCGATCCCACGATGATGCTGAGCGGGCCCGGGCGGTGACGTGGTCGGTTGGCCTTCCGCCCAGCCGAGCACCAACCCACCGCCCTCGGTGGCCAGGTTCCCGTTCGCGTCGATCTGCAGGTCGCCGTCCCGGGTGTAGGAGGTCTGCCCGTTCTGGCTGACCACGAGGAACCCGTTGCCCTCGATGGCCACGTCCGAGCTGACCCCCGTCTGCGTGACCGGGCCCTCAGAGAAGTCCGTGGCGATCGCCGACACTTCGGCGCCCGCACCCACCGCTGACGGGTTGGTGCTGGCCAGCGAGGTGCCGGACGCAGCACCGGCGGGCTGCAGCTGCTCGGTGAGCAGGTCCTCGAACTCGGCGGTTCCCGATTTGAATCCGTCGGTCTCCGAGTTGGCGATGTCGTTACCGATCGTGTCGAGATCGGTCTGCATGGTGTCGATGCCGGATGCTGCGGCACCGAGTGATCGAACGCTCATGGGTTGCTCCTTTTGATGGTGGTCGGTCGGGATAGGATGTGGTCTTCGGTCGATGGAGTCAGGGACGGAACCTTGGTCGGGACGCGGTGCGAAGCCATGTCAGCTCGAGGAGCCGCTCTCGCCGATCTGCTCCACGTCCGAGAGGGAGACCGTGGTGTTCCCCACGTTGAGCAACGGCCCCGAGCTGCCGTTGGTCACGCCGCTCACGACGCCGGAGATCGTGGTCCCGGACGCGTCACTGGCGGTCACGGTCTTGCCGATGAGCCCCGCCGCTTCGTCGATCTGTGAGGCCGACGACACCGACGAAGCTGCTCCACCTGCGACAGTGAAGCGATCTGGCTCATGAAGTCGGACGACGAGGTGGGGTCGAGCGGGTTCTGGTACTTCAGCTCGTCGACGAGCAGGCTGAGGAACGTCGACGGATCGAGCAGGCCGGCGGTTCCGAGACTGCTTGCGTTCGCCGTGCTCCCCTGGCTCTGATCCGTTACCGGTGAGATCGGGCTGGTCATGGCTGCTCCCTTGCTTGCGGGTTGGCGGTCAAGCGCACCGCGCGTGCCGTGGCGTCGAGGTGCTGCCTTCACAGGACGAGATGGATGCGGCCGGGGCCGGCGGCGGTCATCGGGCGGCGGAGGTGGAGGCGGCCGGTGTCGCGTCATCGGACGGCGCCATTTCCGCCAGCGCGGCCTCGCGGCTGCCCGGCCATCCCCGCCCTCGGGTTCGCCCGGGTGGCCCAGAGTGACGTGGACTTCGACGCCTCCTCCGGCCAGCTGCTCGTGCAACGCAGGCATGGCGTCGGAGAGTGCGTCGAATCCGCTGGAGTGGTCCGGAGTCAAGGTGACGTGCAACACGTCGCCCTGGAGCGCAAGGAGCGCCCGGACCTCACCGAGCTCAGGGGGGTGCAGACTGACCTGCACGCTGTAGTCCCCGCTCCCTCCGGCCAACGGGCGTGAGATGGAGGCGGCCAGGTCGCCGATGTCGACGCCCGCTGGTCCCTTCCCCTGCATCAGGAAACTCGGCCGGTTCGAGACACCTCCTCTGCCGACACCGAGGCGTGACCGGACGTTTCCCGGGGTCGCTGCCGAGAGTGCCGATGCCGCCGGCGCGAGAGCCGATCTGTTCACCAGGATGCGCACCGAATCCGGGGCGCAACCCGACTGATCCGGGCGCGGCCTCTCGGTCCGCCGCGCCTCGCACGTCGGCGCTTCCTTCCCCCGTCACATCGCTGGGAGCAGCTCGCTGGCTGACTCCATCGCCGGTCGACCCGGCGCCAAGGGGAAGGGGAAGCTTTGCATCACCAGACTCGCAACAGTCGATGGATCGGGACCGCCCTTCTGAGCAGAGACGAGCGTCGACAGCACGTCGTCATCGCCGGGCCCCGGAGCGGGACTGCCGAAGACGGCGGGCCCGCCGGAAGCGGTGGACGCTATCCGCCGTGGTCGACCGTACTGCGGCAAACTCCGAAGCAGCGGATGTCGCGGCCGGGCAAGCAGGTCAGTGGCGCGCGAGACTCCGGTCCGCGTCGATGGCAACGCTGTCCGCCCCTGTCCTGGAGTGGAGCCCGGAAGGGATGCCAGATCCGGCGTCGCCGGCGTGCGAGAGCGAAGGCGACCCGGCAGCTCGCCGAACGTGCCCGTCACCTCGTTCGGAAGGACCCAGCCCGCCGTTGCGCTCGCTCCCGAGATGACGCCTGCGGCGTGCTCGCCGGCGTCTCCGGCACGTTGGTCGCAGCGGCACCGCCGTCGTCAGGTGCTTCGTCGGGGGCTCTGGGACGGCTCGACGGCGGGAGCCGAATCCGACGAACCGGGACGATCTGGAGACGAGGCCGACAACACTTCGGCGAACGGCGGGGCCGAGTCCTCGGACGAGTCCCCGCCCGCGATCGGGACCGACGACGGCATGTCCCCGGCGCCTTCGGCCGAGCTGACACGACCGCTGTGGCCGCGGCACTCATGTGGCCACCGTGCCGGACTGGCCGGACAGACCGGCGAGGGAGAGCACTGCGGGCACGTACGCCTGGGTCTCCGCATACGGCGGGATCCCGCCGTAGCGCTCGACCGCTGACGAGCCGGCGTCGTATGCGGCCAGAGCGTCGGAATAGGACCCGAACTGGCGGGTGTAGCTGCCGAGCAGCTGAGCCGCCCCTTCGATCGACTCGGTCGGATTGGTCGGGTCGACGCCCATGCCCGCTGCCGTCGCCGGCATGAATTGGGCGATGCCCTCGGCGCCGGCCGAGCTGACCACGCCTGGCTCGAACCTGCTCTCGTGGTAGAGGAGCGCCGCGAGCAAAGAGGCGGGAATCCCGTTGGAGGCCGCGGCCTGTTGGATCGTGCCGGCGTAGGCCGCCGGGACGGCCACATTCCCCATCTGGGTCGGACCGCCGGCGCTGGTGCTGGTCAGTGCGGCGGCGTCGTTCGCGCTCGCGCCAGGCACCACGTGTCGGATGGCGACGACCTGATCGGCCGGCACCGCTTGGACCTGCACCGTCGTGCCCGTGTGGGGCGCGTCGATCATCTGGCCGTTGCCCACGTAGATCCCCACGTGGCCAGGCGAGCTCGCCGTGCCGTCCGAACCGGCGAAGAAGAGCAGATCGCCGGGTTGCGCCGCGGACAGGCTGGCGACCGGCGTACCGACCTGGCCTGTTCCTCACTGGTCCGCGGCAAGGAGACCCCCAGCTGGCCGTACACGTACTGGACGAGGCCGGAGCAGTCGAATCCCGACGGGCTCGTGCCGCCCCAGACGTAGGGCGTCCCCTCGAATTGCTGCGCCTCGGCCACCACGTCCGAACCGGTCACACCGCCCGTCGTCGGGGTCGCCCCCACCGGTCGCCGTGGCAGGCGGTGCCCTGCCCCACAGCCGGAGGCGCCCTGGGAGATCCGCGTCAGATTGCCGAGCGCAGCCACGAGCAGTGCCAGGAGCTCGGATTCGCTGCCCGAGCTCCCGACGCCCGACGTCACCGCGTCGAGCGGATCGGAGGACGGGCCGAGGAAGTCAGCGACGAGCTGAGCGAGGAGGAGAGGTCGTCGGCCGACGGATCGGCATCGGCGGCGATGGCATCGGCGAAGAGGTCGCTGGTCGTCCCCGCGCCGGTGGCCTGGGCCAGGCTGGTGGCGAAGTCGTCCCCGGTCCCGGCAACGCCTTCGACCGCGGACGAGGACGACGATAGCGCCGACCCGACCTGAGGCGACGCCGGGCGACTGCTGCAGTTCGGCCATGGTCTGCTCGATGTCGGCCAAAGAGACCGGGCTGATGGTCATCGCGTGCCGACCCTCCCCGGTCTTCCGCCCGGTGGTCAGGTCGTCGAGCTCGACCGCCTCGCTCCGATCGAGCTCGGCCCGCCAGAGGACCACGTGACGCTCGTCCAGTCGCTCGAGCATTGCCGTGCGCTGCCTGGCACTCCCCCATGTCTGCGTGGCCTGGCGTGCCACCTCTTCTGCGGCCTCCACCTCATCGGCGCTCCGGCGCGCCCGTTCGGACATCCGGTCCGACTGGGCGTGGGTCCACTCCACCGCGCCGACCGTGAGCCGGCCCGCGGGAGCAGCCAGACCTTCGAGGGATCGGCGAGCACGTGCCAGCTCGCTCCGTGCGCAGTGCAGATCCCGGACGGCCACGGCCAGCTGTTGGGCCGCGACCCGTTCCTGCAACTGGCGGACCCGGAGCACCGAGTCGAGGCGGAAGCGATAGGCCTTCACGAGATGCCACCCTCTGCCGGCACCAGGCCCAGCAGCGCCTCGGTCGTGCCCGGCAGCGAGCTGATCTCACCGACCGGCTGACGAAGGAACGCGTCGATGGCCGGCCGGAGTTCGACTGCCCGGTCGACCAGGGGGTTCGTGCCGGGAACGTAGGCGTCGATCTCAATGAGGTCACGGGCGTCGCGCCACGCCGCCAGCAGCTCGCGCACCTGTGCACCGGCCCGGAGCACCTCGGTCCGGAGCGATCGCAGGAGCCACCCGCGAGATGGACTCGAGCACGTCGACCGCCGGATAGTGGTTGCCCTCGGCGAGCGACCTCGAGAGCCGGATGTGTCCGTCGAGGATCGACCGCGTTGTGTCGGCGATGGGCTCGTTGATGTCGTCCCCTTCGACCAGGACGGTGTAGAGACCGGTGATCGATCCGCGCTCGGCCCGGCCACCACGTTCGAGGAGCCGCGGCAGCAGGCCGAAGACGCTCGGGGGATACCCTCGTGTTGCCGGTGGCTCCCCCGCGGCCAGTCCCACCTCACGCTGCGCCATGGCGAACCGGGTGACGGAGTCCATCATCAGCACCACGTCGTCACCCCGGTCGCGGAACCACTCCGCGATCCGGGTGGCGGTGAACGCCGCTCTGATCCGGACCATGGCCGGCGCGTCCGAGGTGGCCACCACGACGACCGAACGGGCCATTCCTTCGGGGCCGAGGTCGCGCTCGATGAATTCGGCGACCTCGCGTCCTCGCTCCCCGATCAGTGCCACGACCGAGACCTTTGCCTCGGTGCCGCGGGCGATCATCGACAAGAGCGAAGATTTGCCCACTCCCGAGCCGGCGAAAATGCCCAACCTCTGGCCCTTGCCGCACGGGATGAGGCCGTCGAGCACCCGCACCCCCAGGGGAAGCTGCTCGTCGACGAGTCCCCTCCGCAACGGGTGCGGTGGCCGCCCATCCACGCTGACCTCGAGCCCGCGGAGAGGCGGCCCGCCGTCGATCGGGCGCCCCAGGCCGTCCAGCACCCGCCCCAGGAGGCTCTCGCCGACAAGGATGGAGAGTGGCCGGCCGATGGCCGTCGCCGGAGTCCCGGCACGTAACCCGGTGGTCTCCCCGAGCGCCACGCACACGGACTTGCCGTCGCGCAGCGCGACGACCTCGGCCTGCAGGGGTCCGTCGTCGGGGAGGAGCAGCAGACCGTCACCGACCGCGGCCGGTACCCCGCTGATCTCGATGGACATGCCCACCACCTGGTCCACCCGTCCGTAACGCCTTGGCCGCGCTGCGGCGCGCGCCGGTTCGCACAGTTCGTCGAGCACGGTGCTCACCGAGCGAACCTCCTCGGGCTGCCCCACGATCACGGCCCGCACTCTTTCGAGGGCCCGCGACAACTGACTGTCGATAGTGGTCGACCCGACCTCCACCAGGGCGCCACCCGGCTCGACCGTCGGATCGGCGACCACCGTGAGCGGGCCGGAAGGCCAGAGATCGGCAAGTTCCCCGATCGTGTCCGCATCGTCGGGAGAGAGCCGGGCGACTGCGGGCAGCGTGCTTTCCTCCAGGGCCAGTGCCCGGGCGACGGCCTCGCGGCCGGGATCGACGGCGAGCACCGATTCCCGTCCGAACAAGACCTCCAACAGATCGAAGGCGAATCGGGGCACCGCGCTCTCGAGCTCGGCCGACCGACCCTGGTAGGCCGACTGTGCTGCATCCACCGAACGGCGCAGCGCGGAGACCGCGTTCTCGATCCGCGCGACGTTCTCGCGCTCGGCCTCGCTGGCTGCTGCCTCGGCGTCTCGCTGCCCCTCGGCGTAGCCGGCCTCGTAGCCGGCGGCGTGCCCCTGGTCGGCCGTCACACCCTCCACCAGCGCGCACGGCATCAAGCTGGCGTAGTCGATCGGCCTCCCCGGGTCGAGCCGGACGGCGGCGGACCGAGAGTCCCTGCCCTTCGAGGATCCGCGGCCCAACGGGCGCGGCAACCGCGGCGCCGGCGTCTTGACGCGTCGTCACAGCACGACCTCGTCGTTGCGGGCGATGACGATGACCCCCTCGGCGTCGAGCTCCCGGGCCGTGCGCACGATCTCGGCCTGGGCCGCGTCGACCTGTGAGGTGCGGATCGCTCCCAGCACCTCGAGCTCCTCGTCGAGCGTCTGTGCGCCCCGTTCGGTGAGGTTGCCGCGAATGTGGGCCATGGCATCCGAGTCGAGCTGAGCGCCCTTGAGCGCGGTGGCCAGAGTCGAAGTCGGTACCCGTCGCAGGATCTGCTGCAACGAGCGCGCGTCGAGTGCGACCACGTCGTCGAACGTGAACAGGCTCGCCCTGATTTGTTCGACGAGCTCGCTGTCCTCCGCTCTCGAGCTCACCGAGTATCTGGCGCTCCGTCTGACGATCAGAATGGTTCAGGATCTCCGCGATCGCCGACGCACCACCGGCCACCGTCAAGGCCCCGACCGTGTGGAGGCTGCGCAGTTTTGCCTCGATGAGCGCGGTCGTCTGTCGCACCGCCGCCGGATCGACGCGCTCGAGCTGCGCGATCCGTCGCGCCACCTTGATCCGGAACTCGCCTGGGAGCTCCGCCATGATGCGCGCCGCGTCCTCGGGTCGCATGTGCGCCAGCAGGACGGCCACTGTCTGCGGTTGCTGCTCGGCCAGAATGGCGACGACCTGGCGGGGATCCGCATGGGCCAGCACCGCGAGCGGGCCGGTGGTGTTCTTGTTCTCGAGCTCGTCGAGCACCTCGTCGGCACGGGCTTGCCCCAGCCGCTCCTGGAGGAACTGGCGGGCCAGCGTGATGCCCCCTTGGTTCACGAGGGTGGACTCGTGGATCCTGCCCACGAGCTCGGCCAGGATCTCGACCACGGTCTCCGTACCGAGTGCGGGGAGATTGGCGACCTCGGTGGTGAAGGCGATGGCGTCGGGATCCGACATTTCCTTCAAAATGGGCGTCGCCTTCTTGGGGCCCAGCTGGGCCAACACGACGGCCACCTTCTGGCGATTCGTCAAACGAACGGAGGGCGCGACGCGCTCCGCCGCCGGAGCGGCGACCGCGGCAGGGGTCGACAGTTCGGCGTCCCGGTCCGTTCCGGGCGTGCTCGGTGCCGTCGTCGTCATACCGGCAGCGCCCTTCCGTCGACCTCTTCGCGCTCGTCCGCCCAGCTCTTGAGGAGATGGGCCGCTTCCGCCGGCCGCTGCTCGACGAACTGGTTCACCTGCGCCAGCACGGCGTCCGACCCGAGCTGCAGCGCCGGGGCCGCTCGTATGGCCGGCATCTCTCCGGTCGGGTCACGTTCCTGCTCCACCGGGATCATCGACGCCATCGGGCCGAGCTCGCCGAGCGCGATCTCTTGATAGAGCGGGCGGCGGCGCTTGGCCGCCACGAGGGTGACCGCCACCATCCCGGCGATCAGGAGCAGGAGGCCACCGATTTCGCCAGCGTGCTCGAGGAGCTGCTGCCGGTGGGCCGAGGCAGAGGCGGCAGTGACGCAGCGCCCTGGGAGTTCCCAGCTGACGCGAAGGGCATGGACGTGACGACGAGTTGGTCCCCGTTGGCCGTGTTCAACCCGGCGGCTGCGGTCACCAGGGACCGGACCTGCGCCTGACTGATCTTCTTGGCCTTGGACGAATTGAGCAACACCGCGACCGAGGTCCGTTGCACCTGGCCCGGCGCCTGCTTCACGGTCTGGGTGACCTGGCCGACGGCATTGGTGACCTGGGAGCTGGTGGTTGTGTACGTGCCGTTCCCCCCGGTCGTCGTGGACGGCTGGCTCGAACCCAGCACGCCCGAGGGCGGTGTTCCGGTTCCGCTGTAGGTGCTGTTCGAGGTGGTCTGCCCGGTCGGGGCCGTCACTGGCTGACCCTGGGCATTCAGCTGCAGCCCGCTGGTGGTCGTCTGGCTCTGGTTGAAGTTGAGAAGGGCGTTGACCTGGACTGCGGCATTCCCCTCGCCCACCACGCGTGCCAGCAGGGCCGTGAGGGAGGCCGCCAGCTGATTGTCGTAGGCATCCGTCTGCTGGGTGTTCGACGCTCCCGACGTTCCTCCGGCATCGCCCGGGGCCGTGAGGACATCGCCGTGGTTGTCGACCACGGTCACGTCGGACGACGACAGTCCGGGGACCGACGACGCGGCCAGGTGGACGATTGCGCTGACCTGGCCCGAGGAGAGCGCGGTCCCCGGTGAGAGGTTGACGAGGATGGACGCGGTCGTGGCCTGCTGCGTCCCCACTGCGAAGTCGCTCTGCTGCGGGACGACGAGGTTGACCTGGGCCGACTGCACCCCCTGGATGGAGGAGATGGTCTGTTCGAGCTGGCCTTCGAGCGCCTGCTGGTACTCCACCTGCTGGACGAACTCGGACGTGGTGATGCCGCTCTTCTCGAGATTGGAGAACCCGACGTTGCCGGCCTGCGGCAGGCCCTGCTGGGCCAGGGCGATCCGTTCCTGGTCGACATCGGCCGCGGGAACGAGGACCGTCGACCCCCCGTCCGCGAGCTGGTACGGAATCTTCTGGCTGGCCAACTGCTGGGTGATGGCGCCCGGCGTCCGATGACTGGAGGTTGGTGAACAGCGGCTGGTAGTCGGCTTGGACTCGTCGCCCATGAAGACCATCGCGGCGACGATGACGCCCACCGCGGCCAAGACGGTCATCACCTTCTGGCCTGTCGTGAAGCCGGCCAGAACGGAGGCGGCGCGCCCGCGCGCCGTGCTCAGGGAATCGCGGGAGATCGGGACCAGCGCCATCGTCAGGCCGACATGTCCATGATGGAGTTGAAGGCGTCCACCGCCTTGTCGCGGACGGCCGTCACCAACTGCGTCTCGAGATCAGCGTTGGTGGAGGCCACGGTGACGTCAGCGATGCTCGCATTGCCCGTCGCCGCCTGCAGCGACAGGTTGGTGGCGGCCTGCTGCGACGAGTCGAGCGAGTCGATGGCATTGCCCAGCACGTTGGAGAACGAGCTCGATGACGTACCCGTTGCCGCTTCCGCCGCTCCGGTCCCGGAGGCCGCCGCGCCGGAGGCCGCCGCACCTGATGCGGCGGTTGCCGCCTGTGACGACCCGGCAGCGATGGCCGAGCTGATGGATGGAATGGCTGGGATCACGTCAGGCCTTGATGCTGAGGATGGACTGGTACGCGCTGGTCGCGTGCGACATGACGGCTGAATTGGCCTGGTATGACGTCTGTGACTGGACGAGGTCCGTCATTTCGCTGCCGAGGTCGACCACCGGGAACTCCACGTTTCCCTGGGCGTTCGCCACGGGGTCGGTGGGGTCGTACTCGAGCTGGCCCTGCGCGGGACCCTCGACGATCGACTGCACCCGGACTCCGTATCCGTCGCCGGTGGACTGGGGATCGCCCGGTTCGGCTTGCGCCGCCGCGTCGACGTACTGGGCTTGGTACACGGGCTGGCCCGGGGTGACCCCATCGTTCATGTTGGCGACGTTGCCTCCGATGGTGTCGATCCAGGTCTGGTCGACCGAGGCTCCCGATCCGGCGATGTCAATTGCTTCGAACATGGCGGCTCCTATCCGGTGATGGCGTCCGAGAGAAGGGCGAATTGGTCGTCGAGGGCGTTGACGACCGTCTGGTTCTGCAGGTTGTTCTCCTGCATGAGCGTCATCTCAGTGGGAAGCGAGACGTTGTTGCCGTTGGTCCCCGGACTGAGGCCCTCGGGGACCGACTGGGCGGTCGCCTCCCCGCCGTTCGCCAGCGCGTTGGACAACGAGGACGCGAAGGTGACCTGGTCCGCCTGATAGCCCGGGGTGTCCTCGTTGGCGATGTTGTTGGCGATGGTCTGCTGCTGCTCGACGACGCTGTCAAGCGCGAACTGCAGAATGCCTATCGACTGGGTGGCTTCTGTCATGGCGTTCTCCTCGGCTCCGATCGGAGCGTCGGCCGTCCTGGCCAGAAACCGAGCAGTCCATGCTCATCGCGTACTACGTCCCCACTCCCCCGAGAGTTGCGGGGCGGCCGGGACCTCCGTCACACGCGCTGGTCGACGAAGTGGGATGCCGGGGGCGTCTGGGGCACGTGGCTCCGTCGATACCGCTGCAGGTCGGACATGCGGGTGGACACCTCCAGCGCCAATTGGTCGTACCCGGCCGCCAGGAGCTGGACTCGGCCGCGCAGTTCGTCGGGAGGGGCGGCGGTGGGGCGCGGCGGCCCCGGCGGGGCGGCGCCGCCTGCCTCGACGGCGAGGCGCGTCTGCCGGAGGTGCTCGCACGCCGCCTCGAGATACTCAGCCCACTGGTCGGGGGCCATCGGCTCGATCGGGGTTGTTGACGGCTCGTTGCCAGGCCTCTCGCAGGGGCGCAATGACCTGCGCACATTCTTGGACCAGGTCCGGATCCTTCCGCAGGTTCGCCTCCACCAGGTGGGAGAGCAGGAAGTCGTACAGGGCCAGGAGGTCGCGGCCCTCCGGTGAACCCATCAGGTTCGAGACTGTGCCGCAGCATGCGGACGATGCGTTGGGCGTGTTGCAACCGCTCGTTGGTCACGAGATAGTCCCGAACCTCCAGGGATCGACCCGCGATGTCGACGTCTGCGGCCAGGCGGTCGTAGAGCATCACGAGGAGCTGCGGACCAGGGGCGGTCTGAATGGCCAGGCTGCGGTACTTGGCCGCCAGGTTGGTCGGGGGGGCCATGGTCTCAGCCCCCACTCGAGGAGTTGCTCGACGAGCTGGACGCCGAACCCAGGGATGAGGACGAGGAGCCCGACGACGAGCTGCCTCCGAAGGCCTGGTTGAGGAAGGAGCTCTCGGACTGCAGCCGCGACAACGTTGTCTCCATGTTGGTGAACTCCGCCGTGAGGGCGGCCTGTTGGGTGGCCACCAGCTGCTGCTGCATGGAGATCTCACTCCCCACTTCGGCGAGCGTCCCCTGGAGCCCGGCGATCGTCACCGGGATGATGCCGTTCGGGCGCCAATGAGGCCGTGGCGGCGATATGAGCCAGACCCTGGCCGAAGCCCGGTGCGTACGTGACGGTGCCCAGCGCGGTGGCTGAGGTGATCCCGGGCGTCGTGACCTGGACGACGAGTCCGTCCGCGTTGTCCCCACTGTTGTACGAGCTCAGGTACTGGCCCGAGCCCACCGCGGCCAGGCCGTTGATGGTGCCGGCCACGTCCGTCCCCGTGTAGGTGGAGCCGCCGGACGTCAGTCCGAGTTGGTCGGAGCCGGACGCAGCCACCTGGAACGTGGCGGCGGACCCGTAGGCCGCTGACGCGAGCTGGACCTGGTACGCACCAGCCGAGCCGACGAGCGCAGCCGAGGCGTCGATGCCGGCGGCGGCCAGCGCGGTGTTCATGCCGTTCACGACGTCGGCGATGGACTCCCCCGCGGTCGCGGCATAGGTGGCGGAGGCGGACCCCCCGGTCACCGTGTAGGTCTCGGCTTGGGACAGCGCGGAGGCCGAGGAGGCCCAGGTCGACGAGCCGATGTCGACCGCCTGTTGCGCAGACTGGGTGATGGAGACCGCGTAGGCCCCCGGCGAGGTGTTGTCGTTGGCGCCGGCCACGGACACTTGACCGGCGTAGGCCGGCAGCGCTGCGGCGAAGGTTCCGCCCTCGGTGAACATCGACTGCACGCCTGTCGGGTTCTTCGCGTAGGCGGCCTCGAACGCGGTCTGGTTGAACGTGATCGTCCCCTGGCTGGTGATGGCCAAGCCGGCCGACTCTCCTGCTGTCCCGTCCGAGCCCGCGCCCGATCTCCCCACGGCCTCACCGACAGCGGCGAGCACCTGCTGGGCCAAACCCGTCAGTGACTCGTTCCCGTTGAGCGGGCCCGCCGTCTTTGTCTGGGTGTTGTAGGACGTGTCGGTGGAGATGGTCGAGAGCAGTTGGTTGGCCGCGGTCACGAGGGACTGGACATTGCCGGCGACACTGGAACCGTCGGGAGACACCGTCACGGTCACCGGTGTCGAGCTCACCGGATCCGAGGTTGATGGTGATGCCAGGGAGGAGACCCGACATGGCGTTGGTCTGGGAGGTCACCTGGTAGCCCCCCGTGCCGCCAATGGAGACGACGGCATTCTGGGCAGCGGTCGTGGTGAGCAGGGCGCCGAGCCCCGAGCCGGTGAACGCCTGGCTGTCGACGGTGGTCGACGAAGCCGTGCCCGTACCGTTGGAGGTGAGCTCCAAGGCGTAGCTGTTCGGCCCGACCTCGAGCGCGTTCGCGGTCACGCCCACACCCGCACCGTTGATGGCCGAAACCACCGATTGGAGAGAGCCGTCACCGACCGAAACGTTGTTGGCCGTCATGGAGCCGGCGCTGAGCCCCCCGGAGATCCCGACGGTCACGGTCCCGCCCGTGCCGGAGTTGAGCACCACCGACGTCGTCCCTGATCCGGAGATGTCGGACACGGTGGTCGAGGTGCCGTCGACGCTGACGACCCCATCGGTGCCGCTCGACCGTCGATCCGGCCGACAGGCCCAGTGCCGCCAGGGCTGACCCGCCGGTCAGCTGCAGAGATGCTGCCGATCCCTGCTCCGTTGTGGCGATCGAGAGCTGCCCGGACGTCGGAGGCCGAGGCGGTGAGGGTGCCCCCGGAGGCCGCCTGGACGGCCTGGGCCAATTGACTCGGCGTATAGGTGCCCGACGCCAGAGTGACCGTTTGCGCCGAACCGTTCACCACCACGTCGAGCTGATCGTTCGACGCGTCGATGGTGGTGCTGGCCGCGACGGGGGTGGCGCCGGACACCGTTGCCCCTGAGGAGGACTGGGTGACGGCGATGGTGTGGTCGCCGGCCGAGAGACCGGTGCCTGCGCCGATGGACGTGATGCCGAGAGCGGCTCCGCCCGAACCGACGAGAATCGACCCGGACGTCACGATGTCGTCGGGGGAGGCCACCGTTCCCGGCGGAGATCTGGGTCGATCCGACCGCCAGCTGGTCGACCGCCAACGTGAGCGAACCCGTCTGGGTCCCCGAGCTCACGGTTGCGGTGGCGACCGAGGAGTCCGACGATGCGGCCGAATAGGCCTCGTTGAACGCGGAAGGGTCGGCCAGGGCGTCGGCCGACTGCTGCAGCGCCAGTAGCTGCGTGTTGATGGTCTGGTAGTCGGCGATCTGGGTGTTGATGGTCGACTGCTCGGTCTGCAGGTTGGTGAGCGGCTGCTCGTAGACCGCCATCTCGGCGCTGATGATCGATTGTGTGTTCAGCCCGGAGACCAGGCCGGAGAAACTGACGGGCCCTGTGACCATCTGACTACCCACCCTCCCCTCGTGTGATCGAGTCTCGTTCCGCTGTCACGGATGGGAGCCCCGGACGGCGACTGCCGCCCAGGGCTCCCGCTCCGCGCTTTCCGGCTACGGATGATGCGTCGCCGGCTACTGCAGCAGCTTCAGGGCCAGGCTCGGCAGCTGCTCGGCCTGGGCGAGGATCGCCACACCCGACTGCTCGAGGATCTGGTCGGAGGTGAAGGCCGCCGTCTCCTGCGCCACGTTGACGTCCACCAGGTTGGCGTGCGCCGACTCGATGTTCTGCTGCGCAGTGGTCAGGTTCGAGGCCAGAGCCTGAATCTGGTTCTGCGTGGCACCGACGCCAGCTGCCTGACTGGCCACCGTGGAGATGGCGGTCTGCACGGCGGTCATGGCTGCCTCGGCGGCCGACACCGTTCCGATGCTGACCGCCGCCGTGTTGACGGCGAGCGCCGTCGACGTTGCGGCGGCGATCGTGACGACCACCTGGTCGTTGGCGCTGTCGTACGGGCCGACCTGGAAGGTCTCACCCGAGTAGGTGCCACCGAGCAGCGGTGTGGTGCCGTACGTCGTGCTGGTGGCGATCTGGTCCAGCTCGGCCTGCAACGAGGCGAACTCGGACTGGGCCGCAGCACTGGTGCTGGCGTCCTGGACACCACCGTTGGCCGCTTCCGTGGCCAGGGTGTTCATGGTCTGGAGCACCGACGCCTCTTGGTTGAGGGCGCCCTGCGCCGTCTGGAGCACCGACACGGCGTCCTGGGCGTTGCTGATCGACTGCCCGTACCCGTTGGATTCCTCCTGCAGGTATTGGCCGACCAGGTACCCGGCCGGGTCGTCGGCGGCGGTCTGGATCTGCAAGCCCGATGAGAGCTTGTTCACCGCCGAAGACAGCATGTCGCTGGTGGCGTCGAGGTTGTTGTAGGCCTCGACCGCCGTTGAGTTGTCGTTGATGAGAATGCCCGACATTGTTTCGTCCTCCTGATGACTATTGACCTCCCCGTTTCGGGAGGGGGAGCTTCCTTGCTCCGATTCCTTCTACGTCCCGCCGCGGCGACGAGTTCAGGTGTCCGTGGCCCTCGACTCGCCGAGCTCGAGGGCCCCTCGGGCGGGGCACCCGAGCTCGGGCGAGGCGATCCGACCGGCCCTCACGATCGGATCAAGCCGGATCTCCGCAGTTTCGACACCGCGACGGTTTTTCATTTTTTGGCTATACGTGCCCGCCACGGTGTCGATAACGAATCTGTATCACGCAGAGTGTCACGCACAGTGCGTCAGGCGGGATAGGGGGAAAGGCACTCCATGTCGTTAATCCGCGAGGTGCTCGTGGCTGGCCGAGAATCAGACGGCGGCCCGAGCGACCTTCGAAGTGCCGCAGACGCTCTGTGGGCCCAGTATTGGCAGGACCGCTCCCGAGAGCACCGAAACCGCCTGGTCCTCTTCTATGCGCCGTTGGTCACCATCGTGGCCAAGCGCTTCGCCCGTCGTTCGCGCTCGGTGGACGGAGTGGAGGAGCTCTGCTCGTTCGGGACCTTCGGGTTGATCGACGCCATTGAGCGCTGGGACGCCTCGGCCGGCTTTCAATTCGCCACGTACGCGACGAGGCGGATCCAGGGCGCCATCATCGACGAACTGCGGCACGAGGACTTCCTGCCCAAGCGCCTCCGCGCCCGGGTGCAGGTGTTCCACGCCACGCGTGACGACCTGGAGTCCACGCTCAGGCGAACTCCGACCATCGGTGAGATTGCCGGCGAACTGGGCGTCGAGGTCGGCGAAGCCATCGATCTCCGCGACGAGGCCACCGCACTGACGCACCTCTCTCCATTGATCGAAGGGAGCCAGGCGTCCGAGGGCAGGATCCTTGCCTCTGCGACCTCGGATCTCTCGCCGACCGAAGGAGCCGAGCTGGCGGCGATGAACGATTCGGTCAAGGCCGCGCTGCGGCGTCTCACCGAACGCCAACGAACGGCACTGGTGCTGTATTTCTTGGAAGGACTGGCCAAGAGCGAGATTGCGGACATCCTCGGCGTGGGCCGGCCCCGGGTGACGCAGCTGGTACAGCAGGGCCTGCACAATCTCCGCACCGAGCTCGGGGTCGACCAGCCGTCGGATATTGACGACCTCTTGCCCGACCCGGCGCGTCGCTGATCCGAAGCGCTTCCTGCCCCTTCCTCAACGTCGCCCGGCTGCGTGATCACGCACTCTGACACCAGGGAGCCGCTCATTGCGGTGTCCGGTGTGCAGACGGGCGTCGATGTCCGCCAATCGGGCGTGCACGGCGGCAATGGCTGCTGATCCGGAGAAACGGCGAGTGGCGATCCGTTGGGCACGCCGGACCTTGGCTGCGGTGCCGGCCGGATCACTTGCCACGGACCGCAATACGGAACGGGCGTGCTCCAGGTCCGGATCGGCCCACGCGGAGCCGGACGAGTAGCAGTACTCGTCGGCAGAGACCGGCACGGTTTCCGATCGGACCAGACCACTGTCCTCATCGGTCTGGAACTCCAGGGACGCCGGAGTCGCGGTGACAACCGTGAATGTTCCCCAGGACATCGCTTTGGCCACGGCCCCGAGGCCACCATCGGCTCGGTGCAGCGAGAGATAGCAGTCGGCGGACGCCAGAAAGCGGTCTCGCTCGGTGGCAGACCAGCTGTCGGAGTCACGAATCGCCACATCGGGACGTCCCTCGGCGGAGTCGACGAGCAGAGCGTGCTCCTGGGGGTACCGGTCTGCGTGGCTGACCTCCATGACGAGATGGTGGCCGTCCGTCGGCGCGAACGCAGAGGTGTAGGCCTCCACCGCTCCCAGCGGGTTCTGCCGGGTGAACCCGTTGTCGTAGTCGACGCCGGAAGCGAACACGAAGCCGTCCGGGAGGCCGAGTGCAGCGCGATCCCGCCGAGACGGTCGCCCACCGACCGGGACGGGGACGCAGTGGACGGGCCCGGCGAGCACCGAGGAGGCGCTCGTACGCCCCGACGACGTAGGAGTCCACACCTCGTGCACCATGCGTGCCGCGTCGGCCATTGCCAACGACGGTGCCTCCAGGTCCCACACCCACAGCACGATCGTGTAGCGACCCTGGAAAAGGCCGGGACCCGAGTCGAGGACGAAGTCGGTCATCTGGTCCGGGTGCACGACCAGCAGGTTCACGTCGAAGGGGAAGTCCGAGGACCCGTGATGTGACCACGCCGACCCGAGGTCCCGGTCGTCTCGGTGGTAGGACGTCGTCGAGAGAGGAACCCCTCCCGCACGGAGCGCGACCGCCAGCCGGCGGGCCACGTCGGCCTCGACGCTGGCCCCCTCGAAGGGGCCGACGATGTTCAGGCCCCCTCGCCTGGTCGTCGGGGCTGCACGGAGCACCCGGGCCGCGCCCTTGCGGGTCGGCCCCTGGAAGGTCGTGCTCCCTGCCGTCGGCGGGGGGTTCCCTGACGCCAAAGCCTCCGTGGCGCTGCTCCTCCCGCTTGCTGTGGCGACGCCTTGGGTCGGTCGGGTCGCACCCACCAGTGCTGACAGCAGGGTCGGAGCGAGGCGGCCGATCTCCTCTTCGGAGGCAAGCCTGGAGGTGGGGTCCAGTTCACTCAACGCGGCACGGGCCATGTCGACGGCGCCGAGCATCGTGGAACGATCCGTAGAGCGCGGCCGCCGCCCGTACCCTGACGACGGGATCGATCCCCGCATCGGCACAGATCGCGACGACGGGACAAGATGCGGTGAGGCCGCGCTGCCGCAGTCGGGCGGACCAGACCAGCGCACGGGCCAGCGGCAGGCGGGGCGCGACGCTGGCCGCCGCGGCAAGAGGTTCGAGGCGGTCGGGAAATCTGGCCCACGCCCCGTCCAGCAAGACATCCGCCAGCGGTGGCGGCTGACGGAGGACCCGACCGAGCATGGGCACGAGGTCCTCGGCGCACAGGGCGGCGGTGATCTCCGCCGGGGAGCGTTCGGCTTGCAGAAGCCAGTGCACCAGTTCCCCGACATCGGCCTCGAGCACGCCGTCGGATCTGACGGCATTCGAGCACGACATCCGCCGCCTCGCCAAAGCGACCCAGCGATGCCAGGGCCTCGCCGCGGATGGCCGCCACCACGTGGGGCCCGTACTCCATGCCGTCGTCGTCTCGCCCTCGGCTCGGGATCCGGGCGAGGAGCGCCAGGCCCTCTTCCGTCTCGCCCATGGCAAGGCGAGTTCTTCCCTCGGCGATGTCAGCCGCCACCTGGCTCCGCGACAGCCGCCGCAGCTCCTTCAGTCGGCAGAGCGCCTCTTCGAAGCGCCCGATCCGCCCGAGGATGTAGACCAAGTTGGTCACCGCCAAGCGCCGGGTGATCGTGTCGGCCGCAGAGTCGGCAGCCTCGGAGAGACGTGTCACCGCCTCCTCGCTGTGCCCAGCGGACTCCAGCGCCCGGCCGAGGTTCATCAGGGCGTAGGAGCGATCGACCTCGCCGTCGTCAACGGCCGCGCGGGCAAGCTCGAGGTTGCGGTCAGCCTTGTTGCGATTGTCGAAGACCTCGGCGATGTACCCGTGGTGGATCAACCGCGCGCCCGACAGGTAGGCGGTCCGCAGGCGCCGAGCGGGATCGTCGGCGGCGACGACCTGCTCGTGCAGCCGATGACGCCACGTCGTCGAACGCCGCCGGAACATCCGGATCGCCGTATGGACGGAGCGCGGATTGCCTGGTCCGTGCAAGTTCTCGATCGCGACGAGATACGCCTCGACTTCCGAGTGCGGCTCGGCGAGCTGCGCTCGCAGGACATCGGGATGGGTCTGCAGTCGCTCGTCGGCGTCGATGGACAGCACCCACTCACCGGTGGCGTGGCGCAGCGCGGCGTTCCGGGCGGCCGCAAAGGAGTCCTCCCATTCGCCCTCCACCACCGTGGCGCCCGCCTCGCTGGCAATCTGCATCGTGCGGTCGTTCGAGCCGGTGTCGTAGACCACAATCTCGTCGACGGCGTCCCGGACGGATTCCAGGCAGGCGGCCAACATCTGCTCCTCGTTCTTGACGATCAGGCAGGCGGTGAGCAGGACGGGCTGACGCAGTGCGTCGGGACCCCACTTCTCTTCGAATCGGACTTGGTTCTCGAGTTGGGTCACCCGCCAGTCGACATCGTTTGCGTCAAACGAGGCATGGCAGCTGTGGTGGACGAACGAGCCGTGCGCAATGAGCAGCCGAAGGTCGATCTGGTGTAACCGTCTGCACAGGTCGTCGTCCTCGAATCCGCCGATCTCGAAGCGCTCGTCGAATCCGCCAACAGCGCGGAACGACGAGGTACGTACGGCGAGACAGAATCCAACGAGCCGTCGTGCCTCTGACGTCTCCCCCCGATGGCTGGTCCGCCACCCCTCGGCGAATGTCAGCGAAGGCATCAGGATCCTCACGGGGATCGGGAACGGGCACCACCTTCTGCCTCCCCGACACGTTGTCAGAGCATGGCCCGACAGCGCCGACGTCGGCCGCTTCGAACGGAGCGAGGAGTTCGTCGAGCCAGCCGGAGGGAACCACGGTGTCGCTGTTCAGGAACACGATGACACCTCCCCGGGCCTTCGCCGCCCCCTGGTTACATCCCCGGGCGAATCCCTGGTTCTCTTCGTTCGCCACGACCTCCAGCCATCCATAGGTCGTCAGCGACTCTCGGGTCCCGTCGGCCGAGCCGTTGTCCACCACCACGACCTGGTCCTCCTGCCCCAGGGTCGGGCGGAGCGACTGCAGGCACCGCTCTGTGTGCTCCCAGGCGTTCCACGCCGGGATCACGATGGTGGCGACCGGCCGATTGGCCCCTGATCCGCTCGCAATAGGGGTAGCGTTGGAAGCGTTCGCCATCGGTTGCACGTGGCGCATAGCGGGTACAACGTCCCATGGAGCAACGGAATTGAGGGGCGTGGGTAAGGGCGAGCAGGAGGCGTGAGCAATAGGCGTGAGGCAACAGGCGTAGTAAGAGGGGGGGTCAGACGTTGTCGTGTCGATGCTGCTGACCCTGACGGACGTCGATCAACTGTTGGACAACACGGTCACGCTCGACTCGTCGACCCCTGCTGCCCGGCTCCGAGGTGGGCGGGACGATCTGGTGCACGTGGCTGTGCTGTTGTCGTATGCCCGTCATGTTCTCTCGGTCGACATCGGGGCACTGCAGGCGATCGCGGAGGCATCGAGCGGGGACCTGCAGGATCTTGTCGACGGCATGCCGCGTGTGCTCGAGGCAGCCTCTATCGGCGGGGGATGGTCGTTGTCCCCCGACGCGCCAGCCACCACCGCATCGGCGCGACAGGCGGTAGAGGGAGCGGCCGACGGGCTGATGCCGGCGCACGCCGAACTGGCCCGCCTCGACCCTCGCTCGCCCGAGGCGGTGCGGGACACGCTCCGCGAGCTCCAGGTCCAGGTGTCCATGGTCTCCGAGCGCCGCGAGCTGGTCGAGAAGAGAGTGCGCGAGGTCCAGGCCCTGCTGGCGGAGCAATACAAACGCGGGGAAGCTGATCCCGACGATTGGGTCCGCTAATCACAGAAGTTGCTGCTCACTTTGCGGCGGGCGCCCTGCGTTCCTTTCCTGCCCACCCGATCTTTGACGCCTTGGATCTGCGCTCTTTGGCCGCCCGGCTGAACCGGTGTTCGGCGCCCTGCGGCGTGATGCCCCCGACGGACTCCCCTATTTGCCGCCAGCTGGCTCCATGCCCCCGCGCCACTTCGGCCGCCTCGTGACAGAGGCGGTCAGCCGAGCGTCGCAGGATGTTGGCGAAGCGCAACGTCGTGAGTGACCCGTCGGGCTCGTCCGACACCCCGATGACGGCCTGCTTTCGGCCGCTCGCGAGCAGCGTGGCCACCACTTGTTCCAAGTCCGTCATGTCAGTCGGCATGGGACCAGAGTACCTGAGTTGGAGGACTCTTTCAACTATGTGTTCGACAACCATGTGTTGAAGGGCTATTCTTCAACACATGGTTGAACCCCGCACGAACCGGCCCCGATCGGCAACATCCTCAGGTGCCGGTCGTGCGGCACTGTGGAACCGAGCCGCCGACGGCATCGAGGTCGATGCGCACGCGGCGCGGTCGCGGGGCTGTTGTCGGGATGGTGGCGGTAGCGCTGGCCTCCGGGGCTGTGGCCATGAGCACCTCTGGCGGCGCTCGGTCCGAAGGAGCTTCGGCACCCAGACACGCCGCGTCGGCCGCCGTGCATGTTGTTGACGCAGCGGGGAGCGGGCAGGACGACACGATGAACAAGGCCGTGACCGCGACAGCGACAGCGACAGCGAAGAAGGTCCCACCCCCCGTCGTCGCGGCAGCGTTGCCCACTCCAGTCGCCACGACAACGACACCGGCGGCGGCGGCGGCGCGGCTGCCTACCCCGACCACCATGCCGACGACACCCGCGGCCGTGCCGGCTCCCGCTCGCTCCCGCCGTGACCCCGCTGCAGACCCGGCCACCGCAACGTTGGTGGCTCAGGTGGAGGCGTCCGGGATCGACCCTGGCTCGAACTGGAGCTGGAGCATGGGCGATACGGCGACACACTGCGCCGCGATGTCTGGCGCAGGCACCGGCTGCACCTACGGGACTGGGCGGGCAGGAGTTCACTGTCTTCGCCGGTTCGCCCAACCTCGCCCTGGTTGCCCACGAGCTCGCGAACGCTGAGACACAGAACGATGCTGTGCCAACCCTGATGAACGAGGTGGCGGCCGCAGAGGGCGGGACTTCGTGGTCCCCCACGGACGCTGTGGCGTCCTGCCTGGTCGAGAACTTCATGGGGTTCCAGGACGACGCGGGCAGGGACCTGGCAGTGCTCGGCGGCACTGGGTGCCGAAGTGGCGGCACAGATCCACGACGGAAGCTGAACCTCCATCCGAATCCTTCGTCTATGTGGCGCTCACGAACGATGAGTAGACGACGATGTTCGAGAGGTAATGGCCAGTCTGGGAGTCGAACGTCCCTCCGCAGGTGACCAACTGGGAGCTCGCTCGAACCGTTGGAGCCGTACACCTGCTGGTCCGGGAATTGGGTTTTCTGGTACATCACCACAGATGTCACCTTGAAGGTGGCGACGACGCCGTCGGCCAGATTCACGGTGATCTGATTGCCCGGCTGCAGAGTCCGCAGTTGGAAGAACACTCCGGGACCCTGGTAGGAGTCCACGTGTCCCAAGATGACGGCCGAACCCACTTGCCCCGGGGAAGGTCCCGGCGAGAACCATCCCGGCACCTTCACACTCGCCGGCACCTCGACGGTCCCGTTGGCGTTCAGACCCAGTTGGGTGAGCCATACAGAGAGGCCGATGGCTGGGATCCGAACGGCAATCGGCACGCTGCGCGCCACGGCTGCCGGCGGGGGACGGTCGGCGTCGTCGCGACATGCGTCGTGTGACGTCGCGGCCCGAGCGGAGGACACGGGATGTTGCTTGACCGGGCCGGCTAGTGGGTGGCGGTGCTCCTGGAGCCCGGCAACCACGCACCCGACACCGGTGAGAAGGAGCAGTGCACTCAGTACCAGCAACGATCTCGCGAGGTGCGTGCTGCCCCAATGGAGGGCTCGTTCCCATCCTTCGCCCCAGGGACTACGAGGGGTGGCTCTGGCCTGACGAAACCACTGATGCGCGCCGGCGACGAATGGCCAGGACCATCATGAGTCCGGCCACCGCGAGCGCGATGCTGCCCACGTACACGAGGGCCGGGTTCGACGAGAGAGAGGCGCCGCCGAATCCAGTTTGCGGGGCTCCAGTCGGAATGACCGACGCAACGGTGCCGGTCGCACCGCCGGCCCCGCTCCCTGTACCGGTCGAACCGCCTGCGCCAACCGCTCCCCCGCTACCCCCGGCGAGTCCACCGGCCCGCGGCGGTCCCACCGGTACCGGTTGCGGTCGTCGTCGTGGTGGTCGAAGCCGGAACGAACACATCGGCGACCGTGGCCATGCACGTCACGGCACTGCCACCACCGTTCGAAGTGCCATTGCACTGGTTGATGGTCACTGGAAGCGCCGCATCCGTGCCCGTTACGGTGCAACCCGCGGCCGGCTCTCCTGCGTAGGTGCCCCCGCCGTTCGCAGAGCCGTTGCATTGCGTGACAGTCGCATTTGTGGTGCTGCCAAGGGGTGCGCACGCCTCCGTGCTCGTGGCGGCCGATCCGATGCACTGATCCACCGTGGCACCTGACGTGGTCGATCCGGCCGGAACGTTGTCGGTCACAGTGACGTTGCAATACACGTTACTCCCGGCACCGTTCACGATGCCGTTGCACTGGTTCACTGACGTGACGAGTTGGGTCGAGGTGACGGTGCTGGTCACCGGTCCCAAGTTCAGCGGGCAGGAGGGAAAGACCACCCCAGCAGCCGCCAGGCATGCGCTGGTCGTCACAGTCGAGCTCGTCGCGCCTGTCGAGGTTGTGTAGTTCTCCACCGAAACGGTGCATGTGACCTGATAGCCGGCACCGGTGGGGAAGCTATCCGCATTGCATTGGCTCACGGCGGGAGCCGCGGTTGCCGCCGAGGCGGGTAACGCCGCGAGACCACCAAGGGCCAGGAACGAAATGGATCCGACGGCAGCGACGACCACGGCCACGAGTGCCGTCGACCAACGCCGGCCGCTCCTGAATCCGGAGCGGACGTTCTCTGCAGTACCTCGGTAGCCAGACTTGTGCACAGCTCGACATCCTCACCAGCCGCCCAGAGGGCAGCCACTTGCTAATATGGGAAATAGTCGTCATGAACTCAAATACTTGTAATCTGTTTCCATAGAAGTTGCTCGTTAATTGTGACCACCTGGAATTTCCTGACCAACCATGGGCGGGCGTTGCTGTGCATCGCTCACGACCCCGACGTGCGGCTGCGCGACATTGCGACCAGCCTGGACATCACCGAGCGCCGAGCCCACGGGATCGTGACCGACCTCACCGCTGCGGGCTATCTCATCAAGACCAAGGACGGCAGGCGGAATCGCTACGAGATCCAGTCACACCTCCCGATCCCCGAACCCACCGCCCGTGAGCGGGCGATCGGAGAGGTCCTCGATCTTCTCGCCAGTCGAGTCGTGCCGGGCGAATGAGGGTCGATTCGCAGTCCGAGGTCCGGCGACTCAGGGCAGTTACTGCGTCACCGCGGCCATCTCCGCGGCCAACTCCCCGAGGGTCTCCTCGCTGATGAGGTACGGGGTGTAGAAGCCCACCCGATCGACATGGCCTCCGAATCGGCCGGCGATGTCGGAAGCCACCTGCTTGGGCGAGCCGACGGCAGCGAGAGCAGCGAGCATGCCGTCATCGATCAATCCCGGCATCTCTTCCCATCGTCCTGACTTGGAAAGGGCGTTGAGCTCGGGTTGGACCGCCTCCCAACCCTCGGACTCGAGCACGGGGCGGTAAGCCGGAGTAGAGGCATAGAAGGAGAGGAGCCAGCGGCCAGCGACCCGGGCGGCCTCTTCCTCCTCCTCGTTCCGTCCGCAGCACACAATGACCTCACCGGTCACCGCGAGCGACGAACGATCTCTCCCACCGCGGGTCAGTCCTTCCTCAATGGCGGGAAGGCTGTGCCCGAGCGAAGTGCGCCCGCGTGTTGAACGGCATCACGAACACCGCGTCACCCAGTTCCGCCGCGAGTCGGAGCATTTGCGGTCCGAGCCCGCCGAGGGCGATGGGTGGCGGGCCGAAGGGATTCGGACCAGGACTGAAAAGCGGGGGCATCAGGGTGTGCGACCAGAACTCGCCGCGGAAGTCCAGTGGTTCCCCGGTCTCCCACGTGGCGAAGATGGCACGTAATGCCCCGACCATCTCGCGCATGCGGGCGACAGGGCGATCAAACGAGGCGCCGTACCGCTTCTCGACCTGAGCTCTGATCTGGGAACCGAGGCCCAGGGTGAATCGCCCTCCGGAAAGCAGCTGAAGGTCGTACGCCTGGTGGGCGAGCTGCACCGGATTGCGCGGGAAGGCGATCGCGACGTTGGTCGCGAGCTCCAGAGTTGCTGTCGCACCGGCAGCCAGGATCAGCGGAGTGAACACGTCGTGAGGGCCTTCGAACGTGAAGGCGCCGTCCACTCCGAGCTCTTCCAGTCTGCGGGCGTGGGCGGGGGCATCCTTGAGCCCGGCCAGCATGGTGTCGAACTTCATTCGAGCCTCCAGTCGGGATCAAGCATGCCCGCTGGCGCTCGTGGAACGACTTCTTCGCCCTCCGGCAATCCCGGCCAGTACCGGAACTCCCCGCCCCCATCCGGACGGTGACCCGGTAGGCACGTGATCGAAACGTGCGGCAGTGCGTTCGCGGCAGGCATACTCAGCAGATCAACTGGAGCGGGTCCGAGCGCCAGACGTGACTCGGCCATGCTGACGGAGTGAGGATGATCACGTACCGCCAACTCGGCCGTAACGGGCAGCTCGGGAACCAGCTCTGGGAGATCGCGAGCACGGCAGGCATCGCGCACCGGGAGGGCGACGTGGCGGGATTTCCCTTCTGGCGGTACCGACCGTATTTCTCGGTTCCCGAGGCGATGTTCCCGGACCTGTCCTCCATCCCGAGCCGCGATCTCGGGCTCGACTATCTCCAGGATCTCGAGAACTTCAAGGGGATCGAAGGAGACATCCGGGCCTACTTCAGTCCGCGCCCCGACGTCTGGGCGCGCCTCGCCTCCCGTTTCGACGCCGTCCTCTCGCTCCCCCACAAGACGTCGCTTCACGTGCGTCGCGGCGACTACCTCGGTCATAACGGATTCTTCACGATTCTTCCGCTCGCTTACTACGTCGAGGCGATGTCGATGACACACGGCCCGTACATCGTCTTCTCCGATGACATCGCGTGGTGCCGCACACACCTGCCAGGCGACTGCATCTTCATGGACCGCAACCGGGATTACGAGGACCTGTTCCTGATGGCCGCGTGCGACGAGCACATCGTCGCGAACTCGACATTCTCGTGGTGGGGTGCATGGCTCGGCGGAGGTCGTGCCGTCCTCCCCCGCGAATGGGGACCGGCCTTTGGTCCGGTTGAGCCGAAGTTCGTGACGGCAGACTGTGTCGTGCTGGACAATTCGACGATGGAAGAGAGCGCCGCTTCATGAACCTCGCCGGAAGTCGGATCGTGGTGACTGGTGGCACCGGGTTCCTCGGCCGGTACCTCGTGCGTGAGCTGGCCGACGCAGAAGTCAAGGTCGTCGGCGTCCCCAGCGCAGACTACGACCTTCGGACCCGAGGGGGGATCGAGCAGCTCTTGAACGACACGGCACCTGACGCCGTGGTCCACCTGGCGGCAATAACCGGCGGGCATCGGGGCGAACCGCGCCGCACCAGGCACTTTCTTCTACGACAACGCGGTGATGGGGATCGAACTGCTCGAGGCGTGTCGGACCCATCAGATCGACAAGGTCGTGATTGCGGGAACCGTGTGCTCCTATCCCAAGTACACCAGTACGCCCGTTTCGCGAGGTGGACCTGTGGAATGGCTACCCCGAAGAGACAAACGCCCCCTACGGACTTGCCAAGAAGATGCTGCTCGTGCAGTCCCAGGCCTACCGCGAACAATTCGGCATGAACGCGGTCAACCTCCTGGTCGTCAACCTTTATGGACCTGGCGACAACTTCGAGCTTTCGTCGAGCCACGTGATCCCAGCCATGATCCGCCGGTTCGTCGAAGCCCGCGACACCGGTGCTCCAGATGTCATTCTGTGGGGAGACGGCAGCCCGACGCGTGAATTCATCCACGTGCGGGACGCCGCCAGGGCGTTTCGTCTTGCTCTGCAGAACTACGACGATCCCGATCCGGTGAACATCGGATCAGGGTCGGAGATCTTCATTCGCGACCTGGCCGAGAAGGTTGCCCGGGTGGTTGGCTTCGTCGGCACCATCAGCTGGGATCCCTCAAAGCCGAACGGACAACCGAGTCGACGGCTCGACACCGCTCGAGCACGCGAGCGCTTCGGCTTCGAGGTATCGACGGACTTCGAAGAAGGGTTGACGGAGACCGTCGCGTGGTACAGCGCCCACCACGAGCCGGACACCACGCCAGCACGGTCGTAGCCTGGACCGATTGTGGACAAGAACCCGAAATCCGTTCGCGCAACGTTGGCTGTTCCGGCGCGCCAGGTCGTGGCCGGCGCAACGGACCCCCGCTTCGATGCCGTCGAAGCAGAGTTGGGTCGGATCCTCTCGCGTCTCGATGCCCTGCACCAGCTCGTAGTGCGGAACGAGAGCGAACTACTGGCGCTTCGCCACAAGCGGACGAGACGCTCGCGTACCTCCGGGTGCAGCATGACATTGTCCGGGACCTTCTTGAAGAACTTCGGCCCGTCCTGGAGAGCCGACGCGGCATCGCTTCGACGCACCCGATCCCTCCTCCGCCGGCCTGAGGGCTCCGCATCGTCGGCTGCCGCCACTGCGGTGGTATTCGAGAGTCGGGGACCGACCGGGAACCCGCGTGCGGTTTGAGCCGTCCTTGCCGCATGTTCCACGCCCGCCCGGGTAGGGGTTCGGTCGCGAGGCGTTCCGGCCGGACTTCACCGCGCCAACCAAGGAAGGTTGTGTCGACCATGCGTCTTCGCGGCCGAATGGCCCGTCCACCGCTGCATCGCACATTCGTCTTCACCGGCCTTGCTGCTGTCCGTCGTCCGGGGGACAAGGTGCATGCAACCCACGAGGCGGCCCCATGAGGCTGGGACCCCGGAAGCGGATCGCCGTGGCGGAGCCCACGCGTGTCCTGGTCCGGGCGGTGCCATCGCGGGTGTCCTCGGCATCGCAGCACAACAGAGCCCCGGCAACGTCTTTGCGGGACTCGTGCTCCTCATGGCGCGGCCTTTTGCCGTCGGCAAATGCATCCGTATCCGACCGGGAGCGCTCGGAGGCGAGTTCTACGGCACCGTGACGTCCATGAGCCTCACCTACGTCTCGGTCCTCACGGACGAGGGGATGTTGAAGGGTCCCCAATTCCTCCCTCCTGGCTGCGGCTGTCGGGCCGTGGGACCGCTCGACCCCCTTCCGTCCCGAGTCGACCCGGACCGAACCGCCTGTCGCGGCCGCCGGCGGCGGCGAGGGCTCGGCGTGCACAGCGGATCGCGCTAGAGCTCGAAGGTCTCCCCGGGCTTGCGATGGATCGTCAAGGCCGCCACCACGGCGCCGGCCAGGATCAGGCAACCGGACAGGAGCAGCGCCTCGTGGAGCCCGGACCCGAATGCGTTGTAGGCGGCGTTGACCACCTTCGTGGCGATTTTCGCAACAGCCGCGTTCTTGTTGTGTTCGGCGGCGGCTCGCCGCTCCACCCTGCGAGGCGCCACCGGTCTGGATCGCGTGCTCGACCAGACTCTGGAAATTCGGCGGGATCCCGATCGCCTTCAGTCTGGCCGCGAGGTCGCCGGTGAGCTTGGCGTTGACGATCGACCCGAGAATGGCCACACCGAACACCGCGCCCATTTCGCGACTCGTGTTGGTGGCCGAGGCCGCCATGCCCGATCGCTCCGGCGGCACCACGGTCAAGGGAACGGACGTCACGGGCACGAGCAGCATGCCGATGCCGATGCCGGCCAGCGGGAGAACCCAACCCAGCGTCGCGAAGTCGACGGTCGGGGACAGCACGGCATTGGCCACGAGGATGCCGCCTCCGGCCAGGAGACATCCCGAAGGCCATCGGCCAGCGCGGCCCCGACCCGTGCCACCAGCGGGCCGGTGAGGGCGGACACGATGATCAGCCCGGCCGCCATCGGGAGGAAGTCCACCGCCGTCTGATACGCCGAGGCGTCGGCAACGACCTGGAGGTACAACGCAGTGAAGAAGAAGATGGAGAACGTACCGAAGTAGGCGACGAATGCGACGAAATTGGAGCCGGCAAAGGGTGGGAGGCGGAACATCGACAGGTCGAGCATGGGGCTCTTGACCGTCTTCTCCGTGATGACGAACGCGATGCCGGAGACAGCACACGCAACGAAGAGCGCCGACGATCCACGTGGCGGTGTACCCCGACGTCTCCCCCTGGATCACGGCGAATGAAAGACAGGCCAGGAACGCGGCACCGAAGATGAATCCCAAGACGTCGATGCGGCGACCTTGACGGTCCGACGTTTCGGGGACGGCAACGGCCGCCAGGACGAACGCGACGAGACCAAATCCCAGGTTGAACCAGAAGATGGCACGCCAGCTCGAGAAGCCAACGAGGACACCCCCGATGACGGGGCCCAGGGCCAGGGCGAGGCCCGACACCGCGGCCCATATGCCCAAGGCATCGGCGCGTGTTTTTCGATCGGGGTAGACGTGCCGGATGATGGACAAGGTCCCGGGCTCGCTGGCAGCGGCGCCGATCCCCATGATGACGCGACCGGCGATCAGCCAATCGACGTTGCTCGCCGTCGCCGCGACGACGGAGCCACCGCAGAACACAGCGACCCCGATGAGCATGATCCGCTTGCGGCCGAAGATGTCACCGAGCATCCCGGCAACCAGCATGAAGCTGGCGAATGTCAGCGCATACCCATTGACCACCCACTGCAGAGACGTGACTCCCGCATGGAGGTCGCTCTGCACGTTGGCCAGGCCGACACTGACGACGGTGTTGTCGAGGAATGTGAGAAACAGCACCCCGCACAAGGTGGCGAGCGCGAGGGCCTGGGCGGCTGATCCGAGCCCACCCTGCTTGATGTCGAATCCGGGCGGTGCGCCCTCGGTCCCGGGGGAGCCTTCTGCTCCCTGGGTCAGCAAGCGCGGGCCCCCCTCGAGCAATCGGATCCCGGCCGGCCCGGTTCCTCGGTTCATGTGCACGAGTTTTGCCTACCCACGCTGCGGGTAGTGGAATCCCCGACGGGGTGCCGCCCGGAGAAGACAGCGGATTGCCCAGGCTCCAGCGGTATACCCCTCGGGCGTGCTCGTGGAATCGGTTGCGCGGGTGAGGCTTGGAGGACCGCCGGTGGCTTTCGGTACTGCAGATCATGCACCCCTCCCATGAGCGACCCCGCCGATGATCTGGCCCCTTTTCTGGACCTGATCGACTACGCGTACTTCGTGGTCACGGTCAGGGCACCCGATGCCGAAATGAGCGGTTGCCTTGCCGGGTTCGTGACCCAGTGCAGCATCGATCCACCGAACTTCCTGGTGTGCATCTCGAAGGTCAACCACACCCTCGGCGTCGCCGAGCGCGCTTCCGGAATGGGTCTCCATCTCCTGGGCGAGGATCAGGTGACCTCGCCCGCCTGTTCGGCGAAGAGACCGGTGACCTGGTCGACAAGTTCGCCTCGGTCGACTGGCGGCTCGGCTCCACCGGGGCGCCCTTGTTGGTGGACGCCGCCGTCAGCACGGAGGGCCAGATCCTGGGCCACTTCTCCGTCGGCGATCACGAGGCATTCCTCATGCGTGGGGTGCGCTCGGTTGCGGGCGGACATCCCGGGCTGCTCACCCTCAGGAGCGCTCCGCCCCTGAAGCCAGGGCATCCCGCTTGAACTTGGAGGTCGACCTACCCGCCGCGGTTCCCTCAACCTCCGTGGTCGGCGACAGACTCCGCCACCCACGCCGGCAAACGGGCCGGTCGCCCGGTTCCGTCGACGCATCCGTGCACGGTCACCGCGGTCGCCCTCGCTTCGGCCCCCACCGCCAAGAGGTACGCGATCTGGAAGGTGGCGCCCCGCACCGCACCGATGCGCAACGACACATCCACTTCGTCGTCGAAACGCAAGGGCTGGCGGTACTGCACCGAGACCTCGAGCACGGGGAACTCCCGGGCATCGCCCGCCTCTCCGCTGCGCACGGCGTCGTAGGGATGGCCGATGGCCCGCAGGTACTCGACGCGGGCCTCTTCGAGATACGGCAGGTAGGCCGCATGGTGGATGACGCCCATCGCATCGGTCTCGGCGAAACGGGTGCGCAGCCGGTGGGTGAACGGGTAGTCCGCCGGGTCGCGGGTCGGCTCCAGGGACTGGCGGGCCACGGGTGCGGCCTTACTCCCCCGCCGTTCCGGCGGCAGGCCGCAGACCCCGTGCCGGGGTCGGAAGACCGGCGGCGGCTCGAGGCCAGCCGGTTGACCCGGTCCTGGCTGAAGATGGCGAACTCGCCCTCGGCTTCGACCGTCACCACCCCTCCCTGCACGATGCGACCCTTGCTGAAGATGCGGCGTTCGGTCACCTCGGTCACCCAGCCCTCGAACACGGCTTCCTCCCCGATGAGCGTGGGGCGCAGGTAGCGCACGGCCAGCGACACCGTCGGTCCGACTGCGCCCACGATCGCATTGGCCGCCGTGAGGATGATGTCGAAGGCGGCGACGAGCACCGCGCCGTGCACGCAGCCGGGCGCGCCCTTCGTAGGTGACGTCGAAGACTCCGCGGCCGAGCGCCTTCGGAGGCTCGAAGTCGAGGACGAGCGGTAACGCCACCGGGTTGAACGGCCCGACCACCACGTCGTAGGGCATGGCGCCGCCGAGCGGCACGTCCTTCGGCGGACCGTCCTCGTCGGGGGGAATGAACCGCGGCAACGGGTCCGCCGGCAGGTGGCTCTCGAGCTCGTCGGCCAGCGCGGCCAAGCTGGGTGGTCAGGCGGACGGTCTCGGCGGCCGGCGGCGAGGCGGTGACGGACAAGCGGATGAGGCGGCGCAGGACGTCGGCCAGCTCACGCGCTTCGGGCTCGCGGTCCCGCAGCCCGGGATGGTTCTGGAATGACGTCGGCCTGGGGTCGGGCGTCAGCACGGCGCGAAGAGTACTGCCGCCTCTGCGGCCCACGACATTCCGCCAAGGCTGCCCACTCCCACGGTCACCGTTCTGCGTTCTCGGGCGCGATCCGCACTCGTAACATGGCCGGGTGACCCCCGAACATGCAGTCCAATTCACCTCCGGGAGCCCCGAGACCGTCCTCGACCCGCTCGATCCCGAGTTGGCCGCCGCTCTCGACGCGGCCCAGTCCCTCCCTCGCCGAGCGCCGTCGGGACGCCGTGGCAGCCGTGGCCGCCCGGGATCCGCATTGCCTGCAGGCCTGGGCCGACCTGGCCGAGCTCGCCGACGACCCCATCGATCGCTACGCCTTCGCCCGGGTGGGCTACCACCGTGGGCTCGATGCGCTGCGGGCCGCCGGCTGGCGCGGCTCGGGCTATGTGCGCTGGCGCGACGAGCCCAACCGCGGGCTTCCTCCGTTCACTGCACATGCTGCAGCTGGCGGCGGGGGCCATCGGCGAGGTCGACGAGGAGATGCGCTGCGACCTCTTCCTGCGCCAACTCGACCCCGAATGGAGCGCCCGGGAAGTCCTGATCAGGGCCCCGGATGGGCGCCGGCTGCACGTAGTTAGAGCATCTAACTGTATGATGGTCGAAGTGTCTGTGACCTCCCCCCTCTCTGCTGACGCGGCATCCCGCGGCAAACCAGCGCCCGCGCCGGGTCGAAGGCGAGCTGCCCCGCCCCCTGTCCTGGGGACCTACGGCCGGGTCGCCGCCTGGCTGTCCAAGCGGGTGGAGGTCGCATTGGCCCAGGTCGAGCTGACCCTCCCCCAGTACCGGGTCCTGGGCATTCTGGCCGAGGGCTCCGCCGCCGCCTCGGGCCTGGCCGACCGGCTGGCCGTGCGCCGGCCCTCCATCACGGCCCTCATCGACGGGCTCGTGGCCCGCGGCTTTGTCGACCGTCGCCAGGAGGACGCGGACCGGCGGCGGGTGGAGCTGCGACTGACGCCGGAGGGCATCAGCACGCTGGCCCGGGCCGACGTCGCCGTGGACGAGTACCTGGTCGCCATCGCCGGCCACCTGCCGGACAAGGACGAGGCGATGGCCCTGCGCTCGCTCGAGCTCTGGGCACGGGCGATGGTCGAGTCCCGCCAAGGCCCACGCCCGGGCGACGGCGACCCGCCGGCGGCCACGCCGCAGGCTCCGAGCGCAGGGCACAACGATGAGCAACACCGAGGACAAGCTCGAAGGCGACGCCCGCCCCGGTCGACGACCCCGGACGCAGAGGCGCAGGACGGCACGGCTCGGCTGCCGCTGGCGGCCTACGTCCCGATGGGGGCGACGAGCCGTTACACCAAGCCGAAGGCCACCATCGACCCGGACCGCACCAAGTCGTGGATCAAGCGGGCGACGCCCATCGTCATGGCGCACAAGCTGGAGTGGTTCAGCGCGCTCATCTTCTCGTTCCTCGGCCTGATCATTCAGGTATGGATCCCCAAGATCCTCCAGGAGGGCATCACCAACTCGCTGATCAACAAGACGCAGCCGTTGCACAACTACGTGGAGTTGATCGCCGTGCTGGCGCTGTTCACGGGGGTCTTCGGCTACATCTCGCGCAACAACCTCTTCAAGGTCGCCTACGCCATCGAGTTCGACCTGCGCAACATCCTCTACGAGCACTTCACCCGGATGTCCTTCCCCTTCTACGACCGGGTCCAGTCCGGGCAGCTGATCTCGCGGGCCAACTCGGACATCCGCTCGGTGCAGATGTACCTGACCTTCGCCCCGATGATCCTGGTGCAGTGCTCCATCGCGGTGGTCGCCTTCGCCTTCATGCTCTCCATCAGCGTCCCGCTGGCCTTCGTCGCCATGGCGTCCATGCCGTTCATCTACCTCGTCGGCATCAAAATGCGGAAGTCGCTCTTCCCCGTGTCGTGGCTCATCCAGTCCCGGCTGGCCGAGGTGGCGACCGTCGTGGACGAGAACGTCAACGGCGTGCGCGTCGTGCGCAGCTTCGCCGCCGAGCAGCAGCAGCTGGGCCAGCTGGCCAAGGCGGCCGACCGGGTCCAGTGGGGCTACATCAAGGACGCCGACCTGCGCGCCCGCTACGCCCCGCTGGTGCAGAACCTCTCCCAGGTCGGCTTGGTCCTCGTCCTCCTGGTGGGCGGGTGGTTCGTCATCCACGACCACCTGCCGGTCGCCTCCATCGTCTCGTTCAACCTCTATCTCGTGATGATGCAGGCCCCCTTCATGATGCTCGGGATGCTGATCATGATGGGCCAGCGCGCCTCGGCCTCGGCCGACCGGATTTACGAGATCATCGACGAGAAGCCCACCATCGTCGACCGGCCCGGCGCCGTCGACCTCGTCAACTGCCAGGGCGACGTCGAGTTCGACGACGTCAGCTTCGCCTACGCCGACGACAGCCTGCTGTCGAAGACCAGCGACGAGGGGCCGCGCGAGATCCTGCGCAACCTGAACCTGCACCTCCACCCGGGCGAGACCATCGCGCTGGTCGGGCGCACCGGCAGCGGCAAGTCCACCGTGGCCCGCGTGCTGGCCCGCTTCTACGACGCCACCGGCGGCACCGTGCGGGTCGACGGGCACGACGTGCGCGACCTCACGCTCACCAGCCTGCGGGCCAACATCGGCGTCGTCCTCGACGAGCCCTTCCTCTTCTCCGTGTCGATCCGGGACAACATCGCCTACGGCCGCCCGGACGCCTCCCTGGAGGAGGTCATGGCCGCGGCCGAGGCGGCCGGCGCCACCGGCTTCATCAACCGGCTGGCCGACGGCTACGACACCGTGGTGGGCGAGCGGGGCTACACGCTCTCGGGCGGGCAGCGCCAGCGCATCGCCATCGCCCGCGCCCTCCTGGTCAACCCGCCCATCCTGATCCTCGACGACGCCACCAGCGCCATCGACGTGAAGGTGGAGCAGCGCATCCACTCCTCGCTCCGCGTCCTCATGGAGGGGCGGACCACGCTGATCATCGCCCACCGGCTCTCGACCATCAGCCTGGCCGACCGGGTGGTGCTGCTCGACGGCGGACGCATCGTGGCCGACGGGACCCACGCCGAACTGCTGGCCTCGACCCCGCTCTACTCCGAGGTGCTGGCGCAGGCCGCCAGCGAAGAGGAGCAGGCCGAAGAGGCGGCGGCCGACCCCGAGGGACCTCGGGACTCGGACGTTGACGTCCTGGAGCCCGCGGGCGTGGCCCTGGCGCCGGAGGACGGGCTCCTCCAGACCGACGACGAGGTCCTCGAGCCCGAGAGGGGTGACGTCTGATGTTCGGTGGCGGAGGAGGAGTCGGTCCGCCCATCGGCGGCGGCGGCGCGCCCGGCGCGGCCCAGGCGGGCCTGCCCTTCGGCGGGATCCCGCACGAGCTGCAGGCCGGTGTCGACCTGCTCCTGGCGGAGGAGCCCGAGCGCGGCGAGCCCGACGTCGAGTTCACCCAGCTGCCGTCGGAGCACGAGTCGAAGAAGCTGACGCTCACCTCGCTGCTCATGGAGTACCCCGGCATGTGCGCGCTGGCCGCGCTCCTGGTCGGGCTCATCGCGATCTTCACCCAGCTCGGCCCGAGCCTGGTGTCCTACGCCATCAACCACGGACTGACGCCGCCCCACTACGACTACGGCGTCGTGATCCTCATGGCGGTGCTGTACCTCGTGTCGATCGTGGTGTCGGGCAGCGCGCAGTGGGGGCAGGCCCGGGTGACGGGCCGCCTCGCCTCGTGGGTCATGAACGACCTGCGCATCAAGGTGTTCCGCCACCTGCAGCGGCTCTCGCTCGACTTCTTCACCGAGGAGAAGGCCGGCGTCGTCATGAGCCGCATGACGAGCGACATCGAGAACCTGCAGCAGCTGCTGCAGGACGGGCTCGCCCAGTTCGCCATTCAGGGCCTGACCATGGTGGTCATCACCATCTTCCTCTTCGCCACCAACGCGAAGCTGGCCGCCATCACCGTCTTCTGCGTGCTGCCTCCGCTGGTCGTCATGTCGATCTGGTTCAAGCGGGCCTCCGAGCGCGGCTACGACAAGGTGCGCGACGGCATCGCGCTCGTGCTGGCCGACCTCTCCGAGAGCCTGCAGGGCGTCCGCATCGTCACGGCACACAACCGCCAGCGCTACAACGTCGAGACGCACCGCGACATCGTCGGCTCGTATCGAGACGCCAACAACTACACGGGCCGCATCAACGGCATCTACGGACCCGGTTCGCAGGTCATCAGCGTCTTCGGACAGCTGCTCATTCTGGGCATCGGCGGGACCATGTACCTGCACCACCCCCAGGAGATCAACCTGGGCCAGCTGACCGCCTTCTTCCTCTACGTGAACCGGTTCTTCTCCCCGATCCAGTTGCTGGTGCAGCAGTACAACACCTTCCAGCAGGGCCGGGCCTCGGTGTTCAAGCTGCAGGGCCTGCTCGAGACCGAGCCCTCGGTGCTGGAGGCGTCCGACGCGGTGGAGCTGCCGAAGATCAAGGGCCAGATCCACTTCGACCACGTCTCCTTCGGCTACGACCCCGCGGTACCCGTGCTGCACGACGTCGACCTGACCATTGAGCCGGGCGAGACGGTGGCCTTCGTCGGCGCCACCGGGGCGGGCAAGTCGACCATGGCCAAGCTGGTCACGCGCTTCTACGACCCCACGGCGGGCCGGGTGCTCATCGACGGCTTCGACCTGAAGCAGGTGACACTCGCCTCGCTGCGCCGGCAGCTCGGCGTCGTGCCGCAGGAGCCCTTCCTGTTCGCCGGGACCATCCGCGACAACATCGCCTTCGCCCGGCCCGGCGCGCCCGACGACGAGGTCTGGAACGCGGTGCACCAGGTCGGCCTGGGTGAGCTCGTCCACCGCCTGCCCTACGGCCTCGACACCCCGGTCCACGAACGGGGGCAGTCGCTGTCCTCGGGCGAGCGCCAGCTCATTGCGCTCGGGCGGGCCTTCATGGCCGAGCCCCGGGTCCTCGTCCTCGACGAGGCAACCTCGAACCTCGACCTGAAGTCCGAGACCATGGTCGAGGCGGCCCTGGACGTGCTGCTCGAGGGCCGCACGGCGGTGCTGATCGCCCACCGGCTCTCGACCGCCATGCGGGCGGACCGCATTGTGGTGGTCGGCGACGGCCGCCTGCTCGAGGTGGGCTCCCACGCCGAGCTCGTCGCGCTCGGCGGGCACTACGCGGAGATGTACGAGACCTGGATCAGCCAGTCGCACGCGGCGTAGGACACGCAGGCCACCCGAACCCCGGTCTTCGAAGCGCAATGGCACAACTCCCCAACGGCGATATGACCAAGCTGCACAGCGAGGTGCTCGAGCGCGGCGAGCACCTGTTCCAACAACTCGGGACGCGCGACATGCCATCGTCCCGAAGGTCACCTCGTGCTCGAGATGGACGTCCTGCCGCCAGTTCTCCAATGTTCGTGGGGCGCTCCAAGGCGGACTGATTGCCGTCCTCGTCGACGTCTGCGCCGGACGTCTCGCCTATCAGTCCTGTGATCACGAGAACGGATTCAGCACGGCGACGTCCGACCTCACCATCCATTTCCTGTCCCCGGTCGCGGTCGGCCCCGCCCGCGCCGACGCCCGGATCGTGCGGCAGGGGCCATCCAACTTCGTGCTGCAGGTGGAGGTGACGGACGTCGGTCGCGAGAACAAGCTGGCTGCCGTGTCGACGATCGCCTTCACGGTGCTGGCGCCACGCTCTTGAGCACGCGTCGGCCCCTTCCATAAACGGGACTCGCAGCGAGGCCAGCCCTCCGTTCCGTCGTCGTCGATTCCCCGTAGAATTCGGTCGTGAGCGGCGAAACCGTGACGGATCCGGACGGGATACTGGAAGGACTCTCCGGGTCCGAGCACGAGGACATCGTCGTCACTCGCCGGGCGACAAGCGGTCTCCGCGCCATCATCGCCGTCCATTCCACTCTCCTCGGCCCGTCCCTCGGCGGTGCGCGGTTCTATCCGTACGGAGACGAGGCGCTCGCGCTCCACGACGTCCTCCGTCTCTCGAGAGCCATGACGGCGAAGGCGGCTCTCGCCGGGCTGGCCCATGGGGGTGGAAAGGCGGTCATCATCGGGGACCCGAGCCTCGTGAAGACGCCCTCGCTCCTTCGCGACTTTGCCGCCGCCGTCGACCGCCTGGAGGGGCGCTACATCACCGCGGAGGATGTCGGGACGACGCAGGACGACATGGATCTGATTCGGGAAACGACGCCATTCGTGGCGTGGCACGTCGACGTCCCGCGGCGGATCCGGCGATCCCAGCCCCGCAACTGCTCTTGGCGTCGTGGTGGCCATGGAAGCGGCGGCGGCTCGGCGGTGGGGAACCGGCCTCGAGGGAAGGACGGTGCTTGTGCTCGGCGCGGGAAAAGTGGGCGGGGAGGTCATCCGACTTCTCGTCCAACGGCACGCCGCTGTGATCGCCTCGGACGTCGACCACGAAAGGGTGGAGGATGCCGTACGCGCCGGTGCCACCCGCATCGTCGATCCCTCGGACGCCCCCGCGACACCCGCTGACATCCTCTGCCCGTGCGCGTTGGGTGGACTCCTCACGCAGGACGTCGTGGCAGATCTCAACTTCGAGATCATCGTGGGCGGGGCAAACAACCAGCTGGCCACGCCCGGAGTGGCCGAGGCGCTTGCTGCTGCGGGCATTCTGTATGTTCCTGACTTCCTGGCCAACGCCGGAGGCATCATCAACATCGCCGAGGAAGCGAACGGCTACGACCGGGCGCGCGCGTGGGCGGCAGTCGGCCGGATCCGCGACACGGCGACCACTGTGCTCGAGAGTGCGGAAGCGCGGGGCATCACCCCGGTGGCCTCGGCCGAGGAGCTGGTGGCCGAGCGACTCGATGGAGCCAGCGACCCAATGCGCTCTCCGACGCACACGGAAGGCCGGTGAGGGCTGCTTCGATGGTGCCGTGACCGACGTTCGGACCACCCGCCTGCAGCTGCACCCGATCGATGTCGCAGAGGGACAGCGCATCGTCGCTCGGATTGCCGGTCCCGACGATGCGTGGGCGTCGGATTTCCCCTTCGAGGGCGACGCCGTCGCAGTGCGAAGCTTCCTGCGCGCCACCGCCGCCGTCCGGAGAGCAGCGGCCATTCGGCTTCTACCGGATCACCCGCCTGGCCGATGGGCGGGCCATCGGCGGCATCGGCTTCAAGGGTCAGCCGGTCGGGGGCTGCGCGGAGATCGGCTACGGATTGACTCCGTCCGCCCGCGGCGACGGCTACGCGGCGGAGGCGGTTGTCGCCCTGCTGGACTTGGCCAGCGAGTACGGACTCTCGAGGGTGATCGCCGACACCACTCTGGACAACATCGCTTCGCAGCGGACCCTGATCCGGGCTGGATTCCGCCTCGTGGGCGCTGACGACGAGCTGCGGCAGTACGAGGCGCTGCTCGACCCCGGACGTCGACCGGCGTAGGTCCGCGCCCCCGTCCGGTCGCAGTCGTTCCTCAGGCAGGGACCTGCAGGATGGCGACGGTGTTGCCGTCAGTGTCGAACACGGTCGCCTTGCGTCCGCCACCGACCGCTTCGAGCTTGGCGGGGCTGATGCCCCGGCTGGAGAGCTCGCCCAACGTGGCATCGAGGTCAGCGACCGAGAGGGCAACCAAGCCGTTCCCCGCACGCACCGCGTCGACGACGACGTAGAGCCAGGCCGTCTCTGCCAGCTTCCACATCACCTCGTCCTCGGCGACCTCGACATCAGCGCCTCGTCCGAAGATGCGCTCGAAGAAGTCCCGACCGGAGGAGAGGTCCCTGACGGGCACGCCTGTGAAGGCGATCTCGACGTCCATGGGCAGGACGTTAGCGAAAGGCAATCCTCAGGCACGTCTGCGCCGTAACGCTGACGAGGGGGCGGTTCGTCGTAATGCCTGCGACGCCGAAAGACGAAGGAGGCAACACATCATGCTCGAACAGCACAATCGCGTCCGCTCGGTGCTCAGGCCCCGAAAAAAGCGGGAGGGTCACCGGCTCGGGAGGCTCGAAATGCTCGCGGCCGTCGTGGCCGTCGGCCTGACACCCGTTGCAGCCGCACTCGCGGACTCTGCCCCGGCCAGCGCCGCGCCCGTCCCGTACCTCTCTCACTTGACGACCGTGACAACCGTCGCGTCCACGGTACCCAGCAACGGCGACGTCAACCCCTACGGCGTCGCGACCGTCCCGTTCAGTGCGGGCTCCCTTGTACGCGGCGACACGTTGGTGAGTAACTTCAACGCCAGCAACAACACCCAGGGCACCGGCACGACCATCGTCGAGGTGGCCCCGACCGGACAGGTGACCCTGTTCGCCCGGATCAACCCCTCCCTGCCTGGCTGTCCGGGTGGCGTGGGGCTCACGACTGCGCTGGGCGTACTCAACGATGGCTACGTCGTCGTCGGGAGCCTGCCGGTCACCGAGCAGGGAACCGGCACCCCTGAGGCAGGGTGCCTCATCGTCCTCAACAGCGCCGGCGTGCCGGTCGAGACGTGGGCCGGCCACGGCATCAACGGACCGTGGGACTTGACCGCGGCGCAGCTGTTCGGGCCGTTCGCGCGAGCTGTTCGTGACCAACGTGCTCAACGGCACCGTGGCTGCCGCCGGCAACCCGGTGAACCAGGGCACGGTGGTCCGTCTGAGCATCTTCGAGCCCACCGGACGGCCGCCTGTCCTTCTCGATACGACGACGGTCGCCACAGGGTTTCCCGAAGAGCTGAACTCCAGCGCCCTGGTTCTCGGCCCGACGGGAGTGGCGCTCGAACCCAACGGCACCCTGTACGTCGCCGACACGGTCCAGAGCCGGATTGCGGCCGTCCCCTTCGCCACCAGCCGCTTCTTCCCGGCGACGCACGGAGGCTTCACCGTCAGCCAGGGCGGGAGCCTCAACGCGCCCCTCGGTCTCGCCGTGGCCCCCGGCGGTGACCTGATAGCCGTCAACGGGAACGACGGGAACGCCGTCGAGGTCACACCGTTCGGAGCGCAGGTCGACACGCGCACCATCGACCCCTTCGACTCCGGGGGCGACCTCTTCGGCCTGGCGGTCGCGCCGAGCGGCCGCGGCATCCTCTTCGTCGACGACAACGGAGCCGCCAACACGCTCGACTTGCTGCACTGAGCGAATCGAAGGCGCCAGTCGAAGGAGCCGGTCGAGGGGCACAGGGCGGAGATGGGGACCGCCCTGTGCCTCCGGCCGCTCAGCCTTGCCGGCTCCAGTCTCGCAACGTCGTCCGGTAACGAACGTCCCACTGGTCGTAGGTGGTGCGCAGCGGTGCACCGGGCCAGTCAGCCGGCAGGAGTTCGGCCGGCAACAACGGATCGGCCTGCAAGTGCCGGAGCACGGCCGCTGACAGCTCGAACCCCGGTGCCAGCGCCTCGGGTCCGTCGGGGGTGAGGGCATGGAGGTCGCGCAACAGGTGGCGGGCGTGCACCGACCATGCAGTGAGATCCCAGAGCCGCTGGACCAGCTCCGCCGGATCGGCCGGCCGCGCCGTCATGAGCTCGACGTCCCCCTCCAGAGAGTCGGGCAGCCGCACGGCGAGGTTGGCCGGCCTCATCCAGACGCCCTCCCGGAGCTCGGCCAAACGGCCATAGGCCAGGCTGCGACGCCGGCCACCCCGCACGTCGGCGGAGCTCCCCGTCGCCGTCACCACGGCCAGCCACCACTCCCCGTCGTAGGGGGCGATCGCGCCGGCGCGGCTGGCCGACTGCCGCGACTGGCGTGCCGCGAGATGCCCCGCCAACCGGTACCGACCGCTCCCGTCGGTGCTGGCCTCACCGCTCGACACCATGCGGCTGAGCGCCACCCGGGCCCGGTTCTCACTGATGCCGAAGAGGCTGGTCAGGCGCACGAGCTGGGCCACCGGGAGCTCGGGCGGATCCATGCCGAGCAGCGCGCTGGCCAACACCGACCGGGCCGTCAGGGACGGCGGCGCCGCCTCGGTGCCCCCTGCCTGGAGCGTGGCATTACGCGGTTGCGTCACTTGATTGATTCCCGTAATATAGACGCCATGGCCAGCACCATCGTGCCCGAAGCCGCCGACCGGCCCGACGTCCTGCCCAGCGAACGGCTGCTGGCGAACGGCATGGCGATCCCTGCCCTGCGGACCGACCTGCGCCGCATCGACAACGTGCGCAACGCCATTTCGGTGGCGACGGTGTGGTTCTGGGTGGCACTGATCATCGGCGGCGCCGTGTGGGTCGACCAGTGGTGGAGCTACCTCATCGCGTTCGTCCTGATGGGCCCCCTCTACGCCCGCTTCGCCATCCTCATGCACGAGGCGGCGCACAAGCTCCTCTTCACGAACAAGCGGTGGAACGACTGGATCGGCAAGTGGGTCGTGGCCTACCCCGTCTTCACGCCGGTGCAGCTGTACCGGCGTGTGCACTTCGCCCACCACAAGGACGAGTTCGGGCCGGACGAGCCCGACATCGCGTTCTACTCGCCGTATCCCTGCACGCGCCGGGCCCTGCGCCGGCGTTTGTTCCGTGACGCCGTCGGGATCAGCGGGTGGAAGAACTTCGTGCCGTTGGTCAAGAACACGCGCACCAAGCCGTTCCGCCCCATCGGCCTGTCCATCTTCGGCGTCCAGGCTCTCCTGTGGGCCGCCATGTGGGCCGCCACCGGGCGCTGGTGGATCTACCCGCTCCTGTGGTTCCTGCCCTGGATGACCGAGTGGCGCGTCATCAACCGCCTGCGCTCCATCGCCGAGCACGGGGGCATGGAGCGCAACTCCGACCGCCGGGCCACGACGCACAACGTGCGCCAGTCGTGGCTCGCCCGCTTCTGGATCGTGCCCTACAACACGGGCTGGCACTTGGCGCACCACGTCGATATGGGTGTGCCCTGGCGCAACCTGCCGGCCTTCCACGCCGAGCTCGAGCGCGCGGGCTACATCACCGACGCCATCACCTACAAGAGTTACTGGGCGCTCTGGAAGGCGCTGTCGAGCGCCGACGAGACGAGCGAGGTCGAGGCCGCCTCAGCCTGAGGCCCCGGGTGGGCTCGCTTCGGTTCGGTTCGGCCCGCCCTCAGCTCCCCTCGACGGCGAGGGCCTGGCGCAGGACCAGGGCCAGCTCACGCTGCGAGCGCTTCGACACGGCGGCCGACGTCACGAGCGCCGAACCGTGGAAGGTGCCGGGGAACTGGTGCAGCTCGACCGAGACGCCCGCCTGCAGCAGGCGCAGGGCGTACGTGATCCCCTCGTCGCGCAGCGGGTCGTTCTCGGCAGTCGAGATGTAGGCCGGCGGGAGGCCGGAGAGATCGGCGGCGCGGGCCGGGGCCGCGTAGGCCGGCACGTCGGCCGCGCCGTACAGCGGTCCGAGATAGGCCTGCCAGCTCTGCTCGGCCAGCGGCCGGTTCCACAGGGGCGAGTCCACGAAGGTCTGCATGGAACCGGTCTCCAAGCGGTCGTCGAGCTCGGGGATCTGCAGCAGCTGGAAGCACACCGCCGGTCCGCCGCGGTCACGGGCCAGCAGGGCCGTGGCTGCCGCCAGCCCGCCGCCGGCGCTCGCCCCGGCCAGCGCCACCCGCTCCGGGTCGATGCCCAGCGCGTCGGCCTCGGCGTGCAGGTACAACAGCGCGGCGTAGCAGTCGTGCAGGCCGGCCGGATACGGGTGCTCGGGCGCCAGGCGGTAGTCGACCGACACCACGACGGCGCCGGTGTCGATGGCCATCGCGGCCGCGCCGCCGTGCTCGGTCTCGACGCTGCCGATGACGAAGCCGCCACCGTGAATCATCACGACGCCGGGGGACCGTGTCGGTGTTGCAGCGCGCGCTTCGGCCGGTAGAGCCGCACCGGCACGTCAGTGTCGCCCTCGAAGCCCGGCACCATACGGTCCTCGATATCGAGGGTCTCGAGGCCGGGGATGTCAATCTTTATTCCGGCGATGAGGTCGTCGAAGGCCCGGCGCGCCGCGACCGGGTCCACCAGGTCCATCTGGGGCAGCAGGTCGATGATGGCCGCCAGCTCCGGGTCGATCATGAGTGTGCCTCCCCCGTCTTGCGCAACACCGTGCGAACTATTTGGGCTGCATCCGGATGCCGGCGTCGATGCGGATCGACTCGGCGTTGATGTACGAGTTGGACAACAGCTCGAGCGCCAGGGTCGCGAACTCGGTCGAGTAGCCCAGGCGATGCGGGAACAACACGTCCTGGCTCAGCTTCCCCTTGAACGTCTCGGCTCCCTCGCCCTCGCCGTAGATCGGCGTGTCGATCAACCCCGGCAGAATGGTGTTGACCCGGATGCCGACCACGGACAGATCGCGGCGCCACAGGCAGCGTCATGCCCACGACCCCGCCCTTCGAGGACGAGTAGGCGGCCTGGCCGATCTGCCCGTCCTCGGCCGCGACCGAGGCCGTGTTCACGATGGCGCCGCGGGCCCCGTCGACGTCGGGCTCGTTGAGGCTCATTTTGGTGGCCGCCAGCCGGATGCAATTGAAGGTCCCGACGAGGTTGATCTCGATCACACGGCGGTACTGGTCGAGGTTGTGTGCCGACGCGTACTCGCCGTCCCGGCCGATGGTGCGGGTGGCCCAGCCGATGCCGGCGCAGTTCACCAGCGACTTGAGCGGCGCCATCTCGACGGCCGCGTCCACGGCGGTGATCACCTGCTCGGGGTTGGTGACGTCCGTCTGCACGAACAGGCCGCCGATCTCCTTGGCCAGGGGCACGCCCTTGTCCTCCTGGACGTCGGCGACCACCACGCGCACGCCCCGCTCGGCCAGCAGACGTGAGGTGGCCAGGCCGAGCCCGGACGCCCCTCCGGTGACGATCGCCGACGTGCCGTTCAGATCCATTTCGCTGCGACTCCTTGTGGGTTCTGTGGGTTCTCCATCGTGGCGCCCGCCGCACGGGCCCGCACCTGACGTGCCGGCCAGAGGATAGGGGCCGGCCCGGCCACGGTCACATCTGCTCGGGTGCCTCGATGCCCAGCAGCGAGAGCCCGAGCTCCAGCACCCGCGCCGTCAGGTCGCAGAGCCCGAGCCTGGAGTCCCGCACCGCCTCGTCGTCCACCAGCACCCGGCAGGCCTCGTAGAACGTCGTGAACGAGGTGGCGAGCTCGAACAGGTAGGTGCAGAGCTTGGAAGGGCTCCAGGTCTCCGCCGTCGCCTCCACCGCGGCCGCGAAGCCCAGCAGCTGCAACGCCAGCGCGCGCTCCTGGGGCTCGCCGAGCAACGGTGCCGTACCCGGTGCCGGCGGGGCCACGCCGGCGCGCCGGAAAATGGACCGGACCCGTGCATGCGCGTACTGCAGGTAGGGCCCGGTGTCGCCCTCGAAGGCCAGCATCCGGTCCCAGTCGAAGACGTACCCCCGGGCGCGCTCGGTGGACAGGTCGGCGTACTTGACCGCGCCGACGCCGAGCGCGTGCGCGACGGCGGCCTGGCGCTCGGGTGTCAGGTCGTTGGAGCGTTCCTTCATGGCGGCGGCCGCCCGGTCGATCCCCTCGGTCAGCAGGTCGATGAGCCGTGACGAACCGCCGGCGCGGCTGGCCAGCTGCTTGCCGTCCGTCCCGAGGACGAGGCCGAAGCCGACGTGGACGGCCTCGTCTTCGTCGCGCAGGTAGCCGGCGAGGGTGGAGACGGCGAAGACGAGGCGGAGGTGCAGGGACTGCTCGTTCCCGACGACGTAGACGATCCTGGTCGCGCCGATGCGGCCGGTGCGGTCGCGCACACTGGCCAGGTCGGTCGCCGGGTAGCCGTAGCCGCCGTCGGACTTGCGCACGATCAGCGGGAGCGGCTCACCGTTGCGGTTCTCGAACCCCTCGGGGAACACGCACAGGGCCCCGTCGTTCTCCACCAGCAGGCCCTTCTCGTCGAGCTCGGAGACGACGACGGGCAGCAGCGGGTTGTAGGAGCTCTCTCCCATGACGTCCTGGGGGGTGAGGAGGACGCCGAGCAGCTCGTAGACCTCGCCGGCGTGGCGCATGGACTCGGCGACGAAGATGCGCCAGAGGTGCAGCGTCTCTTCGTCCCCGGTCTGCAGCAGCACGACGCGGCTGCGGCAGCGCTCGGCGAAGTCGAGGTCGCTGTCGAACTGTCGCCGGGCCGCGGCGTAGAACTCGTTGAGATCCCGCACGCTGAACGACGCGGCGTTGGCGGCCCCGTCCACGTCGAGCAGGTACTCGATGAGCATGCCGAACGGCGTGCCCCAGTCGCCGATGTGGTTCTCGCGCCGCACGTCGTGACCGAGGAAGCCGAGCACGCGGGCCAGGGCGTCCCCGATCAGCGTGCTGCGGAGGTGGCCGACGTGCATCTCCTTGGCCACGTTGGGCGACGAGTAGTCGACGACCACCGTCTCAGGGCGGGCGACCAGCTCCACGCCCAGTCGCTCGTCGCTGGACAGTGCCGCCACCTGCTCCGCGACGAAGCGGTCGGACAGCGTCAGGTTGATGAAGCCGGGGCCGCTGACCTCGACCTCTGCGCAGATGTCGTCGAGGGAGGCCGCCGCCACGACCTCCTCGGCCACCTGGCGGGGCGGCCGGCCGACCACCTTGGCCAGCGGCAGGGCGCCGTTGGCCTGGAAGTCGGCACGGTCGGAGGGCCGCAACACCGGGTCGGCGCCGGGCACAATGGTGTCGAAGGCGGCCTGCAACCGCTGGAGGAGGACGCTGGCTGCGTCGGGCATCCCTCATTCTCGCATGCCCGGCCCGCCATGAGACCCGGTGGCCGTCGAACCCGGGCGCCGGCCCCGCAGTTGCCGGCCCCGCAGTTGCCGGCCCTCAGTCCGCCGGCGCTCCCATGCCACCGTCGAGCAATCCGTAGCGCCGGTAGGGGCCGAAGAAGCCGTGTTCGAGCAGCCCGTAGCCGACGTGGCCGTCGTAGGAGAACTCGGCCACGTGGTCGACGATGCCGTACTGAGCCAGGCCCTGCACCTCGTCGACGGCCAGGACGAGGCCCTGCGTCACCGGTTCGGGCCCGTGGTACATGCCGTGGCGCCAGTCGGCGTCGATGCCGTAGCCGGTGCCGATGGAGACGAAGTTGGGCAACAGCGGTGTGCAGGTGATCTCGAGGCCGGCCTCGGGGAAGCGCACCACCGAGCGGTCGATGACGCGGGTGCCCGGAATCAGATGGTGCTCGTGCTCGGACCGGCCCAGGTCCTCCACGGGCCGTTCGGGGTCGACCCAGACGCGCTCGCTCTGCACCAATGGCCGCTCACCGTCGTCGCGCTCGTGGCAGATGTACATGATGGCGTGGTCGTCGAACTGCATCGGGAAGTAGTTCCACATGCCGCCCAGCACCAGCTCGCCCTGACGGATGCCGTCGCTCTCGGGCTCGCCGACGGGCCGCACACCCCAGGAGCGGTCGCGGGTCCCCCAGCAGACGTCGGGCGTCACCGGCAGGTCGACGCCACCCACCGAGAGCGTGCCCGACCACGTCCCGGTCTGGGCCAGCCGCTGGGTGTCGAAGACGACCTTGCCCTTGCTGCGCATGTACTGGCGCGGCTCCTCCACGGCGGGGATGTGCCCCTCCCACGTGACATCCATGGCCACGCTGTGCTCGGTGGGCTCGACCACCACCCGGAGCCGGCGCAGGGGCTCGAGCACCTCAATGCGGAAGGGCCCGACGGTCAGGTCACCCCGGTCGACCAGCGGCGCCGAAGAGCGCACGATGTGCTGCGAGCCGCCGTGACGCACGTCGATGAACGCGTCGACGACGCCCAGGTTGGGGTACTGGCCGTAGCCGAAGATAGCGAACCAGTCACCCGAGCTGGGGTGCATGTTGAAGTAGTAGCGGTCGTAGAAGTTGCGGTCGCTCGTGGCGGGGTGGGCGATGAACTCGGCCGCTTGGTGCACGGGATAGTCGTCCCAGGAGGAGAGGCTCATGTCGACGCGCTCAGCAGCACGCGCAGCCGCTGCCGCAGCCGCCCGCCACCGGTGCTCCGCACATGCCGCCGGCAGGCTCGGCCGCCAGGCCGGTGGTGGCGAAGACGGGCAACAGCCGCCGGGCGCCCACGTGGCCGTCGGGGCAGCTGGCCGGCGCGTCGGCATCGGCCATGGGCCGGCGCTCGTCGAAGACGGCGTGACAGGTCGAACAGCGGAATTCGTAGACGGGCACGAGATGGACCTCCTCCGGTGCGGCAGCCTACGCGAACACCCCGGATCACGGTGAGTTCGTCGCCACACTCGACCCCACCTGCGCCCGGGCGCGCCGAAACCCGGGCGCGCCAAAGAGCCGGGGTGCATCGCTTTTCATAGTGCCGGCCGTGAATCAGCCGGGCTCAACCCGGGGCGGGAGCGAAGCGGGTAGAGCTGCCGGTCGCCTCGCCGCCCCGTCACGCTGCGCTCGGTGGTGGCCGCTGGCGCTGATCGCCGGGGTGCTCTTTTTGGTTCCGCAGACGGTTGTGGAAGCCGCAGAGCAGGCGGCCGTTCTCCTGGGTGGTCAGACCCCCTGAGGCGTAGGGCTCGATGTGGTCGCCCTGGCAGTTCTCGGCGGGTTCGTAGCAGTACGGGTGCGTACAGATGCGGTCGCGCAGCTCGATGGCCCGGCGGGTCCCTCCGGTGAAGAGGCGCGAGCGCACACTGACGTCGACCCGGTTGCCGAGTCTGAAGAGGGCCCGCTCGAAGTAGGCCGAGTCCATCCACGGGTCGAGGGCCGAGGGCGCGAGGACGGTGCCGTTCTCGAGCTCGCAGATGCGTCCGTGCATCGTCTCGTAGCCGACGAAGACCGAAAACAGCGGGGCGGGGCGGATGCCGTCGGCGGGGGCGGTCCGGCTGCGGGTGGCCATCTCGACGAGGGCGTCGGCCCGGCGCTGGCCCGAGGTGCGGGCCAGCTCGTCGATCCTCGCCGTGCGGCCCAGGCGCTCCTTGGCCTGGGCACAGTCGGCCTCGAAGAGGTCGTGCTCCAAGCGGTTGAGCTCGTTGGCCACGATGGAGCCCGAGACAGGGTCGAGGGTCATCTGGCCCAGCCACATGCCCGAGAGGCTCGTTTCCAAGTAGACGTTGCGCGAGGCCTTGCGCTCCTCCTCGGAGGCGTCGGCCCCGTCGGGGTCGGCCATCTGCTTCCAATAGGCCAGTACCCGGTAGAAGTCGTCGAAGCCCAGTTCGGCGGCCTGGGCCACCAAGCACGGCCTCGTCACGGTCCATGGAGGCCTCGGTGCGGTGGCGACGGGCCGAGGCGATGGCCTGGGCCTGGTCCTCACCGATACGACCGTCACGCCAGGCCTGGGCCACCTCGGGCAGGTGGCGCAGGGTGCGTCCCAGGCGGACCCGGCGCTTGGCGGCGGCCCGTGAGACCCGACAACGCGCCGAGAGCCAGCGAGGCCGCCGTCTTGGCCCCGTCGGCCGCCCACTCCTCCCCCGCCTCGAAGGCAGACGTGGCCTCGGTGACGAAGGACTCGAGGCGCGACTGCATTCGGTTGAGCCGCTCCATCGACTCGCCGTCGCCGTAGTTGGTCGGCGCCCGAGGCGACGAGTGCCTCGAGCGCCTCGTCGAAGATGTCCAACTCCATGGCATGAATGGAAGCACGCGGTTGTGACAGCGGGCGCAGGCAGAATCGCGTCGAGAAATCGCACTATTTCCTAAGAAATTTGCGACATCCGGCCCGTCGGGAAGACCGTTCTGCGGCGGACTCGGGGCAGAACTCCCGCGGCGGAAACCCTACGGTTGGGAGAAGCCGTAGATCGGCATGCCGTTGTACCAGGCCGAGTCGGCGGGCAGGAACGGCCCGTCCAGCGCGGTCGACAGGTAGCCGTCGCGGCCGGGCCCCGAGTCGCCTCCGACCGACATGATGGAGCCGTCGGGCCAGACCTCGGTCACGATCCCGACATGTTCGGAGGTGGAAGTGCTCTGCGGGCCCGTGCCGTACAAGATGGCGTCGCCCACGGCGGGCATGGCCGTCGGAGGCAGATCGACGCCGTAGGTCGCGGCCCAGTCCCAGATGTCGCCAGTGAAGGCGTAGCGCGGGATGGGGATGCCGGCCTGCTCCCAGGCCCAAGTGGCGAACAGCGCGCACCACTCCTCGCAGGGCCCGTACGGATTGCAGTACAAGCCCTGGGTGTCGGGGTCGGGCTCGATCTGGGAGGCCACGGCCGCGGCGATCGTCGAGGAGCCCGGGAACATCGGTTCGGGCGTGGCGGTGGAGAAGCTGTACTGCCAGGCCTGGGGATCGAGCAGCCAGTACCCGGTCCCCTGGTTGTTCCCGATGATGGCCGAGATCTGCGTCGCCGTCGGGTCCAGCGAGAGGCCGCCGAAGGCTTGGGCGTCGCCGTAGGGCAGCACGACGCCGTTCTCCGTGGCGATGAGGTAGCCCCCGCCGTCGGGTGAGGCCACCATGCCGACCGCGGCGTCCGGCAGGTTGGAGCTGCCCGCCGATCCGTGGAAGCTGGCGTCGCCGAAGGTGAAGATCCCGCCGTCGGCGGCGACGAGCCAGTACCCCTTGCCGTCGTGCGTTGCGGCCATGCCCACGATCGGCTCGTTGAGCCTGATGCTGCCCGTGCTCCCGTAGAAGCCGGCATCGCCGTAGGAGAAGATGCCGCCGTCGGCGGCGACGAGCCAGTAGCCCTTGCCGTCGGGTGTGGCCGTCATGCCCACGATGGGCTCGTTCAGATGCGTGGCGCCCATGGAGCCGTAGAACGGGGCGTCGCCGTAGGCGAACACTCCCCCGTCGAGCGCTCCCAGCCAGTAGCCCTTGGCGTCCGGGGTGGTGGCCATGGCCACGATGGGACCCTGCAGGGGCAGGCTGCCGGCGGAGCCTTCGAAGGTGGCGTTCCCGAAGGCGAAGACGCCGCCGTCGGCGCTGGCCAGCAGGTACCCGCCCCCGTTGGGAGTGGCCACGCCCGAGAAGACGGGTGAGTTCAGGGGCTGGGGCAGGGCGGGCGCGCTCTGATCGACGGCCCCGAAGCCGATCATCCCCGCGTCGTCGTAGGTGTGCGCCGTCTCGGACGCTGCAGCGGGTGCGCCGGTGCCGGACCCGACGCCGAGGCCGACGACGAGTGCGCCCGGAACGAGGACCGCGGCCACCGCCATCGTCACCAGCGACGGGACGAGCTTGGCCAGACGAAGGTGCCCCGGGCCGGACCGGCGGACACCCTTGGTGCCTCCGCGTCTGCGCACAACGACGAGTTTGCACGGTGCGCTCCCCGCCTGTGCACCGGAGCCGTTACGAAGTCGTTACGAAGTCGCCGCTCAACGCCGGTGTCGGCCCCACCCAGGCCGTGTTGCCGCCGGTGAGGTCGGCTCCGGGTCGGGGCGGCGACCCGTTTGGGCGGTCCGGGTCACCTCACGGCAGAATGGGTCCATGAGCACGGAGTCCACGCATACAGAGCACCCAGACACGTTCAACGCCAGGGCGGACCTGACGGTCGGCGACCGCACGTACGAGATCTTCAACATCACGGCGCCGGCGCTCAGCGAGCGCTACGACATTGCGCGCCTGCCCTACTCCATCAAGGTCCTGCTGGAGAACCTCCTGCGTCACGAGGACGGGCCGCACGTCTCGGCCGACGACATCGTCGCCGTGGCGAACTGGGGCGCCAACCCCGAGGGCCACGGTCAGGGGGCCGGCGATGCCGCGCACGAGATCGCCTTCACCCCCGAACGGGTACTCATGCAGGACTTCACCGGCGTGCCCGCCGTCGTGGACCTCGCCGCCATGCGCGACGCGCTCGCCGGCCTGGGTGGCAACGCCTCCCAGGTGAACCCGCTCGTCCCGGTCGAGCTCGTGATCGACCACTCCGTGATCGCCGAGCGCTCGGGCGACGCGTCCGCCTACGACACCAACGTCTCCATTGAGTACGGGCGCAACATGGAGCGCTACCAGCTCATCCGCTGGGCCCAGGGTGCCTTCCGCGACTTCCGGGCTGTGCCCCCCGGCATGGGGATCTGCCACCAGGTCAACCTCGAGTACCTGTCGCGCCTCGTCTTCGCCACCGAAGACGGGCGGGCGTTCTGCGACACCCTGGTCGGCACCGACTCGCACACGGTCATGGTCAACGGGCTCGGCGTGCTCGGCTGGGGCGTCGGAGGCATTGAGGCCGAGGCGGCCATGCTCGGCCAACCGCTCTCCATGCTGCTGCCACCGGTGGTGGGGCTCCGGATCTCGGGCGAGACCAAGCCCGGCATCACGGCGACCGACGTCGTGCTCACCGTGACCGAGCTCCTGCGCGACCACGGCGTGGTGGGCGCGTTCGTCGAGTGCTACGGGCCCGGCGTCGGCGCCCTGCCGCTCGAGACGCGGGCGACCATCGGGAACATGAGCCCCGAGTACGGCGCCACGTGCACCATGTTCCCGATTGACGAGGTGACCATCGAGTACCTCCGCTTCACGGGACGCGACGACGAGCATCTCGCGCTGGTGGAGGGCTACGCCAAGGCCCAGGGACTGTGGCACGACCCGGACGCCCCCGAGCCGCTCTACTCCGAGCACGTCAGCCTCGACCTGGGGACAGTCGAGCCCTCGCTGGCCGGGCCGGCGCGGCCGCAGGACCGGGTCGCGCTCGTCGGTGGCCGGCGACGCCTACCGCGTCGCACTCGACCGCGCCCCGCGCACCGCGGCCACCGAGCCGGCGGCGGCACCCCACCACCAGATGACGGACGGCGACGTCGTCATCGCGGCCATCACCAGTTGCACGAACACCTCGAACCCACAGGTCATGGTCGCCGCCGGGCTCGTCGCCAAGAAGGCGGTGGAGCGGGGCCTGCGCTCCAAGCCGTGGGTCAAGACCTCGCTGGCGCCCGGATCGCGCGTCGTGACCGATTACCTCGAGCGGGCCGGCCTGACGGAGCCGCTGCAAGAGCTCGGCTTCTACCTCGTCGGCTACGGCTGCACCACCTGCATCGGCAACTCCGGCCCGCTGCTCGACGGCGTGACCGATGCCGTCAAGGAAGCCGACCTCTCGGTCGCCTCGGTGCTCTCGGGCAACCGGAACTTCGAGGGACGCATCCACCCCGATGTGCGGTTGAACTACCTGGCGTCGCCGCCGCTCGTGGTGGCCTACGCGCTGGCGGGGACGATCGACATCGACCTCACCACCACGCCCATCGGCAACGACGCCAACGGCAGTCCGGTGCTGCTGTCCGATCTGTGGCCCTCCATGGAGGAGGTGAGCGAGACCATCCGGGCCTCATTGACCTCCGACATGTTCCGCACCCGCTACAGCGCCGTCTTCGACGGCGACGAGTACTGGCAGGAAGTCTCCACGGCGGCGGGCGAGACGTACGCGTGGCAGGACGACTCCACCTACGTGCAGAACCCGCCCTTCTTCGAGGGCATGACGATGACCCCGGCACCGGTGACCGATATCGCCGACGCGAGAGTGCTGGCCTTGGTGGGTGACAGCGTCACGACGGACCACATCTCCCCGGCTGGCTCCATCGGCCCCGCCACACCGGCCGGCCGCTACCTGACCGACCACGGTGTGGCCCGTGAGGACTTCAACTCCTACGGCGCGCGCCGGGGCAACCACGAGGTGATGATGCGCGGCACGTTCGCCAACGTGCGCCTGCGCAACCTGCTGGCGCCCGGAACCGAGGGCGGAGTGACCCTGCACCTGCCCGACGGAGCGGAGACGTCCATCTTCGACGCGGCGATGCAATACGCCGGAGAGGGGGTCCCGCTCGTGGTGCTGGCCGGCCGCGAGTACGGGACAGGGAGCAGCCGCGACTGGGCGGCCAAGGGCACGGCCCTGCTCGGCGTGCGCGCCGTCATCGCCCAGAGCTTCGAGCGCATCCACCGCTCCAACCTCATCGGCATGGGCGTCGTCCCGCTGCAGTTCTACAAGGGCGACTCGGCCGCGAGGCTGGGCCTGACCGGCCACGAACGCTTCTCCATCAGCGGCCTCGAAGTGGTGAACAAGGGCGAGTTGCCGAAGGAACTGACGGTGACGGCCGCCACCGACGACGACTCGGTCACGGAGTTCCGGGTGATCGTGCGCATCGACACACCGATGGAGGCCGAGTACTACCGCCACGGCGGCATTCTGCAGTACGTGCTGCGGCAGATGGCGGGCTAAGCGGGCTAGGCGGGCGAGGCGCTCCGCTCAACCGTCGAAGTCGGCCAGCACCTTCTTGGGCGCCTTGCCGCGCCACGACTCCGTGAGCAGCTCGCGCACGAGCGGCGCCGTGGCCTTGGTGAGCAGCACCCGGCAGCCCCGCCTCTTCGTGCCCCACAGCAGCTCCTCGACCGCCGCCGGGTACTCGGCGGCGTACGCGCTGACGTCGTCGTCGCCGACAAAGACGTGGACCCGTCCGCCTGCGGGCGGCATGGTGGCGAAGATCTTCCCGGCCACCCGGAACGAGGTCATGTCGTGGTGCGGCGCCTCCGCAGTCTCGGGCAACGAGAGCGCCAGGCGGCGCACGGTGGGCGCGGACACGCCCATCAGCCGGGTGCGGCCTCCGCGGCGAGTCCGACGAAGCGGCGCACGACGTCTTCGCCGGCGCGGCTGACGTGCGCCACGTCGGACACCCGGAGGAAGACGCCGGGAGGGAGGTGCGGCCCCCAGTGGCCCACCAGGCCGGCCGTGACTTCCACGTGGAACTGCAGGCCGTAAGCGCGATCACCGACGCGGAAGGCCTGGTTCTCGTAGGCGGCGTTGCCGGCCAGGCGCACCGCGCCGTCTGGCAGGCCGAAGGTGTCGCCGTGCCAGTGCACGCAGGGCAGTGGGGAGGGGGCCGGTCCGAACACCGGATCCTCGAGCGCCTCCGTGGTCAGGTGGACCTCCCCGACGCCGTATTCGGGCGCCGGTCCCACAGTCACCGGTGCGCCGAGCGCCAGGGCGAGCTGTTGGGCCCCCAGGCAGACGCCGAGGACGGGCCGGCCGGACTCGACCGCCTCCCGGAGGAGGGCGCGCTCGTCGGCCAGCCAGCCGAGGTCGTCGTGCACGCTCATCGGCCCACCCATGACGACGAGCCCCGCGACGTCCGCCACCGCGGCGGGCGGTGGAACGGCGTCGCCGCGGTCGGTGCGCACGACCGTGAGGCCGGCTCCGGTCTCGCTGATGGCGGAGGCGATGGCACCCGGGCCTTCGAAGGCCACGTGCTGCACCACCAGCCAGGGATCGCCTGCGCTCATCGTCGACTCAGGGGATGCGGATGACCCGGAAGAGCTCGGCGGAGCGGCCCTCGGGCAGCCCAGCCAGCTCGGCGTTGGCACGCGACCAATCCCGGACCCGCTGGGCCACGGCATCGGGGTCCGGCAGCTGGCTCTTGTGGCACATCAGCGCGGCCACCTTGCGCTCCACCGTGGCGGTGGTATCCACTGCCACACCGTCGTGGTCCCCACCGGGACCCATGATCCACAGTTCCGGGACGGTCCAAGGCTCGAGGCCCTCGTCGTCGAGGAGCTCAGGATGCGCGAATGGATTGCGCGCGTCGGGGTACACCGCGTCGAGCGCAGCCTCGCCGGTCGCCAGGTGGTCGGGATGGCTGGCGAAGACGAACTCGAGGTTCCGCTCGGGCGACTGGCTCAGCACCCGCTCGGGCCTGACCTGGCGGATGACACGGCTGATGTCGCGCCGCAGCTCACGATTCGCCACGACCATACCGTCGGGGTGCCCGAGGAACCGGACGTCGTTGACGCCCACCACCGCGGCGGCGGCGCGCTGCTCGTCCTGGCGCAGCGCCGCCATTTCGGCCCGTGTCATCGTGCGGTCCGAACCCCCCGCCTCACCGGAGGTGGCGATGCAGTAGGTGACACTCGAGACCGGCCGCGGTGAACGCGGCAACGGTGCCCGCCGACCCGAAGTCGACGTCGTCGGGATGGGCGGTGACCACGAGGACGCGGCGGACCCCGTCCCCGGATGACCAGACCGGTATCGGCCCGTCTTCGCTCAGAGGACGCTCTCCTCTGGCTGCGGCGTCCAGGCGGCCAGGTCGGCCAGCCGCGGGTCGTTGGAGAACATCTCGACGATCGGGATGCGCAGGCCGAGGCGGCGCTGAATGACCTCCATCTCGACGAGTTGGTTCCACAGCGACAGGCTGACGACCACGCCGGCCCTGCCGGCTCGGGCGGTGCGGCCGGAGCGGTGGAGATAGGCCTTGTGGTCCTCAGGCGGGTCGTAGTGGATGACCCCATCGACGCCTTCGATATGCAGGCCCCGGGCCGCCACGTCGGTGGCGACGAGGACGGCGAGCTTGCCGTTCGAGAAATCGGCCAGCGCACGTTCCCGGTTGGCCTGCCGCAGGTCGCCGTGAATCGCCTGGGCCTTGATCCCCTCCTTGACGAGGTTCTCGACGAGGCGGTCAGCACCCCGCTTGGTGCGTACGAAGAGCAGCGACTTCTCCTGGCTCCGGCAGATTGCCGCCGCCACCTTGACCTTGTCCATCTGGTGCACCTGCAGGAATCGGTGCTCCATAAGGGTCACGGTCTGCGTGGTCGAGGCAACCTCGTGGAAGACCGGGTCCGTCAGGTAGCGCTTGACCAGGCGGTCGACGGCACCGTCGAGCGTGGCGGAGAACAGCAACGTCTGGTGGGGCTGGTCGAGGCGGCGGAGCACCCACTCGACCTGGGGCATGAAGCCCATGTCCGCCATGCGGTCGGCCTCGTCGAGCACCAGCGTCTCCAGCTCGTCGACCGCCAGCTCGCCCCGGTCACCGAGGTCGATGAGGCGGCCGGGCGTGGCGATGATCAGGTCGACGCCCTTGCGCAGCTTGGTCACCTGCCGGTCGATGTCGGCGCCGCCGTAGACGGCAACGGCATGTAGCCCCAGCCTCTTCGCCAGCGGGTCCAGCACGTCGTATACCTGCACGGCGAGTTCGCGCGTCGGGAGCAGGACAAGCGCCAGCGGTTTGGCGGGGCGGGTGGCCGGCGCGGGTCCCTGCGCATCCCGCGTCGCTTTGGCCCGCTGCAGCAGTGGGACACCGAACGCGAGGGTTTTGCCCGAGCCAGTCTTGGCCTTGCCGCACACGTCGCGCCCGGCCAGGGCGTCGGCGATCGTCAGGGCTTGAATTGGAAACGCGCTGACGATGCCTTCATCCGCCAGCGCTGTGAGTCAGTTCGGGTGAGACGCCGAGGGACTCGAATGTCCGGGCGGTCTCGTAGGTATCGTCGCCGGAGACATCACTGTCCTCTCGGGGTGACGCCGGCGTGCGCGCCGGCCAGGGCATCAACGGTCATGGACCCGCTCTCTCTGTTGTACGGCGGGGCTGTGCGCCATCCAGAGGAGTGAAAGTCAGCCCCGACTCGCCAGCCCCCGCCGGCGGTCGCACAGCATCGTACCAGCCCAGGACGGTCGGAGGCGCGACCCTGTGCCAAAGTGAGTCGTCCCGCACCACGAAGGAAGGAGAGCCGACATGGCCAAACTCGAGGCGGGATCGACCGCCCCCGCATTCACCCTGCCTGACCAGGACGGCAAACCCGTCAAGCTCTCCGACTTCAAGGGGCAGCGGGTGATCGTCTACTTCTACCCGGCCGACGACACGCCGGGCTGCACCAAGGAGGCGTGTCAATTCAACGACAACCTCAAGACCTTCGAGAAGGCCGGGGTGGCGGTCCTCGGGATCTCGCCGGACAAGGCAGAGAAGCACGTGAAATTCCGGACCAAGTACAAGCTCAAGTTTCCGCTCCTCACCGACGCCGACAAGAAGGTAATGGAGAAGTACGGGGCCTGGGGCGAGAAGACGATGTACGGCAAGAAGACGGTCGGGACCATCCGCTCGACGTTCCTGGTGGGCCCGAACGGCAAGGTCCAGCGAGCCTGGTACCACGTCCGGGCGGACGGGCACGCCGCCAAGGTGCTCGAGGAGATCGCCGAAAGCTGAACCCGCCTGGCCTACGAGCGGGCGGCCCGGCCACGCCCACGTTTCACGGCGTCTCGGCGTCACGCGCTCGAGCCCCGGTCATGTGACACGCTGCTGACGCACCGGCCAGGGGAGGAATCCACATGGGGCAGGGGATCAGCGCAGTCCTGACGTTCGCCATCGGGGTGGCCATCAGCCCGGTGCCGATCATCGCCGTCATCTTGATGCTGTTCTCGCAAAGAGCCCGAGTGAACGGGCCGGCTTTTCTGGCGGGGTGGGTGGTCGCGCTCGCAGCGCTCAGCACCGTCGTCTACGTCGTGTCGCACGACGGCAACGTGGCGACGAGCAGCACGGCTTCGGACTCGGTGTCCTGGGGCAAGATCGTCCTCGGCGTCGCACTCCTCGCGTTGGCGCGGCGCAATTGGCGCAAGCGTCCGGCGCCGGGCGAGGAGGCGGCGATGCCCAAGTGGCTCGCCACCGTCGAGTCCGTCTCGCCTGTCAAAGCGTTCGGGCTGGCGGTAGTGCTTGCCGCCGTCAACCCGAAGAACCTCATTCTCACGTTGGGCGCCGCCGCAGGCCTGGCCCAAGTCCAGGGGTTGTCGACCACCGACGCGGTCGTCGCCATCGCGGTGTTCGTCGTCATCTCGAGCCTGACCATCGCCGGACCGGTCCTCTACGCACTGTTCGGCGGTGAGAAGGCGAAGGCGTCCCTGGACTCCGCCAAGGCGTGGCTCACCACGCACAACGCGGCAGTCATGGCCGTGCTCTTCCTCGTCTTCGGCGTCGACCTCATCGCCAAGGGGCTGCCACCACTCACGAGCTGAGCCGACACGCCTCGACCCGCCACCGCCTTGACAGGCCCCGCGAATAGGTGCATAGTTATCTAGTTACCTAGATAAAGTAAGTGAGGTCAGGTGATCGAGTTCCACCTGGACAGCCGCTCCGGCGTCTCCCCCTATCTCCAGATCGTCCAGCAGGTCCGCCAGGCGCTGCGCGTCGGCATGTTGCGGGAGGGCGACCAGCTCCCGACGGTCAAGGAGGTCGTGGGGCAGCTGGCCATCAACCCCAACACGGTGCTCAAGGCCTATCGGGAGCTCGAGCACGAGGGATTGGCCAGCGCCCGCCCCGGCGTCGGCACCTTCGTGACCGGGAGCCTCGGCGCCGAGTCGATCGCCGCCCAGGGCCCGCTGCGCCAGGCGCTGCAGCGCTGGATCGTCAAGGCCCGCCGGGCCGGGCTCGACGACGAGAGCATCGAGGCGCTGTTTCGCGACTCCTTTCGTTCAACTGCCCAGGAGGACATAGCGTGAGCTGGGTCATCGACGCCCAGGGTCTGGGCAAGCGGTACGGCAGGCGCTGGGCCCTCAAGGACTGCGACCTCCAGATCCCCTCCGGCCACGTGGTCGGACTCGTCGGCCCCAACGGAGCGGGCAAGACCACGCTGCTGCACCTGGCCGTCGGCCTGCTCGCACCGACCGCCGGCACCGTGACCGTGCTCGGTCGCCCACCGGCCGCCGACCCCGCCCAGCTGGCGCGCGTGGGCTTCGTCGCGCAGGACACCCCGACCTACGCCCGCCTCAGCATCGAGGACCACCTCCGCTTCGGCGGGCAGATGAATCCTGGCTGGGACGACGCACTGGCCCGGCAACGGATCGCGGAGCTCGATCTCGATCTCGACCAGACGGCCGGCTCGCTCTCGGGCGGCCAGCGGGCGCAACTCGCCCTCACCCTGGCGGTGGCCAAGCGCCCCGAGCTGCTCATCCTCGACGAGCCGGTGGCCAGCCTCGACCCGCTGGCCCGCCGGGAGTTCCTGCAGAGGCTGATGGAGTTCGTGGCCGACGGGGACGTGAGCGTCGTGCTCTCCTCGCATCTCGTGGCCGACCTGGAGCGGGTGTGCGACTACCTGATCGTGCTCGTGGATTCGCGGCTCCAAGTGGCCGGCGAGGTCGACGACCTGTTGGCTTCACACCACCGGCTGGTCGGGCCGCGCCGCGACCCGGCATCGCTCCCGTCCGGGCAGGAGGTCATTGAGGAGAGTCACACCGATCGCCAGAGCACCCTCATCGTGCGATGCGACGGACCGGTGCTCGATCCCGCCTGGACGGTGGAGGACCTCAACCTCGAGGACCTGGTGCTGGCCTACATGGGCAACGCCAGCACCGCGCGTCGGGCGCGCCAGAGGCTGGAGGTGCTCTCGTGATCGCTTTCTCGTGGCGCCAGTTCCGCACGCAGGCGGTCATCGGCGGAGCCGGGTTGGTCGTTCTCGGCATCATCCTGCTCGTCACCGGTCCCCATCTGGTGTCGATCTACGACACTGCGCTGGCACAGTGCCGGGCCAGCGGTGGCGCCAGCAGCGACTGCAACAACCCCGTCGTCAGCACCTACTCGAAGCTGCAGGTCTTGGCCACTGCCCTGGTGCTCATCGTGCCCGTCCTCATCGGGATGTTCTGGGGGGCGCCGCTCATCGCCCGCGAGCTCGAGACGGGGACCTTCCGCCTGGCCTGGACGCAGAGCGTGAGCCGGATGCGCTGGTTGCTGGTCAAGCTCGGGCTCGTCGGCCTGGCCAGCGCCGCTGTCGGCGGACTCCTCAGCCTGATGGTGACGTGGTGGTACAGCCCCATCGACAAGGTGAACCAGAACCGTTTTGGTGCCGCCGCCTTCGGTCGTGCATGGATTCGTACCGGCGGGATACGCGTTGTTCGCCTTCGCGCTCGGTGCCACCACCGGGCTGCTCTTCCGCCGCACGCTCCCCGCCATGGCCGTCACGCTCGTCGGCTTCATCGTGGCGCGGTTCGACTGTCGCCTACTGGATCAGGCCGCACTTCATGACGCCGGTGACGAAGTCGTTCGGCATCGACCCGAACGGGGCGCTCGGCTTCAGCCGCGAGTCCTGGCGGCAGCCTTCAGTTCATGGCCGGTCCACCGAACATCCCCAATGCGCTCGTCGTTTCGAACAGCGTCGTCAACAACGCCGGGCAGTCACCGTCGGCGGCATTTCTGCAGAAGGCGTGCCCCAACTTGCCGGGCCTCAACGGACCGCCTCCCGGCGTCCGGGGTGGCCAGGCGCACGCCGCGGTGTCTGCGAACGGGCAGCAGGCGTTCCAGCAGTGCATCACCACCATTTCGACCAAGTACCACCAGGTGGTCACGTACCAGCCGGCCAGCCGGTTCTGGGCCTTCCAGACCTACGAGACGCTGCTGTTCGTTGTCGCGTCCGCCGCGCTGGCCGGCCTTTGCGTGTGGTGGGTGCGCCGCCGGCTCAGCTGAACCGGACGGCCTGATCGGTGCCGACGGCTGGCCAGTTCAGTGCTGGTGCTGCGGGGCACCAGTACGTCGTCCGGCCACCCACCGTCTCCCGGCGCAGCTCCGTCCCGTCGAGCGGGCACCGTGCCCCCACGTCGCGCCCCTCCATCAGGTCGCCCATGTGCGAGCCACCGCGCCGCCCCAGCTGGCGCAGCGTCGAGCGCAGCTGCTTGTGCAGCTCGCGCAGCTCGGCGTCGGTGAGCGGCGTCCGTCGGCCCGGTGCCAGGCCGGCGCGCCAGAGGATCTCGTCGGCCAGCAGGTTGCCCACGCCGGCCAGCCGTTCCTGGTCCATGAAGCGCGCCTTGAGCGGCGCCGCCACCCCCGACCGTCCCGGGCGCGATGGCCAGCGCCGTCCGCGAGCTCGCCCAACGACACGGTGAGCGCGTCCGGACCGAGCCGGCTCTCGTCGGGCGCCAGCTCGAGCGAACCGAAGCGGCGCGGGTCGTGCATCAGGAGCTCGCCCCCGTCGTCGAAGGTGAAGCGGGCCCGCACCCACTTCTCGTTGAAGACGCCGGGCCCGTAGCGCAGCCGGTCGAGCGCCTCGTTGCCGTCGACCACCAGGCCGCCCGTCATGCCGAAGCGCAGGCCCAGGGTCGGCCCCCCGTCGGTGTCGAGCAGGAGCAGCTTGCCGATGCGCCGGGCCGCGCTGAAGGAGCGGCCGACGAGCGCCGACCGGAGCCGTGCCGGGGTCGTCCCGCCGCGGCCGTAGCGGGAGTCGACCATCCACGCCCGGGTGATCGGCCGGTGCAGCGCCGCTTCGGCACTGACCCGGTAGAGCTCGACTTCGAGGATCTCGGGCACCGGCGCACGGTATCCGACCGCTGCCGCCCAGCCCGAATATGGTGGACCAATGCCTCCCGAGAAGCCGCAATGGGCCGAGCTGTTCACCGAGGTCGTGACGTCCGGTCTGTGCACCGGGTGCTCCGCCTGTGTCGTCGTCTGCCCCTACGACGTCCTCGGCTACAACGACCAGGACGGGGTCTACAGGCCCTTCCACGTCGCTGCCGACGGCGGGCCCGACAACTGCACCCACGGCCTCAAGGGCTGCACGCTGTGCACCCGGGCCTGCCCGCGCTTCCGCACCTGGGAGCCCGACATCGAGAACCCACCTGTTCGGCCGGCCCCGCACCGACGACGAGGTGGCCGGCATCTCCCGGCGCACGGTCCTGGCCCGGGCCACCGATCCGACGGTGCAGGGCACCGGGCAGGACGGCGGGCTGGTGTCCGCCCTCCTCATCTGGGCCTTCGAGCACGATGTGATCGACGCTGCGCTGGTCTCGGGCCTCGAGGGCGACGGCTCGACCTGGAAGGCGGTGCCCCAGGTGGCCCGCTCGAAGGAGGACGTGCTGGCCACGGCCGGCTCGCGCTACACCTACTCCGCCAATCCCCTGGCCTACGCCGAGGCGATCGAGGGCGGAGCCGAGCGCATCGCCCTGGTGGGCATGGGGTGCCAGGCCTCCGCACCGCCGGTGATGCAGGCCCGCAAGGCGGGGAAGGTGGCCCGGCGCTTCGTGCTCTCCATCGGCCTGCTCTGCTCCAAGACGTTCGACGACGCCATCTTCAGCGAGCTCTTCGAAGCCAAGTACGGGCTGGCCCGGGCCGACATCGTGAAGATGAACATCAAGGGCGTCTTCCAGGTCTGGATGAAGGACGGCAGCTACCACGAGGTCCCGCTGAAGGAGGCCCACGCCTGGACGAGGGAGGGCTGCAAGAGCTGCCCGGACTTCGCGGCGGAGCACGCCGACATCTCCACCGGGGGCATCGGGGCCTTCGGCGACTGGACCCTCACCCTCCTGCGCACCGAGAAGGGCGAGGAGCTCTTCAACGACATGGAGGCGGCCGGCGTGATCGAGACCCGGCCCATTGACGACGACCCGGGCGCGGTCACCCTCCTCAACAAGCTGAGCCGGGTCAGCCGGAAGCGCTGGCCGGCGACGGCCGTGCCCATGCCCGGGCGCCTCCCGGCGCCCGCCCCCACCGCCTGAGAGTGCGCCGATGAACGGCCCCCGGGACGACGCGTTCGCCGCCCTGCTCGGCATCGACGTGGAGCGCCGCGGCGGCGGCCACACGGTGGCCAGTCCTCACCACCGACGAGCGGCACGCCAACCCGCACGGCACCGTGCACGGCGCCGTCTTCTACGCGGTGGCCGGCGCCGCGGTGGCCGCGGCGGCGAACGACGCCGAGAACTCCGGGATCATCTCGTCGGTCCTGGTCGAGTACCTCCAGCCCGCCGCCCTCGGCGACGAGCTCTACGCCGAGGTGGCGCGGGAGGTCTCGACCGGCCGGGAGGACATCTTCACCGGGTCGGTCCGACGGGGCGCCGAGGGTGACCTGCTGGCCTGGGTCCGGGCACGCGGCACCCGCCGGGCCCGCCCCGCCTGAGACCACTCCGGGGCTCCCTCCACGATCCGGGCGCAGACCGTGGCGCCTGGCCATGGCCGAATCTGTGGGAACCAGGTCATTGACGCCAGACGCCCGCGCCCCGCACAGTGGGAGCGTGCACCAGCGCCACGTCGTGATCGTCGCCTTCGAAGGGCTCCAGCCGCTCGACGCCGTGGGCCCGCACGAGGTCTTCGCCGGCGCCGGGCGGGCTGCCGCCTCGCTCGGGCGAGCCGGCGGCTACCGCGTCACCCTCGCCTCGCCCGGCGGTGCCGCGGTGCGAGCCGAGAGCGGGCTCGTCCTGGGCACCGTCACCGCTTGCCCGACTGCGTCCGAGCGCATCGACACCCTTGGTGCTGCCGGGCGGGCCGGGCGCCGAAGTGGCCGCGGCCAGCGACGAGGCACTGCTGACCTTCATCCGGCCGATGCCGCCCGCGCTGCCGGCGGGTGGCCACCGTGTGCTCGGGCGCCTTCCTCGGCGCCGCGGCCGGTCTGCTCGAGGGTCGCCGGGTCACGACCCACTGGGCCCGCGCCCACCAGCTTGCCGACGAGTACCCCGCGCTCACCGTCGACGCCGATCCGATCTACATCCGCGACGGCAAGTACTGGTCCAGCGCCGGCGTCACCGCCGGCATCGACCTCGCGCTGGCGCTGGTCCAGGAGGACCTCGGCGTCGACGTGGCCCAGACCGTCGCCCGCTGGCTGGTGATGTTCCTCCACCGGCCCGGCGGGCAGACCCAGTTCGCGTCGCCGGTGTGGGTGCCCCGCGCCGAGCGCTCGACCGTCCGGGCCGTGCAGACCCTCGTCGAGGCCGCGCCCGGCGGCGACCACCGGCTGCCCGCGCTCGCCGCGGCGGCCGCCATGAGCGTGCGGCACTTCACCCGGGTCTTCACCGCCGAGGTGGGCGAGACCCCGAGCCGCTTCGTCGAGCGCACGCGCCTGGAGGCCGCCCGGCGCGAGCTCGAGGAGACCAGCCGACACCCTCGACGTGGTGGCGGCTCGCTGCGGCCTCGGCAGCGCCGAGACCCTGCGCCGCGTCTTCCAGCGGCGCCTCGGCGTCGCGCCCGACGCCTACCGGCGGCGCTTCCGCGCCGCGCCCGAGCCGAAAGGACATCCGCATGACCGACCGCCTGCAGATCGCCATCCCCCTCTTCCCGAAGTTCACCGCCCTCGACGCCGTCGGCCCCTACGAGGTGCTGCAGCGCATCCCGACACTTCGACATCGTCTTCGTCGGCCACGACCGCGGGCGAGGTCCGCAGCGAGAACGGCATGATCGGCCTCACCGCCGACGCCACCTTCGAGGAGATTCCGGCACCCGACGTCGTCGTCTTCCCCGGCGGCGTGGGCACGCGCCCGCTGGAGCACGACGAGCGGGTGCTCGAGTGGGTGCGCCAGGCCCACGCCGGCACCCGGTTCACCACGTCGGTCTGCACCGGTTCGGTGGTCCTCGGCGCAGCCGGACTGCTGCAGGGTCTCACGCGCCACCACCCACTGGTCCTGCTACCCCGAGCTCGCCGCCCACGGCGCCGAGCCCACGCCGACGCGGGTCGTCGAGCACCTCGACGAGCGGATCATCACCTCGGCCGGGGTCTCGAGCGGCATCGACATGGCGCTGCGGCTGGTCGAGCTGCTGGTCGACCGCACCGCGGCCCAGGCGGCCCAGCTCATGATCGAGTACGACCCGCAGCCGCCCTTCGACTGCGGGTCGCGTGGCGCAAGGCGGACGACGTCGTCATGACCCGCGTGATCGAGTACGCCGCGCTGCGGCAATTGAGCGTCCGGCCTGAGCCGACTCGGACCCTCCAGCCGCGTCTCACCCTGCCGTCGCAGAGAACCCTAAGAAGTGCAGAAAACCGTAAGAAGTACCGCGAACACTCCGGAATCCACGCTGCCTGAACCCACAGAGCCAATGCGCCTTGTTACGGTCCTCGGACCATGAAGAACCCCCTCAGCCCGCACCGACTCCTCCCCACGCTGGCCGCGGCCGCCGGACTGGCCTCCGTCTCCCTGACTGGAATCGGCCTGCTCGCACCGGCCGCCGCCGGCGCGACCGAACCGAGCGGGGTCATCCCGTTCACCGCCGCCAACGTGACGCAACAGCCGAGCGGCACGTACGACATCACGTGGTCGGCACCGTCTGCGTCCGGCCCGGTCTCCGTCTACGCCGGCAACAGCGCGCTGACGCCGGCGACGACCCACCTAGTGGGCCACGGAGGCGACAAGGGCTCCATCGCGGTCACCTCACTGGCCTCGGCCGACCCGCGCTGGTACTTCACCCTCACCCCGGCCCACGGAGCGCCGTTGGTGATCGCCGACCGCTCCCTGCACCTGGCCGACGCACCGAACTTCCGCGACGTCGGTGGCGTGCGCACCAGCTCGGGACAGTGGATTCGAATGGGCATCTTGTATCGGTCGGGCAGCCTCAACAACCTGACCGCGGCCGAGGACAACGAAATGACCGCGCTCGGGATCACGCACGTCGTGGATCTGCGGACGGCTGCCGAACGAGCTGCCACCACCGACAAGCTGGCACCCGGCACCGATTACGTCGTCGACGATGTGCTCGCCGGCAACCCCACGCTCTCGAACATCACCGCCGCCGTCACCGCCCTCATCAGCGGATCGAACAAGTCGTCGGCCACAGTTCCACAGGCCGAAGGCATTCTGACCGGCCTCTACGAGGCGCTGCCGGTCCTGGACACGGCGAAGACGGGGTACAGCCAGCTCTTCACGTCGGCGGCGACATTGCCGTCCGGCCAGGCACTGGTCTTCCACTGCACTGCCGGCAAGGACCGCACCGGATGGGCCACCGCCGCTCTCGAGCTCGAGCTCGGGGTGCCCATGTCCACCGTCGACGCCGACTACCTGGAATCCAACCGCTACGTCCTACCCGAGTACCAGCCCGTCGTGGCCAGCTACGTGGCGCAAGGCGGCAAGGCGAAGGTCATCGACGCCGTGCTCGGCGTCCAGCCGCACTATCTCGACACGTCCCTCAAGGTCATGGATTCGGCGTACGGGTCGGTGAACGCGTACTTTTCCAAGGGGCTCGGGTTGAGCCCGGCCACCCTGGCGGCACTGCGGCACGAAGTGCTCGAGGGCAGCCCGAACTGACCCGGCTCCGCCAAGAACCGATGGGCCGACGCGTGACGTTGCCCACTATCGGCCCGACCTGAGAGGGAGCGTGTGGCGATACGAGCGGTGATGTTCGACTTCGGCGGCGTCGTCACGACCAGCCCCTTCGAAGCGTTCGCCGCGCCTGGAGGTCGAGCGCGGCCTTCCGGCCGGATTCATCCGCACCGTGAACGCCACCAACCCCGACGAGAATGCCTGGGCCCGCTTGGAGCGGAACGAGACTGAGCCTGGACGCCTTCGCTGCGGCATGGGCGGCAGAGGCCCGCGCGCTCGGGCACGAGCTCGACGGCCGGCTGGTACTCGAGCGGCTCTCGGGCGACATCCGGCCGCAGATGGTCGCCGCCATTGACGCCTGCCGCCAGAGACTACAAGACCGCCTGCCTCACCAACAACTTCTCGTCGCCCGACCGCGTCGTCTCCGAACAGGTGGCCGAGGTCTACGCGCTCTTCGATGCCGTGCTGGAGTCGCGCGTGCTCGGTGTCCGCAAACCCGACCCCCGCTTCTACGAGCTCGCCTGCGCGACTCTCGGCGTACGGCCCGAGGAGTCGGTCTTCCTCGACGACCTCGGCGTCAATCTCAAGCCCGCTCGAGCCCTCGGCATGCACACCATCAAGGTGACCGATCCCGACGCAAGCGCTGCTCGAGCTCGAGAAGCTGCTCGGGCACCCTCTGGCCAACGACTGAGCAGTCGCCGGCTCGCCAGGCGCAGCGACCGCCCTCAGGCCGAAGGCGGAGCCGCCGCGGCACTCGCGCCGGCGAAGCGGCCGAACAGCGTGCTGTCCCCGATGGAGAGACCGCTGGCATAGCCGAACGAGCAGACCCCCGACGTGGTGCGCCCGGCGGCGAACAGTCCCCCGATCGGCGACCCCGTCAGATCGAGCACCTCGCCGGCGACCGTCGTCTCCAGGCCGCCCAGGGTGAACGGCGCGTACGGCGCCGGCCCGATGCGCAGGTCCACGGCGCCGATGGGCGGCACCAGCGGGCGCACCCAGGAGGCGTCCTTGTGGAAGAGGGGGTCCTCCCCCGTCGCCGCGTGGCGGTTGTACAGGTCGACGGTGCTCTGGAGCGAGCCACCCGGCAGGCCGATCTCGGACTCCAGCTGCGCCGCAGTCTCGCAGACCCAGGTGGCGGCCGAGTCCCATCCAGTTCACCTCGTAGGAGGCCTCGTCGACGATCAGGTAGACCTCGCCGTCCTGTTCGTAGAGGGCGGACTGGCCCACCCGGCCCATGTAGGTGTCCTCGTTGATGAAGCGCTGTCCCTGGCCGTTGACGAGAATGCCGTGGATCAGGGTCCGCGGCGGGGTGATGGGCAGCGACACCTCACCGGCGTACATGTTGCGCACGGACGCGCCGATGGCCTGCGCCATGCGGATGCCGCGGCCGTCGTCGCCTTCTGTGCCGACTTTGAACGTGCCCCGCGCCAGCGGCGGGCAGTGCTGGCGCAACATGTCGTCGTTGAAGATGAAGCCGCCGGCGGTGAGCACGACGCCGCGCCGGGCCCGCAACGTCACCGTCTCGCCGAAGCGCTGCGCCTGCACGCCGACGACGCGGCCCTCCTCACACACCAGCCGGTCCACCCGGGTGTCGGTCGAGACCGCTGCGCCGGTCCCGCTGGCGGCGGCAGCGAGGTGCTGCATGAGCAACCACCCCGTGGAGCGCTTCGTCTTGGCCAGATGACCGCGCGGCGCCGGGCGCGCGATCTCGTTGAACGGGTAGGCGTCCTCGCCGCCGGAGTACACGAGGCCCTCCGTGCCGTCCGGCGCCATGGATGTGTCGGCGCAGAACGTCGGATCGAAGGGCACGTCGCGGGCAACCAGCCAGTCGAAGTGACCCAGGCTCTCCTCGCAGTAGCGGGCGATCTTGGGCTCGTTGGGATCCGGACCGCAGGCCGCCATCATGTAGCGGTACATGTCGTCGAGCGAGTCCTCGAAGCCACACGCCTTCTGAATCGGCGTGCCCCCGCCGAGGTAGACGATGCCCTCGGCCAACGCCGCTGCGCCCCCGGGACCACCGGTCCGCTCGGTCACCAGGACCTGGGCGCCTGCGGCCGCCGCGCTGAACGCCGCCGCCGACCCGGCCGCGCCGAACCCGACGACGATCACGTCCGTCGTGTCATCCCAGGTCGTGATCTCTCCGGCGTCGCACGGTGTCACGTCGTTCGGCTCGCGCACTCCATCCTCCCTGCGGTGTCGCCGAGACGGTAGCCGTTGCTCGGCCGTGCCGTCTCCGCCGTCTCCGCCGTCCTAGACGTCCTACCCTCGGGTGCGTGCCGTCCCCACCCGACCCTCCGACAACTCCGGCGCCTCCGACAACTCCGGCGACTCCGGCGCCTCCGCCCGAGCTCGGCCAGCTCGCCCCGGGCTGGGCGGCGGTCCTGGCCTGGCGGCTCGTCCCGTACCTCACCACCTGGCGCTTGACGGGCCCGGACGGAACGGTGCGCTTCGCCAAGGTGGCCGACGGCGGTGACCGCTACCCCACGCTGCGCGGGGAGGCCGAGCGCATGGTCTGGGCCGCCCCCTACCTGCCCGTCCCCAAGGTGGTGACGCTGCAGCAGCTGGGAGACAGCACCATCCTGCTCACCGAGGCGTTGCCCGGGCGCGACGCCACCCATGCGGCGTGGCGGGCCGACCTCCCCGCCCTCGTGCGGGCGCTCGGCCGGGGGCTGCGCTCGTTCCATGACGCCGTGGGCGAGGAGTGGTGTCCCTTCCGCTTCGATCTGGCGCGCGCCTTGGCCCACGTCGAGGAACGGGTGCGCGCCGGCGACATCAGCGCCAGCGGCTTCCACCAGGAGCACGCCCACCTGACCCCGGCGGAGGCGCTGGCGGAACTGGAGGACACCGCCCCCGACGACGAGGACCTGGTCGTCTGCCACGGCGACTTCTGCCCGCCCAACGCTCTGCTCCAGGAGGGCCGGGTCACCGGCTACGTGGACCTCGGCGAGCTGGGCGCCGCCGATCGCTGGTGGGACGTGGCGGTCGGTGCGTGGAGTGTCGGCTGGAATTTCGGGGAGGAGCTCGAGCCCCTCTTCTACGAGAGCTACGGCGTGAGCCCGGACCCCCGGCGCATCCGCTTCTTCCGCCTGCTCTACGACCTCGTCTCCTGATCGCCGGAAGCGATCAACTCGCGGGCCCGGGTGAAGACGGCGTCGAACATCGGCACGGTCAGCTTGCCGGTGAACGTGTTCTGCTGGCTCGGGTGGTACGAACCGAGCAGCGTCCGCCCGTCGGGCAGCGGCGTCTCGGCCAAGTGGCCGAAGGCCGGGCGCGGCCGGAGCCCGTAATGCGTGCTGACCGCCTGCCAGGCGACCTGCCCCAGCGCCAGCACGACCACCGCCCGTCCCAGCAGTTCCAGCTCGCGGGCGAGATACGGCCCGCAGGCGGCGCGCTCCGCCGGGGTCGGCTTGTTGGCCGGCGGCGCGCAGTGCACCGTTGCGGTGATGTAGGCGCCGGTCAGCTCGAGGCCGTCGTCCCGCGCCGTGCTGGTTGGTTGCGAGGCGAAGCCCGCCCGGTAGAGGGCGGCGAAGAGCCAGTCACCGGACCGGTCCCCGGTGAACATCCGCCCGGTGCGGTTGGCGCCGTGCGCGGCGGGCGCCAACCCGACCAGGACCAGCGTCGCGTGCGGGTCACCGAACCCCGGGACGCCGCGACCCCAGTACACCTGACCGGCATAGGAGGCCCGACCCGTGCGGGCGACCTCTTCGCGCCAGCTGACCAGCCTCGGACAGCGCCGGCAGACCGCCACGTCCTCTTGCACCGCGGCCACCGAGTCCCCCTGGCCACGGTTGGACGCCACGGCGCAGAGCCTACGATGGACGACCGTGTCCCCGACCGCCCGTTCCGCGTCCGCACGCCCGCCGGCACGGCGCGGCCGCAAGGCTCCTCCCGCCACCGTCGTGCTGCTGGTCCGCCACGGCGTCACCCCCACCACCGGCAAGATGCTCCCCGGGCAGGCCCCGGGACTGCACCTCTCGGAGAAGGGACACGAACAGGCCGGTGCGGCCGCCGGGCGCATCGCCGCCCTCACCAAGGCCCCGACCGCCGTCTACGCGTCACCGCTGGAGCGCACGCGCGAGACCGCCGCCCCCATCGCCCGGGCGCTCGGCCTGCGCGTGCGGACCGCCCCGGGCCTCGTCGAGGTCGACGTGGGCGACTGGACCGAGAAGCCCCTGACCCGCCTGTACCGCACCAAGGAGTGGCCCACGGTGCATCGCTGGCCCGGCGGGTTCAGATTTCCCGGCGGCGAGTCCTTCGCCGAGATGTCGGTGCGCTCCATGGACACCGTGCTGGGTCTCGTGGCCGACCACCCCGGCGAGACGATCGTCGCCGTGTCGCATGCGGACCCGATCAAGGCGATCGTGGCCGCCGCGGCCGGGATGCCGCTCGATCTGTTGCAGCGGCTGGTCATCTCGCCCTGCTCCATCTCGGCCCTCCTCTTCACTGCCGGTGGCCCCGTCGTGCTTTGCACGAACTCCACGGGCTCGCTGAACGAGCTGGCGCTGTCATGACGGGACGGCTGCGATGAGCGACGAGTACGACTTCGACGCCCCGGACCACTGCACGGTCGGCGTCGTGGGCGAGGTGGGGCAGCGGCTGTTCCTCTTCTATTGCCGCCAGGGCCTGTCCGAGACCACGGTCAAGGTGGAGAAGCAGCAGGTGGCGGTCCTCGCCGGCTACCTGGGGCGCATCGTCAAGGAGCTGGGGCGGCCGGGCCACCTGCCCGACGACCTGGAGTTCTACGGCACCGAGGAGTTCGAGTGGGTCGTGGGGACCATCGGCGTCTCCTACGACGAGGAGCTCGACCGCGTCATCGTGGTCCTCGAGGAGGTGGGCGTCGAGGACGAGGACGACGACGAGGACGACGAGCTCGACAGCGGGCACGTGCTCCGCGTGGCCCTCACCCGCGAGCAGGCGGCCGCCTTCGCCATCCACGCGACGCTCCTGGTGGAGGCGGGCCGGCCGCCCTGCCCGCTGTGCTCGCTCCCGCTGGACCCGGCCGGGCACGATTGCCCGCGCACCAACGGGCACCGGCCGCCGGTGACCTAGCGGCGGTGCCGGACGCCGAGGTCGAGCGCGTCCTCCTCGAGGGTGACATGGAGGTCCACGGGCGCATCGCCGGGAGCTCGAACGCGACGCTGCTCGTGACCTGCCGCCTGCAGGGGGAGGAGCTGCTGGCCGTGTACAAGCCGTTCAAGGGCGAGCGGCCGCTGTGGGACTTCCCCGGTGGGCTCTTCCGGCGTGAGGTCGCCGCCTACGTGCTCTCGGAAGCGCTGGGCTGGGGCCTCGTGCCCGAAACGGTCGAGCGGCCCGAGGGCCCGTTCGGTCGAGGGCTCCGTGCAGCGCTTCGTCCACGAGGACGGCACCTCGCACTACTTCACGCTGCGCGACCAGCCCACGTGGCACCCCGTGCTCATGCGGCTCGCCGCGTTCGACGTCGTGGCCAACAACGCCGACCGCAAGAGCGGCCACGTCCTCCTGGCCGAGGACCGGCTCTGGGCCATCGACAACGGCCTCTGCTTCAACCGGGACGACAAGTTGCGCACGGTGATCTGGGACTTCGGCGGGCAACCGCTCGAAGCCGGCGCCGAGGATGACCTGGCCCGACTGGCCCGGGAGGGGCCGCCGCCGGCCCTCGCCGCGCTGATCGAGCCGGCCGAGCTGGAAGCCACCATGGACCGGGTGGGCTGGCTGCTCAGCCTGCGCGCCCTCCCCGAGCTCGTCGACGACGGCGAGTGGCCGCCGTACCCCTGGCCGCTCGTCTGAGTCTGAGGCTGGTCGCGTCCGCCCTGCCGGGCACAGCCCCGCCGCCCCGCCGGACCGGTGCCCGGGGACGGGCCCGTTCAGGAGAGCGGCTCGGCGGATGTGCTCACGGGATCTTGTAGCCGAGCGTCTGCAGCTCGTCGATGACCTGCTGCGCCGCCACCTGGCCGCCGCCCGGGGTCAGGTGCGTCCCGTCCGGCGTGCGCACGTTGACGACCTGGCCCGCTCCGTTGGTCACGAAGGCCGTGTACCCGCCCTGCGCCGTCCCGAGCGACCGGTCCGTGCTGAGGTAGGTCACGGGCGGGTGCGTCTTCGCCGCCTGCTGCTGGACCACCGCGTTGACGTCGGACATCTGCGCGTTCAGGCCGGGGCTCTGCATCGGCGGCATGCCGACCCAGACCACGGTGGCACCGCCGCTCTGGGCGATCTGCATGAACTGCGCCACCCGCTGCGCGTAGAGCGTGTTCCACTGCGGCGACGTGTAGGGCACGTCGGGAGGGCCGAGAAAGTCCTGCGCGTCGTTGGCGCCGATCATGATGACCACCACCTGCGGATCCTGGGACTTGAGGTCGGCGGTGAGCTGGGCCGGCCAATTGAAGTAGTCGGGCCTCGTCAGCCCGGTGCTGACCCGGCCGTCGAGCGCGGCGCTGACGACGTTGGTCTGGGCCAGGTCCGGCAGCAGGGCGTCGCCGAGGTCGACGCCGATGGAGTCGCCGACGATCAGGACGCGCAACGGGTTGGCCCCGGTGGGGTCCTTGGGGTTGGGCGGCACCGTCGTGGTCGTCGTGGGCGCGGCGCCGCCCTTCTTGGGCGCCGATCCGGACTTCGGCCTCGACCCTCCCGGCGCAGGGCCGCCCGGGTGCGGTCCCGCCACCGTCAGGCCGCCCACGGTCCCGCCGCCGGACAAGCCGCTGCCGCGGCCCGTGATGGAGACGATGTGGGACAGCTGCAGGGCACGGCTGACGGCGGCGACCGGGCCGGTCACGTCGAGGCTCACCGTGCGCCGCGTCCCGACGGGCGACACCTGGGCGTTGTGCTGCAGGGTGGGCGCGTACAGCAGGAACCAGAGGGCGAAGGCGGCGACGCCGAGCATGAGAACGTGTCGCCACGGCGCCCGCGCCCGCTCGTCCTCGCCCGGGGGAAGCTCGGCGTGCGGGTGCGACTGGAAGTCCGACTCTGGCTCCCAGTCGACGTGGTGCGGAGGTACGGGGGAGTCGGTCATCAGAAGCGGTAGTAGATGAACGGGGCGACGCCGACCGGGCCGAAGGTGGTGATCCCGAGCAGGGCGAAGCCGAGCAGGCCGACCTGCACCGCGACCTTCTGACGGGAGAACGCCGCCTGCAGGCGGTCGACGCGCAGCGGGGGCACGAACTGGGAGGCGAGGGTGCCGGCGATGGTGATGACGAGGAGCGGCGTGATCAGCGGGGAGGCCTCGCCCCAGCCGCTGAAGAGGCGGCCGATGACCGAAAAGGCCTGCGACATGCCGGTGGCGTTGAAGAACACCCAACCCAGGCAGACGTACTGGAAGGTGAGGAAGCGCTGGACCCAGTCCCGCACCGGTCCCTCGGCGACGGCTGGGAGCCCGCGCCGCTCCCGGCTCTTGCGGCGGATGTGCCCGAAGCTCTGCCCCACGCCCTGCAGGGTCCCCCAGACCACGAACGTCCACGCCGCCCCGTGCCACAGACCGCCCAGCACCATGGTGATCATGATGTTGCGCACGGTCTGGGCCTGACCGTTGGCGCTCCCGCCGAGCGGTATGTAGAGGTAGTCGCGCAGCCAGCGGGACAGCGTCATGTGCCAGCGCCGCCAGAAGTCCTGCAGGTTGCGCGCCGTGTAGGGCGCGTCGAAGTTCTGCGGGAACCGGAAGCCGAGCAACATGGCGAGGCCGATGGCGATGTCGGTGTAGCCGCTGAAGTCGCAGTAGATCTGCACGGCGTACCCCCAGGCGGCGAAGATCGCCTCGGGCGCCGAGTGCTGGGTGGGTGACGTGAAGACCGGCGTCACGATCGCGCTCGAGACGTAGGAGGAGATCACGACCTTCTTGAACAGCCCGGCGAGGATCAGCCAGAAGGCCCGTGAGTAGTCGATCGAGTTGGGGTCGCGGCGCCGGCGGATCTGGGGCAGGAGCTCGCCGCCCCGCACGATCGGCCCGGCCAGCAGGTGGGGAAAGAAGGCGATGTAGACCGCGAGGTCGAGCGGCTTGGCCGGCTCGAGCTGGCGCCGGTAGACGTCGACGACGTAGCTGATCGCCATGAAGGTGAAGAAGGAGATGGCGATGGGCAGCCCCACCTGCAGCAGGGGGGCTGCCCGGCCCATGCCCAAGGCGTGGGTGAGGTTGTCGAGGTTCACCGAGACGAAGCCGTAGTACTTGAACCAGCCGAGGATCGCCAGCAGTGCCCCGACCGACACGCCCATGGCGATGCGGCGCGCCCGCTCGGTGCTCGTGGCGTTGACCCAGGCGCCGCCGACGTAGGTCACCGACGTCGTCAGGAGCAGGAGCAGGCAGTAGCTCCAGCCCACCCAGCCGTAGAAGACGTAGCTCAGGCCGATCATGGACAGCTTCCACCAGCCCGCGTAGGGGTTGAGGAGCCAGTTCACCGTGAAGGCGATGGCGAAGAAGATGGCGAAGTCGATGGTGGGAAAGAGCATCAGGTGCGATCAGCGTTTTTGGGCCGAATGTACTGCCGGTCGCCCGCGCCGAACGTGCACGCACCAGGTACGGGGGCGCGACGCACCCCGGCCCGGCCGGTTCAGCGTCGTCGAGGTGGCCGGGCCCGCGGCATCACACCGGCATGCCGCGTGGCGACCCGGGGTCCGGGACCCCGGGGGCGACAGATCTCAGCCCTTGGCTTTGAGCGCGTCGATGAGCGCTGGGAGCACCTTGTGCACGTCGCCGACGATCCCGAGATCGGCCACCGAGAAGATCGGCGCCTCCTGGTCCTTGTTGATGGCGACGATGTTCTTGGAGCCCTTCATCCCGACCAGGTGCTGGGTGGCGCCCGAGATCCCGCACGCGATGTAGACGGTCGGCTTGACGGTCTTGCCCGTCTGGCCCACCTGGTGCGAGTAGGGCACCCAGCCGGCATCGACGATGGCGCGGCTGGCGCCGGCGGCACCGTGGAGGAGCTTGGCCAGCTCCTCAATGAGGGCGTAGTTGGCGGCATCGCCGAGGCCGCGGCCGCCCGAGACGACGACCGCCGCCTCATCGAGCTTGGGGCCGCTGCGCTCTTCGACGTGGCGCTCCACGACCTTGGCCGTGTTGGTGGCGGCGACGTCGGGGACCGGGGCCGGCACGACCGCCGCGGCGGCACCGCCCGACGGCTCGGCTGCGAACGACTTGGCCCGGATCACGAAGATGCCCGGCCCCGCGCCGGTGAAGTGCGCCGTGACGATCTGGTTGCCACCGAAGACCGGGTGCTGGCTCGAGAGCCCACCGTCGGACTCGACCAGCCCGGTCACGTTGGTCAACACCGGACGGCCGAGCTTGGCCGAGAGCCGGCCCGCCACGTCGCGCCCCTCGTAGGTGGCGGGCAGGAAGATGGCATCGGGCGCGTTGCCGCCCTCGATCAGTGCCGCCAGCGCAGCGGCCACCGGCACGCCGGGCAGCGTGCCGCCCAGGTCACCCACGTCGTAGAGCGTGGTGGCGCCGTACTCCCCGAGGGGACCGGCCAGCGACGCCGCGTCGGCGCCCCAGGCGACGGCTTCCACCGTCGAGGCGACCGCACGGGCCTCGGTCAACAGCTCGAGCGTGACGGGCGTCGGCCCGCTGTCGCCCAGTTCGGCCAGCACCCACACCTTGTCGATCGGCATCTCAGACCACCTTCAGCTTCTCGAGGAAGGCCACGATGCGCTCCGCACCGTCGCCCTCGTCCACCACGATCTCTCCCGCGCCGCGGGCTTCGGCATCGGAGACGTCCGTGATCTCCTGCCCGGCACCGGCCGCGCCGACCTGCGACGAGTCGATCCCGAGGTCGGCGATCGTCAGGTTGTCCACCGGCTTGGACTTCGCCGCCATGATCCCCTTGAAGGACGGGTAGCGGGGCTCGACCACGCCGGCGGTCACCGTGACCAGGGCCGGCAGCGGGCACACGACCTCGTCGTAGCCCGCTTCCGTCTGGCGCTCCACCTTGACCGAGCTGCCGTCGACGGCGATGGCCTTGGCGAAGGTGACCGACGGCAGACCCATGAGCTCGGCGACCTGCACGGGCAGGGTGCCCGTGTAGCCGTCGCTCGACTCGGTGGCCATCACGACCAGGTCGGGATTGGCCCGTGCGATGGCGGCCGCCAGCACCCGGGCGGTGCCCAGCGCGTCGCTGCCGGCCAGCGCGTCGTCACTGATGAGGATGGCCTTGGCGGCGCCCATGGCCAGCCCGGTGCGCAGTCCCGAGGTCTCCCCGCCCGGAGCCATGGAGACGAGGGTGACCTCGTCGCCCTCGCCCGAGGCGAGCTGGAGGGCCATCTCCACCCCGTAGTTGTCCGAATCGTCCATGATCAGCTTGCCGGACCGGTCCAGGGTGTTGGTGCCCGGATTCAGCGACTGGGGGGCGGCCGGATCAGGTATCTGTTTGACGCATACGACGACGTTCATGGCGGACCATCTTTGTGGAACCGGGCCGTTCCCCGCCATTCGGCCATTCGCCCCGGTGACAGGCCCATTTCCGGGGGCCTGCTCCGGGGTGCGGCCTCCGGGTCGCTCAGGCGGGCCCGCCGCTCCGCCGCGACCAGCGCCTCGTGGAGGCGGTCCGTGATCACCGCGTCGGCGCCGGCAGCCACCATGGCGCGCAGGTCGTCGGGGGCGTTGACCGTCCAGACGTTGACGGCAAGGCCCATTGCATGCGCCCGCTCGACCAGCTCCGGGTCCACCGACGCCACGAAGGGGTGGACGGCCGCGAACCCCGCCTCCACCGCAACGGCCAGGGCCGGCTCGGCCTCGGCGGCGAAGCCCCAGAGCGCCCCGAGCGCCAGCCGGCCGTCGGCAGCCTGCACCGCGCGCAGCGTGGCCGTCTGGAAGGACGAGACGATCACTCGCGCCGTCCAGCCCGCCTCCTCGATGGCGACGGCCGTCAACGCCGCCACGGCCTCACCGGGGTCCCACCCCGGGTCCTGGGGGGCGTTCTTGATCTCGACGTTGACCACCATGCCCTCGCAGACCGCCAGCACGTCGGCCAGCAGGGGCACGTGGGCGGGCAGGTCGGCCACCTCGAGCTGGTCGATCGGTGCCGATCCCGGGGATCTCGGCGTCGTGATGGACGGCCAGCGCCCCGTCTGCCGTGAGGCGCACATCGAGCTCGACGCCGTCGGCGCCCAGCCGCCGGGCCTCGGCGAAGGCGTCGACGGTGTTCTCGGTGAATCCCTCGGTGCAACCCCTATGGGCAAAGACGGCGGTCATCGTCGCCCGGCCATCTTCCCGTCACGATTCCACCGTGAAGGCGGTCGAATTTTCACCAAAAACTCCTTGCCTGGCCGCCGACAGACCGTTACCCTCTTCTCCGTTAACCCGCTTTTCACTGACGGACACCTTCTGGGTTCGATCATGTGAAAAGGATCACAATGCTGGTGGAGGCACATTCCGATGGCTCTCATGTGGAACCGGACCGTGGATTGGGACGCGGACGACTGGCGACGCTCAGCCGCCTGCCGCAATACCGAACCGGATCTTTTCTTCCCTGTTGGCACGACTGGCCCTGCCGTCGACCAGATCGACGCGGCGAAGCGTGTCTGCCACGCCTGCGACGCGCTCGAGCCCTGTCTCGACTTCGCACTGGCCACCAACCAGGAGTCGGGTGTCTGGGGCGGTACGTCCGAGGAAGAGCGCCGCAAGTTGCGCAAGGCCTGGCTGGCCGCCCGCCGTTCGCAGCGCGTCGCCATCTGAACCTGCCGCGGCACGCGTCGCGGCCCAGCAGCGATCACCGGGGCGCGCGCACCGGCACCGAGATGGCGACGCGGGTCCCGCCCCCGTCGGCCACCGGCACCGGCTGCATGGAGATCGTCCCCTCCAACTGACTGACGACGAGGTCGCGCACGATCGACAGCCCGAGGCTCGACGTCTTCTCGATGTCGAACCCCTCCGGAAGCCCCAGCCCGTCGTCGCGCACCTCGACGCGGAACTCGGCCTCGTCGCTCGACATCGTGAGGTCGACGTGGCCGACCGGCGCGTAGCCCGCCCCTCCCCCGGCACCCTCCAGACCGACCGCCCCGTCCTGCCCCCCGGCGTTCTCGGGGTCGAAGGCGTGCTCGACCGCGTTCTGCAGGAGCTCGGCCACCGTCACGGCGAGCGGCGTCGCAACGTCGGCCGCGACCTCGCCGAGGTCCCCGTGCACCGAAATCACGATCGGCTGTGACGAGACCACCGAGTCCTCGGCCATCTGCACCAGTGAGCCCACGATCTCGGCGAAGGGCACCTGGTCGCTCGGGTCCCGCGACAGGATCTCGTGCACGAGCGCGATGGAGCGCACCCGGCGCTCCGCCTCGTGCAACGCCACCCGGGCCGCCCGGTCACCCACCCGGCGCGCCTGCAGGCTGAGGAGCGACGAGATCGTCTGCAGGTTGTTCTTGACCCGGTGGTGCACCTCGCGGATGGCGGCGTCCTTGGACAGCAGCAGGCGGTCGAGCCGGCGCACGTCGGTGACGTCGCGCAGGAGGATCATCGCCCCGGTGACCACGCCGTGCGAGAGCAGCGGGATGCAGTGCACGAGGACGATGACGTCCGGGCGCCGCTCGACCTCCTCCACGACGGGCCGGCCGGTGGCCAGCGCCCACTCGACGGCGGACTCCTCGACGTCGAGGTCCCCGAAGCGGCGCCCCTCGGGCTGGGTGTAGATACCCATGCGGTGGAACGCGTTCATGGCGTTGGGCGACGCGAACTCCACTCGCCCGTCGGCGTCGACCACCACGACGCCGTCGCCCACCCGGGGCGACTCCTCGGTACCGACGTCCTCGTCGGGGAACGGGAAGGCCGACTGGGCCACCATGTCGGCGAGGCGCTCGAACACGTCGAGGTACGTTCGCTCGTACATGCTCGTCGGCCCCTTGAGCGGCGCCAGGGAGACCCGCAGCAGGGCGCCGATGATGTTGCCGTCGAAGCGGACGGGGATGTTCTCCACCGGCACCTGCTCGCCCAGAATCGGGTGGTGGATGCTGCCGCGCACGATCTCGCCCGAATGGAGGCACTGGGCCACCAGGGTCCACTGCGACTCGTTCACCGTCTGTCCCACCAGGTCCTGGTCGACCAGGGTGGGCCGGTTGTTGGGGCGCATCTGGCCGAGCACCACCAGCTCGGGGTCCTCCTGCGACGGGTCCGTCCCCCCGCCGGCGCCGCCGGCGCTATAGGCGCCGTTGCCCCCGGCGGCGTGGACCGGCACCAGCAGGAGCAGGTCGGAGAAGGAGAGGTCGGCCAGGACGCTCCAACTCCCGAGCAGCCGCTGCAGATGCTCGAGCTCCTCGGGCTTGAGATCGGTGTGACTGAGCGCCAATTCGGCCGGCGTCGGCATCAGCCCACCTCCTCGACGAGTCCCGTCACCGGCACCGCGTAGGCCGTGCGGCCCCGGTAGCCCTGCAGGACGCCCGCCCCCGCCGCGCCCAGTACCGCCCGCAGGTCGTCCGCGCGGTCGGCCACGTGCTCGAGCCGGTGCGCGTCCGACGCCGTGGTCAGGGGCACGCCGCGGGCGACGAAGCGCTCGAGCAGGCCCAGGGCCGGGTACTGCTCGTCCACCGGCTTGCGCCACCCGGCCGAGCTGACCTCCGCCGCCATGCCCGAGGCGGCCGCCGGCCTCGGCGATGCGGTCCCACCACTCAGCCGGTGCCGCGGGGACGTAGCCCGCCACCTTGATCAGGTCCGGATGGGCCAGCACGTCGCAGGCGCCGGACGCGGCCAGCTCCTCCAGCGCTTCGGTGTAGGCCTCCCAGCAGGCGTCGACCTGCCGCGCCGACCACTCGGCCATGGAAACGGGATCGTCGAGGTCGTCGAAGCGCCAGCCGCCCACCCAGTGCACCGAGCCGAGCAGCACGTCGAAGGGGTAACCGGCCAGGAGGTCGGCGACGTCGTCCATGCGGCCCTCGTAGTAGTCGACCTCCAGCCCGATGACCACGGGCAGCCCGGCCTCCTTGGCGGCCAGGGCGCACTCGACGTAGGCGTCGAGGTCCGCCGTGGCGTGGAACTTCCAGTACTCGGCCATGGACTCGGCCAACCCGGCCGGGATCCGTTCGTCGTCCCAGAAGCCCCCGAGCAGCGCGTCGGCCTGGCGGAAGCGGAAGAGATGTTCGGTCACGGCCAGCTCGGTGACGCCCGCCGCCTGGGCGCGGGCGCAGTACTCGGCCAGCTGCTCCGGCCGCAGCGGCGTCTCGTGCTCCGAGTGGGGCCAGAGGTGGAGGTGGTAGTCGAGCACGGCGGCCGTCTTTCCCGTCGGACCGGTCAGGCGGCCCGGCGGATCAGCGTGACGCCGTCGCGGATGGTCGTGAGCACGCAGACGACACGGGGGTCGTTGACGACCTTGTCGTTGAAGGCCCGCAGGGCCCGGGCCCCTTCATGCGGGTCGTTCTCCGAGGGCAGGACGCCGCCGCCCTGCAGCGTGTTGTCGACGATGATCAGCCCGTGCGGCGCCAGCTTGGGCAGCACCGCCTCGTAGTAGGCGTCGTAGGTGACCTTGTCGGCGTCGATGAAGACGAGGTCGAAAGGCCCCTGCAGCTGCTCCAACGACCGCAGCGCCGGCCCCTCTATCACGCTGATGTGGCTCTCGAGCCCGGCCTCGGCGATGTTCCCCCGCGCCACCTTGGCGTGGTGCGGGTCGACCTCGAGCGAGATGATCGACCCGTCCTTGCCGAGCCCCGCCGCCATGGCGATCGACGAGTAGCCGGTGAAGGTGCCGATCTCGAGGACGCTGGTCGCCTGGGTGGCGAACACGAGCAACTCCAGGAAACGGCCCTCCTGGCGCCCCACCATCATCCCCCAGGCCGCAAAGTCCTCCCTGGTGGAGGCGTCCACCGATTCGAGGTGCCCCGGGGGCGCCGTCGTGTGCGCGTCGGCGTAGGCGAGGACCTCGGGATTGATGAGTTGGGCCATGGCACCGATGGTAGGCCTCTCAGAACCCGCCTACTCCCAGACCAGCGCACCCAGCCGGAGCAACCCGGCCATGTCGTAGATGTCGGCGTCGAAGAAGGGGACCGTGACCAACACGTCGGGCGCCCCCCTGAGCTCCGCCTGCTGCTCGGCCTCGCGCCGCGCCACCACGCTGAAGTTGAGGAAGCTCTCCGCCACCTCGCCGAGCACCCGGGACGCCACCACTGGGTCGTCCGTGAGGCCGTTGCCCAGCTCGCCGGCACGGGCGGCGATCGACTGCGCCAGCTTGTCGGTCTTGACGTCGCGCAGGTACTCGGGCAGCACCTTGTTCAGCACCACCGCGCCCAGGTGCAGCTTGCGCGCGGTGAGCTGTGCCGAGAAGAACTCCGCCTCGCGCACCGGCGTGGCCTCGAGCGTCGACACGACCAAGAATGTCGTACGCCGGTCCGACAGCAGCCGCGTGACCGCGTCGGCCCGCTCGACGAAGCCGGCGTACATCGACTGGAACAGGATGAAGAACTCGGAGATGTCGGCCAGGAATTGCGTGCCGAGGATCCGGTCCGCCACCTGGTAGAAGGGCCGCGACGCGAAGTTCACCAACCGTGACCGGTAGGGCACGATGAGCCAGCGCAGCAGCCGCGAGGAGAAGAAGTCCGCCATGCGCTGCGGGGCGTCGAGGAAGTCGAGTGCGTTGCGCGTCGGCGGGGTGTCGACGACGATGAGGTCGTACTTGCCCTCGGAGTGGATCTCGTAGAGCCGCTCCATGGCGATGTAGTCGTGCGACTGGACGAAGCGGCCCGAGATGTTCTGGTACAGCGGGTTGGCGAGGATCTGCTCCCGCGTCTCGGCGTCGGGCGCGTGCCGCCGGATGAGGTCGTCCCAGCTTTGCTTGGTGTCCAACATGGCCGCCCACAGCTCGCCCCTCGGGCGGGCCGCCGCCCTGGTGAACACCTCGTCGGGAATGCGGACCTCGTCGTTCCCGATCCCCTTCAACCCGAGCGCGTCGGCCAGCCGGCGCGCCGGGTCGACCGTCAGCACGAGCACGCGGCCGCCCTGCTCGACCACCGCCGTGGCGGCCAGGGAGGCGGCCGTCGTCGTCTTGCCGACGCCGCCCGGGCCGCAGGCGATGGCGATGTCCTTGGCTGCGAGCAGCTGCCCCACGGTCTTGGCCGGCGGTCCTGGGACCGTGCTCACAACCCCAGCTCCTCACCGAGCGCATGCGCCACCTGGCGCGTGGTGCGGGCGCCGAAGCTGCGGACGAAGAGGTACGGGAGCAACAGCACCGGCGTGCCCTCGGGAAGCCCGGCCTGCAGGCGCTGCAGGTGGGCCGACCGGGTACGCCGCATGGTGACGGCGAGCCGCGCCGCCTCGAGCACGGGGGCCACCGACCCGCCCGCCCGCTCCGAGAGCACCCGCTCGGTCTCGGGGTCGCGCAGCTGCTCGAAGATCTCCTCCTCGCGCTGGCCGAAGAGCTCGGGCAGCACACGGTTGACCACGACCGCCGACATCCGCACGGTCGTCTCCTCGCGCACACGCTTCTCCAGCTCGAGGGTCTCGCTGACCGGCATCTCCTCGGGCGTGCAGACCGCCACGAGCCCGGTCTGGCGGGGATCCGAGAGGATCTCGAGCATCCAATCGGTCTGGCTGCGGATGAGCCCGACCTTGACCAGGTCGTTGATGGCCTGGGGCGCCGCCAGCTGGCCGACGATGTGGCCGCTGGCCGGGGCGTCCACGACCACCAGGTCGTAGTGCCGCTCCTTCACCTCCCAGCACAACTTGCCCACCGTGAGGATCTCGCGGACCCCCGGGGCCGCCGTCGCCACGAAGTCGAACGCCTTGGCCAGGGGCCCGATCCGCCCGACCACCGGGATGCGCAGGTGCAGCTTGAGGTACTCGCGCAGCGACGCCTCGGTGTCCATCGACATCGACCAGACGCCCGGCGCGATCTCCCGCGGGGTGAAGTCGGTGGGGGGCGCCTCGAACAGCGACGTCACGTCGCCCTTGGCGTCGACCTCGCAGACGAGGACGCGCTTGCCGTGCTCGGCGGCGAGCTGGGCCAGCCCCGCGGCGACCGTCGTCTTGCCCACACCACCCTTGCCGGTGACGAACAGCAGGCGCAGGTCCAACAGATCGGGCGCCGCGTTCACCGCCCGCGCGCCTGTCCCGCCGCCACTCCAGTCCTCAGGGGGCGCCGAACCCGACGCGCCGATCGCTCGCCGGCGCGCCCACCTCGACGTAGGCGACCTTGACGACCGGGACGCCGACCCGGCGACCCTTGCGATCGGTCAGCCAGAGGACCCCGTCGCCCGTCTTGAGCAGCTTCTCGATGTCGGCGACCACCTTGTCGCCGTCAGCGTCGTCGGGCATCTCCACTTCGATTTCCTTGGGGGTGTGGGTGATGCCGATGCGCACGTCCACCTGGTCTCACTCTCCTCACGACCTGTCGGACGGTTCCGAGGCCACCTCGACGTTACTGCGACGGGGCAGACTGCTGGACATGGACGGCCCGCCCACATCTGGGAAGACCGAGCGCAGTGCCCGCTGGGCAGCGACTATGGCGGGCTATGCCGGGCCCGTCCGCCTGGCCCACGCCGACTCGCGCGCCCGTGTCGGCCCGGCTCTGGGGTCGGTCCCACCGGCCCCGGCTCAACCGGACGCGCCGCGGGGGCGGTCGGAGCGCCAGGAGCTCGAGGACTCGCTGCTGGCGCCGGGAGCGACGCGATCCTCCGACGCCGGCGACCGGGCCGAGCCGGAGCAGCCCGATGCCTGGCGCACGTGCTTCGAGCGCGATCGCGATCGCATCTTGCACGCCACGTCGTTCCGCCGGCTGGCCGGCAAGACCCAGGTCTTCGTCTTCCCCCAGGACCACCAGCGCACCCGGCTCACCCACGCGCTCGAGGTGGCGCAAGTCGCCACGGCCATTGCGCGGGCGTGCCGGTTGAACGTGGCCCTCACCGAGGCCATCGCCCTCGGGCACGACTGCGGGCACGGGCCCGGCGGGCATGCCAGCGAGGACGCGCTCGACCCCTACGTGCCCGGTGGGTTCGACCACGCGCCGTGGGGCGCGTGGGTCTCCCTCGCTCCGCTCAACCTGTGTGCCGAGACTGTCGACGGGATCGCCAACCACAGCTGGTCACGCCCGGCGCCGTCGACCCCCGAGGGCGAGGTGGTGAGCTGGGCCGACCGCATCGCCTACGTCTGCCACGACTGGGAGGATGCCGTCCTGTCCGGCATCGTGGCGCCCCGTCAGCTGCCGCTGGCCGTCCGGGCGCTGTGCGGCGAGCGCCGCAGCGCCCAGCTGGGCGCCTTCATCAACGGCGTTGTGTCGGCCTCCCTCCGCACCGGCCAGGTCGGCATGGAAGAGGAGGGGGCCGAGGCGCTCGCCGCCTTCCGGACCTGCAACTACGAGCGCATCTACCTGCGGGACGCCTCGCTGCGGCAGGGCGATGCGGTGATCAGCGTGCTGCGCGCACTCGTCGAGCACTTTTCCGACCGCCCGCACCTGATCACCGACCACGCCCCGAGCTCCCGGGACTCCGACCTGGTCGCCGGCAGCGAGAGTGCCGTGCAGGCCGCCGTCACCTACGTGGCCGGCATGACCGATCGCTTCGCCTTCCGCCAGGCGGTGGCGCTGCTCGGCTGGGACCCGGCCAAGCTTCCCGTCGGCGTGGACGCCTGAGCCGTTCCCCGGCTCAGGGCAGTGGGTCGGGGAACGCCGGCGGGCGCTTCTCCGTGAGGGCGGCGACACCTTCGGCGAAGTCGACGCCCGCCATCATGTCGGCCATCCGGGCGCCGGCGTCGCGCACCGACGAGGCGACGTCGCCGTGCAGGTCGCGGTAGAGCTGCAACTTCGTCGCGGCCAGCGATGACGGCGCGATCTCCGTGGCGAGCCGCCGGGCGTAGTCGTACGTGAACGCCAGGAGCTCGTCCGGCGGCAGCACCCGGTTGACCAGGCCGAGCCGCTCCGCCTCCTCGGCCAGCACGACACGGCTCGACAGCAACAGGTCGGCAGCCCGGGTAACGCCGACCAGCCGGGGCAACAACCACGAGAGCCCGTACTCGGCCGGCAGGCCGAGGCGGCCGTGCGAGGTGGTCAGCTTGGCTCCCTGCGCCGCGAAGCGCAGGTCGCAGTAGCAGGCGAGCACGAAGCCGACCCCGGCGGCGGGCCCGTTCACTGCAGCGATGATCGGCTTGGGGATGCCGAACTGGAAGGCGAAGTCGGCATCGAACTCCGGGCGCACGCCGTAGCCGGGCATGGCCACGTCGTCGCCGAGTCCCGCGTCGTAGGCACCCCGCTCGACGTGGCCCTCCAGCGCCCGCGCGTCGGCACCGGCACAGAAGCCCCGGCCCGCACCCGTGACAACGATGACCCGGACTCCGGGGTCGGTCGCGGCGCGCTGCAGCAACGACCGGTACTCCGCGTGCATCCGGCCGGTCCAGGCGTTGAGTCGATCGGGACGATGCAGGGTGATGGTGGCGACGCGGGCGTCCACCGCGTAACGGGTGACCTTCAGCTCGGCCAGCTCCACGTCAGTCCAGGGTGGCGTAGCGGTCGAGGTGGAAGCTGCCGGCCTCCACCGCGCTGCTCGAATTCGACCTGGAGGGGGTGCGCCGCGGCGGCTCGCTGGAAGGCGCCCGCGGCGTCTTCCGTGGACCACAGGGTCACGACGAGCCAGTTGTCGCCGTGTCGAGCCGTGGTCCGCCGCAGAAAGCCGGCCTGGTTCGGCACCAGCTCGGTCTGCATGCGGCGGTCCAGCGCCAGAAACGACTCGTCCGTCATTCCCTCCGCCAACCGGAAGGTGGTGATCTCGACGATCGACACGGTCAGGCCTGCACCAGCATCACGGGATTGCCCTCGGGGTCGATGATGCCGGCCAGCGTCGGGCCGTCGGGGACGTCGAAGGGCTCGGCGACCACGGTGGCGCCGAGCGACACCGATCTGTCGAGGGAGGCGCGCAGGTCGGCGACTTGGACGTAGAGGGTCACGCCGGACCGTTCGCTGCCACGGATGTGACCGCCCGGTCCGGGCTCGGGCCCACCGATGCCGGGCGGGATCTCCATGATGAAGCCGTCGCCGATCTTCCAGTTGAAGAGATCCGCGTAGAAGGCCCGCTGCCGCTCGGGGTCGGTGGCCTCAATCTCCCAATGCACCACCGGCCGGGCCCAGTCCTGCACCATGCCACCTCCCTCGTCGTGGCCCACAGTACCCAGCCCCCGTGGATCGGTCGCCCGTCGCAGTCAACGGGCCGCTCCCGCGCCCGACAATCGGCAGACAACGCAAGCGTGCAGCGCGCGACAGGCGGCATGGGGTCACGCCGTGATGGATGTCCGGGGCGCGAGTTCGGAGTTGGACCAGGGCCGTCGGGGACCGGCGACGGTTCCCGGAAGGCAGGCCCGCCCGAGCGAAAGATTGGCGAAAATGGTTCGACGGAAAAGACGCGCGAGGAGTACCATTCCTGGGTCGTTCCGGGTCCGGCAGGCCCGGAGGGGGACCGTTGCAGCACTTGGCGACAGGGGCGGAGCCCCTCAGGAAGGACACACGCAGTGACCCACTGGACGCACGTTCTGTCCAATGTCTCGCTGGTCGAATTCGTCCTCCTCGCGGCGCTGACGACCTTCCAGTGGGTCCGTCACCGGATCCGGGGCGCCGGGTGGGTCGCGCTGTCGTTCGCCATTCTCGGCGGGCTGTCGCTGGCCCTGAAGATCGACCCGGGTCTCGTTGCGAACCAATACGTGGCCAAGTCCGTCATCGCCCTGCTCTTGGTGATGCCGTATTGCCTGTTCCGCTTCGCGGCGACGTTCCGCACGCCGAGTCTCGCCGTGCCGCGCGCTGGCGATCTTCGTCACGGTCGCCATCGTGGCCTTCACGTTCACGCTGCAGTACCTCCCGGCACCGGGGTTTCCGGCGCCACCACATTTCCTGGCCTATCGGATCTCGTTCCTCGTCGCCTTCGGCTTCCTGTGTGGCTACGTTGTCGTCTCCTTGTTCCTGGCCGGACGCGGCGAGCCCCCCATCGCCGCCTACGCGCATGCACCTCCTGGCCATCGCGGTGGTCGGGCTCGAGATTCAGGTGGTGGTGGCCGCACTCGGACTGCAAGGTGCCAGCGTCGATCTCGCCACCCAGGCGCTGACGGTGGTGATGGGCGTCCTCTTCCTCATTGCTCTTGTGCTGCCCTCCTTCGTGCGCGTCTTCCTGAGCCGCCACGAGGATGCTGCCTTCCGGCGGGCGGTCGGTGAGCTCGTGGCCGCCGGCGACTCCCGCGACGGTGGCCGAGCACCTGCTACCCCATGTGTGCGCCCTCGTCGGCGCATCGCGGGCGGCGCTCCTGGCCGGCGACGGCACCGTCGTGGCGCGCTATCCGGTCTGGACGCACGACGACGGACCCGACCCGTGGGATGCCGACACCTCCAAGAACGGACAACGGCGGATCACGGTGCAGACGCGCAGCGGCGCCACCCACGCCCTCGCGGTCAAGATCAGCCCGTCCATGCCCTACTTCGGCAGCGAGGAGCTGCACAAGCTCGATCAGTTGGCCGGCATGGTCGGGCTGGCCATCGAGCGCTGCGAGATGGCCGAGCAGATCGCCTTCCAGGCTTCACACGACGGGCTGACCGGCCTGGCCAACCGCGCCATGTTCATGGAGTGCCTCGAGGAGGCCGTGCACCACGTGGGGCGGCGCCGGGCTGCGTTGGCGGTGTTGTTCATCGACCTCGATCGCTTCAAGCTGGTAAACGACCGGGCGGACCATTCAGCCGGCGACCGGGTCCTCAGCGAGATGGGCGACCGACTGACGGCCATGACGCGCGGGGTGGACCTGGTGGCGCGCTTCGGCGGCGACGAGTTCGTGGCCTTCGCCGAGGTCGACCATCAAGCCGATGCACTCGACATGGCCGAGCGCATCCGGACGGGATTGAGCGCACCCGTCGACATCGGCAACGGGCCGTTGGTGGTGACCGCCAGCGTGGGCGTCGTCATGACGGCCGACGACTCCATCTCTCCACTCGCGCTCCTGCGCGACGCCGACAACGCCATGTACGAGGCGAAGCGATCCGGCCGCGATCAGGTGGTGCTCTTCCACAACCACGCCCGCGATCTGGCGCACCGCAAGTGGGGGCTGGCTCCCGCCCGCGCCCCCAGGCTCACCGCAGGCTGAGCTCCCGCCGGTAGACACGGGCGGGTCCAAGGGCGGCCAGCTTCTCGGCAATGTCCCGGAACGCCCGCGCCGTCTCGCTGTCCGGATCGACGGCGGTGACCGGACGGCCCTCGTCTCCGCCCAGCCGCACCGCGTTCACGAGGGGGACCTGGCCGAGCATCGGGATCCCGAGGTCGGCGGCGAGCGTCGCTCCCCCGCCGGCGCCGAAGAGCTCGTAGCGCTTTCCGTCGTCACCGGTGAACCAGCTCATGTTCTCGATGACGCCGCGCACGGAGAGCTTGAGCCGCCGGGCGGCGAACGCCGAGCGCTGGGCCACCCGCTGTGCTGCGGCCTGCGGCGTCGTCACGACGATGATCTCCGCCCGCGGCATCACCTCGGCCAGGGTGAGCGCGACGTCGCCGGTACCGGGCGGCATGTCGATGAGCACGAAGTCGGGCTCCCCCCAGTACGCATCGGTGAGGAACTGCTGGATCGCCTTGTGCAGCATCGGACCGCGCCAGATCACCGGCTGGTCGTCCGGAACGAAGTAGCCCATGGAAAGGCATTTGACGCCGTGGGCCGAGGTCGGGATCACCATGTCGCCGATGATGATCGGATCGTGATCGGTCCCGAGCATCTTGGGGACCGAGAAACCGTAGACGTCGGCATCGAGCAAGCCGACCTCGTGGCCGGCCCTGGCCAGCTCGATGGCGAGGTTGACCGTCACCGTCGACTTGCCGACGCCGCCCTTGCCCGACGACACGCCGATGACACGGGTCTTGGAGTCGGGACCGAGAAACGCCGGCATCGGTGCGGCAGGCGCGTGCCCGTGTCCCGAGTGGTCGTGCCCGTGGCCGTCGTCCCCCGCTTCCTGCTCGACGCCGCCGGCCATGCCGGCCCGCAGCCGGTGCCGGAGCTCGGCCCGCTCCTCCTCGGACATCACCACGAATTCGAGCTCGACCTCCTCGACGCCGGCCACCGAGGCGGCGGCCCGATGGATCTCCTCGGCGAGCTCCTCGGTGCCGGGCCAGGCGGCCACCGGCAGGGCCACCTCAATCTGCACCCGGCGGCGGCGCGGCCGCACGGATCGCACCAGACCGAGGTCGCCCAGCGACAGGCCGATCTCCGGATCCCGGACCGCGCTCACTGCAGCCTCGAGCTGTGATTGGTCTGCTGCCATGCACTCCCTCGTCTCGGGTGGGATCGGGATCGGGCTCTCGGCGCACTCGGGGAACTCTGTGCGCTCAGGGACACCGTTCGCGTCGCCCCAGCTGAAGGGGCTGATCCCTCGGTAGACTACCCAGGGTGAGCACCGCTCCGATCATCGCGGAGACCGAACGACCGGTGGGTGCCGACGACAGCCGCTTCAGCGCCGCCGTCGCAGCCGTCGCCGCCGCCTTCGGTGACCCGACCCGCCGTGACATCTTCCTCCACGTGCGCGCCGTGCCTGGCGTGACCGCCAGCGAGGTCGCCGGCACGTTCTCGCTGCACCCAAACGTGGCCCGGCATCACCTTCAGCGGCTGGTCGACGGCGGCTACCTCAGGGTCGAGACGGGGCGCAACGCCGCCGGCGCGGGTCGGCCCTCCAAGCGCTATTTCTGCGTGGAGGAGGAGTTGCAGCTCGGCCTCATGCAACGTCGCGACGACCTCCTGATGCGGCTGCTCGGCGAGGCGATGCGCCGGCTCGGGCCCGAGGAGGCCGAGGAGATGGCGGCGCACGTCGGCGAGGAGTACGGACGCTCCCTGGCCTCGCGCATGACGCCGAGCGAGGGACAGCGGACCGTGCGCGCCGCCATGCACGTGGTGGCCGAGACGCTCACGGCCCACGGCTTCGCGGCGCACGCGGAGGACCGGGGCGAGACCACCGCGGTGATCGCCGAGCAGTGTCCCTTCGGCGATGCGAGCAGCACCAACCCCGTGCTGTGCGCGGTCGACCGCGGCATGGTCAAGGGATTGTTGGCCGGGCTGTGCGGCACGGCGTCGCGCCAGGCCCTCCCGGTGATCCTCTCCTCGCGGGCACGGGGCGACGACGCCTGCACCGCCTCCGCCTGAGCCAGCGTGGCGCGCGCCTATCTCGACCACGCCAGCACCACCCCGCCGCGGCCCGAGGCCGTCGCCGCCCTGACGCAGTGGGCGACCCTGCCGACCGGCGACCCGGGCCGGGTGCACGAAGAGGGTCGCACCGTTCGCGATGCGCTGGAAGCGGCCCGCGGCCAGGTCGCCGAGCTCGTCGGCGTCGCCGGACGCCAGGTGGTCTTCACCTCGGGGGCGACCGAGTCCATCAACGCCGCCGTCTGGGGAGCGACGCGGGAGGTCCCGGGCAGGCCCGTGCTCTGCGCCGCCGTGGAGCACTCCGCGGTCCGTGACGCCTCGGCGCGACTGGCGCCCACCGAGGACATCCCCGTCGACGGCGCGGGGCGGCTGCAGGTCGATGCGCTGCGGGAGCGCCTGCAATCGGATTCCCTCCCGCGCCCGGCGCTGGTGCACTGCCAGTGGGCGAACCATGAGGTCGGGACGCTCCAACCCGTGCACCAAATCGTCTCGCTGTGCCGGGAGGCCGGCATCACCGTCCACGTGGACGCCGCAGCAGCCTGCGGGCACGTCCCGACAGATCTCGCCGCGCTCGACGCCGACCTGGTCAGCATCAGCGCGCACAAGTTCGGAGGGGTGCCCGGTGCCGGTGCGCTGATCGTGCGGCGTGGCACCCGGTTCGATCCTCTGCTCGTGGGTGGGGAACAAGAGCGTGGCCGCCGCGCCGGGCTCGAGGCGCTCCCGGCCCTGCTCGCCTTCGGCGCTGCGGCCGCCGCGCTGGCCGGCGACGAAGGCGCGGCGATGACGGCGGAGGCGGCTGCGGCCAGACGACAGGTCGCTTCCGTCGTCGAGGCGGCGCTCGCCGTGGAGGGGGTCGCCGTCGTCGGGCCCGGAGCGGAGGCCAGGCTCCCCCAACTGGTGTGCCTCGGTGTGCACGGTGTGGAGGCCGAGCCCGTCCTGATCGGGTTGGACCGCGCCGGCGTCGCCGTCCATTCCGGTTCCGCCTGCTCGTCCGAGAGCATCGAGCCGTCGCCCGTGCTCGAGGCGATGGGCGTCGACCCCAGCCACTCCCTGCGGGTCAGCGTCGGGTGGACGACGACGGACGAGGACTGCAGCGCGTTCGCCCGCGAGTTTCCCCGCGTCGTCGGCGACCTGCGGGCGCTACGGAGCTGACGAGGTGGTGGTCGTGGTCGAGCCGGAGCTGAACTGGGACGGCAGCGCAACGCCGGCCGCCTTGTAGGCGCCGCTGACGAGAGGAGTGGCCTGGGGCAGCTCGGCGGCCGGAGGCCCGTCGGCCAGGAAGTCGTTGAACTGCGCCACCGCGGCTGCGTCGTTGTGATCCTGATTGGCGAGAACGAGCCCGTAGAAGAGGTGGGCCTGGAAGTAGGTCGGTGCGTCCTTGATCGGCCGTCTCGATCTCGGCGCGCCCGATCCGCACCAGCGATGCCACTTGTGCGGTCGTGCCCACGTTCCACTGGAGGAAGCCGGCGTAGGCCAGCGCGGCCGGGTTGGACGGGTCCTCGGAGAGGACCTTGTTGTAGAGCTCGAGCGCCGCCTTGGTGCTCCCCTGCTGATTGAGGGTATTGGCCTGATTCAGCTGTTGCTCGATGAGCTGAGCCTGCGACAACGTCACGCTGCCCGAGGAGGCCTGGCCGGGCTGGCGTGCCTGTACGGAGTGCACGACCAGAATGACCGCGCCGACGGCGATCAGCAGGCACGACCCCACAATGCCGAGCTTGCGCCACAGCGGCATGGGCGCGCGCTCGGATTGCGCCGGCTGTGATCGCCCGGCGCGCTCGGTCGCGGAGGTCGTGGAGGTCGGCGGAGGTCGCTGACGTCGCGGAGGCCGCGACGTCGAGCGCCGCGAGCTCGTCTTCGACATCGGCCAGCCGCGCTGCGTCGCGTGCCACCAACAGCGCGTGGTCCTCGCTGGAGAGGTCACCGGCCTCACGCTCGCGATCGGCGTCTGAGAGTGAGCGCTGCAGGAATTCCCGCTCGTCGGTCAGGTACCAGCGCTCGTCGCGAGGTTCCCGTTCGGGCTGCCCGGTCCTGGGCGACTCGTCGACACTCATACCTCGACCTCTTGCGCCTTCAACGCACCGAAGTCGCGGCTCCGGCGCCAGAAGAGGACGCCCACGCCCGTCAGCGCGGCGGCGCCGAGGACGATGGGAATGATCCAGATCAGCGGGATACCGCCGGCGTCGGGCGGAACGAGCAAGATCGTCTGGCCGTATTCGGACACGAGGGTCTGGTCGATGTCGGCGTTGGACTGCCCCGCCGCCACCATGCTCTCGATCTGATGGCGCACGGCGATGGCCGTGGTGGCGTTCGAATCGGCCACCGATACGTCAGTACACGACGGGCAGCGCACGTCCGCCTCGAGCGCCGCCGCCCGTTGCCCCGCCGTCGGTGGCGCCGAGTCCAGCGCGCCGCTGCCGATCACCAGCGCAACGACGAGGACGGCCACGGGCAGGGCCACGCGGACCCAGAGCGGCAGGCGCTTCGAGCGGTCAGCCACCGGATGCGCCGGCCTGTTCCGTCCGCGCCGCCTTCAGGAAGGAGTCGAGATTGGCCTGCGTGGCCGGGCCCACGAGCACGGCGGTGACCTTGCCGGCGGGATTGATGATGAACGTGGTGGGCGGAGCCGGTGACCCCGTACCGCTCGGCGATAGTGCCGCCGGGGTCGCTGATGGCGGGCCAGAGATCACCGTTCTTCTCCAGAAATGCCCGCGCGGTTGATGTCGTGTCGTGGAACACCACGCTCACCATGTCGGCCCCGTCGGTCGTCTGCGTCTGCTCGTAGTGGAAGCGGGAGAGGTCGGGGGCCTCCTGCTGGCACGGGATGCACCAGCTGGCGAAGAAGTTGACCACGACGTAGTGGCCGCGCAGCGAGGAAAGCGATACCCGAGCACCCGTGGTGAGATCGGTGCCGGTGAACTCCGGCGCCTGCCGGCCGAGCAGCTGGCTCTGGACGGCGGTGGCCTCCTGGGGCGTCCGGGTGGCGAGGACGATGCCGACGACGACCAGCACGAGGAGGACGCCGCCCGCCACCCACCGGGTGACGTGGCGTCGGCGCCGGCTCACGGCGGGCCCGCGGCGCCCCGCGCCACGAGTGCGCCCACCGGCTCCGGCGCGACGTCCCGCTCGCGCGGCGTCGGCGTCGGCGTCGGCGTGGCGCCGGTGACCAGATCCGACGAGGCCGACGTCGGGTCGGTGGGCCGGCGCCGGGACCCAGGGATCAGGGCAAGCACGCCCCCCACCCCGATCAGCAGCCCGCCGGCCCAGAGCCAGACCACGAGCGGCTCAATGACCACGCCGATGGCCACCGACCCCTGCGGCAGGTTGTTGATGGCCTGGTTGCCCGACGAGGCCCCGAGCCCACCGACGGCATCGAACGTCAGATAGACGTCGCCGAAGAGACCCGAATCGATCGCCGGCGTCCCCACCACCGACAGCGCGTTGCCGAAGCTGGTCGTCGCGGGAGCGAACACGGCGCCGTCCACCTTCACGAGTGCCTCCTGCGACGTGCGGGACGGGGAGCTCACGGTACGCAGTCCCTCGAACTCGAAGCGGTGGCCGTCGTAGGTGACCACCTCTCCTTTGTGGAGGGCCAGCTCGGCCTGGTGGCGGTAGGAAGTGGCCGCAATGATGCCGACCGCCAGCAGGACGACGCCCAGGTGCACGATCATGCCGCCGTTGGCCCGTCCCACCAGGCCGCGCCACACGCCGACATGGCGGGTGTGGGCCGCCCGGACGGACAGGACGAGGGCGCGTGCCGCTGTGGCCGCCGCCATGGCGCCGAGGCCGAACCCGATCAGCGTGCCGATGCCGCGCAGGCCGAAGGCGACGCAGAGCACCACGGTCCCCACACCGATCCACACCGGGATCGCCAGCCGCTGCCACAGCACCGGGCCGTTGATTTTGCGCCAGCTGAGCACCGGCGCGACGGCCATCAGGAAGAGCAGCGTGAGGCCGACCGGAATGGCCACCGTGTTGAAGAAGGGCGCGCCGACGTTGACCTGCTGCTGGGTCGCCGCCTGGTACAGGAGCGGGTAGAGGGTGCCGAGCAGCACCACGAAGGCGAAGCCGACGAAGAGGACGTTGTTGAGAAGGAACGCGCCCTCACGACCGAGCGGGGCGTCGATGCCACCGGGAGAACGCAGGCGGTCGCCGCGCCAGGCGATGAGCCCGAAGCCCACGATCACCACCGCGAAGAAGAACCCGATGAGCAGCGGCCCGAGGTCCGACTCCGAGAAGGCATGGACGGAATTGATCACGCCCGATCGTGTCAGGAACGTGCCGAGGATGGTCAGCGCGAACGTCGCGATCGACAGGGAGAGGTTCCACACCCGCATCAGGCCGCGCCGCTCCTGCACGAGCGTCGAGTGGAGGTAGGCCGTCCCGCAGAGCCAGGGCAGCAGGGCGGCGTTCTCGACCGGGTCCCAACCCCAGAAGCCACCCCAACCCAGCACCTGATACGACCACCAGGCCCCGAGCACGATGCCGACGGACAGGAACGTGAAGGCCACCAACGTCCAGCGCCGGCACTCGATCTGCCAGCGATCGCCCACCCGGCCGGTGGCGAGCATGCCGATGGCAAAGGCGAAGGGCACGGTGAAGAGGACGAATCCGATGTAGAGGAGCGGCGGGTGGATCGCGACAAGGGGGTTGTCCTGCAGCAGCGAATTCGGCCCGAGCCCCTGCGTCACCCCCGATGCGGTCACGAAGGGGTTGGCCGGCCCTGCCATCAGGCCGAAGAAGAAAGCCGAGACGACGTAGAGGACGAGCGTGGCGTAGCGGATGACCGCGTCGTCGGCGACCTTCCGGTACCGCCAGACGAAGATGCTCGACACGGCCGCGAGGACGAGGCCCCAAAGAAGGATCGACCCGGCGAGCGCGGACCACATCCCGGTGATCGAGTACAGCAGAGGTGTCACGCTGCTGTTGTTCTGGGCCACGAACACCAGCGTGAAGTCGTGCGTGACAAGGGCGTGCTCCATGGCGCCAGTCGCGAGGAGGGCGCCCACGAGCATGACCGGTGCGAGCAGTCGACCGTCGGTTGCGGTCCGATCTGCGGCGGCGAGCTCTCCGCCGTGCCCGCCGGCCCCGGCGAGGCTCCGGTGGGTGACGAGCCCGACGATGCTCACGACGATCCCGGCGAGGCAGGCCAGGAAGGCGAGCCAGATGCCGATCGTCCCCAGATTGGCGTCCAGCATCAGCAGGCCGGGCCGGTTGCCGTCACCTTCACCCGGTTCGGGTACTGGGCGGCGTAGGTGCTCGAGTGCTTGATCAAAATGGAGTTCGAGACGAAGGCGGCGGAGGCGTCCGACGCGAAGTGGCCCACCACGACGACGGGCACCCGGGACGCGAAGAGCGCAGGCGGGCTGCCCGTGTTGGCGACGTGGATCACGTGGGGACCCTGGCAGACGGCGAAGTTCGAGCCGGCCGCGGTGGAGTGGATGGTGCCCGGGACGACGGTGCCCTCCAGGCGGAAGGTCTGGGTACCGAGCGAGTGCTTGTTGGCCAGGGCCTGATCGACGGTGTCGAAGTAGTTGAGCGAGCTGCCCAGCCCCTCGACGAGCAGGAAGACGAGCGCAACGGCGAGGAGAACGAACACGGCGAGGAGCCGCCGACTCATCCGGCGCCGCGGCCGCAGCGGCGGCACGGCCGGGCCCTGGTGTACGTCGGACGTCGGCGGGCTGGGAGGCGGGGGCGGCTCGGTGGTCGTGCCCGTCACGACGGCTTGCCGTTGACCGGCGCGCCCTCGGGCTCGGGGGCGGGCTCCGACATCTTCAGCGCCCGCTCCCAGCGCCGACGGCGCAACAGCAGGCTGACGGCGTAGACGAACATGGTGCCGAGTGCGGCGGCATAGCCGGCATCGACGTAACTCACGGTGCGCCACCACCACCGTGCGGCACCGGCCCACCCGCGACACCGACGAGCTCGGCGTCCTCACTCCAGCGTTCGGACAACGAGACCTCGAGCTCCTGGTCGCCCACGGCGTCTTGGAGCACCTCGATCTGGTACCGCACGCCCAGCAGCCACACGAAGACCAAGCGTGAAGGCCACGAAGGAGAGGCCCATGGTCCACAGCATGATGCCGTGCACGTGCAGGTCGAAACCCGGATCGAGGATGGTCCCGCCCTGGTGCAGCGTGTTCCACCAGTCGACGGAGAAGTGGACGATCGGCACGTCGACGGCGACGAGCAGCGCGGCGACGGCGCAGCGCTTGGCCCGGACATCGAGGTCGGCGGGAACGCGCCGCAGCGCCAGGTAACCGATCTCGAGGATCAACAGGAGGGCGGTCGAAGTCAGGCGGGCGTCCCACGTCCACCAGACGCCCCACACCGGTCGACCCCACAGCGATCCCGTGACGAGGGTGAGCGCCGAGAACACCGCCCCGACCTCGACGGCGGACGGCGGCGAGGCGGTCCCAGAAGAACGAGCGCGTACGCGGCCAGAGGTAGAGCAGGCTGCCACCGGCGGCGACGCCGCCGGCCCAGTACAGGGCCACCGTGGCGACCGCCGGGTGGATGTAGAGCAGCCGGGCCAGGTTCCCCTGCACGACGTCGGGCGGCGTGACCCACAGGCCCAGCCACACCGTGAAGCCCAGGGCCACGATGCCGAGGACGCCGACGACGTCGAGCCAGCGCGGCCGGCGGGGCACGATCAGTGTGTTCGTTCATGCCGCCTCCTGGAGTGGCCCGTAGACGACGACACCGACGACGAGGTAGATCAGCGCGAACGGCACCAGGATCTTGAGCCATTGCGTCCCCGACGAGGCGTTGCCGCTCAGCGCGGCCTCCCACGCCTTCGAACCGGCCAGCAGAATCGGGGCGAGCACCGGCAGCACCAGCAGAGGCAGCAGCGTGTCGCGCACGCGCAGGCCGGCCGACAGCGCGCCGTAGAGGACGCCGGCACAGGCCAGGCCGACGGTGGCCAGCAGGCTGGCCACCACCGCCAGCCACACCACGTGGACCTGCACGTCGAAGAGGAAGGTCACGCCGGCCCACAAAATGACCTGGAGCGCCAGGAGCTGGAGCCCGACCGCCGCCGCCTTGCCCAGGAAGATCCCGGCCGGGTCGATGCCCGAGAGGCGCAAGCCGTCGCGCGTGCCCTCGCCCGACTCGACGGCGACGCTGCGCTGAATCGCCAGCACGGTCGAGAAGAGCAGCGCCACCCAGAAGATCCCGGGGGCGGCGTGGCGCAACGACGCCTGGTCCGGACCGATGGCGAACGCGAGGAGTACGAGGACGAGGAAGGCGAAGGGGACCACCTGCCACAGCGCCACCCGCGAGCGCGCCTCGATCCGCAGGTCCTTGCCCGCCACCAGCACCGCGTCATGCCACATTGGTCGCCCCCAGACCGCCGACGGAGGCGCCCGGCGTCGGCGCGGGCACCGCGGTGAGGGTGACGCGCCGGCCTCCCGGCTCCTCACCGGTCACGCGCCCGCCGCCCATGGACACGACCCGGTCGGCCAGCGGGACGGAGAGGTGCGGCTCGTGCGACGACAGCAACACGCTCGCCCCGTCCGCCACGGCGTCGCCGATCAGCTGTCCGAGCAGGACGCGCGAGGTGGCATCGAGCCCGGCGTGCGGCTCGTCCAAGCAGCCAGAGCGCGGGACGGCGGGCCAGGAGCGCGGCCAGCGCGACGCGGCGACGCTGGCCGGCGGACAGCCGGCCGGCCGGCGTCGTGCGCAGGCGACCGGTCAGGCCGAGACGCTCGAGCGCCTCGTCGGCACGCTGCACGGGCAGGCCGAGGGCGCGCACGGCGAACTGGACGTTCTCCGCCGCGCTGAGCTCGTCGTAGAGCGGGGCGGCATGCCCCAAAAGCCCGATGTAGCGCCGCACCGAGGTGTGGTCCGTCGTCAGATCGACGCCGAGGACGGTGGCCTCGCCCGCCGTCACCGGCAGCAGCCCGGCGCAGGCCCGCAGCAGGCTGGTCTTGCCGGCCCCGTTGGCGCCGACCACCACGACGACCTCGCCCTGGTCGAGAGACAGATCGACCCCGGCAAGGGCTGGGAAGCGGCCGGCGAGTGCGACCGCGGCACGAAAGTGGACGACAGGGGCCATGGCGAGCCTCACCATGCTAGGGGGGGTAGGTCCCCGGGTTCCAAGCGGGGGTCGGGCTGCGGGTCGGGCCGGGTCGGCCTCTCAGCCAGCCTTCAGCCTGGCGGCTCCCGGCCGATGGTGCGTGAGCGCCCGGGAGCGTCAGGCCATGTGGGCCAGCGCCGTGATGGGCTGGAGCGAGCCGACCCGGTCCCCGGCGACTTCGGCGGCGGCGAACTCGCGGAGGGCCACCTCGTGGGCCACCAGCAGGTCGGCCGTCTCCCGTTCCGCCGGGCTCAACTCGCCGATCCGCTGGTAGAGGGGGATGTACTGCTCGGTGATGGGGCCGATGGTGGCCATCAGGTCGCTCCAGGTCATCTCCAGCGCACCGGGGATCAGCACCGTGGCCATGACCTGCATCTCGGGATCGGGATCGGTCGAGACGCCCGCCCGCTCCAGCGCGGGCGCGGTCGCCTCCTTGGTCCGCCGCTCCAGCGTGGCGACCACCTTCATTTTGGCGGCCTGATCGGGATCGGCGAGTTGCTCGGCGATACCCCCGAACAGCAGCTCGCCCAGGACCTCGCCCTGGTAGGCCTTGACCCACAACTCCTCGAGCCCCTCCTCGGAGGTGAAGATCGGTTCCGGAGCGTTGCCGGTATCGGACATGCGCTCAACGCTAAACCCTGCGTCCCCGCCATGCTCGTGGGACCCGGCCCTGGTGCGCCCGGTGCCCGTCGGTAGTGTCTCTGCGCGCTGATGGTGACCGTCCTCATGCCTCTGCCGGCCGCTGATTTCGACCCGACCGAGGTGGCGGTCAGCTGGCAGGTGCTGGCCGCGGCGGGGCACGACGTCGTCTTCGCCACGCCGTCCGGGCAGCGGGGCCGGGCCGACGACCTGATGGTGACGGGCCAGGGCCTCGACCCCTGGGGCTTCGTCCCGGGCCTGCGTCGCCTCACCGTCGTCGGCCGCGTCCTGCGGGCCGACGCCGACGCCCGCGCGCGCCTACGCCGGCGTTGCTGGAAGACGCGGCTTTCGCGGCGCCGCTGCACTGGGGCGCGGCCCGGCGCAGCGCCTACGACGCGCTCGGTGCTGCCCGGCGGGCATCGGGCGCGCGGGATGCGGCCGTATCTCGAGAGCCCCGAGGTGCAGCAGATGGCGATCGACGCGTTCCGGGCCGAGAAGCCGGTCGGCGCCATCTGCCACGGCGTCCTCGTGGCGGCGCGGGCCGTCGATCCGGTCACGGAGCGTTCGGTGCTCTACGGCCGGCGGACCACCGCGCTGACCTGGGCGCTGGAGGACAAGGCATGGGGCATCGCCCGCTTCACGCGGTTCTGGGACCCGACTACTACCGGACCTACATCGAGGAGCCGGGGCAGCGCTGGGGGTACATGTCGGTGCAGCAGGAGGTCACGCGGGCGTTGGCCGACCCGGCCGACTTCGCCGACGTGGAGAAGGGCTCGCCGGACTGGCGACGGAAGTCGAGCGGGCGCGCCCGCGACACGCTGACCGACGAGCGCCCCGCCTTCGTCGTGCGCGACGGCTCCTACGTGTCGGCTCGCTGGCCCGGCGACGCGCACACCTTCGCCCGGACCTTCGCGGCGTCCTGGCCGAGCGGAGGTCCTGCCGGAGCCGGGTCAGCTGGTGCTCAGCCGGCCCAGGCCGACGTCGTTGAGGAGGTTCGACAGCTGCGTCGACACCCAGCTGATGTTGTCCGTCAGGAGCAGCACGCCGAAGGCGACGAGGACGATGCCCGCCACGAGCTCGACGGCCCACAGCCAGCGCCGGGCCCTGGCCAGCATGGCGGTGAGCCGGCCGAAGGCGAGCCCGACGAGCACGAAGGGCACGGCCAGGCCCAGCGAGTAGGCGAACAGGAGAAGCACGCCGCCGGGCAGGGTCCCGTTGTCGGCGGCCAGCTTGAGCACGACGCCGAGGACCGGTCCGATGCACGGCGTCCAGGCGAACGCGAAGGCCATGCCCATCACGCGGCGCGGCCCACAACCCGAGCCGGGAGGGCCGCACGTCGAAGCGGTGCTCGCCGGTCACCCGGGTCACCACGCTGAGGGTGCCGGAGCCGGCATGGGCCCAGACGCCGCGCCGGCAGGGCGCCGAGCAGCATGACGGCGCCGAGGACGATGATCACGGCGCCGCTCACGTGGGTGAGCGTGATCTCGTGCGCATCGAGCAGGCGGCCGATGCTCGATGCGGCCGCACCCAGCGCGACGAAGACGACCGTGAAGCCGGCCACGAAGAGCCCGATGCCCCGCAGGACCGGGCGCAAGGCGGCGGACGGCGTCGCACCGTCGCCGCCGGCCTCCAGCTCGGCGGCCGAGAGGCCCGAGACCATGGAGACGTAGCCCGGCACGAGGGGCAGCACACACGGGGAGACGAACGAAAGGATCCCGGCCCCGAAGGCGACGAGGACGCCGGCCGGATCGGCGGAGATCGCGGCGGGTACGGACATTGCAAGGAGCGCGGCGGCCCCCGGTTACCTGAGGCTCTTGCGGACCAGGTCCATGTCGGCCTCGACCATCATGGTGACCAGGCTCGGGGAAGTCGACCTCGGGACGCCAGCCGAGCACCGAGTGCGCCTTGGCGGGATCCCCCACCAGCAGGTCGACCTCGGCGGGGCGCAGGAACCTCTCGTCGATGACGACGTGCTGCTCCCAGTCCAGCCCGGCGGCCTCGAAGGCGAGGCGGCAGAGCTCGCGCACGGCGTGCGTCTCACCCGTCGACACGACGTAGTCGTCCGGCGCGTCCTGCTGCAGCATCAACCACATCGCCCGGACGTAGTCGGCGGCGTAGCCCCAGTCGCGCTGGGCGTCGAGATTGCCCAGCGCCAGCTTGTCGTCGAGCTTGTGGGCGATGCGCGCCACCCCGTGGGTCACCTTGCGCGTGACGAACTCGAGGCCGCGGCGCGGGGACTCGTGGTTGAACAGGATGCCCGACGAGGCGTGCAGCCCGTAGCTCTCGCGGTAGTTGACGGTGATCCAGTGGCCGTAGACCTTCGCCACGCCGTAGGGGCTGCGCGGGTAGAGCGGCGTCGACTCGCGCTGGGGCACCTCCTGCACCTTGCCGAACATCTCCGACGAGCTGGCCTGGTAGAAGCGGATCTCGGGGTCGACCAGGCGGATGGCATCGAGCACCCGCGTCACCCCCAGTGCGGTCGTCTCGCCCGTCAGCACGGGCTGGGTGAAGCTGGTCTGCACGAAGGACTGGGCCGCCAGGTTGTAGACCTCCGTCGGCCGGTGATCGCGCAGGATGTTGATGAGCGACACCTCGTCGAGAAGGTCGCCCGCTACGAGCTCGATCTGGTCCTGAATGTGCGCGATGCGCTCGAAGTTCAGCGTGCTGGACCGCCGCACCATGCCGATCACCGTGTAACCCTGCGTCAAGCAGAAACTCGGCCAGGTACGAGCCGTCCTGGCCCGTCACGCCCGTAATCAGTGCCCGTTTTGCCATCGGGGCAACGCTAGTCGACCTGCCAGCGTGCTCTCCCGGCACGCGTACAGTGCGCCTGTGGCGACGGCGTGCATGGTTTCGTTCCGGCTCGGTGGAGAGGACGGGGTCGCCATCGAGGCGGCGAAATGGGCTGGTGCGCTGGGCCTCCTCGGCTGGACGGTGCGGACCGTCGCCGGCGCGGGACCCGTGGACACCGTCCTCCCGGGCTTGGCCATGGACGCGCCCGAACCCCCCGGCCGCGGCGAGGTGGACGGCGCGCTCGCCGGCGCCGATCTGGTCATCGTCGAGAACCTCTGCTCGCTCCCCTTGAACCCGGCGAGCGGCGGCCGTGGTGGCGGCGGCCTGCGCCGGGCGCCCGACGGTGCTGCATCACCACGACCTGCCGTGGCAGCGTCCCCACCTGGCCCACCTCCCGCCGCCACCGGACGACGCCGCCTGGGCGCACGTGACCATCAACGAGCTGAGCCGCGCCGAGCTGGCGACCCACGGGATCGCGGCCACGCACGATCTACAACGCCTTCGACCCGGATCCGGCCCCGGGCGAGCGGGCCGGCGTGCGCGCCGCCGTCGGCGTCCCCGATGGCACACCCCTGCTGCTGCAGCCGACACGCGCGCTGGCGCGCAAGAACATCGCGGGTGGCCTCGCCCTCGCCGAGGCGCTCGGCGCCACCTACTGGCTCCTCGGTCCGGCCGAGGACGGGTACGGGCCCGAGCTCGAGCGCCTGGTCGCACGGGCCCGCTGCCCCGTCGTCCTCGGCACGCCCGTGGGTGGCTGCTCCATCGCCGACGCCTACGCCGCGTGTGATGTCGTCGCGCTCCCCTCGCTCTGGGAGGGCTTCGGCAACCCGTCCGTGGAGTCGGCGACCTACCGGCGCGCCGCTGGCCATCGGCCCGTACCCGGTGGCGAGGGAGCTGGAGGCATTCGGCTTCCGCTGGTTCGATGTCGCCGACCCCGCGCCCGCTGGCCCGATGGCTGCGCCAACCGGACGCTCGCCTCATCGCGCACAACCATCGTGTGGCGGCGGAGCACTTCAACCTGGCCGACCTGCCGGGGCGGTTGTCAGAGGTGCTGCGGCGCGTTCCCGGTCTCTGACCGTTCGGTAACCTGAAGCCGATGTCGGGCGCGATACAGGCAGCCTCGGGGCGGCTCACGGCGGAACAGCGGCGGGGCCAGCTCTTCGCCGTGGCGCTGGAGCTCTTCGCGCAACGGGGCTACCGCGCCACGACCATGGACGACATCGCCGAGGCCGCCGGCGTGACGAAGCCGCTGCTCTACCAGCACTTCTCCTCCAAGCGGGCCCTCTACCTGGAGCTGGTCGACTCCATCGCCCAGGACGTCCTGGTGGCGATCGGGCGGGCCGTGATGCGGGCCGAGGGCCCACGCCAACAGGTCGAGCTGGGCTTCGCGGCCTACTTCCGCCTGGTCGTCAGCCGGGAGGCGGAGTTCCGGCTGCTCTACGGCCGGGACCACGCGGACGACTTCGAGCTCGGCCGCGCCCTGCCGCGCCGTCGAGGACGCCATCGCGGAGGCGATCGACCCCCTCATCGACGCCGGGCTCGACGACGACCACCGTCGCCTTCTCGCCTACGGCATCGTGGGCATGGCGGAGGGCGTGAGCCGCCGCTTCATGGCCCAGCGCCCCGATTCCGAGGCCGAGGTCGACGAGGAGGCGCAGAAGCTGGCGGGCCGCATGGCGGACCTCGCCTGGGCGGGCCTGCGCTCGGTCCACGCCGACTGACTCAGGCGGCGCCGACCGTCACAGCACTGTGACGAGCGTCCGGCACAACCCCCACAGCTCGTCGACGCACGCGGCATAGACGTCCGCCTCGTGCCCCGCCGGGTCGAGCACGTCCTCGCCGTCGTCGAGCTCGACCGCGTCGAGACCGAGCGCCGCCACGCGTTCGCCCAGCGCGGGCGGTGACGGTGCCAGGTGCCGGGACAGGTAGCGGATGGTGCCCGTCTTGGCGGCGGCATCGGGGAACTGACGCCGCACGAAGCGCACGTGGTCCGCTTCCATCACGACCACCAGCTCGGCGTGCACGAGGTCGACGCCGTGCACCTGGCGGCTCCGGTGCCGGCGGAAGTCCGCCCCCTCGAGCTCGGGCAGACGGGTCAGCGCCGTCCGGGTGCGCAGGCCCATCGGCTGGCCGTCGATGGTGTGCGTCCCCGCCGTCACGACGTGGAGCGGCGCACCGGGGCGCCCGTCGCGCAGGGCGTCGAGCATGAAGCCGGCCATGACCGACCGCGCCGCGTTGCCGGTGCACAGCACCAGGAGCTCGGTCACTCCGGCGGCGAGGAGCAAGGCGGGGGCGTCCGCATCGAGCGCGTGCTGCGCGTGGCGGGTGGCGCTGGTGAGGAACATGAGGTCGCCCCGTTCCGTCCGCTGCACGACCATGGACGCGACGATGGCCATCAGGATGCCGGCGAAGGTGTCGCGCCGGCTGTCGGCGCGCAACTCGCTCGAGCGAATAGTCGCGCACGCCACGGCGGCGCAGCGCGTCGTGGTAGTGCGCCAGCAGCTCCTGCTCGTGGGCGCGACGGTCCTCGGTGCCGAGGCAGCCACCGATGAAGTACGCCACGTCGACGGAAGCGCCGGCCCAGGCCGCGGTCTGCCAGTCGACGACAACGGGCCTGGGATCGTCCGGCTGGAACAGGAGGTTGTCGAGACGGAAGTCGCCGTGGCTGGCGGTGCGGGGCCCGCCCCGCAAACGCAGATAGGCCGGCAGGTGCTCGACGAAGAGGCGGCACACCTCCTGGTGCTCCGGTGCGAGCGTGTCGGCGTAGCGCTCCAGGAAGCCGGGCAGGAGGGAGGGCACCAGGGCGAGGAGAAAGCCGTCGGACTCCGGGGTGGCCCGGTTGAGCCACTCGAGGCCTTCCAGTTCGGGCGCCTCCCAGCACGGCGCGTGCAGCCCGGCCATTTCGTCGAGGACGGCCGCCGCGACGTCCGGGCTGCACGCCGCGATCTGGTCCCCCTGGGCGGCACCGGCGATGTCCTCCATCAACAGCGTGAACCAGCCCGTGTCGGGCTCCACCTCGGCCAGATAGACCGCCGGCACCCGGGCGCCGATGCGGGCGGCGACCTCGCGGTAGAAGCGGACCTCTATTTCGTAGGCCCGCAAGGCCAGGCCGGTGCCGCGGCTCTGGTCGTCAGCCGAGGCGAACTTGCCCACCACACTGGCCGGGCCGGCTCCGGGCTCGTCGAGGGTCAACGTGAAACGAGTCGTGTCCGCCATCTGTCCCGTGCCGATCGGCGCCGTCTCGAAGGAGCGCACCGCAGCGCCCTGCGCCAAGGCGCCGGCCCTGCCGGAGGACGCTCGGTCAACCACTCCGGGGTGACGTCGGAGGCGTGGCGGAGGAGCGGGGGCGGGGGCACGGCAGGCCGAGACTAGGGCCGGCCTGGTGCGTAGGCGCGGTGCGCCCGCTCGGAGAACCCGGAGAGCCGCTGTCTCGACGGCTCAGATGCGCTCGGCGCGCGCCAGCTCCTCGACCTGGTGGGTCGCGGATCCGTTGCTCGAGGGCGTGTTCGACTTCGTTCTCCGGATCGTGCAGGACGATCTGGTTGCGCCCCGAGCGCTTGGCCACCAGAAGCGCGTCGTCGGCCCGGCGCAGGGCGGCGGCCAGCTCCTCCCCCGGCTCGATCTCGGTGATCCCGAAGCTGGAGGTGAACTTGGGCAGGCCGCCGACGGTGATGGCGGCGTCGAGCTGGGCCGCCACGGTGTTGAGGGCGCGGGTGGCGTCGACCGAGGAGCAGTCGGGGAAGGCGATGGCGAATTCCTCGCCCCCGTAACGGGAGATCAGGTCGTGCGCCCGCAGCGAGTCGCGCAGGACGCGGGCGAACAGCCGCAGCGCCCTGTCGCCGGTCTCGTGCCCGTACGTGTCGTTCAGGTTCTTGAAGTGGTCGAGGTCGGCCATGGCCACCGCCACCGGATGCAGATCGTGCGGCACCGCGGCGACCTTCTCGGAGAAGGAGCGCCGGTTGAGCAGGCCGGTGAGCGTGTCGGTCGACGCCTGCAACTGGGTCTCGGCCATCACCCGGAGCAAGCCGATCCGCGCCCCCGCCAGCTTGGCCAGCGTGGTCAGGTCCTGAATCTGGGAGTCCTCCACCACCGCCTCGGGCTTGTCGGTGGCGTGGATCACGCCCACCGTCCGCCCCATGATGGAGACCGGCACGCACAGCGCGGAGAGGCGACCCTTGCGGCCGGTTGCGGAGCTTGGGGCACGCATCGAGGTGGTCGCTGTCCCCGAAGACCTGCACCTGGGCCCGCCGGGCCGCGGGGCAACGGTCCGGGGAATCGACGCTGCACGACAGGTGGCTCGCCGTCGGGCCCGACGCCGGCCATGCGCAGCAGATGGGCGTGGCTGTTGTCGGCCAAGAGGAGCTCGACCGGCGCGTCGGGCACGACGGCGGCAAACGACCGCTCGATCACGTCGATGACCTCGGGCTCGCCCTCGGCCATGTCCAGCGCATTGGCCAGGCGGCTCTCGAAGCGCTGGCGCTGCCCTTGCAGCTCCCGGGTGACCCCTTCACGGTCGGCGACGTCGATCGCCTCACTCAGCTCGGCGGTCAGCGCACGGACCTTGTCGTCGGTCTTGCGCTGCTGGCGATCGCTGATGATGACCAGCACGTAGACGAGCGGGAACGAGGAGGGCCATGAGAACGCCGGCCGTCACCGCATACGCGGTGACACCCTTCCCGAAGGACCGACCGATGGCCACTGCCGGCACCGTGAGCAGACCGAGGACGACCAGCCCCGCCAGCGGGCTGATGAAGCGGAGGCGCCTGGCCTTCGCCATCTCTCCATGCCATTCCTCTTCGGTGACCATTGCCCACTGTCCCTTCACGCGCCGCTGGCAGGTGGCCGGAGCCACCCCAAAGCCACGCACCGCCCCGATGTATCCGCCGTTCTGTTGTCGGCCGAAACGGGGGGTCTCTTTAGGCGGACCCGGGACGCGGCGTCGCCCGTTTCGAGAGCCGCCGGAGCCGCGAAATCCCTGGTAGATCTGTTCCTGTGGCTGCCCTGCCGGAAACCGTTGAGAGATTTGGACGCTGCGCAACGCTCGCTCCACCGCCTTCGGCTTGGAGGGAGCTACTGGCGTGAAACAGGCACGGGCCGGCGGGAGAACGGGCACCTCGGGGTAGTGTCCGTGCGGGAGCGGAGGCCGCAGCGTGACGGCAGCGGACGAACGAGAGGGCGGTTCATCTCGTGCACCCTGGTTCCTGGATTTCCCCGAAGAACGTCATTCCCGCTCTCGCCGGGCTCGCCCTGTCCCTCGTGCTCCTGCCGTCGACCGCGTCAGCCGCCGGCCCTGCGGCCGTCGTGCCCGTGACGTCGTTCACCGTCACGTCGGCGCAGTGCGACGGTCCGACGTACGGGCCGGTGCTCTCCCCCGCGCTCGACGAGGTCTACGCCGAGCTCGATTCGCTGGTCGGGGCCCCGCCCGGAGAGGGAGCGTCCCCACCGGTCTTCAGCAGTTGCACCCCGCTGCCCGCGGCGGGGTCCGCTGTCTACGGCAGCGCGTCGGTCAGTTCGGTCGGGACGCCGAACGGTTCCGCCACCGTTTCGGTTCAGGCCCTCGGCAACGAGCTCGTCGAACAATCCGCTGACGTGGACACCACGCTCACTGCGTCCGTGACACTGACCTCCCCCACCATGTCCGTCGACTTCTCGATCCCCTACACGACCTCAGGGCTGTCGCAGACAGGCACCGATGACGATGCCTTCGCCTTGGTGTCGTTCAGTGCAGCCATCGGACTGATCAATTGCACGGACGGCTCCTACGGGACCTGGTCGACGCCGCCCGGTCAATACGATCTCTCCTCGCCGAGCGGACTTGCATCCGGAACCGCGAGCGTCACGCTCTTCTGCCCCGACGGTTCGCAACTCGCCCCAGGAGTGGTCGGGCTCGGCGTGAACCTGTTGGCGGACGCGTCCTCGGACAACGGCAGTCAGACCGCGGCGGGCGCCAACATTCAGATGAACGGCGTGACGGCCACCATCAACCCCTGACGAGCCGACGTTCTCGTCGCGACCACGACTCGTTCAGAGGCGACGGCCTACTCGCCGGTGAAGCGGAACTCTGCCTGCCAGGGATCGTCGGACTGGACGACCTCCCAATAGCGCGCTGCGATCTTTTCGGGGTCGAAGGCCGTGCCCGCCACGATCTGCCCCATGATCGTCAATGTCGCCACGCGGATGCCATCGGTGTTCAAATCGGCTCCGAGCATGGTGGCGGCCGATCGGAGCGCCGCTTTGCCGAGGGAAACGGTCGCCAGGGCTGGGATCGGATAATCGGCGAACCCGCCGCCCGTCACGATGATGGTGCCGGAGCCGGCCGCCCGCATGGCCGGTGCGACGACCTGCGTCAGGACGATGGCGCTGATGACGTCAACCCGATACGCCATCTCCAGGTGCGCGACGTCCGAAGTCAGCAACTGGTCGGGAGTTCCCATGACCGCGTTGTAGATGATGAGCCCGGGCGCACCCTGCTCGCCGTAGAGCTCCGCCATCCGAGCTCCGAACGCTTCAGGGTCGCTGGCATCTGCCGCGATCGTGTCGATCGGGGCCCCGGTGTCGGCCAGGCTGTCGGCGAGATCGCGGAGTCCGTCCGTGCTGCGAGCCACCAGGGTCACTCGAAAGCCGCCGTTGGCGAAGCGACGGGCCACCGCCATTCCGAGACCCGGCCCGGCACCTACCAGCAGAAGACGTCGGGTGTCGATGGAGGAGCCAGAGTCGCTTCTTGAGTCGTCGGGCATCAGCATGCTTCCTTTCGCATCGAATTCCTGGGAGATGGCTTCTCAGCTTTTGCGTACCAACCCTGCCAGATGGTGCGACCCAGCGCTCTGCTGAAGCTTGCCTTCCCAACTGCACTCCTTCACGCCACGGCCATTCCAGCGAAATACACCCCGAGCAGAGCGACGGCCATGAGCAAGACCCAGAAATCGGTGAGACGGCGAAGCACCCGGGGCGCGTTCCGTACCTCCATGAACTCGCGCATGATGATCCGGACCTTGATCAACGCGAAGCAGATGGCGACCACGGTCACGACCGTGCTGGCGGTGGGAATGCCCTGATGCGTGGCCGCATGATCGATCCACAGGTAGGCCAGCGAAATGGCGACCAGGATCAACCACACCCCGAAGAGCCGCTTGTTGAACCCGTTCTCCACCATCACCTCACCACGTAGAGCAGGGCGAAGATCAACACCCAGAAGAAGTCGACCGAGTGCCAATAGGTGGCGCAGGTCTCCACCGTCACTTGAGAACGCCGCTTCTCGCTTGACAGCTGATACACGAGCACCCCGAGCACGACGAAGCCGACCAAGAGATGCACGCAGTGGATCGCGGTCAGGAAGAAGTAGTACTGGAAGAACTGGCTGCTGGTGAACGTGTCCCCCATGTGGATCAGCCGGACCCACTCGACGATCTTGAGGATGAGGAACACCACCCCGAAACCCGCGGTCAGGAACGCCCCTCGCCGGGCGCGCTCGAATCGCCCGGCCCGGGCGTGCTGGACACATCGGGCCACGGCCCAGGAGCTCGAGAGCAGGACGATCGTGTCGAGCACGCCCAGCCACAGCAGCAGGTGGGACTGTCCGAGCAGGAATGCCTGCTCGTGCTGTGTCCGGTTGAAGAGGTAGACGCAGAAATACGAGGTGAAGACGAGGGATTCGAACAGCACGAAGAACCAGATGTCGCGCCCGCCGGGAACGTGCTCCGGCGATCCCTCCTCCGACACCGCCGACACATCGCGTTCGGTCGTCGTCATGGCGCCATGAACTCCGCCAACACGCGACCTCGACCTTCCTTCGGCGGCAGGTCGGGCAGCGGCCCCGTCCCGAAGTCCTCGCGAAGGATCATGTTGCGCAACAACATGATGAAGGCCCCGGTGTAGAGACCGAAGACGGCCACGTTGATCCACCAGGCGATCACGCCGTTCCAGGCGAAGACGCCGGCATGGAAGATCCACGAGGGTGCGACCACGACCTCGGTCAGCCCGTTGCACAGGTTGAGGTAGCCGAACCACACCGGGAAGACGCGGTTCTTGTCGAGCAGGATCGCCAGCATCCAGATCAACGAGCCGATGAGGAAGACGCCCATGGTGCCGGAGAAGGACAGGAACCCGAGGTCGTAGAGCCACCGGAGGATCTCCGGGTTGCGATCCGGCCGGAAGGCACCCACCGTCATCGCCACGCAGATGAACAAGAACCCGGGGACCGCGCTGACGGCGTAGAGGATCAGGTACGAGTAGGCGAAGGCACGGCTGACCGACATTCGCCGGATGGAGTAGGTGATCAGTGCGATCGATGTGGCGGAGAGCCCGCCCAGAATGAAGATCAGCGCAAAGCCGATGAGCAGGCCCTCGTGGCGGCTGGCGAACCACCCCACCACCTGATCAGGGGTGTACCACGGCTTCCCCGGCGGCTGGGTGCGCGTGATGACGAAGAAGACGACGGTGTACAGGGAGTAGAAGCCGATGGTGGCGTACCAAGCCAGCCACAGCTCCCGCTTCGGATCGTCGAGCAGCGCAGGTCGCTTCACGCCGAGGCTTGCTCCGCCAAGCGATCGCGCCCGATCGCCTGCCCCAACACCACCGCCATGACGACGAGCCAGAGGGCGATGGCGACGTTCTTGACCCAGAACGACAGGAAGCCGTTCCAGGCGAAGGGTCCAGCTGAGCGTCAGGCCGGCAAACCCTGCCGGCACCAGCGCGACGGCGATGAGCAGGTTGAAGTGGCCGACCCACCGCGCAAACACGGGTCGCGCCTGCTCATCGAGGTAGATGGCCACCGCCAGGAACAGGCACAGGGCGACGAGGAAGGGCACGCCACAGGTGAACGTGATCCACGCCAGGTCGTTGTAGAGCTGGGTGAGCGCGGGCGGGCCGATCGGGCCGGAACGCCGCCAGCAGCCAGAAGATCGTCGCGGTGAGAAAGGCGATCGGGGCGGCACCGGCGACCCCGATCACGCAGTACCGCAGAATTGGCGTGCGGTGTGCCATGCCCCGCATGCGCTCCACGATCAGCATCAGGATCGGGATCAGCGCCACGCAGAACCAGTTGAACAGGATCATGCTGTAGCGGACGCGCGACGTGTGGTCGGCGTAGAACGCGGCGACCTTCTGCGCCGACCACTGCGGAGACATGGGCGGCAGGAAACCCGGGAAGAGGAAGAACGCCGCGATCCAGATGATCGCCACCGCAGGCAGCGCCCAGAAGATGATCAGTTCGCCGGTCGTTCGTCTCACCGGCACGTTCCACCAGGCAGACCTGCAACTCCCACGGCCGCTCGCATCGCTCGCCTCCTTGGTCTGGCGCGCCGCGCAGCGCACCCCCGGTCAGCCTGCCGGGCAGAACATAGCCGATCGGCTATCCCAGGCAAGTGGGCTTAGATTCGGGGACATGGCTTCGTCGAGAACCGCCAGTCGGCAGCGCAAGCCTCCATCGGCTGCGCAGACCCGCATCATCGAGGCGGCGCTGCGGGAGTTCGCGAAAAATGGAGTCGGCGGGACATCCCTGCAGATGATCGCCGATGCCATCGGTGTCACGAAGGCGGCCGTCTACCACCAGTACAAGACGAAGGATGAGATTGTCCGAGCCGTCGCCGGCGCAGAATTGGACCGCCTGGAGACGGTCCTCGACGTGGCCGAATCCGAGGTGGACGGAGATCGCGCCCGAGGAGCGGCGCTGACGATGATCATCGATCTGGCCGTAGAGCGCCGGCGTGAGAACAGCACCATTCTCACCGACCCGCTCGTGGGTCGGCTCTTTGCTCGGGATCAGCGACCGGTGAAGGTCGTGCAACGTCTCAGCCGGCTCCTCATTGGGCCAGATGCAGGACCGGACTCAGAGATCGCGACGGTCATGCTGAGTGCGGCCATCAGCGGCGCCGTCATGCACCCAATGGTGATTCGTTGCGATGATGAGACCCTGCGGACTCAGCTCCGGACTCTCGCAGAACGCTTCCTCGGGTTCCCCTGATCCGAATCTCTGCTCCCAGGTGGCTCAGTTGATGTGGATCCCCGAGATCGCCCGGCCGAGCACGAGCCACTGGATCTCGGACGTCCCCTCGAAGACGAGATCAGTTCCTGGCACCCCTTCAGCGATATGGAACCGACAGACACAGGCGCGTCTACCTCGGCTCCAGCAAGTCGACTCTGGACCGCCGCCGACGCATTCGCAAATCCATCAGAGGCGGGGAATTAAGCAGCCAATGCCTTCTCGGAGTCCTCCGAAATCGTTGGACCGATCCCCTAAGTACTCGGTGGCGTCGCCGTGCATCCACCACACGGCCCGAGTCCGTTGAAGTATGCCGGAATGCTCGGCGAGTCCGTCGCGGGGTTGGTCGGGAGGAGGACTGGGGCCCGTGGCGCCTGGTTGAAGTCGAAATCGTTGACCATGTTGCCCAGGATCTTCTCGTCCTCGCGGACGTCGGGCCGGGGATCCGGCCGCTTGTCCGTCTTGGGATTGAGCCTCGAGCCACCCAAGAAGTCGTCTTCGATGAATTTCAGGTAGGCATCGCTCGAGAGGGTCTGGTGATCGATGTAGCCGGACTTGGCGTATGGCGAGATCACCATGGCCGGGACCCGCAAGCCGTAGCCGTTCTGGTCCACTGGCGGCGGCACGACGTTGTCGTAGAAACCGCCCCAGTCGTCCCACTGCAAGAAGATGGCGGTCGAGTCCCAGTCCGGGCTCTTCATGGCTGCGTTGATCACAGCGGTGACATAGGCCTGGCCCTGGTGCACGCTGGCTGGCGGGTGCTCGCTGTCGGCCTGCGATGGGGTGACCCACATGACCGATGGCAACGTCCCCTTCTTGGCATCGGCGAAGTAGTTGTTGAGCGGTTGGATGTTGCGGATCTGGTGGTCCTTCTGCACGTCCTCGAAGATGGGGAGCGGGTTCCAGATGCCCGGGGTGAGGTAGCTCTGCGCCACCGGGGGGCACGCTACGGCTGAGTCGTTGTCGCAGTCGGGCTGGTCGCCGGTCTGGACGTAGTAGGCCCACGAGACGTGCTTGTTGTAGAGGAGCCAGGTGATGTCGGTCCACGCGTTGGTCACGTCAGCCGTACCGGTGTCGATGGCCTGGTCCACGTACTTCTGCATCTGCACGGGGGTGTAGGGCCCCTTGATCTCATTCACGCAACTCGACGGGGCAGGGCTCGAACACTTGGCCGACCAGCCCGACACCAGATAGAGGTGGTCGGGTAACGACCATGATGCGACCGGCTCGAACATGTGGTCATCGAGCGCGAAGTCCTTGGCGTACGTCCAGTAGTTCGGGATCTCCGCCGCCGTGTGATACCCCATGACGTCGGGTGTGGCCGAGTTCGAGCACGCGGGATTGTCGACAGTGTTGACGTTGGCGCCGCAGCCCTTCTTTCCGCTGGTAGCGGACGCGATAAAGCCGTCCATCTTCCCTCCGTTGACGTCGACCTTCGCGTTGTGCTCACCGTGCGGTCCGCCGCCGTTGACGTCGGCGGTGTCGTGGTAGGGCGCTTGGCATCCGCCCGTCGGGACGGGCACGCACACCGTCGGCACGCCATTCGCCATCGGAATGCCATCAGCCCCGGGGTAGGTGCCGAAGTAGCTGTCGAACGAGCGGTTCTCCTGCTCGATGACGATGATGTGCTTGATCTTGTGGATCCCGGCCGCCACCACATAGTGACCCGTCGACCCACCGCTCACGCGTTCGGGAGAGGCCACCGGTTGGCCACGCGAGCTGCCGCACGCGCTGAGCGCCAGCACCAGAACGGCGAGGGCACCTGCGGCAACGGCGACTGCGGATCGTCGTAATGATCTCGTGGATCGCTTCATGTGTGACTCCCTTTCGATGAAACGGAGAGGCTGAGAGAACTGAGCGGGGACGTTGCCACCCACGCCGTGCCGTCGGCGGGATAGAAATTGCAGTCGTAGCCGGCGTAGTAGATCCGGCCGTCTGCGAACGGTGAGGGCACGATGCTGCGGATGGAGACGAACGCCTGACCGGAGCGGATGGGCTTCGACACCTGCGCCGAAGGATTCATGGTGGGCCCGCCCAGACAGCGCAGCGTGTAGGTAGGCGCTTGACCCTGATCGGTCCGCACCGCAAAGCAGGCGCTGGCGTTGAAGTGCACTACGCCCGACGCGATGGGTCCACACTTCTGAGTGGTTGGGCAGACCCCCTGATAGCCCCACTCGAACCCGAACACCCATCGGTCGACCCCTCCGATCTTCATGGACTGGAAGTCGCCGTTGTTGTAGGCCGCGATGACGTAGGCGATGGACCCTCGTCCTGTTGCCGGAATGACCGCTCCCTGCGTCGCCAGCATCTGGCGGATAGCGGGAGCGGGTTGGAACTCGAGCGTCTGCACCAAACCGTCGGAGACCGAACCCGGACTCGGGCCCGTCGTGGTATGGAGCTGGCCTCGCGGCAGATCGTCGAAGCGGTACACATTGCCGCTGCCCTCCGTCGAGATGAGCAGTGACGCCAACCCGACGTGGGAGACGCACGTGATCCCCCGCAGCCCGCTGTTATGCGAACCCACCGGTGGCGCTCGGTAGACCGGGATCCAACGAGGGATACCCAAGGGCAGGGCGCCGTCGTTGCGCCTATAGAGCGTCGTGTTGATAGTCGTGTACAGGGCCCCGCCACAATCGGCAAAACCCGTCACCTTTTGCGTCACCGCGCCCGGCGACCCTGGTGGCGCCACGGTGAGCTCAGGCTTGGGATTGAACACCAGAGTGCGGCGAGCCGGCGACCAGACACCTTGAATGATCCCGGTGGGCCGAACCCCTGCGTAGACCGACCAGACCCCATCCGACTCATGCGTTCCGAATGCACGGACGTCGGCGCCCGCGGGAAGGGCGTACGAATTACGAAGGGAGAACGAGCTGGCACCGTCGAGCAACCACTGGATCCTCGAGCGCCCGGCGACGATTGCCTGAGTCACGAGGAGGGAATGGCTGGGACCGAGCCCCTGATCCCTCGGGATCGGGAACGAGTCCAACGCCTGGACCCGAAGCGACTGCGTCTGCTCGAAGACCGACCACGGGCTGGTCTTCGACTTCTTGACCAGAACCTGCCCGAACGCCGAAGGCCCGGGATACTCCCATTGACCCGTTGCTGCGAAGAGGCGACCCGACTGCGCGACGAGCGCTTCAGTCTCAGTGTCGTGGGCCACCGCGGACTTGGCGTTCGTGGTGAGCGGCTGGCGCTGCGCCGCCACGGCGTAAGGGGCCGCGGGACTTCGAGCGATGGTGGCCCCTGAGGGTGTGGCCATCGCCGCGCCTGCGAGCGACACACTTACCGCCAGCGCCGCCACTCCCACAGTGCGGGCAGCCCAACTTCCGTAGCGATGCTGTGTCACGAGGGTCGGCTTCTCCTGGTCGCCCAGATCGGAGCGGAGCCCCCTGGGTACATCGTGGTGTGCGTGAGGCGCATGTCCGAAGTATCTGGTGCCCCAAGCAGACTGTCAACTAAGTTCACAGTTCGCTAACATCTCCTCGTGATCCCCGGCGCTGACACATCGAGCGTTGAGTCGACATCAGTGGGACTCGGTGCAGCACTCAGGCGCGCCTGGCTGGGATACCAGCTTCGGTTGGACCGAGCCATGGCCGAAGCGGGGTTCGGCGAACGCAAGTTCCCCGACGGCCGTGTGTTGCGACTGTGCTCAGACCAAGCTGGATCGACTATTTCGGCCATCGGACGAGAGCTCGGCATTACCAGGCAGGGCGCCAGCAAGGTCGTCGCAGAACTCCGTGATCGGGACTACGTCGCGATAGCCGATTCGACCACCAGCAAGAGAGAGAAGTCAGTCTTCCTGACGCCTCTGGGGTTGGACTACCTGGCGCACCAGAGCGCGGTGGCCCGGGCGATCGAGGAAGAATTGCGAGCCGAACTCGGGGAAGCGGCGTTCAACGCGCTCGGTTCGTTGCTGGTCGCGTTGGATGCCGGGGACGAGGTGCGCCTCCGCGCGTACCTTCGTCGCTCGTCCAGCATCTAGGACTCAGGTCGGGTCGCGATGGAAGCCGATGGGCGTGACCCGCGTGAACTCTTTCAGGAACGATCTCTTTGCCAAAGAATAGGGTTGGCCCCGCGCTGCAGAGCCACCGCTTGGTTCGGATCGTTTGAGGGCAGCCGCTTGCCGGAGACTGGACAGGCTGCCGCAACTGTCCTGAGTTGACGCTGGACTTGTCCTCGCGTCAGGAAGGATTCCTTTCGCGCTTGGACTTGGCCGAGGCGATCGCCGAGACACCACGGAGGTCGCCGTCATCGACCATTTTGCCTGGTCGATCAGTTGATGTGGATCCCCGAGATGGCCCGGCTGATGACCAGCCGCTGAATCTCGGATGTCCCTTCGAAGATGGTGTAGATCTTCGAGTCGCGGTGCCACTGCTCGACCGGGTTCTCCCGGACGTAGCCGTACCCGCCGAGAATCTGGATGGCCTGGTCGGTCACCCACACGGCGTTCTCGCCGGCGTAGAGCTTGGACATTGAGCCCTCGCCGTTCTCGAACTTCTTGCCCGTGCTGGCCATGTTGGCGGCGCGGTGTACGAGCAACCGGGCGGCGTCCGTGTGCATCTTCATGTCGGCCAGCTTGAAGGCGATGGCCTGGTTCTCGATGATGGCGCGACCGAACTGCTTGCGCTCCTTGGCGTACTCGAGCGCGTACTCGTAGGCCGCCCGAGCGATGCCGACGGCCTGCGCACCCACAATGGGGCGCGATGCCTCGAAGGTCGCCATGGCCGCCTGGGTAGACGTCTTTTTCCCTTCCTTGGCCCGGGCCAGGCGCTCGTCCAGCTTCTCCTTGCCACCGAGGAGGCAGCGGCCCGGTACCCGGCAGTTTTCGAGGACGACCTCGGCCGTGTGCGAGGCGCGGATGCCCATCTTCTTGAACTTCTGACCCTGGGAGATGCCCGGCGTCCCCTCGGGCACCACGAAGCTGGCCTGGCCGCGGCTCCCGAGTGACGGGTCGACCGAGAGCACGAGGACGTGGGTGTTGGCGATGCCGCCATTGGTGATCCAGGTCTTCGTGCCGTTCAGGACCCACTCGTCCTTGGCCTCGTCGTAGACCGCACGGGACTTGAGAGAGGAGACGTCCGACCCGGCATCGGGCTCTGAGACCCCGAACGCGGCGAGCTTGACGTCGTCGGGCGTCCCGAAACACTGCGGGATCCACTCGCCGATCTGGTCCGGCGTCCCGTTGGCGAAGATCCCGGCCACGGCCAAGGTCGAGCCGAAGATGGCCAGCCCGATGCCGGCGTCGCCCCAGCTCATCTCCTCGTTGACCAGGCACATGAGAAGGCCGGTCGGATCCGAGAAGCACTGGGCGATGAAGTCGAAGGAGTAGAGCCCGTTCTTGGCCGCCTCCTGAATGATCGGCCAGGGTGTCTCCTCCCGCTCGTCCCACTCGGGGCCGGCCGGGCGGACGACGTTCTCGGCGAACTCGTGGACCCACTTGACGATCTGGAGCTGGTCCTCGTTGAGCTCGAGGGAGAAGTCAGACATTGGTGCACCCTCCTTGTTCGGCCCCGGCCCCAGCCGAAGCCACTGCGTTCGATGGAACCGCGCCTGGAATCGCTGGCCACGCGCAGTAACACTGACCCGAGGGGCCGTGGTTACTGCATAGTAACCTACGACCGTGTCACAGTCGACGCGGCAGAGGGAAAAGGGCTTGGCCTGGGATTTCTGACGTCTCAGCGCCGGATGGCGGTGCCGCCCGCGGTGTCCTCGACGGTCCACCCGCGGGCAACCAGCTCGTCACGCAGGGCGTCGGCCCGGGCGAAGTCCTTTGCGCGGCGTGCCTCGTCACGCGCCGACACCAGCCGGGCCGATTCCTCGTCGACGTCGGTATCCGCCGCTCGGAGCGACAGCCCGAGCGCGGCGGCGAGCGCCACGGCCGTGTGCGCCAGTCGCGCCCCTCCTCCTCGTCCCCGGCGTCCGCTGCCGAGTGCGCCGCCGTCACGAGCTCGAAGATGCCGGCCAGCGCGCCGGGTGTGTCGAGGTCGTCGTCCATGTGCGTCCTGAACGTCGCCGACGCGTCCGGGTCGATGTCCGCGGCAGGCGGCGTGCCGTCGACGACGTACCCCTCGGGCGTCTGCGCCAGGAGCTCGGCAACATCATCGAATCGGCGGGCCAACCCGTCCAGCCTGCCCAGGGCCTTCTCGGCATCGTCGAGGGTCTCGGGCGTCACCTCTATGGGCGAGCGGTAGTGCGCGCGCAGCACGAGCAGCCGATAGGCGCGGGCATCGTGGCGTGAGAGCAGGTCGGGCAGCGTGGTGAAGTTGCCTAGGGACTTGGACATCTTCGTGCCCTCGACCTCCACCCAGCCGTTGTGCATCCAGTGCCGCGCGAAGGCCTTCCCGTCGGCGACCGCCTGCGCCCGCTCGTTCTCGTGGTGGGGGAACTTCAGGTCCTGTCCGCCGCCGTGCAGGTCGAAGCCCTCACCCAACAGGTCCAGCGACATGACGACACACTCGGTGTGCCAGCCGGGCCGGCCCCGGCCCCAGGGCGAGTCCCAACTGGGCTCCCCCGCCTTGGCCTTCTTCCACAGGGCGAAATCGAGAGGCGAGCGCTTGTCCTCGTTGGCCTCGACTCGCGCCCCGACCTGCAACGACTCCAGTGACTGCTGCGCCAGGAGCCCGTACCCCTCGACCGTGGAGACCTCCAGGTAGACCCCATCTGGCGTCTCGTAGGCCTTCCCCAGAGCCACGAGCTCGCTCACCAGCGCGACCATGTCCTCGATGTACTGGGTGGCGTGGGGGATCTCCTGCGGGCGCAGGTCGCCCAGCGCATCCATCGACTCCCACCACCGGGCCTCGAATTCGGCCGCCACGTCGGACTCGGTGCGCCCGAGCTCGGCGGCCCGTCTGATGATGTTGTCGTCGACATCGGTCACGTTGGCCACGTGGTGCACCTTGAGCCCGGTGAAGCTCAGGTAGCGGCGCAGGATGTCAAAGGTCAGGTTGGCCCGCCCGTGGCCGATGTGGGGCATGTCGTAGACCGTGGGACCACAGACGTACATCGACACCTCCCCCTGAACGCGGTGCTCCAAGGTGCGGACAGTCCCCGTCGCGGTGTCGTGAAGGCGCAGCACCCGGGTACGGTAACGCGATCATGTCGACTCCAACGACCGGAGCGCCCCGCGTCCCCGACAAGCCCACGCTCGACAATCTCGAGGAGCGCTGGGCTCTCGCGTGGGAGGAGGCGGGGACCTACCGCTTCGACGACACCGCCACCCGGGCCGAGGTCTTCTCCATCGACACACCCCCGCCGACGGTGTCGGGCTCCCTCCACATGGGCTCCGTCTTCGGCTACGTCCAGACTGACGCCATCGCCCGCTATCGACGCATGCGGGGGTGGACGCTCTTCTACCCGATGGGCTGGGACGACAACGGGCTGCCGACCGAGCGGCGGGTCCAGACCTACTTCGGGGTGACCTGCGATCCATCGCTCCCCTACGACCCGGAATTCACCCCACCCGAGGAGCCCGGCAAGGACGACGTGCCCGTCAGTCGGCCCAACTTCATCGCGCTCTGCCACCAGCTCACCGACGAGGACGAGCGGGTCTTCGAGGACCTGTGGCGACGGGTCGGGCTGTCGGTCGACTGGGGGCGCACCTACGCCACCATCGACGACAGAAGCCGGCGAACCAGCCAACGCATGTTTCTGCGCAACCTGGCCAGGGGCGAGGCCTACACGTCCGAGGCGCCCACGCTCTGGGACGTGGACTTCCAGACGGCGGTCGCCCAGGCGGAGATGGAGGACCGCGAACTGGCCGGTGCCTACCATCGCCTGCGCTTCGACGACATCGAGATCGAGACGACGCGACCCGAACTGGTGGCCGCCTGCGTCGCGCTGGTGGCTCACCCCGACGACGAGCGTTACGAGGCGCGTTTCGGTTCCACGGTGCACACGCCCCTGTTCGGGGTCGAGGTCCCCGTTCTGGCCCACCACCTGGCCGAGCCGGACAAGGGCACGGGCATCGCCATGATCTGCACCTTCGGCGACGTGACCGACGTCGTGTGGTGGCGCGAGCTCGACCTGCCGACCCGGAGCATCGTGACGCGCTCAGGCCGCATCGCCGAGACGCCGCCGCCCGGCGTCCCCGACGGCGAACCCTGGCGCGCCATCGCCGGCCGGACCGTGAAGCAGGCCCAGCGGGCCATGGTCGAGCTGCTGGCCGCATCCGGAGATCTCGTGGGCGACCCTCGGCCCATTCAGCACGCGGTGAAGTTCTACGAGCGGGGCAGCCGCCCGCTCGAGATCGTCACGAGCCGCCAGTGGTTCATCCGCAATGGTGGTCGCGACGACGGGTTGCGCCGGGCGCTGCTCGAGGCGGGCACCGAGCTCGATTGGCACCCGCCCTACATGCAGGTCCGCTACGACGACTGGGTCAGCGGGCTCAACGGCGACTGGCTCGTCAGCCGGCAGCGCTTCTTCGGGGTGCCCGTGCCGGTCTGGTATCCCGTCGGGCCCGATGGCGAAGCCGACCACTCGACGCCCCTCGTCCCCGACGAGGCGATGCTCCCGGTCGACCCGACGACGGATGTGCCTCCGGGCTACTCCGCGGATCAGCGCGGCATCCCCGGAGGTTTCACAGGCGACCCTGACGTCATGGACACCTGGGCCACTTCCTCGGTGACACCGCAGATCGCCTGCGGTTGGGAGGACGACCCCGCGCTCTTCGCGGCCACGTTCCCCATGGACCTGCGGCCACAGGGGCCCGAGATCATCCGCACCTGGCTCTTCTCGACGCTGTTGCGCTCGTACCAGGAGCACGGCGTCGTGCCCTGGCGGCACGCCACCATCAACGGCTGGATCCTCGACAAGGACCGCAAGAAGATGTCCAAGTCGAAGGGCAACGTGATCACGCCCATGGCGACGCTGGAGGACTTCGGCTCCGACGCCGTCCGGTACTGGGCCTGCAACGGCCGGCCCGGGACGGACACCGCGCTCGACATCGGCGTCATGAAGATCGGGCGCCGCCTGGCCATCAAGATCCTCAACGCGTCGAAGTTCGCGCTGGGCCGGTTGGGCGAGGGACCGATACCCGGGCTCGACGCGGTGCACGAGCCGCTCGACGCCGCGCTGCTGGCCCAGCTGGCCACCCTCATCGACACGGCGACGTCGGCTCACGACGGGTTCGACTACGCCCGCGGCACTCGAGGTCACCGAGACGTTCTTCTGGTCCTTCTGCGACGACTACGTCGAGCTGGTCAAGACCCGCGCCTACGGCGAAGGGGCGGCGGGCGGGTCCGATTCGGCCCGGGCCACGTTGGCGCTGGCACTCTCCGCTCTGCTACCGCCTCTTCGCACCGTTCCTCCCCTTTGTCACCGAGGAGGTCTGGAGTTGGTGGCAGAACGGCTCGGTGCACCTGGCGTCCTGGCCCGAGGCCAGCGATGTCGGGCCCCACGCCGAGGCAGACAGGTCGGTGCTGGCTGTCGCGGCCGAGGTCCTCGGCGCGGTGCGCCGGGAGAAGACGACGAACAAGCGCTCCATGCGGGCGCGGGTGGCCCTGCTCACCGTGACGGGTCCGCCCGAGACGCTCGCTGCCGTGGAGGCAGCCCGGGCTGACATCGTCGATGCCGGCGGCGTGGACGAGCTGGCGGTCTCCGTGGGCGACGCCCTGAGCGTGCAGGTGGTGTTGTCCGACGAGAGCTGACGGCGCGGAGCAGAGGAAGGCCGGGTGCGCGGGGTCGGCCATCTGCTGAGGCGTGACTGTCACCTCATGGAGATCTCGTCGGTTGTCCTACCCTCCCTCCCGCTTCGATCGCGGTCGGGGTGGGAGGTCACAATTCGGGAGCTGGCTCTACGTCAGAAAAAATTCTGGAGGGCGTCACAGCCGGGCCTTCGCGCCGGTCCGGCGGCGGCCCGGGCCGCCTCGAGGAAGTCGGCGACGGCCGAGGTGGTGGCCTGGCAGCGGAGGGACGCCAGCACGTCAAAAGCATGCTGGGCCAGGGGCAGCTCCGCATAGGCGACCGGTTGGCGGGAGACCGACCGCAGCCGCTCCACGAAGACCCGCGCCGACTCCACGGGCACCAGCGTGTCGTTGACCCCCTGGAGGACGAAGAACGGGCGGTGCCTCGGCTTGGACCCGGTACGTCGGCGAGGCGTCCCGGAAGACCTCGGGGTGCTCGGCCTCCGTACATTTCATGACCTTCTTCTCGAGCATCTTGCGCAGGCCCGGGCCGAAGATGGCCGCACCGTCGGGCGAGCTGGTCAGGTCCATGACGCCGTAGAAGGGGACGCAGGCCTGCACCACCGTGTCAGCCTCCTCGAAACCGGGTTGGAAGGCTGGGTCACCGGCACTCAGGGCGAGCAACGCGCACAGGTGCCCGCCGGCCGACCCGCCGCTGACGGCCACGAAGGAGGGGTCGCCGCCGTACTCGTCGATGTGCTCCTTGACCCAGGCCACGGCCCGCTTGGCGTCGACGATGTGGTCCGGCCAGGTGGCCTTGGGGCTGAGCCGGTAGTTGATGGCCACGCAGACCCAGCCGCGGGCGACCAGCTCGTACATCATCGGCTTGCCCTGCTCGCGCTTCTCGCCGATCATCCAGGCACCGCCATGGATGTACACCATGACCGGCGCCTTCCCGGGCGGCGCCAGCTTGGACTGGTACACGTCGAGACGGTGGCGCTTCTGGCCGTCGCCCCAGTAGTCGATGTTGCACGTCACCCGCACCGCCCGAGACTTGAAGGGGATGGCACGGGTGACCCGCCACCAGCTTGCCCCAGGTCGGTGTGGTCGGCTCGGCGGGCACAGGGAAGGACGGGCTGCGCACGTCGGCAAGTGCGGCGGCGGTGACGCCGGCGGCCCGGCGACCGGCGATGCCGAGCCCGATCAGCCCCACCCAGTCCGCCACGGCCACGGCCAACCCCAGCCAACCGGCCCAGTTCGAGAGCGCCCCGAACGAAATGAAGAGGGCGGTGGCCGCCAGCCTGCCAGATGATGTTCTGGAAGGCCAGCTCGCCGGCGATCCAGCCGCAGGTGAAGCTGAGAACGGTGAAGGGCTCCCGTCGGATCGGGCGGTAGGCCAGCGCCACGGCGACGGCCCCGACGAGGGTCACGATCAAAAAGGCGTACGGCACACCACCATCTTCGCCCGATCAGGCCGTTCTCCGCAGGTCCACCCCGGTCCGGAGGCGCGCCTCTCGCCGTTTGCCCTGGCCTGGGGAAGGCGCGAGGTTATGCACGCCACCACGATGACCAAGGAGAATCGATGACCCCCGAACGGCTGACCGGGCTCGATGCGAGTTTCCTCTACATGGAGACGCCGACCCTCCACATGCACGTGGCCATGACCGCCGTCTTCGATCCTTCGACCGTGCCCGACGGCTATTCGTTCCGGCGGATCCGCCAGCTGATCAAGGACCGCATTCCCCTGGCGCCGGTCTTCCAGCGCCGCCTGGTGGAGGTGCCGATGCGGCTCGGCCACCCCGTCTGGGTCGACGACCCCGAGTTCGACATCGACAACCACCTCCGGCGGGCCGCGCTGCCGTCCCCGGGGGGCATGCGTGAGCTGGGCGACTTCGCCGCCGACGTCATCAGCCGCCAGCTCCACCGCGACCGGCCGCTCTGGGAGATGTGGATCGTCGAAGGGCTGGAGGACGGGAAGATCGCGCTGGTCGTCAAGATGCACCACAGCACGATCGACGGCGTCTCCGGAGCCGAGCTGCTCGGCGTCCTCTTCGACCTGGAGCCCAGCCCCGTGGAGACGCACGCCACAGACGGCGCGCCAGCTCGACTCGCGCATTCCCTCGGGTTTGGAACTGGTCTCGCAGGCGATGGTGGCCGGCCTGGTCGCGCCCTTCGACCTCGGGCGCATGGTGCTGCGCACCACCCGGAACATCTTCGACGTGCGGCGGATCCGCCAGGGCCTCACCGGCAAGGCCGCCCTGCCGCTGACCGCGCCGCGTACCTCCATCAACGTCGCCGTGCACGCCAGGCGCCGTGTCGCGTTCGCCGCCGCCAGCCTGGCCGACGCCAAGGCGCTGAAGAACAAGATGGGCACGACGGTCAACGATGTGGTCCTGGCCATGTGCGCCGGTGCCCTGCGCACCTACCTGATGGCCGGCGACGAGCTCCCGGACATCCCGCTCGTTTCGGTGGTCCCGTCTCGGTCACCCCCGACGTCGCCGAGCTGAAGGGCTCCAACAAGGTCTCCGCCATGTTCGTGCAGCTGCCCTGCCACATCGAGGACCCGCTGGAGCGCCTGCAGTTCATCCACGAAGGCACCAAGGGGGCCAAGGAGGAGCACCAGGCGCTCGGCGCGACCACGTTGCAGAACTGGGCCGAGCACGCGACGCCGAACGTCTTCGCCGCGGCCGCCCGGCTCTACACGGGGATGAAGCTCGCCGACCGGCACCGGCCCGTGGCCAACCTCGTCATCTCCAACGTCCCGGGCCCCGACGTCCCGCTCTACCTGGGCGGCAGCCGGATGCTCGGGATGTTCCCGCTCGGCCCGGTGATGGACGGGATGGGCCTGAACATCACGATCATGAGCAACATGGGCGTCCTCTACTGGGGCCTGGCTTCGGACGCCCGGGCCGTCCCGCGCCTGTGGGACGTGGCCGCGGCGATCCCGCACGCCCTGACCGAGCTGATGGAGGCCGCCGGGCTGGAGTCCGCAGCCCTTCGACGTCCCGATCCACCTCGGGCCCGGCATGCCGCCCACCGCCCACTGGGTCCGCGTCCGCGACGTCGGTCGATGCCGAGGCGACCGGTAGCGTGGGTGCATGACCGTTCGGGAGCTGGGCCACCTGGTGCTGTACGTGCGCGACCTCGGGCGCTCCGCGGCCTTCTACCGCGACGTCCTGGGCTGGCGACAGGTCCTGCCCGCTCCCGGGGAGGCCCCTGTCGGCGCCGCCGGATTCTCCTCGGGTCGCACGCATCACGAGCTGCTCCTGATTGAGGTCGGGCCCGACGCCGCGCCGATCCCGTCGGGGCGACGCGTGGGGATGTACCACTTCGGGCTCAACGTCGGCGAGACCGACGACGACCTGCGCGCCGCGTTGGCCACGGTCCAGGCCGCCGGCGGCACCGTCGTCGGCTCCGCCGACCACACCGTCACCCACAGCCTCTACATCCTCGACCCCGACGGCAACGAGATCGAGCTCTACGTCGACGTACCCGGCGTGGACTGGCGGTCGGATCCGACGCTCGTCGGTGTCCGCCGTCCGCCCTCTCCGGCTCTGACCGGGCCACCCGGCAGCGCCGGCGAACGAAAGTGACCGAGACGGTGAGGATCGTGCGCGCCGACAGCGAAGGTGCACGAGTGGCGGCGCAGTGGCTGCGTGGCGGCGGCGTCGCGGTCGTCCCGACGGACACCGTCTACGGATTGGCGGCGCGGCCGGCCGACGCCGACGCGGTGCAGACCGTCTATCCGCATGAAGGGCCGGCCCGGAGGGCATGCACCTTCCCGTTCTGGCCGCCTCCGTGGCGCAGGTGCGCGCGCTGGGTGTGGCCTTCACGCCCGGGGCCGAGGCGCTGGCCCGGCGCTGGTGGCCGGGGCCTCTGACGCTGGCCTTCGGCTTCGCGCCCGAGCTCGACCGGCCGGCCTGGTTGGACGGTCGGGTCGAGGTGGCGGTGCGCATCCCCGATCACGACTTCCTGCGGGCGCTCCTGGAGCGAGACCGGCGTGCTCGTCGTCACCAGCGCCAACCCGCACGGCGCGCCCACGCCGCGTACGGCCGCACGACGTGGCGGCCTCTCTCGGCTCCCACGGTCGACCTCGTGGTCGACGGCGGGCAGCTGCACGACGTCCCCTCGACGTTGGTGAACGTCAGCGGGCCGGAGCCGTCCGTCGAGCGCGAGGGCGCACTCGCCCGGGCCGCCATCGCGGAGGCCCTGCGAGGAGGCCCGGTGAGCCGAACCCTGCTGGCCATCGAGACGTCGTGCGACGAGACGGCGGCCGCCGTGGTCGACGAGACGCTCTCGGTCCGCTCGTCCGTCGTGGCCAGCCAGATCGATCTCCACGCCGCGTTCGGCGGGGTCGTCCCGGAGTTGGCCAGCCGCGCCCACCTCGAAACCGTGACGCCCATCGTCGAGACGGCCCTGCACGAGGCCGGCGTGTCCGGGGAGGACCTGACCGCCGTGGCCGTCACGTCCGGACCGGGCCTGGTCGGCGCCCTGCTCGTCGGCATCGCCACCGCCAAGGCCCTCGCCCTGGGCTGGGGCATCCCGGTGGTGGGCGTCAACCATCTGGAGGGCCACTTGGCCAGCGTCTACCTGGCCGACCCCGAGGTGCCGTTCCCCCAGATCGCGCTGCTCGTGTCGGGCGGCCACTGCATGCTGACCCGCTGCACCGAGCCGGGGCGCTACGAGCTCCTCGGCGAGACCGTCGACGACTCCATCGGGGAGGCCTACGACAAGGTCGCCCGCTTCCTCGGCCTCGGGTACCCGGGCGGACCGGTCCTGGACCGGCTGGCCGCGACCGGCGAGGACGTGCTCGGCTTCCCCCGGCCGATGCTGGCCGAGGGCTACGCCTTCTCCTTCTCCGGCCTCAAGACCGCAGTCGTCAACCACGTGCGCGCCGACCCCGGCTTCTCGGAGACCGACGTGGCGGCCTCCTTCGTCGCCGCCTGCATGGACGTGCTCATCGCCAAGCTGCGCCGCGCCCTCCAGGAGTTCGGCGACCCCGCCGTGGCCATCGTGGGCGGCGTGGCGGCCAGCCCGATCCTCCGCGCCCGGGCCCAGGTGCTCGCCGACGAGTTCGGCGCACGGCTGCTCATCCCGCCCCACGCCATGGCCACCGACAACGCGGCGATGATCGGCGTGGCCGGCTGGCACAAGCTCGAGGTCTCGGGCGCCAGCGCGCCGTCCTTCGGGCCGGAGCCGGACCTGCGCCTCCGCTTCTCCTAGCTCGTCGCCCGGCGGCGCTCCCGGCGCCGGCGCGCCCGGTAGCCGAAGGCGTGCGACGAGAGGTCGAGCAGCACGCCGAGGGCGACGATGAACCAGCCGAAGGAGTCGACACGCCCTCCCCGGCGAATAGACGAGGGCGTAGAAGAGCGTCGTGTACGGCAACGAAGATGAAGCCGATGATCCCCTCCCAGCCCGAATGGAAGGCGATGGTCAGGCGGTCCGAGAAGATCCAGAGCAGGAAGATGACGAAGCGAGGCGAAATCGCTGCGAAGAGTGCGAGGAGGCAGCCCATCGCTCAGTAGAGACCGACCACGTCGCCGTTCTCGTCGATGTCGATCCGCTCCGCGGCCGGACTGCTCGAGAGCCCGGGCATGGTGCGCATGTCGCCGCTGACCAGATAGACGAATCCGGCACCCACATTCGCCCTGGCCTCACGCACGGGGAGTCGCCACCCCCGGGGGGCACCCCGGAGCGTGGGGTCCGAGGAGATGGAGAGATGCGTCTTGGCGATGCAGACCGGGAGCCCGCCAAAGCCGGCCTCGCTCGTACCGGTCGAGCTGGCTGGCGGCCGCCGGCAGGTAGTCGACCCCGTCGGCGCCGTAGACCTCGGTGGCCACCGTCTCGATCTTCTGCCGCAGCGTCGCCTCGTCGTCGTAGAGCATCCGGAATTGGCCGGGCTCCGCGGTGGCCTCGACGACGGCCTCGGCCAGCTCGACCGCGCCCTTCCCGCCGTTCTCGAAATGCGTGCACACCGCTGCCCGCGCCCCCACCGAGGCGGCGATCTCCCGGATGGCAGCGTGCTCGGAAGGAAAGTCGCCCGCCATGGCGTTGATCGCCACGACAGGGGTGACGCCGTGGCGGCGCACGACGGCGATGTGCGCCAGGAGGTTGGCCGCGCCGAGCTGGACCTCCTCGGGGTTCTCCTCGAGCATGGCCTCGGGCAGCGGGCGTCCCGCCACGACGCGGTGCCGCCCCGAGTGCAGCTTCATCGCCCTGCACCGTCGTCACCACGACCGCGGCGTCGGGCACGAGGCCCGACGTCCGGCACTTGATGTTGAAGAAGCGCTCCGCGCCCATGTCGGCCCCGAACCCCGCTTCGGTGATGAGGAACTCCCCGGCGTGAATCCCGATCAGGTCGGCCACCACCGACGAGTTGCCGTGGGCGATGTTGCCGAAGGGGCCGGCGTGCACGAGGACGGGGGTGTTCTCGAGCGTCTGCAGCAGGTTGGGCTTGATGGCATCGCGCATGATGACCGTCATGGCACCGGCGGCCTTGAGCTGCTCGGCGGTGACGGGCTCGCCGGCCGCCGTGTAGCCGACGACGATCCGCCCCATGCGCCGGCGCAGGTCGCGCAGCGACGTGGCGAGCGCGAGCACGGCCATCACCTCGGACGCCGCCGTGATGTCGAAGCCGGTCTCCCGCGGCGTGCCGTCCTGCTTCGTCCCGAGCCCGCTCACAATGTGGCGGAGCGACCGGTCGTTGACATCGAGCACGCGCTTCCACGTCACGCCGTGCGGATCGAGGCCCAGCGCGTTCCCGTTGTAGAGGTGGTTGTCCACCATGGCGGCCAGGAGGTTGTTGGCGGCCGTCACCGCGTGCAGGTCCCCCGTCAGGTGCAGGTTCAGGTTCTCGAACGGGACCACCTGGCTGTAGCCGCCGCCCGCCGCGCCGCCCTTGATCCCGAAGGTCGGCCCCATGGAGGCCTGCCGGATGGCGATGGTCGCCTGCCGCCCGATGCAGGCGAGGGCCTGTCCGAGCCCGACCGTCGTCGTGGTCTTGCCCTCCCCGAGCGGCGTGGGGGTCACGGCGGTCACCACGACGTAGCGGGCACGTGGCCGATCCGCCAGGGCTTCCACCGCGTCGAGGCTGACCTTGGCCACGTTGGCGCCGTAGGGCTCGAGGAGCTCAGGCGCGATGCCCATCTGCGCGGCGATGTCGTCCATCGGGAGCAACGTGGCCTGTCGGGCGATCTCGATGGCCGGGGGAAGAGGCACCGGCAGGGATCATGCCAGAGGAACGGGAGGGCACGCCCGCCGCGACGTCTCGCAGGACGTGCCCCACCGGCCTACCCTCAAGGGAGAGCGCTCCGGGACGGACCGGGTGCGTGGCGCCCGCCCGTGGGCATCCGGAAGGAGCGTTGCCATGTCGAAGTCCGATGGCGTCTTCATCTACATCGGGACCTACGCCAGCGAGGTCGACGCCCGTGCCGACTACGACGTCGTCAAGGATCTCCACGCCGTCGGCGCGGTGGGCACCTACGACGCCGCCGTCGTCACCAAGGACGACAAGGGAAAGATCCACGTCAACAAGGACGAGACGACGACGCGCCACGGCGCCTGGGGCGGCGCCGCCGCGGGCGCCCTGGTCGGCATTCTGTTCCCTCCGTCCATCATCGGTACGGCCATCGTCGGTGCTGCCATCGGCGGCGTCAGCGGGCACCTGTGGAAGGGGATGTCCCGCACCGACGTCAAGGAGTTCGGCGAAGCCATCGACGCCGGCGAGGCGGCGTTGGTGATCGTGGGCGAGACGACGATTGAGGACGCCATAGAGAAGGCGGCTCTCAAGGCGCAGAAGAAGGTGGCCAAGGAGCTGCAGGTGGACAAGAAGGATCGTCGACACAGGCGGTGCAGGAGGCGGCGCAGTCGATCTCCTGATCCGCCCCACGCCCGCGCCGACGCCACCCACCATGATCTTCGCCCACGTCCTGTGCCTGGTCCTCGGGCGCCCTGGTGGCGCTCGCGGTGCTGGGCTCGGCGCTCGAGACCGTCGTCCTCCCCCAGGAGGGCTTTCCGCGGCTTGGCCCAGTTCGTGTTCGCGCTGGTCTACCGGATCGTCGTGCACCGGCGGAACAATCGGCTGGCTCGGTCGCTGCGCCGGCTGTACGCGCCGGTCGCCCTCGTCAGCCTGCCGCTGGTCTGGATGATCTTCATGATGGCGGCCTTCACCTGCATCTACTGGGGCACCCACGACCTCAGCTGGTCGCGGGCCTTCGAAATCAGCGTCTCCTCCATCACCACCATGGGCTTCTCGGAGCCCAACGGGCCGGGGCGGATCTGGATCGCCTTCGTGGAGGCGACGATCGGACTGGGCCTCGTCGCGCTCCTCATCAGCTACCTGCCGACCATCTACGGGGCCTACAACGGGCGCGAGAAGGGCACGAACCGCCTCCGTCCCATCGCCGGGTCGCCACCCGAGCGCCCCGGAGTTCCTGCAGACGCTGGTCCGTATCGGCGGCCTGGAGACCCCCGACATCTGGCAGAACGCGGCCGACTGGATGCTCGACCTCGAGCAGACGCACACCGCCTTCCCGATCCTCACCTACTTCCCCGACTCCGGCAGCGAGCAATCGTGGGTCGCCACCATGGGGACGGTGCTCGACGCGTCGGCGCTGGTCTTCGCCGCCTCCGACGGGGACTTCGGGGGAGTCTTCGCTGATCCCGAGAAGGGGCCCCTGACCGTCCTCGTCTACGGCCTCCCTCTGATTGTGCACATCGCCCAGGCCGTCAACATCCCGCTGCCCCCGCCGGCCAGGCTCCCCGACCTCATGGCGCGCACCGGTGAGCCTGCACCTGACATCAGCATCAGCCGGGACGAGTACGACACCGCCATCACCGCGCCTCTCAGGGGATCCTCGTCGTCGAGCCGGGCCACGAGGACGAGGCGTGGCGCCGCTTTGCCTGGATCCGTTCCGCCTACGACCCTGCGCTGCGCGCGCTGGCCGGGATCACCTTGGCCGCTCCCGCGCCCTGGACGACGGACCGCCCGGCGCGGGTGGGCGAGCCTCGCTTCATCCGCCGGCGCCCGCTCCACGTCGACTGGTCGAACGGGCAGCCCGTCGACGCCCGTCGGCGGCACTGTTCCTACAGGTGGCTGAAGCCGCCTGACTCCTCCTTGGTCATCGGCACCGACACCGGGTGGCGGTCGAAGTGGGCGATGGACTGCTCATGTCTTCGAGCAGGAGCCCTGCCAGGTCCCGGCTCACGCCCTGGCGCACCAGGATCCGCTGGACCGAGATGTCGGAGACGGCGCCCGGTCAACGGATAGGCCGGCACCTGCCAGCCCCGCGTCCGCAAGCGGTCGGCGACGTCGTAGAGCGTGTACCCCGGGTCCTCGCCCTCCTCGAATGCGCCAGGCCACCGACGGGATCCCCGTCAGGGGGTCCGAGTCGCACAGCAGCTCGAACGGGCCGAGCTTGACGATCTCCGCCGCCAGGAACTGGCCGGTGTTGTAGCAGGCGGTGTGCACGTTGCGGTAGCCGTCCGTCCCCAGGCGGATGAAGTTGTAGTACTGGGCCACGATCTGGCCGGCGGGCCGGGAGAAGTTGATCTGGAACACCGGCATGTCCCCGCCGAGGTAGGTGACGTGGAAGATGAGGTCGTCGGGCAGGTCCGCGGCGTCCCGCCACAGCACCCAGCCCACGCCGAGTGGCGCCAGCCCGAACTTGTGTCCCGAGGTGCTGATCGACTTCACCCGCGGGACCCGGAAGTCCCACAGGATGTCCGGCGCGATGAAGGGGGCCAGGAAGGCGCCGCTGGCCCCGTCCACGTGGATGTCGATGTCGAGGCCGGTGTCCTCCTGAAGCTTGTCGAGGGCCTCGGACAGCTGGAGCACCGGCTCGTAGGAGCCGGTGTAGGTCACGCCGAAGGTCGGCACCACCATGATGGTGTTCTCGTCGACGCTGCTCGAGCATCTGCTCCACGTCCATGCAGTAGCGACCGGGGGACATGGGGATCTCACGCATCTCGATGTCCCAGTAGCTTGGCGAACTTGTGCCAGACCACCTGGACGGGCCCGCACACCATGTTGGGGTTGTCGGTCGGCTTCCCGGCGGCCTGGCGCTTGGCCCTCCAGCGCCACTTGGCCGCCATGCCACCCAGCATGCAGGCCTCCGACGACCCGATGGCCGAGCAGCCGACCGGGTCCTCGGTCGTCGGGCGCGTTCCACAGGTCGGCAAGCATGGAGACGCAGCGACGCTCGATCTCGGCCGTCTGGGGGTACTCGTCCTTGTCGATGAGGTTCTTGTCGATGCAGAGGTCCATCAACTTGTGGACCTCCGGCTCCTCCCACGTCTGGCAGAAGGTGGCCAGGTTCTGGCGGGCGTTGCCGTCGAGGAGGAGCTCGTCGGAGATTGCCTGGAACGCCTCGGCCGGCGGCATCTCCTCGCCGCGGGCAGTGGTGCGTGGGAAGTGCCGGCCAACATATCCCGGTCGGCGTAGAGCGAATCGATCATCCCCTCCCGGACGGTCTTCCCTCTTGTGCAAAGGCATGGCGCGCCCCCTTGGGCTCGATCGTGGTCTGAAGCCGTTACCGTACCGGTCTTCTGCGGCGTCGGGCGCCGACGCGCCTCTGCCGTCCAGACAGCCGTCCGCCCGGCGACCACAGGGGCCGCCGGGCGGATCTGAATCCTTGCGGGACTAGCTGGCGAGCAGCTGCAGGCGGGCGCGTCCAGCGCGCTCGCGGGTGCCGGTGCGCCGTGGGGCCGGCCCGCGTGGAGCGGGGTCGAGCCGGACGGTCTCCGGACGGTCGGCCAGCTTCGAACGGAGCTGACGGAGGGCCTTGGTGTGGATCTGGCACACCCTGCTCTCGGTCACGCCGAGCACTTGACCGATCTCCGTCAAGGTCAAGCCGTCGTAGTAGTACATCATCAGGACGGTGCGCTCTCGCTCCGGCATGCCCTCGACGGCCGCGACGAGCGCCTCCTTGGACTCCTTCGCCTCGAACGTGTCAACCGGGCCCCATGATCCGTCCGGCAGCGTCTCGCCCAGCGTCGAGCGCTCAGAACGGTCGCCGCCGCGCAGCACCTCGTCGAGCGCCATCATGCCGACGGTCGAGATCTTGCGCAGCGCCTTGTGGAAGTCGCCCACGGACATCTCCAGCTCGGCAGCGACTTCCGCCTCGTTGGGTGTGCGCCGCAGCGTGCCCTCCAGGTGGGTGAACGCTTGTTCGACCGCCCGGGCCTTGGTGCGTACGGACCTGGGAACCCAGTCGATCGATCGCAACTCGTCGATGATCGCCCCCTTGATGCGCGGAATGGCATAGGTCTCGAAGCGCAGATTGCGGTCCAGCTCGAACCGCTCGATCGCATCGATGAGCCCGATGATGCCGTAGCTGACGAGATCTTCCTCGTCGAAGTGCCGAGGCAGCCCGGCCAGCACGCGGCCGGCGATGTACTTCACGAACGGCGAGTAGTAGATGATCAGCTGGTTGCGAAGTGACTGTTCCCCGGTCCGCTTGAAGTCCGACCAGAGACTCTCGATACCCGCCTCCGCCGACTCCTGCGCCGTGGAGAACTGACTTGTCGTCGATCCCACGTTTTCCCCCTCTTTCATTTGCACCATCCGACTGGTGCAACTTGTTCCTGGAGCCATCAGTTGACCATACGGATTTCACGTATTCAGGAGTAGTCACCACTCTAATAGGTTGCCCTCTTGCAGGTCGGTTGCGTAACCGTTGTCGAACGGTTGCAGAGCCCACGCAACCTCCACGCAACGATGCAAGAGGGCCCGACCAGCCATGCGACGCGCCCCGCCATATCGGTCGGATTGCACCCCTCGCTTTCGGTTGTCGGCGGGACGCCTTTCGTCTTGGAGGACGACGCGATTCACACGTGACTACCGGACTTCCGCGCCGAAGAGCACGCAGGGCTCGGAGCCCATGCGACGCGCCGACGCCCAACGCGCGCTCGACTGGCGATCCCGCTGATGCAGGCGCTCCGCGATTCCCTCAAGTTGGGCGCAGGCACAGCCGACAATCTCGACATGGGCAACACACCCTTGCTGCAGCGACGGACCCCGGGGACTCACACGGAGAGGGTCGGCGCATGAACCCGCCGGTCGGCGTGGCGACACGCGTCCCGACGCATCACCGCGGTCTCAGGCCGCTCACCACGGCATCCCTCGACGTCGCCCGGCGGGGTCGAGCAGGGAGAGCGCACCATCCTGGTGGCGGAGGACGATCACAGCTGCCGCAGCGCTCTGCTGCAGTACTTCGACCGCAGCGGCTACCGGGTCACGGAGGCCGCGGACGGGCCGTCCACGTTGCGGGCGGTCTTCCAGCACTCGGCCAGCCTTGTCATCCTTGACCTGGGACTTCCCGGCTTTCGACGGCATGGATGTGCTGGCGAAGATCCGCCGCCACAGCGCCGTGCCGGTGATCGTCTGCTCGGGCAGGGACTCCGAAGACGACAGGATCCGCACCCTGAACCTGGGCGCCGACGACTTCGTCGTCAAGCCGTTCTCCTTCGCAGAACTCGAGGCGAGGGTCCGGGCCGTCCTGCGCCGCGGCAGCGGCGAGCCGGCCGCCTCCTGCCTCCACCACGGGGAGCTCGTGGTCGATCGCGACACCCGGACCGTCACCGTGCGCGACGAGTCGGTCCCGATGACCCGCAAGGAATTCGACCTGCTCGCTTTCCTGGCGGCGTCGCCCGGCCAGGTGTTCTCACGTGAGGACCTGCTGGAGCGGGTCTGGGGCTCGACCGAGGAATGGCAGGGCCGCTCCACGGTGACGGAACACGTGCGCCGGGTACGTCTGAAGATAGAGCCGGATCCGGATTCTCCCCGCTGGATCACCACCGTCCGTGGCGTCGGCTACCGGTTCACTCTGCCCGACGCCTAGACAGAGGCACGCGCGAAGTCGACTGGCGTCCACGTGACGCCAGACGGATCGCGGTTGCACTACGGGCGCCCAATTTTTTGGGCCAAAAGTCCTATGGAGGCGGTTACGGCATCTGCCGACAAAGAGAACACAGTCGGCGCCCAGCCGTTGTGAGAAGGAAGTCTGGGTCCGCCCGAGCGTACGACGAACCGGTCTGCACGGGGTGCGGGGCGGACGAGAGGGGCAAAGGACATGGTCGGCACGCCGCAAGCGCTCGCTCGACGTCGAGGCAGCCGCGGGCTCCCTGGGCGCCGCGCCCGGGCCGGGATGTCGTCGGCACCGGGCGGTGTCGCATGACGTTTCCATTGGATGTCTCCGATGATGGGACGCCCTATGGCGAGAGTCTCCGTACGGTCGATACGAATCCAACGTCTGTGTTCACTCCCGTGGGCCAAGTCATGACCGAACGGACGATCCTCGTCGCGGAGGACGACACCAACACCCGGCGGGCTCTGCAGCACTACCTCAAGCGCTCGGGGTACGAGGTCACAGAGGCGGCCAACGAGGACGAGTCGCTGGAGGCGGTCTTCGCCCAACCGGCTGATCTCGTCATCCTCGACTTCGACATCGGCGGCGGCACCGCCGACGTGCTGACCACCATCCGGCGCCGAAGCTCCGTTCCGGTCATCGTGTGCTCCGGCCGCTCCTCGGAGCGCGACCGCGTGGCCCTGCTGAACCTCGGCGCCGATGACGTGCTCGCGAAGCCGTACTCCTTCGCGGAGCTCGAAGCCCGCATGCGGGCGGTCCTGCGCCGTGGCTCTGCCACACCCACGACGACGCTCGACCACGGCGAGCTCGTCATCGACCAGGGCACCCGTAAGGTCACGGTCGGCGACACCGAGGTGGTCATGACCCGCAAGGAGTTCGACCTCCTCGCCTTCCTCGCCTCCGCACCGGGACGGGTGTTCTCGCGGGAGGATCTGCTCGAGCGGGTCTGGGGGTCCAACGGTCGGTGGCAGGGCCGGTCCACGGTCACCGAGCACATCCGCCGTGTTCGCCTCAAGATCGAAGTCGACCCGGAGAATCCGCGCTGGATCACCACCATCAGGGGTATCGGGTACAGATTCGCCGCACCCGTCGACCTGATCACTCCCGGCGACGGGAGGGACGGGGACGTGCTCGCGCGTCCGAGCGGAGCGCCGCGCGCACCGACACGCGGTGGAACGGGACACTCCTGGCAATTGACCTGGCCGTAGGCGAAAATGGCCCCTCCGATTTTCGAGGGGACAGATCCCATGGCGAGAGATGTCGGCAACGCGCGGGGTCGGGCGGGATCTCGCGGCCCCCGACCCTTGGCCGCTGGTCGGCCGCTCGAATGAAATCTCGCACCTGAAGGCCTCCATCAGCGGCCGACGTGGCGCGGTCATCACGGGGCCGGCGGGCGTAGGCAAGACCGTCCTGGCGACGCTCGGCGTCGAGTTCGCGCGCGACCTGAAGATGTCGGTGGCCCTCGTCGCGGGTACCGAGGCGGCCCGGCCGTATCCGTTCGGCGCCTTCGCCGCGCTCCTCCACCGCGACTCGGACCTGGTCGGTCCCGAGTCGCACGCCGATCAACTCCGCCGCTACATGCACGAGCTCCTCGACGACGCCGGCCAACGGCCCCTGCTCGTCTTCGTCGACGATGCGCACCTTCTCGACGACGGTTCAGCCTCACTCGTCCATCAGCTCGTGCAGTCGGGCGCGGCCACCGTGATCGCCTGCGTCCTGTTATCGGGTCGCGCCCGCGTGCCCGCCGCGGACCCCATGGTCGTCTTGTGGAAGGACTATGGCGCCGCTCGGATCGAACTGGGTTCTCTCGACGGCCAGGCGATCGAGGATCTGCTGCTCGCCGTCCTCGGCGGTCCGGTCGACACCGTGTCGCTGCGGCAAGTGGCAGAGCGCTCACTTGGTGATCCCCTCTTCCTCCACGAGCTGGTCGCTGGAGCCCTCGAAGACGGATCCCTGCGCGAGGAGGACGGGATCTGGCGACTGCGCGGCGCTCTCCGGCCGACCACCCGCCTCGTCGAGTTGGTCACCACCCGCCTGGGCCATCTGTCCGACCCCGAGCGCCACGCCCTCGAGCTGACCGCCCTCGGTGAGCCGCTGGCGCAGCCGGCTCTCGAACAGCTGGCTGACGCCGCGGCGATCGAGTCCCTCGAAGACAGAGGTCTGATCATCAGCCGCATGGACGGACGTCGCCTGCAGGTGTGTCCGGCTCATCCGGTCTACGGCGACGTCGTGCGCTCCGGCATCAACCCTCGGCGCCAGCGCCTCCTGACGCGAGAGCTCGCAGAGACTTCGGCCGGGCGGCGCCAGGACGACACCCTGCTCCTCGCATCACTTCGCCTCGCCGGCGGCGACGGAAGTCCGGATCTCCTCGTGGCCGGAGCGAAGGCGGCCCGGGAGCGCCGCGATTACGCGCTGGCCGAGCGCATGGCACGCGCGGCCAGCGACGACGGGGAGGGTTTCGAGGCGCGGCTCCTGGCGGCCGAGGCAGCGCATATGAGCGGACGGCACGAGCAGGCGGCGTCGGAACTCCGAGCCCTGGAGCGCCAGGCCGCCGAGACCAACGAGCGCGTACAGATCTCCCTCCTGCGCTTCGACCACGAATTCTTCTTGCACGGCAGCGCCGATATGACGGGCATTGACACGCTCCTCGCCACAGACATCGATCCGGTGTGGCGTGACGAGCTCTTGGCCCGGCGGCTCTGCCTCGACGCCCTCGTTCGGGGCCCAGGCCCCGTGATCGGCGCGCGCGGAACCGATCCCGGAGGTCATCGGTGCTCCGCGTACGAGCCTGCACGCCCTGCTGGGGGGTTGCCTGACCCGTGCCGGCCGCATGCAGCAGGCTCTGGCCTTCCTCGTCCCGCCCTCCGGTGCAACCGTTCGCCAGGGCGCGACGGTCCTCTCCGAGCCCTGGAACCCGTTCGGGAACCATGCGCTCGCCCTGATCGGGCTCGGTCGGCTCGGCGAAGCCGACGGCCTTCTGGCCGCGGCGCAGCAGGAGCTGTCGGTGGACCAGGGTTCGCAAGAGAGCGCGGTCGTCGCGGCTTCTCTCGCTGCGCTCCGCCTGGAGCAGGGCCGGGTGCAAACCGCATTCCTGCAGGCGACCAGCGCCGCTGCGGTCTTCCTCGACCTCTCGTTGCCGGTGTGCGCCCGCTGGTGCGAGGCGTTGTCCGCCAACGCCCTGGCATTGGCCGGGGCGGCGCCCAAAGCCAACCAGGCGCTCGCCGCCCTCGACGCCTTGGGACTCCCCATCGACATGCAGTACGAAGTGGAGGTGCTCCAAGCCCGAGCCTGGGCCTGGGCGGCCGGTGGCGACATGGGCACGGCGCGCCAGAACCTCGAGGCGGCGGTCGAACTGGGCAAGGAGACGGGAGATCTGCTCGGGGCCACGCGGGCCCTGCACGGCTTGGCGCGGATGGGCCGCGCCCGGCAGGTGGTCGACGAAATGGGAGCCCTGGCGTCGAAGGTGGACGGCGAGCTGAGCGCGGCCCGCCTTTCCTACACGGTGGCTGCCGCCGACAAGGACAGCCAGGCGCTTGCCGCGGCGGCGGCCCGGTTCGAGGACCTGGGTGCGCTCCTCTACGCGGCCGAAGCACTGGGCGAATCAGCCGTCCACCTCCGGCGCGACGGGTCGAGCCGGGATGCCGCGGCGACGCAGCAGACGGCCGCTCGACTTGCTCGCACGTTGCGAAGGCGCCGTCACCCCGTTCGTGCGCGCCATTGGAGCGCGAGCCCAGCTCACTCCGGCCGAGCTCGACACGGCGCTGCAGGCTGCCACGGGCAGCACCGACAAGCAGATCGCCGAAATGATGCATCTTTCGGTGCGCACGGTGGAGAACCGCCTGCACCGCGCCTACCAGAAGCTCGGCCTCTCGCACCGAAGAGAGCTGGCCGAGGCGCTGCGGGATCTTCCCGGGCCGACGAGCTAGCGGGACTGGTCGATGAGAGCCTGCCCCGTCATGGTGAAGACCGTCTCGTCGTCACATTGGCGCCACAGGTCGAGGAGCTCCAGTGAGACGGGGTCGCACCCGTAGCGCATCGGCCCGGCCGAATCGAGGATCGCGTCGACGATGCGTGCTGCCGCCTGCGCCGGATCGACCACACGTGGATCGGCGTGCTCGCGACGCAGGGCTGCCGCGACGTCGGCCAGAGGGCGGTAGTCGGCGAACCCGGCAGCTCCCTGCTCCCCCGTGCTCAAACGGAACATGTCCGTGTCGATCGGTCCAGGAAGGATCTCGACCACCCGTATGCCGAAGGGGGCCACCTCGACCCGCAGGCTGTCCCCGAACGCGGACGCCGCCGCCTTGGAGGCTCGATACGCCGAGAAGAAGGGAACCGAGGCGATGATCGACGAGGACGTGACGGTGCAGACCACGGACGGCTGGTTCGTCCGCAGGGTCGGGATCGCGGCCGACGTCAGCGCCACAACCCCGAAGACGTTGGTCTCGAACATCCGGCGCCAGTCATCGATGTTGGCGTGTTCGACCGGCAGATAGTCGGTGTCGATCCCGGCATTGTTGACGAGCACGCGGAGATCGGCAGGGAGGTCGAAGGTCGAGGGGTCGGTGACGTCGAGCCGACGGACCTCGAGTCGCCCCGCGGTCTCTTCGGCCATGGTGGTCCCTGCGGCGGAGTCCCGCATGGTGGCCACCGTGGCGAAGCCGCGGTCGGCCAACTCGAGGGCAACGGCCCGGCCGATGCCGCGGCTGGCCCCGGTGACCAGAGCGCTTCCGTGAATGTCCATGGGTGGATTCTTCCTCACCGGCGCGAGCCGACCGGTAACGTGCACGGATGGGGCTCTACGGCGATCAGGTGGTCCCTCGCCTCGTGGATCTGGCCTGTGGCCTGGCCGGGTTCGACAGGTGGCGGGCGCAGGCAACCGACGGCCTGGCCGGTCGCGTCGTCGAGATCGGATTCGGGTCGGGCCTCAACGTGCCCCACTACCCGTCGGATGTGGACATGGTGCTCGCCGTTGAGCCGGCCATGGTGGCCCGGCGGATGGCCGAGCGCCGGATCGCACCATCCCGCGTGCCCGTGACGTTCGTGGGCCTCGATGGCCAGCACATCCCACTCCATGACGCATCGTGCGACGCCGCTCTCTTCACCTTCACCCTGTGCACCGTGCCTGACCCGGAGCAGGCGCTGTCCGAGCTGTGGCGGGTCGTGCGACCGGGAGGCGCGGTCCACTTCCTGGAGCACGGGCTGTCCCCCGAAGAAGGTGTCGCCAAGTGGCAGCGCCGCATCGAACCTCTCCATCGTCGGCTTGCCGGCGGGTGCCATCTCACCCGCGACCCGACGACGTTGGTGGAGCGAGCCGGGTTCGTCATGGGGCGCCACGAGCAGCGTTACGCCCGTGGCTTCAAATACTTGAGCTGGCTCACGGTCGGGGTGGCCACAAAACCCGTGGCCTGACCATCGGAGACAGACGAGGGCGGACCGGGCTCAGAGATCGAACGCGGTCGGGTGCCGAGGTTGGTAGAGCATCATCTGGCCGGCGCCGGGGACTTCGAGGGCGACCGTACGGCCGAAGCCACGGTTCTCGATGGCGCCGGCGAACGTCGCCCCTTTGGCCGTGAGCTCGGCGACCGTCTGCTCGATGTCGTCGCAGACAAGCGAGATCTCATGGTGCTCGGCTCCCCCTCGGTCGGGTGGACGCCGAGCTCCGACGGACCGGTCCCGAAGATGAGCCATCCGTCGTGCGCATCGACGTGAGGCCAGCCGAGCACGTCGCGGAAGAAGGCCCGTGCGGCGTCGGCATCCTCCGCGTGGACGAGCGTGTGGAGACCGGTGATCATCTCCGCGACAGTAGGCGGGTGCCTCCGCGACCGCACGCAACGCCCTTGGGGACTCCGTCGCCTGGTCCCGCCTCAGGCGTTTCCCGACTCCTCCCCGAAGGGCGCGACATCGATGTGACCCAGCTGGTGCCGCAGGCACACCTCGAGCGAAGGATGGCGAAAGACGTGGCCCGCTGCGGCGAGGCGGGCCGGGAGCGACGCGCTGACTCGCCTGGACCATCTCGCGCGCGCCCTCGGCGCCCAGGAGAACCTGAGGGCCGAGGGCAGGGACCTTGAGGCGCGCCGGCCGCCGCATGACCCGAGCCAGCGTCGAGGCGTATGTCGCCGTTGGTGACGGCAAAGGGCGCGACCGCGTTCAGCGGGCCCGACGAGCTCGTCGTCGGCGAGCGCGCGCCCGAAGACATCGAGCAGGTCGTCGAGACCGATCCATGACACCCATTGCGATCCCGGAGCGAGCGGTCCTCCGAGGCCGAGCGAGAAGAGCGGGCGGAGGAGCTTCAGGCTCGCTCCACGTGCGGACTGGACGATCCCCGTCCGCACGTGCACCACTCGCACGCCCGCGTCGGCGGCGGGCTGTGCCGCCGCCTCCCAGGCCTCGACCAGTTCCGCCAGGAACCCCGAGCCGCGCGTGCTGTCCTCCGTCAGCAACTCGTCTCCGCGTTCCGCTCCCGTAGTAGCCGATGGCCGAGGCGCAGAGCAGGATCCGCGGCCCGTCCGGCAGAGCGGCCATGACACGGGCCAGCTCCGAGGTGGGGCCGACCCGGCTGTCGCGCACCAGCCGCTTGTGGGCGTCGGTGAAGCGGCCGGCGATGGACGCCCCGGCGAGATGCACGACGGCGTCGATACCCTCCAGAGCGCGCGGGTCGGGTCGCCCGGGATCCCAGCTCCGTTCCGAATGGACCACGCGGCGGCCGGCGCACCAGGCGGATGACGCGATGCCCGCCGGTCGAGAGGTAGGCGCACAGGTCGGAGCCGATGAGGCCCGAAGATCCCGTGACCGCGATCGCCAGGTGCCGGCCGCCGCGTTGCGCCGCGCCGCGGTGCGCAGCCAGGTCCCCGGCGAGCTGGTGATGCCGGTAGCGGAAGGTCTGACGGAGGAACGAGCCCGGGCACAGGCGTCTCGACGTCGTCGATCACCCTGGTCGCCCCTCCGTCGACCGCCTCGAACGAGTGCGTGTGGCGCCAGTGCAGCGGGAGCGACACCAACTCGTCCACGAAACGGTGCGGTGGGTCGTCACCCGAATGTTGCGCAACCCAGCGCACTCCCCCCGGCAACCGCAGGACCGCCCGCCCGTCGGCCAACGACGGCGACTCCTGCCGCGACCTTGATCGGTTGCCACGGCGGCACGAGGCGCAGGAGCGCCCCCGGCCGCTCGTGCCAGGCGAAGACCTCGGCCAGCGGAGCGTCGACGATGCTCGAGTACTGCAGCCCCATGTTCACTCCCGTCCCAGCGCCCTGCCCCAGCGGCCGCGCCGCTGTGCCGTCTGTTGCAGGATATGGCCGAAGCCGAGCGGAGGAGATCCCACATGGACACACTGCAGGTCGACCAGCCGCACGAGGGCGTCACCCGGATCACCCTGGACCGCCCCGAGCGGTTGAACGCCATGAACGCGGCATTGATCGCCGAGCTCCACGAGGCGCTGGCGGACATCGCCGTGGACCGCGCCTGCCGGGTCGTCGTCCTCACCGGCGCCGGACGCGGGCTTCTGCGCCGGGCTCGACCTCGCTGGGTACGGCGAGCGCGCCGGGCGCCGAGGACCTCGACCGGGTGGGAGCCACCTTTGCCACCCAGACCCACATCGCCGCGCTCGTCCCCCGTCTGCGCTCGCTGCCCGCAACCGGTGATCGCCGCCGTGAACGGCCCGGCGGCAGGAGGCGGCCTTGCCCTCGCCCTGGCCAGCGACATCCGCATCGCATCCACCACGGCCCGCTTCAACGTGGCCTTCGTCCGCCTCGGGCTCTCGGGCTGCGACATCGGGGTCAGCTGGCTCCTGCCCGCGCTTGATCGGCGCCTCGCGGGCCTGGGAGCTGATGCTGACGGGTCGCATCATTGACGCCGAGGAGGCCGACCGCATCGGGCTCGTCCTCCGCGTGGTGCCCGACGACGAGTTGCTGGAGCGCCGCTCTCGAGACGGCGGGCCTCATCGCGGCGAACGCACCGTGGGGAGTCCGGATGACCAAGGAGGTCATGTGGTCCCAGCTCGAGGTCGGCTCCCTCCAGGCGGGCATCGACCTCGAGAACCGGACGCAGGTCCTGTCGTCCATGACCAACGACATGCAGGAGGCGGTGGCCGCCTTCTTGCAGAAGCGCCCGCCCCACTTCGGGAGCCCAGCGGGGTCGGACCGACTAATTCGGCCGTGCACGACCTGCTGCCGGGACGCCGGCGCCGCATGGCTACGTTGTGTCCTCTGATGCGGCGTCCCCCCAACCCGACGCGTTCGGCGGTACGGCGGCTCCCGCTCTGGCCGGCCGCGGGCGTGGCGCTGGCCCTCCTCCTGGCCGGCTGCTCGAGTCACGGAGAAGCGAGCGAACGACGGCCTCGCCGACCCGGCACAGTCGGTGTCCCCCGTCCCCGACTATCCCGACACCTGCGCTCCGGTCGGCGCCGACACCACGAGCCCCTGCCTGCGCATCACGCTCGACGCCATCGATGCGGCCAGGGCCGCCGAGGGCGTGCGGCCGATGGAGCTGCCCGCCGACTTCCCGCAGCTGACCGTTCCCGAACAGCTCTTCGTCGCCATCGATCGCGAGCGGGTCGACCGCGGCCTGGCCCCGTTCACCGGGCTGACCACCGCGCTCGATGTCGGACGCGCAGAAGGGGGCCGACGCCGCCGCGCCTCCCGGCCCGGCCCGGCCCGGCGTACGGCTCGGTGAACACCGAATGGATCGGGGACGTCGACAACGGGCTCGATGCAGACTTCGAATGGATGTACAACGACGGCCCGGACAGCGGGGTACCGGGGTGCTCGCGGAACGCCGACCTCGGGCTGCTGGGCCGACCGGCAGATCGTCCTCGATCGGTTCGGGACACGGCACCTCGTCATGGGAGCCGCCTTCGACCCGACCGGCGACACATCGAGCGACGACCGCGGCGGGTCCTCGCTCGCGGCCACGCTGGCCACCTCCTCCCGGGCCGGGCACTACGCCTACACCTGGAAGCAGGCCCTGGCGGCGATGTCCGCCGGGACACTCCGGCCTCTGCGGGCGATTCCCGCCTCGGAGTCCGATACGGGGATCGAAGACCCGACCCACAACGTGGCGCCGGTGCCCGACTACACCCGCGTCTGTGTCGCCGCAGGGATCGACAACTCCCCGGCCTGCCTCGACGCCGTGCTGGACGCCATCAACCACGCCCACGCACTGGAAGGGATCCGCCCCATGGTGCTCCCGGCGGGCTTCGCCGAGATGAGCATTCCCGACCAGCTCTTCGTGGCCGTGAACCTCGAGAGGGTGGACCGGGGGCTCCCGGCCTTCGGCGGCCTGACGACCGCGCTCAACCGGAACGCGCAGAAGGGTGCGGACGACGCCAACGACCCGCCCGACCCGGGGCAGGCCTACGACCTCGACGACGCCGAGTGGGCCGGCGGGTCGTCCAACGGGCTCGACGCGGTGTACGGGTGGATGTACGACGACGGCTTCGACAGCGGCAACCTGGACTGCCTGCACCGGGGGGCCGCCGGCTGCTGGGGCCACCGCAAGGGCATCCTCGACGACTTCGGCTCGGGCCCGCACCTGGTGATGGGTGCCGCCATCGACATGACCGGCGACACGCACCGCGGTGACGACCGGGGCACGTCCATGGCGGTGACGCTCGCCGTCGCCGAGCGCCCCGGTCCAGACGTTCACCTACAGCTGGGCACAGGCGGTCGGCCGCGCTGCCGTCCGGAGCGGGCTGACCGGTGAACCTAAGGTGCCGGCGATGACGCCGCAGATCTACGTGAACCCCTCGTGCTCGAAATGCCGCACCGCGCTCTCGCTGCTGGAGGAGCGCGGCGTCCAGGCAGACGACGATTCTCTACCTCGACGAACCCCCGACCGTGGCCGACCTCCGGGCGCTCATGCAGCTGCTGGCCATCGACGACCCCCGTCTGATGATGCGCACGGGCTGAGCCTGTCTACGCCGAGCTGGCGCTCGACCAGGCTGCCGGCGACGCCCTGCTCGAGGCCATCACTCGCCATCCCGATCCTGTTGGAGCGGCCCATCTTCGTCGTCGGCGACCGGGCCGTCATCGCCCGCCCGCCCGAGAGGCTCCTCGAGCTCCTCTGACGATCCACGGCGATGCCGCGGCAGTCCTCGTAGGGTGTGCCCGCACGGCGCGACGAAACGGGGGAACGACAGTGACGACTTCTCTGGTGTTCTACGGGATTCTCGGCCTCGCGAGCACGGTGGCCGCATTCGCCGTCAACCGCCGCCTCTTCTCGGGAGGGCAGGCCGGTCCGGTCTCGCTGCTGGAGGGGATCTACTACGCCGTCGGCGTGTGCTCGCTGCTCCTCGGCTGGTACTTCAACGTGCGCTACGTGCACCTCTACGGCCACCGCGCCAGCTACATCAACTACACCAAGATGCTGTTCTCGAACTGGGCCGCCGACTCCGCCGCCCAGGACTACACGATCGTGAACCTGGTCCTGCTGCCCCTGTGGACCATCACCGAGGGCAGGCGGCGCGGGCTGCAGTGGGCCTGGATCTTCTTCGTGATGAGCCTCTTCACGAGCCTGGCCTTCTCCGTGGCGTTCTTCCTCGCCTTCATGGAGCGCCAGCTGCGCTACAACCGGTCGCTCGCTCCGTCGAGCACGGCGTAGCCGCAGTTGTAGCCCGGGATGAACGTCACCCCGGGACCGCCGTGGCACCCGGCCCCGCAGAGGTACAGCCCCTCGACCGGCACCGGCGCGTCCGGCCATCCCGTCGGTCCCGGGCCGGAACGGGCCCCATGAACTCGGGCTGGAGCAGCCCGTGGGTGAAGTCGCCGCCGGTACAGCCGAACATCAACTCGTAGGTGTAGGCGGGATAGTTCAGCTGACGCTCAATGAGGTCCGGGAAGTTCGGGGCGGCCAAGGCGATCTTGGCCACGATCCGCTCGGCCATCTCGTCGCGGAGTCGCCCCTGCGTCTCGCGGTCGGCGATCGGCAGGTAGAAGGCGAAGCTGCTGGCCGCATGCATCCCCTCGGGGGCGAGGGTCGGGTCGTCGAGGGAGGGGATCTGCAGGTTGAAGCTCGGGGACGCGGGGACCTGGCCGCGCACACACCCCTCGAAGTCCTGCTGCATCTGCTCCGCCGTGCCGAAGAACGTCACGTTGCGCCCCAGCGTGGTGTCGTTCAGCGCCTCGTAGGGTGCGCGGTACTCGGGCAGCCCGCGCAGCGCGAAATGAGCCTGGAAGTAGGCGGCACGGTGGTCGATGGCGCCGACGCGGCTGGCGAAGCTCTCCGGCAGGCTGTCGGCGTCGAGCAATTGGGTGAACGTCGTGGTCGGATCGAGGTTGGACACCACGACGGGAGCGGTCGCCACCTCGCCCTCGCCCAGCTCGACACCGATGACCGCGCCGCCCTCGACGACGATGCGGGACACCTTGGCGTGGCGGCGCAACTCACCACCGTGCTGCTCGAACAAACGGGCCAGGTGATCGGCGATGGTGCCCAGGCCGCCCCGGACCTTCGACATGGTCGCTGTCCCCGGCGATGCCAGCGCGAAGGCGAGGCACATGGCGCTGCCCGGGAGAGAAGGGGCCCCGGAAGGTGGAGTTGACCGCGAGGAAGGCCAGCATGCTGCGCACGGGCGCGTGCTTCGACCGGTCGGGCAGATAGCGGTCGACGACATCCATCACGCTGCCGAACATGGCGGTGCGGATCGCCTCGCGCTCGGTTTCGTTGGCGGCGCAGTCCCACATTTCGTCCAGCGACTTCGGAGGTGTGCGCACGTCGAAGCGGCCGATGGCGCGGGCCGGGGCGTCGGCCCACGCCGCCACCTCGGCCATGCCCAGGACCGCCTCGATCCCGATCGTCTCGCCGAGGTGCTCCAGGAGTCGTTCGGGGTCCGAGTACAGGAGGATCGGCGGCTGGCCGTCCTCGCTGATGCTGGCCGACTGGACCTCCGGCTCGTAAATGGGACAGGCACCGAGGTCGAGGTCCTCGAAGATCTGGTTCGGCACCGGGAACTGAATGGAGCCGGCCAGCTCGAAGCGATAGCCGCGGATGAGCTCCGTGGTCGACGCCATGCCGCCGATGAAGTGGTTCTTCTCCAGGCACAGGACCCGCAGGCCTCCGCGGGCCATGACCGTCGCGGCGGTCAGGCCGTTGTGACCTGCCCCGATCACAATGGCGTCGTAGTCACTCATGACACCCGGACTGTAGCGACCTCGAGCTCGTCCGGCTGGTGTGTCCCTGCTGCGGCCCGTGAACCAGGGGTCTCGACCCACATTCGCTCGCCCGACGGCATGGCCTCGACGGCCACACGGTCACTGCCGCATGATTAGACGCGGACCAATTGGCAATGCACCTCTCAGGACCAAAGGAGAGACCATGAGCGATGACGTGGACGAGGCGACGAAGGCCGAGGAGGCGCGGGAGGCGGCAGCCACCCACACGGCCGACCGGCCGCCGACGGCCGAAGAGGAGGCCGCGGCCGAAAGCAACACCCTCGACCCGGAGGTCTCCGAGCACGAGAAGGAGATGGGCAAGATCGGCGCCGAAGTCAAGGGAGAAGGCGAGATCGACTAGGCTCGCCGCCCGTCCCCTGATGTGGGCGCGCAGCTCAGCCGTGTGCTCCCCGCCACGGACCCGATCCAACGTGGCGTCCGCCTCCTCCTGGCTCATCTGCCGGCCGCGACCGCGGCGTCCGTATGGACCTGCGCGTGGCGGGCCCGGATCTCCCCCATCACGGCGTCGAACTCCGGCGTCCCTGCGCTGGCCCGGAGGCGGGCCGCCTCCTCCGGAGTGATCCTTCCGGAGGCGACCATCTTCTCCAGTTGCTCAATGATGCGCTCTTGCTGCATCGCTCCTGTGCCTTTCCGTGTCGCGTGATCGCCGCCGTGGCGATCGGGCTCGAACTGCTCCGCGCAGTGGTCGGAGCAGAAGTAGTGGCGCACGCCGGCGTGCTCACGAACCGCCGGCGCATGGGCAATCTCGACCTGCATGCCGCAGACCGGGTCGCGCACCGAACGGTCTCCCCCACCGAGCCGTTCGCGATTGCGGTACAGCCAGTAGAGGACGCCGAAGAGCGCGAGGAAGACCAGGTTCAGGTACGTCGTGTAGTTCCAGGAGAAGTGGGCCGGAGCCACCGTGGTGGGCCGCATGGTCGGCACCAGGCCGGCCGGCACGGAAGAGCAGCTCGGTGAGCAATCCCGCGGTCGACATCAGGGCCCAGAACACCACCAGCATCCGGAGCATCAACCGCTTGCCGTAGTACCGGCGGTAGATCAGGAGAAGTGGGAAGGCGATCAGGTCCGCAAAGATGAAGGCGATCACGCCGCCGAAGGAGATCCCCCCCTTCCACAGCGCCGCGGCCAGCGGCACGTTGCCGATGGAGCAGACGAAGCTGATGATGGCGATGAACGGCCCGACGATGGCGTTCTCGAGGCTGGTCCAGAACCCGTGTCCGCTGATGAACACCGCCTGCCAGACCGACGTCGGGACCAGCACGGCGAGGAACCCGGCGATGGTGTAGCCGATGACCAATTCCCGACGCAGCATGGTCAGGTCGGACATGGTGTACGTCGCGCTGTCCGCCCAGCCGGCTACCGACTTCAGACCGAATCTTGAGCGGCGGCTGCCCCGCCTCCCCGTCCGCCGGGAGCCCGTGCTGGTGTTCGTGGGCATCCTCCGCACCCTGCAGGCGCTCGCGGGCCTGCACGACGAGGCGCCCGCGCAACCACAGCGCCCCCACGGTGGCGAGGAGGACGATCATGATGATGCCCCCGACGAACTCGCTGACGGCGAACTGCCAACCCATCAGCACGATCGAGCACGATCCCCAGCTCAATGACCAGATTGGTCGACGCGAACATGAAGACCATGGCGGCGATGTAGTCCGCACCCTTCACGAAGAGGGACTTCGCCATGGCGGATGCCGCGTAGGAGCACGACGAGGACGCCATGCCGTACCCCGAGGCCCGGATGACGGCGCGTGGCCCGTGATTGCCCAACCGCTGCCGCATGGCGTCGCGGCTCACGAAAGCCTGGACCGCTCCCGCCAGACCGAACCCGAGCACCAGCGGCCAGAGCGTCTCCCAGAACATGAAGAAGCCCTCGCGCAGCGAGCGCCCGATGTCCACCAGGACGGTGGCCGTCCCGAGCACGGGGATCAGGAGCGAACCAGCCGCCCGATGGCGGCGGACGCTTCGTTGAGCTTCTCGGTCGCTTCGTCGCCCCCCTGACGCACGGCGTCGGAGACGCAATGCGCGAGGTGGTCGTCGAGCAGTTCCAAAGCCACTGCCTGGAGAGCCTTGGTCGCCGCCGATACCTGCTCGAGGATGTCGATGCAGTACCGGTCCTCGTCCACCATGCGCTGGAGGCCCCTGACCTGGCCCTCCACCCTCCGCAGGCGCTTCTGCAACGCATCCTTGCTGTCGATGTACCCCGGACGCATGGCCCTCCGATCGTCGTACCGTATACCCCTATAGGGTATCGGATCGAGCCCATGTGTGATGCGGCAGGACAGCGGTGGATCAGCCCATGGTGTCGGCCACCCGGCGCATCCCCTCACGCCAGTGCACCTGGGTGTGCCCGAGGACCTGGTGCATCCGGGTCACGTCGGGCCAGATCGGCCAGGGGGCGCCGGGGTCGTAGCGGATGCGTGCAGGGCGGCCGACCAGTTCCCCCAGGTAGGCGCAATATTCCTCGGCGCTGACCGTCTCGCTGCCCGCGAAGTTGACGACAACCGGGTCGTGCTCGGCCACCTCGAGGGCGCGGACGGCCAGGCGGACGTAGTCGTCCTCGTAGATCGGGTTGTAGTTGTTGGGTGCCTCGGGATACAAGACGATCTCCTCGCCGCGAAGGATGCGGCGGAGCCGGTTCACGGGCGTTCCCCCTTCCGGCCCGTACGTCGAAAAGATCCGGATGATGGTCAGGGGGCTGCCCGATTGCCCCGCGGCGTAACGCACGACTGCCTCTCCTGCGATCTTGGACAGGCTGTACGACCCGAGGTGAACCCCAGGCGGGTCCTCCTCGCGCAACGGCTGCTGGCCCCGATAGGCATAGGCCGAGCCCGTCGAGCAGTACACGAAGGCGGCGCCGGCGCAGGCAGCAACGAGACGGCCCGACGCCTGGGCGTTCGTGGCGAAGACCTGCTGCCAGTCCCGTTCCTGTGCCTCGCGGCCGAGGCGGGCCGCAGCATGGAAGACGTGGGTGATTCGCCCGGGAAGTTGGCCGAGGTCCATCTCCGCCAGGTCAGCAACGATCGGCACCACCCCGGCACCTTCCAGGCGGGCCCGGTCGCCCTCGCTGCGGCAGCGCGCCAACCCGAACACCTCGTGGCGGGCAGCGAGAGCCCGCGCGACCGGGAACCCGACGCGCCCAGTCGCCCCCGTCACCAGCACCCGCCAACGCGACGGATCGGAAGGCGGCGTGGTGGTCACGCCATACCGTAAGGCAAGCAGTCCCCGACCAGTCCTGTGGGCGCCGGAGAAACCAGGACTTCAGTTGCCGAGGATCCCGAGCCCCTCGTCCCGGATTCCCTTCGCCCGGGCGTCGGCGAAGTGCTCCAGCCATTGGCGGATCTCCTCGCTGCCCGTCTCGTCGGCCCACCGCCTGGGCATGGCCGGGAACGAATACTCCGGCGGCAGCGAGGGCGGCTGCGGCTCACGCGCCCGCCTCTCGAGCGCCGCGTCGACCGCCGGCCCGACACGCGCCGCCTTCGCCCGCACCTGGGCCTCGTCGCGCTCCTTGAAGGCCGGCAGCACCTCACGACCGAACAGCTCGAGCGACTCGCAGATGTGCTCGTGGCGGTTCTTCCCGGCTTGCAGCACGAAGATGACCTGATCGACTCCGGCCTGCTCGAACCGCGACAGGTACTCGCGCACCTGCTCGCGGGGTCCCGGTCGCACCCCGCAGTCCAGTGCGCTCGCCGGCCGCCAGCTTGGCTCCGAGGCGCTCCTGGCGGAGCGCGGTCTCGATCTCGGGCGAGTAGCCCTGATCGCCGCGCCGCTCGAGGTATTCGGTCCACACGTCGGTCGAGCCCGGTCGGTGCTCTCCGAAGACGTAGTAGTGCCCGAGCGAATAGCCGAAGAAGTTGCCGCCCTCCAGGCCGCGGTCGAGCGCCACCTTCTCGTCGGCGTGGCACATCATTTGGGTCACGCACGCGATGTTCGGGTTCACCGCCAGTCCGACGGGGACACACCGCTCGGCGAGGGTCCGCTCGTAGTCCGCCACCCACTTCTCCGCTTCCTCCGGGTCGATGAAGGCGAAGGTCAGCGCGCCGATCCCCTTCTCGGCCGCCAACAGGATGGTGTCGCGTCGCGAGCACGCCACCCACAACGGAGGATGCGGCTTTTGCATCGGCTTGGGGACGACGTTGCGCGGTGGCATCTGCACGAAGCGGCCGTCGACGCCGGTGAACGGCGTCTCGGTCATGCAGCGCAGTGTGACCTGCAGGCCTTCGAGCCAGGCGTCGCGCTTCGTCGCCGGGATCGACCAGGAAGCCGCCCAGCTCGGCCTCCGAACCGGACTCCCCGGAACCGAACTCGACCCGTCCGCCCGAGAGCAGGTCGAGGGTGGCCACCCGCTCGGCCGTGCGGGCGGGGTGGTTGTACCCCGGCGCGGTCTGGATGATCCCGTGCCCGAGCCTGATGTCCTTGGTCCGCTGGCTGCAGGCGCCGAGGAACACCTCGGGTGCCGAGGAATGGCTGTATTCCTCCAGGAAGTGATGCTCGACCTCCCACACCACGTCGAACCCGAGGCGGTCGGCCAGCTCGACCTGTTCCAGGGCGTCCTGCAATATGCGGTACTCGGAGTCCTCCTCCCAGGGCCGCGGGAGCTGGTGCTCGTAGAAGACTCCGAACTTCATGCGGGACCGAGAGATCGGAACTCGGCGAGGATGTCCGCCCCGTTCGCGCGCTGGGCGCACCAGAACTCGACCTCGGCCAGCGCCGCCCGCCGGCCCTCCTCGCGCACCGGACCGAGACTGTTGGCGAGCAGCGGGTCCCAGATCCGCCCGATCATCTCGGTGCCCGCATACGTGCGCCCGCCCTCACCCCGCCAGGTGCGGTCGCGCATCTCCGTCAGAGCGGCGCGCAGGTAGCCGACGTGGGGCGACTCGTCGGCCCTGATGTACGCCACGAGCCGGGCCGCCTCGCCGTCCCCCGCCACCAACTCGGTGTCGGACATCCATTCCTCCGCCCAGGCGAACGTGTGGAACGCGGAGATCTCAATGAAGAGGACGCGGACCATGAGCGAGACCATCATCTCGAGCTCGGCGGGGAACGTCGTCGGGGAGCACGCGGGCGGCATCGGCACCCGGGCGACCCGGCGCCGAATCCCATCCGGGCCAGCATCGCCTCGATGTCGAGCTCCTCGCACGACCGCTCGAACGCGATGTCGCGGGCGGCGAACCACATGTCCTTGTGGCCCGCCTCCTCGTCCCAGCCGGCCTCGTCGCGACCGTGCGCCTCGAAGAGCCCGCGGCCGAGGTGATCGATGGCGGTCCCGCCGACGTCCTCGACGAAATGGCGCTGCAGATCCTGGGGCTGCAGGAGGCGGATGTTCGCGCCGAAGCCCTCCACGGTGCCGATGCGGGTCAACGTCGCCATCAGCGGCTCCGGGCACTCCGGCGCGGATCAGGAAGCGGGCCTGCTCGACGTTGGGGAAGGAGCGCTCCCACCATTCGAGCGGCACGTCGATCAGCTCGGTGGAGAACCGGGCGCTGTTCTGCTCGCCCCACGCAGCGATTGCCGGCAGCCGGAACCTCGTCCGGGGCGACACGTACCGCCCTTCGTCGTCGAACCCGCCGTGGCAACGGACACCGCCGGCGATCAGCGGCTCGGCGACCGTGAGGTCGGCCAGGAGCTCCTCCTCGGTGAACTCGACCTGCGCCGTACCCATGCCTGCTCCCTTCCGGGTCATCCCCCGCTGTAACTGCTCGGGTATATACTGGCGCGTATACAGACCGAGAGCAAGCAGCTGCCGCGAGCCGAGCGGCGTGCCGCCATCCTGCACGGCGCCGCCCTGGCCTTCGCGTCGTCCGGATTCGCCGACACCTCGATGGATGACGTCGGCGCGGCCTGCGGCGTCACCAAGCTCATCGTCTACCGGCACTTCGGGTCGAAGGAAGAGCTCTACCGCGAGATCCTCCAGCAGGTCTTCGACCACCTGGGCGTGGAGCTCCGCGCGGAGTTGGCGATGCCCACGCACGCCGGACTCGGGCCCCGCACACTCCTGACCGTGGCGCGGGAGGATCCCGCCGCCTTCACGCTCCTGTGGCGCCATGCCGCACGCGAGCCCCAGTTCGCCGACTACGCCGCCGAGCTGCGCTCCATCTCGGCGTCGGTCGTGCGCCAGCTCAGCGAGCTCGACACCGGCGACGAGATGCTCGACGCCTGGCACTCCGAGGCCCTCTTCGGTTGGCTCGTCGAGGCGACGCTCACCTGGCTCGAACGCGGCGATCCGGCCCGCGACGACGCGTTCGTGGAGCAGACCGTCGGCGGGCTTCCGGGCGCTGCGCACCGCCCTGACCCAGGGCACCGCCCTCGTCTGACGAGTCCTCCCGTTCTCTGCAACGGCGTCAGAATCTGGGTCCCGGGTCGCGCGACGCCGGGGGAAGGAGTCGAGGTGGCCACATTCGTGCTCGTCCACGGCGCCATGCACGGTGGCTGGTGCTGGCGCGACGTCCGGCGCCGGTTGGCCCAACGCGGCCACGACGTCTTCTGCCCGACCCTCGCCGGGCAGGGCGATCGCCGGTCCGGCCTCACCGCGGACGTGGGCGTGGACACGCACATCGCGGACCTCGAGGAGCTGCTGTGGTTCGAGGACCTCTCCGAGGTCCATCTCGTGCTGCACAGCTATGCCGGGATTCTCGCCGGCCCACTGGCCGGCGCGCGCCGAAGCGCGGATGGCGTCCGTTGTGTACCTCGGTGCCTTCGTGACGGCACCGGGCCAGAGCCTCCTCGACGTCGAGCCGCCGTCGGTGGCGGAGCGCTATCGGCGCCAGGTGGCCGAAGAAGGCGATGGGCTGGTTCCTGCCGGCTTCCGACGCGTTCCTGGAGCAGTGGGGCATTGAGGACGCAGCCCAGCGGGCGTGGATCGGTCCGCGGCTGACCGACTTTCCGTTCCGCTGCCAGATCGAGCCCACCGAGTTCGACCCGGCGGCGCTCGGCCGGCTGCGCAAGGTCTACGTGGCGCACACGAATCCGCCCTTGCCCAGCCTCGGACGATTCGCGGCGGCAGCGCTCGCGGCGGGCTGGGAGACCCACGAGCTTCCGTTCTGGGCACGACATGATGCTCGCCGCACCGGCTGCGACCGCCGATCTGCTCGAGACGATCGCACTCGGGTGAGGCGCCGCTGGCCTGACCGGCGGGAAGGAGTCGTTGCCTTTCGCTCGGCGGAGCGACGACGATTGTCGCTGCTCGACACGTCCCCGGTAGAGACGGGCGAAGAGGAGTGCCGTGACTCGGAAGCTGGCCGAACGCGTGGTGGCCTGGCGCTGGTACATCATCGCCGGCTGGATCGTGCTCGGCGCCCTGCTCGTGGTGCTGGCGCCGTCGCTCAACAACTTCACCTCGTCGGGCTACGGCCTGCCGGCCTCGTACCAGTCGACGCAGGCCGAGACGATCGCCCTGAAGGACTTCCCGTCGGTGGCCTCGGCCTCCGGCATCATCGCGGTCAACGCCCGGGACAACTCGGCACTCACGGCGGCTGACCTGCAGAAGATCGATGGGCTCGCCAAGCCCTGCGACAGCGAGCACATCGACTCCGTGGACTCGGTCACCACGTCGCCTCTGCTCCTGTCGAAGAACCAGAAGATCCAGCTCATCGAGGTCGCCATGACCGGACAGCCGGGTGACGACGGGCCCAATGCCGCCGTCACGACGCTGCGATCGGACACCGACGCCTTCCTGCCGGGTCGGGCTTGCGGGGCCAGCTCACCGGGAACGCCGCCATCTCGGTCGACCAAGCCAGCGAGTTCAACCGGGCCGAGAAGATCATCTCGATCGCCACCGTCCTGCTGATCCTGATCCTGCTCGCGTTGGTTTTCCGCAGCGTGATCATCGCCTTCCTGCCGCTGCTCGTCGTCGGCCTGGTACACCAGATGGCCCAGTCCCTCACCGCCTTCTTCGCCCAGTGGTTCGGGTTCTCCGTCGGCACGGAGCTGGCGCCCCTGTTGATCGTCGTGATGTTCGGCGTCGGCACGGATTACATCGTGTTCATGCTGTTCCGCTACCGGGAGCAATTGGGGAAGGGGCAGGACCCGCACGAGAGCCTGATGGTCGCCCTCTGCCGTGCCGGCGAGGTCATCGCGTCGGCGGCCGTCACCGTCATGCTCGCCTTCGCCGCGCTGCTGGTGGCTTCCATCGGCCAGCTGCGCTCCCTGGCCCCGGGCCTGATCATCGGCGTGGGCCTCATGCTGCTGGCGGCCCTGACGCTGGTGCCCGCCATCCTCAGCCTGTTCGGCGCCGCGGTCTTCTGGCCGACGACGCCGAAAGCCGCACGATCCCGCGCCACCGGACGCGCTCGGAGCGGATGGGGGCGGCCGTGGCCAAGCGCCCCGGCATTGTGCTGCTGGCCAGCGTCGTCGTCCTGGTGGTCCTGGCCAGCGGCGTCCTCGGCCTCAAGGTCACGTACAACCAGCTGGCAGAGCTGCCCGCAGAACAACCCGTCGACCGAGGCCTACAACACGATCTCCTCCGCCTTCCCCGCCGGCTTCTTGGGGCCGAGCCAGGTCTTCGTCACCGCGTCGGCGCCGCTCAACGCGACCGACAGTCGACGCGCTGGCCGCCAAGCTCGCCCACACGGAGGGCGTGGCGCAGGTCCTGCCCGTGCAGTACGCGGCGGGAAGCAGCGCCGCCATGATCGAGTTCCTCCTGACCGACGATCCCTACTCGAATCAGGCGATCGCCGACATGGCGGGGCCCATCCGCGTCGGCCATCGTCGACAGCGTCCCCGGCGCCACCGTCGTGACCGGAGGCCCGACGGCGACCCTGACCGACGTGAAGGCGGCGCTGCAGAACGACACGCGCAACATCCTGCTCCTGGCGCTCTTCGTGGTGGCCGTCATGCTGGCGATCCTGCTGCGGGCCCTGGCAGGCGCCGCCTATCTGCTCATCGGCATCCTTCTCACCTACGCCGCCACCATCGGCGTGGTGGCCTACATCTTCATCAGAGGACTGGGCTTCGACGGGCTCGACTTCTCCATCCCGATCATCGCGTACATCTTCGTGATCGCCGTTGGCACGGACTACAACATCCTGATGGCGACGCGGCTGCGCGAAGAATTCGAGCAGGGCGTCGAGCCGCACGAGGCGGCCCGGATCTCCATTGTCGAGGGAGCACCGGCCGTCACGGCGGCCGGGGTCATTCTGGCGGGGACGTTCGCTTCCCTGCTGCTGACCGGGATCCAGCTGCTGGAGGAGATCGGCGCGGCGGTGGCCCTCGGCGTGCTCCTCGCCTCCAACGTGCTGGCGACCCGGATTGTGCCGACGCTCGCCGCCTTGCGGGGCTTCCACTTCTGGTGGCCCCACCACACGCACACCAAGACGGTGGCCGACCGGGACGAGCTGGTGTCGCACCTGCAGAGTGCGAGTGCTGTCACAGCCCGGTCTCGGTCGGCAGCGAACCGGACTAGAGCCGTCGTTCCGCCTGCGGCCCGCACGGCGGAGAATGGGTGAGGATCAGGCCGGCGCTCCAAACGGCGAGGGCTGGTTGAAGATGACGGCCAGGCTCACGATCTTGTCGTCGCGGACGCTGAAGTAGTTGGTCATCACCAGCTCGTCGGGCAGGTTCGTCTTGTCGTACGTGCCGTCGTAGCGGGCTCGCACGATGGTGTCGCCATAGTGGTCGATGACCTCGCGCACCTCCAAGGTGACGTGGTCGCCGACCATCTCCTTTGCCACCCAGGCCCGGATGGCGTCGATGCCGGTGATCTCCCGGCGGGCATCGTTCACGTATGCATCGGGCGCGAACGTGGCGACGACGCCTTCGAGGTCGAAGGCGTTCACGGCGGCGACGTGCTCGGCGATCACGCCGGTCAACGCGGTGGTGCTCATGGAGGGTCTCCTCTCTCGTTTCGTGTGACACGACCACCGTGCGCCATCCCCGCGAGGGAGAGTCAACAGGTCGTCTCGTCCTTGACTCTCCCCCGGGGGAGAGTGGAAACTGGGGACATGCCGTCCTCCCTGGCCATCGGCGATTTCTCCCGGGCCACCCACCTCAGCGTCAAGACCCTCCGGCACTACCACCGGCTCGGGCTGCTGATCCCGGCCGAGATCGACCCGGACTCGAGCTACCGCCGCTACAACACCGAGCAGATCCCCACGGCGCAGGTCATCCGTCGGTTCCGCGATCTCGACATGCCGCTGGACCAGATTGGCGCCGTCCTGCAGGCGCCCGACGTCGACTCCCGGAACGAGCTCATCGCCGCCCACCTGGCCCGGCTGGAACAGGATCTCCTCGAGACGCAGGAGGCGGTGGCCTCGCTGCGCGACATGCTCCAGGGCCCGTCGCCGGCGACGCTCTTGGAGCATCGGAGCGAGCCGGCACTGCAGACCGCGGCCATCAGTGAAACGGTGAGCCTCGACGTGCTGGCGCCGTGGTTCCAAGGCGCCCTCGGGGAACTCACCGCGACGCTGGCCGCGCAGAACGTCACGACGACCGGCCCGCCCGGCGCCGTGGTCGCCAACGACTTCTTCTCCGAAGAACGGGGCGACATCACACTCTTCGTCCCCTGGCGGAGACGAACAGGCCGATCGGCCGCGTCGAAGCGCTGTCCCTGCCCCCCGTCGAGCTGGCGACCATTGTGCACGCCGGGTCGCACAGCGACATCGACCGCGCCTACGGGGCGCTGGCCACCCACGTCTCCGACCGCGCCCTCGGTGTCGACGGGCCCATCCGGGAGCGCTATCTCGTGGGCCGGCTCGACACCGACGACGAGACCGCGTGGCGGACCGAGATCGGCTGGCCCATCTTCCACACCGGCCCGCTGGCCTGAGTGGAGCAGCACCGAGGCGATTCACGCCCACAAGGAGATCCCGGCCACCCAGCCGGCGACGATCTCGGCGACCTCCGCTTCGCTCTTGCGCAACGAATGGTCACCGTCGACGAACGACGCGGGTGACCGGCCCCGGAATCGCCGCGGTCTCCCGCTCGAGCTCTTCCGGCGTGGCGAAGGCATCGCGCCGGCCCGAGACGAAGAGACAGGGCAGGCGCAGCTCGGGAAAGTGCTCGGTGCGCAGTCGCTCGGGGCGACCCGGCGGATGCAGCGGATAGCTGACGAGGACCAGGGCGGCCACCCCAAGGCCCTCGGCGGCCGCCATGGAGCACATGCGGCCCCCGAAGGAACGGCCACCGACGGCAATGCGGCCGGTCGGGACGGAGAGCCGCTCCGCCAGCACGTCCGTGGCCGCGCGCACCGTCCGGATGCACACGGCCGGCGGATCGATACGGCGCTTGCCGGCGGCCTGGCCGGGGAATTCGACGCGCTCGACCGCGACGCCGGCATCGGCTCGACCGCCTCGTCGATGGCAACGAGCCCGGATTGGTCACGTCCAGCACTCGCGCCGGGCGTGAGCACGAGCCCGGCAATTCCCACGTTGGCCATCGGACCATCATGGCGTGCATGGCCGAGCCGGCGTTCGCTGCGCCACCTGCGCAGGCGCCTCGCCGACGCCGTCGGGACGGTCGATTCGGCGCGCCGCTCGGGGGCACCGCCTACCTGGTCGAGGTCGGACGGACGCCGGCTCGTCGCCAAGTTCGGGCCGGGCTGCCGCGACGAGGCCGACGGACTGCGTCAGCTCGGCGCGGCCCCGGAGCCCCACCGGTGCCCGCCGTCGTGCTCGAGGAGGCCGATCTGATCGTCACCACCGCGGTCGACCAGATAGCCCGCGCACGGCCGGACACGACGAGGCACTCGGGCGCGGCCTGGCGCTGGTGCACCGGACGCCGCCCCCGCACTGGGGCGGTGGTTCGTCGTGGGTGGGCGCCTGCCCGGTCGACCCGGCCCCCCGCACCGACGGTCCCGCCTTCTACGGGGCGCGCCTGCTCGACCTGTCCGCCCGCTGCGCGCTGGAGCACGTCGTCAGCCTCGTCGCCGTGCGACTGGACGAGCTGTTCCCGCCGGGTGGCCCGGTCCTCGTCCACGGCGACCTCTGGTGGGGCAACGTCCTCTTCGGGATCGACGGCCGTTCCTGGCTCATCGACCCGTCCGTGCACGGTGGGCACGCCGAGGAGGACCTGGCCATGCTCGCTCTCTTCGGCGCCGTGCCGGATCGGCTGCTCCGCGCCTACGGCGAGGTCCAACCCCTGCATGCCGGCTGGGAGGAACGGGTGGCGCTGTTCCAGCTCGCCCCGCTGCTCGTGCACGCCGTGCTGTTCGGGGGCGGCTACCGGGCCCAGGCGGAGGCCGTGGCGCGACGGTTCGCCTGAGCCTGAGGCGTCAGACCGGGTAAGGCGCGGTCGACGTCGTCGAGGTACCTGGCCTTGACGGCGTCGGGCAGGAACGCAGCCCGGAAGGAGTTGCGTGCCAGCTCGGCGATCGCGTCGGGCCTGAGGTCGAACGCTTCGGCCACGCGCGCGGATGTTGTCGGCCACGTACCCGCCGAAATAGGCGGGGTCGTCCGAGTTGATCGTCACCAGGAGGCCGCGTCGCACCAGGGCGGGGAGGTCATGCTCCTGCAGGGAGGCAAAGACCCGGAGCTTCACATTGGAGAACGGGCACACGGTGAGCGGGACCTGCTCCGCCGCCAGCCGCGCCACGAGGCGGTCGTCCTCCAGGCACCGCACGCCGTGATCGATGCGCCGCGCCTCAAGGACATCCAGCGCCTGCCAGATGTACTCGGGCGGGCCCTCCTCGCCGGCGTGCACGACGCCCGGGAGGCCCATCTCCCGGGCCTGCCGGAAGACCCGGCGAACTTGCGCGGAGGGTTGCCCACCTCGGCCGAGTCGAGGCCGACGGCGAGCAGGTGCTCGGCGAAGGGTCGGGCATCCTCGAGCGTCCGCAGCGCCGCATCCTCGCTGCAGGTCGCGGAGGAAGCACAGGATCAGGCCCGACGAGATTCCCAACTCCGCCGCGCCGTCGTAGAGGGCGCGGCTGATCCCCATGCAACAGGTCTCGAACGCGACACCACGCCGGGTGTGCGTCTGCGGGTCGAAGAAGACCTCGGCGTGACGCACGCCCTGCCCGGCCGCCCGGGAGAGATAGGCGCGCGTGAGGTCGTAGAAGTCCTGCTCGGTCCGGAGCACCGCGCAGTTGGCGTAGTAGATGTCGAGGAACGACTGGAGGTCCTCGAAGCGGTAGGCGCGGCCCAGTGCGTCCACGTCGGCGTACGGCAGGTCCACCTTGTTGCGTGCCGCCATCTCGAACACCAGTTCGGGCTCGAGCGTCCCCTCCATGTGCACGTGGAGCTCGGCCTTGGGCAGGCTGCCGCACGAACGCAGCCGTCTCGGTCGGGGCGGATCCGTCGACCTCGCGCATCGCCCCATGGTGCCCCATCACGGTCCACCCCCAGGCGAAGTGGACCGCCCGCTCCGGTTTGCCCGCTAGGGTAAGCGGAGTGAAATCTCCGGATACGAGCCAGGCGGACACGCGCGGAGCGGGCCTCCCCCCACGACCACGATCCGGCCGATGCGCAGCGACGCCCTGAAAAACCGCGAGCGTCTGCTCGCCGCGGCCGGTCAGGTCTTCGAGGAGAAGGGGCTCGAGGCCAGCGTGGCCGATGTGGCCCGGGCCGCCGGCGTCGGCATGGGCACGCTGTACCGCCACTTCCCCTCGAAGGAGGCCCTCGTCGAGGCGTTGGTGTCCGACGTCCTCGAGGCGACCATCGCCCTGGCCCGCGACGCGGCGGCGCGGCCCGACGGCACCGGCCTCGAGCACTTCCTCCAGGAATCGAGCGCGTACCAAGCGGAGCACCTCGGCTGCCTGCCCAAGTTGTGGATCACCGATCACCATCTAGTGCAGACGGCACGCGAGCTGATCGCCGGACTGCTCGCCGACGCGCAGGCGCACGGCCGGGTCCGCCTCGACCTGCGGAGCACCGACATCTCCCTCGCGCTGTGGTCGATCCGGGGCGTGCTCGAGACCACCGGCCCGAACGCACCCGAGGCGTGGAAGCGGCATCTCGATCTCCTGGTCGCCGGCATGCGCCCGACCGACGCCGAGTTGGCGCAGCGACCGCTCAGCCAGAACCAGGTCGACCGGATCCTTTCCCGGCACGAAGCGTCGGCGGCGCAATCGGCCCGGGTGAACCGATGACCACGCTGCAGGACACGGACGCGGGAGTGCATCAAACAAGGCGACGGCCCGGGCCCACCTGTGGATCCTCGTCGTCATCGCCGGAGCTCAGCTCATGGTCGTGCTCGACACGACGATCATGATCATCGCCCTGCCCTCGGCGCAGCACGCCCTCGGGTTCTCCAACACCGATCGGCAGTGGGTGGTCACCGCCTACACGCTGGCGTTCGGCGGCTTCCTCCTCCTCGGCGGGCGCATCAGCGACATGATCGGGCCGAAGCGCACGCTGATGATCGGCGTGGCGGGCTTCGCCCTGGCCTCGGCCGTCGGCGGCGCGGCGCAGACCACGCTCATGCTGATCGGCGCCCGCGGGCTGCAGGGCCTCTTCGGCGCGCTGCTGGCGCCGTCGGTGCTCTCGATCCTCACCTCGACCTTCTCCGACCCGAAGGAGCGCGGGCGTGCCTTCGGGATTTACGCCACCATCGCCATCGCCGGGTCCGCCTTCGGGCTCATCCTCGGCGGCTTCCTGACCCAGTACGTCGACTGGCGCTGGTGCCTGTACGTGAACCTGCCCATTGCGGGCCTGGTCCTCTTCGGTGCCTTCCGGCTGATCCCCACACGCCGCGGGCATCCCGGGCATCCGGCTCGACGTGCTCGGCGTCGTCCTCGGGTGCGGCGGACTGGTGGCCCTGGTGTACGGGCTCGGCGAAGCCGGCACCAGCGGCTGGGGCGGCACCGATGTCATCGTCGCCCTGGTCCTCGCCGGCCTGCTCCTCGGCTGCGTTCGTCCTGTGGCAGAGCAAAGGCCCCAATCCGCTCCTGCCGCTGCGCGTCGTGCGCAACCGGAACCGGGCCGGCTCGTTCCCCACGATTCTGCTGGCCGTCACCGGGATGTTCGGGACCTTCCTGTTCCTCACCTATCTCCTCCAGACCATCGACCACTACTCCCCGCTCAAGACCGGCGTCGCCTTCCTCCCACTGATGGCCATGAACGCGCTGGCGGCGACGCAGGTGGCCAGCCGACTGATGCCGCACGTGCGGACCCGGCTGCTCGTGGTGCCCGGCCTGCTGCTGGCGGCGCTCGGCGTCGCCCTCTTCACCCAGCTGACGCCCGACGCCTCTTACTGGACCAGCGTGCTGCCGAGCGAGCTGCTCCTGGGCTTCGGACTGGGTCTGGCCATCGTGCCCTGCATCAGCACCGCCACCCAGAACGCCGACCCGAAGGACGTCGGGGTGACCTCGGCCACGACCAACACCTCCCAGCAGATCGGGGCCTCCATCGGCACCGCCCTGCTGAACACCATCGCGGCGGCGGCCACGGCGACCTATCTCGCGTCGCACCACGTGCGACGCCAGCACCGCTGGTGGCCGACGCCACGGTGCACGGCTACGCCGTGGCCAGTGGGTGGGCGGCCGGGATCCTCGTGCTGGCGGCGGTCCTCGCCGGCCTGCTCATCAACGTGCACCCGGGGCAGCGCGTGGAGCCGGATGTCGACGTGGCGGACGAGTTGCCCGTGTCGCCCGAGTACTGAGAGCGGGGAGCGGGGCGGGGAGCAAGCGAGCAAGCGAGCAAGCGAGCAAGCGAGAAAGTTCTCCCGGCCACGGCTCCGGCGGACCGCTCGAACTCAGCCTCGCGCCAAGAGCGCCGGCAGCTCCGCCAGCGTGATCACCGCACCGCGGCGCGGGAAGATCCTCTCGAGCAAGAAGGTGTGCACCTCGGGGTCCGTGTCGGCACACCCGTCGGCCAGCACGAGCACCCGGTAGTCGAGGTCGTGCGCCTCGATCACCGTGGACAGCACCACCCCGCTGGTGCTGATGCCGGCCAACACGACGGTGTCGACCCCCAGGTCCTGCAGCTGGTCGTGCAGGTCGGTGGTGGAGAAGGCCCCGACCCGCGTCTTGCGGACGACCACGTCGCCGGCGGCCGGGGCCACCCGCTCGTCGATGGCAGTGGCCGGCGAGTCGGCGTGGAAGGCGCGACCCGAGTCCCGCACCGACGTCCCCATCCGGCTCGACTCCGGGAAAGTCGAAGTCCTCGTCCTCGAAGGCCACCCGGACGTACCCGACCTGTCCGCCCCAGTCCCGGACCAGATCGAGGGCGGCCCGCGCCCGCTCCAGGAGCTGCGTCGGCCTCCGGGACCCGGTCCACGATCCCGGCCTGATAGTCCATGACGAGCAGGGCGGTGTGGGGGGCTTCGAGTGGTCGGTTCTGGTCGGTCATCGGGTCGGGCTCATTTCTGGTGTCGGGGTGGGCAGAGCTGCCCGCCCCGCAACGACGCAGGCCACCAGTTCCGGGCCGGCCCACTCGAAGCCCTCGCCGTCGACGAGCTCGAACTCCCGTCGCCGCGGCGTCGCGGGCCAGCTCCTCCTCGGCGTCGCTCGGCTCGGCCGGCGCGGTGCCGGGCAGGTGGACCAGGAGGGCCACCATGACCAGTGCCGCGATGCCGAAGAGGGCGGCGATGCCGAAGGTCATGTCGAGGCCGTGGACCAGGTGGGTCGGGACACCGGCGCCGGCCTTCAGCTGCGCGTGGCCCGCGGCCGCGCTCAGGACGGTGACGAGCACCGCCAGCCCCAGGGCCGCCCCCACCTGCTGGGTGACGTTGACCAGTCCCGACGCCGCCCCGGCGTCGGCGGGCTCGACGCCGGCCAGCCCCGCCTGTGGTCAGGGGCACCAGCGCGGTCCCCGAGCCCGGCGCCCAGGAGGACGAGGCTGACGAAGATCTGCAGGTACGACGCGCCGGCGTGCAGCTGGGTCGACATGAGCAGGGCGACCACCGTGAGGCTGATGCCCGCCCATGATCAGCACCTTGGGGTGGACCCGGCGGATGAGGACCTTGCTCACCAGCTGTGACGACAGGAAGACCGACGCCGGCACGGGCAGGAAGCACAGGCCCGGTCCGCAGCGGCGAGTAGCCCTCCACGTCCTGGAGGAACTGGCCGACGAAGAAGAACATGCCGTACATGCCGGCGTACATCAGCCCCCGGGAGACGTTGGCCGTCGTGCGCGTCCCGCTGGCGAAGAGCCGCAGCGGCACGATCGGCTCCTCGGCCCGGGTCTCGATGCGGACGAAGAGCGCCGAGCAGGAAGGCCCCGACGGCGAGCGAGCCGAGGGTGAGCGGGCTGGACCAGCCGTCGGTGCCGGCCTCGACGAGCCCGAACACGATGCCCACCATGCCGAGGGTCGACGTCACCGCGCCGGCGATGTCGAAGTGCCCGCGTGCGGCGCTCGCGTCTCCTGCAGCGCGATGCGCCCGACCAGCAGCACGGCGATCCCGATCGGCACGTTGACGAACATCACCCAGCGCCACGAGACCAGCTGGGTGAGCGCGCCGCCGGCGACGAGGCCGATCGCTCCCCCGGCGGCCGACACGGTCGTGAAGAGGCCGATGGCCCGGACCCGCTGGGGCCCGTCCGAGAAGATGGTGGTCAGCAGGGCCAGCGAGGAGGGCGCGGCCAGGGCGGCGCCGACGCCCTGCAGGGCGCGGGCGGCCAGGAGCATCCAGCCGGCGACGGCCAACCCGCCGAAGAGCGAGCTCACGGTGAAGATGGCGATGCCGGCCAGGAAGGTCCGGCGCCGGCCGAGCAGGTCGCCGGAGCGGGCCCCCGAGGAGCAGCAGCCCGCCGAAGGTGAGCAGGTAGCCGTTGAGCACCCAGGAGAGCTCGCCCCCGGAGAGGCCGAGGCCCTCTTGGATGTGGGGCAGGGCGACGTTGACGATGGTCGTGTCCAGGACCACCATGAGCTGGGCCGCCAGTATGACGAACAGGAACACCGAAGGGCTGGCTGAGCAGGCGCTCAGGCGTCCGGGCGGCCCCGAGGCGGGACCGCCGGCGGGCGCGATCCGGGGAGCGCGACAATGAGTGAAGAAGGCATTTGATTCCGATCTTTCCGCTGGTATTCTGAGTAAGCGGAAGCTTCCTCCGGTTAGTATACGGAGGGTGCCTCCGCTTTGCAAGACTGTTCTTGAGAGTCGTTGGTGACACCGGGAGGGAGACCGCACGGACCGATGAGGGACGCAGGCGAATGACGGCACAACCGACGACGGCCGACGACGATCGAGCGCGGCGACGACGGCGGGCCGGCGCGGCCCATGCGGGCCGACGCCAAGCGCAACTACGAGCTGCCTGGTCGACGGCCGCCCGCAAGGTCTTCGACCAGGAGGGCGGCGGTGCCTCCATGGAGGCCATCGCCAAGGAGGCCGGCGTCGGGGTCGGCACGCTGTACCGCCACTTCCCCAAGCGCATCGACGTGGTCGAGGCCGTCTACGCGACGACGTCGACGAGCTCGAGACCGTGGCGCACACGGTCAGCGACGACCTGGAGCCCTGGCCGGCGTTCGTGGCCTGGCTCGAGGCCTTCGTCCGCTACGCGGACGGGCAAGAAGCGCTTCCTGAACGAGCTGCACGAGGCGTTCGAGAAGGACCCCGACCTGCGCTCGGCGTCGCGGGAGCGCATCGAGGGCGCCCTGAGCATCGTGCTGACCCGGGCCCAGGACGCGGGCGTGGTCCGCACGGACGTCGACGCGCCCGACCTGATGCAGCTGCTCGGCTCCATGTGCATGAGCGCCACGCTGACGCCCGATCAGAGCGGGCGGCTGCTCGTCATGATCGAAGACGGCCTGCGGCCGCAGGCGTAGGCGCAGCGACGAGGCGCGCCGGGCGCTCAGATCCCGGTCTGCTCGGCCCGCACCGGGTCCGGATCGAACACGTGGGGCATGAGGGCGTTCGGCGGGATCGTCCCGAGCCGGCCCGCCTCGAAGTCCTCGAGGGCCTGCCCGATCTCGGCCTTGGTGTTCATGACGAAGGGTCCGTAGTGCTCCACGTGCTCCCCGATCGGCTGGCCGCCGAGGATCAGGGCCTCGAGGTGGCTCGTGTTGGACTCCTGCGTGTCGTCGGCCCGCAGTGACAGGAAGTCTCCGGGACCGAACGCGGCGAGCTGCCCGCTCGCGACCGGCCGGCCCTCGCTGCCCACGCGTCCGGACCCGGCGAGGAGGTAGACGAGCGCGTTGAACCCGGGGTTCCACGGGCAGCTCGAGCAGCGCGCCGGGCGCCAACGATGCGTGCATGAACGCCATCGGCGTGTGGGTCGAGCCCGGGCCGCGGTGCTCGCCGACGTCGCCGGCGATGATCCGGACCAGCGCGCCGCCGTCCCAGGACGACAGCAGGGTCACGTCATCCGCCTCGAGCCCCTGATAGGCGGGGGCGATCATTTTGTCGCGGGCCGGCAGGTTGACCCACAGCTGAATGCCGTGGAACGTGCCCCCGGAAACGACGAGCTTCTCGGGCGGCGTCTCGATGTGCAGAATGCCCCGCCCGGCCGTCATCCACTGCGTGGCGCCGTCGGTGATGAGGCCACCGCCGCCGTGCGAGTCCTGGTGCTGGAACGTGCCGTCGATCATGTAGGTGACGGTCTCGAACCCGCGATGCGGGTGCCACGGCGTGCCCTTGGGCTCGCCGGGCGCGTACTCGACCTCACCCATCTGGTCCATGTGCACGAACGGATCGAGATCCTCGCAGGTGCACGCCGGCGAAGGCACGGCGGACGGGGAAGCCCTCCCCCTCGAGCCCACGCGGCGCCGTGGTGACGGACTTCACCGGCCGCTCGACCGCCTGCGGCCGGTCCACTTCGGGAACGGCCGGCAGCTTGCTCAGATCACTGACGGTGACAGCGGGCACGGGATACCTCCGATCGTCGTCGGGCCAACGGCCCCGATGCGGCCGCTCACCTCTGCTTGCAGGATATGGGTCTCGACGTCCGTCAGGTCCCGCCTCCCGCCGACCGCCGGCGGCGGCGGCCTGCCGTTCAGTGCAGCTGGCTCTGCCAGTTGGCGGGGACGTGCCCGGCGGGACCCGGGGTGGGCTGGTCGAGCGGGTGATGCTCCGGTGCCGCCAACTCGGGACCGTCGTAGTACTGGTCGCTGGCGTAGTCCCAGAACCAGTCCTCGCCCGGTTCGAAGCTGCGGACGATGGCGTGGCCGTCCTGGCGGGCGTGCTGGCTGGCGTGCTGGCTGGGCGAGCTGTCGCAACAGCCGATGTGGCCACACGCCGCGCAGCGGCGCAGGTGGAGCCACCACCCGTCCGCCGCGAGGCACTCGACGCAGCCGGTCCCGCTGGGTTTTACCTCCGGGTTGATCCCATCGTCGGCCATGACTCGGCGCCTACCCTGCCAGCGCGTCGCTGCGCTTGGGCAGGACCCAACCCGGACGGGGGAAGTGGCACGTGTACCCGTTCGGGTAGTGCTCCAGGTAGTCCTGGTGCTCGGGCTCCGCCTCCCAGAACGGCCCCGCGGGCTCCACCTCGGTCACGACCTTGCCCGGCCACAGGCCGGAGGCCTCGACGTCGGCGATGGTGTCCTCGGCCACCCGCTTCTGCTCGTCGCTGGTGTAGTAGATCGCCGAGCGGTAGCTCAGGCCCACGTCGTTGCCCTGGCGGTTCTTGGTCGTCGGGTCGTGGATCTGGAAGAAGAACTCGAGGATGTCCCGGTAGGAGGTCACGCTCGGATCGAAGGTGATCTCGATCGCCTCGGCGTGGGTCCCGTGGTTGCGGTAGGTGGCGTTGGCCACGTCCCCTCCGGTGTAGCCGACCCGGGTCGATGATCACGCCCGGGACGCTTGCGGATGAGGTCCTGCATTCCCCAGAAACATCCACCGGCCAATATGGCCTTCTCTGTCGTGGCACTCACGAGGCCACCTCCTCCTTGGTCGCTCCTCCATCGAAGAGCTTCGTGTACTCACCGTAACCCTCGGCCTCGAGATCCTCGTAGGGCACGAAGCGCAGCGCAGCCGAGTTGATGCAATAGCGCAGGCCACCCTCCTCGGGCGGTCCGTCGTTGAAGACGTGGCCGAGGTGGCTGTCCCCGTGGGCCGAGCGGACCTCGGTCCGGATCATGCCGTGGTGACGTCCTGGTGCTCGACCACGTTGGCCGGGTCCAGCGGAATGGTGAAGCTCGGCCACCCGCACCCACTGTCGAACTTCTTCAGGGAGGCGAACAGCGGCTCTCCCGACACGATGTCGACGTAGATGCCGGCCTCCTTCTTGTCCCAGAACTCGTTGTTGAAAGCCGGCTCGGTGGCGGCCTCCTGGGTGACGGCGTACTGCCGCGGGTCCAGCTTGGCGACGGCGTCCGGGTCCTTGCTGTAACGATCGGTCATCTCAACTCCTTTGCCACCCTCTGGTGGCTCTTCTTACTCCTTTTCAACCTCGATTTCCCCCCCTTTGTTTCCGCCGCCCCGGCGTTCTGCCCCCATCCCTCCCGGGCGCCGGACCGGGCGCGGCGCACCACGCCCGGCACCGCCGTCGGCCGAGACCGGCGGGCCCCTGACCTCCGGTTTCGAGGCCTGCGCCGGCTGCCCCGCCGACCCGGCCTCAGCCCAACTGGGTCAGGACGTTGCGGGTGATCTGCTCGATCTGGGGGTCCCGCCCCGCCAGCCCGTGGGCCCAGTCGGTCGACCCCGACGTGATCACGGTGGCTCCCGCCTCGTTCGTGTACGCACCGAGCACCGCGTGGCCGTGCCGGATGCGCTCGATCCCCTCGGGATCACGCGTGCCGAAGATGCGTGATGCGATGTACTCCAGCTCGCTCGGCTCACCGGGCTTGGGCGGGCGGGGCGCGGTCTCCCGCGTGAAATGCTGCGTCGGGCATGTGCCCAGGATCTCGAAGGTCGGCGGCGTGCCGTCCTCCCCGGTCGGGAAGGGCAACCCGTCCCGGTAGGTGAAGACGCAGCCGTCGCACTCGTAGCCCACGACGGTGGCGGACGCGCCCAGCACGTCGCCGTACCCGAGCCCGGTGCCGTCGAAGATCCAGTGGCCGGCCCGGTGCACCGTGTAGCCGCCGAGCCCGGCCGTCACGTTGCGACCGATGCGGTGATAGCCCCCGCGGGTGAACGAGACTCCCGTCATGAGGTTCTCGGGCCGGCCGACGACGACGTCGGACCAGAACGTGGTCACCTCCGGCTCGAGATCCGTTCCCAGCAGTGGATCGTTCTTGAAGAAGGCCTTGTAGCCGACCATGACGTCGTGGTCGTCCCCCTCCAGGCGCACCTGCCACAACGACGTGTTGCCCGAGAAGAACGCCGCGTTGCCGCCGCCGCCGATGAACGCCTCCACCGTGTCGCGCATGCCGCGTGACCAGTACTCGTCGTGCCCGACGGAGAGGTACAGGCTCGCGCCCTGCAGTACCTCGGGGTGCTCCTCCAGATCGGCATTGGTGCACACGCCGATCTCGAAGCCCTCGCGTTCGGCCCACTGTATGAACGGCAGCTCCCAGTCGGGCCAACCGGCCGACCCGGCGTAGCCCGACAGGTGGTTGATCTGGATGTACCCGACGTGCGCGGCATTCTGGGGGTCGGGCTCGCCGGTCCCGGTGACGCGACGACCCTTGCCCGGCGGCTTGTACAGGTAGCCGGCCGCCATCGGGCGCTGCAGGGCGACGTGGGTCCCGCCGGTGTACAGGTTCTGCCCGCCGAAGTCGTTGTAGGCGTGCCACGTGTTGGTCGCCAGCGCGAGCACCAGGCGCGTCCCGGGGGACGGGCGGACGACGAAGAACGCGTAGTCGCGCCGCACCTTCTCGCCGACGTCGATCTCCATGACCACCTCGTAGTAGCCCGAGCGCCAGGTCGGTTCGACGTCCAGGGCCAGTGCCACCGGCCACCGGCACCCCTTCGAGGCGGCGTCGGGCGGCGTCTCGTGCTCGCCGGCAGCGACCGCGTCGGAGCTGAACACGACCTCCCGCCGCGCGCCGACCCGTGCCACCTCGACCCGCACCGGCCTCCCGCCCGACGACGACAGGTGCAGGTCCACCCGTTCCCTCTGGCCGACCGATTGCGGCCAGCAGTACCCCGTGACGACGTCTCGTGCCATTGGTAGTCAGGGGCGCGGTGCCTGTGCAGGCCCGGTTCCCCATTCTCCTTTCAATCCGTGCGTGCGGTTTTCCCGCACACGGCTTAACGACGGTCTTCTTGACATGGTTACGCAGCTTTCGGGTAGCGGATAGTGCCACGGAGCTGGTGCAGACCCTGGTCGTGAAACCAGTCCTCTTGCCAGCGGTTCGCCTGGCCGGCCCGCAGGTTGCGACCCCGCTGCTTGACAAGCAAACGACGGAGACGCCACACGAGGTAGCGGTCGAGCTGGGCGAATTGCGCCGCTGCATTCCCGGTGCGGAAGTAGTTGCCCCAGCCCCTTAGGAACCGGTTCAGACGTGCAATGACGTCAGGCAACTGCTGTCCGACTTGGCTTCGAGCGGTGAAGGCCTTGATCCGTTGACGTGCTCGCTTCATGGACCGCACCGAAGGCCAGCGGTGGAGGTAGTAGCGGACGATCCGCTTCTGCTCCCAGAGCTTGCCCGACATGCGGGCACGAAAGTGGCACCCGAGGAAGTCGAAGCCTTCCTTGCCCTCTCGGAGGTCGACCACTCTGGTCTTATCCCGATGAAGGCTCAAGCCGAGGTCGCCCAAGATGACGGTTGCCCGCCTCTGGGCTTCTTCGGCCTGATCCTGGGATCGACACAGCACCACGAAGTCGTCCGCGTAGCGGACGACTTCTCCGACACCACGCTCCTCCCAGGCCCGATCGAATGCGTGCAGATAGATGTTGGCCAAGAGGGGTGAGATCACCCCGCCCTGGGGCGTCCCCGTGACCGACTCGGTGACGACGCCATTGTCAAACACACCTGCTTGCAGCCACTGTCTGACCAACTTGAGCACCCGCCGGTCCGACACCCGCTCACCGACCAGCTTGAGCAAACGCTCGTGGTCGATGGAGCCGAAGAAGTTCATAATGTCGGCTTCGAAAACGAAGTGATTGCCTTCGATGAAGCCGATCCGGAGCCTCTCCATGGCGTCGGTGGCCGAACGCTTGGGCCGGAACCCAAACGAACAGGCTGAGAAGTCGGCCTCGAAGATGGGTTCGAGGACGAGCTTGGCCGCCTGCTGGCACACACGGTCCTTGACAGTCGGGATGCCCAACGGGCGTTTTGACCCGTCGGGCTTTGGAATCTCCACCCGGCGGACTGGTGCCGGGCGGTAGCTGCCTGCACGGAGACTGTTCTGGAGTTCGGCGACCATGCGCTCTGCCCCATAGGCCTCCACCGCAGCGATGGTGATCTGATCCACCCCCGCTGCCCCACGATTAGCTCGGACCCGCTCCCACGCCTCCCAGAGAATGTCGTCTCTGTAGATGCGGTCATAGAGGGCGTGGAAAGCCCGACCCTTTGACTGCTTGGCCGCAGCCCATAGCCGGTTCTGGCCCGACCCTAACGAGGTCGGGCGAGCCGGATCATGCGAAGAGCGCAGATGGCCAGGACTACCGTGCCGATCGGCTGTACCTTCGGGCACATGAGCGATCAACTGGGCAACCTGGCGGACCGGCGGGAGATCGACGACCTCCTCGTCCGGTATGCGACCGTCCTCGATACCCGCCGGTGGGACGAGCTCGAGACGGTCTTCGCCCCCGACGCCGTCCTTGACTACCGCTCCGCCGGCGGCATCCGGGGACCGTTGGCCGAGGTCGGCGAGTGGCTGGCCACCGTCCTCCCCTTCTTCACCTGGACGCAACACCTCGTCGTGAATCGTGCCGTGCGCCTCACGGCGGGAGCCGACGAGGCGACCGCGCACTCGTCGTTCTACAACCCCAATGGAGCAGTGGTCGACGGCAAGCCGTGGCTGTTCGTCGTCGGGGGGGCGTACCACGACCGCCTCGTTCGCTCCCCCGAGGGCTGGCGCATCGCGCACCGGGTCGAGGAGACGCTGTGGTGGGACCATCCCATGCCGGGCCTCCCGGCGACACCCCCTCCGGTTCCTGACGACGCCTTCTCGTAGCGCAGAAGGAAACGGCCGGGCGGAGGGATCGGCGTCCTCGATCAGAGCGCGCTGACGGTGGCCCGCTTCACGGCAGCCGCACCACGGTACGACCCGTCGTCTCGCGCCGCTCCAGCGCCTGGAGCGCGGCGGGGACCTCGGAGAAATCGACCTGCCTCCCGATCACCGGGCGAATGGTGCCGGCGCGGGCGAGTTGCAGAAGGAGGCTCCAGATCTCGACGCCCTGGGCCGTGGACAGGAAGTTCATGCCGAAGGGACGGACGGTCCGGGGCGAGTCGACGAAGGCGAAGCAGACCCCGACCAGGTCGAAGTTCCCGTAGATGCTCGGCTGGACAGGGAGCGGACGCTCCTCCCCTTCGATGCCGGAGGCGAACCCGATGATGAGGTGGCGGCCGTTGAAGGCCATGACCCGGAACGTCTCGGTCGTCACCGGCCCGCCCACCGTGTCGAAAGCCACGTCGACGCCCCGCCCATTGGTCACGTCGTCGACGAAGGCGACGAAGTCCCCGCTGCGGTAGTTCACGCCGTAGTCGGCACCAAGCGTCCGGCAGAAGGCAACCTTGTCGTCGGTTCCGGCCGTGGCGATCACCGTCGCACCGAACGACTTGGCCAGCTGGACGGCGGCCGACCCGGCACCGCCCGCCGCCGCGTGGACGAACACCACGTCACCCGGGACGACGCGTCCCCGCACGCACAGCGCGAGGTAACTGAGCAGGTACGGGAAGTACATCGCAATTCCCTCGGCCGCGCTGAGCCACTCGGGGACCTGCTGCACGTTCGCACCGTCGAGCAGGGCCACGGACGCGTAGGCGCCCTGGGTCCCCGCGGTCACGCCGACGACCCGCCGCCCGAGGAGCGCCTCGCACCCCGGACCGGCCGCCTCGACCGTGCCTGCAGCCGCCATCCCGATCACGAAGGGGGGCTCGAACTTGAGCAGGCCGTACCGGCCGCGGATGGTGTCGACGTCGTTGAAGTCGAGGCAAAACGCCTCGACCTTGATTCGCACCTGGCCGGCGGCCGGGTCCCCGATCTCGACGGTCTGGATCTCGAGGGCCTCGGTGGGTGCACCGAGCCGGGTGACCATCCACGCCGTTGCGGTGCTCGCGGTCATCGGGACCCTCCGTAATCGACCGGCAGGTGCTTGATCCCGTTGAGCCACGACGAGCGGAGGCGCGCGGGCGGGCCCACCAGCTTCGTGTCGAACAGCTCGTCCGCGAGCACGTCGAACATCACCTTCAGCTCGAGCCGGGAGAGGTTGGCCCCGATGCAGTAGTGCGAGCCGCCGCCGCCGAAGGTGACGTGGGGATTCGGGGAGCGGCCGATGTCGAAGCGCCCCGGGTCGTCGAAGACGTCCTCGTCGAAGTTGGCGGAGGCGAAGTAGAGGCCCACCCGCTCCCCTTGTCGCACCCGCTGGCCACCCACCTCGGTGTCCTCGAGCGCGGTGCGTTGCAGGACCACGGCGGGCGAGGCCCAGCGCAGGATCTCGTCGACCGCCGTCGCCGGCCGCTCGAGCCGCCAGCGCTCCCACTGATCCGGATGCTCCAGGAACGCCAGCATGCCGTGGGTGATCGCCTGCCGGGTGGTCTCGTTGCCCGCCACGGACAGGATCATGAAGAAGAAGGCGAACTCCTCGCTGCTCAGGCGTTGGCCGGCGGCGTCAGGCTGCACGAGCCGGCTGGTGACGTCCCCGAGGTCTTCGGTGACGCGCGCCTCGGCCGCCGCGTGGGCGTAGGCGAACATCTCCACGACGCCCGACAGGTCGGCGTCGGCGTACTCCGGATCCTCACTGCCCGCCATCTGATCGCTCCAGTCGAAGAGCTGCTGGCGGTCCTGGTCGGGGATGCCCATGAGGCCCGCGATGGCCTGGAGGGGCAGATGGCGGGCGACGTCCATCACGAAGTCGCCCGTGCCTTCCTGCTTGGCGGCCCACACGATCCGGTGTGCCCGTTCGCGCAGCTCGTCCTCCAGCCCGGCCAGGGCGCGCGGGGTGAAGCACCGGTTGCCCACCCTGCGTACGCGCGTGTGCCGGGGCGGGTCCATGCAGAGCAGGAGGTTCTTGGTGGATTCGCCGGTGGGATCGGACTCGTCCAAGCGGCGCACGAAGGCTGAGTTGGCCTCGACCGACCATTCGAGACCCCTGGTCACGGCGGCCAGGTCGGCGTGGCGGGTGACCGCCCAAAATCCGGCGTCGCCATAGGCCGCCACGGAGGGTTGCGGGTTCCACCGAACGGGTTGGTGCCGGCGCAGCCAGGCGAACTCGTCGAGGGGCAGATGGTCGGCCACCAGGTCGGGGTCGCTCAGATCGAGGCCAGGGTCGACAGGCATCGAGGGCACGACGGCGGACCTCCTTGCGTGACACCGCTCCGGACGCCTGACCGTAGACTTTGATACTGGCCAGTGTCAACTAGGCTGGTTCGGGATGGAGTACCAGGTGACGATGCCCTTCAAGGGGGTCAGTGCCGACACCCGGCGCGTCGACCGGCGGCACCGGCTGGTGCAGGCCGCGTTCGAGATCGCCGGAACCGAGGGCGCCGGGGCGCTCGGCGTCGGCCGCGTGTGCCTGGCCGCGGGCCTGACCAAGCGGTATTTCTACGAGAGCTTTGCGACGCTCGCGGAGCTCCAGAGTGCGGTCGTGGACCATGCCATCGCGGTGATGTCGGAACGGGTCGATCCGTTCCGGCCCGCGGCGCCCGGCGCGTCGCCGCAGGCGTGGCTGGGGGCGTTCGTCGGCGCGCTGGTGGACGACGAATGTCTCGCCCGGGTGCTGCTCGCCGAGACCCACGGCGGCGCGCTCAGCCCGTTCCGGCACCAGATCATCGACGTGGCCGTCGCCGGGATGGCACCGCCGGAGTCGGACCCGCAGGCGGACCTTCGGGCCCGCCTCGTCGCCTACGCGCAGATCGGCACCCTGAGCGAGCTGTGCCTGGCCTGGCATCAGGGGCGGCTGGCCATGGAGAGGGCGACGCTGGTCGACGCGCTGTCCGACCTGTTCGTCCGCATCGACGGCCTTCGCTCCGGCCTGCCCGGCGGTTCCGGCGGCTGAAGAACCCGGCCCGTCGTGGCGTGCAATGGGGCATCTTCTTGCCTGTGCAACCAGATGGCAACCACACGGTCGGGCGGATATGTCCGACAGTAGAGACGTGACCTGGCGCGAAAAGAGGCGGGGACAACGACAGGGTCCCGAGCGGAGAGGCGTCGACGCGGCGAGGAGTCGCCCGTCCGCCGGTCCGCGGCGCCTCCGCCGGCTGGAGCCGGCACCGTCGATGGCAGGACGTGGCCTCCCTGGCCGGCGCCATGTTGAAGCTGCCCGACAGCGTCGTCATCGTCGACGAGGACGGCAACGTCGCCTGGGGCAACGCGTCCGCGCAGCGCCTGTTCGGACGGTCGCTGGCCGACGGGGTCGGCGTTTCGGGCTTGACCCTGGTGCACCCCGACGACCAGGAGCTGGTGCTCCGCTCCCTCACCTCCATTCAGGACAAGGACGTCGGCGACCCCATTGAGATCCGCGTCGAGTCCGTCACGGGGTGGCGCCTCGTCGAGATCGTCGGCACACCGCTCAAACTGTCCGGCAAGAACCTGGTCCTCCTCTGCCTGCGCGACCTGACGCAACGTCGGCGTTTCGAACTGGCCAGCGGCCACGAGGCACGTTTCCGGTCCCTGGTGCACAACGTCGGCTCGGTGATCATGCTGGTGTCCGCCACCGGACTCCTCGAATCCGCCTCGGGGGCGATCACCCGACTGTTGGGCCATGATCCCGAGCTCATCGAGATGCGTCCGCTCACCGACATCGTGGCCGAGGCCGACCGCCGGCAGGTCGTGACCGCCCTGCGCGACGCGGCACGTGGGGCGACGGCCGCCCACCCGGTGACCGTCAGAGTCGGGCTGCTCCGCCACGACGGGAAGTCCATCGGTTCCGTTCGAGCTGAGCATCGTCGACCTCATCGAAGATCCCACCGTCGAGGGCTTCGTGATCTCGGCCCACGACGCTTCGGCGCAGGTCGCCGCCGAGCACCAGTTGAGCGACGCCCTTTCCCTTCTCACCGCCACGCTCGACTCGACGGCCGACGGGATCCTCGTCCTCGACAACGACGGGGCCATCACCGGCTTCAACGGGCGCTTCTCCGAGATCTGGCGCATCGCCGACGACCTTCGTGGCGGTCGGCGACGACTCCACGCAAGCTCTCGTTCGTCCTCGACCAGCTCCTCAACCCGCAGGCCTTCCTCGCCCGGCACAGGGAGCTCCAGGACAAGCCGGAGCACGAGAGCTTCGACACCCTCGAGTTCAAGGACGGGCGCGCCGTCGAACTGTCGTCGCAGGCCGCAGACCGTGCGCGGCACGATCGTCGGCCGGGTCTGGAGCTTCCGCGACGTCACCGATCGCATCCGGCTGGAGGACGAGCTGGAGTACCGCGCCTTCCACGACTCCCTGACCGGACTGGCGAACAAGGCGCTGTTCCAGGACCGGCTCGAGCACGCCCTGGCCCGAATCGGCCAGACCGGCTCCCACCTGGCCGTGCTCTTCATCGACCTCGACGACTTCAAGACGGTGAACGACAGCCTGGGACACGGGGTGGGAGACCAGCTGCTCAAGCGGGTGGCGAGCGACCTCTCCGATTGCCTCCGGCCACTCGACACCGCGGCGCGTCTCGGCGGCGACGAGTTTGCCATCCTCATCGAGGACGTGTGGTCCCGCGAGGACATCACGACCTTGGCCCAGCGGATCCTCGACTCGCTGCGCCTGGCCGTCCCGCAGCGGGTCCCGGTCCTCCGCCTCGGCCGGCAGCATCGGCATCGCGTTCGACGAACCGGGCATCACGAGCGAGCAGTTGCTTCGCAACGCGGACATCGCCATGTACAAGGCGAAGGAGGGCGGCAAGGACCGCTTCGAGATCTACCGCGAGGAGATGCACGCCGCGGTGCTGGCGCGCATTGAGCAGGAGCGCGACCTGCGCGCGGCGATCCACGACGGCGACCTCCTCACGCACTACCAGCCGATCTACGACCTCGACACGCGCCGCATCATCGGCTTCGAGGCGCTCGTGCGGTGGGCACACCCGATCGGCGGCCTGGTCGACCCGCGGCTGTTCGTCCCGCTGGCCGAGGAACTCGGGCTGATCGGCGAGATCGACTCGTTCGTCCTGCGCTCGGCCTGCGTGCAGGCGCGCCAGTGGCACGGAGCAGGGCCTCTGGGACTCGGGCCTGGTCATGAGCGTCAACCTCTCACCGGGCCAACTCGTCGACCCCGACCTGGCCCAACGGATCACCAGCGCAGGTCGAGGCATGCCGGTTCGATCCCCGATCGCTGATTCTCGAGATCACCGAGAGCGCCATGCTGGCCGACAACGAGACCACGGTGCGCAACCTGGTCGAGCTGCGATCCCTCGGCGTGCGCATCGCGCTCGACGACTTCGGGACGGGATACTCCTCGCTCTCCCACCTCGACCGGCTCCAGGTCGACATCGTGAAGATCGACAAGTCCTTCGTCCAGACGCTCTGGGTTCCGGCGACGACTCGCACGGCCTGGCCGCCGCCATGGTGCAGCTGGCCCACACGCTCGGCTACGAGACGATCGGCGAGGGCGTGGAGAACCCGGCCCAGGAACGCGGGCTGCGCGGAGCTGGGCTGCCGGTTCGCCCAGGGGTACCACCTCGGCCGCCCGCTCAACATCGAATGTACCGACCTCTTGCTCAGGGCCCAGGGTGCGCTCGACCCGGTCGCGGGAACGCTCGTCGGGGGACTGAGCCGGAGCCGACCACCATTCGACCTCACCCGGGCGAGCCCCGGCCGCCCGTCCGGGTGGTGCTCAGGCTTCGAGGTAGTAGCGGCTGGCGTCCCCCTGGAGCGCCTGGCTCGCCCGACCGTCGAGACCCACGACCGGGATCCCGGCCGTGGTGACCCGCTGCATCCGCCGGCGTTCGTCGCCGTAGTCGGCGATGGCGTAGTGCTGCGTAGCCCGGTTGTCCCAGATGGCGACGTCCCCCTCCTGCCAATGCCAACGGACGATGTTCTCCGGCCGCGTGACATAGGCCTGAAAGATCCGGATCAGGTCCACTGACTCGCTGAGGCTGTGGCCGACGAGCCGCTGGGCGAAGCCGCCCAGGAGAAGGGCGGGCTCTCCGGTCTCGGGGTGCACCCGCACCACGGGATGCTCGGTCTCGTAGACCTCCGAGACGAAGGCCTGCAGATGCTGCGAGCTGCTCGGGCCGCAGCGTGCCCCTCATGCGCGGCCACGTCGACCCGGCCGTAGTCGTGCCCGTTGGAATGCACGGCCACCAGACGATCAGCCAGCTGGCGCAGGTCATCGGGAAGGTCCTGTAGCCGGCCGCCGTGTTGGCCCACAAGGTGTCGCCGCCGACCTCGGGGATGATGAGCGCGCGCAGCACCGAGAAGATCGGAGGCCGCTCGACGAAGGTGACGTCGGTATGCCAGTGGTTCGCGCTGGCGCCCGCAATGGAGTCGAGGTCGAAGACCTCGCGGTCCTCGGTGAGCTGCGGCAGGGTGGGATGGCCCAGGGTCAGAGGGCCGAGCCGCGACGCGAAGGCGATCTGTTCAGAGGCCCCGATCGTCTGCTCCCTGAAAAAGACCACCCGGTGGGCCAGAAGCTCCTGGCGGATGGCCGCCACCCCGCTGTCGTCGAGACGAGCCGAGATCCACCCCGGAGATCTCGGCCCCGATGCGCCCGGTCAGGCGCCGTGAGCGCAACTCGGTGGATTGGGCGACAACCACGGCGGGTCCTCCTTGAAATACCGAAACTCCGATGGTTTGATCATGAATCTACCGGATGACGCGCAGGTCGGCCCCCGCAGAAATCAACGGCCCTCACGAGCGGTCGTCCTCGATCTCATACGCCTGACGGGCTCGACGGCCTCCGCCAAGCAGCGCGACCGACCGCAGCCGACCTTCGATCGTGGTGGCCTGGTGGACCGTGATCAGCTCGTCGGCACCGGTGAGCCGCAGGAAGTCGTCCAGGTACTCGCCCACTTCTGGTCGCGAGTGCCGGCCGCGGTGTAGGTCAGCATGTGATCCACCTGGGCCGACGCGCCGGCCTCAGCAGCTGTCGGCGTGCTCGTCCGTCAGGTCTTCGAGCGGCACGCCGAGTCGTCGCCCGAACAGGCTGATGGCGCGGATCCGCCGGATGCCCAGGAGCTGCTCGTGGGCAGCGGCGGTCGTCTCGGCGGCGATCACGTTCACCCCAGCGATCACGTGGGGCCTGTCCAGCTGCTCCGAGGGGGTGAACTCGTCCCGGTAGGCCGCGATCGCCGCCAGGAGGTCGGCCGGCGCGAAATGCGAGGCGAACGCGTAGGGCAGCCCGAGAGCCGCGGCCAGCTTGGCGCCGAAGAGCGAAGACCCCAGGATGTAGAGGGGGACGTGGGAGCCCTTTCCGGGGACCGCTTCCACGCCGGGGATCCGGCTCTGCTCGCCGAGGTAGCCCTGCAGCTCGAGCACGTCCTGGGGAAAGGCGTCTGAAGAGCGGGCATCGCGGCGAAGCGCGCGCATCGTGACCTGGTCCGAGCCCGGGGCCCGGCCCAGGCCGAGGTCGATCCGTCCCGGGTACATCGCGGCCAGGGTGCCGAACTGCTCGGCAATGGTCAGGGGCGCATGGTTGGGCAGCATGATCCCTCCCGCCCCCAGCCTGATCGTTCTGCGTCTGCGCTCCGACGTAGGCGATCAGCACGCTCGTCGCCGACGAGGCGATGCTTGCGATGTTGTGGTGCTCGGCGTACCAGACCCGCTCGTAGCCGAGTTCTTCCGCGCGCTGGGCCAGCGCCACACTGCCGGCAAAGCTGTCGCCGGCGGTCTGACCACGCGCGATCGGCGCCAGGTCGAGGATGGAAAGTCGAGCCTGCGTCACCGTTCCACCTCAGACCGAGCCCGCACGACATCACGTTCGGACGAGAGGTACTGCTCGAGGTCCGTCTCGATGTCGGCGGGCGACACGGACGGCTCGTAGCGCTTGACGACACTCTCCCTTCCGATCGACGAGGAACTTCGTGAAATTCCACTTGACCTCGTCGGTGCCCTCGGCTTCGGGGCGGATTTTCGAAATGGCCTGGTAGAAGTCGCCGTACTGGGGCCCGAAGTCTCCGGGCGCCTCTTCTCGCAGGTACCTGTAGAGAGGGTCGGCGCCCGGTCCGTTGACCTCGATCTTGGCGAACACGGGAAGGTGACGTCGTAGGTTCGCCTTGCAGAACGCCTGGATCTCGGCGTCACTGGCCGGTTCCTGCTCCTTGAACTGGTTGCAGGGAAAGCCCAGGATCTCCAGCCCGCGGTCCTCTGTCGTCGCCGGTAAAGCGACTCCAACCCCTCGTACTGCGGCGTCAGCCCGCACTTGCTGGCGACGTTGACGATGAGCAGCAACTTGCCCTCGTAATCGGACAACGGAACCCGGGTCCCGTCAGCGCTGGTTGCCGCGAAATCGTACGTCGTGGTCATGCTCACCCTTCTTCTCCCGCTCATTCATGCGGACCTGCCGCCCCCACGTCCAACCCACGATCATGGCTGATCGATTCCCTCGCCCATGGGCTGCGGATCGCGGCGTTCGCTCTCGGCGTCGCAGCTGCGGGATTTTGTCGTCACGAGATCTCTCGTTGCCTCCTACTCTGAGGGGAGGATGACGCAACCATTCGAAGGACATGTCGGTCGGACCTACGCCGATTCGAAGGGCTGGTGGCCACCGCTGGAGAGCCCGCCCGCCGGAGCGCCGAACGTGGTGATCGTTCTCCTCGACGATGTGGGATACGCCCAGTTCGGGGCGTACGGGTCGGACATCGCGACGCCGACGTTCGACCGCCTGGCGTCACAGGGGCGCCGCTACGCCAACTTCCACACGACCGCCCTGTGCTCGCCGACCCGGGCCTGTCTGCTGACCGGGCGAAACCACCACTCGAACGGCATGGCGCGGGTCGTCGAGCTGGCCGCTGGCTTCCCGGGCTACAACGCCACCATCCCGAAGGAGAACGGATTCCTCTCGGAAATTCTGCGCGACCAGGGCTACGCCACCCTCGCCGTCGGCAAGTGGCACCTGACGCCGGCAACGGAAATGGCCGCCGGGCAGCCCACGCGACAAGTGGCCGCTCGGGCGAGGCTTCGACCGCTACTACGGGTTCATGGGGGGCGAGACCGACCAGTACCACCCCGAATTGGTGCACGACAACCATCCCGTCGAACCGCCGCGGACTCCCGAAGAGGGCTACCACCTCACCGAGGACCTGGCGGACCACGCCATCCGCTACCTGGCCGACCTGCGGGGAGCGTCACCCTCGACACCGTTCCTCCTGTGGTTCGCTCCCGGCGCCTGCCACGCTCCGCACCAGGCGCCGGCGGCGTACATCGAGCGCTACCGCGGCGCCTTCGACAAGGGATGGGACCGCTGGCGAGCAGGAGGTGTTCGCCCGGCAACTGGCGTCGGGCCTGCTGCCCCCGGGCACCCAGCTCTCCGAACGCCCCACGTGGGTCCCGGCCTGGGACTCGTTGAGCGGCGACGAGCGTCGTGCTCGCCGCCCGGCTGATGGAGGTCTACGCCGGCTTCCTCACCCATACCGATGCGCAGGTTGCACGTGTCCTCGACTTCATTGAGCAGCTCGACGAGACCGACAACACCATCGTGATGGTGATGAGCGACAACGGCGCATCCGCAGAAGGCGGCGCCAAGGGGTCGTTCAACGAGCAGTACTTCTTCAACTTCATTCCCGAGAGCCTCGAGGAGAACCTCAGACGCATTGACGACCTCGGCACGCCCAGGGCCAACAACCACTATCCGTGGGGGTGGGCCTGGGCCGGCAACACGCCACTGAAGCGATTCAAGCGCGACACCCACGAAGGTGGCGTCGCTGATCCGCTCATCTTCCACTGGCCGGCACGGATCGGCACCGAAGGCGGCACCCGTCATCAGTACGTGCACGCCATCGACGTCCTGCCGACACTCTTGGATCTCATCGGGATCGACCCGCCCGACACCATCGCCGGCGTGACGCAATCACCGATCGAGGGCGTGAGCTTCGCGGCCACCCTGAACGATCACGCAGGCGCCCGGGGCGCACACGCACGCAGTACTACGAGATGCTCGGCTCACGGGCCCTCTACCACGACGGCTGGAAGGCGGTGGTCTTCCACACACCGCCCTTCATCGCCTACGACGGCTCCGACACGACGAGACCGTTCGACGAAGACGTGTGGGAGCTCTACCACGTGGCCGAGGACTTCTCCGAGGTCACCGACCTGGCCGACGCGCATCCGGAGAAGCTGGCGGAGCTCAAGGACCTCTGGTGGAAAGAGGCCGAACGGTTCCAGGTCCTCCCGCTCAACAACCAACCCGGGCTCTTCGGCGACCCTCGCTATCGCCGCGATCACTACGAGTTCCTCGGACAGGTCGGCCCCCTGGCTGAAGCGCTGGCCCCGAACCTCAAGAACCGCTCGTTCGTCATCGCCGCCGATCTCGTGCCGCTCTCCGGGCCGGCTGCCGACCGGGCGTGATCGCCGCGCACGGCAGCCACGCCGGCGGCTACGCGCTGTTCATCGACGATGGCCGCCTGCACTTCACGTACAACTACGTGGCCACACAGATCACGACCGTCACCGCTGAGGTACCCCTGCCCTCCGGACCGGTCACCGTGCGGGCGGTCTTCACGCGCGACGGGCGCCGGGGGCGACCTCGAGCTCTTCTACGGCGACGTCCCGGTCGGTCAAGGGCACATCCCCAGGACCACCCCTCTGACCTACGGCACCCCGGGATTTGCCGTCGGTTTTCAGCCGGCCGGGCCGATCCATCCCGCCCTGGGCGGACGGGCCGAGCTCCCGCCAACCGTGCTGCGCCGCGTGGTCATCGAGACCTCCGGCCGAGACCCGATCCGCGACGCGCTCGTCGGAGTCACGGGTTGACCTCGCTACGCAATAGCACCCCGGCGCACGGAACGTCGGCTCTCCGACCGCCCAGGCGGCCTCAATCGACTCCAGTGACACCGGGCGGGCGGCGCTCGCGCTCGGGCCACCCGCGCCGAAATCGGCTTTTGCCCCCCTCCTGCTGCTTTGCCACTCGACCCCAAAGATCAAAGAGACGACCGCCAAGCACGAGCGTGATGATCGCGTGCGGGCGCGGCCGTCACCGCTGACTGTTCGTCCTGATCAACGCGAGGCCGGCGGCCTTGGCCGTCGGCTTGCGCTCCGCACGCGTGGCGAGCAACGCCTCGGCCAGGGGACGTTGCCGGACCTCGCCGCCGCGGCGATGAGGGTGAGATCGATCACGTCTCGCTGCGCATGGCTCCCCCCCACGACGTGGGCCTTCGGCTGGATGTCGATGAGCCGATGCAGGGCGAGGTTGGTGTCACCGCTGGCGAAGGCGGCGAAGCCCTCGAGGAGTTGGAGACCAGCTGCTTCGATGGCGCGGCGATTGGTCCCCGCGGCCGCGCTCCGGTCCAGCAGGACGAGTTGCTCGCACACTTCCGGAGCGCCGGCCAGTCCTGCGATCATCACCGCGTGCCAGTCGTTGAACACGGACACGGGTCCTCCAACAGCCTCTCGACGTCCTCGAGCAGTGTTCTGGCACGATCGCCGATGTCGACTCCCGAAGAGGTGCAGGCGCCAGAGCAACGAGGCCGCGTCGTCCACGTCGAGCCACTCGCTCGACCGGGTGCCGCGGATAGGGCCGTCGTAAAGGGCCAGGCCTCGTCGACCTCTCGAAGCTCAAGGTGGTAGAGCGCGCGGTGCCACCAGTTGTGGGTGGCGAAGTAGCTGGAGGACCAGTCGTCGACGGAGCGGTCCAGGAACGCGACCCCGAGACGCTGGGCTCCCTCGCATCTCGAAGACATGGGCCTGCGCATGCACAGCCCACACGTCGCGGGGATTCTCCTCCGAGGGCACTTCGGGCCTGCTCCTCGGCTGCCTCGTACTGGCCGTTCTCTTCGAGCCCGAACGCGTACATGCCACACACGTAGCCGTAGCCGGGGCGATCCGACGGCCACGCCCCGAAAACTCGTTCGACGACGTCTCGCAGATCCAGCTGGTTTCCGATGAAGAAATAGAGGTCCTGGGCGACCTTGAGCGCCAGGAGGTCGCGGGACTCATGCAGCAGGGCCCGCTCGAGGAAGCTGACCGCTCGCTCCCACTCGCCGTCCGCCCACGACTGGACGGCGAGCACATGCAGCAACTCGCGCTCGCCCGTCTCAAGGCTCCAGCGGATCGAGGTCGCCCACGAGGGCCCTCGCCGTCTGGAGTCCCGATGCCGAGCCCGGAGTACAGGGCGAGGTAGCCCTGCAGGACGCGGGCAAGCACGAGCTGTGGATCGCGCTGCCGCCGCCTCGTCGGCGAAAGCCACCGGGTCCCCGCTGAGCGACACCAGCTGCTCGACCGCCTCGTCCAAGAGGTCAACGGCCTGCTGGCGCCCGGCGAAGACAGGGCTGCCCCAGCGATCGGTGAATGCCTGCGCCATTGCGCCTCCTTCCGTAAACCAGAAGAAGCCTATGGACAGAATTGCGCTTTCCGGAGAGCCTTCGTTCGCCGCCGGAGCGGGCGAGGGCCTGGCGGCCGCGCATCGGCTGCGCCGTTGCCCTGGTCAGCCGGGAATCGGACTCCGCAGCGCCATCGATCGACTCGTTGCGACCGCGATCGACGCGGTCAGAACCGGGAGCAACCCCAAGGCGACCCTCAACGACCAGGCGGACGCGATCTGACCGATAATCGGGGGGCCGCACACGAAGCCGATCCATCCGAAGGCCGACACAACGGCTATGGCTGTTCCGGGGTTGACGCCCGCGACACGACCGGCCGCGCTGAACACCGTCGGGACCACGAGCGCGAGTCCGAGTCCGAGGCAGCCGAATCCGGCGAGAAGGGCAGCGGTCTCATTCGTCACGAGACCGATCACCAGACCGAACGTGGCGACGCCGGCCAGAACGGGGAGCAAGCGCTCGGGGCGCCACCATCGAAGCAGACCGTTTCCGGACAGTCGCACACTTACCATCGCCAGCGAATAGATGGTGAAGCCAAGCCCGGCGAAAGCAAGGGTCGTGTGTTTGTTGTCGCGTAGGTAGACCGCCGACCACTCGGCTGCCGCACCCTCGCAGAGCATGTCTGCCAGTGCGATCGCTCCGAGGACCACAATCGCCGTGTTGCGAACAGCCAGGCGAAGGCTCTCTCGGCGTTGGGAGTCAGCGGTGACAGCTGTGCGCTCGTCGGGAAGCATCTGCGTCGTCAAGACCCCGACAATCAGGAGGGAGGGTGCAGCCAGGTAGAGCACCTGCTGGCTCAGCGAGAGCCCGATCGCGACACCAAGCGTGCCCAGCGCCGCGCCGGCAAAGGAGCCCAGGCTCCAAGATCCGTGGAAGCCAGGCATGAGAGGCGACCCGGCCGCACGCTCGACGGACAGACCCTGCGTGTTCATGGACACGTCGAGCGTTCCCTGGAACGCGCCCCAGGCAAGCAGGGCGAGGAAGAGTCCGGTGAGCGAGCGGCCGAAACCGACGAGGGGGCCCGCCGCGCAGTACCCGAGCAGCGCTATCTGCACCACGCGCCGACTGCCGAGCCGCGGGAGAAGGCGTGCCGCAAGCATCATCGCCAGCACCGACCCGAGCGGTGCCCCCAGGAGTGCGAACCCAAGAGCGCCGTTTCCCAACCGGAGCTGCTCTTTGACATGAGGGATATGCGCGACCCAGGACGCAAAGAGCATGCCGTGGACGAAGAACACGGCCGTCACCGCTCTGCCGCGCCTTCCGCGGGTCCCTTGGCCGGATGGACCGAGGGACTCGAGTCCCTACCGCTTCATGCCGCGCCGTACGTCGACACCGAGCGCGTCCCAGGTCTTCAACCGCCTGTTCGTCGGCTTCGCCGTCGGTGATCAGGACGTCAACCACTCCGACGTCGCAGATGTGCCCGAACGCCACCCGACCGATCTTCGACGCGTCAGCGACTGCAATGACTCGACGAGAGGCGCTCGCGGCGGCTCGTTTGACAACGGCTTCGGCCAGGTGGTGGGCGGTGACGCCGGCAGTCACATCGAACCCGCAGAGGCTCATGATGTAGGTGTCAAAGCGCAACTCTGCAAAGGCATTGCTCGTGAGATCGCCGACGAATGAGAGCTCGGTCGGGCGCACCTCGCCGCCGGGTACCAGAAGCCGAATTTCGGGGGCCTCTTGCAGCTCGAAGATCGGTCGCAACGCGAGCGGCATGACCGTCATCCGCCGCGGACGAAGCGCCCGCGCGACATGCACTGCGGTTGTCCCGCTGTCGAGCACAACCGTCTCGCCATCAGCCAGCAAAGCAGCCGCCGCAGCCCCAATGGCCTCTTTGGCGCCCGCTGCTTCCAAGGCCCGAAGGTCGTAGGGTGCTTCATCTGCCCCAAGCAAGCCTCGCACTGCCCCTCCGTGCACTCGGCGGAGTGCGCCACTGCCCTCGAGGGCATGCAAATCGCGTCGCACGGTCATTTCCGAGCAACCCAGCACCTCTGCGAGCGCCCCGACCTGCACTTCGTCACGCTCCTGGAGCGTCTCGACAATCCTGCGCAGGCGTGCCTGACCGTCCATGGGCCTGTTCTACCATGCGTGTCGTTCAATCACACAGTGACTCTGTGCGATACGACCCAGTTGGTCCTGTCGGTTGACTTCTCCGAGTAGATCGTTCTAGCCTGACTGAGTAGATCGTTCTACTCACTAGGGGGAATCGTGGCCTCGGCGTCGCCAGCAGGTGCATTCGATACAGCCCTCGTCACCGGAGCCACTTCGGGCATCGGCCGGGCCACAGCACGACGACTCGCCCGCGACGGCTGGACGGTCGTCGTGCACGGCCGGAATGCCGAACGGGGCGGCGAAGTCGTCACGCAGATAAAGGGGGAGGGAGGCCGCGCTCGGTTCGTGGCCGCCGACTTGGCCGACCTGGCCGGCGTCCGCCGTCTGGCCGACGAGGCGGGCGAGGTCGACGTCTTGGTGAACAACGCCGGAGGTTCGTGGTTCGGCCCGACGGCGGAGCTCGAGGAGGCCACGTTCGACTCGCTCTTCGACGGTAACGTCCGCTCCGCCTATTTCCTCGTGGCCGCCCTGGCACCCCGAATGGCGCAGCGGGGAAGAGGCAGCATCATCAACATGGCGAGCATGGCGGGCACGATCGGTCTGGCCAGCGGCGCCGCCTACGGCGCAACCAAGGCCGCGATGGTTTCGCTTACCCGCTCGTGGGCCGCCGAGTTCAGCCCCTTGGGGGTGCGGGTCAATGCCGTGGCGCCCGGCCCCGTGTTCGCCAACGCCGAAGGGTCCGAGCGGATCGAAGCGTTGGCCAAGACGACGCTGCTCGGCCGCGGCGCCCATGTCGACGAGATCGCAGAGGTCATCGCCTTCCTCGCTTCCGACAAGTCGAGCTACATGACCGGCTCCCTGATTGCCGCCGACGGCGGCCGCACCGCGATCTAACTCCGCCCACGAACGAAGGAGACCAGAAATGACCGACAACACCCACACCCGGCTGGAGCCAGGTCCCGACCATCCGATCACAATTCATCCCGAGACGGGCCACGTGACCGTGCGCCGCGGAGCGACGCTCATCGCCGAGACCGACCGGGCCCTCGCATTGCACGAAGCCAACTACCCCCCGGTGCTCTACATCCCCCTCGCCGACGTCGATCAGCAACGGCTGCGCGCCAACGACGAGCACACCTATTGCCCCTACAAGGGAGAGGCCTCCTACTACGACATTCTCCCCGGCGACGGAGACCGGGCAGGTGCCGTGTGGTACTACCCCGATCCTTACGACGCGGTCAAGGCCATCCGCGGTCACGTCGCCTTCTACGCCGACCGCGTCACCATCACCAGCGAATCCTGAAACCGACCGGCGTCATGACCCTCACGTCGCCCCGCGCAACCAACCACGCAACGCCCGCCCGGGACCGCCTCCTCGCTGCCGCCAACGAGCTCTTTTACGCCGAGGGAATCCACACCGTCGGTGTCGACCGCATCATCGAACACGCCGGCGTGTCCCGTGCCTCGTTCTACAACAACTTCGACAGCAAAGAACAGCTCATCCACACCTACCTGATGGCTCGCCACGAGGGCACCGTCAGGCGGCTGAGCGACGCCACCGCCCAACACGCCGATCCCCGCCAGAAGATCCTCGCCGTATTCGACGCCCAGGCTGCCCTGTTCCGCCAGCCTGATTTCAACGGATGCGCTTTTGTCGCCGCCAGCACGGAAGCCCCTTCCGGCGGGACCATCGAATCCGACGCCGCAGCATTTCGCACCTGGATCCGCAGCTTGCTCACGGATCTTTCGCGGCAAGCCGGAGCAGCCGACCCCGACCTGCTCGGCCGCCAACTCAACCTTCTCTACGACGGAGCAGGGCTCACCGCCCGCATGGACCACGACCCCGGGATCGCGACCGCGTCTCGGCGTGCGGTTGAGCTGCTTCTCGAGGCCACTCTCGGCACCGAACAGGTCTAGGCAAGACGGTCTCATCTCCGCAGAATCCCATTTTGAGGCCTCTGGCCTGGGATCTCGAAAGAATCTTTCGCACATGCCGCCCGCGGGGACCGACCCGATTCTCGGTCCCACGGGGCTCGAGCCCGCCCGAGTGGCGTCCCTGACCAGACGGCGGACTCAATCGGCGAGGCCCCACGGGCCAGTTCCCGAGACCTGTTGCGGTGAGATGCGCGTCACGAATCCATCGGGCCAATTGTCTCCAGCTGGCGGGAATTGACCGTCAGTGATGCGTCGGAGCACGGGGACGGCCCCGCCAACCTCGACGCGGGCGATCCCTTTGATCACCACGTACGGACTGAATCCTTCGAAGGGAACGTCGGACTCGACAGACAGCGTCACCCGAGGGTCGCGCCGGATGTTCCGCAGTTTCACGTAATCGGCAAGGTGGCCGGCGACGATCTCGTCGCCGTCCCAGCCGACGTAGATACAGGTCACCTGTGGGGTGCCGTCCGGGTTGATGGTGGCCAGATGGACGAGTCGCCCCGAAGTCACGGCCGCCCGAGTTGTCTCGTCGAGTCGAATGAGATCGTCGGACATCGTGTCTCCTCCGTCTGTCGCTCGAGCCGAGATTACCGGGCCTTTGGCGGGAACGGGTCTGGCCTGTGGTCTGGTGATCAGCTGGGACCGAGATGCGCGCGGTCAAGGTCTCTGACTATGTCTGAGAAGACCTTGTCCACCGCCTGATCGCCGTCGATATCCAGGACCAGTCCGCGTGCACGGTAGAACCCCAAGAGCGGCTCGGTCTCGGCGGCGAACACGTCGAGTCTGTGTGTCGCGACATTCTCGGCATCGTCGATCCGGTGCTGTTGACCGCCTCGAGCAAGCAATCTCCGGGTGAGTTCCGCCGGAGGGACATCGAGATGCACGACGGCTTGCAGCTCAATGGACGGGAGCTCTCTCGCCGCTCGATACGCGGCTTCGGCTTGCCGGAGGTTGCGCGGGAAGCCATCGAGCACATAGCCGCCGCTGCGGGTCGCCTCAATCAACGGCTTCGCCAGGACCTGAAATATGAGGTCGTCGGGCACCAGGTCCCCTCGCCGAACGTACTCGATCGCCTTTCTTCCTATCTCGGAATCTGCCGCAATCTCCTGGCGCAGAAGCTCTCCGCTCGACAGGTTCGTGATCCCGTAATGGTCGGCGAGCTTGGCGGCCTGCGTGCCTTTTCCGGCACCGGGCGGGGCGACTAACAGCAGACGCATGAGGGTCGAAGTTACATCTCACCGGGGCGACATGGCGCTCCGCAGACCAGACACGCCATGTGAACCCTCCGATCCTCACCAGCTCGGGCTCTCGCTCCACGCAAGTGCCGACTGAGAGACCGACCTCGGCGGGAGCCGTGTCCCGTCACATCAGACCGAGTTGCTGCAGTATGCCCAACTCGTCGGTCGAACCCCAGCGATCTGAAGCCTTGCCATCACGGAAGCCAACCACCTGCACGTTTCGCACGCGGAAGCGCCTGCCGGTAGGTGCGTGACCCAAGAACTCGCCGGTGTGGGTACCCGAGAGATTCATGACTGTGATGAGACGTGTGGGCGTTGCGATCGTTTCAATCACATCACGTTCGATATCGGTGAACGATGTACCGAACTGCTCCCAGAACCAAGCCGGCCCGCCGGGTCCGGCGGGCTGCCCAGCAGCAGGGTCGTGATCAGTGAAGTTGGCGTCGTATCTCTCCTCGAGTGGCAAAGACGTATCTCGCATCCTTGCGAAGGCGTCGAGGGTCGCTTGCCCGCCTTCGGTTATTTCGGTCGTCACGAGCGTTCCCCTTTCTCTGCGGTCACGGCTGACGAAGCTCCGGTTTACACCTCCCGAGATCGTGGGAAGACGGAGCCGCAGCGACGCGCTCACCCTCGTTGCAGCGGAATAGGCCGACGCCGATAGTCCCGGCGATGCGGGTGGGACCGCTGCGACGACGGGAGGCAGAAATGGCGCTGGGGTTTCGGGCGGTAGTCGGGCAATTGCCAGGTAGCGGGTCAGGCAGGAAGCACCGCCAGAGATTGGCGCAGGCTGCCGTGGGCCTCCTGTCGGCAGCGGGTATCACCGGCTCCGCCATGGTGGTCGCCGCCGGTGCAGACCCAGCCGGTGCGGCGGGCCCGAGCACACTCTCCATCACCAACTTCCCCCGTCAGGCGCTCTCCCCTCACTTCGGCATCCACGAAACGTGGGCGGCATCGAACTGGTCCGGCTACGCCGAGACCGGGACCTACACCGGGGTGAGCGCTACCTGGACCGTGCCCACCGTCACCTCTTCCACCTCGGCGACCTAGTCCTCGGCGTGGATCGGTGTCGATGGCTTCAACAACAGCGATCTGATCCAGACCGGCACCGAGGAGGACTACTACAACGGCGCGGCCCACTACAACGCCTGGTGGGAAATCCTCCCCGCCTCCGAGACCGCGTTGCCGACGTCGTACCCGATCGGCGCCGGCGACCGGATGAGCGCATCGATCTATGAGACGTCGAGCACCGTCTCCTCGGGGTTCTTCTTTCGGCGCACCACTGAGCACGTCTGGGACATCACGATCTCCGACACCACGCGCGGTTGGAGCTACACGACCAAGCAGGGGTACAACGGCCCCGGCACCTCGGCGGAATGGGTAGTCGAGGCGCCGGAAGTCGGCGGCAGGATCGCCACGCTCGCCCACTACACGATCACCCCCCATCAGGCACCGGGGACTTCGACCACGCCGGCGTCCTCTCGAGTGTCGTCGCCTCGGGAACGCCGACCTATGCCGCGCCAACCTCAACTACCAGAACGATTCCGGGGTCATGATTCAGAACGGCGCGCAAGTCTCGACACCGGGGGATCCCGATGTGCCGCTGACTGCGTTCAACGCCGCCTACGGATCGGCCTTGCCGGCCACGCCTGCCGGCTGAGCCTGACTCGTCGTCGCGAGTCGACGACGGAACACGACACGGCGCACTCAGTCGTCATGCGTCCACTGATGCAGGCAACCGGTAGCCGTTGGCTCGAGCACGCAGAGAAGCGGCCCCGCGTCCTCTCGCTTCGGCTATTCGGAATTGACCCCCATGGGCCCGAACCGAGTTGACGAGCACCTCGACGGCATCGGCACCGCCTGCGTCGATGAAGTCGACCCGCGAGAGGTCGAGAATGACCGACCGTTCACCAGCGAGCAGGTCGGCAACGCCGTCGATCGTCCCACGCGTTGCAGCGGTAAGGGCTCCGCTGAATGACGCGATACACCTCTGCGCTTCGCGATGGAGGTAGACCACAAGCGCTTCGATTGGCGGGTCGATCCGTGAGGACGAGGAAGTCAAGGGTTCATCCCGTCGACCGTGAACCGTACGTGACATTCCTTGTCTCCTTCTCAAATTGTCGTGATGCCCTCGAGAAACCCGGGCGTCGTGGGCCGTCCCCGGCCTCGACTGTCGGACGCGACAACGGCCTTCCCCCCGAGGCGCCCGCGGCGGCATGGAGGGCCCCATAACGCCCCCGCGGTCGCCCCTATCCGCTGGAGCCGTCTCGAGACCCTTTCGGAGCAGTCGTCGGCGGCCGGTGCTCGGGTTTGGGAAGGGTCCTCATCTCGGATGAGCGGACTACGGCTGAGAAGAACGACGCTGCCTACCAACACGGCCAACGCCACAACTTCTCCGGCGAGAATCAACGGTTCGAGGACCAGCCGTTCCCCGAAGAGCATGACGCCGAGCAGGCTGGCGACGAGAGGGTCGACGATGGTGAGGCCAGGCTGTGAGGCGGCAAGCGAACCGGCCTGGAACGCGTGGGAGGCCAGGAACATCGAAGCCGCGCCCGAGAGAAGCAAGACGTAGGGAGACCAGTTCGAGAAGACCGCAGCGGGTCCCTGAGAAAAGTGGGAGCTGAGCTCCTTGATCACCGCTGCCACGAAGCCGAACCCCGTGGCCGCCGCGATGCCGAGGAGCGCTGCCTTGCGGCTGGAGCTGGGCTGCGCACCACGTGTTCCGGGCACGTAGGCCATGAGAGCCAGCACTGCCGCCACCGCGAAGGTGATAGCTCCTGCCAGCACCCACATGGAGCCGGGAGCGTGATCATGCCCACCGGCAGGCCGGGCCAGGGCGAGAAACGATCCAAGGGCGACGGCCATGCCCAGTGCTGCGAGCCAATCGCGGCTGTGCACCCCATGCCGATTACGAAGGGCGATGATTGCAAAGACGATGAGCAGCTCGGTCGCGATGATCGGCTGCACCAGGCTGAGACTGCCAACCCGGAGGGCCGCCACTTGGAAAGCGAAGCCGAGGATCATGCTCGCGATTCCCAGAAACCAGATGGGCCGATGAAGCAGGTGGTGGACGAGCCGGAATCCCAGGGCATTCTGCCCTGGCGCCGGCGCCGCGGCACGATGTTGTGCGACCGAGGCCAACGCCGTGAACACACTTGCCGTCAGGGCGAGCGCGACCACTTCGGGCTTCACGTGCGCACCTCACCACAACGGTTGCGATTGATGTCGCGCGAGCAGCTTCGGGTGACGAGCTCCACTGTTCTTCTCAACACGCTCCGCAGGCGATCGATTCCCGTCCTACGGGCGGAGGCGGCGTTCTGGGCACGATAGACGGAGGGGGTCGCAGGTCAGGTCAGGGCGAGGGCCCCGACAAGCGGCACGACCGTGGACGCGGCCTCAGTCGTACTGGGTGACGGCTGACGGCCCGGAATGCGCCAATCCGCCCTTTCAAGCTCAGCTGTTCCATCTCCCTGCCACTGCGTCGAGAGGCGATGGGATGAGTTTTCGCCGGAGCTGATATGTGCCGGGCTGAGCGATCGGGTTCAGGCCGTCGAAACCTGGCGGCGGCACCGGCTCCGAGTGCCGCCGCCAGGCCCGAAGCTAGGAGGCGACGATGCCTTCGCCGCCAGCGGCACCGGCCACGGTCACGTGCCCGATCTCGAGGAGAGACCCATTGGCCTGCACGTCGTACTCGTCGACGATCCCGTTCCCGCCCGTCTGGACGTAGAGGTACTGGCCACCCAGCGAGGCCGAAGCATCAACGGTGCCAGGGTCGGTTCCCGTCGCCGGGCTCAGCAACGTGAGCTGACCATTGGAAGCGGGTTGAATTCCGCTCACGGTGGCGCTGCCCGCGTTCGACGCGTAGAGGTAGCCCTGTGCGCCGGTGACCCAACACGTTGCCGCGGCGCCGGTTCCGACTGTGTCAAGGAGGCTCAACGTCCCGATCGGCATTGAGTGTGAAGGTGCTCACCGTGCTGGGCCCGGCATTTGCGATGACGAGGTGCCCAGCGTTGAAGGTGATGGCGAAGGGCACCGTACTGGGCGGCTGGACGTTGATCACCGGGGAAGGTGACACCTCGCCGAAGCCTCCGACACCAAACACATCAATGCTGTTGCCACTCGCCTTGGTCGTGACGACGAGCTGGGACCCGTCTGGCGAGAAGGCCACCTGACCCGGAGTGCTCACGTATTGGTTCCCGTTGGACGGGATGGCCAGATTCAGGTTCCGATACGAGCCTGGAAGCGGAAAGAGATGGCCAAAGAAGTTCACAAAGCCCTGGACGCTCCCGCCGTTGAGGGCGTTCAGCACGTAGACAAGGTCCCCATGCACTGCCACGCTCACCGGGAAGACGCCGCCGGAACCGATGACCTGGCGGAGTGAGAGGTCATCACCGTGGGCTGAAAAGACCGACAGGGTGTTGCTGCCGGCGTTCACCGCATAGAGGAGGGCGTTGTCCGGGTCATAGGTGAGCGATCCCTGGGAAGCGGTGTGATCCACGGCTGATCCGAGAAGCTGACCCCCGATTCCACCGGTGTTGTACGTACCGCTCAGCGTTAGGGTGCCATTGGCAGCGCGGTCGTAGGCGACCACCTGGTTCCTGCTGAGGTTGTCGGTTTGCACAAAGACCGCGTGGCTCGCTCCAAAACCGAAAAATGGCCCGGGCGGACCGGCGGCACCAGCGGTGGCCGGCGCAGCGAGGGCGGATAACCCCAATATGGCTCCTGCACCCACGGCCAGGCGCGTCAGTCTGTTCATTGCAGCTCCTTCATGTCGAATGGACCTTCCGGAGCACAGTCCTCCCCTGGCGGCAAAGCGTTACGCGGGAATTTCTTGGCTGATCTCTCCGTAACGCCGTGCGGACGCGAGGAGACGGAAGGCATGATGCCCGGGAGACAGGTATGTGATGGTGCACAGTCGACGGGCGCGACGGCGTGTCGACTCAGAGGTCCTACGCTGCGAACCGTGGAGATGGACGTCGAGCTCCTCGACCGACTGCGTGAGGGCGACGAAGAAGCTTTTTTGGTGCTGATCGGGCGCTACCAGCAGCCGATGCTGCGCCTGGCTCGGTCCATGGTCTCGAGCCAGGCCGTGGCCGAAGAGGCGGTTCAGGACACCTGGATGGGGGTGGTCCGAGGCATCAACAACTTCGAGGGCCGTTCCTCGTTCAAGACCTGGCTCTTTCGGATTCTCGTTAATCGAACGCGTTCTGCCGGTGCCAAGGAACTCACGTCTGTGCCGATTGAGGACGTGCACGCCGTCGATCCGAGACGGTTCGATGCCCAAGGGCAGTGGGCGGATCCGGTGACACCGTGGACTGAGCAGTCGGACAATCGTCTTGATGCGGCCAAGTGGTCGCCGATCCTGACGGCGGCGATCTACCAGCTTCCGGACCGTCAGCGTCAAATTGTCATGTTGCGAGATGTAGAAGGGCTCTCGAGCGCGGAGGCGTGCGAGGTGCTCGGAATCAGTGTCGGCAACCAGCGGATCCTCTTACACCGTGGCCGTACCCGATTACGCGAGGTTATTGAGGCAGAGATGGAGAAGGGCTGAACAGATGCTCTCACTGCGAGGTAAGGACATCGTGTGCCAACAGGCGGTCGAACTCGTGACCGAATACCTGGAGGGCTCGTTGTCGCGCCGGAGTCGGCGACGATTCGAAGCCCACCTCCGAGCGTGCCCCAACTGCAGCGCGTACCTGGAGCAGATCCGGGTCACCATCCAGTTGACCGGCGCCGTGGAACCAGAGGATCTGACCCCTGAAGCCAGGGCTGACATAAGCGAGCTCTATCGGCGTTGGCGATCCGAGTAGTGACCCCGAACTGGCCCGGGGTCACTCCGGCGGGCGGATCAGGTGCGGCTGATTCCGCCTCTCAACTGGTCATTCTCCCTGGTGGGCGTGAGGAGGGGTGGTGCTCTTCGTCAATGCATCACGGGCACGCCCGGTGACAGACATCTTCGCCGCGGGGCCTTCCATTCCTACGCCGCAAGCGATTAACTGAGGACACGACCATCAGGCTTACACGTGCTGGCCGAAATCTGGGCCGTGAAGCAGAGGAATCCCCGATCATCGCAACGTCGGACTGAGCCCCGTCCTAGGCGGGCTCGAATCCCAACCAGTGGAGGTGCCAGTTGACAGAGTTCAGGCCGCCCGCAGGCGGAATTGTGGCGACCCATTTCATCGTGTCGGACGACATCGAGCGCTCTCGACACTTCTACACCGAGGTGCTCGGCGGCAGGTTGGCCTTCACCTCCGGAGACCTGACCTATGTCGAGCTTGCGAACATCTTCATCATCATTAATGTCGGTGGCGGTCCGACCGACGACAAGCCCGCCGTGACGCTGGAGACGCCGCCGGACCCCGATCGGGTCAGCAGCTTCCTCAATCTCCGAGTCGAAGACATTCACGCCAGGCATGCCGAATGGAGTGCCCGGGGCGCTGAGTTCCTGACGCCACCCAAACAGCACGAGTTCGAGATCCGCTGCTACATCCGCGACCCCGACGGTCACCTCATTGAGGTGGGTCAAACCACCGACCCCAAGGGCGACTGGTCGCCGTGGTTGCGGTCTCACCCGGAGTCATGACAACAGAGAGGCGATCATCCCATGCGTTCTGATATCAAACCTGGCGCTGTCTTTCCCGATTACTCGTTGCCGGACCACACCAACACGGTACGCAAGCTCAGTGAGATCCAAGGCGACGACCCGCTGGTCCTCACTCTGGCGCGGGGCAATTACTGCCCGAAGGAACATCAGCAGCACCTGGAGCTCGCTGCGAACTATCCGAAAATCGCCGTCTCCTACACTCAGGTGGCCACGATCTCGACCGACGACCACCACTCGTCACAGGAGTTCCGCGGCGCCGTGGGCGCCCAATGGCCCTTCCTCTCCGACCCTAGCTCGGACCGTGCAAAAGGACCTCGATATTCAGGAATACACCGACCCCGAGCACGATCCGATGATCCCCCACACGCTGGTGCTCAAGCCTGGACTAGTGGTTCACCGCATCTACAACGGCTACTGGTTCTGGGGGCGCCCATCGTTCTACGACCTCTGGTCCGACCTGTGCGCAGTGTCGAGCGAGATCCGCCCCGACTGGGACCTGAGCAAGCCAGGCCTGCGTGAGGCCTGGGAAGCAGGCGACTACACGAATTTTCACGGATGGAACAAGCGAGCCCCCGAGTCGACGCCGACGTCGTATGAGTCATAGCTGCACGTGAATCGGCCTGGGCCGGCAGACGAATCCACGTCGAGCTGGTTGTAGACGCTGCGAGCCGGACGAAAGAGTAGGTGGTAGAGGTGCGAACACCAGTCTGCGAGCTGCTCGGGATTGAACAACCGATCGTCCTGGCGGCCATGGTGGCGGTGCCCGAACTGGCGGCAGCGGTCTCGAATGCCGGCGGGCTCGGCATGGTGACGCTGACGTGGTCCACTCCGGCCGGAGATCCGGTCCGTGAGACCGCAGCCCTCACCGATCGTCCCTTTTGCGGCAACCTGGTCCTCACCTCCGATCAGCACGGTCGCCTCGATGAGGCCCTTGAGGCAGGGTTGCGTATCGTGTCGCTGTTTCTGGGTGATCCGGCCGGCTACGTCGAACCGGTCCACGATGCCAATGGACTCGTTCTGTGTACGGTCGGGAGCGCCGAAGAGGCGCGGCGGGCAGTCGCCAGCGGAGTTGATGTCATCGTGGCGCAAGGCTGGGAGGCTGGGGGGCATGTCGGGAGCCAGATTGCGACGCTTCCCCTGGTGCCCGCCGTCGTGGACGCGGTGGCTCCAGTGCCCGTGATCGCCGCGGGCGGGATCGGGGACGCTCGCGGCGTGGCCGCCGTGCTCGCCCTCGGCGCACAGGCGGCGTGGGTCGGTACCCGGTTTCTCCTGGCCCAAGAGATGCCCATCCACGACGAATATCGCAGTCGCCTGATCAACGCGATCGGAGACCGACGCGCAGTGGTACCCCGACCTCTACGACGTCGGATGGCCGGATTCACCCCACCGCGCCCTGCGCAACTCGACAGCCGAGATGTGGGAGGCCGCGGGCCGGCCACCTCTGGAGAGTCGACCCGGATTCGGCGAGGTCATCGCGCACTTTTCCTCGGGCGAAGAGATCGTCCGCTACGAGCCGGCGCCACCGATGGTCGGGACCACGGGTGACATCGAAGCGCTTTCGCAGTGGGCAGGTCAGAGCGTTGCGCTCGCCAGGCGGCCACAACCCGCAGCTGAGATCGTGGCCGAACTCGTCGCCGGCCTGTAATCGAAGCTGCGCTACCGCTGACGTCGGTGGCTGCCCGGGTCTGCGATTCGAAGGGATGTCGTGGTCAGTCTCCGTCGACTCAGAGAAAAGGTCCTGCGCGATGCCCCGTTCTTGATGAAACGGCGGATCTGGGCAACTCTGGAAGGAATATGCATCTCGGGGAGAACGGGTGCTTCAAAGGTGCCTCCGCCCTACTGAAGATTTGGAGTACGGGATGAACTTTCTGGGTGTCGTGATGAACGTGGCCGATCTCAACCGATCGATTGACTTCTATCGTGAAGTGCTCGGCTTTACGGTGCTCTCCCAAGAGGAGCAATTAGCGGCGGTGAGCGCCCCGGGGAGCGACCAGTCGCAGGTCATCGTCCTGCGGGCGTTTGGGAGCAGCCCGATCGGAGGGGCTCGCCATATCGGTCTGCGGGCCTTCATACTGGAGGCTGACTCGCCAGATCACCTGGAGCAGATCGCGAGTGAGTTGGAATCTCGGAAGCTCCTCGTCACTCGACGCGATCACAAGGAGTGGACTGCTGTGGTAGCTCGCGACCCGGATGGGGTGGCCATCGTCGTGGCCGCGGACCCCGCCGGGGGACGGCTCGGTGACGACGGCTGGCAGACACTCGATGATTTTCTCTACGGAATTGGGGAGTAAGCGGTAGAGCCAGAGGGTTCACCTGCTGCTGCTTCTCGATCTTCGCACGGTGAGGCACTCCCCTCCGTCCCAATCGACACGCCCGTGTTCACTGCGAGGCGAGAATCGCGGCCACCTCCGCCACCGGATCGCGCACGACCGGACCGGTGCCGGTCACCTCCGCTCGGAGAATGGTGCCGTTGAAGGCGAACGGCGCCTCGTAGTCGCCTCCCACCGCCGGCCCCCATTCGTAGCCGCACGTGAGTCCGATCATGAGCTCGTTGAAGGCCACCGGGGTGTAGCGCTTTACCTCGCCGGTCCCCACCACCACGCCGTCCTGCACGAGCGTGCCCTTCCCCCGAGTGCCTCGTCCTTCTCGAAGCGAAACACCACCTGGTGGCGGCCCGCTCCGAGCGTTGTGTCGGCTCCGACCTCGTAGAGACGCTGACCGTGCAGGTTGTGCACGTAGCGCAACCGACCGTCGAACACATGGAAGGACCAACCGCCCAGGGCGCACCCGAGGGCGAGCAACGTCCCCTCTGACGCCTCGCCGTCGGGAACCTCGATGGTCAGGGAGATCTCGTGGGACCGGTTGCGCGTGTCGACGGCGACCCACTCGGGCACCGGGGCCCCGCCCTGGAAGTAGCGGTAGGTCTCCTGCAGGCGGCGATGGTCGTGCTTGTGCGCGATGACCTCGAGCACCCGATTGTCGAGAGGAAGCACGTCGTTCCGCCTCGCTTCCTCCCACCACAGGGCGACCAGCTCGGCGACCTTCTCGGGGAACTCGGCAGCGCGGTCACGCGACTCCGAGACGTCCTCGGCCACGTGATAGAGCTCCCACACGTCGTCGTCCCAGGGGGCGTTGGCCCGCAAGCCATCGTCGTAGATCGGACCGACCGGGTGGTACGTCACAGCCTTCCACCCGTCGTGATAGATGGCACGCGAGCTGAGCATCTCGAAGTGTTGGGTGAGATGTCGGCCGGCCTCCCTGTCCCCTCCGTCGCCGAGCACGTAGGCGAAGCTGGTGCCATCGAGGTGCGACTGTGCGATGCCTTCAATCTCGGGCGGTGGCCTGATGCCGACTAACTCGAGCACCGTCGGGGCGATGTCGATAGCGTGCGCGAACTGCCGGCGGACTCCGCCACCTTCGGAGGCGCGCCGGCTGGTCGGGAGGCGGACGATGCAGGGGTCCGCTACACCCCCTTCGTGGACCTCGCGCTTCCACCGCTTGAACGGCGTGTTTCCCGCCATGGTCCAACCCCACGGGTAGTTGTTGTGGCTGCGGGGGCCACCGATCTCGTCGATGCGCGCGTACATCTCCTTGAGGCCTGCGCCCTCGAAGTTCGACATGCGGCCCTCGTTGATAGTCCCGTCCTTGCCGCCTTCCGAACTGGCCCCATTGTCCGAGACGATGATCACCACGGTGTCGTCCGCGTCACCCAGCTCCTCGACGAAGGCGAGCACCCGGCCGATCTGCTCATCGGTGTAGGACAAGAAGGCGGCGAAGCACTCCATGAAGCGCTCGGCCAGTTTGCGCTCGCGCTCGTCGAGAGTCTCCCAGGCTGGGACCCACGGTGGGCGCGGCGTGAGGACCGTGCCGTCGGGCACGATGCCCGTGGCGAGCTGGCGAGCGAACGTCTCCTCGCGCCAGGCGTCCCAGCCCTTGGCGAAGCGACCCTCGTAGTGCTCTATCCACTGCGCCGGCGCATGGTGGGGCGAGTGGCAGGCCCCCGAGGCGAAGTACAAGAAGAAGGGCAGTTCGTCGTCGACGGCGCGCAGGTCGCCCAGATATTCGATGGCCCGGTCGGCGAGATCCGCGCTGAGATGGTAGCCCTCGTCGAGTGAAGCGGGCGGGCGCACCGCGTGGTTGTCGTGGTACAGGGCAGGGACGAATTGGTGGGTCTCGCCGCCGTGGAAGCCGTACCAGCGGTCGAAGCCGCGCCCGAGGGGCCACGTGGCCCGCGAGTTCGCCATGTTGGTCTCGCCTTCAGGAGTGAGGTGCCACTTCCCAACGGCATAGGTGGCGTAGCCGGTGTTCCGCAGCATCTCGGAGAGGAAACCGTTCTCCCGGGGCGGCCTCCCCCAGTAGCCGGGGTACCCACTCGCCAGGTCGGCCACGCGGCCCATGCCACTGCGATGGTGGTTTCGCCCGGTCAGCAGGCAAGCCCGCGTCGGCGAGCACAGCGCGGTCGTGTGGAAGTTGGTCAGTCGCACCCCGTCGGCGGCGACGGCGTCGATGAAGGGGGTCTCGATGTCGGACCCGTAGCAACCGAGCTGGGCGAAGCCGACGTCGTCGAGCACGACGAGGACCACGTTGGGCGCGCCCTCTGGCGGAGCAGGAAACGGTGGCCACCATGGCTCCGAGTCACGCCAGTCGTTGCCGATCCTTCCCTCGAACTTCACTGGTGCCACGTGTCACACTCCAACCGGTCGTTGTTCCGAGAGCTTCGCACTCCGGTCATGCGCTGCGCACAATTGGCGCCATGGAGGAGTCCCGTCACATGTGCAGCGCTATCCAACACCTCGGTCACTGAACTCGGCTCACGCGGGAACCGGGTGTCCTCCCCCGTTGCCCTCCATCTGCTGGGTGGGGTCCCCGAGCAGCTGGATCGTGTCACCCGCCAGCATCGGACCCGAGGTGTGCAGATGACAGCGCACCGTGGTCCCGGCCGGCGTGCGGTAGGGCTCCGGCTCGACTTCGGCACACACTTCCATGGCGAAGGGACAACGAGCTCGGAACCGGCACCCCTGCGCGCCACCCATCGACTCGCCGACCTCGCCCCGCAGCAGGATCCGCTTCCGCTCCTGCTGTCGCGCCGGGTCGGGAAGCGGGATCGACGACAGCAGTGCCGCCGTATAAGGATGCGTGGGTCGCTCGTAGACCTCGTCGGCGTCGCCCTCTTCGACGATCTGGCCGAGGTACATCACGGCGATCCGGTCGCTGATGTGTCGGACGACCGAGAGATCGTGGGCGATGAACAGGTAGGCGACTCCAAGCTCGTGCTGCAGCTCGGTCAACAGGTTGATCACTTGCGATTGAGTGGAGACGTCCAGAGCACTGACCGGCTCGTCGCAGACCAGTAGACGGGGTTCGAGGGCGAGCGCCCGTGCGATGGCAATGCGCTGGCGCTGTCCGCCCGAGAACTCATGAGGCTGGCGCGGCAGGACATGAGAACCCAGCCCGACCTGACCCAAGAGCTGCACCACCCGCTGTTCCCGTTCGGTCCTGCTCATGGAGGTGTGGATCGCAAGGGGCTCACCGACAATGTCGGCGATGCTCTGTTTCGGGTCGAGCGACGAATAAGGGTCCTGGAAGACCATCTGCATGGACTCGCGGTGCCGCCTCAGGGTCGGGCCGCGCAGCGACGTGACGTTCTTGCCGTCGACGACGACCGTGCCCCCGGTCGAGTCGATCAGACGAATCACCAACCGCGCCAGGGTGGACTTTCCGGAGCCGCTCTCACCGACGAGACCCAGGGTCCTCCCGGCGTCGACCCGCAGGCTCACCTCGTCGACCGCCCTCACCGACCCGGTCACCCGCCGCAACACCCCGCTCCGCAGCGGGAAATCCTTGACCAGGTCGCTCACCTCGAGGACCGCGGGCACGGCCTCGATCGAAGGTGCGGTCCCACTCACGCCGCTCTGTGTCGGCGCCCTGTCGAGACCGGTCGGCGGTCCGGACAAGGTCAGCTCATGCTGCCGGACACAGCGAGCGAGGGTGACGGCGGCTCGACTCCCGCCCGCCGCGCTGGCGGTCGTGCCTCCCGGCAGGCCCTCGCGCATGGGCACTGGAGCCTCCGTACACGCCACCTGCGCATAGGCGCACCGTGGAGCGAAACGACAGCCGCTTGGGAATTGGTCAGGACGAGGCACCATGCCAGGAATGGTGTGCAGCGGCTCGCCCTTCGGGCTGAGCTGTGGGATCGAGTGGAGCAGCGCTTCGGTGTACGGGTGCCGGGGACGGGCGAAGAGATCGGAGGCCGCCCTTTGCTCGACGATCTGTCCGGCATACATCACGGCCACGTCGTCAGCCACGTCGGCGATCACACCGAGGTCGTGCGTCACGAAGATCATCGCCATCTCTTCTTCACGCTGGAGCGTGTGCAGCAACTCGATGATCTGGGCCTGCGTCGTCACGTCGAGCGCCGTGGTGGGCTCGTCCGCGATCAGCAGCTTGGGCGAACAGGACAGGGCCATGGCGATCATGACACGCTGGCGCATCCCACCCGAGAACGCGTGCGGGTAGTCCTCCGCCCGAAGGCCCGCCTGCGGGATCTCCACCCGGTCGAGCATCTCGATCGCGACCTTCTTGGCGTCGGCGCGACTGATATCGCGGTGTGCGCGCACCTGCTCGGCGATCTGGTTGCCCACCGTGTACGCCGGGTTCAGGCTCGTCATGGGCTCTTGGAAGATCATGGCGATCTCGCTCCCGCGGAGCTTGCGCAGACCGGCGGCGCTGAGCGTGGTGAGCTCGTGTTGCTCGAACCGGATCGAGCCGGTCACCCGGGAGACCTTGGCCGGCAAGAGGCCCATGACCGCGAGCGCCGAGACAGTCTTGCCCGAGCCGCTCTCGCCGACCAGGCCCAGCGTCGTTCCCCGTGCCAGCGAGAAGGTGGCGTCTTCCATGACCGGGAGCCACTTCTGTCGGGTGAGGAACTCGATCCGCAATCCCTGGACCGAGAGGAGCGCGGGCTCATGATCGGGCACGGTCGAATCGATCTCGATGTCCTCCTTCTGAGCTGGAACGGCAGCGCTCCGGTGCTCCACGTGGGTGCGCCAGCTCTCTCTCCCCCTGCCGATCAGCCCCCCGCCGGAGGGCCGCTCCCGACCGAGCGAGTCCCGCAGGCCGTCGGCGACGAGATTGAACGCCAGAACGGTCAACATGATCGCGATGCCCGGAAAGATGACGGCCCACGGTGACGAGTTGATGAACTGAAACCCCTCTTGAAGCATGCCGCCCCAGCTCGGCGTGGGCGGTTGCTCGCCGATGCCGAGAAAGCTGAGGCCGGCCTCGGTCAGCATGGCGAAGCCCAGGGCGAGGGCGAGCTGGATGATGATGGGTGAGGCGACGTTGGGCAGCACGTGGCGCGCCAGGAGCCGCTTTGACGTGGCGCCCAGGCTTCGTGCTGACTCGATGAAGGCCTCTTCACGGACTGCGATGACCTCGCCGCGGAGCAGACGCACGAAGCTCGGCACGAACACGATGGCGATGGCGATAGCGGCGTCGTTGACGTCGGCACCCAGCAGCGCGGCAACGGTGAGGGCCAGGACCAGCGGGGGAAACGAGAACAGCGCGTCCATCGTCCGCATGATCACCGAGTCCACCCCGCCCCTGAAGAACCCCGCTATCAGGCCAAGTGGGATGGCGATGACGGCGGCCAGACCGACGATCTCGAACGCCGCCCGCAATGAGATGCGAGCACCCCAGATGAGGCGGCTCAGGATGTCGCGCCCGAGGTCGTCGGTTCCGAGCAGGTGGGAGAGCGATGGTCCGGCGTTGATGGCATTGATGTCCTGGGCGTCTGGCGGGTGCGGCGCGACCAGCGGAGCGAAGATGGCGGCAACGATGAGGATCAAGAGGAAGATCACGCCCGCAATGGCCCACGGCTGATGCAGGAAGCGGATCCAGAACCCGGGCCGCCGCTCTGGCAGCTCGTCGGGGCTGTCGCCTACCTCCGGGATGTTCGTGAGGCCGACAAAGGGGTCGCCGGTGCCTGGCGGGTTCCATGTGCTCATCGGTGCCCGCTCACGTCAGGCGTACTTTCGGGTTGAGGTAGGCGTAGACGATGTCGACTGCGAGGTTGATGAGGACGAAGGCAGTCGCCACTACGAGCACCACGCCCTGTATCTCAGGGATGTCCTTTTCCTCAATGGCCTGGATGATGTACGTGCCCAGCCCAGGCAGGGAGAAGATCTGTTCGATGATGAGCGTGCCGCCGAGCAGGTAGCCGAACTGGATGCCGATCACCGTGACGGCCGGACTCAAGGCGTTCTTGAGGGCGTGCTTACCGACCACCATGCGGGGACTGAGGCCCTTCGCCACCGCGGTGCGCATGTAGTCCTGGTCCAACGTGTCGACCAAGGCGCCGCGCACCTGACGTGCGATGACTGCCGAGCCTCCGATGCCGAGTGCCAACCATGGCAGCAGGAGGTCCTGAAACCATTCGGCCGGCGACTGGGTGAACGGCGTGTAGCCAAGGGCGGGAAGCCACTCCAGCTTCACGGCGAAGAGGATCACGAGGAGCATGGCGAGCCAGAAATCGGGGATGGCCACGGCAACGCTCGAACCCACTGTGACGAGCCGGTCGCGGGCAGTGCCCTGGTGCAACCCCGACAGGATCCCAGCGGGGAGACCGATCAGGATGGCGACGATCATCCCTCCGGCCGCCACACAGAAAGTGACCGGGAAACGGGCGGCGATGCCCGATGACACGGTCTCGTTGTTGAACAACGAGTTGCCCAGGTTTCCATGCAGCGCCGCCTTCAGCCACCTCCAGTACTGGGCGAAGAAGCCCTCGTTCAGGTGAAGCTGCGCGGTGATCTTCGCGATCTCAGCCGGGGTCGCCTTGGTGCCTCCCGCGAGGGCGATGGCCGGGTTGCCTGGGATGATGAGGATGAGCGAATAGACGCCGAGGGAGATAAGGAACAGCAGGAGAACGGTGATGAGCAGCCGACGGGCAACGAACGTCGGGAGGGAACCGCCACTGGACGCCATCGAAGACGGCTAGCTCAGTGCGATCCGGTACGGCGGTTCATCGTCCAGTCCCCTGTTGTCCCTGTGTGACCCACGACCGGGCTTACTTCTTGATGTAAATGCCGGCGAAATCGGAGCGGCACTGCCCGATCGGGGCGACGACATTCCCACCGACCCGGCTCTTGTTGTACGCGACGATCGACGGCATGAAGACCAGCGGGACCAACAGCCCCTGTTGAATCACCGCCTTGCCGATCTGCTGCATGAGCGGGCCCTGCAGGCTGGGGCTCAAGGACGCGTTGGCCTGCACGATCAGCGGCGTCAGCTGCGGGTTGACTGAACCCAACTGGTTGGCCACGAACCCCGAGGACTCGAAGAGGGCTTCGAACGTGTTGGTCAGATCCGGACCGTTGCTGAGCTCCTCGCTCAGGACGGCGTCTCCCTGCTTCTTGATGTAGACGTCTTCCAGGAAGTCGGCGCCGGGTATCTGCTGCAGGTTCGCAGTGAACCCGGAGTTCGCCAGCTCCTGCTGGAGGAGAGCCCCCGCCCGGGCGTACGTCGCGTCACCCGACGGAATGACCAGTTCGAACGACACCCCCTTGGCGTAGCCGGCCGCCTTGAGCATGGCCTTGGCCTTGGTGGGGTTGTACGCGTCGGAGGAGCCAACCGCCTTGGAGTAGCCCGGCGACCACGACGGCACCGGCTGGTACGCCGGCTCGCCGAGCCCGTCGAACACGACCTTGTTCAGGGTCGCCCTGTCCACGGCGTACTCGAGGGCCGCCCGCACCTTCTCGTTGGCGAAGGGTCCGGTGTTCTGGCGGAGCTCGATCGCCATGTAGTCATACGACTTCGTGACCGAGATCCCGACGTTCGGGTCGCCCTTGAGCTGCGGGTAGTTCTCAGGCTCGACCTCGATCATGTCGACGGCACCCGAAGTCAACGCAGTGGCGGCCTCGGGTCCCTGCGTCACCTGGGTGAAGTCGATTCCACCGAGGGGGTACGCCTTCGAATCCCAGTACTTGGGATTCTTGGCCAGCACGATCGACGAGCTCTGCTGATAGCTCTTCAAGACGAACGGCCCGGCTCCCACCGGATTTTTCGACTGGCTCGAGATCGCGTCGGACGGGTAGATCTGGCCGTCGATGTAGCTCGATGCCCACAAGAAGTCACCCGCGGTCGGCTTGCTGAGGTTGACGACCACGGTGGTGGGATTCGGCGTCTCGATGCTCGAGATGGCGAAGAGGGAAGACCGCAGTGGGCTCGTCTTCGTGTTGTTGTAGCTGGCGGCCACGTCCTCCGACGTCACCGCCTGGCCGTTGGAGAACTCGAGACCCGGTCGGATGTGAAAGGTGACGGTGGAACCGTTGTTGGAGATGGTCCAGCTCTGGGCCACCCCGCCCCCGATAGCCGTATTCCCCGGGGTGGTCATCGACTGGTAGATGTTCGCCGAGACGGTGAAGGAGCAGTCGTTCTCCTCCGTCGCGGGCGAGAAGTCGTTGCTGAACTCGTTGTTGAGGTCGAAACCGTATTTCAGCACGCCGTTGGGGTTGACGTCGGAGGACGAGGCTGAAGCGGGCCCGCCGGACACCAGCGCTTGGGTCATTGGCGCCACGAGAGCCACCGCGACCCCGAGCACGACGAGGTTGGACATTCTGCGTGGAGGTCGTCGGGTCGAGCCCTCACCCGCTCCGTTCGAAAGAAGCGGCCTCTGTGCGTCAAGCCCCATGCCCAACCCCCTTACCCGGTCCGGCTCGGGTGTTGCGGCGCCGGCGAGTGCATCCCGAGTGACCGGAATATAGCCAGTCACTGACACTCATGTCAGGGAACGCCCTTCGGGCTGGTGCTTCGCGGAGGCTGGGGGAAGCGCTCAGCAGCCGAGCTCTACGCCGGTGTGTCGGCGGGGGGCAGGACGGGGTACGGCTCGCCGAAGTCAGCGGAGCGGCTCACCTGTTGCCATTTACGGTCCTGAGTGAGGAGCCGCTCATCGAGGAGGATCGCGCCTTCGACCGCATTCACCCCGAGGAGCAGGTGGTCGGGGATGTCGCGGCGTTTTGCGACCTGGACGAGGATCTCGGCTGCCCGGGCCGGGTCGCCGGCGGGGCCGTCTGCGCTCTGCCGCACGCGGGAGTTCATGGCTCCGACCGTGGCCGCGTAGGCCTCGGGGATGGGGTGCACGATCATGGACGAGCCTGCCCAGTCAGTACGGAAGCCACTGGGTTCGACCACCATCACCCGCACTCCGAACGGCTCGGTCTCGGCCTGGAGCACTCGGCTGAAGCCGTCGATCGCGAACTTGGCGGCCTGGTAGGACGCGATCCCGGGTGAGCCGCCGACGCGGCCGCCCACGGACGAGATCTGTATGACGATGCCGCCCCCCTGCTCTCTGAGGATCGGGATCGCCGCTTTGGAGAGGTGGTACACACCCCAGAAGTTCGTCTCGAACTGGGCCCGGAAGTCCGCGTCATCGGTGGTCTCGATGGGTGAGACGTTGGCGTAGCCGGCGTTGTTGACGATCACATCCAGGCGCCCGAACTGGCGATTGGCTGCGGCGATCGCCAAGCGGGCGGCGCGGGCATCGGTGACATCGAGGGAGATGGCGTGGATGCGCTCGCCGTACTCGGCAACGAGGTCGCCCAGCTGCGCCGGCTCGCGGGCGGTCGCGGCGACCCGGTCGCCGGCGTCGAGGGCCGCCCGGGTGAGGGCGCGGCCAAGGCCACGCGAGGAGCCGGTGATGAACCATGTCTGTTCCATGCCTCTACTACAACACGGTTCTCTTATTTATGCAACACTGTTGTGTTAGATTCAGCAGATGGCGGAACCGCAGTTCCAGCGGGCGCGCAGCACGGCCGCGAAGCAACAGCGGGAAGCTTCGATCCTCGATGCGGCACGCCAACTCGGGACGGAACGGGGTATCCGACAGGTCACCCTGACCGAGATCGCCGACGCTGTAGGCATGCACAAATCCGCGCTGCTGCGCTACTTCGAGACGCGCGAGGAGATCTTCCTCCGTCTCACGGCTGAGGGATGGCGTGAGTGGTCAGGCTCGTTGCGCGCCGGGCTCTGGGTGCTGACGGACCCAACTCCCGCCTCGATTGCGGCCCTGTTCGCCGGCTCCCTCGCTGCCCGGGGTGCCTTCTGCGATCTTCTGGCGCAGGCCCCGCTCAACCTGGAGCGGAACGTCTCGGTCGAGGCAGTGCGCGCATTCAAGCTGGCGGTCCACGCCGAGCTGGACGAAATCGTCGTCTCGGTCCAACGGCTGCTGCCCGTCCTCATCGAGAGCGATGCCGTTGACCTCATCGCGACCGCCACCTCGTTGGCGGGCGCCTTCTGGCAGATGGCCACGCCCGGTCCAGAGATCGCCGCTCTCTACCGGACCGATCCTCGCCTCAGCCACGCCATGGTCGACGTCGAACTGCGTTTGCAGCGGATTCTGACTGCTCTGATCAAAGGCCTGCTGGCGGAAAGCTGAGCTCGCCGAGCCCGGCGCCGCCCAGCGGCGTGCGTCAGCGCCAGCCGAGCTCCGGCGCGACGTACTCGAGAATATCTGCGAGCAGGTGCGCGTTGTATTCGACCCCGAGCTGGCTCGGGATCGTGAGCAGCAAGGTGTCCGCTGCCTCAATTGCCTCGTCCTGGGCCAGTTCCTTCACGAGGATGTCCGGCTCGGCGGCATACGAGCGACCGAAGATCGCCCGCGTGTTCTCGTCGATCATGCCGATCTGATCGGTGGAGTTCCGGTCACCGCCGAAATAGTCGCGATCGAGGTCGGTCGTCAGCGCGAAGATACTGCGGCTCACTGACACCCGGGGCTGTCGCCGATGCCCGGCCTCCGCCCATGCAGCGCGGAAGGCCCCGATCTGCTTGCGCTGCTGGACGTGGAGCGGCTCGCCGGTCTCGTCGTCCTTCAGCGTCGAGCTCTGGAGGTTCATGCCGAGCTTCGCCGCCCAGACGCTCGTTGCTGTCGATCCCGAACCCCACCAGATGCGCTCTCGCAGGCCCGCCGAGTACGGCTCCAGCCGCAGGAGCCCAGGCGGGTTCGGGAACATCGGCCGCGGGCTCGGCTCGGCGAAACCTTCGCCTCCGATCACCTTGAGGAACACCTCGGTGTGCCGGCGGGCCATGTCCGCGTCGGTCTCACCCTCGTCAGGGGCAAAGCCGAAGTACCGCCAACCTTCGATCACCTGCTCCGGAGAGCCGCGGCTGATGCCGAGCTGCAACCGGCCGTCCGAAATCAGGTCGGCCGAACCCGCGTCCTCTGCCATGTACATCGGGTTCTCGTAGCGCATGTCGATGACGCCGGTGCCGATCTCGATCCTCGAGGTCCTCGCTCCTATGGCGGCGAGCAGCGGGAACGGACTCGCCGCTTGCCGGGCAAAGTGGTGGACGCGAAAGTACGCACCGTCCAGGCCCAGCTCCTCGGCGGCAACGGCGAGGTCGATGGACTGGTGGAGGAAATCGCTCGCAGAGCGGGTCTGGGAGGGTGGCGCTTCCGACCAGTGCCCGAAGGAGAGGAAGCCAATCTTCTTCACAGAAACAGCGTAGACGTCCTCGATGGCGTCGCCTTTGAGCAGGCACGCGGTTCCGGTCTCGATAGCCGTCGGCCCACAGACGAGATCGATTTCCCCTCTCAGCATCGGCGGTACCGCCCGGATTATTGTTGCGAAGAGCCGATTGCGAAGGAGAGATCAATGCGCCATGCGTCTGCGTCCAAAAGGAAAGGAGAGATCACCTATCGAGAGGACATGACGCGGTATGCATTCTTTGAACCTATTTGTTGCAGCACGTGCTGATGCTCACAACCTGACTCACCTGCTTTCTGGCTGCGCTCACAATCTGACAGCGCTGGCTCTCATCGACTGGAGGGACTCCGGTCATGAATGAGCATCGCCAGCGGCGGAAGATGCACGACGACGAAGTGCCCGTCGTGGACTCGTTGGTGCGCCGGTTGATCGAGACCCAGTTTCCGCAGTGGTCAGGACTTGCGCTTCGTCGAATACCGTCCACCGGGACCGACAATGCCATTTACCGACTCGGTGACGACATGGGGGTACGGCTCCCTCGCATCCATTGGGCCGTGTCCCAGGTCGACAAGGAGTGGGTCTGGCTACGACGGCTCGCACCTCAGCTTCCGGTACCGGTGCCGATCCCCTTCGCGAAAGGGGAGCCCGGCGTCGGCTATCCGTATCCTTGGCTGGTCTATCCGTGGATTGAGGGTGAGGACCTTCAGCACGCCAGCGGACTTGGCCTGACTCAAGCAGCAAGAGACGTCGCTGCTTTCGTGATCGCTCTGCAAGGAGCAGACCTCGGGGATGAGCCACCGCTGGGGGCGAGGGCGGGCACATTGGCATTGCTTGATCGGGAAGCTCGTTGGGCAATCGGACGCCTCGAGGGCTTCGACGTCCACCGTGTCATGTCGATATGGGACGCTGCCCTGCAGGCCGAAGAGTGGAGGAAGCCTCCGGTGTGGACCCACGGGGATCTCCTTGCAGCGAACCTGATCATGAGAGGTGGCAGCCTCGCTGGTGTGATCGACTGGAGCGCCGCCGGAGTCGGTGATCCGGCGTGTGACGCACAGTTGGCCTGGTTCTTTCCTCCCGAACAGCGAACCGTCTTCCTCGACGCCTTGGGCTTCGATGCAGCAACAAGGGCGCGTGCTCGTGGTTGGGTGGTGTGGCAGACCGCGATGTTCATTCCCTACTACGCCGAGACGATTCCGGACGCAGTGGCCACAGCCAAGCTACGCCTGCAAGCGGTCCTCGACGACTCTGTCATACCGGAGACAGACTGATGCAGTTGGAAGTTTCAAGACCGCTGCGCAGCGGGCAGATTCCGTTTCCGGCTGTCATGACCCACCTCAGGTGAGCAGTTCTGCGACAGCGACCTCGGCCTCAGAGGGAACGGGGAGAACGGCGGCCAAACGGGGAATGGTAGGGAGCTGTCCGTCTGATTCGTAGTGGCTTATCACCCGCGGGTCGATGTAGGAACTGCGCGCCACGGTCGGAGTATCGCCCAGCCAGTCCGCCACTTCGCGGACGCCAGCCGTGATCACGCTTCTGCGGCTCCGGACCGTCGAGGCCGGGTCCGAATTAGCCAGGAACAATGCCATAAGAACGGTCGCGTTCCAGGTGCGAAACTCCTTCGCAGTGAAGTGTCCGCCAGCACGGGCTGCAATGTAGGTACTCACTTCGTGAGAGCGCAGTGGCCGCCACGCGCCGTCGGACTCCAGACAGAAGAGCGTCTCGTAAGTGGTGTCGCTGCGCATCAGGTCACGTACGACGGCGAAGACCGCGTCGTCATTGATGCTGATTGTCCGCCGCTTGCCTTCCTTGGCGATGTAGTCGAAGGTGACGCCGTCCTGCGTCAGCGTGACGTCCCGCTTTTGTAGTGTGGTCGCGCCATAGTGATGATCGAGCTCGGCGTACTTCTCACCGCCGATGCGGAAAAGTCCGAGGTCGATCAGCCGCACCGCGGCGGCAGCCACCCGATCACGATCGAGATGCGGACGACCCAAGTCCCTCGCAGCGGCTGTTCGCAAGTCAGGTAGCGCGTGTGCGAACCGGAGCATATGCGTGAACTTCTGAACCTCCCGCTGTTCCCGCCACACCGGGTGGTAGCGATACTGTGTCCGGCCTCGGCTGTCGACCCCCGTGGCCTGGATGTGGCCAAGGGGGTCGGGCGAGATCCAGACGTCCTTCCAGGCCGGCGGGATGCTGAGCGCGGCGATGCGCTCCAGCGTTGCGATGTCCGTGACCCGGGTGCCGGAGGCATCCCGGTAGTGGACGCTCTGGGCGTCCCTTTCGCGAATGATCCCGGGTGCGTGCGGGTCACTGCGCGTCAGGCCAGGAACAGCGGCGCCGGGAGAGGATGCAGCCACACTCAAGGGACGGCTGTCTCGTCTCTGATAATTCGATCCATCTTCGCTCCGTTCGCTGTGTCGTTCTCAGTGCGCGGGCCTCTAAATGTGGTCGTCTTCAGCCACTCGCGCCAATTCGAGCAAGCGAAGACCGGTGCTGCCGCAGCGGAGCTGAGAGGCGGTCGAGCGCGGCTGTCTTCGACGACGTGTTGCGACCCCGTGTGCGTGCGGGAGCCACGACGAGGGGACCTTGGGCCGAACCGGCTCAGGCACAGAATGCAGACCGCTCTTTCCGGCTCACCATCGAGGCGCATCAACTCCTGGGGGCGACCACCTCGGCGACGCACCCTGCGCCGACGGCCCGCCGCCCATCACCCCAGATCGGCCGAGAACGCAGCCAGGCTGTTCGGGAACGAGCCGCCGGTAATGAGGGAGTTGACGCCGCCGCTGTCGGCGTCGAAGTAGCTCTCGTAGGTCACGTCGTTGGAGGGGCTCTGCATCCACGACACCATCTGGTTGACGTAGTACGGGTCGTCGCCGAGCCCGTGGCCGTCGCTCCGGATGGTCACGCCCCATTCGCAGAGAGCCAGCGGTTTGCCGTTGGCCGATGCGAATTGCTGTGCGGCCGTCAGGGCGGGCAGCGTCGTGGAGCTCCAGGCGTTGGTGGGTGTCTGCGGAGTCGCCCACGACTGGTCGTAGGCGTCGAGGCCAATCACGTCCACGTAGGCGTTACCGGGGTACGCGGCAGCGACTGAGTACCCCGCTGCCGTGAAGGCCCCGACATCGGGGTCCCAGACGAAACGGAATTGCTCGCCCGGCACGGACCGCATCGCCGTGACGATCTGCTGGAAGTAGGAGGCAAAGCTGGCTTCGGCGCTGGGCGTGGTGGCGGCCCACGTCGTCCACGAGCCGTCGAACTCCCAACCGAGGCGCAGGTAGGCATCGGACTGACCGCCTGCCACGAGGGTTTGGGCCAGAGTCACGAAATAGGAGTTGTAGGCTCCAGTCGCGCCCTGGGCCAGGGTACCGACAGCCGTCCCGCTCGAGTTGGTCGGGATGATCGGCACTCCCAGGGAGAGCGTGTAGCCGGTCCCTCGATACGGGGCGAGCAACCAGTTGAGACTCCCGCCGGAACCGTCCATGTCCGCCCACCCATCGTTGTCGACGAGGTAGTCGGTGGCCACGGTTGGTGAGGTGTCCGTTTCCTGAGCGAAGGCTGCCATGCCCGACGGCGTGGGCGTGGAGTCGTAGGCCCCCTGCTGCAGATTCGCCGACTCTGCGTTCGGGTGCAACCCCGGCCCGAAGGCGACCGACGCCCCATTCGCGGTCACGACGTCGTAGCCCGCAGTAGCCGGGTTGATGATCATGCCGTAGGCATACACGCCCCAGCCCGCCGTCGAGCCGTAGAAATCGGCGTCGCCGAAGGTAAAGACGCCGCCGTCGAAACCCATGAGCCAGTAGCCCCGGCCGTCGGGCGCGGGGGCCATGCCGACGATGGGCAGGTTGAGACGGATGGAACCCGTCGAACCATAGAAGTAGGCGTCGCCGTAACTGAAGATCCCACCGTCCGACGCAACCAGCCAGTAGCCACCGCCGTCTGTTGTCACCGCCATGCCGACGACGGGTTTGTTCAGGACGATCGACCCCGTGGAACCGTAGAACGTCGCGTCGCCGTAGCTGAAGATGCCGCCGTCGGACGCCACAAGCCAGTAGCCCCTACCGTCGTTCGTCGCTGCCATGCCGACGATCGGCTTGTTGAGGCGGATGCCGCCGGTCGAGCCGTGGAACGTGGCGTCGCCGTAGCTGAAGATGCCGCCGTCCGAAGCTACGAGCCAGTAACCGTTCCCGTCCGTTGTGGCCGTCATCCCGACGATCGGCTGGGAGAGCCGCAGATTCGACAACGCCGGCGACCCCAACGCCGGAGCCGCGCCATGGGGCGTCACCGCACCTGCCGGCGTCACGGTCCAATAGCCACCGGTTGGATCGGCGGCCATCATGATGCCTCCGCTGTATGCATTCGAAGGATGCGCGCTCGACGCGCTCGCAGGCCCTGTACCGGACGAGAACGCAGTAGTCACACCAAGGACAAGGATGGGAGCCAACACCAAGGACGCGATCGCTCGTACGAACACAAGGTGTCGCGCGCCACTCCGCTTGGATCGCCGCATCGTCTGACCCCTCCGACCCGCAGTCGACGGGTCGCGAAGGCGACGAGCAGCGCGCTCATTGCTGATTCGGCGGCCCGGCGAACTCAACGAGTCCCGTAGCTTTGCGTCCCCCCCTCACGGGAGGTTTGCCTTTTCGCTCAAACAAGCGATGCCCAAATGATCGACGTGCAAACAACAGATCTTGAAAGAGTTGCGCCAGCGTTGTGAATCGCAATTGTGCGTTTTGTGTCTGTTGATGCTCTGCAGGCACGCCGGCCGCTTCAGACCGTGGGACCGGCTCCCGCTTCGACCGACCCGAGCGGCACATGCCGTGTCAGTGACGCGTGCAGGACGAATCGGAATTCGTGGGATCGGTCACGACAATGGGCGTACAGCAAGCCATCTGAAGGAGGAGTCGCAAGTACATTTCGATTGCCACCGTGAACATGGATCTCACGAGGTGTCATGCACGCCGGGCCACAGCTCCCGGACGACGCGCCGGTGACGCCGCCTCGTGCCACCGCTGCGCCAATTGGCGGATGTCCACGGGTTTCTTGACCGGGGCGGCTAACACCCACTCACCCCACTCCGGCTGTGGCAGGACCCAGGTCAGCTCGACTGTGTTGCATGGGTCATGCCCGTACACAGTTGAAGAGGCATGCCTCCTTTTCACTGGTCAATCGACGAACTTCCCTCGAACGGATTCCCGACCCAACGCTTCGCCGAAAGGCCAAGAGGGGGCTCGAGGGCGAAGCGTTCGAGGATCAGGCAGCGTGTGCCCCGTGGACAAGTTCGTGCATGTTGTCGTAGAAGAACCTCGATCGATCCTCCTCGCTGGAACCGGCGAGCGCATCGTCGAACTTCTGCAACGGATCCCTGCCACCTTCGGGATGCGGAAAGTCAGTCGAGAACATGAAGAGCTCGTTACCGGATTGTTCAATCATCCAGCCCACTGGTTCTCCGGGGAAGGGCGTGAACTTAAGGTGCCGGCGCACATACTCCGAGGGCACCAGCTCCAGTCGCTGAAGCGGATCTTCCGTCCGGCGGAACGCCCGCATCCCGTAGTCGAGGTGGCGCATCCACGACACGACCCAACTCGCCCCCTGCTCAATGCAACCACCACGCAGCTTCGGGAAGCGGTCGAAGAGACCGTCATAAATCAGCGTCCCCAGGAACACCTCTGGAGAGTGAGGGATGGCAAGAAAGTCCTTCGACCGGACATTCTCACCACCTCCCAGGTGATCAGGAACCGGCATGGCGTTGTTGTGAAAGGCGGGATCGAGCAGTCTCCCACCGCCGCCGACATGCAGCACGAACGGCACGTTGGCTTCGCTGAGCAGATCCCAGAAGCCATCGAGGTCGGGATGGGTCGGACTACGGCTGCCAGCTGCCGTCGAGGGCACCATTACCGCAGCGCAGCCCGAATCGATCGCTTCAACGGCCAAGGCGGTGGCGCGACTTGGGTCGACCAGCGGGACGAACGCCACGGGCAGCAGCCGCTCGTCCTGCGAGCAGAAATTTGCCATCGCCTTGTTCTGAGCCGAACTGCCGGCGTAGAGGCGGTCCTCGTCCCTGCCAGCGAACCTCGCTGTGGCGAACGTGGCGAAGACGAGCTGACCTTCGACGCCGAGGAGGTCGAGGACCCGGCTCCGCTCCACCGGATCGAAGGCGCCCATGGCGTGCCATCCCTTGTCCCGCAAGAGACGCTCCTCCGCGAGTTTGGCCACCTCGGTGTCCGAATGCCGCGCCTCGGACTTGGCGATGGCGTCGGTAAGCACGGCGGCGAGGCCATCGCTTGTCACGTCGCGCAGCCGGTCCTTGAATTCCGGATCAACGAAGTCGTCGAGGAAGTCAGCGAGCTCCATCACATGGCTATCGGCGTCGAGGACGCTTCGGTCTCCTACATAGGTCGTCTCCACCGCGCACCAAGCCTTCCTGTCGGGTGACAAAGTGTTACTAGCCGTTGTGACAGAATGTCACCATGAGCCCCACCAGCGCAAGGGCTCGCTCATCCCCCAACCGAACAGCAGTCGGGGCGGGACGCCTCCAGAGTTCCGCACGCCGGGATGCCCTGCTCGATGCCGCCGTGGCGCTGGTCAGGACCAAGAGTGTCCGGGAGGTGTCGATGGAGGCGGTGGCCGAGCATGCCGAGGTCAGTCGACCACTCGTCTACAAGCACTTTGCGAACCGCGACGAGCTCTTGGCAGCCGCGTACCGGCGGGAAGCGTCGAAATTGCACACGGAGCTCGCATCGGAAGTGGCTTCGGCGAGCACGATCGAGGAGATGTACCAAGCCCTCCTGCGGGGTTCGATTCGGGCCACGGTGGAGCGAGGGGAGATCTTCAGCGCCCTTCGTGCCGCCGGAATGTGGAACCGAGAAATCCGCACAGAACAGAGATCGAGAGACCGCGACACGGTGCGGGCCTTCGCCAGGGTGGCGGTTCGGCAGTACGGGCTGGAGCGCGGTCGTTCTACCGCTGTCACCGCCGTGCTGTTGGGAGCGCTCGATGCCGTCCTGGCGCAGTGGCGTCGCGATCCGAGCGCTCGGAGCGCAAAGACCCTCGAGGAGACATACCTGGCGATGGTCGTCGGCGCCTATTCGGTGACGTCCACCGACCCAACGTCCGCGGCCACCGAGGGCTAACGACCTCGATCCTAGGCAGCAGAAGGGCCACTAGCTGGGAGTGGCCTTTGGTGGCGGGGGTTCACGACCATCACGCACCCTCCGGTTTATGGACCCGACGAAGGAGCCGGTCAGTGTGCATACGCACTGCATAGGGAACGCGCCTTCTCAACATCGGCGCGCCACCGCCTGAGTCCCGAATAATTCCCCACTTTGGGCGACCTCCCGGTTCGATGCCCGACGGTCGACCCCTGCAGGCGCGGAGCTGGGCGTCGTCCTCAGTGGCGATCGCCTCGTCGCCGATGCTGATCAACTCGCGGGCCAGGAGGCTGTCAGAGATGAAGCCCGGCATCCTTCCTCCTTGCTTGTCAGGAATGGATGGTAACGGCGTATCCATCGGGGTCAGCAAACGCGAACGTCCGGCCAAATGGACCATCGAAGGGCTCGGTGACAATTCGAACCCCGGCATGAACAAGCCTGTCGTGCAGACCCTGCGGGTCATCGGCCTTGAGCCACAGTGCGACGCCCCAGCCGAGACGCTCGACCGCCTGCAAGTCGACGGCGGGCTCACGAACGGCAAAGGGGATAGGGGTGGTGGCAAAGACCACTGCTCCTGGTGGGCTCTGGGCTGCCCGCTCAAGGCCAAGCTGCTCCGAATAGAACGCAGCAGACACCTCCAGGTCGCTGACCTGTAGTGCGATGAAGTCGGGTCCGATGACTCTCACGAGCGCTCCTCTATAATTATCAGGCTACCTGACAACTATATCAGGTGGCCTGATAAGTGCAAGGTGCCGACGCGGAAAGGTAGGGAAGCGAGTGCCAAGAGCCGAGGAGATGTCGGGTTACCTGGTGAAGCGCGCTCAATCGGTGATCCATCTCGCCTTGGAGGAGATCGTCTCCGAACAAGGACTCGGGATCCCCCACTACGTCGTGCTCACATTGCTGGCTGAGACGCCTGGCCTACCCAACGCCGAGCTTGCCCGCAAGGCGTTCGTGACGCCCCAGTCAATGAACGAGGTCCTCAAGCAGCTCGAAGTCTCCGGGTTAGTGGAGCGTCACCAGAGTCCGTCAAATGCACGGATCCTCTGCGCTCACTTGACCCATGCGGGCGAGAAGAAGTGGCGATCGGTCGACGACGGCGTTCAGGAATTGGAAGAGCGTCTGCTCCGGGGTCTCACCAAGGATGAAGTGCGTGCACTGAACCGATCACTCGAAACGATCATTCGAAATATGACCCCGACTCCCTGAGGTCCATCAGACGGACCCAACGGGCGCGGTGGACTGGTCGGTCGCCGTCGGAGCCGAGGCCACGGGGATCACTTACAGGCGGTTGCCGACTCAGTTGCCGTGCGCGGGTTCGGCGCCAGCGAAGACAGCTGCGATCCGGTCAAGGTGACGCGCCCAGAGTTGCGGATAGAAAGCGGCATCCTCCGCACTTAGGCCGGAGAATTGCACCCTCACATTTGTGCCGTCACCCGTCGGGGTGAGCGTGATCTCAATGAATGTGGGTGTCGGCGTCGCTGTGTCGGTTCCTTGACGGTCCCATCTCAGCAGCATGCGGTGCGGGGGATCTACTTCGATGTAGCGGCCGGCAATTGCCGTCCCGTCGAGGTCGAGGTGGAACGTCCCCCCCACGCGAGGAGCTGTCATTCGAATTCCGATCATCTTGACGAGGCCGGTCCACGTCGAAGAGCCACGAGCACTCAGGGTCGCCTGAATGAGCTCACGCAAAGCCAACCCGGAACAACCCACTGGGCGCGACGAGGCGTCCCGCATCACGAACGGCAGCGGGTCCGCAAGCGCATCGTGTGGATGCACGTGCATCATCCAAGAGCCGTGAGCCGACCTCGGCGATGGCTGTGAACGAGCCCGGCTTGGGCTCATCTGCCGATGGCAAGGGCGAGAAGGGTATTGACGGCAGTCTCGAACGGACGGGGACTCCGCTGTACCTGGGCGAGTAGAAGTCCCCCTTGGAGCGTGGCGAGCAGAGTGGTGGCGAGGTCGTCCGGGTCGATGTCCGACGGGAGCTTCCCGTCGGCATGAAGGGATCTCAGCCCATCGCCGATGGCGGCTGCCCACTGATCGAACCCTGCCGCGATGAGCGCTCGGGCCTCGGGGTCACTCTCGGCGAGTTGACCAACGAGCGAGCCAAGTTGGCAGCCCCCCTTTGCTTTGGTGCGCCTCGCTGCGGTGATCACCATGTTCCGCCAGGCTTCGACTCCGTTCGCTTTGCTGAGCGCGTGCCGATTGCGATCGACGATGGTCTCGGCCTGGTAGTCGATGACCGCCTGCACGAGATCGTTCTTGTCGGGGAAGTAGTGGTACATCTGAGAGCCGCTGACTTCCGCCGCCACCTTGACGTCTTCCAAGGTGGTGCCCGCCACCCCGCGCTCATGGATCAGGGCGGCGGCCTCCTCCACTATTCGTGCCCGGGTGCGTGCTCCCTTGGGGGTGAGCCTCGGCCGGTCACTCGTCTCGTTGACCATGCTCCAATGTTAGCAGGATTCTGAGTTTGACAACCCAGTTCCGAACTGGTCATAGTGAGTTGCACCACCCATTTTTAGCGAGAGGACCAAACAACGTATGACTGACCTAAAAGGCAAGACAGCTCTGGTCACGGGCTCGACGAGCGGGATCGGCAAGGCGACGGCCATCGCCTTGGCCGCCCGCGGCGCTCACGTACTGGTAGTCGGACGCGACGAACAACGAGCCAAAGACGTGGTCGCCGAGATCGAAGGCGGCGGCGGCAGCGCGATCGTTCCGGCTCACCACGTTGAGCGATCTGCAATCGGCCCAGGAGCTGGTCGAGTGGGCCACTGAGGCAGGCGACGGTCACGTCGACATCCTCATCAACAACGCTGGCGTCGCCTTGCTCGGACCAAGCAACGCAGCCACCGAAGCAGAGTTCGACGAGACCTTTGCACTGAACGTCAAGGTTCCGTTCTTCCTCGTCGCGTCACTGGCGCCAGCCATGGCCGAACGCGGATGGGGTTCGATCGTCAACGTCTCCACGATGGTCGCGAGCTTTGGACAGGCCGGCATGGCTCTCTATGGCGCCAGCCGAGCGGCTCTCGAACTCTTGACGAAGGCCTGGGCCGCCGAATACGGCCCGAGTGGCGTTCGGGTCAACGCCGTTGCCCCCGGCCCGACGCGCACCCGCATGATGGAAGCAGTCCCCGAAGAGATGGTGAATCAGCTCGCAGCACTCGCACCAGCAGGTCGCGTCGCTGAGCCCGAGGAACTTGCTGCGGCGATCGTCTTCCTGGCCAGTGATGATGCCAGCTTCGTCCACGGCGTCACTCTTGCGGTCGACGGAGGCCGAGCAGCGACGTAACGTCCTGTCGGCGGTGACGTTTAAGAGTGAAGACACGAGAACACAGATCACATACTAACAACTGAGGAGTATCAACATGAGTGCATACGTAATTGTCGAATTCACAGTTAAGGACCCGGATGTCTATCGTGAGAAATACGCCGGTAACGCTGGAAAGTCCGCAAAAGAGTACGGAGCCGAGATTCTCGCCAACAGTAACTGGGAGATCCTGATGGCGATCCCATGCTCTCCTCAGGGGTCATCGTGCAGTTTCCGGACCATGAGACGGCCCTCAGGTGGTACAACTCGCCTGAATATCAGCAGCTGATCGAAGTCCGAGGTGTCGCGATGGATGCCCGTTTCAGCTTGCTCGACGGCCTCCCTACGTCCACAGAAGGTGAGAGGGAATCAGCGTGAGCACACCCTCAGGAAAGACGGTGCTCATCACGGGCGCCAATGTCGGGATCGGCAAGGAGGTGGCCCGGCAACTGGCCTTACGTCCCGAGATCGCCCGCATCTACCTGGCGTGCCGGAACCAAGATCGGGCGACCACGGCAAAGGCCGAACTCGAAGCAGCGACCGGCCGGCGCATCTTCGACATCGTTCTCATGGACGTCGCCGATCTGGGTTCGGTGCGCGCTGGCCTTGCGGCCATCAACGGATCCGTCGACGCGCTGGTCATGAACGCTGGTGTCATTGGCCCGCAGACGTTGGACTTGACCGCTGACGGGGTCACCACCGTGTTCGCGACGAACGTCCTTGGCCACGTCGTCCTCCTCGAAGGGCTCCTGGCCGAGGATCGGCTTGGCGAGGTTGCGGTCTTGGCCGGAAGTGAAGCAGTCAGGGGGGTCCCGAAGTTGCGGATGAAGGGGCCAACGTTCGTCTCACACTCAGCCGACGAGTTCGCCACTGTCATCGACGGCAGCTATTTCGCCGGCAAAAAAGCTGACTTCAACCTCGCTTTCGGGCAGGCCAAGTACATTGGCGCCCTATGGATGGCCTACCTGGCCCGCCAACACCCCGACCGCCGCTTCATCACCGTGAGCCCCGGCAACACCACCGGCACCCAAGCAGCCAGTGACCTCCCATTGCCGATGCGTATAGCGGCCAAATACATCATGCCCACCCTGGGTCTCTCCCACAAACTTGACGTGGGCGCGAAGCGACTGGTCGACGGCGTCACCGACCCGACCCTGTCGAGCGGCGTGTTCTACGCCAGCGCGGCCAACACGCTTAAAGGTCCCATGGTCAACCAAGCAGACTTCCTCCCCGACCTGGCCAACCCGTCGTTTCAGGACCACGCCAACGAGGCCATCCACCGCTTCATCAACAAACGTCGTTCTGAGCCTCGCCGATTGGAGTCCGATCGCTAAGCGGATCTCTCGCCTTCGTCATCCACAACGCTGAGCTCAGCGAGCCGAGCGTGGGTGAAGAGCCAGTTTCGTCGCTCGCATGGACTACCCGGACACTCGTCTTCCGGCGATCTCGGACACCAGGATGGGTATCCCCAAGGATTCGATAGGGGGCAGGCGAGAGAACCCGGATGGGACGACGGCCGGCATCGCGATCGGAAGCCCTTTAGATGGCAATCCGAATTGGCAATCAGGCTCATCGACGTGGGATTCATCTCGGGGCAGCAAGAAGGCCGAGCCTCTCGGATCGGCCCTCACCTGCGACTCTCTTGGTGGCGGGGGGAGGATTTGAACCTCCGACCTTCGGGTTATGAGCCCGACGAGCTACCAGACTGCTCCACCCCGCGGCGAAGAGGACATCCTACATGGAGGACCGGGCGCCCACCACGGCGCTGCACCGACGACGCGTTCCGCCTCCAATCCGACGGCGGCGGATGGCGAGCCGCGCTACAGCGTCTGGGCTGTCGGCGGAGGGCGTGGCGGGGAAGCCGGGTCGGCCGCCTTCGGGGGCGGCGGCGGAGCAGGCGCGGCCGAGCCGTCGCCGGCGGCGGTTGCCGTCGGGGCGGCCGCCGCGGACTCGGGCGCGAGGGTGATCTGGCCGTGCTCGGACTCGTGTGCCTGGAGCGACGCCACGAGCTGCGCCATGTCGGTCTCGGTGGTCGGGGTGGATCGTCCCGTCTGGGTGGCGTAGTAGGCGGCGCCGAGGTCCCGCAGCATGCCGTCGGCCGTCTTCTTGGCCTGGGCGTCGTTCATCTTGGCCTGGCCCTTGGCCGCCGCGTCCTTGGCCATTTCCGTGGCCGCCGTCGCCTGCGCCTTGACCTTGTCGAGCAGTCCCATCGGAAGCCTTCCTTTCCTCGCGCCTCTTCGCTCCCATCATGGGACGCCCCGGCCCCGGCCGCAACCGGAATCCCAGGCTGGAACGCTGACCGTCCTCTCGGCGCCGGCGGAGCGCCGGCCCAGCCCCTCAGGTCCGGGGTGCCGCTGAAACCAGCGTCGACGAGGTGGTCGACGAGGAGGTGGTGGAGGTGGTCGTGGCGTTCTTGGGCTCGGTGCTCGCCGGCACCGAGGTGGTGCTCGACGGGCTGACCGTCGCGCGCGACGTGGTTGTCGTCGTGGCGCCCTTCTTGGTGGTCTTGCGCTTGATGGGCGGCACCGTCGTCGTGGTCGTGCTGCCCGTCGTCGCCCCCGGCGTCGTGGCGTCGATCACCTGCTGCGCCTGGCTGATCGCCGCCTGCATCGCGTCGATGTCCGTCTGGAACTGCGCCAGGTTGTCGGCCTTCAACGCCGCCTGCGCGTTGGTGTAGTCGGTCTGGGCCTGCGACAGGATCCCCGCCACCGCCGCCGGGACCGTGCCGGTCGAGGACCCGCTCTGGCCCGGTGGCAGCACGGTCGTCTGCAGCACGTCCGAGAGCACGGCCGAGAGCGAAGTGTCGATCTCGACGTTCTTGCCCAGCACGGCGATGACGTACTCGAGCTGAGGCTGCGGGTTCGTGATCGGCGACACGTACAGAGGGCGCACGTACACCATGGAATCCGCGATGGGGACCATCAGCGTCTCCCCCAGCAGTACCTCGGAGCCCTTCGTGTCAAGCAGCGAGATGTCCTTCGACACCGCCGAGTTGGCAGAGATCTCGGCGTCCGCGTTGGCCGGACCGGTCGTCCCCTGCGGCGTCTCGAACAGCTCGAGCTGGCCGTAGGTCCTTGGATCCGACAACCCCACCATCCAGGCTGTCAGGTTGAAGTTCTGACCCGAACCCGTCAGCGACGATTGCGAGGCCGGGACGAAGCCGTCCGAGACCGTGAAGACCTGTTTGTCCTGGCTGGTGCCCGGCAACGAGTACACCTGGTACTGCGGCGCCATGCGAGCCGGAGTGGTGGAGACCAGCTGACCCTGGTTGTTGTAGGTGTTCTCGGCCAGCAGCGCCTGTGACTGCGGGCCGGCGCCAGCCGTGGGCGAGAGCTGCCACGCGCTGCTGGCCGAGTAGAAGGCCTGCGGGTTGGTCAGGTGGTAGCGGCCGTAGATGGCGGACTGAATGGAGAAGATGTCCTCCGGGTAGCGCAGGTGCGCCTGGAGCGCCGTCGGCATCTTCGACAACGGCACGAACATGTTCGGGAAGGCGGCCGAATACGCCTGCAAAATCGGGTCCTGCGGATCAACGTCGTAGAACGTCATCTTCCCCGAGTAGGCGTCGATGACGACCTTCACCGAATTGCGCACGTAGTTGTAGCTGCCCGGCAGGTTGGTGCCGACGGCGACCTGCTGGCTGCCGGCATTCTGCGAGTAGGGATAGTTGGCCGTCGTGGTGTAGCCGTCGACGATCCAGTCGATGTGCCCGTGATCGGGACCGGGGCTGCTGTTGATCACGGCGTAGGGGTCGTGGTCGAACGTGAGGAAGGGTGCCGCCTTCTGCGCCATCGAGACCGGGTCGCGCACGAACATGATGCGCGACTTGTCCGTGATCTGGCTCGAGATGAGGAGGTTGAAGTCACCCAGCCGCAGCGCGAAGGCGGCCCGTTTGAAGATCGACGACAGCTGCACCCCACCCGTCCCCTTGTAGTGGCTCTCGACGCTGTTGCCGTTTTTCTGGTAGTCGACTTCGAGCTGCTTGGTGTTGGCCACGACGTAGCCCGTCTCGCCCAGCCCGAAGTAGACGTTGGGTTGCGTGATTGCCGGCACCCCGTCCGAGGAGGCGGGAGGCACGCCGGAGACGGCGTAGACGGGGTTGCTCGTGTTGTTCTGATTCGCCAGCGCGACGGCGGCCCCGTTCCCGTGGGTGTACTGCAGGTGGGTGTTCACCCAGGACGGGGAGGCCAGGTTGGCCGACGAGATGTCGCGCACGCCGATGAGCACGGGCGTCACCTGCCCACTCACCGTGTAGCGGTCGACGCCGAGCGAGGGGAAGGCGTAGTAGCCCTTGATCGCCTGCTCGCGCTGGAACGTCTGCAACGAAATCGACGGATCGGGGTCCCATTGCCGGATGTTGTTGATGGTGGGAGTGGCCAGCACGGTCTGGCTGGCGGTGATGCTCGTGTCGGCTGGGAACTGGTGCACGCTGACGTTATTCAGGTTGTAGGCGGCCCGCGTGGCTGTGATGTTGCGCTTGATGTACGGCGCCTCGAGCGAGCTCTGCGCCGGCGTGACCTTGAGTGCCTGTAGCAGCGCCGGGTAGATGATGCCCACGACCAGCGCCACGAAGGCCCAGATCCCGATGGCCAGCACCGGGAGGGTCCAGCCCTGGCGCCGGATGTTGAAGAGCAGGATCACGGCGGCGAAGACCGACACGTAGATGAGCAGCGTCTCCGCCGGCAGGCGGGCGTGCACGTCGGTGTAGCCCGCGCCGTTGACGTAGCCGTCCTGGGAGTTCACCAGCGACCAGCGCTGCAGGACGTACCCCACCGCCTTGTCCAGGGCGATCAGGGCCAGCAGCACCGAGATGTGCGCCTTCACGGCCGGCCGCACGCGCGGCAGGCCGCGCTGGGGCTGGATCCCGCCGTTGAAGTAGTGGAACACCACCGAGACGGCCAGCGTCACGATCAGGATGGCCAGCGTCCAGTCGACGATGAAGATCAGGAAGGGAAGCTTGAAGACGTAGAAGCCGACGTCCTTGTGGAACTGGGGGTCGGTGATGTGGAACAGGCCGCCGTGGCGGAACAGGATCCAGTTGTTCCACTGCCCGACCGTTCCCGACGCCCCGATCAGTGCCAGCACGAAGGCGAGGCCGACGTAGATGCGCCCGGCGTAGGGCCGCACGAACTGCTGGTAGCGGCGCACCAGCTCGTCCTCCTGCGCCAGCACGATGTCGTGCCCTGCGATGCGGTCGCACACCACCAGGTTCACCCACAGGACGGCGAAGAAGATCGCCCCGAAGACGCCGAACAGTCCGAGCTTGATCGCGAGCAGCGTCGAGAAGACGTTGTGGAGGTCCACCGACGAGAACCAGAGGCTGTCGGTGTAGAGCCCGGCCAGCGAGCGCAACGACACCAGCAGAACGATGATGACGACGACGAAGCCGATCAGCCACCACCGGGCCCGGTGGCGACGGCGCGGCGCGGCGTCAGCGGTTAGATCGCTGGGGATGCGCACGAGGGGAGCCTAACGTCCGCCGCACCTCCCCCAAGGGCCAGGCAGGGGCAGTTTCGGCGGCCAGAAGTCCTGGTCAGTCGGTCGCCGGGGTAATGAGGCAGCGACAGCCCGAATGTGCCGGGGGGTGCGCGTGCCCCGTGGGGAAGGCCTCGGATCCGCTCACCGCGCCTCCCAGCGCGTTGTCCTCGCAGTCCGAGCACCCGCTCGCGGTCGTGACCACCCAGCGCACTTTGCCGTCCGCGCTGGCCGCGGCCACCCCCGCCGAGAACGCCTGCGTCGCCTGATCGCCGACCAGCCGCTCCACGCGCTCACCCCTCCATTCCCGGAAGGCGGCGCCGATGCGGTCGGCCGGGTCGCCGGTCCCGTCCTCCACCTGCCGCCGCAGATTGGTCACCATTCCCCGCGCCAACCCCGTGGACGATTGCTCCACGGCATCGCCCCTCGGAATGGTCGCCGCGCCGGCTCCGACGAAGATCGTCCCGGCGGCGAACGCCTCGTCGAGGTGGCTGCGCGCCGCGGCCGCGAACACCGCCAGGTGCTCGTCCTCCGAGCCCATGAGCTCGTCGATCTCGAGCGCCGGCGCGCTCCGCAGCCTGTCGAGCATCCGGTTCTGGTCGTCCCCCAGTGTGCGCTTGATGGCGCGGCTCAGCCGCGCCGTGACCGGCGTCAGCAACTCGTCGCGCCGGCTGATGATGAAGGCATCGGGCCCGGGTGCGACCGCGTGCTCCGTTTCCGCCTCCTCCGGGGAATCGTCCTCGATCGCGTCCGCAACGACGTCCACCGTCGCCGCGTTGGCGTCCGTCACGCCCCCCGCGTCGGCCTTGGCGGGCTCCGCCCGGTCGGTACCGGCGTCGGTCACGTCCTCGGTGGCCGCCGGGGCTGCCCGTTCCGCCTTCGGCGCGGGCTCCCGTGTCTCTGCCGTCCCGGCCCGGATGCGGGCGAAGAGCTCGTCGACCGAGGGTGCGGCCGCGTCCTCACCCGCCTCGCTGGCGGACGCACCGCCCACAGCCGGGGTCGGCCCCGTCGGCGGTACCTCTCCCGCCGCCTCGTCCGGCTCGTCCTGGTCGTGGGGGATCTCGGCCGTGCCGAGGCGGAACTGGTCGGCCACCCCCTGGGCGGCGGCCCGCGCCTCCTCGTCGGTCCGGTCCAGGTGGGCCAAAATCCCGTCGACCCGCTCGCGCACCCCGTGGACCGAGGCGGCCATCTCGTCCCGGGCCGCCCGCAGTTGCTCTATCTGAATCCCGAGCCCGCGCCGCCGTGCGGCGAGGTCGGACAGCACCCGGCGGCGGGCCTCCTGGACCTGGTCGAGGAGGGCACGCCCCTCGTCCTTGGCGCGGGTGATGATCGCCTCACCTGCTGCGATCGCTTCGGCAACGATGCGCTCACTCTCCACTCGAGCCTCCTGTTCGGCGTTCGCCACCAGCAGCTCAACTTCGACGACCCGCTCGGCCGCCGACGCCTCGGTCCGAGCCTGCAGTTCGTCCACCTGGCTCTGCGTCTCGCGGAGCAGCGTGGCCGCCCCTTCCTGGGCCTGGACCACAATCCGGGCCGCCTCCTCGTGGGCGTGGCGCAGGATCTGCGCGCTGTGCTGGCCCAGGGACGTCGTCAGGGTGGCCTCGTCCACCACAGGGTGGGCGGCCCGCTCCTCGGCCTCGGCCAGGGCGGCCCGCAGCTCTTCCTCGCGCGCTTCGAGTGTTTCGAGGCTGCGGGCGACCGACTGCAGGTACGAACGCACCTCGTCGGTGTCGAAGCCCCGGCGGACCACGGCGAAGGAGTGCTGTGCGATGTCGCCGGTGGCGATCCGGGACGATGAGATGGGGGGCCGTCCTTCTGCCATGGCCAGAGCCTACGGCGAAGCTTGGACCGGCACAGGTTTCGTGGGCACGCTGCCCCCGAGGCGCGTGAGGATCCGCAGCACCTGGCTCAGGTTTTTCACGGCGTACACGTGGAGCTGGGGGGTGGCCTTGGACTCGGCCGCCTGGAGCTCGACGGTGGGGACGAAGAAGACCGTTGCGCCCGCCCGCTCGACCGCGATCGTCTTCTCGGCCACGCCCCCCACGTCACCCACATTGCCGTCCTGGTCGATCGTGCCCGTGGCGGCGATGATCCGGTTCCCCGTGAGGCGCCCGCTGCTGAGCTTGTCGATGATGCCGAGCGTCATGGCCAGGCCGGCGGAGGGGCCGCCGATGTTCTGCGTGCGCACGCTGACCTTGACCGGGAACTGCCAGTCCTGCTGCGTCTGCGGCTCTATCCCGAGGTACGCGGTCGGCGTGGTCTGTGCGCCGCAGCCGGTGTCGACCAGCCCCTTGGGCGGCGTGCCGAGGGTCACCGACTTGGTCACGATCGGCCCGTTGACGAAGTCGCCGACGCTGTTGATGGAGGAGTCCTCGACCTTGAGCGCGACGCGCTGACCGGGCATCAACCCGTGCAGCGCGGTGATGAGAGAGCAGTCGGTCGTGACCGGCGTGGTGTTCACCGCGGTGATCACCTGCGCCACTTGCAATGTCGAGGCCGCCGGCGAGTTCGCCGCGATCCCGAAGATCAGCGCGCCCGCGTTCGTCGACGTGACCGAGTACCCGAGATGGGAGAGCGCCGCCGCCGTGGCGAAGGACTGGGCCTGCGCCATTTCGAGGTACCCCTGGTCGAGAAACTGATTCTCGTCCGTCGTGGGGCCGAGCAGATCCTGCCCGGAGACCACCTGGCTGTCGGAGTCGAAGAATCGGTACTGCAGGTAGTTGAGCGCGTTCAGCTGGGTGACATAGACGTCGGTCAGCAGGATCTTGCCGGTGAGCGGATGGTTGTCCGCAGCCGGGACATGGATGTACTGCGCGACCGGCGTCGCGTCCCCCGGCGTGAGGACGTAGTAGTTGACCGACGTGCGGGCGGCCACCAACGCCGCCACGATGACGATCACGGCGAAGGCGGCCAACAGCTTCGGCCAGAGGCGGCGCCTGGAGGCAGGAGGCGGCGGCGGCGTCCAGCTGCCCACGGGCGCGCCGGGCGCGCCGGGCACGACGCCCGCGTCGGGGCGGACGTCGCTGGAGGTGGGGTTCGCCGCGGCTTCCCCGTCGGCGGTCGCGTCAGGTTCGGACATACTCAGTAGGTGAGCGACGATGTTGCCACGGATCAGAGCCGTGACGGCCGCGCCGAAATCCGGCGCCGCCGCGTCACCGTGGCCGGGCACCGCGGGGACGCCAGCGTGGCCCGCCGTGGCCTCGCCGACTCCGACCCGGGAGTGCAGGCGGCGGCGCTCGGTGCACTGTCCCGCCTGGGCGAGCTGCAGGCCGCCGACGTGGAGGCCGCGCTCGCCGACGGAGAACCGGCGCTGCGGCGGCGCGCCGTCGAGGTGGCGCTGGCCGCCCGCGGCAGCGGCTCCCGCTCGTCGCTGCCCCGCGCCGTGACGGGCGCGCTGGCCGATCCCGATCCGCTCGTCGTCGTTGGCGCGGCCTGGTTCCTGGCCGAGCGGCACGCACGGCCCGCGGTGGCGGACCTGGCGGCGACCGCGACCGGGCACGCCGACGCCCGCTGCCGCGAGGCCGCGGTGGCCGCGCTCGGCGCCATCGGTGACCCCGCCGGACTGCCGGCCGTGCTCAACGCGCTGACCGACGCCCCGACGGTGCGGCGGCGCGCCACTGTCGGCGCTGGCCGGTTTCGACGACCCCCGGGTGACGCCCGCGCTCAGGGCGGCGAGCGAAGACCGGGACTGGCAGGTGCGCCAGGCGGCCGGCGAGTTGCTCGACGACGTGAGCTCCGGAATCGTCTCTCGGTGAAGAGCCGCTTCAGGCGGTCGAAGGATTCGAGGCAGACGCCGGCCCCCTGGACGACGCACTCCAGCGGCGTGTCGACCAGGTGCACCGGGACGTGGGTGGCATCGGCCAGGCGCTGCGTCATCCCCCGCAACAGCGCGCCGCCGCCGGTGAGGTGGACGCCCTGGAACATGATGTCCTGCGCCAACTCGGGTGGCGCCTCGCCGAGGCACTCCGCCGCGGCCGCGATGATGGACGCCACGTTGTCCTCGAGCGCGCCGCGGATCTCGAGCGGGGACAGCACGACCGTCATGGGCATGCCCGTCGCCACCTCCCGCCCGCGGATCTCTGCCTGCTGCTCGCCCTCGTGCGGGGAGGCGGAGCCGATGGCCAGCTTCACCGCCTCGGCCGTGCGCTCGCCGACGGCCACGCCGTAGCGGTGGCGCACGTAGTTCTGAATGGACGCGTCGAAGTCGAAGCCCCCACAGCGCAACGCCTGCACGGCCACGACGCCGCCCAGGGAGATGACGGCCATCTCCGCGGTGCCGCCCCCGACGTCGACGACCATGTTGCCCACCGGTTCGTGGATGGGCAGCCCGGCGCCGATGGCCGCGGCCATCGGCTGTTCGATCAGGAAGCTGGCCGATGCGCCGGCCCGGCGCGCCGCCTCTTTCACGGCGCGGCGCTCCACGGCGGTGATGGCCGAGGGAACGCAGATCAGGACCTTGGGCCGGTTGAGCCGGCCGACCCCTACCCGGTGCAGCAGCACGCTGAGCATCCGCTCGGTGACCTCGAAGTCGGTGATGGCGCCCCCGCGCAGCGGCCGCTCGGCCACGATGTACCCGGGCGTCCGCCCGATCATCTGCCACGCGTCCGTGCCGATGGCGAGCACCTCGCGGCTGCGCGAATCGAGCGCGACGACGGTCGGCTCGTTCAGGACCAGGCCCTTCCCCTTGGCGTAGACCAGCGTGTTGGCCGTGCCGAGATCGATGGCCAGGTCGCGTGACATAGGGGCCTCATGGTACGGCCGGCCCGTTGCCCGACGGCACTTTCCTGGACTTTCTCGGTATCGTCGCCCGGGTGAGTGACACGCCCGATGAGCCGGAAGACGGCACGCCGGGCCCGGATGAGGGCGCAGAAGGCGGCCGGGACGAACCGGATTCACCCCTACGCGGCTGGATCGATCCCGACGACCGGCTATGGCGCCACCCCAGTGAGGTGGCCGGTTCGGGGCCCGCTCGGGACGTCCCCTTCCTGCTCAACCCCCCGCCGCGCCGCAATTACCAGGAGCGCCGTCATGGTCCTGGTGGGTGTCGGTGCCGCCATGGCGGTGGTGGCCTGGGTCATCGTGCTGCTCTCCCCGGCCACCGACCACCCGGTGGATTCCCCCCCGCAGGACACGGCGGCCACCGGACCGCTGACCACGTTGGCCGGGGGGCAGAACGCGCTGCCGGCGGCGGCCGTGGCGACAGGGCACTCCGTGGTGGAGCTGCAGGCCACCACGACCCACGGCACCGTGCTGCTCGTCGGCGTCGCCGTGGCCGAGGGGGGGCTCGTCACCACGACCGCCGATCTGCTGAGCGGCCTGCGGCGCATCGACATGGTCGGAGCCGCCGGCAAGCTCGAGCCGGCCTCGGTGGTGGCCACCGACAAGACGTCCGACGTCGCGCTCGTCAGCGTGCCCGAGGACCTTCCGGTCGCCACCTTCGCCGGCGACACCGGGCTCGACAGCGGGACCCCGGACCTGGCCCTCTCCTTCGTCCCCGCCGCTGGCCATACCGTCGCGCTGCGCAGCACGCCCGGAGAGGTGACGGACGTCGGGACGCCCATCACCGACGGCCCCGCCTCGACCATGCCGTCCATCACTTCGTCCCCCCCGACGCCGTCGCTCATCGCCGGCGAGCCGCTGCTGAACGCCCAGGGTGCGGTGCTCGGAATCCTCTACGACCCCGACCCAGGCGCCACCCCCGCCACCTTCCTCCCCAGCGACCTCGTCGTGGGCGTCGCCGACGACCTTCGGTCACAGAACCGGGTCGTGCACGGCTGGCTGGGGGTGCAGGGGACCAACGCCCCCGACGGCGCCGGCGCCAAGGTCGCCGAGGTGCAGTCGGGCGGACCGGCCTCGGGCGTCCTGCAGGTCGGCCAGCTCATCGTGGCCGTGGACTCCACCCCGGTGCGCACCATGGCGGAGCTGCGGGCCCGGCTCTACGTGCTGCCCCCGGGGACACCCGTCACGCTCTCGGTCGAGCAGCCCGCCGGGACCAAGGTCGTGGACGTCACCCTCGGCACCTCCTCATAGCATGCGAAGGTGAGCATGTTCGGTTCCAACGATCCCGACAACCCGATGGGGGGCCTCCTCGGCGACCTGATGAAGGTCATCGGGTCGGGACCGGGGTCGGGCGACAGCTGGTTCGAGGCCGCCCGCACCCTGGCCTTCGGGGTCGCCACGGACGGCGGCGAGGACGAGAACCCCGATCCGCTGGTGCGTATCGCCTTCGAGGAACTGGCCCGCGTCGCCGAGATGCACGTGGCCGACGCCACCGGGATCAACCCCACCTCGGGCGGCGGCGTCTCCTTCGAGGCCGTGGGGCCGGGGCAGTGGAGCTTCCGCGTGCTCGACGCCTACCGGCCCGTCCTCAAGTCCATGGTCGAGGCGCAGCAACAGGGCGCGGCCGCCGTGCCCTCGTCACTCGACCTCAGCGAGCTCGACCCCGACTCGTCGGGCGGCCTGTCCGGGCTGCTCGGGCAGTTCGCGCTGACCCTCGGCCCGGTCTTCCTCGGCATGCAGTTCGGCTCCGCCGCCGGGCACCTCGCCCGCCGCGCCTTCGGGCAGTACGCCCTCCCGCTGCCCTGGCCCGATTCGTCCACCCTGCTGCTCGTGCCGGGCAACGTCGCCCGTTTCGCCGAGGACTGGAGCCTGCCGCTGCAGGAGGTCCAGCTCTGGGTCTGCCTGCGCGAGCTCACCATGCACGCCGTGCTGACGCGGCCCGGGGTACGCAACTCGCTGATGACCTTGCTCGGCGACGCGTCGGCGCATGCCGCGGCGGCGCAGCGCTCCATCGTCGAGCGCCTCGGCGAGGGGCTGGGCGACCAGGTGTCCCTGGAGGAGGCCCTGGGCGATCCCGAGGCGCTGCTCTCGGACCTGATCAGCCCCGAGCAGCACAACATCTCGGCCGCACTGACTGCGCAGACGACCGCCCTCGGCGCCTACGTGGACCACGTCACGGCCGGCATCGCCGAATCCCTGACGTCGTCGCCCTCGGCGCTGCGCGAGGCCTGGTACCGCTACCGGATCGAGGAGGGCAAGGGCGAGCAGGCCTTCGCCGGGCTGTTCGGCCTCAACGTGGGCCAGGACGAGGTGGACCGTGGACGCGCCTTCGTCACGGGCGTCCTCGAACGGGCGGACGAGAGCGCGCTGACCCGCCTGTGGTCCGACGAGCTCGACCTGCCCACCCCCGCCGAGGTGGACGCGCCCGGGCTCTGGCTTGCTCGGATCGGGCTGCTGAACTGAACGCGTCCCGTCGGTCCGCCGGCAGTACGCCCGCGGACCGCCGTTCGCCAAGTGACGCGTCAGCCCACCGATCGCTTCAGCCGACTGGTGCAGGCACGCGGTGCATGTCTGTGCGCCGGACCGGCGCGCGACGCGGCGTGGCGTCGGCGGCGGGCTCGGCCCCGCTGCTCTCGAGCGCGTGGCGCGAGAAGGCCGTGGTGACCCGCCCCCCGAGGAGAAGCGTCTCGATCGTGCCGTCCCATCCCGGGGCGATGGCGTAGACGTACTCGGCGATGGCCTCGTCGTCGCGGACCGTCGTCACCAGGTCGACGAGGTCCTTCAGGTGCTCGGCCCGTGCGGTCTCCGCCAGGTCGGCCGGCGTGAGGGTGCGCACCAGCGCCACCTCGTCGTCGGTCAGTCTGCCGACCTGCTCCCGGACGTCCCGGACGACCGCTGCCTCGTCCATGGTGTGGGTGATCTCCACCGCTGCCTCCCCCTCCGAGCGGACTTTTTGTCCGCAACGCTCGAACAACAACGACGCAATGGTTTCACTGCGAGGGTGGTGTCCGAGTGGCTCGGAGGGAGCAACTTGGGTGCGGGTTGTACGGCTGCGGCGGGCGCCACCAGGGCTCGTGCCGTGCGCAGCACGAGCGCCGGTGCCTCAGGTCACCCTTCGGCCTCGTCGCCCCAGTCGAGCACCCACTCGAGCGCCAGCTGCTCGCGCTCGGCGTCACGCACGACACGCTCGCTGTTGCGGCGGAACTGGGGGTCGTGCGGCGGCAGCAGGACGAGCCGGGCCAGGACCCGGTCACGGAATTGGTCGATGACCTCGGGCGGGCCGTAGTCCGACTGCACCTCCCAGTGGGGGGCGACGGGGCCCAGGTAGACGACGCGCACGTGCCCGATTGGCTCGACCGGCTCACCTTCTTCGACGACTTCTTCCTCGGTGTCCGGGGACATGGAACCTCCTGGCATCGGCGATCGGGGCCAGCGTAGCCCCGGGGGGCGGAGCGACATTCTCCCTGGTAGAGCGCGAATCGGCCCCTGGATTCTTAGGAACTTCCTATCCGCAAAACCTGGCTCTGAACAGGGTGCTCCCTTAGGATGATCCGTGAAAAGGGAGCCGAACAAATGACGACCGACTGGATGGCCGGGGGAAAGTGCAAGGAAGTTGCACCCGATGTCTTCTTCCCCAATGACGGCATGGGCGTGCTGGTGGCCCAGCGCATCTGCGCCGAGTGCCCCGTCTCCGAGGCCTGCCTCGAGTACGCGCTCGAGCACCACATCGACCACGGGGTCTGGGGTGGTGCCTCCGAGCGTGAGCGCCGCCGCATCCTGCGCCGCCGCCGCCTCTCCCACGCCATCGTCTCCAAGTAGGCCCTGCAGCAGGCCAGGCCCGGCCTCGGATGACCGCCGGCGGGCCTGCGCCCGCTTGACGTGCCGGCGTGCCACGCTGGCGCCGTGCTCCTCGAGTGCGTGGTCAACGTCAGCGAGGGCCGCGACGAGGCGATCCTGCGCCGGCTGGCCGCTGCCGCCGGCCCCGCGCTGCTCGACCAGCACCGCGACCCCGACCACAACCGGACCGTCTTCACCCTCGCCGGCCCCGCCGACCTGGTGGCCGAAGCCTCCCGGGCCCTGGCCACGGCCACCCTGGCCCACCTCGACCTGCGCGCGCACACCGGCGCCCACCCCCGCCTCGGCGTGCTCGACGTCGTGCCCTTCGTCCCCTACGAGCCCGGCGGCCCGGCGCCCGAGGACCTCACCACGGCGGTCACCGAGCGCGACCGCTTCGCCCGCTGGCTGGGCGAGGACATGGGGGTGCCGAGCTTCCTCTACGGGCCCCTTCCCGGCGGCCGGACCCGCACCCTGCCCGACGATCCGCCGCCTGGCCTTCGGGCCCTCACCGGGCGGCTTGACCCCCGACGAGGGCCCGGCGCAGGCCGGCCCGCGCAGCGGCGCCACCGCCGTGGGCGCCCGGCGGGTCCTGGTGGCGTACAACGTCTGGGTCTCCTCGGCCGAGGTGGCCCGCCGGGTGGCGCCGCTGGTGCGGGGCCCCGCGGTGCGGGCGCTCGGCCTGGCCGTCGGGGCGCGGGCCCAGGTCTCGTGCAACCTGGTCGACCCCGACCGCTACGGGCCCGGGCAGCTCTACGACGCGGTGGCCGCGCTGGTGGGCGAGGCGGGAGGCCGGGTCGAGGGAGGCGAGCTGGTGGGGCTCATCCCCGAGTCGGTCCTGGCCACCGTGCCCTCCGACAGGCGAGGCGAGCTCGGCCTGTCGGAGGAGGCGACGGTGGAGTCCCGGCTCCCAGCGAATCGGTGAAGCAGCGAGCAGGCGGTGCGCCCTACGAGGCGCTGGCCACGTCCCGGCGGGCCAGGGCACGGGCCCGGCGCAGGCGGCGGCGTTCCCGCTCGCTCATGCCGCCCCAGATGCCGAACTTCTCGCCGTTGGCCAAGGCGTACTCGAGGCAGTCTTCACGAACGACGCAACCGCGGCAGACCTCCTTGGCTTCCCGGGTGGACGCGCCGCGCTCCGGGAAGAACAGATCGGGATCGACCCCCATGCAGTTGGCCTGCAACTGCCAGCTTCGTTCTTGGCGACCGTAGAGCGTGGTGACTATGTCAACTGGCACTTGGGTTCGCCCCCTCTCTTCGCCATAGGTGGCATTGGTGTAGTTACAACGGTGTAGGCATCTTTCACCACGCACCCTGCAGGCGCAAGGGGAAATTGGCGTTTCCAGGCACGAAACTCGCGAATGCGTCCCCGGACGTCCGCGCCAGCGGCCGCAAACTCCCTGGTGAATCGGCCTTTTGGCCGTTCGACCGTCACCGGTCCCGGCTTTCTCGGAGGATTTCGCCCCGAGGGGTCAAAAGGGCGGAATTGGCCGCAGCGGGGGAGAAATGCGAGGTCAGAGAGGCCGCGGGCCGCCGGGTCGACCGGGGGCAGACGGAGCGGCGGCTCGGCGGGCCTATCCGGCAGGACGCAGGACGCGGCGGTGCTGGAGGAAGTCGACCAGCACGTAGCCGCCCAGCGCGTCGGGCGTCGTGTAGAAGGTGCGGCCGCCGTTGACCCGGGCGATCTGCTCCACGAAGGGGTAGTGGGTGCGCTGGAGGTCGAGGGCGAACGTGTTGATCACGATGCCGGCCCGGGTGCAGCGGATGACCTCGGCCATGGTGCGGCGCAGCGTCTCGGGGATCGGCGGGTAGTTGAACCAGACCTCGCCGGCGTCGTCGATGTGCGCCGTCGGCTCGCCGTCGGTCACCACGATGATCTGCTTCGTCCCGTGCTCGTGGGCCAGCATGCGCCGGGACAGGGCGAGCGCGTGCTGCAGGTTGGTGCCGTAGACGTAGTCCCACATGGCCGTGGGCACCTCGTCGGGGCGTATCTCGCGGGCGATCTCCGAGAAGCCCACGATGCCGAGATAGTCGCGGGGGAACTTCGACGAGATGAGGGTCTGCAGCGCCATCGCCATGCGCTTGGCCGGCACGAAGTTGTCGCGCATCGGCATCGACATGGAGAGGTCGACGGCCAGCACGGTGGCGCTGCGGCTGAGCGCCTCGACCTCGACCACCTCGAAGTCCTCGGGCGTCAGGCGCACCGGCACGCCCGAGCCGCCCCGGCGCACCGCGTTGTGCACGGTGGTGGAGAGGTGCAGGTTGAGCGGGTCGCCGTACTCGTAGGCCTTCGTCGTCTCCTCGCGGTCGTGGCCGGTCCCGGTGCGCAGGGCCGAGTGGTCGCCGATGCGGTCCTTGTTGATCTGGCCGAAGAGGTCGGCCAGCGCCTTCTGGCCCAGGCGCCGCACGCCCTGGGGCGTCAGCTCGATGCGCCCGCCGTGCTGCTCGATGAGCCCGGCGTCGGCCAGCGACTTGGTCAGGTTGGCCAGGCGGTCGAGCGCCCGGGCCGCGTCCTCGCCCATGTGCTGGCGCACCTGGTCCAGGTCGATCTCGCCCAGCGCCGCCGGGGTGGAGGCCGACTGGAGGACCTCCTCCATGCGGTCGAGCTGGCCCAGCTGGGTGGCCAGGTCGGTGGCCTGGCTCATGCCCATCGGGCCCTCGCCGTTGAAGTCGTAGGACTTCTGCCAGCCGGCGTCGGGCACGGCGCGCTGGAGGTTCTGCGCCAGGCGCTCCACCTGCCAGCGCAGGTCCATGTCCTCGAGGACCGAGTCCATCAGGTTGCGCAGCTGCGCCTGCTGCTCGGGGCTCATGGAGTTCCACACCGCCTGGGCGGCCGCCATGCGCTCGGCCAGCTGCTCCAGGAGCTCGTCGAGGTTCTGCGGGTTGCCGGGGAACATGTCGCCGAACTGCGCCATGAACTCCTCGAAGCTGGGGTCGAGCTCGTCGCCGCGCTCGCGCTGCTCGAGCATCTGGTTCAGCGCGTCGTAGGCGTCGCGCATGCGCTGCATCTGCTCGGTGTCCATGTTGGACAGCGCGTCGGAGGCGCCCTCGAAGAACGTGTCCGCCATCTCGCGGCGCAGCTCCTCGACCAGCTCCTCGAACTGCTCGCGCGCCTCGGAGGAGACGAAGTCGTAGTGCTGCAGGCTGCTGACGCGGCCGGCGGGGTCGTCGGGCTGGAGGTCGAGGGCCATGCGCCGCTCGGTGGCGACGTCGTCGGTCACCTCGGAGCGGCGCTGGTCGCCCGAGCCGTGCGCCTCCTCGACGAGGTCGTCGATGGCGGCGCGCTCGTCCTGCTCTATCTCGTCGAGCTGCGCGGGTGAGCTCGGCCATGCGGCCGTCGGGGTCGCCCTCGGCCAGCATCTCGGCGCGGCGGCGTCGCAGCTGGTCGAGCATGTCGCGCAGCCCCGGCACCTGCTCGCCGTCGGCGTTGCGGAAGCCGCTGCGGAGGAGGCGGCGCAGCGCGTCGTCGAGGTCACCGCCGGCGAGGAGGTCGTCGGTGAGGCCGGCCAGCAGGTCGTCGGGATCGAGGTCGGCGAACTCCTGGGTGCCGTCCCATTCCGAGTAGTCGTAGCGGGCGCTCATGTGTGTGCCGTGCTCTCTCCGCTGCGTCCGGCGGGCTTACTTGCGCCCGCGGTAGAGGGCGCGTGCCCCGGACGCGTCCTTGTTCAACCGCTTGGTCAGGTGCAGCCCCTCGAGGAGGAACTCCAGGGCGCTGGCCATCAGGGCGGGCGACTCGGCCTCGGCCGCCTCGGGGCCGGCGAGCTTGCGGGTCGGCGGCTCCAGCTCGGGCACGTCGGCCAGGACGGCCAGGTAGGCCGACGACGGGAGGTCGTCGCCCACGTGCACCACGACCTGCTCGTGGAAGGCGGCCACGATCGCCTGCGGGTCGTCGAGCGTGACCCGGCGGCGGAACACGGCCAGGGTGGCGGCGGCCACCAGCTGGGCCACCACCTCGTCCTCGTGGCCCTCCTCCATCGCCTCGACCTCGATCTTGCCCTGGGTCGAGGGCACGAGGGCGGAGAGGTCGCTGATGCGCGGCACCGCCACCGGCTCGCCGGTGCGCAGGGCGCGCCGCACGGCGGAGGCGACCAGCGTCTCGTAGTTGGCGATGGAGAGGCGGACCGACACGCCGCTGCGCTGGTTGAGGTGGGTGCTGCGCCGGGCCAGCTGGCTGATTTCGGCCACGACCTCCTTCATGAACTTCGGCACCGTCACCGGCACGCCCGCCGTCGGCAGGTCGGCCTCGCTCTCCATGATCTTGACCTCGGTCATGGTCTCGAACGGGTAGTGCGTGCGGATCTGCGCGCCGAAGCGGTCCTTGAGCGGCGTGATGATGCGGCCGCGGTTCGTGTAGTCCTCCGGGTTGGCCGTGGCGACGAGCGTGATGTCGAGCGGCAGGCGGATGCGGTGGCCGCGGATCTGCACGTCGCGCTCCTCGAGGATGTTGAGCAGCCCGACCTGAATGCGCTCCGAGAGGTCCGGCAGCTCGTTGATGGCGAAGATGCCGCGGTTGACGCGCGGGATGAGGCCGTAGTGCAGCGCCAGCTCGTCGCTCAGGTAGCGGCCCTCGGCGATCTTGATCGGGTCCACCTCGCCGATGAGGTCGGCGATGGAGGTGTCGGGGGTGGCCAGCTTCTCGCCGTAGCGCTGCGAGCGGTGCACCCAGTCGATCGGCGTGGCCTCGCCGAGCTCCTCGACGCGGTCGAGGGCGTAGCGCGAGACCGGGTTGTAGGGGTCGTCGTTGATCTCGGAGCCGGCGACGATCGGCATCCACTCGTCGAGCAGGCCGACCATGGAGCGGATCACCCGCGTCTTGGCCTGGCCCCGCTCGCCCAGGAGGATGATGTCGTGCCCGGCCAGGATGGCGTTCTCCAGCTGGGGCACCACGGTGTCCTCGAAGCCGAGCACGCCGGGCACGAGGGTCTCGCCGGCGGCGATGCAGCTTGGCGGTGTTGCGCCGCATCTCCTCGGCCACCGGCACCGACTCCCAGCCCGAGGAGCGCAGGTCGGCCAGCGCGCCGGGCAGGTCAGCGGGGGGCTTGAGCGTCGCCGGGGCGCGGGGTCGCGGAAGGGTCGAAGGGGGAAGAGCCGTCCATGGACGAAGCCTAAACCCCGGGTCCGGGAGACGAAACGGCGGCCGGCGGCGGCGTGGCAGGGCGGTGGCGCGTGGTGGCGGACCCCGGGAGGTGCCGCGCAGCAGCTGGTCGGCCAGGGCGCGGGCCGGGCGGGCCAGCGCACGGTCGCCCCGCTGGGCCAGGGCGACCGTGCGGCTCAGCGTCGGCGCCGTGAAGGGGATGCCCACCAGCGAGCCGTCGGCCGGCAGCGCGATGGCGGGCACCACCGCCGCGCCGAGCCCGGCCGCCACGAAGGAGAGGACGCCGGCCATCTCGGCCCCCTCGCTGACGAGATGCGGCTCGACCCCCGCCTCCTGGCACGCCGACAACGTCACGGCGCGCAGGTCGTAGCCCTCCCGGAACATCACCAGGTCGAGGCCGTCGAGGTCGCGCACCCGGACCCGGCGCCGGCGGGCGAAGGGGTGGTCGGGCGCGGTGGCGAGGACGAGCGGGTCGTCGAAGAGCGGCGTGGTCACCACCAGCGGGTCGGTCACCGGCAGCACGACCAGGGCCAGGTCGACCTCGCCCGCCGCCACCTGGGGCACCAGCTGGTGCGAGCCGGCCTCCACCACCGACAGGTCGATGCCCGGGTAGCTGGCGTGGAACGCCACCAGCGCGGGGGCCAGCGCGCTGGTGATGAGGCTGGGGGTGGCCCCGACGGCCAGGCGCCCCCGGGCCATGCCCGACAGCGCCCGCGCCTCGGCCCCGGTGGCCTCCACGTCGGCCAGCACCCGCTGCATGAAGGGCAGGAGGGCGGCCCCGTCGGGCGTGAGGGTGACGGGGCCCTGGCCGGGGCCCCGGTTGAAGAGGAGCACGCCCAGCTCGTGCTCGAGCAGGCGGACCTGGCGCGACAGCGAGGGCTGGGCCAGGTGCAGGCGGGCGGCGGCCTGCGTGAAGCTCTTCTCCTCGGCCACGGCCAGGGCGTACGCCAGCTGGTGGAGCTGCACCATTCAGAGCTTATCGCTCTGATCTTCATGCTCTTTATGTCTTTGACGTGCGATGAGGCGGACCGTAGGGTCGCAGGGTCCGGCGCAGACATGCGGTGCGCCGGCGTGACGTGAGGACGTGGACGACGTGGAGCAGGCACTGAGGAGGTGCGAGTGACGACGACGGTCGAGAGCCCGACCACGACGCCGGTGGTGATCGGGGCGCCCCGGGGCGGACCGGACGTCCCGACCCTGCGCAAGGACGGCTGGTGGGTCGAGCCGGCGATCACGGCGGCGGTCCTGCTGGCCTTCGTCATCTACTCGACGTGGGCCGCCTTCGTCGGGAAGGACTACTACGCCGGCGCCGACCTGCACCGGGACCTGATCTCGCCCTTCTACTCCCCCTGCATCGCCAACAGCTGCGTGCCGGGCAGCCACACCTTCGGCACGCTGCCCTTCTGGAACTACTCGCCGGCGCTGCTCATCCTCATCTTCCCGCTCGGCTTCCGCCTCACCTGCTACTACTACCGCAAGGCCTACTACCGGTCCTTCTGGCTGTCGCCGCCGGCCTGCGGCGTGGCCGACGCCCACGGCAGCTACAGCGGCGAGACCCGCTTCCCGCTGATCCTGCAGAACATCCACCGCTACTTCTTCTGGCTCCTGCTCATCTTCAACTGCATCCTCACCTACGACGCCATCCTCGCCTTCCGCCAGCCGGGGCTCGGCATCGGCATCAGCGTCGGCACGGTGGTGTTGTGCGCCAACGCCGTCTTCCTGTGGCTGTACTCGCTGTCGTGCCACGCCTGCCGGCACTTCTGCGGCGGGCAGGTGAAGTCCTTCGCCAAGCACCCGACCCGCTACAAGCTGTGGAAGTTCGTCACCCCGCTCAACGCGCACCACATGCGCTTCGCCTGGATCAGCCTCTTCGGCGTCGCCCTGTGCGACCTCTACGTGCGGCTGGTGGCGAGCGGGACCATCCACGACCCCGGCTTCCACTTCTAGGCCGCGAGGACCCGCATGCCCACGCCTGACTTCGAAACCTACGACTACGACGTCATCATCATCGGCGCCGGCGGCTCCGGGCTGCGCGCCGCCATCGAGGCCAAGGAGCGCGGCCTGCGCGTCGCGCTCGTGTGCAAGTCGCTGCTCGGCAAGGCGCACACGGTCATGGCCGAGGGCGGCATGGCCGCCGCCATGGGCCACGTGTGGCCCGAGGACAACTGGCAGGTCCACTTCCGCGACACCATGCGCGGCGGCAAGATGCTGAACAACTGGCGCATGGCGCAGATCCACGCCATGGAGGCCCCCGACCGCGTCTACGAGCTCGAGCGCTGGGGCGCGCTGTTCGACCGCACCAAGGACGGCCGCATCACCCAGCGCGACTTCGGCGGCCACCGCTACGCCCGCCTGGCCCACGTCGGCGACCGCACCGGCCTGGAGCTCATCCGCACCCTGCAGCAGAAGGTCGTGTCCATGGGGACCGACGTGTTCATGGAGTGCAAGATCCTGCGCCTGCTGCCCGACGCCGAGGGCCGCATCTCGGGCGCCGTGGGCTACATGCGCCCGACCGGCGAGATGGTCCTCTTCACCGCCAAGGCCTTCGTGCTCGCCACCGGCTCCATCGGCAAGTCGTGGAAGTACACGTCGAACTCGTGGGAGTCGGTCGGCGACGGCCACGCCATGGCCATCTGGGCCGGGGCCGACGTCATCGACATGGAGTGCGTGCAGTTCCACCCGACCGGCATGGTCTGGCCGCTCTCGGTGCGCGGCATCCTCGTCACCGAGGGCGTGCGCGGCGACGGCGGCGTGCTGCGCAACTCCGAGGGCAAGCGCTTCATGTTCGACTACGTGGCCCACATGTTCCGGGCCGAGACGGCGGAGACCGAAGAGGAAGCCGACGCCTGGTACGACGACCACATCAACTACCGGCGCACGCCCGACCTCCTGCCCCGCGACGAGGTGGCCCGGGCCATCAACTCCGAGGTGAAGGCCGGCCGCGGCACCCCGCACGGCGGCGTCTACCTCGACATCGCGTCGCGCCGCACGCCCGAGTACATCCGGCGCCGGCTCCCGTCGATGTACCACCAGTTCATGGAGCTGGCCGGCGTCGACATCACGGCGGGGCCGATGGAGGTCGGGCCGACCTGCCACTACATGATGGGCGGGGTGCGCGTCGACGCCGAGACGCAGGCCGCCACCGTCCCCGGCCTCTTCGCCATCGGCGAGGTGTCGGGCGGCATGCACGGCGCCAACCGCCTGGGCGGCAACTCGCTCTCGGACCTCATCGTCTTCGGCCGCCGGGCCGGCATCGGTGCGTCCGACTACGCGGAGGGCCGCGCCGGCACGCCGAGCGTCGACGCGGCGGAGGTCGCCTCGGTCATCGACGAGGCGTTCGCCCCCTTCGGGCGCGAGGACGGGTACAACCCCTACGACGTCCACGAGGAGCTGCAGGAGACGATGCAGGCGCTGGTCGGCATCATCCGCACCGGGCCCGAGCTCGAAGAGGCGCTGGTCAAGCTCGAGGAGCTCAAGGAGCACACGGCCAAGGTGCAGGTGAAGGGCGGGCGGGCCTACAACCCGGGCTGGAACCTGGCCACCGACCTGCCCTCCATGATCACCACCTCCATCGCCGTGGCGCAGGGTGCGCTCAACCGCAAGGAGTCCCGGGGCGGGCACACCCGGGAGGACTATCCGGGGCCGGACCCCGAGATGGGCAAGGTCAACTTCGTGCAGCGCCAGACCGTGGAGCACGGGCTACCTGGCGCCGATCGGCATCCAGCCCGAGCCGCTGCCGGTCATGCCGCCCGAGCTCGCCGCACTGTTCGAGGAGGCTAAGTAGCCATGACCGACACGCACACCGGCACCGATGCGCAGGCGGCAGCTGCCGGCGCCGACACTCCACCGCGAATGCGACCGTCACCATGCGGGTCTGGCGCGGGGACGACGAGGGCGGCGAGTTCACCGACTACGTGATGCCCGCCGTCGAGGGCGAGGTGGTGCTCGACGTCATCCACCGCATTCAGGCCTCCGACGCGCCGGACCTGGCCTGCCGCTGGAACTGCAAGGCCGGCAAGTGCGGGTCGTGCTCGGCCGAGATCAACGGCCTGCCCCGCCTCATGTGCATGACGCGCATGGACACGCTGCCCGAGGGCGAGGCCGTCACGGTGGCGCCGATGAAGACCTTCCCGATCATCCGCGACCTCGTCACCGACGTCTCCTTCAACTACGAGGTGGCCAAGACGATCCCCGCCTTCAAGCCCGGCCCGGAGCCCGAGGGCGGCTACCGCATGCAGCAGATCGACGTCGAGCGCGGCCAGGAGTTCCGCAAGTGCATCGAGTGCTTCATGTGCCAGGACGTCTGCCACGTCATCCGCGACCACGAGGACAACAAGCCCAACTACGCCGGGCCCCGTTTCTTCATCCGCTTCGCCGAGCTCGAGATGCACCCGCTCGACGTCAACGACCGCCGCGAGCTGGCGCACGACCGCGGCCTGGGCATGTGCAACATCACCAAGTGCTGCACCGAGGTGTGCCCCGAGCACATCAAGATCACCGACAACGGCATCATCCCGATGAAGGAGCGCGTGGTCGACGCCCGTTACGACCCGGTGGCCTGGCTCGGGCGCAAGATCACGGGCCGCTCCAAGAAGACGGCCGAAGAGGCCTCCGCCGGCTGAGCCGACGGGGCGGACGCTCGGCCCTTCCCACCGGCGGTTGCCGAAGAAAACCCGTGCGCTGGTGCGCGCGCCTCACTACGATCCCCCGCAGGCGCCACCGGGTCGCCGCTGGAGGTGGTCATTCCGTGCGATCTCGTGCATCCTCGACACCCCGACCCTCAAGGTCGGACCACCGCCTCGGACGGGGCCTGGTCGCGGTGGCCTTGGCGGCCGGAACCGCGGGGCTCACCGCCCTGGTCGCCGGCGGAGCACCGGCGGGGGCGGCCACGGGGGCGGCGCCGTCGCTGATCGTGTCCAATTACAGCGGCGCCAGCCTCCTGCAGTTCCCGTTGAGTGCGACGGGCAACGTGGCCCCGTCGACCACGATCTCGGGCAACAGCGCGGAGCTTGGACGGAGCGTCCGACGCCGTGTTCAACGGGGCCGGCGACCTCTGGGTGGCCAACGAAACGGGCATGGTGGAGTACACGCCCAGCCAGCTCGCGTCCACGGGCAGCCCGCCGCCCGCCGTCGTGATTCAGAACGCAGGCGACCCGAGCGGCGTCACCTTCGACTCGGCCGGCGACCTGTGGGTCACGCAGTTCAGTGGTGGCGTCGTCGAGTACACGCCCAGCCAGCTCGCCGCCTCGGGCAATCCCACGCCCGCGGTGACCCTCTCGGGATCCGCCCTGGGCGGCGGGCCCTGGGGTCTGACCTTCGACAGTTCGGGCGACCTCTGGGTGGGTGGCTACACCGCTTCCGTTCTCGTCGAGTACACGAAAGGCCAGCTCGCGGCCACGGGAAGCCCGACGCCGGCCGTGACGATCAACGGGCTGGGGACCGACGTCGTCACGCCGGCTTTCGACGCCAGCGGAAATCTGTGGTTCTCGACCTACGACTCCGCCCAGCAGGCGGTCGGCGAGCTGACACCGAGTCAGCTGGCCGCCACGGGCAGCCCGACTCCCGCCGTCTCCATCACCACTGGGGCCAACAACGAGCCCGCCGGCCTGGCCTTCGACACCGCCGGCAATCTCTGGGTCGGCTATTACGAGACCAAGATGGTGAACGAGTTCACCGCGAACCAGCTGGCCTCCTCGGGCAGCCCCACGCCGGCGAACACCATTGCGGGGTCGAACACGACCCTGAATTTCCTCACGGGCTTGACGCTCGATGAGGCGCCGGTGGTGACCTCTGTCACGCCGGCCGCGGGCACGAGCGGCGCGACCGTCACGATCAACGGGGCGGGCTTCCTCTACGGCTCGAGCGTCAACTTCGGCTCGACGCCGGCGACATCGGTGACCTACATCTCGCCCTACGAGCTCCAGGCCAACGCACCCCCCGGTGGCGGCACCGTCGACGTCACGGTGAGCACCGGCGCCGGCACCAGCGCGACCTCGTCGGCCGACCAGTTCACCTATACGAACTCCGGTTACGTGATGGTGGGGTCCGATGGGGGCGTCTTCAACTATGGCGCGTCCTTCTACGGCTCCATGGGCGGCCAGCACCTCAACGCGCCCATCGTCGGCATCGCGGGCGACCCGGCGACGGGCGGCTACTGGGAAGTGGCCGCCGACGGCGGCGTCTTCAACTTCAACGCCCCCTTCAAGGGGTCCATGGGCGGCCAGCACCTCAACGCGCCCATCGTCGGCATCGCGGCCACGGCCGACGGTGGCGGCTACTGGCTGGTCGCCAAGGACGGCGGCGTCTTCGCCTACGGCGACGCCAAGTTCTACGGCAGCCGGGGCGGCCAAGCGCTCAACGCCCCGGTCGTGGGCATCGCGGCCGACGTTGGGACGGGTGGCTATTGGGAGGTGGCTGCTGACGGCGGCATCTTCAACTACAACGCCCCCTTCCTCGGCAGCCGGGGCGGCCAATCGCTGAACGCGCCGGTGGTGGGCATCGCCGCCACGGCGAGCGGCGGTGGCTACTGGCTGGTGGCCAAGGACGGCGGGATCTTCAACTACGGCACCGCCGGCTTCTTGGGTTCGCGCGGCGGCCAGCACCTCAACGCCCCGGTGGTGGGCATCGCGGCCGACGCGGGGACGGGTGGCTACTGGGAGGTGGCCTCCGACGGGGGCATCTTCAACTACGGCGCCCCGTTCCTCGGGTCGCGGGGCGGCCAATCGCTGAACGCGCCGGTGGTCGGGGCGGGGGCCGCCTGAGCGGGGGACACCCCGCCTGCCGCGGCACCTCGCCGTCATCGCCTGCTGCTGTCCAGTCCGCCGCCTGCCAGACTCTGCCCATGGCCCGCTACCTCTCGCCCGAATGGGTGCAGTCCTTTGACGCTGCGCTGAGCGCGCTCGACCTGTCCGACGCGGTCGCGGCGGCCGGCGCGGGCTCGCTGGCCGCCGCCGACGGCACCTTCAGCGTGGTGCAGGTGGTCACCGGTGTGCCGGACGACCTGCAAGCCGGCGGGGACGTGCACCTCGTGCTGACCGTGGCCGGCGGCCGGGCCCGCCTCGCGCTCGATCCCGTCGGGGGCCGTGAGCGGCACGGCGACCATTGTGCTCGGCTACGCCGAGGCGCTGGCGATGGCGCGCGGCGAGCTCGATCCCGCCGACGCGCTGGCGGCGGGGCGCGTGCGGGTGCGCGGTGACCTGGCGGCGCTCGTGGCCGGTCAGGACGTGCTGGCCGAGGCGGCGGCCCGGCTCGGGACCGACCTGGAGGAGCTGACGGAACCGCCGGCCCCGGCTCCCTGACGCGCCACGTGATCCCGACCCGCTTCTCTCCCTCGGCACGCCCGCCCGACTTCGGCGGGCGCTACCAGGGTCGGGTGGCCGTGGTCACCGGGGCCTCGTCCGGCCTGGGCGCCCAGCTCTCCGTCGACCTGGCCCGGGCCGGTGCCACCGTCTGCGGCCTGGCCCGCAACACCGAGCGGCTCGAGAAGCTGGCGACCGACCTGCGCACCTTCACGCCGGGGTCGGGCACCATCACCTGCGACGTCGCCGACACCGACGCCCTGCGCCGGGCCCTCGACGAGGTCACGGCGGCGCACGGCCCCGTCGACCTGCTGGTCAACAACGCGGCGCAGGATCCCGGGGTGCGGCTGGTCGACATCACCGAGGAGGACTTCCGCCACACCTTCGACGTGAACTTCTTCGCGCCGGTCGCCGCCACCCTGGCCGTCCTGCCCGCCATGCTCGAGCGCGGGAACGGCATCGTCGTCAACGTCTCCTCCGACGGGGGCCGCCTGCCCTCCCCCGGTCCCGGCGCCTACCCCTCCTCCAAGGCGGCCCTCTCCGCCTTCACCGAGTCCACCTCGTTCCGGCTCGGCCCCAAGGGGGTCCACGTCCACGTGGTCTACCCCGCCTTCATGGCCACCGAGCTGGGGTTGGGGGCGCTGGAGCGCGGCCTGCGCCGGCCGCCGCGCCTGACGACCCGCAGCGTCGAGACGGTGTCGCACCGGATCCTGGCCCAGGCCGGCGGTCCGGCGCTGGAAATCAGCGTGTCCGGCCTGATCGACGCCGCCATGGTCTTCCGCTACCTGCTGCCCCGGACCTACCACCGCCTGCGCCGCCACTGGTAGACGGGCGTCCTGTGGCGAATTGGCCCGGCGTTGTGGCCCAGCGGGCTGCGCCGGTCGTCGGCCGCCTGAGCGAACGGAGCGTGACGGAAGTATCGTGGCGGCACCGGCTCGCAAAGGTCGGGCCGCAGGTAGGAGGACGAACGTGCACCAGCCGATCGACGACCACTTCCTTTTGAAGTACCGGGCCCTGTTGGATGCCGAAGACGTGGCATTCGACGAGCTCGAGCACGCGTGCGAGGACGGTGACCGCATGCAGTTCGACAAGGACATGGTCGATTGGCAGAACGCTCTCGAGCACAAGCTCGTCTTCCTGGCGAACGCCGGGATCGACGTGAAGACTGCCCGTTCTGGGCTAGTGGTCGGCGCCGGCCGGAAACCCGGCAGGCGCGCTTCATGCATTGCAGGACCATCACCCGCGCTTCCGTCGTGACGCGACCAGGATGGTGGAGTGCCAAAGTCATCTGAGAAGGACGCTTCCCGCAGGGCGCTGAACGGGGTCGACAGGGGCGGCGCCCGGCGGCGGCGCCCTCGGTGTCGGCGCCGTCGCACCGGCTGAACATCGCGTTCCCGTTCTCCCAGATCAAGCTGGAGGAACCCAGCAAGGAGCTGGCGGAGCTGGCTGCGCTCGTCTTCGATCTCGTCGGGGACGATGGCCGAGTGGGTCCCCGAGGACCGGCTCGAGGATCTGCGGGCACGGGCGCAGGTGCTGCGGGACGCGCTGCGCTGAAGCGGTGCGCGGCGCGCTCGGCGGTGCGTCAGGGCGCCGCGCCGAGGCCGAGTGACTCCCCGAGCCGGCGCATCGGAGTCCTCGAAGAGCAGCTCCGGCTCCAGCACCGTGTTGCGCCAGTGCCCGAACACCTCGAGGCTGATGGTGCCGATGAGCGTCGTCCACGCCTCGACGACGAGCACCACCTTCTCGACCGGCATGCCGGGCAGGAGCCCCTCGCTCACGGGCGCCACCGCTGCGCGCGAGCTCGTCCGACACCGTCCGTCGTCACGTTGGTCCGGGCGGAGGCGGCCCGCCTCCTCGGCCGCCACCAGCGGGCGCACCAGGGCCGCGGCCACCCGGGCGTAGGGCTCGACGGTGTCCTCGGGCGCCTCGTAGCCCGGGACAGGGGTGCCGAAGATCAGCCCCCACTGGTGCGGGTGCTCGAGGGCCCAGCGCCGCAGGGCGCGCGGGACCGCCAGCCAACGCTCGGCGTCGCCGGCCGACCCGGCCTTCGGGTCTGCCGCTGCCTCCGCCTGATCCGCCGCCCGCTCCGCCTCGGTGGCCAGCGCCTCGTAGGCGGTGAGGATCAGCGCTGTCAGCAGCGCGTCCCGTCCGTCGAAGTAGCGGTACAGCGCCGAGGGGGCCATCCCCAGGTCACGGGCGATGGAGCGCAGGGAGAGAGCGGCGGCACCGTCACGGGCGACGTGCGCGCCGGCCACGGCCAGGATCTCCGCCGTCATCTCCTCCCTGACCCGCTCCCGGGCCGTGCGTGGGGCGGAGGGTGTGGCTGGCGAGGCGGCGTCGGGCATGGGGCTGGTGGGCGCTGACATGAGGTCAGTCTGACTGTTCTCGACTGAGAACACAAGTACTTGACAAGAACACTGTTCACATTTAGTATCAATGTTCATGGCCAACCCGACCAGTGAGGAGAATCCGATGACGACCACGAACACCACTCCGAGCACCCGGTCCACCGAGCCGGCCGCATCTGCCGATCCGCCCAGGCACCCGTTCCGGCCCACTACAAGGAGCCCGACTGGTTCACCCGCCACATCTTCAACTCCGTGGTCAAGGGCCTGACCCGCATGGGGTGAGCGTCTGGGGCTCCCGGGTCCTGGAGCACCGGGGCGGACCACCGGCGAGCTGCACCACGTTCCGGTGAACCTCCTGACCATCGAAGGGACGCAGTACCTGGTCTCCCCCCGGGGCCAGACCCAGTGGGTCCGCAACGTGCGCCACGCCGGAGGGCACCTGGTGCTGATCCTCGGTCGGCGGCGCCAGCTCTGCACGGCCAGGGAGATCCCGGCGGCCGACAGCGTGCCGATCCTGCGCAGCCTACCTCCGCCGCTGGAAGTTCGAGAGTGGGCATGTTCTTCGACGGCGTGACGCCCGACTCCACCGACGCCGAGTGGGCTGCCGTGGCCGCCGATCACCCCGTCTTCGAGCTCAGCTGAATCTGGACGCGAGTTCAGCTGATCGGTCATCCGGTGTATCCGGCGCGCGCCCCGCGTGCGGCATCATGACTCCCATGAGCAGTCTTCACGGAGGGGTACTGAGGAAGACGGAGCCTCCGGAACAACGCCAACGCTGTCCGAGGCACAGCTCGGCCATCGCACGCTCATCGCGTTCAACCGTGCGATGACGCACTGGGGCAGCCGCGGCGCGCTGCTCGGAGAGCGGCGGTGCGGTGCTGTGCGCGGGCGGGACCTGGATCCCGGTCGTGGCCAACGGCGCCTTTCGCTCCGACGACTCGCTGAGCGGCACGGCGCTCGTGGCGCGCGGCCGACACGTTCTTCGCAGGCCTGGCGCGTGGCTTCACCGTCAAGGTGCGCGACAGCGGCGAGGACGAGGACCTGCGCCTCGCCTGCGAGGAGGCCGGCCTGGAGCTCTTCGGCGACCCCGTGCCGGAGATGATCTGCCGCACGCCGCTGGCCGACGCGCCCGCCGTCGACGGCGTCACCGTGCGCGTGGTCGACGACGAGGCCGGCCTGCGCGACTTCATCGCCGTGAACGCCGAGGCGTACGCAACGTACGGCATGCCACCCGAGGTCCTGGCCGAACTCTTCGACGAGGCGCCCGCGGTGCTCCAGGACGCGGCCGCGTCCATTGTGGTGGCCCGCCGCGACGACGAACCCGTCGCCACGGCGATGGTCTACGCGAGCGACGGCGTGGCCAGCCTGCAGTGGGTCGGCACGGTGCCCGCGGCGCGCGGCGCCGGCCTCGGCGCGTTCGTCACGGTGGCGCTCGACCAACCTGGCCTTCGAAGAGGGCGCGTCGTCATGCTCGCTCCAGGCGTCACCGATGGGCGGCCTCCGTCTACACCAGGCTCGGCTACGAGACCGCCTACCACTACGCGGAGTACGTCCGCTGGCCCAAGCCGGCTGAACGCTGAAGGCAGACGCTGAGGCAGCGGGGCTCGACTCTCGCTGGGCTCTCGGTGTCAGTCTTTCACTCGGGCGGCTCAGTAGCCGAGCAGGCCCCGCACATAGGCCGCCTGGCCCAGGTGCTGCAGGCAGTCGTCGGCGACGCTGACGAGGCGCACGCCCAGGGTGACCGGAGGATCCCAGCGGCGGTCGACCACGCGGTCGAGGTCGTCGGGAGCCAGGCCCTCGAGCATCTCCGTCGTGCGGGCCTGCACCACGGCGAGGTAGTCGAGGAGCACGCCGGGGCCCTCGGGCCGGACGGCGCGGACCTCCTCGGCGCTGTGCCCGTAGCCGATGTTGGAGGGATCGGGCTCGAGCCCGCAGCGGCGGGCCCAGTCGCCACTGACCCAGACCTGCTCGGTGCCGAGCAGGTCGGCGACGTGGTGGTCCTGCACCCGGGCCAGGTGCCAGACGAGCCAACCGATCGGGTTCGCGTCCGGCTCCGGGCGCGGCGCAGAGCTGCCTCTTCGTCGAGACCGTCGACCGCCGTCTCCGCCAGCGGCGGGATCCGACCGTAGAGCTCGAGCAACAGCGAGGCGATATCCATGGGCCGCACCTTACGGACCACATGGACGCCTCCGCACGCTGTGCCGGCTTAACTGCCGCCAGCGACCTCGGCGTCGGGGTCGGAGTCCGTGGCGGACTCGGGCGGCTGGATGTCGAAGCGGGCGATGGCCGTGTACGCGACGAGGATGACGACCAGCAATGTGATGACCCCGGCCGTCTGAGATCACCGAAGCCGAGGCCGCTGAGGTCCTTTGGCTTGCTGAAGTAGTCGGCGAAGGACGCACCGATCGGCCGGGTGACGACGTAGGCGAACCAGAAGGCGAAGATCTCGTTCATGTGGAAGCGGGACCACCCGATCCACGGGATGAGGATGACGCCGCAGAAGAAGACGGCCGAAGCCAGGTAGCCCAGCCCCAGGGTCGTCGCGGCGAAGTCCCCGACCGCGGTGCCCAGGGCGAACGTGGCGAAGATGGCGGACCAGTAGAACTTCTCCCGGCGGCTGGTCGTGATGGTGTGGATGACAGCGTGTGCTCGCTGCGGTCCCAGAGGAAGAAGACGACGCCAGCACGACGGCCCAGAAGAGCGACGTCACGGCGTAGGGGATGCCGAAGATCAGGTGCATCGTGTCGGCGACCCCCGTCCCGGCGATGGCGATGGCCAAGGCGAGGAACCAGTAGGCCGGGGCGAAGTAGCGCCGGGTGCCGAACTGCGCGATGAGCGCGGCGACGAAGACGGCGACCTCGACGAGCGCGCCCACCGCCTTGTTCCCGGTGGACAGGTAATCCGAGATGGCCTCGCCGGCGGCCGTCGTGAGGATCTTGATGACCCAGAACATGACAGTGATCTCGGGCACCTTCGCCGCGAAGGGCTGCGGGTGAAGAGGCGGAACAGCGAGCGCACGCTCTGGGGTCTCCTTGTCTCGGGGCGTCTGGGAGAACGTCAAGCGTCGCTCCGAACGGCGCCGCCAATGGCTCATGGTAGCCAGGCCGTCCCAGCGCCCTTTGGCCGCCTCGCCGGATCGTTTCTCCTGGTCAGACGGCAGATTCCGGCCGACCACTCCGACTTGGGGATGAGGCGGCCGGCGCCGATTTCATCCTCGAGTCGAGGACACCCCGATCGGCGCTCCGCCCTGCGGCGGCAGAGCGGTAGGCGGCGTCGACGAGGCGGTGGGCCTCCAGGGCGACATCGAGCCCGGGCTCGGGAGGCCGGCCGGCGGCCACCGCATCGAGGAAGGCGCGGTCGGCCTCGACGTAGGCGCGCACGGCGAGGCCGACCTCGTCGTCGGCCAGCGGGAGCGCGTCCACCCAGGGCGGCGACGGGCAGGCCCGGACCTCGGTGCCCGTCGCTGGTCTGCACGTGGAGCGGGCCGCGGAACTCGTCGTCCAGCCACACCATGCCCTCGCGGCAGAAGACCTCGAGCCGGCGCGTCGACCCTCGGCTCAAAATGTCGTGCCAGATGCTCGTGAGCTGTGCCTCGAACCCCGAGGCGAAGGACAGCGTGACGGCGGCCATGTCCTCGATACCCGGGTGGCCGGCGTGGTTCGCCGTCCGGGCCACCACCGATTCCACGTCGCCGAAGCAGTAGCGCAGGATGTCGAGGTCGTGGATGGAGTGCTCAATCAGGCAACCGCCGCCGGCCTGCGCGGCATCGGCCCGCCACTTGCGAGGCGTATGTCCCTTGAATGGGGAAGTACTGGTCGTCCCGGAAGACCGCGGCCATCGGCGCACCCAGCGTCCCGCCCTGCACCAGGTCGCGGAGCGCCCGGAAGACCGGGGCGCTGCGCAGGACGAGGCCGCTCTGACTCGGCACGCCGGACGCGTCGACCGCCTCCACCAGCTCCGTGGCGCGTCGGCAGGTCGACGTCGAGCGGCTTCTCGCAGAAGACGGCGCATCCGGCGGCCAGCGCCTCGTCGACCGCGCCCCGGTGCGCCGACGTCGGCGTGCAGACCCAGATGGCATCGCAGCGCCGGGCGACCTCCGCCGCATCGGCGACGACCTCGACGTCGTCGCCGCCGAGGACGTCGGCGAAACCCCGGGCGCGGCGCTCGCGCTGGTCGTGCACCGCCACGATCGCCGCCTCGACGACACCGCCGTCGATCATGGCCTTGAGGCTCAGACCGTGCGCCCAGGCGATGAGACCGGACCCGATGAAGCCGACGCGCAGCATGCCCGGGACATTAGGCGGTGGCTGCCCGCATCGTCAGTTCGTCGACGGGTTCGGCGCCGATGGCGTCCTTATCCGGTCACCGGCTCGGCGGCCACCCGCCCGGCCAGCGCGTCGATGAAGCGCGACGCCACCATGACCAGCAGCGCGATCTCGTGGCGCTCCCGGCGCCTGATGGACGCGGGACGCCCGCCGCAGACGGTGAAGCCCGTCTCGGCGACGGGCTCGACGAACACGCCCGAGCCCGTCGTGTCGTTCGCCGGGTCGGCACCGCTGCGCGAGCCCTCCGCGAAGGCGGCGACCCACTGCACGGAGGGAACGTCGCCGTGCACCTCGACGAAGCCCGCGAGCTCGTCGTCCGCCAGTGCGAGCCACGTCAGGTCGAACAGCGCGATCAGGTGGCCGGTCAACGCGTTCATGGCCGCCGTGGCGGTGGCGGCCTGGAGGATGCCCGGCGGCCGCGGCCAGGACCGTGTCCTCCCGATCCTTCGCCTCCGTCATCAGCTCGGTGACCTCTTCGACACCGGCACCGGGGACGTTGCGCACCCCGCGGCAGGCGGCCTCGACCGCTCCGGGCTCGTCGGGCAGCTCCACCACGAGCTCGTCGATCGCCACCCCCGCCTCGCGCTCGAGCACCTCGAGACCGATGACGTTGCCGTTCACGGCCCCGATCTCCGCCGCCACGGCGCCCAGCACGCCGGGCGCGTCGGGAAGCCAGATCCGCATTCTGGTCAGCACGCGCTCACCACCCCCTCTCCCCGGTCAGTCCGGATTCGCCACGCTCAGTGGACCCTCGCCATGCGCACCGCCACCCGCATGGTGTTCTCGGCGTTGCCGGCGTAAATGCCCTTGACCGGTGGCACGTCGCCGTAGTCGCGCCCGCGCCCGACGGCGACGTGGCGCTCCCCCACCGGGCAGTCGTTCGTCGGGTCGTAGGCCCACCAGCGTCCCGTCCACACCTCCACCCAGGCGTGGCTCTCCCCCGTGATCTCCTCGCCGATGGCGGCGTCGGCGTCCGGGTGGAAGTAGCCCGAGACGTAGCGCGAGGGCAACCCGACCGACTTGGTGAAGGCCAAGGCCAAGTGCGCGAAGTCCTGACAGACGCCCGCACCGTCGGTGTAGGCCTCGTCGGCCGAGGTGTGCACCGAGGTGACGCCGCGCACGTAGCGCAACGACTCGTGTGTGGTGGCCATGATGCGTCGCGCCGTTTCGAGCGGGCGACCGGCGCGCAGTCCCAGCGCGATCTCGGACAGCTCGGGCCCGGGCGCCGTGTAGAGGTTGTGCGACAGGTGGTCGGCCATCGTCATGGTGGCGTCGGCGACGTCCTCCCACGTGCAGTCCTCGGGGTCGTCGGAATGCTGCGTGTCGACCAGCGAGTTCCCCGTGATCGACGAGCACCTCGTGGCCGCGGTCGACGTTGAACGCCACCACGTGGGTGCCCCAGTAGTCGAGGTACGAGTACTGGGGTGCCGGCGGCAACGTCACCACCCTCGTCTCGAGCGCGGTCTGGCGCAGCTCGGTGCGCGGGGTGAGGCGCAGCTCGTTGTAGGAGGCCCGCGCCGGGGCGTCGTAGTCGAAGCGCGTCTCGTGGGAGACCCGCAGCCGCCACCCGTCCGTGCGGCTCACCCGCCCCCACCCCCCTGCCGCCACTGCATCGGGAGGTCCTGGGCGAAGTAGCGCCGCGTCACGGCGTCGCTCACCGAGGAGATGGAGGCCTGCAGGCGCTCCAGCCGGGTCTCCAGATCCGCGGGACAGCGTCGCCGGCGCCGAGTACTCGAGCTCGGCCCGGGCCAGGCCGACCAGCCCCCGGGCGTCGTCCCACGCCCCCTCGCGTCCGGCGTTGATCTGGTCGAGGCACTCCTCCGCCAGGGTGAGCGAGGCGAAGGCGGAGCGCGGGAAGAGACGGTCGCGCAGGAGGAAGTCCAGGACCCGGCCCGGCTCGACGACGCCCTGGGACAGGCGCAGGTAGGGCTCGTAGCCGCCGCAGGAGCGCAGCAGCATGACGAGGCCGCTGTCGAACACCTCGTCGAAGGCCACCGTGGCCAGCTGGCGGGCCACCACGTCGGTGCGCTCGAGGCACCGGCCCAGGGTGAAGAAGAGCCAGGTCTGGTCGCGGCTCATCATGGTGTCGGCCAGGCCCATCATGCCGGCGCACTGGGTCTTCACGAAGGAGAGGTAGAACGCCGGACCGGCCCGCCGGCCCGTCTCCCAGCGCAGCGGGAGCTCGGCCCAGGTGGCGTTGATGTGCTCCCAGAACTCCACCGGCACGACGTGGCGCACGGCGCGGGTGTTCTCGCGGGCGGCGGCGAGCGCGCCGGCGATGGACGACCGGCTCTCGGGGTCGGTGGCCAGGCGCTCCGTCGCCTGCCACAGCGTCTCCGTGCCCGAGTCGGGCAGGCCCATGACCGCCAGGAGCCGGCGGGCCGCGAGCGAGCCCTCGACGTCGCTCTGCTCGAGCGCCTGGTACACCGAGACGTCGAGGATGCGCGCCGTCCCCTCGGCCCGCTCCACGTAGCGGCCGACCCAGAAGATGGACTCGGCGACCCGGCTCAAGAGGGCGCGGGTCACGGCATGCGGGCACCGCTGTTGCTGTTGCTGTTGGCCCTGTTGCTGTTGCTGTTGTTGCACGCCGAGCTCGCCGTCGGACGCCGGCCCGACGTCCATGGGCGGTCCGGCCTGGAACGGCGCGACCTGGCGGGGCGGCAGCACCGGCATGGAGATCCCTCCGCCGACCACCCAGGTGTCCTTGGAGCCGCCGCCCTGGCTGGAGTTCACCACCAGCCCGCCCTCGCCGAGGGCGACCCGGGTGAGGCCACCGGGCAGGACCCAGATGTCCTCGCCGTCGTTCACCGCGAACGGGCGCAGGTCGACGTGACGGCGCACCATCGTGTTGTCCACCCAGGTGGGCGACGTCGACAGGGCGACGACGCGCTGGGCGATCCAGTGGCGCGGGTCGGCCTCCACCTCGAGCGCCAGCTCGTCGAGCTCGGCGCCGGTGGCCGCCGGGCCGATCACCAGTCCCTTGCCGCCCGAGCCGTCGACCCGCTTGAAGACGAGCTCGCCGCGGCGGGAGAGCGCGTCCTTGCGGACCGCGTTGTCCACCAGGTGCATCGTCTCGACGTTCTGCAGGATCGGGTCCTCGCCCAGGTAGTAGCGGATCATGGCCGGCACGTAGGTGTAGACGAGCTTGTCGTCGGCCACGCCGTTGCCCACGCCCGTTGGCGATCGTCACCCGGCCCGCCCGCGCCGCGTTCACGATGCCCGGACAGCCCACCAGCGACTCGGGGCGGAACTGCAGCGGGTCGAGATACTCGTCGTCGATGCGGCGGTAGATCACGTGCACCGGCACCTCGCCCTCGGTGGTGCGCAGGAAGACGTCGGTGCCGTGGCACACGAGGTCGCGCCCCTCCACCAGGTGCACGCCCATGAGGCGGGCCAGCAGCGCGTGCTCGTAGAAGGCCGAGTTGTGCACGCCCGGCGTCAGCACGACGACCGTCGGGTCCTGCACCGACGCCGGTGCGGCGCGGCGCAGCGCGTTGATCAGGCGGGCCGGGTAGTCCGTGACCATCTGAATGGGCTGGCCCCAGAACAGCTCGGGCAGCACCCGCGCCATGGCGGCGCGGTTGGCCAGCACGTAGCTCACCCCGGACGGGCTCCGCAGGTTGTCCTCCAGCACGCGGAACTCGCCGTCCTCGTCGCGGATCACGTCGATGCCCGCCACGTGGATGCGCACGCCGTTGGGCGGCGAGTAGCCGTAGGCCGCCCGCACGAACCCGGGCGAGCTCGTGATCACCTCGTGCGGGATGAGCCCGTCGCTGACGATGCGGGCGGCGCCGTAGACGTCGGCCAGGAAGAGCTCGAGCGCCCGGACGCGCTGGACCAACCCCGCCGCCACCTTGGACCACTCGGCGCCGGTGAAGATCCGCGGCACCACGTCGAGGGGGAAGGGCCGCTCCTCGCCGTCGAGGTCGAAGGTCACCCCCTGGTCCATGAAGGCACGGGCCAGCCGGGAGGCGCGGGCCGAGACGTCCTCGGGACCCATCTGGGCCAGGGAGGAGGCCACGGCGGCGTAGGGCACCCGGGCCGTGCCGTCACGGCCGACCATCTCGTCGAAGGCGGCCATCGGTCAGCCCGCGGGCGGACGCGCCGTAGCCGTCGAAGAGGTCTCCCACGGTCCTCAGGGTGCCAGGCATGTGTTTCGCCGCGGTTTCACGGCCGCGAACAGCCGGTGACAGCGCCCGGGAGGGCGCGGTGGATGGACGGAAAGCAGGACGGTGGTGCTGGGTGGGAACGGTGCGGTCAAGCCTGCATCGTACCGGGGGTGTTACCCGAGGAGCCCCAGCTCCTTGACGTCGTTGCGCTCCGCCAGCAGCTCGTCGGTGGTGATGCGCGATGCGCTCGGTGGCGAAGTCGTCGTGGGCGAAGCCCTCGACCACGGACCATCCGCCCTTGCCGTCGGCCTGCACCGGGAACCCGAACTGCAGGCCCTCGGGCGCCCCGTACTGGCCCTCGCTGGCGATGGCGACCGAGAAGCAGTCGCCCTTGGCGGTCTTGGTGCGCAGGCTGACCACCGTGTCGATCGCCGCCGCGGCCGCCGAGGCCGCCGAGGAGGAGCCCCGGGCGTCGATGATGGCGGCGCCCCGCTTCTGCACCGTCGTGATGAAGTCGCCCCGCAGCCACTCGTCGTCGGTGATCACCTCGGTCGCCGGCTTCCCGCCGATGCGGGCGTTGGCGAAGTCCGGGAACTGGGTCGCCGAGTGGTTGCCCCAGATGGCCACGTTGGTGACGTCGGCCACGGGAGCCGCCGCCTTGGCGGCGAGCTGCGCCTTGGCCCGGTTCTCGTCGAGGCGGGTCATGGCGAACCAGCGGTCGGCGGGCACCTCGGGGGCATTGGAGCGCGCGATGAGGCAGTTGGTGTTGCAGGGGTTGCCGACGACGAGGATGCGCACGTCGGAGTCGGCGTTCTCGGCGATGGCCCGGCCCTGCGGCTTGAAGATCCCGCCGTTCACGCTGAGGAGATCACCGCGCTCCATGCCCGCCTTGCGCGGGATGGAGCCGACCAGGAGCGCCCACGACGTGCCGTCGAAGGCCGTCTTCAGGTCGGACGTGGCGACGATGTCGTGCACCAGCGGGAAGGCGCAGTCGTCGATCTCCATCACCACGCCCTCGAGCACGCGCATGGCGGGCTCGATCTCGAGCAGGCGCAGCACGATCGGCTGGTCCTCGCCGAGCAGCTGGCCCGACGCGATGCGGAACAGGATGGAGTAGCCGATCTGGCCGCCGGCACCGGTGACGGTCACGTGGACGGGGGGCTTGGCCATGGAGGGGTGGTCCTTTCCGACGGTTGTTCTGGTCCGACGTTGCTGAGTCCTGGGGGTGTGCTGCGGGTCTTGCTAGAGGCGGTCGACGATGGCCGAGGCGAACTCGGAGCACTTGACCTCGGTGGCGCCCTCCATCAGGCGGGCGAAGTCGTAGGTGACGATCTTGTCGGCGATGGTGGCCTCGAGCGCCTGGACGATGTCCGCTGCCGCGTTGTTCCAGCCGATGTGCTCGAACATGAGCACGCCCGAGAGCAGCACCGAGCCCGGGTTCACCTTGTCCTGCCCGGCGTACTTCGGCGCCGTGCCGTGCGTCGCCTCGAAGATGCCGTGGCCGCTGACGTAGTTGATGTTGGCCCCGGGCGCGATGCCGATGCCGCCGACCTGGGCGGCCAGGGCGTCGGAGATGTAGTCGCCGTTGAGGTTCGTGGTGGCGATGACGTCGAAGTCCGACGGGCGGGTCAGCACCTGCTGCAGCGTGATGTCGGCGATGGTGTCCTTGACGAGCAGCTTGTCCCCCGGCTTGCCGTCGCAGTCGTCCCAGCCGACGGCCACGTCGGAGAACTCCTCGCGCACGAGGTCGTAGCCCCACTCGCGGAAGGCACCCTCGGTGAACTTCTGGATGTTGCCCTTGTGCACCATCGTCACGGACTCGCGCTTGTGGTCGAGCGCGTACTGAATGGCGGCGCGGATGAGGCGCTTGGACCCCATGGGCGAGATCGGCTTGATGCCGATGCCCGAGAGCGTCACGGATGGGCCAGCCCATCTCGTCGCGCAGGTACTCGGCGAGCTTCTCGGCCTCGGGCGTGCCCGACTGCACCTCGTAGCCGGCGTAGACGTCCTCGGTGTTCTCCCGGAAGATGACCATGTCGACCAGCTCGGGGTGCACCACCGGCGAGGGCACGCCGGTGAACCAGCGCACGGGGCGCAGGCAGACGTAGAGGTCGAGGATCTGGCGCAGGGCGACGTTGAGGGAGCGGATGCCGCCGCCGACCGGCGTGGTGAGCGGGCCCTTGATCCCGATGAGGTGGGAGCGGAAGGTGTCGACCGTCTCGTCGGGCAGCCAGTTGCCGGTCTCGTCGAACGCCTTCTGGCCGGCCAGCACTTCCTTCCAGGCGACCTTGTGGCCGTGCTTGGCGGCGGCGGCATCGAGGACGAGCTTGGCGGCGGGCCAGATGTCGACCCCCGTGCCGTCGCCCTCGATGAAGGGAATGATGGGCTCGTCGGGGACGTGGAGTGTGCCGTCGTCGCCCATGCGGATGAGACTCTGCCATGGACGGGATGCTACGGGGCGGAACGGGGCGGTCCCAATTGACGGCGGTCAGTCGGTCACGGGCGCCGAGCCGAGCCCGTCATCGGCGACGTGCTCGGCCCCAGGCCGAGCGCGGCGTAGATCTCCCGGGTCGCGCTCGAGGTGTTGAACGTGTAGAAGTGCAGCCCCGGCACGCCGGAATCGAGCAGGTCGGAGCAGAGCTCGGTGGCCAGCTCCACCCCTTCCTTGCGCACCGCCTCGGCGCCACCCGCGCTCGTGGGCAGCCCGCAGGCGCTCCTGCATCCAGTCCGGCGCCGCCGCGCCCATGGCGCCCAGGCGGCCCATGGTGCGACAGCGAGGTCACGGGCAGGATCCCGGGCAGCACGGGCGTGTCGACGCCGCGCTCGCGCAGGTCGGCCACGCAGCCCCTCGTACTCGGAGGCCTCGAAGAAGAACTGCGTGACCCCGAAGTCGGCCAGCGCCAGCTTGGCCGCCAGGAAGTCGCGGTCGCTCGCCAGTGTCGGGCGAGCGCGGATGGCCGGCCGGGTGGGCCGCCACGCCGACGGAGAAGCCGCCGATGGCCCGGGCCAGCTCGACCAGCTCCGCCGCGTAGGCCAGCTCGCCGGGGCCGGCCGTCGGGATCCTCGGGCGGGTCGCCACCGAGGGCCATGAGGTTCTCGACGCCGGCCTTGCGCAGCGACACCAGGATGTCGGCCAGCTCGAGGCGGGTGTGGGCCACGCAGATGAGGTGGGCCATCGGGTTGAGCGTTCGTCGTGTGCAGCATGCCGCGACACGAGGTCGAACGTGCGCTGGCGCGACTCGGCCCCGCCGCGGTAGGTCACCGAGACGAACGACGGCTCCAGCGGCTGCAGCTCGCTGATGGTGCGGGCGAGGGTGGCCAGCTCCTTGTCGTTCTTGGGCGGGAAGAACTCGAAGGAGTAGGTCGGCCCGGCGGCGAGCAGGTCGGCGATCCGCGTCACGTGACGACCTTCCCGGCTCCGCCGCTCCGTCGTCGGCCCGGCCGAAGTCGTCCTCGAGCCGGACGATGTCGTCCTCGCCGAAGTAGGTCCCGTGCTGCACCTCGATGAAGACGACGTCCGCGTCCCCCTCGTTGGCGATGCGGTGCGCGCTCCCGAGCGGGATGTCGATGGCCTCGCCCGGCGGCACCTCGGTCACGCGTGCCGTCGAGCGTCACCTGTCGCCGTGCCCGCCACGATGAACCAGTGCTCGGCCCGCTTGGCGTGGCGCTGGTAGCTGAGCCGCTTGCCCGGGTGCACGACGAGGCGCTTGACCTTGTGATCGGGCGCGTCGTCACTCGAGGACCGTGTAGTTGCCCCACGGGCGCTCGGAGTATTCCCGCTCACTCACCGGTCTGCCTCCCTGGCTGCCGGCTGCGGTCGGCCTGTCGCGCCGGCACCGCTCACTGGCCGCCAGCTCCGCGGCCCGCAGCGCGTTGCGCAACAGCATGGCACGGGTCATGGGGCCGACCCCGCCGAGGCGGGGGGTGATCCAGCCGGCCACCTCGGCCACGTCCGGGTGCGCGTCGGGGATGCAGCTTCTTGCCCTCGAAGCTGGTGCCGGCCGACGACCACGGCGGCACCCGGGCTTGACCATGTCCGGCGTGAGCAGGTGCGGCCGGCCGGCCGCGGCCACCACGATGTCGCGCCGTGCGCACGATGGCCGCCATGTCGGCGGGGTCGACGCCGGTGTGGACCACGGTCACCGCCGCGTTGCAGCCCGGGGCGCTTGAGGGTGAGCAGGATTGGCCAGCGGGCGGCCGATCGTCACGCCGCGCCCGATGATGACCACGTGGCGACCTTCGACCGGGACGTCGTAGGCGTGCAGCAGCTCGACGATGCCTGCCGGCGTGCACGGCAGCGGGCCCGGGGTCCCGAGCACCAGGCGGCCCAGATTCACGGGGTGCAGGCCGTCGACGTCCTTGGCCGGGTCGACGGCCAGCAGCGCCTGCTCCTCGTCGAGGCCGGCGGGCAGCGGGAGCTGCACCAGGAACGCGCTGACCGCCGGGTCGGCGTTGAAGCGGGCGATGACGTCCAGCACCTCGGCCTGGGTCGCCGTGGCCGGCAGGTGCTCGCCCACCGAGTAGCATGCCGACGCTCGGCGCAGTCCTCGTGCTTCATGCGCGACGTAGCGCTCGCTCGGCACGTCGTCGCCGACGAGCATCGGTGCCCAGACCGACGCCGAAGCCCTCGGCGGCCAGCCGTGCGACCGCTCGGCCACCTCGGCCGCGGATCCGGGCGGCCACCGCCTCGCCGTCGAGCAGGATGGCGCGCTCATCAGTGCCGGAAGTGCCGCTCGCCGGTCATGACCATGGCCAGACCGGCCTCGTCCGCCGCGGCGATCACTTCGTCGTCCTTCACCGATCCGCCCGGCTGGACGACCGCGGTGACGCCGGCATCGGCCAGGACCAGCAGCCCGTCGGGGAAGGGGAAGAAGGCGTCGCTGGCGCCCGCGCCGCCCTTGGCCCGCTCGCCCGCCTTCTGCACGGCGATCTCGGCGGCGACGACCCGGGACTGCTGGCCCGGCGCCGACGCCCACGGCCTGGCCGGCGGTCACGATGGCGATGGCGTTGGACGTGGTGCGCCCGCAGACGCGCCAGGCCAGCACGAGGTCGCGCCACTCGTCCTCGGTCGGCGGGCGCTTGGTGACGACGCCGCCACTCGGCGCGGGGCGAGACGAAGGCGTCGACGTCCTGCACCAGGACGCTGGCGCCGAGGCTGCGCAGCTGGCGCACCGCCTGCTCGGGAGCCGGGCCCGACAGCAGCCGGGTGGCCTTGCGCCGGCTCGTCAGCTTCTCCAGCGCCGTCGGCGTGTAGGACGAGGCGATGATCACGTCGGCCTGCGGCCCGGCGGCGATGGCGTCGGCCACCTCGGCGGTGACGTCACCGCCGATGGCGACCACGCCGCCGAAGGCGCTCTGCACGTCGCACTCGAGCGCCCGCTCGTAGGCGGTGACGAGGTTGCCGGCCACGGCGGCGCCGCACGGGTTGGCGTGCTTGATGATGGCCACCGCCGCCGGCTCCGCCCGGCGTCACCCGCCAGCTCGTGCACCAGCCGCCAGGCGGCGTCGCCGTCGAACAGGTTGAGGTACGACAGCGCGCTTCCCGCCGTGCTGCTCCATGGCGTCCCACCAACTCGCCGTGCCCGCCATGCGGTAGCGCGCGCCGCGCTGGTGCGGGTTCTCGCCGTAGCGCAGCACCTCGGTGCGCTCGAGCGTGAGGTGCAGCGTCGGCGGAAGGACCGCGGACAGCTCGGCCTCCTCGCTGTCGGCAGCAGTGGCGCCGCCGAGCTCCGCCGACCGGTGTCGGGCCGCCGGCGTCGAGCCAGGCGACGATGGCCGCGTCGTAGGCGGCGGTGTGGGCGAAGGCCGCCCGGGCCAGCCGGCGCCGCGTCGCCGCCGACAGCGAGCCGGAGGCGCGCAGCTCCTCGAGCACCGCCGGGTAGTCGGCCGGCGAGGTGACGATGCCCGACGTGCTCGTGGTTCTTGGCCGCGGCGCGCACCATGGCCGGGCCGCCGATGTCGATCAGCTCGATGGAGGGGTCGGAGGAGAACGGGTACAGGTTCGACACCACGAGGTCGATGGCCTCGATGCCGTTGGCCGCCAGGTCGTCGAGGTGCTCGGGCTTGGAGCGGTCGGCCAGGATCCCGCCGTGGATCTTGGGGTGGAGGGTCTTGACCCGCCCGCCGAGCATCTCGGGCGAGCCGGTCACCTGCGCCACCTCGAGGTGGGCGATGCCGGCCTCGGTCAGCTTGGCCGACGTGTTGCCGCTGGCGACCAGCTCCCACCCCAGGTCCGACAGGCCCTGGGCCAGCTCGACCAGGCCTTCCTTGTCATAGACCGACAGCAGGGCCCTCACGACGTCATCTCCTCTGTCCTCCTCTCTTGTCTGCCGAACGTCGGCCGCGGCATGATCGCCGCCGACCCGGCCGTCTGCGGCAGGCGGCTCGATCTCGCTCCCGGCCTCGAGCTCGCCCAGCGCCCAGGCCACGGTGGCCGGGTACAGGGTGCGCTCGGCCACCTTGATGCGCTCGTGCAGGGTCTCCTCGGTGTCGCCCGGCAGCACCGGCACCGACCTCCTGGGCCAGGATCGGTCCGGCGTCCATCTCGAGGGTGGCCAGGTGCACCGTGCACCCGGTCTCGGACACCCCGGCCGCCAGGGCGTCGCGGACACCGTGCCAACCGGGGAAGGCCGGGAGCAGGGCCGGGTGCGTGTTCAGGATGCGGCCCGGGAAGGCGGGTGCACCGCCTCGGTCATCACGGTGCCGAAGCCGGCCATGGCCACCAGGTCGACCTGGTGGGCCACCAAGGTGGCGGCCACCGTCGCCGTGAAGCCGTCGCGGTCGAAGTCGGGCCCGAAGCCGCCGTACGCGGTCCGGTCGACCAGCTCGGCCGCCGCCCCGTGCTCCTCGGCCAGACTCAGCGCGGCACAGGGCCGGTCGGAGAGGACGGTGGTCACCGGGAGTCCGGCCTCGAACATGGCCCGCAGGATCGTCCCGGAACCCGAGACAAGGACCGCGAGGCGCACCACGTCAATCTAGTGGGAACGTCCGCAATCTCCCGGATGGTTTGTGGGCGACGGGGCGAGCTCGGGCGGGCGTGTCCACCACGTCTGGTGCTTAACACCTGGTCAGGCGGCAGGCCCGCTCGTTAACACTTTGCGCAGAGGAATACGCCTTGGGCCGTGGTCTGGGCCGCTCACCCCAGGGTGTCCGTGGTCGAGCGGAGCGCTGCGGACCACCCGAATGCTCGGCCGGGCCCTGCCCGGGTCGGGCTTTGCAGCGCTCTCCTGTGGAGCCCACCTCTTCCCCAGCCTGGCTCCGTGGCTCTGCGTCCCAACTCCGCATCGCCGCTCGGAGCAGTGTTACCACCGCCCGGTCGGAGGGCCAGGGTGCGGAGGCACCCGATCAGATGAGTGGGGGCGTTCTCGATCGCCGCGAGCCACGCTCGTAGGGGAGGGCCGGCCTTGGGACGCGGGGCCCCGTGCCGCCTGGGTTGTGCCGCCCGCTCCCGTCGTTGGTCCGCCGGTCGCCTGACCATCAGAGCTCCTCTGGGCGCCGCCGCTGCGCCTCGGGATGCACCGAGCCACCGAGCCACCGCGTGGCCCGCCCCATGCCCCAGAGCGCCGTCTGCTCGGCGTCAGCAGGGCCGCTGTCACCCGCCTCGTGGGCGCTGGTCGCCCGCCGACGACCCCGCTCCGCTCGGGTGCGTTGCCCGTCGTCGTACGCGCTGCGCCGTCGCCAACCACACGCAGCGCCTGACTCCGAGCGGTTGGTCGGGTGACCTCCATGGCCGCGGCGGCTACACCCGCTGCCCAAGGTGTGAACACCTCGGGCCCATCGTGACCTCCTTCGAGGGGATTGGCGATGCCGGCCGGCTCACCGGCGGCGCGGCGCCAACTCTTCGCCAGCCCCCGGGTCGCCGTCCGGGAGACCGGCCCGCGGAAGCTATGACTCGCCGAGTTGCGACGCCGTGCCCAGAGAGTGTCACCGGGGCCGACTACCTCGGCGCAGCAGTTTTGAGCGCGTGTTAACACTTTCCGACTGGCGTGGCGAGAGGCCGACAAACCGACCGTCGCGCGATCGAGCGGCGATTGCTCCCCGTGGACAAATGCCAACACACGCGGCAACGAATCCCATCGTCATGAGCGGCCGTTCATGCTCACGCACGCGCCCGACGTCACTCACCTCACACCACTGACCGGCGAGATCCGACGTGCCCATCCGCAGGGATCGACGGCACAGGCATAGGCATCACGAGTCATGCGTTGCGCGCGATGACGACCTCGTTGCCTTCGGCGCAGTCGACCGCGTATCGCAGCGATGCGGTACTCCTACGCGGGAACGTGGCAGGGAACGCAGACTCGGGTTCTCCCAGCGCCGTCCCGAGGGGCCAGGGGAACCTCGTGGTGACGATGACCGCTTTCCTCACCGCCGATCCGAACCTGACGTGCCTCGACAGTGAGACGACTCTGCAGGTGTACCAGTTCGCGGGGAACACCGGTGGTGACTACGTGATCGCTCGCACGTCGTCCGGCGACTGCGCCGACGCCGCCTTTATCTTTGTGCCTCCGGCGGGGTAACCCCGACCGTTGAGGTCGGCGCGATCCGGCTCCGGGCGGCGCTGAAGATGAGCCGGACGGCTGCACCGATGATGACGAGGTCGAGCAACATCTGAATCGAGACGAGGACGCGTGCCGTATCGGTCCTCGGCGTGATGTCGCCGAAACCAACCGTCGAGAAGATGGAGATCGTGAAGTAGAGCGCTTGGATGTGGTCGAGGGTCTGGGTGAAGGTCCTCGGGGCATCGTGCGACATCGCCAGGTACATGCCCGAGAACAAGACGAGGAAGACGACGATCACGATGCCCAGGGCCTCGACGGCCCGGAGTTCCGGGAGCTCGGCGACGGAGATCCGTCGGATCTGCCAGGCGAACACGGCACCGATGAGCGCGATATCGACACCCAGCCGGACGAACGCATCGAAGGCCAGACTCGTGGCCGATCGGCAAGACGCAGAAGGCCCCGATGACGAACACCCAGGAGAGCACGATCGTCAGGCCGCGACGCACCAGGGCCCGTCGTCGAGCGGCCGGATCGAGGTCGGTGAGACGGATCGCCCTGGAAACGAGGCCAACCTTGAGGGTTTACCCGCGGCAGTTCACCCGAGCCTGCGGGGGGTTCTTCTGGCTCCATTGCACAAGACGCTAACGAGGCCGGTGCCCGGAATGGGGTATGCGGCGAGCGGCGAGGCGCGGACAGCGAGGTGGTGGTAGCCCCCGATGCAGGTCAGTACTAACCACCTTCCACATGCCCGACCGAGAGCGCCACCATTGTCGGGAGAGAGCGTGCGAGCCGGCGACTCGGGGGATCCGGCGGTTGGCGCTGCTCAGTTCAGGAACACGAAGAGAAACGGAGGGACGACAATGAAGGATTCAGGCTTGAACCGTTGGATGGGCTTCATCGGTCTGGCGACGGTCGTCGCGCTCTTCTTGGGCTTCGGCCCGTTCGGAGGCGGCGGTCCGGTGAGAACGCCTCGGGGTGAGCGTCGCGCACTTGTACAACACCCACGTGGCGATGAGCTACGCCTCCATCTACTGCGTTGGCTTGGGGATCACCTTGCTCCTCATCTTCGCCACCCAAATGCGCTCTGTGCTGCGCTCGACCGGCAGCAAGGGGCCGTGGGCAACGTGTCCTTTCGGCGTCGGGCATCATCTTCATTGCGGGCGTCGTCGTACTGGGGACGCTTCCAGGTCACGCTCATCCTGGCCGCGCACAACCGCGAGTACGCCATCGCCAAGCTGGTGTACTTCTTCAGCCAGAACAACGAGCTGGTCATTATCGTTCGGAATCTGCCTGCTCACCTTGACGACCGGATTGGCGATCCTGCTCGGCCGCAGTCCTGCCTCACTGCCCAAGACTCTCGGCTGGTACTCCATTGTGGTGGCGGTCGTGGCGACCCGGGCCCGCTCGTGCCTTCGTCGTTCGCCTTCGGCTTCCCGATCTGGCCCATCGCCACGGGGTTCGTCGTCGCCACCAAGCAGCGGCGTGGCACACTCGCCTCGTCGTCGTCGGACGTAGCGACCGTGGCATCGTCGTCGTCCGCCTCGCAGCTGGTGACGACCTAAGCGCCACGCACCAGAGGTTCGTCCGTCGTGCGAGGACTATCCCAGTCCCCGCACGATCGCGACCATCTTCTCGCCGCACTCCGTCGGGTTCTGCGCCACCTGCGACGCCGGCGGCCCGCAGCGCGTCCATCTTGGCCTGGGCCGTGCCCTGGGAGCCCGAGATGATGGCGCCGGCGTGGCCCATCTTCCGGCCCGGGGGCGCGGTCACGCCGGCGACGTAGGCCGCCACCGGCTTGGTCACGCTCGACGCGATGAAGTCGGCGGCGCGCTCCTCTTCGGAGCCGCCGATCTCGCCGATCATCATGACGGCCTTGGTCTCGGGGTCGGCCTCGAACGCGGCCAGGCAATCGATGAAGTTGGTGCCCGGCACCGGGTCGCCACCGATGCCGACACAGGTGGTCTGCCCGATGCCCTGCTGCGAGAGCTCGTGCAGTGCCTGGTAGGTCAACGTGCCCGAGCGGGACACGATGCCGACCGGCCCTCCCGCCAGCGCGATGTCACCCGACGTGATGCCGATGTTGCACTTCCCGGGGCTGATGATGCCCGGGCAGTTGGGCCCCAGCAGGCGCGTCCCCGGGAACTCCTGCACCAGGCGGTTGTAGGCGACGGCCTCGTCCTGGGCCGGGATGCCCTCGGTGATGCAGACGATGAAGGCGATGCCGGCCTCGGCCGCCTCAATGATGGCATCGGCCGCCGCGCGCGGCGGCACGGAAATGAAGGATGCCGTCGCACCGGTCTCCTTCACCGCCTCGGCCACGGAGGCGAAGACCGGGATGCCCTCGATCTCCTCACCGCCCCGCTTGGGGTTGGTGCCGCCCACGACCTTGGTGCCGTAGGCCTTGTTGCGCAGGCCGTGATAGAGCCCCTGGCTCGTCGGGCTGATGCCCTGAATCACGACCTTGGTCGTCTCGTCGACGAAGATGCTCACGTTGGTTCCTGTTCTCTCTGTCTGGGTTCCGGGACGGTGCCTACGCCGAGGCCAGGCTGACGGCCCGGCGGGCGGCTTCGAGCATGGTGGGCTCGGCGATGAGCGTGTCCGACAGGTGGTCGGCCAGCAGCGCACGGCCCTCGACGGCGTTGGTGCCGTCCAGGCGCATGACGACCGGCGAGCTCAGCTTGCACCCGGCCCATGGCCTCAATGATGCCCTTCGCCACCTCGTCGACGCGGGTGATGCCGCCGAAGATGTTGACGAAGATGGACTTCACCGCCGGGTCGGCGTTGATCACCTCGAGGGCGGCGGCCATCACGTCGGCGTTGGCCCCGCCGCCGATGTCGAGGAAGTTGGCCGCGGCTGCCGCCGGCCTGCGTCACCACGTCGAGCGTGCTCATGGCCAGGCCGGCGCCGTTGGCGATGATGCCCACCGAGCCGTCGAGGCCGATGTAGTTCAGCCCCCTCTCCTTGGCCATCTTCTCGCGGGGATCGATGTCGGAGTCGTCCTCGTACTCCTCCCACTCGGGGTGGCGGAAGGTGGCGTTCTCGTCGAGGGTCACCTTGGCGTCGAGCGCGTGCACCTTGCCCTCGGGCGTGAGGATCAACGGGTTGATCTCGGCCAGGTCGCAGTCGCCCTCGACGTAGCAGTGGTAGAGCCGGACGAGCAGCGTCGCCGCCTGCTCCCGCGCCTCGGGATCGAGGTTGGCCCGGTCCACCCAGTCGCGGGCCTGCTCCTCGGTGATGCCGGCCACCGGGTCGATGTGGATCTTGGCGATGGCGTCGGGGTTGGTCTCCGCCACCTCCTCGATCTCGACCCCGCCCTCGGCCGACAGCATGCCGAGGTGCAGCTTGGCCGGGCGGTCGAGCGTGAAGCTGGCGTAGTACTCCTTGGCGATGTCCGAGGCGTGCTCGACCCAGAGCCGCTTGACGACGTGGCCCTTGATGTCGAGCCCGAGGATGTTGCCGGCGTGCAGGCGGACCTCGTCGGCGTCGGCGGCCAGCTTGACGCCGCCCGCCTTGCCGCGGCCGCCCACCTTCACCTGCGCCTTGACCACGACGGGGTAGCCCGCGGACTCGGCCTGCTCGACGGCCTCGTCCACCGTGTCGGCCACGCCTCCGGGGGAGGTGGGGATGCCGAAGCGGGCGAAGTACTGCTTGCCCTGGTACTCGTACAGGTCCACTTTGGGTGCTGTCTCCTTGTCGTCTCGCGCGTGCGGCGTGTCGGGTGGGGTGGGGGAAGCGGGTGCTGCAGCAACGGGAACAGCGTCAGGCCCCCAGCGCCTCCTCGCGCTGGTCGAGGGCCTCCGAGAGCCATGAGCCGATGGAGTCGAGCGGTGCGCCCGGGGTGAAGACGTGGGCCACGCCCTGCTCCTGCAGGACCGGGATGTCGCCTTCGGGGATGATCCCCCCGACGATGACGAGCACGTCGCCGCGGCCGGCGTCGGCCAGCAGCTTGACCACCTTGGGCACCAGCGTGAGGTGGGCCCCGGAGAGGAGCGACAGCCCGACGGCGTCGGCGTCCTCCTGCACGACGGCCTGGACGACCTGCTCGGGCGTCTGGTGCAGGCCGGTGTAGACGACCTCGAACCCCGCGTCACGGAGCGCCCGGGCGATCACCTTGGCCCCGCGATCGTGGCCGTCGAGGCCGGGTTTGGCCACGACCACCCTGTAGGGACGTTTCATGCTCGTCCCAGGATACGGATGCCCTGGTGCGGACGCCAGACAGGGTCAGACGGGGCCCGACGGGGCGAGACAGAGCCGCGCCGGGAACGGCCGGACCGGCGAACGGTCAGGCCCGGCGGAGCGGGGTGGCCGTCAGCAGCAGGTTCTTCTTACCGACCGAGTCGAAGCGCACGGTGGCCTGGGCCCGCGACCCCTCCCCCTTGGCGCTGATGACCACGCCGCGGCCCCAATGGTCGTGCACGACCTCGTCCCCGGCGACCAGCCCGAGGTCCTCGGCGCCGGTGCTGCCCCGGGAAGCGGTCCCGCCGCCGCCACCGGAGCGGGCGGCGCGGGAGGCGGCGGCCCGTTCCAGCGGCACGGCCGGCGCGAACGTCGCCCCGGGCAGGTGCTCCTCGCCCGAGAGCGAGTCGTAGCCCGAGCCGCGGCGGGGCGAACCGAGCCCCACGTCCTCGACCAGGTGCGACGGCACCTCGGTGACGAAGCGGCTGGGCATGGCCGGCTTGGTCTTGCCCCAGGCCGTGCGCGACCAGGCGTGCGAGATGGCGAGATGCTGGCGGGCCCGGGTGATGCCGACGTAGAAGAGCCGGCGCTCCTCCTCCAGCTCGCTCGGCTCGGCCAGGGAGCGGAAGTGGGGGAAGATCCCCTCCTCCAGCCCCACCACGAAGACCGCCGGGTATTCCAGGCCCTTCGCCGTGTGCAGCGTCATCAGCGAGACGCGGGTGCCGTCGCTGTCGATCTCGTCGGAGTCGGCCACGAGGGCCACCGTCTCGAGGAAGCCCATGACGTCGTCGAACTCGGACGCCTGGCTGGCCAGCTCGGCCAGGTTCTCAATCCGCCCGTCGGCCTCATGGGTGTGCTCCGCCACCAGCTCGGCCAGGTAGCCCGTGCGCTCGGCCACCAGCTGCACGAAGTCGGCCGGGTTCACCGTCTGCACCAGCGGGCGCAGCTCGGTCAGCGTCTTGGAGAGCTGCTCGGCCCCCTTCAGGGCCTTGCCCGTGAGCCCCGCCTCCTCGGCGCGGTCGATGGCCTCGCTGAAGGGGACGTGCTCCACCTGGGCCCAGGCGGCCAGGCGCGCCACCGACGTGTCGCCGATGCCGCGCTTGGGGACGTTCACGATGCGGCGGGCCGACACCTCGTCGTCGGGGTTGGCCAGGACGCGGACGAAGGCGAGGATGTCCTTGATCTCCCGGCGGTCGTAGAACTTCGCCCCGCCGACCACCTTGTAGGGGATGCCGCTGAATTGCATGGAGAGTCTCGAGCGGCCGGCTCTGCGCGTTGGTGCGGTAGAAGACGGCGAAGTCGCCCCAGGTGAGCCCGGACGACGCGTGCATGCGCAGGATCTCGCTGGCGACCCAGTTCGCCTCGTCGCGCTCGTCCTCGGCCCGGTAGCGCGTGACCGGCCCGCCCGTGTCGCCGACGGTGAAGAGCTCCTTGGGCTGGCGGCCGACGTTGTTGGCGATGACGGCGTTGGCGGCATCGAGGATGGTCTGGGTCGAGCGGAAGTTCTGCTCCAACATGATGGTCGTCACGTTGGGGAAGGCGCGCTCGAACTCCAAGATGTTGCGGATGTCCGCGCCGCGCCAGCGGTACACCGACTGGTCGGAGTCGCCCACCACGCAGACGTTGCCGTGCGCCTCGCCCAGCAGCTTGACGATCTCGTTCTGCGCGTGGTTCGTGTCCTGGAACTCGTCGACGAGGATGTGCCGGAAGCGCTCCTGGTACTTGGCGCGCACGTCGTCGTAGGCCTGCAGGAGATTGGCCGTCACCATGAGCAGGTCGTCGAAGTCGAGGGCGTTGGCCGCCAGCAGCCGGCCCTGGTACTGCGCGTAGACGTCGGCGATGCGCTTGCGGAAGGGGTCGGGCCCGCTGCGGGCGTCCTCGCGGAACGTCTCGAAGTCGACGAGCTCGGACTTGGCCTGGCTGATGACCCCTTGCACCGCCCGCGAGGGCAGCCGCTTCTGGTCGAAGCCGAGCTCGGCCGTGATCATCTCAATGAGGCGGCGTGAATCGGTGTCGTCGTAGACCGTGAAGGCCGAGCGGTACCCGAGCCGGTCGGCATTGGCGCGCAGGATGCGCAGGCAGGCCGAGTGGAAGGTCGACACCCACATCTTCTCGGCGGGCGGGCCGACCAGTTCTTCGACCCGGCTGCGCATCTCGCCGGCCGCCTTGTTGGTGAAGGTGATGGCGAGGATGCCCCACGGGGGCGCGTCACCCGTGGCGAGGAGGTGGGCGATGCGGCGGGTCAGCACCCGCGTCTTGCCCGAGCCGGCCCCGGCGATGATCAGGAGCGGGCCGCCCCGGTGCTCCACCGCGGCGCGCTGGGGCAGGGTGAGGTCGTCGACCAGTGCGGCCGGGCGGCCGGCGAACGCACCCGTCGAGGTGGCGGTGCTGCGGCTGCGCGCGTCGGCGCCGGCCGTCGTCGGCGGGCTCGATGCGGCTCGCCACCCTCTGCTTCGGCGATCGTCGGCGGCAGCGGCGGCCGCACCCGCGTCCTCGTCGGTCATGTCGAACAAGCGTGCGTGCTCGCCGCTCCCCGGCGTCACGGTCACTCCCACTCGATGGTCCCGGGCGGCTTCGACGTCACGTCGAGTGCCACCCGGTTCACGCCGTCCACTTCGTTGATGATGCGGGAGGCGATCCGCTCGACCAGGTCGTAGGGCAGGCGGGCCCAGTCCGCCGTCATGGCGTCGTCACTGGTCACGGCGCGGATCACGACGGGGTAGGCGTAGGTGCGCCCGTCACCCATGACGCCGACGGTGCGCACGGCCGGCAGGACGGCGAAGCTCTGCCACAGCTCCCGGTAGAGGCCGGCCCGGCGGATCTCCTCGACGACCACCGCGTCGGCGTTGCGCAGGATCTCGGCCCGCTCGGGTGTGACCTCGCCGATGATGCGCACGCCCAGTCCCGGTCCGGGGAAGGGCTGGCGCCACACGATCTCGTGGGGCAGGCCGAGCTCCTCGCCGACGGCGCGCACCTCGTCCTTGAACAGCAGGCGCAGGGGCTCGACCAGATCGAAGGCCAGGTCGTCGGGCAGGCCGCCGACGTTGTGGTGCGACTTGATGTTCGCCGCGGTGTCACTCCCCGACTCGATGACGTCGGGGTAGAGCGTGCCCTGCACCAAGAAGCGCGGTCCCTCGCCGGTACCGGTCGCACCGGACTGCCGGCGCGGCGCAGCCAGCACCATCGCCGGCGCCCAGATCCCGCGCCACCTCCTCGAAGATGCGGATGAACAGCTCGCCGATGATCTTGCGCTTGCGCTCCGGATCGGTGACCCCGGCCAGCGCGGCGAAGTAGCGGTCGGCCGCCTTCACGTGCACGAGGTCCATCTTGAACTGGCGCCGGAAAGTGTCCTCGACCTGATCGGCCTCGCCCGAGCGCATGAGGCCCGTGTCGACGAAGACACAGGTGAGCTGGTCGCCCACCGCCTTGTGCACCAGCGCCGCCGCCACGGCGGAGTCGACGCCGCCGCTCAGCGCGCACAAGCACCCGGTCGCCGCCCACCTGGGCCTGCACCGCCGCCACCTGCTGCTCAATGATCGACACGTGGGTCCAGCCGGGCAGGCAGCCGCACACGTCGATGACGAAGTGGTCGAAGACCTCGCTGCCGCGGTCGGTGTGCACGACCTCGGGGTGGAACTGCAGACCGAAGAGCCGGCGCTCGGGGTCGTGCATGGCCGCCACCGGTGCACCGGCGCTCGTGGCCGTCGCGCGTCGAAGCCGTCGGGCACGGCGGTGATGGCGTCGCCGTGGCTCATCCAGACGCTCGATGTCGCCGGCCAGTCCGGGCTCAGCGGCGAGGCGCCCGTCTGCGTCAGCTCCGTGCGCCCGTACTCGCCCTGGCCGGTGCGCGTCACGGTGCCGCCGAGCTGCTGCGCCATGAGCTGCGCGCCGTAACAGAGCCCGAGGATCGGGATGCCCAGCTCGTACACGCCGGCGTCGATGGACGGCGCCGGTGTCTCGTAGACCGACTTGGGCCCGCCGCTGAAGATGATGCCCTTGGGCGCCCGGGCCTTGATCTCCGCCACCGTGATGGTCGGCGCGACGATCTCCGAGTAGACGTGCGCCTCGCGCACCCGGCGGGCGATCAGGCGGGCGTACTGCGCGCCGAAGTCGACGACGAGGATGGTGTCGGTCGTCACCGACGTGCCGTGCTCAATGGCCCATCCCCACGCCCTGGGACCGCTGGAAGAACTTCCCCTCGGTCTGCAGCGACGGGGCGACCATGACCTCGGCCTTCTGGAACTCCTTGACCGTCTCGTAGCCGCACGTGGCCATCGCCGTCTTGAGCGCGCCGAACAGGTTCATGCGGCCGTCGTTCTCGTGGGCGGGGCCGTAGAGGATCTCGCGCAGGCTCCCCCGCACCGACGTGCGCACCCGGGCGCCGCGGGGCAGCGTCGGGTGGAAGGTGGCCATGCCCCAGTGGAAGCCGCGGGCCGGCGCCTCGACGGCCGACGACAGCGGCGAGCCCAGCATGACGGCATCGGCGCCGCAGGCGATGGCCTTGGCGACGTCGCCGCCCTTGGACATGCCCCCGTCGGCAATGACGTGCACGTAGACGCCGGTCTCGTCGAGGTGGCGCATGCGGGCCCCGGCGACGTCGGCGATGGCCGTGGCCTGGGGGACGCCCAACCCGAGGACGCCGCGGGTGGTGCAGGCGTTGCCCGGTCCGACGCCGACCAGCACGCCGACGGCGCCCGTGCGCATGAGGTGGAGGCCGGCCTGGTACGAGGCGCACCCGCCCACGATGACCGGGATGTCGAACTCGCGGATGAAGCGCTTGAGGTTGAGCGGCTCGGAGGTCTTCGACACGTGCTCGGCCGAGACGACCGTCCCCTGGATCACCAGCAGGTCGAGCTCGGCGGCGAGGATGGCCTTGGCCAGCGACTCGGTGCGCTGGGGGGTCACGGAGGCCGCGGTCGTGATGCCGGCCTCCTTCATCTGCTTGATGCGCGCCGTCACCAGCTCGGGGATGATCGGCTCGCCGTACATCTGCTGCATGCGGGCGGTGGCCTTGTCGTCGTCGAGCTCGCGGATCTCGTCGAAGAGCGGCGTCGGGTCCTCGTAGCGGGTCCAGAGGCCCTCGAGGTTCAGGACGCCCAGGCCGCCGAGCTTGCCCAGCTCGATGGCGGTATACGGGCTGATGACCCCGTCCATGGCGGCGCCCAGCAGGGGCAGCTCGAATTGGTAGGCGTCGATCTCCCAGGAGATGTCGACGTCCTCGGGATCCCGTGTCCGCCTGCTCGGGACGATGGCGATGTCGTCGAACCCGTAGGCCTGACGCCCCGACTTGAAGATGCCGATCTCGATCTCAGCCAATGTGCTCGCCCTCCGGCATTCGTGGGGCCGGTACGGCTCACGAACCACACCGGCATGATTGCGACTCTTTCGAACGCCGGGCCGACACGCCGACGATCCTCCATCCTACCCGGTGATCGGTTGACCCCAGGCTCGTCTGCAGCCCAATTCGCGGTGGGGAGGCCGCCGCCACGGTGCCCACCGGGCCCGTCCCGGCGGCCGGACTCGGTCCGCCGCAACCGACTCTCCTGACCGGGGATTCTTCCGCGCCGGGCGTAGCCTCGCCCCCGTGGCGATCCCGCACCTCTTGGCAGCCCACTCCACCACTTCGCCCGACCTGACGATCCTTCTGTTCGCCGTCGTCGTGGCCGCATTCGTGCTCCGGCTCCGTGCGCGCCGGGGCGGAGGACGCGGCCCCTTCGGCGGTGGTGGTGGCTTCGGCCGGGGCGGGGGCTTCGGCGGTGGCGGTGGCGGTGGCGGTGGCGATGGCGGCTCCGGCGGTGGTCATGGCGGTGGCGGCGATGGCGGCGGTGGCGGGAGCACCGGGGAGTCCAACTCACCGAGCGATCTGTAGGCCTCTGCCCGCTGCCGGCGCGAGACTCGCCGGGTGGTCAACGAGAACACAGCTGCCTCCGTGTCGCGCGGCATGCGCGCCATGCTGGCCCGTCGGGACGCCGCACTGGCCGCGGGCGCGACACCGGTGGGTTGGAAGATCGGCTTCAACACGCCGGCCATTCAGCAGCACTTCGGACTGACCGACGCCGTCGTGGGCTACCTGACCGACACCGGGGTAGCAGCGGACGGTGCCACCGTGTCACTGGGCGGCTGGGGCGTGCCGGCCGTGGAGGTCGAGGTGGCCATCCGGGTGGGGGACGACGGCGCGGTCGGCGGATTGGCGCCGGCCTTGGAGCTGGTGGACCTCGAGATGTCCTTCGACGACATTGAGCCCGTCCTCGCCGGCAACATCTGTCACCGCGCTGTGATCTTCGGCGACGAGGTCCCGGGCGTGGATCCGTGGACCATGGCGGCCACGGTGACCAGGGCGGGCGACGTCGTGGCGGAGGGGGTGCTGGTGGAGGACCCGGCGGTGACCCTGCCGTTCGTCCGGTCGTACCTGGCCGCCCATGGCGCTGCGTTGCAGGTGGGCGACCGGATCATCGCCGGGTCGGTGGTGGCCCCGGTGACCGTCGCTCCCGGCGACGAGCTCAGTGTCTCGTTCGGGCCACTGGGCCACCTGTCGGTCCGCTTCGCGGACTGAGGCTCCGACCGCCAGGGGGCAGCCTCACCCCGGAGTCGAGATCACATACCGCTCAGAGGCCGGTCTTCCCCGTCACGACGATGGTGATGAGCTCCGAGAGCATGCGGGCGGTGGCGCCCCAGATCATCTCGCCCGAGACCTCGAAGAACCGCACGGGAAACGAGTTGTCGGGACTGCCGGGGATGATGCGCCCGGGGACCTGCCAACGCTCCTCGTGGAAGATGGCGGGGTCGGCCAGCTCGGACAGCGCCACGTCGAAGATCCGCTCGACCTCGCGCGGGCTGGCCACCAGGTGGGGCCGCCCGGGAAGAACGGCGATCAGCGGCACGATCAGCGCAGGCGAGGCCAGCGTCGTGACCGGGTGCAGCCAGCCCACCATCGTCACCAGGCCCGGGTCGAGGTCGACCTCCTCGTGGGCCTCGCGCCTCGCCGCCGCTGCCGGGTCCTCTCCCTCGTTGAGCCGGCCACCGGGGAAGCTGACCTCTCCCTTGTGGGTACGCAGGCGAGACGAACGCCTGGTCAGGATCAACCGGGCCTCGCCCGCCTCCTCGAAGAGCGCCGCCAGGACGCCCGCGTTGACCTGACCGAGGGCCGGCACCTCGGACTCGTTGATGATGGTGGCCCCGGCGAACATGGCGTCACCCCCGAGGTCGTGTGGCACGGGACCACGCTGGCCCAGGGCATCGAGGGCACGGAGCACCCGGCCGACGTTGATTCCCCTCCGCCGCGCCGCCGGGGCGTCCGCCCACGGTGCCGGCTCGCCGGGGCGCCAGGTGGGCGGGCGCGGGATCACCTGGGGTGGCACCGGTCGGGACATCTCCCGCACGCTACCGGCGCCCTGCTCGCCCACTGCCCGCCCACTGCTGCTGGACGCTGGGGACGTGTGCGCCCGACCGCCCCCGGGCGCCTCGCTACGCTCTCGCACCGATGACGTCACCCGCAGATCTGCAGGCCCAGGCCGACGCGCTGCACTGGTACCACACCATCGATCTGGGCCACGGCGTCGTCACGAAAGGCGACAGCGCCCAGGACGAGGGGACCGGCATTCTGCCCGACGTCACGGGCCGCAGCGTCCTCGACATCGGGGCGTGGGACGGCAAGTACTCGTTCCTGGCCGAGCGAGCGGGCGCCTCCCGGGTCGTCGCGCTCGATCACTATGCCTGGGGCGTCGACTTCGCCGCGCGGGGCGCCTACTGGGCCGAGTGCATCCAGAGCGGCCTGCTCCCGGACCAGTCCCGCGACGAGACGGACTTCTGGCAACCCGACCTGCCGGGGCGGCGCGGGTTCGAGCTGGCGAAGGCGGCGTTGGGGTCGAGGGTCGAACCGCTGGTGGCCGATTTCCAGACCGTCGACCTCGACGAGGTCGGCCGGTTCGACGTCGTGCTCTACCTCGGCGTGCTGTACCACATGAAGGAGCCGCTGACCTGTCTCGAGCGCGTGCGCGCCGTGACGAAGGAGGTGGCCGTCATTGAGACCGAGGCGGTGCACCTGCAGGGACACGAGGGCGAGGTGTTGCTGCAGTTCCACGCCGGCAGCTCGCTCCGCACCGACTTCGGGAACTGGTACGTGCCGACGATCGACGCGCTGCACAACCTGTGCCGGGCGGCCGGCTTCTCCGAGGTGCGCACCGTCGTCGGCCCGCCCCCCGCACCACCGCCGCCCGACGCCTCGCTGCAGGTCAAGATCGGGCGGCGGCTGGCCGGCGTCGCGCCGGTCCCCCCTCGGCGCCGACCGCCAACTACCGCGCCGTCGTCCACGCCATCGCCTGAGCGGGGTCACGTGCGTCCGGGACCGGCGGGCCGATGGGGAGTGCCGGGAACGCGTCAGTCGTTCTCGACCGTGTAGTCCCAGTAGCCGATCACATGCTTGTGATCGGGCGCCCACTGCATCATGCCCTCGCCCACCAGCTCGTAAGAGCGGAGCTTGAAACTGAGGGTCTGTCCGGGATGGAGCACGGACGGCGGTCGGTGTTCCCCCGGGACGAGCCCCATGAGAAAGACCGAGCCCAGGTGGTCGACCGAGTGGAAATCGGCGATGGAGACGGGCACGTCTGCGGAGGCGTTCTTCATCGTCACGGTCCAGGTGCAGGTCGTGGCCGCGGGCTGGTCCGGGAGACCTTCTCCGGGGACGATCGGCCCACTGACGGTGACGTCGACGTGAAAGGCCTTCGTCTTCGCCTCAATGGCCAGGCCCTCGGTCTGCAGGGCCGGCTTCGCCTCGGTGCCGATCAGTGTGGCGTCGACCGTCGGTTCGAGCGTCTTCTTCGGAAGGAAGGACGGGTACTCCCCGGTCGTCTTGCCCGGCAGGGCCGATGGGTACTGGCCGGCCCCGGCTCCACCGCCGCCGCAACCGGCGAGGGCCAGCGTGCCAAGGAGGGCGATACCGCACAGGAAGCCGGGGCCGAGCGTGCGCACCCAACCCCGGCCCCTGCCGGCATGATCTCGACGTGGCGCGGAAGCCATCGGCTGACGACCGACCTCCTAACCCCTGGTGCCTTTAGCGCCGTTGTGGCCCGGCACCCCCGGCGATCCGTTGCCGCCGTTGCCGCCGTTGCCACCTGGGGTCTGGCCGACTCCGTCTCCGCCCTTGCCGCCGCTGCCGCCATCGCTGCCGTTCCCGTTACAGGGCGGCGTGTCCAGCGGTGCCGTCGGAGCGCCCGCCGCAGTCAACCACGTGCCGCTCACCCATTCCTCGGGCGGGCAGGCGCCGTTGCCGCCGTTCCCGCCGTTGCCGCCGTGGCCGGCCGCAGTGGACCCGTTGCCACCGTCACCACCCTTGCCGCCACTCGTGCCGCAACCGGATGCTCCGGCGACGCCGGGGTTGCCGCCGAAACCGCCACTCCCCGGCTTGGCGTCACGTGCCCCGGGACCGAGGTTCACATGGATCGGACAGTACAGCGCCGTGGTGCCACTTCCACTGACGGTTGCGTAGCCGTGCGGCGCCGTCACAGCCGTGAAGTGCTGGGCGGTGAAGACGTCCGGACCGAAGCTGGCCAGCCCGGCCTGGGCGGCGTAGCCGATGTGGCCCTGCCCGTCGAGGCCGCCGCAGACCGTCCCGGCTGCCAGCGGCGTGTCCACGTTGGACGGGTTCGTGCAGGACTTCCCGGTGAGGAAGAGGTCCTCCAGAGTGCGCAGCGTGCTGTAGTGGTTGTAATACGTGCTCGACACGGTGCCCGGCTTGATGAGCGAGCTGATGAGCACAGTGCCGGTGTCACCACCACCCGGGGTGAAGTCGGTGGGGTCGAACAGCGGGTCGGCGGTGACGCAGCCCGTCGTCGTGGCCGCCTCGTCACCGCTCGGGCACGTCGTGGTCCCGACGGTGGAGGTCGCGTCCTCGGCACTGAGGGTCACGTTGCCGTCGTAGCCGCCCGGCAGCGTGACAAGCTGACCGCTGTCGTTCAGCAGTTGGAAGGTGCCGATCCACGGCTTGGCGTAGTTGTTCGATGCCGTGGTGCTGCTGGCGTTGCCGGACAGGGCGATCGGTCCGGTATCACTCACCTCCCCGACGAACGTGTCGGGCGGGATCGTGCTGCCGTTGGCGGTGCCCGAGACCAAGCGACCGGTGTCGTCCGCGTTGATCTTGGAGTCCGTCACCACGCTGGAGCCGGCCGACACCAGTGCGGGCTCGGTGGCGGCGCCCGGTGACCCGGTCACGTTCGCGCTCTCGCCGGCGAGACCGGTCGGCCGGTCGATGAACCCGGCTGCACCCGGACCCGGCTGCAGCTGCTCGCCGGCGCTGTTCGTCACCTCGGGGTCGCTCGGACCGGTGGGCTCGGTGCCCACGTTGTGGCCGTTGAGGTTCTCACCGGCGGCGTCGGCCAGCGCACCGTATGCGCCGTAGAGGGAGCCGGCACCCGGGTACCGCGTTCCGGCCGAACCGAAGGTCGGCTGATCGGCCGGTGCGGAGGCGGTCGTGCTGTCGCCGGGAGCCGGCACGTTGTTGAAGCTGTTGCCGATGGTGAACGGCGGATTGGCCTCGTCGAAGGTGATGTCGATCATGCCGCCGTCGGCGAAGGCGGCCGACTGCTCGATCATCGGGATGTAGTACCGCAGGAAGAGGTCTGCCGCGTAGAGCCCGCCCGTGTAGTTGAGGGGGGTGGTCGCCTCGGGATCGTCCGCGGCGAGGCCGGCGGGCCTGTAGTCCGGCGTGCCATTGGCGTTGAAGGCCCCCGACAGGTTGTTGCCCTGGCAGCTGGCGTCGTGGGCGTCGCTGCAGTTGTTGGGCGTGATCCAGTTGAACGCCGGGACCTCGTTGGGCGGCAAGCTCAGGTCGTGGGCCAGGCCGTACGTGGGGTCGTCGAGGTTGGCGACGTGGTTGGCGTCACAGTTGGAGTCGGTCGACCCGTTGGTCGGCGCGCTCGGCCCGTCGTACTCCGGCACCGTCGGCTCGTTCAAGGCCGGCTGGGGCGGGTACGTGACGCCACTCTGTGACCCAGCGGACTCGCCGGTGAGGGAGCTGAACCACCCGACCGGGAAGTGCTTGGCCACGTACTGGTCGGCGGGATCACCGTTGTTGTTGGCGTTCGCCGGCTGGGCTCCCGTGTAGCTCGAGACGTCGCCCGTCGGCGCGACCAGGTTCGTCGGGTTGGTCACCGGGTTGCTGCTGGCCGAGCCCGGGTACCCACACGCGCCGTCGTCACGCCCCGGAACGGTGTCGGTGACGCCCGGCGTGGAGCCGGTCACGTACGAGGTCGACCCGACGGGCTGGGCCCCGCCGAGGTCCTGGGCGTAGCCCTTCCAGGAGACGCCGGCTGCGTTCAACTGGTTGAACAGCGTGGAGACGTCCGTCGGGTAGTCGCAGCCGTTTTGGGCCAGCGAGGCGTCGATCCCTCCGTGCACGAGCAACTGCCCGTAGTTGCCGTTGTCGGAGGCGGTGGCGTTCGGTGGCGTGGTGTTGGTGCCCGAACCGTCGGTGGTGTGGTCGGTGTCGGTGGCCGTGCCCACTGTGCCGCTGGTGATGATCCCGCTGTTGTTGTTCGTCATGTTCGCCGTCGTCGAGCAGTCGTCCTGCACGCCGTACGACGGCGCCTGGCCCGACACCAGCGAGATGTAGTTGTCCATGCTGAAGTGGCCGGTGCCGTAGTAGTTCGTCAGGAGCGCTCCTTGCTGGGGCAGCGTCTGCCAGAGATAGCTGTTCTGGTTGAGGCCGGTGAAGGTCTCGTCGTAGGACTTGTTCTCCAAAATGATGAGCCACACGTGCTTGACGCCGCCGACCGGGGTGCCCGTCGAGGTGATCACGCACTGCGCCTGGTTGTTGGATCCACCGTTGGGAATTTGCAGCGAGCTGCCCGCCGGGCACGTGGACGCGCCGGGAGCGCCGACAGATGGCGGAGGCGCGGCCACGGCGGTGGTCGAGATGCCCGCTCCGGCCAAAGCCGACATTGCGACAGCGGCCATGGCGATCGCTCCGTTGCGCACGCCGTGTTGCCTGAACCGCTCCGAAATTCGCACCAGTGATCCTCCTCGAGACGCGTTGAGATCCGAACAAGGGGTTTGACGCAAACCTAAGGTCGCAGGGTTACGCGGACGATGACGTTGTGAGATGCGCGACTTATTTCTCCGTGAACACAACGCGAACACAGCGGCGCACCCGGGTTGGTCCACACGCATTGCGCCCGCGGTCGAAGGTGCAGGGGGGATTGCTGGACGAACGTTCGTTGTCGCCGCTCGCGCGACGCCTGCGCGTTGCGCAGACGCGTGCGGCGCACTCAGCCCGCGGGCGCGGGCGTGGTGAGCATCTTTCCGAGTTGGCGGATCTTCGTCCGGTCCGAAGCCGGGAGCAGCTTCTGTTCGGACCGGCAGAGCGTCAGGAGCGCCACGCTCTCAATGGTGTTGAAGGTCGTCACCGACAAGGGCAGATGCGTCTGGGCTTCCGAGCTTCGTGCTCCGTTCGCTTCTTCGACCAGCGCCGCATCGAGTTCCTTCTCGTGCGCGAGCAGCGCACAGAACGCAGCGCCGTCGGTCAACAGTGCACGAAGAGCCACGTTGCCCTGCTTCTGCTCGTAGGAGGCCAGCGTGGGATCCGCCTCGGCGACATCGGTGAAGAACCTCGTGTCCTGCGCGTTGGTGGTCTTCGGTGCCCGCAAAGGCGCCGACGCCGCGGGAGAGGCCACGACGAGAACCGCGGCCAGGAGGCAAGCACCTAACACACAGGCGATGCGGCGTAAAGCCACTGTCACGGCCGCCACGTCGTCAGTGTGACACAGGGCTCGCGGCGACTGGTCGGGCTGGTCGGCTGGACGAGATCGTGTGGACGCCACGACTTCGCCGCCCTGACGCGCCGCGGCCGGGCCCGAAGGCCCGGCCGCGAAGCCCGACACGCTGCGAAGCGTACCGCCGCGCCAGACGCCAGCGGGCGCGCGCGGCGTGCCGGCGCCCAGACGCGCCGGTGGCCGGGCACGAGGCCCGGCCACCGCACACGAAAACAGGGTGGAACTGGTTACATCATCCCGCCCATGCCACCCATACCGCCCATGCCACCGCCGGCCATGGCGGCCGCCGCAGCAGCAGCGTCCACCTTCTCCGGCTTGTCGGCCACGAGGGCCTCGGTGGTGAGCAGCAGGCCGGCGATGGAGGCCGCGTTCTGCAGCGCAGAACGGGTGACCTTGGCCGGGTCGATGATGCCGGCCTTGACCAGGTCCTCGATCTCGCCGTTGGCCGCGTTGAGGCCGTGGTTGCCCTTGGCGGACTCGACCGTGTTCACGAGGACCGCGCCCTCGAGGCCGGCGTTGAAGGCGATCCACTTGAGCGGAGCCTCGAGCGCCTGCGCCACGATGCGGGCACCGGTGGCCTCGTCGCCCTCGAGCGTCTCGGCCAGGTCCAGCACCGACTTGCGGGCCCGGATGAGTGCGGTGCCACCGCCGGCCACGATGCCCTCCTCCACCGCAGCGCGGGTGGCGGACAGCGCGTCCTCAATGCGGTGCTTCTTCTCCTTGAGCTCCACCTCGGTGGCGGCCCCGACCTTGACGACGGCCACGCCGCCGGCCAGCTTGGCCAGGCGCTCCTGGAGCTTCTCGCGGTCCCAGTCCGAGTCGGTGTCGTCGATCGCCCGCTTGATCTGGGCGACGCGTCCCTTCACGTCCTCGGTCGAGCCGGCACCCTCCACGATGGTGGTGTCGTCCTTCGTCACGATGACGCGCCGGGCGCTGCCCAGCAGGTCGATGGTGGCGTTCTCGAGCTTGAGGCCGATCTCCTCGCTGATGACCTGGGCGCCCGTGAGGACGGCCATGTCCTGCAGCATCTCCTTGCGGCGCTCGCCGAAGCCGGGGGCCTTGACGGCGACCGAGGTGAACGTGCCACGGATTTTGTTGACGACCAGCGTGGCCAGGGCCTCGCCGTCGACGTCCTCGGCGATGATCAGCAGCGGCTTGCCGGTCTGCATGACCTTCTCCAGCACGGGCACGAGGTCGTGCACGGCGCTGACCTTGGAGTTGTAGAAGAGGATGACCGGCTCGTCGAGCACGGCCTCCTGGCGCTCGGGGTCGGTCACGAAGTACGGCGACAGGAAGCCCTTGTCGAACTGCATGCCCTCGGTGAGCTCGAGCTCGATGCCGAAGGTGTTGGACTCCTCGACCGTCACGGTCCCGTCCTTGCCGACCTTGTCGATGGCGTCGGCCAGTACGTCGCCGATGGCCGAGTCCGCAGCCGAGATGGAGGCCACCTGGGCGATCTCCGTCTTGCCGCCGACGTCCTTGGACTGCTTGGCGATGTTGTCGACCGCAGCCTTGACGCCCTTCTCAATTCCCTTCTTGAGCCCGGTCGGGCTGGCGCCGGCGGCCACGTTGCGCAGCCCCTCGGTGATCAGGGCCTGGGCCAGGACGGTGGCCGTCGTGGTGCCGTCGCCCGCCACGTCGTTCGTCTTGGTGGCGACTTCCTTGACCAGCTGGGCACCCATGTTCTCGAACGGGTCGTCCAGCTCGACCTCGCGGGCGATGGACACGCCGTCGTTGGTGATGGTCGGTGCGCCGAACTTCTTCTCGATCACCACGTTGCGGCCTTTTGGCCCCAGGGTGACCTTTACGGTGTCGGCCAGCTTGTTGACGCCGGCCTCGAGCCCGCGCCGGGCGGACTCGTCAAACTTCAGGATCTTGGGCATGACTGTGTCGAACTCCTCTCGAGTCCTCGAATCTCAGGTTGAACAGAACGGTGGCCGCCGCGCCGGCCCGGATTGCACCGGGGCGGCGGGCTGACCGAAAACGGTGCGACCGATCAGGCGATCTTGGCCAGGATGTCGCGGGCGGACAGGATGAGGACGTCCTCGCCGTCGAGGATGTACTCGGTGCCGCCGTACTTGGAGTAGACGACGGTGTCGCCGACCTTGACGTCGAGCGGGATCAGCTCGCCGGTGTCCTCGGAGCGTCGGCCGGGGCCCACGGCCAGCACTTCGCCCTGCTGGGGCTTCTCCTTGGCGGTGTCGGGAATGACCAGGCCAGAGGCGGTGGTCTCCTCGGACTCGCCGGGGCGGACGACGATCCGGTCATCGAGGGGTTGCAGACTCATTTGAAACGGGCCTCCTTGGCACTCGTTAGCACTCTCGGGTTGCGAGTGCCAGAGTAGCGGGATTCACCGGCGACTGGCAAGGGGGTGGCGGAGATTCGGCCCGGAGGCGGATTCCGGCGGCGCGACGGCCGTGGGCCTGCGCCCCCGTCGGCCCCGTCGCCGGCGGCACCTCCGTTGTCGACCCGGTCGGAGGTGGACGGCCGTGTCCGGCCACGTTCTCCTGACGGGAGCGCAGCGCGCCGTCCCGCTTGGGGCGACCGGCGGTGGCGCTCATGGAGCAGGAGGGGGCGCACATGGCCCAGCAAGGCATGGAGCACTGGCGGCGTGCCGTCAGGTGGACGTTCGTGGGTATCTTCGCAGCGGCGCTGGCCGGAGGGCTCGTCGGCCGCATGACCGCCGGCAATGGCTCGGCGTGCGACCGCTGCGGGGGCGGCGCCAGCCAGGCCCGGCACGACCCGGCGGCGACGACGTCGGGGGCGTCGAACTCGGCCACCCGATCGGCGACCTCATCCTCCCCCAAGGCGCCAGCGGTCGACCCAGACGGCGGCACGGGACGGCGGCACTCCTCCAGCTGTCCGAGCTGCCCTCGGGATGGTCGTCGGGCGGCGCGGCCGCCGCGCCCACCCGGGTGACGCCGTGGTCGCCGCAGCTGGCCTCGTGCGTCGGCATCCCGGCGCCGGTCGCCGAGATCGCGCCGACCAAGGTCCAGAGCCCCGACTTCAGCAGTGCCGACAAGGTCGACGCCGTCGAGGACAGCGTCTCGGTCTACCCCTCGGCCGCCGAGGCCCAGGCCGAGTTCGCGGCGATGGCGGGCAGCAACACGACCGCGTGCATGAACCGGGTCGCCAGCCCCGCGCTGCAGAAGAGCATGCAGCAAGAGGCGGGGAGCACCACGACCGTCGGCGTCGTCAGCTTCGCCGGGCTGCCCGCCGGAGCGGCGCACAGAAGCTCGCCGGCTTCACCGTGACCATCCCCATCGCCCGCGGCGGACGCGTGCTGACGGTCACCAGCACCCAGGTCGACTTCGTCTCCGGCTCGCTGCTGCATCAGATC
>CAVSUH010000020.1:0-149976 GCA_963731065.1 uncultured Acidimicrobiaceae bacterium | reverse complement strand
AGGTGACGGCCGAGGAGGTCGTGGTGGTCGCTGAGGCCGCCGAGGTGTCGGAAGAGGCCGAGGCATAGCGCCGACACGGACCTGTGTCGGTTGCCGGAGCGCCCTGCCGGCCGACCAGCTGATCCGAATCGTCCGGCTTCCGGGCGGGGCCCTGTCGGTGGACAGGCACGGTGCGGGGCGGGGGGCCTGGCTGTGCCGGGACTCCATCGGCTGTCTGGACGATGCGGTGCGCAAGCACGGCTTCGAGCGGGCCTTCAGGGCGTCCATCGACGCCGAGGACCTGCAGCAGTTGCATATGCATCTGGGAGAGGCGTGGGAGCGCCGTGCACCTGATGTGCGAGGATAGGGGGCTGGGTTGACGCCGCGCCCCAACACAAATCAAGGACAAAGAGAACCACTTGCCGAAGAAGATCCGCGTCTATGAGCTGGCCAAAGAGCTAGGCCTCACCAATAAGGAGGGGCTGGAGCTGGCCCTTTCCCTTGGGATCGGGGTCAAGAGCCACTCGTCCTCCATTGAGGACGCGCAGGCCGACCGCGTCCGCCGTAAGGCCGACGCCGAGGGATTGCGCCGCCCGGTCCAGCCCGATGAGCCAGCCCCGGCGAAGAAGGCGGCCAAGGCCACCAAGGCGGCCAAGTCCGCTGGTCCAGCCGATGGGGGGACGACGGCGACGCCGGCGCGCCGCCGGCGCGGCGACCGCTCACTTCGGTATCGAGCAGCTCGGCGGCGAGCAGCGCTCCGGTCAAGAAGGCCCCGGCCCGTCCCGTCTCGGCACCCGCCGCCGCGGCTGCGCCAACCTCGACCTCCGCCGGGTCTGGCGCGGGTGGCGCCGGGACCGACGCTCCGGCCCGTTCCTCGCGCCTGATCAGCAGCAGCCGCCCCACGCCGCCTCCGGCCGCGCCATCCGCTCCGGCGGCACCGGCCGCTCAGTCTCCGGCGCAGGCCCCGCCCGCCGCCCGACCGGCGCCGGCCCCGCCCGCCGCCCGGCCGGCGCCGGCTCCTGCTCCCGCTGCGGCCGCTCCGGCAGCGGCTCCCGCCTCGGCGCCGCCTGCGTCACCTTCTCCGGCCGCGACCTCCCCGGCGGCCCAGTCCCCGGCCGCGGTAGCGCCCGCGGCCCAGGCTCCTGCCGCCGAGGCGCCGTCCGACACCGCGGCACCGGTTGCACCCGACCGCCAGCGCTCCACCCGGCCTCCTCTCAGCCCCTCGGGCAAGCCAGTGCCCCCGCCACCGGCGACACGGCCGCCCCTCGGCCCGAGCGGCCGGCCCATTCCACCCCCGCCCGGCATGGGCGGGCGCAAGGCCAGCGCAGCACCGACCCGTCCGGGAGGTGCCTACCCGCAGCGCACCGGTGGCCGGCCGGCTGGGGGCGCAGGGCGTCCCGCCGGTACGGGCGGCCCGACCGGTGGTGGCTACGGAGGGCGTCCCGCAGGCGGTGGCGGCGGCTTCGGAGGCCGCCCCGGTGGTGGCGCGCCGACAGGTGCCCCGCCGCCAGGAGGTCGTGGCGGCATGCCGGGGCGGCGGCCCCCCCAACGGCGCGCCCGCCGGCGCCGGCGCAACCTCGAAGAGTTGGAGCCGACGCAGCTCACCACGTACCAGCCCTCGACGGCACCCGTCCCCGACGGCGAGATCATCATCGAGCGCGGCTCGACGGCCCGCGACCTCGGGCCCAAGCTGAACCGCAGCGCCGGCGACATCGTGCGCTTCCTGCTGCTGCAGGGCGAGATGATCATGGCGACCCAGTCGCTGACCGACGACATGATCGAGCTCTTCGCGGCCGAGATCGGGGCGGACGTGCGCCTGGTCGACCCCGGCGAGGAGCAGGAGGCGGAGCTCCTGGCCCGCTACTTCGAGGACGAGGACGAGGAGGACGACTCCGACCAGCGGCCCCGCCCGCCGGTCGTCACCGTCATGGGGCACGTCGACCACGGCAAGACGTTGCTGCTCGACCGCATCCGCTCGACCGACGTCGTGGCCGGGGAGGCCGGCGGCATCACCCAGCACATCGGTGCGTACCAGGTCGTGTGGAACGACCACCGCATCACGTTCATCGACACGCCGGGCCACGCCGCGTTCACCGCCATGCGGGCCCGTGGCGCCGAGGCCACCGACATCGTCATCCTCGTCGTGGCGGCCGACGACGGTGTGATGCCCCAGACCATCGAGGCCATCGACCACGCCAAGGCGGCCGACGTCCCGATCATCGTGGCCGTCAACAAGATGGACCGGCCCGAGGCCGACTCCACCCGTGTGTTGCAGCAGCTCTCCGAGCGTGAGCTCGTGCCCGAGGCCTGGGGCGGCGACACCATTGTGGTCGAGGTCTCCGCGCTGCAGGGCACCGGCATTGAGAGCCTGCTCGAGCAGATCGTGCTGGTGGCCGAGGTGGAAGAGCTGACCGCGCGCGTCGAGGGTGAGGCCCGCGGCGTCGTCTTGGAAGCCAATCTCGAGGCGGGCCGTGGCCCCGTCGCCACGCTGATCGTGCAGCAGGGCACCTTGCGGGTCGGCGACCCGGTGGTGGCCGGGCCGGCCTGGGGCAAGGTCAAGGCGCTGGTGGACGACCGGGGCGACCACATCAAGGAGGCGTTGCCATCGACGCCGGTGCAGGTGCTGGGCTTCTCGGAGCCACCGCACGCCGGCGACGAGATGCGGGCCGCCAAGGACCTCGCCCGGGCCCGCACGCTCGGCGAGGCCAGGGTGCAGCGCTTCCGGCTGTCGGGGCACAAGCCCGTGGCCGGCGCGACCGGCGCCAAGCTCGAGGACCTCTTCGAGCAGATCTCGCGGGGCGAGACCGCCACGTTGAACATCGTGCTGAAGGCCGACGTGCAGGGCTCTTTGGAGGCCGTGACGGACTCGTTGAAGCGCCTGGAGCGTGACGACGTGAAGCTGAGCTTCGTCCTGCGCGGCATCGGTGGCATCACCGAGAACGACGTGCAGCTGGCGGCGGCGTCCAACGCCACCATCATCGGGTTCAACGTGCGCCCCGACAAGCGCTCGCGTGAACTGGCCGAGTCGTCCGACGTCGAGATCCGGACCTACGAGATCATCTACAAGCTGCTCGAGGACATTGAGGCGGCCATGCTCGGACTGCTCTCCCCGGTCTACGAGGAGGTCGTCACCGGCGAGGCCGAGGTGCGCGAGGTCTTCCGGGTGCCCCGGATCGGCGCCGTGGCCGGCTGCTACGTGCGTGACGGCAAGATCACCCGCGGCTCCAAGGTTCGCTTCCTGCGCGAGGGCACCGTCATCTGGAAGGGCGCCATCAACTCGCTGCGCCGCTTCAAGGACGACGTCCGCGAAGTGGCGGCGGGCTTCGAGTGCGGCATCGGGCTCTCGGACTTCCAGGACCTCAAGGACGGCGACATCATTGAGACCTACGACGAGCGCGAGATCGCCCGGACCTGAGCAGTCAGGAGCAAGAGCAGTCAGAGCGCTCGGACAGCACGAGCCCCAGTTGTTTCTTGTTTCCAGTTGTTCCAGTGAGGAGCTGAAGCGGTGAAACGGCGGACGGCGACATACCCACGTACGTTGCGGGTCAATCAGGTGTTGCGGCAGGTGCTGGCCGATGAGCTCGAGCGGCTGGCCGACGCCGACGAGCTGCCCATGGTGACCGTGACCTCGGTCGACACGGCGCCCGACATGCGGACGGCCAAGGTCTACCTGGCCACCCTCGACGAGGCGACAGCGGTGGTGCTCGAAGAGCGACGGGTGCATTTGCAGCGCACCGTCGAGCGCGCAGATGACGATGAAGCGCACGCCCCGCCTGACCTTCAAGGCCGACCCGGCCATCGCCGCGGGCTCCCGGGTGGAGGAGCTGCTGCGCGGCCTGCACGAGGGGGAGTCCCCGGCCGACGAGTCGTGAGCCCCGACCCGGGCGTCACCGGCCTGGTCGTCGTCGACAAGGAGGCCGGCTGGACCTCCCACGATGTGGTGGCTCGCTGCCGCCGCATCTTCGGCCAGCGCCGGGTGGGCCATGCCGGCACCCTCGACCCCGACGCCACGGGCGTGTTGCTGGTCGGGCTGGGCCGGGCCACGCGGCTGATGCGGTTCCTGACCGCGCTGCCCAAGACCTACACGACGGACATCGTGCTCGGCACGGCGACCTCGACGCTCGATGCGTCCGGCGAGGTCCTCGCCACCTACGACATGTCGCACGTCACGCCCGCCGCGGTGGCCGCCGCGGCAGCCGACCTCACGGGCGAGATCGAGCAGGTGCCGCCCATGGTGTCGGCCGTGAAGGTCGGGGGGCGCCGGCTGCACGAGTTGGCCCGCGAGGGCATTGAGGTGGAGCGCGCCGCCCGGCGGGTGACCGTGTCGCGCTTCGACACCGCGCCCGACCCGGAGCGCCCCGGCGTCTACCGGGCCGAGGTGGTGTGCTCCTCGGGCACCTACATCCGGGTGCTGGCGGAGGACCTGGGCCGGGCGCTCGGCGGCGGGGCGCTACGTGACCGATCTGCGGCGCACCCGCATCGGCTCGTTCGGCGCCGCCGACATGCACCGGCTCGACGCCCTCGGGCCCGACCAGGTCCTCACGCCGGCCCAGGCCATGCGCGACCTCGACGCCGTCACGGTGGATGCCGCCGCCGCCGCAGCCATCCGCACGGGGCTGCCCCTCGACCGGGTCCCGCTCGGCGCGGCCGGCGACGGCCCCTGGGCCATGCTCGACGAGGCGGGCGAGCTGCTGGCCGTCTACGAGGCGACCGGCAGCGACCGCATCCGGCCGGCCGTGGTGCTGGCCGGGCAGGCCGGACCGACGGCCGACCGACGGGACCGCCCGGAGCGGCCGGAGCGGCCGGAGCGGCCGGAGCGGCCGGTCAGTGACCGACGCCGGACTACCCTCAATCGCGATGCCGCCGCAGCCGCCCGCCGGTCAGGGGACCGCTGTCACCATCGGGGCCTACGACGGGGTCCACCTCGGGCACCGCGCCCTCCTGCGCGACCTGTCGGCCCGGGCGGAAGCCGCCGGCCTCTCCACCGTGGTGGTCACCTTCGACCGCCACCCGGCCGCGGTGGTGCGGCCCGAGTCCGCGCCCAAGCAGCTGACCGGCCTGGAGCAGAAGCTGGAGCTGCTGGCCGACTGCGGCATCGATCGCACGGTCGTCGTCCCCTTCGACCTGGCCCGGGCCGAGGAGTCGGCCGAGGACTTCGTGAAGGAGGTCCTCGTCGACCAGCTGGCGGCCCGCCTCGTCGTGGTGGGGGAGGACTTCCACTTCGGGCACGGCCGCCGCGGCAACGTCGAGCTGCTGCGCCGCCTGGGCGCCGAGTACGGCTTCGAGGTCGTAGGCGTGGGCCTCACGGGCGACGGGCGCGACGCCGTGTCCTCGACCCGCATCCGGGCCCTCCTGGCCGAGGGCGACGTGGAGGGGGCGGCCCGCCTCCTCGGGCGGCCCCACGAGGTGCGGGGCCATGTGGTCCACGGCGACGGGCGCGGCGGCCCTGAACTGGGGTTCCCGACCGCCAACCTGGCCGTGGCCGACGACATTGCTCTGCCCGCCGATGCCGTCTACGCCGGGCACTACCGGCGGGCTGACGGTTCGCTGCCACCAGGCGGCGATCTCAGTGGGGCGCCGTCCCACCTTCTACGAGCCCGGTACGGCGCCGGTCCTGGTGGAGGCCTATCTGCTGCACTTCGACGGCGATCTCTACGGGGAGGCGGCCGCCGTGTCCTTCGCCCATCGGCTGCGCGAGGAACAGCGCTTCGACTCCGTCGAGGCCCTGATCGCCCAGATGCAGGCCGACGTGGAGGCCACCGAGCGGGTCCTCGCCACGGCCGATCGCCCCTGATCACCCCAGATCAGCGCACGGCTGCTACGCTGGATGGCGGCTGGGGAAGGTTCCCGCCGCACTCCGACAAGCTCTTCGAGGTTCTTCCTACATGCCCGACACGCAGGCCACCATCTCCGAGTACCGGTTGCACGAGAGTGACACCGGCTCACCCGAGGTGCAGATAGCCCTGTTGTCGGGCCGGATCAACCACCTGACAGAGCACCTGAAGGAGCACAAGGGGGACCACCACACTCGGCGCGGCCTGATGAAGCTCATCGGCCAGCGTCGTCGGCTTCTCGACTACGTCCGCAAGAACGACGTCGAGCGCTACCGCTCCATCATCAGCCGACTCGGCATCAGAAGGTAGCGGGAGCAGCAGCACCACAGAACCGGGCGTCTTCAGCCACCTGGCTGCCAGTCGCCGCTCACTTCGGGTGCGAGGTGGTCGACTACTGGGAACCAGAAACGAAGATGCCCCCGAGACACGAGGAGCATCATGGCTGACGCCATTTCCGTGTCGGCCCCGATCAGCGGGACCGACCGAACCATGTCATTCGAGGCGGGGAAACTCGCCCAGCTCGCCGACGGGGCCGTCGTGGCCCGCATCGGCGACACCGTCCTGTTGGCCACGGCCACCGCGGCCCGCCACGTGCGGGAAGGGGCGGACTTCTTCCCCCTCACCGTCGACATCGAGGAGCGGACCTACGCCGCCGGCAAGATCCCCGGCTCGTTCTTCCGTCGTGAAGGCAAGAGCTCGGACCAGGCGATCCTGACCTGCCGTCTGATCGACCGGCCGCTGCGTCCGTCGTTCCCCGACGGCTTCCGCAACGAGGTCCACGTCGTCGGCACCATCATCGGCGCCGACCAGGTGAACCCGCACGACGTGCTGGCCATCAACGCGTCGTCGGCGGCGTTGATGCTCTCGGGCATCCCCTTCGACGGCCCCATCGGTGCGGTACGGGTCGCCTACACGACCGAGGGCACCTGGATCCCCCACCCCACGTTCGAGGAAGGCGAAGAGTCGACCTTCGAGCTCGTCGTGGCCGGCCGTGCCCTCACCGAGGACGCCGACACCGACATCGCCATCATGATGGTCGAGGCGGGCGGGACCGAGAAGTCGTGGTCGTACTACGACGAGGGCGCCCCGAAGGTGACCGAGGAAGTCCTCGCGTCGGGCCTCGAAGCGTCCAAGACGTGGATCCGTGAGGCCATCAACCTGCAACGCCGCCTCGTCCAGGACTACACGGCAGCGCGCGGCCCCATCGACACGATCCCGTTCACCACGTTCAGCGACTACCAGGACGACGTGTGGGCCCGGGTGGAGGCGGTCGGCACCGACCCCATCGCCAAGGCCAACCTGGTCCGGAGCAAGGCCGAGCGCAACGCCGCGCTCGACGCCGCCGGCGAGGAGATCCGCGCCGCCCTCGGCGACGAGTTCGCCGACCGGTCAAGTGAGGTCAAGGGGGCCATCCGCTCGCTGACCAAGAAGCTGGTGCGCAAGAGCATTGTCGAGGACGGCGTGCGCGTGGACGGCCGTGGTATCGCCGACATCCGCCCGCTCTCGGCCGAGATCGACCTGCTCCCGACGGCGCACGGCTCGGCGCTCTTCCAGCGCGGCGAGACCCAGGTGCTCAACGTCACGACGCTGGGCATGCCCCGCATGCAGCAGCAGCTCGACACCATCACCCCCGTCGACCACAAGCGCTACATGCACCACTACAACTTCCCCCCCTTCTCCACCGGTGAGACCGGCTTCATGCGCGGTCCGAAGCGCCGTGAGATCGGGCACGGCCTCCTGGCCGAGCGGGCGCTCCTGCCGGTCGTGCCGCCCGTCGAGGATTTCTCCTACACCTTGCGTGTGGTGTCCGACGTGCTGGCTTCGAACGGCTCGACCTCCATGGCGTCGGTCTGCGGTTCGACGCTGTCGCTGATGGCCGCCGGTGTGCCCCTGCGGGCGGCCGTGGCGGGCATCGCCATGGGCCTCGTCTACGACGAGGGCAAATACGTGACGCTGACCGACATCCTGGGCTCCGAAGACGCCTTCGGCGACATGGACTTCAAGGTGGCCGGCACGGCCGACGCCGTGACGGCGCTCCAGCTCGACACCAAGATCGCCGGCCTCCCGGCCGACGTGCTGGCCAAGGCGCTCCTGCAGGCCAAGGAAGCCCGGCTCAAGATTCTCGACGTCATGGCCGGGGCCATCGCCGAGCCGCGTGACCACGTGGCCGCCAGCGCGCCGAAGATCGTCTCCATGGAGATCCCGATCGACAAGATCGGTGAGGTCATCGGCCCCAAGGGCAAGGTCATCAACACCCTCCAGCAGGAGACCGGCGCGGACATCGCCGTCGACGACGACGGTGTCGTCGGCACGGTGACGATCGGTGCCAAGGACGGCAATGCGGTCGAAGAGGCGCGGCGCCGGATCTCCTTGATCCTCGACCCGCCGACCGCCGACGTCGGCGCCGTCTACGGGGGCAGGGTGGTCAACATCACCAAGTTCGGTGCCTTCGTCAACGTGCTGCCGGGCCGGGACGGCCTCCTGCACATCTCGAAGCTGTCGTCCCTGGCGGGCGGCAAGCGCATCAACAACGTGGAGGACGTGCTCACCCTCGGCCAGGCCGTCGAGGTCCGGGTCGACGACATCGACCCGCAGGGCAAGGTGTCCCTGTCGCTGGCTTCGGCGCCCGAGGGCGGCTCGTCCTCCTCGGACGGGAACGGCTCGGGCTCCGGTTCGAGGAACGGTGACCGTGACTCCGGGTCCTCGTCCGGCTCGTCCTCGTCCGGCTCGTCCGGCTCGTCCTCCTCGGCCGGCTCGTCCTCCTCGTCCGGCTCGTCTTCCGTCGTCGGCCCCGGCCCGCACGGCCGACGGGTCGTCCTTCGAGGATGCGTTCGAGGCCGAGCTGGTGGCGGACCTCGGTGATCTCGGCCCGGGTGCGGCCGACGCCGGGAACGACCGCGGCGGGGACCGTGGCGGCGACCGCCGGCCCTCGCGTGGGCGCTCGCGCCGTCGTTGATCGAGACATCTGTTCTGCCCTGCGGCATCCGCCTGGTCACCGAGACCATGGCGGATGTCCGCTCGGTAGCGATCGCCTACTGGGTCGGCACCGGCTCGCGTGACGAGCCCGACGAGCTCGCCGGGGCGTCACACTTCTTGGAGCACCTTCTCTTCAAGGGCACCGAGCGACGTACCGCCGCGGCGATCGCCGAACAGCTCGACGAGGTGGGCGGCGACTGTAACGCCTTCACCACGAAGGAATACACGACGTTCTACATCCGGCTGCTCTCCGAGCACCTGCCGCTCGGGCTCGACATCCTGAGCGACATCATGTGGCAGCCCGCGCTGCGCCCCGACGACATTGAGGCCGAGCGCACCGTCATCCTCGACGAGATCCTGATGCACGCCGACGAGCCGACCGACCTGGTGGGGGAGCGGTGGCAGGCGGCGCTCTTCCCCGGGCACGCCCTCGGGCGGGACACGCTGGGGACGGCGTCGTCGGTGCAGCGCATCACCCGCGACGACATCCGCGCCTTTTTCGACCTGCACTACCGGCCGTCCAACATGGTCGTCTCGGTGGCCGGCGACTGCACCCACGAGGCGGTGGCGGCCGACCTGGAACGGCGGTTCGCCGGCACCTCGGGTGGCGCCGCCCCGGCCCGCACTGCGCCGGGACCCGACACGGTCGCGCTCGACGTGGTCCGCCGGTCGACCGAGCAGGCGCACCTGATCTACGGCATGCGCTCGGTCTCGCGTTTTGACGAGCGGCGATGGGCGCTGGCCGTGCTGAATCACGTCCTGGGGGGCGGCCTGTCGAGCCGGCTCTTCCAGAAGGTGCGTGAGCAGCGCGGGCTGGCCTACTCGGTGTGGTCGGAACGGTCGGCGTACCAGGACAGCGGATCGCTGGCCGTGGTCGTGGGCACGGCGCCCGAGCATGTCGACGAGGTGCTGCGCATCGTGCGCGCGGAGTTCGAGCTGCTGGCCGCCGACGGGGTGAGCGAGCGGGAGCTGGCGGTGGCCAAGGGAAACCTGCGCGCCGAGATGCTCCTCTCGGGCGAGGACTCCGGTGCCCGCATGAGCCGCCTCGGCGCGTCCATGTTGCTGCACGGCGAGGTGCTCTCGGTCGACGAGGTGCTGGCCCACATTGACGGGATCGGGCGGGCCGACGTCCTGGAGGTGGCCGCGGAACTGACGCACGCCCCGCGCACGTTGAGCGCCGTGGGCCCCTTCGACCCAGGAGAATTCGAGTCCCCCCAGGCCGCCCTGGTCGCCCGGTAGCCTGCAAGCCATGCAGAAGGTCGGTGTGGTCGGCGCCGGCGGTCGCATGGGCCAGGAGGTCTGCCGTGCCGTCACGGAGGCAGCCGACCTGGAGTTGGTGGCCGCCATCGACCCGGGCCACGTCGGCGTCGAGGTCTGCGGCCGCACCATCGTCGGTGAGGTGAACGCGCTGTCCGACCTCGGGACCGAGGTCGTGGTCGACTTCACGATTGCCGAAGCGGTGCGCCACAACGTGACGCACTATGCGCGCCAGGGCATCCACGCCGTCATCGGGACGAGCGGGCTGTCCGAAAGCGACGTCGGCCGCCATGGGGGCGCTCTTCTCGGGAGAGCGGGACCGGGGCCAACCTCGTCGTCGTACCCAACTTCGCCATCGGAGCGGTCCTGTTGCTCCACCTCAGCCGGATCGCCGCGCCGCACATGGACGGCGTCGAGATCATCGAACTGCACCACAACGAAAAGCGTGATGCCCCGTCGGGAACCGCCATGCACACGGCCGCCGTGATCGCGGCCGCCCGCCGTGAGGCCGGGAGCGACCCCCTGCCCGCCGATCCGACCACCGACGTCGTGCTGACCGGGGCCCGCGGCGCCGAGGCTCCCGGACGGCGTGCACGTGCACTCGGTCCGGCTGCCCGGCCTCGTCGCGCACGAGGAGGTCATCTTCGGTGCGCCGGGCCAGAGCCTGACCATCCGCCATGACTCCTACGACCGCCGTTCGTTCATGCCCGGCGTGCTGTTGGCCGTGCGTGCCGTCGCCGGCCGGCCCGGACTCACGGTCGGCCTCGAGGCGTTGCTGGGGCTGTGAACGCCGACGTCCGGGAACGGCTGCTGCGGGCGACCTACGACTGCGTCGCCCGCTGGGGCCTGGCCAAGACGACCATCGAGGACGCGGCCCGCGAGGCCGGCGTCTCGCGGGCGACGGTCTACCGCTACTTCCCGGGCGGCCGCGACGAGCTGCTCTCCGCCGTGGTGGGGTGGGAGTTCTCCCGGTTCTTCCTCCGGCTCTACCAGGAGGTCTCCGACGCCGACACCCTGGAGGAGGTGATGGAGCGCGGGCTGATGTTCGCCCACCGGGCCCTGGTCGAGCACGAGGTGCTCCAGCGGATCCTGGTGACCGAGCCCGACATCCTCTTGCCCCGGTTGTCCACGGAGGCGGACCAGACCCACTCGCCCGTGGCCGCATTCCTGGCGCCCTACCTCGTGCGCCACGGCATGGCCGAAGGCGCCGACCTCGACGTCGCTGCCGATTTCCTGGCCCGCATGGTGCTCTCCTACATCAGCTCCCCTGGGCGCTGGGACCTCAACGATCCGGAGCAGGTGGCGCTGCTCGTGCGGTCCGAGCTGCTCGCCGGTATCCGGTGAGCGGGTCCGAGCTTCAGCCGCAGCCCCAGCCGGTCCCACCCCCGCCCTGCTACCGCCACCCGGACCGGGCGGCCTCGGTGCTGTGCGCCCATTGCGACCGACCGATCTGCACCGACTGCATGATCCAGGCACAGGTGGGTTGGCAGTGCCCCGAATGCACCTCCGAGGGAGCCAAGCGGTCCCGGCATGTCCCGGCGTTCACCCACACCAGTCGCGGCCGGACCGGCGTCGTCGGTTCGACCAATCCCACACCGGTCGTGATCGCCATCATCGCCATCAACGTGGTGGTGTTCTTCTTCGAGGGCTTCGGCACCAACAACTCGGTTCATCGACCGCTTCGGCTTGTGGCCCGACGGGATCCACTCGTATCACCAGTACTACCGGGCCTTCACGGCGATGTGGCTGCACGCCAGTTTCGAGCACATCTTCTTCAACATGATCACCCTGCTCATCGTCGGACCCGCCCTCGAGGTGCTCCTGGGCAAGGTCCGCTTCGTCGCCCTCTACCTGCTGGCCGGTCTCGGGGGGAGCGTTGGTTCGTACATCCTCGGCCCCCACAACGAGCTCGGGATCGGGGCCTCGGGCGCCATCATGGGTGTCCTCGGGGCCTACCTGGTCGTGGGGCTGCGCCGCCGGCTCCCGATCGCGCCGGTCGCCATTCTGCTGGCTATCAACCTCGCCCTCGGCTTCACCGGCAACACCGACTGGCGGGCCCATCTCGGTGGCCTGGTCACTGGCGGCCTCCTGGCTTTCGTCTACGACTACGCCGGCGATTTGCGGGACCGGAACACGGCCCTGGTGCTCACGGTGGGGGGGAGTGTGGCGGTACTGGCGATCTTGGCCCTGCTCATCACGTCGATAGCCCCGGGCCATTTCAATCTCAATTGAGGTCGAGGTTCAGGTCAGTGCCACCGGGCCCGGATGGTTGACAGTGAGACAAAAATCGCCATACTGTTTCATCAGTGAGCGCGACCGCGGCACGATCTGATTCCGTTGCGACCGGGCCCCCGACCGGGTCCCGGGACAGCGTCGTCCGGCACCTGGGAGCCGACGACCGCTCGTCGACCCGGGTGCGGCTCGTCGACGGTGCGCTGGAGTGCCTGGCCCGCCAAGGCATCGCCAAGACCACCGTCGACGACATCGCTCGCGCCGCCGGCCTTTCTCGGGCCACCGCCTACCGGGCCTTCCCGCGAGGCAAGGAGGGAATCCTGGCCGGCGTCGTCGAGACGGAGGTGGCCCGGCTCTTCTCTTCCCTGGCCGTCGTCATGGGCGAGGCGGCCGACCTCGAGGACGTGCTGGTCGCCGGCATGGTTGCGTCGGCCCGCTGGCTGCACGGGCACCAACCCTTGTGCTACCTGCTGGAGCACGAGCCCGGCGCCGTCCTGCCCTACATCACGTTCGGGGGCTTCGACCGGGTGATGCGGGTCGCCAGTGACCTGGCTGCCCCCTTCTTCGCCCGCTGGCTCGAGCCCGAGCAGGCCTCACGGGCGGCCGAGTGGGGCGTGCGCATCGTCATGGCCTACACCTCGGATCCGTCACCGCACGCCGACCTGACCGACCCGGCCGACACGCGCGCGCTGGTGCGCACGTTTGTCCTGCCCGGCATCCTCGCTTTACGCGTCGAGGCTGCGAGCACGGCTCCCAGCCCGATGACCGGCTCCACATTCCGGTCCACGTCAACGTCCACATCCACGTCCGATCGAAACCGAGACCAAGACCAAGACCACGCATCACCTTCCACCAGAGCTACCACCAAGGGGGCGGCACAATGACCACACTCGACGAGAACACCGGCGCCGATACCGAGGCCGACCTGCTGAGGTCCAACCTCGAGCTCATCGGCAGAGAGAACATCGGCGACCTCGAGGCCGTCCTGAGCTTCGTCGGCCAGTACGACGTCGAGGGCTTCCACCGCGTGCCCGACAACTGCCCGGCCGAGTTCACCTGGGACTACGAGAAGGGCTCCAAGCCTCAGCTCGACAAGCTCTACGAGAAGGCGAAGAAGGCACAGTGGAACGGCCAGACGGACCTGGACTGGTCCATTGAGGTCGACCAGGAGCGCGTGGTCATCGCCAACGCCGAGGCCAACCCGGCCCAGATGCAGTGGGACGAGGCCGCCATCGCCGGCACCGCCCTGGAGAAGTGGGACGACAAGCGGTTCATTCAGTTCGGGATCGAGAACCAGAACTGGCTCCTGTCGCAGTTCATGCACGGTGAGCAGGGTGCGCTGCTCTGCACGGCGAAGATCGTCGAGACCGTCCCGTGGATCGACGCCAAGTACTACGCCGCCACGCAGGTGATGGACGAGGCCCGCCACGTCGAGGTCTTCTCCAAGTACCTCGACGAGAAGCTCTCGGGCCACTACCCGATGAACGCCCACCTGGGCCTGTTGCTCGACGACATCGTCTCCGACTCGCGGTGGGACATGACGTACCTCGGCATGCAGATCATGGTCGAGGGCCTGGCGCTGGCCGCCTTCGGGTTCATCCACGCCATGACGACCGAGCCGCTGCTCAAGAAGCTGCTGCGCTACGTGATGGCCGACGAGGCCCGCCACGTGGCCTTCGGGGTGCTCAGCCTCCAGGAGTACTACCAGGAGCTCACCGCGGCGGAGCTCAGGGAGCGCCAGGAGTTCGCCTTCGAGGCGGCCATCCGTATGAAGGATCGTTTGGTCATGCAGGAGGTGTGGGAGCGCATGGAGGTGCCGACGCCCGACGTGATCAAGCTCATGCAGGCCGCGCCGGAGCGCGACGAGTTCCAGATCCTCCTGTTCTCGAAGATCGTCCCCAACCTCAAGAAGCTGGGCCTGCTCGATGCGGCCGACGGCTGGCTCCGCACCAAGTTCACCGAGATGGGGGCCATCGCGTTCGAAAATCTCACCGACTCCACTGAGGACGAGGACGCGTTCGCCGACGGCTCGCCCGCCGAGCGCCAGGTCGCCTGACTCGCAGCACGTCGGCGCCAGGCATCGCTGGTAGCGTGATGGGGCGATGAGCCCCGTGGAATATGACGTGCCCCGCTTCGGGCGGGTGGTCACGGCCATGGTGACGCCCTTCGACGACTACGGGGCGCTCGATGTCCCGGCCGCAGTCGAGCTGGCCCGCTGGCTGGCCGCGCACGGCAGCGACGGGCTGGTCCTCAGCGGCTCCACCGGCGAGAGCTCGGTCCTCACCGACGAGGAGAAGGTCGAGCTCTGGCGCGCCGTCGCCGACGCCGTGACGATCCCCGTCATCGCCGGCACCGGCTCCAACGACACGGCCCACTCCATCGACATGACGAAGCGGGCCGCCGCGACCGGCGTCGACGGGGTGCTCGTGGTCACGCCGTACTACAACCGACCCTCCCAGGCCGGACTCTTCGAGCACTTCCGGTCGGTGGCCGAGGCGGCGGGCGACCTTCCCGTCGTGCTCTACGACATCCCGGTCCGGAGCGGACGGCGCATCGCCACGCCCACCATGCTCCGCCTCGCGCGAGAGGTCCCGTCGATCGTCGCGCTCAAAGACGCCGCCGGCGACGCTCCCACGACGGCGCACCTGGCGGCACAGGTCCCCGTGGGCTTCGAGATCTACAGCGGCGACGACGTGATGACACTGCCCTTGATGGCGATCGGCGCGGTCGGCGTTATCAGCGTCGCTGCGCACTGGATCGCGCCGCAGCTCCGTCAGGTTATCGACTCCTTCGTGGCGGGCGACCTGATCGCCGCCATCGCCGGCAACGCCGAGCTGCTCGACTCCTTCGACTTCGAGTCCACCGCGGAGTATCCCAACCCGCTGCCGGCCAAGGCCATGCTGCGCGCCCTGGGTCTCAAGGTCGGCCAATGTCGCCTGCCGATGGGGGCGTCCACGCCCGAGCTCGATACCCAGGCCCAGAAGATCCTGGCTGCCGTCGGGCCACCCGCCGTCACGGTCGCCCCGCTTGCCTGACCGCAACGAGCGCGGCCAGGGTGGCGAGCGCGGCCAACGTGGCCAGCGCGGCCAGCGCGGCCAGCAGAGCAAAACGCCGAAGTCGAAGCCCAAGCCGGTCCGGATCGTCTTCCTCGGCGGGCTCGGGGAGATCGGACGCAACTGCGCCTGCATCGAGGTCGACGGGCGCATCCTGGTCCTCGACTGCGGCATCATGTTCCCCGATCCGGACATGCCGGGCATCGACCTTGTCCTGCCGGAGTTCACCTACCTCTACGACCGCAAGGACCGGGTAGACGGGATCGTCCTGACCCACGGCCACGAGGACCACACCGGCGGCCTGGCTTTCCTGTTGCGCGAGGTCCAGGCGCCGATCTACGGCTCCGAGCTGACCGTGGGCCTGGCCCGCCACCGCATCGAAGAGGCCGGCCTGGCGGGCAAGACCAAGTTCATTTCCGTGGCGGACGGCGAGACGGTCAAGGTCGGCGGCGTCGACGTCGAGTTCATCCCGGTGACGCACTCGGTCCCTGAGGCCATGGCCATCGCGTTCCACACGCCGCAGGGCGTGATCCTCCACTCGGGGGACTTCAAGATCGACCTGCAGCCGGTCGACGGCCGGCGCACCGACATGTCGCGCATGGGCGAGCTCGCCAAGACCGAGGGTGTCCGCCTCCTCCTGTCGGACTCCACCAACGCGGAGGAGCCCGGATTTACCGATTCGGAATCCACGGTAGGCGTGACACTGCGCCGGGTCTTCGCCGCCCAGAGCGAGAAGCGCATCATCGTGGCCTGCTTCGCCAGCCACATGCACCGCGTGCAACAGATCATCGACGCCGCAGTGGCCAACGGCCGCAAGGTCGCCACTCTCGGCCGGTCCATGGGCAAGAACGTGGAGCTCGGCACGCGGCTCGGCATCATCAGCATCCCCGACGGCGTGCTGATCGACATCGAGGCGGTGGACAGCGTGCCTCCCGGCGAGCTGTGCGTGATCTCGACGGGCTCGCAGGGCGAGCCCATGTCGGCCCTCTCGCTCATGGCGACGGGACAGAACAAGTGGTTGCGCATCACCGAGGACGACGTCGTGATCATCAGCGCCCACCCGATCCCGGGCAACGAGTGGTCGGTGGGGCAGGTCATCGACGACCTGTATCGCCGGGGAGCCGAGGTCGTGCACTCGGGCGCGGAGAAGGTCCATGTCAGCGGCCACGCCCGCCAGGGGGAGCTGCGCACGCTGATCTCGGTGACCGAGCCCGAATGCTTCGTGCCCGTGCACGGCGAGTTCCGCCACATGGTGCACCACGCGCGGCTGGCGCTCTCCATGGGCCTCGACCCGGCCAAGGTGCTGCTGTGCGAGGACGGCGACGTGATCCAGCTCGATGCCAAGGGCATCTCCCGCGACGGCAAGGTCCCCGGCGGGTACGTCTATGTGGACGGCACGGTGGGGGACATTGAGCACGGAGTGCTGCGCGACAGGAAGAAGCTCTCCGAGGAGGGCGTCGTCATGGCGGTGGTCACGGTCGACCGCCAGCAGAACAAGCTCAGCTGCGCGCCGGTGATCGAGACCAGGGGCTGGGTCTACGCACCCGAGGCCGAAGAGCTGCTGGAAGAGGCGAGCGAGGTCGTCTCGGCCGCGGTGACGCAGGCGTTGCGTGACGGGGCCCACGACATCGAGGTGCTGAGTCGCCACACCCGCAAGGCCCTGGGCAAGTTCGTCGGTGACCGCACGAAGCGCCGGCCGATGATCGTGCCCATCGTCCTCATGGTCTAAGGGCCGGCGACCTTCATTCGCCTCGGGCGCCGGCCGCTCCGGGCCCGCCGGCCCCATCGGCCACAGCGCCCCCGCCCGGTCGGCCATCGGGCTCACGCCCCAGTTCATGGGCCCAGCGGAAGGTCGGGGTGTACATCCCGACGAGCCGGGCGACCAGCACCACGAGGAAGATCTGTCCCGTCAGCGACTCGAGGACCGCATTGGTGCGGGGGAGACCCGTCGCCGGCGACAGGTCGCCGTAGCCGACGGTGGCCATCGTGATGTAGCTGAAGTAGGCGAAGTCGGCCGGACCATGTTGTCCCGATTGCGCGAAGAACGAGTTCCCCGAGACCAGTTGCACTCCATAGTCGAAGTTGGCGAAGACCAGCCCGATCAGGATGTAGATGCACAACGCCCCGAGAACGGTCTGCGTCGTGACGCGCCTGTGGTGCAGAACGCGCCAGCCGATAGCGATAGGGCTCGCCAGCACCAGCAGCGACCACAGGATCACGATCGTGCCGTAGGCCCGGTTGCCGCCCCCGAACGCAACCACCACCGCTGCCACCACGATCACTGCGACGGCCACACGTATCACGAGCATGAGTCGGTGCGGGACCTCCGACGTCCGGAACGCCAGCAGCACGGTGAGCCCGAGCCACATGGCAGTGACGATGACGGAAAGGCGCCCGGTCCATCCGACCGTGAGGAACACATAGTCGCCGACGAGGAACAAGAACACGATCCCGTAGGAATCCGGTCCGAGCACAATGTCCCGCAGCGCTGCCAGCCGGCTGCGCCCGTCCTTTTGCTGCGGAGTTTGAGGAACACCGGGGCTCGCCACGCCGTCCATCATGGCCAACCGCAACTCCCAGCAAGCGGATGTCGCCAACCGCCCACCGGCCTCCGCCGACCGCCGACCGCCGTCCGGCCTCAGTCCTCGACCCGGGTCCAGGGTGGGTTCGACCGGCCCGACCAGTGGCTCACAGCGGCCACGACAGCCACGATGGCCAACGCGATGATCAAGGGAACGGCAACGTGCACGTGCAGGATCAACGCCGCGCCCACCAGCGCGCCCAGGAACATGGCGGCAATGGAGATGAGGCGGCGGCCCGACTTGGAGCCCTTCCCGCCACCGAGCGCACTGTCCGCGCCGATCCCGGTCACCGTCAGGGTCAAGACGGTGGTGGTCAGGTCGGGCACGGCCAGCCGGCGCACGCTCGAGTTCTGTACGCCCATCGACAGGGCGAGGAAGATGATCAGGGAGTAGCGCGAGCCCGATCCGAAGGGCTGCGAACCGACCAGAGCCAGGATCATCGCCACGGCGAGCAGCACCCCCTGCGTGGCGGTGGCCACGGCCACGTGATGGCCGCGGTGATGGCCGAAGTGCCGGACGATCCGCCCGCCGAGCACCGACCCCAGCCCGAAAGACACCAGCGCGACCACCGAGGCTGCGATCGAGAAGCCGTGGGCCCCGACGACGGCGAAGGCCAGGAAGACGACATTGCCCGTCATGTTGGCCACGAACACGTGGCCGAGGAGCAGGTAGCTGAACGAGTCGACCAGCCCGGTCACCACGGTCATGGCGACGAGGAGTGGCGGCAGCGGGCCGAACGGCGCCGCACGGTCAGGGACCAACGTCTCGCGGACCTCGTTGATGAACGTGTGCATGTCCTGGACTCCTCTCGGGTGTTCCTTCCCGCGGATATCAAAGCGCCTGCTGCGGGCGTCCGTCGAGAGGCCGGAACACTAGGGTTCAGCGCCATGAACTACTGGGTGACGTATCCGCTCATGACGCATCCGTACAACCCCGAATTCACGACGAAGGACGGGCTGACCCGCTTCTGCCAGGTCGCGGAGGCCGCTGGATTCGCCGGGATCGGCTTCACCGACCATCCCGCCCCCACACACCGGTGGCTGAACGCCGGCGGCCACGACGCCCTCGACCCCTTCACGGCCCTGTCGTTCTGCGCCGCCGTGACAGACCACATGCGCCTCATCCCGAACATCGTCGTGCTGCCTTACCGCAACCCGTTCCTGGTGGCGAAGGCGTCAGCGACACTCGACGCGCTCTCCGGCGGGCGGTTCACGCTGGCCGTCGCCACCGGGTACATGCGCGGCGAGTACAAGGCGCTCGGTGTCGACTTCGAGCAACGCAATGTGCTCTTCGACGAGGCCATCGAGGTGATCCGCGGCGTCTGGAGCGAAGACGACTTCGTCCACGAGGGCTCGACCTTCCATGCGCAGGGGCAGACCGCCAACCCGAAGCCCACGCCGCACCCGCCCATCTGGATCGGCGGCAACAGCCGCCTCTCCCGCCAGCGGGTGGCCCGCTACGGGGACGGCTGGAGCCCCTTCCCGGCGCCCAGGACCCTCGCCACCACCGCCAAGACCCGGCCCCTCGAGACCGTCGACGACCTCCGGCCGATGCTCGATGAGCTCTGGCAGTTCATGGAGGAGGCGGGCCGCGACCCCGCCAGCATCGACGTGTCCTTCGGCACCGGCGCGGGCGGCAGCCCAGGCAGCGACTCCTTCGATCCCGAAGCCCACCTGGCCGCCGCCGAGGAGCTGACGGCGCTCGGCGTCACATGGTCGGGCGCCGGCGTGCCCGGCGACTCGCTGGCCCACGCGCTCGAGTCTCTCGAGCGGTTCGGTTCCTCCGTCATCCGATAACCCGCCGACGCCTCGGCCGCCCCGGCCGCCCCGGCCGACCCGGTCCCCGGTTTCGGCCCCACCCCGGCCCTAGATTTACAACCCGGGACCACGCCTCGCCCTTCCCCGTCCAAGGACGAGACGTGGACGGGGACGGGGACGAGGACGAAGACGAAAAGGGGGCCCAATGCGTGATCACACGTTCGAGCGCGTCGGCGCATTGAGCGGCCTGGCGTTCGTGGTGCTGGCCGCACTCTCCGGTTTCATCTATCCCCAGCAGCCCCGCGTCGACTCCGCCCCGGCCAAGACACTGGCCTGGGTCCACGACCACCACACGGCGCTCCAGGCCGGCATGATCTTCGACTTCTTCGCCGCCGGCGTGCTGCTCTGGTTCGTCGGCTACCTCCACCGCGTCATCCGGCGCTCGGAAGGCGACGTCGAGTCGCTGTCCCCGATCGTGTTCGGCGCCGGCATCGGCGTGGCCATCACCACCGCGATCGCAGCGCTGCCCACCGTCTTGCTCGCCTTCATGGACGCGCAGCCGGGCGGCCTCGACGATCCGTCACTGGTGCGCGCGCTCGGCGATCTGAACACGATCTTCTTCTCCGCCACGTCCGTCATGACCGCCGTCTTCCTCGGCGCCCTCGGCTGGGCCATGCTGCGCGGCGAGCTGGCCACGCCCTGGCTCGGCTGGATCACGCTCATAGTGGCGGCCTTCAACTGCGTGGCTGTCTGGATCGGCGTGACGTTTACCAGCTACCACGGCCACGCCTGGCTCATCATCGGCTGGGGCGCCTACGTCGGCTTCCTCGTCGTGATGCTGATCGCCAGCATCTCCCTCCTCCGTCACCCCGGCGACGTGCCGCCCGCCATCCTCGTCACCTGACCCGCCGCGCACGCAGGTCGTCGACGCGGACCGTTCGCCCTTGTGCCGACCGCCGCCCGCAGTGCTCGCCCGGCTCGTCCCGGCGGTGCCACGACTTCCCGCCGGACCCGACCCCTCAGCCGGGACTACGGCGGTGATCCCCGTTCCGCCGAGTTGGCGGCCAGCATCGGGCGCCGCCAACGCGTCATCTCCGAGAACGAGGGTGCCATGCTCCTCGATATCGCCGAGTTCGATCGCACCAAGGCCTGGCGCGGCGACGGGTCGCTGTCCATGCGCGACTGGCTGGTCGCCCACTGTCACGTCAGCCGCGCCAGGGCCCGCACGCTGGTCGAGGCCGCGGCGAAGGCGAACGAGCTTCCGGCACTCTCGGGTGCCCTGTCCGAAGGACGCCTGACCCTCGACGTGTTCGCCCCGCTGGCCTCGGTGGCCACGCCGGACACCGACGCCGACCTCGCCCGGGAGTCGGAGCACTGGACGCCGAAGCAGGCCCGCGAGCTGGTCTCCGAGGTCAAGGGGGTCACGGACGCCGACGCGGCGGCTCGGTTCCTGCGCCGCTTTGTCCGCTTCGACGACGAGCGCTGCTTGCTCTGGGCCCAGCTCGCTGGCGACTCGTTCGCCCTGGTCAAGTCGGCCATCCTCGGACGGGCCCGCCGCCACGACCATCCGAGTGCGAACGACCCCGATTACGTCCGCTTCGAGAGCCGGTGTGCCGATGCCCTGCTCCAGATCTGCGTCGAGCAAGGACGCAAGCAGCCCTCGACCCGCACTGCCCCCGGCGCCCCCGCCAAGACCACCACCGCCACGCCACCGCCACCGCCACCGCCGCCGAAGCCCAACCCGCACCCGTTCACGGCGGTGCCCGGACCACCATGATCGTGCACACCGACCTCGATCGCCTCCTCTACGGCGACGGCTACGGCCACGCCTCCATCGACGGTGTCGGTCCGATCTCGGCGGAGGTGGCCCGTCGGCTTGCCTGTAACGCGCACATCACGCTGTCGTTCGACGCGACAGACGGCACCAGCCTCGACCAGAAGCAGCTGGAGCGTGACCCCACCGAAGCACAGCGGATCGAGATCCGGCGCCGCGACAAGGGTTGCCGCTTTCCGGGGTGCGGATGCAAGAACGTGACCGACGTCCATCACATCGTGTGGGCCTCCAAGCAGGGGCCCACGGTGCTGTCGAACCTTCTGACGCTCTGCGTGGGCCATCACAGCCGGGTGCACGAGCTCGGCTGGAAGATGGATGGCGACGCCAACGGCGACGCACGCTTCATCAGCCCGCAGGGAAGGGTGTTCGTATCCTCGCCCTCGCCGACCTGGCGCCGGCCCCGGAAATGAGCGCCTGAAAGTCCCCGAGCCCTACCCCTTGACCGCGCGCACGATCTCGTCGGTGACCGCGTCGGGGTCCTCGAGCGGCAGCATGTGCCCCCTGTTCTGCAGGGTGACCAGTCGCGCCCCGGGAACGGTCGCAACGATCTGATCCGCCTTCCTGGGCAACGTCAATGCGTCGCGCGTGCCCACCATGACGGTGGTCGGCACCTCCATCGTGGCGACCCCCTCGAGAAGGTCCATCGTCGACATCGACAGCAGGAATTCGCCCCGCACGGCTCCGTGGCAGCCTCCGAAGAGGTCCCGGGTCAGGTCCATGTGCGAGCGGACCGGATTCTCGCCGAAGGCCCCGCGCACGAACACGTGCCCGTTTTTGGACTGCATGGCCCGGCTGACGAATGGCGACGCCACCAGCGCGTTGGCCACCCGTGTCCCCTGTGTCGAGCGGCCGCCCAGGCTCGTGGCCGCGGTGGCCACGAGCACCGTCGCTTTGGCCCGCTGCTTCAGCACGTCGGGCCGGTGCGTGGCCAGCGACATGATCGTCATGCCACCCATGGAGTGTCCCGCGAGCACGACGTCGTGCACATCGGTCGCGTTGAGGACCGCCGTCAGGTCGTGCGCCAGCGTCTCGATCGTCAGCGGCGCCGTTCCCCTCGTGCTCGCCCCGTGGCCGCGCTGGTCGTAGAGCACGACGCGGGAACCCTGCTCCCGGAGCCGGCGGGCGACGGGGAGCCAGATCTCGTGGCTGCAGCCCCAGCAGTGGGGGAGCACCACAACCGGGGCATCGGGACCGCTGCCCTCGAGGTCCCACACGGCCAACTGCGCCCCGTCCGGCGTCCGGACGACGGTGTGGTCCGGACGCTCGACGCCCTCACCCCACCCGAGAGTGAGGCGGCCGTCATCGACCTGGTCGCCGCCGGCACCCCGCGCCGCCAGACGCTTGTAGGCCACCCCGGCGACACTCACCGCGGCGAGTGCCGCACCGGCGAAGACCAATCGCCCCCCTCGCCACCCCCGGCCCCGGCCCCGGCCCCGCCCCGCCCCCGCACCTGTCCCCTCGGCATAGTCCGGCCCGCAGGGCCGTTGTTCGGAGCTGAAGAAGAACCAGAAAGGGGCGGTGCAGGGGAATTCATACCTCCGGAGCGTACGTGCCGCATTTGCAGCGAGGCGACCCCAATCCGGCCGGAGCCCACCCTCAGGGCCCATCCCAAGGCCACCCGGCAACCCCAAAAAATCAGGAGTTGACCTAACCTGACCTCGGGCTGACCGACGAGCAGAAGCGCACCCTCGCCCGGGAGGAGTTCGCCTCCATCGTGGACACCGGCGTCCGCTTCGAGTCGGTCCTGATGGCTGGATTCAGCATCGACATCCTCTCGCCGCCCCGACCTCACCGACCCCCGCGTCACGTACCTGCTCCACGAGATGGGGGAGGAGACCCGCCACTCCCGCCTCTTCGTCCGCCTCCTCGAGCAGGTCAAGCCGCAGGCCAAGAACCCTCTCGACAACCCGGTCGGCCGCATCGCCATGCAAGCCGTCATGCCGTTCCTCACCGGCCATGCCGTCGCTCTTCTGCCTGCTCGTGCTCAGCGGCGAAGAGGTCCCCGACCTCCTGCAGAAGCTGGCCAGCGAACACCCCGACACCGACCCGATGATCAAGGCAGTCTCGAAGTACCACCGCCAAGAGGAGGCCCGTCACCTCGCCTTCGGCCGCATGCTCTTCCCCGAGCAGTGGGCGGCCGCCGGCCCGATCGAGCGCTTCCTGGTGCGCTACCTCGGCTCCCGCATCGCCGTCGCCATGTTCGACACGATCGTGCACCCGGGCGTCTACGGCGCCGTCGGCCTCCCCACCTGGGCGACCTGGAAAGCCGTCAACCGCTCCGCCGGCCGCACCGCCATGCGCCACCGGGCCCTGCGCCCGCTGCTCGCCCCGCTGCTCGAAGCGGGCGTCTTCCGCGGTGGCCGTGTCCCCAGGGGTTGGCAGATCGCCTGCGGCGTCGACCGCGCCGGGTGCGCCATCGACCCGGCTGCGGCGGCCTGACCCGGTGCCGCCCGAACCGCCCGACAACCCTGCGAATCCGCACGCAAGGGCGACCGCACCCGCCAGGCCCTCCTCCAAGCCGCCATCGTCCGCTTCGCCCGCGAGGGCTACCGCGGCACCTCGGTCGCCGACGTCTGCCGCGACGCGGGGCTGTCCACCACGGCTTCGTACCCCTACTTCGCCAACAAGGAGGCGCTCTTCGTCGCCGCCGTCGACGAGGACGTCGCCGGGCTGATCGACGACGCCGTGTCCTTCGTCATCATCGACGAGGACCCCGAGCGATGGGGGCGCGTGATCATGCGTGCGCTCGTGGCGCACGTGGACGCGCACCCGCTGGCGGGCCGCATCCTCCGTGGCCTCGAGCCCGATTTCACCATGCGGCTGCTCCACATCCCCGCCCTCCAGGAGCTGCGCAAGACCGTCACCGAGCTCATCCTGGCGCAGCAGATTGAGGGCGGCGTGCGCCAGGACATCGATCCGGGGCAGACCGCCAGCGGCATGGTCGTCATCGTGATCTCACTCCTCATGGCCACCATGCAGACCGGCGCCGATGACGGCGGCTACGAGCTGGTGGCGGGCGACGTGGAGTCGGTGCTCCACACGGCCACACGACCCTCGAGCTGAGCGCACCCACCTCACCGAACCCAAACAACCCACGTAGCGTCTCTCTCCGTATGAGGCGCGTCAGGCCCGTTGTCGCTGCAATTGCAGTCCCTCTGTTCTGCACTACTGCGTCGCCACCGCCACCGCCACCGGCGCCGCATATGCAGCGGCCGCCACCGCCCCGACGATCACCCGCTCGGCCCACGTCGCTTTCGAGAACTGCAACGCGCGGCACGTCGTCCTGAGCGTCACCGCTCCCAGGCACGCCTTCCGGCTCAGCGAACCGGTCACGGTCCAGGTCCGGCTCAGCAACTCCGGGAGCACGACGTGCGGCACACCCGCTGGCCCAGCACGTCCCTGAAGGCGCGACAGCGTGCTGACCGTCGGCCCCTGCGGCACCCTCCCGCTCACCGTCCGCAGCCTCGGGGGCGTCGATGTCTACCCCGGACCGCTGGTCTACTTCTGCGCCGATCGAGGCGGGCCTCCGGCTGGGCCCGCACAGCACGGCCCGGGCGACCGCCCACTGGAGCCAGGCCGCCTATCTCGGATCCCCACCTAAGCCCCAGCACGCTCCGCCTGGGACCTATCGCCTGACCGTCGACCGGGCCGTCACGGTCCCCGTCGTCCTGACCTCGGGCTGAACCCTGACCAGGCTCGATACAATCGTTCTTCCCCACGTGGTGAGCCGTCGAAGCTGCGACATGGAGTGCGCCGCCCGCAGGAGCACCAAGGGAACCGCGAGAGCCGAGAACGAGAGAACCAGAGAAGGAACGAGGGCAGCAGATGTCGGGTCACTCGAAGTGGGCGACCACCAAGTACCGCAAGGGCGCCCAGGACAAAGCCCGCGCAAAAATCTTCGCCAAGTGCATCCGCCTCGTCGAGGTCGCGGCCCGGGAAGGCGGCGGCGACATGGAGGCCAACGCCACCCTCCGCACCGCGTACCAGAAGGCACGAGCGGCCAGCGTCCCGTTGGACACGATCGAGAAGGCCATCAAGAGAGGGACAGGCGACCTCGAGGGCGTCAGGTACGAGTCCATCAACTACGAGGGCTACGGCCCCGGCGGCGTGGCCATCATGGTCGAGACGCTGAGCGACAACCGCAATCGCACCGGCGCCGAGATGCGCAACGTCTTCAACCGCAACGGCGGCAACATGGCCGAGCCCGGCGCCGTCGGCTGGCAGTTCGAGCGCAAGGGCATCGTGACGGTCGGCCTCGACAACGACGAGGACAAGGTCATGGAGATCGCCATGGAGGGCGGGGCCGAGGACATGACGAGCAACGGCGCCGTCTGGGTCGTCACCAGTGCGCCGGCCGACGTCGAGTCAGTGCGCCAGGCCCTCGACGACGCCGGCATCAGGCCCGAGTCGGTCGACCTCAGCCTCGAGCCGACCCAGCTGGTCCCCGTCCCCGACGAGGGTGAGGCCAAGAAGGTCCTGCGCCTCCTCGAAGCCATCGACGACCACGATGACGTGCAGGCCGTCCACTCCAACGCTGACATCTCCGACGAGGTCCTCGCCTCCTTCGAAGGCTGAGCCTTTCCGGGTCCGGCCGCGCCGGTCCGGCTCGCCGCCCCGGGTCCGCCCGGATCGGCGCGGCGGCCTCACCCAGATCCGCCCCCTGGGCAGCACCCCCGACTATCCTGCGAACGCATGTTCGTATTGGGTGTCGACCCGGGCCTCTCACGCTGCGGCTACGGGCTGGTGGCCCGGGGCGAGGGCTCGTCGGCGCTGCGGGCGCACGCGGCCGGGGTGGTGGAGACGGATCCAGCCGCGCCGCTGGCCGAGCGGCTCCTGATCCTGCACACGGAGCTGCGGGCCCTGGTCCAGGAGCTGCGGCCGGCGGCCGTGGTGGTCGAGCGGGTCTTCTTCCAGGTCAACGCCAAGACGGCCATGTCGGTCGGGCAGGCCAGCGGCCTGGCGCTGCTGGTCGCCGCCGAGGCCGGCTGTGAGGTGGTCCAGTACACGTCCAACGAGGTGAAGCTCTGCCTGGTGGGCTACGGGGCGGCCACCAAGGACCAGGTGCAGCGCATGGTGGCCCAGGTGCTGGGCCTGCCGGCGGTCGACGGCCCGCCCGACGTGGCCGACGCGCTGGCGCTGGCGGTCTGCCATCTGACGACGGTGCCCCTGCGGCGGGCCGTGGATGCCGCGCTGAGTGGAGCCGAGCGAGTGAGCAAGGAGGGAACCCAGTGATCGGACTGCTTCGTGGAGCGGTGGTGCTGCGGACCGGTGAGGGCGAGGTGATTATCGATGTCGCGGGCGTGGGCTACCGGGTCGCCGTCACGCCCGCCACGGCGGCTGCGTTGTGCGTCGGGGGAGCGGGTGCTCGGGACGAGGCGACGCTCTACGTGCACACCCACGTGCGCGAGGACGCCATCGTCCTGTACGGCTTCGTGCACGATGACGAGCGGCGCTGCTTCGAGGTGCTCTTGGGGTCGCACGGGGTCGGTCCCGCACTGGCGCTGGCCATCATGGCGGCGCTCTCGCCGGCGGCACTGTCGACGGCGGTGCTGGAGGAAGACCTCGACACCCTCTGCACCGTTCCCGGTGTGGGGCGCAAGACGGCGGCGCGGCTGCTGATCGAATTGAAGAGCCGGCTGGACCTGCCCGACCTGTCGCTGTCGGGGGCCGGAGCGGGCGGCGTCGGTGCTGCCGCTGGCGCCGGGAGGGCCGGCGACCAGGGGTTGCGGGCTTCCCGGACGTCACGCGCCGAGGCCAGGGCGGCCTTGAGCGAGCTCGGCTACGCCCCCGACGAGATCCGCGGCGCGCTCGACGGCCTACGCGACGATGTCGGGGTGGAAGAGATGCTCCGGTTGGCGTTGCGCGAGCTGGCCTCGCGGTGATCCTGTGAGCCCCCGCGCCCGGCGGGAGGTCCTGGCCGTTTCCGCCGAGTCGGGGTCGGAGTCGGGGTCGGATTCGGATTCGGATTCGGGGACGGATCCCTTCGTCGACCACGATCCGGGTGAGCGAGTCGTCGACCCGGCGGCCTCCGGCGGCGTCGAGGAGCTCGAAGAGATGGGGCTGCGGCCCCGATCGCTGTCCGAATTCCTCGGGCAGCCGCAACTGGTCGAGCATCTGGGGATCGTGCTGCAGGCGGCACGGCAACGACGCCAGCCCGTGGATCACATCTTGTTCGCCGGGCCGCCGGGACTGGGCAAGACGTCCCTGGCCGGGATCGTGGCCACCGAGATGGGTGCCGGCTTCCGCATCACCGCCGGCCCGGTCCTGACCCGGGCCGGTGATCTCGCTGCGCTGCTGACGGACCTGCAGGACGGCGACGTGTTGTTCATCGACGAGATCCACCGCCTGCACCGCTCCGTCGAGGAGATGCTCTATTCGGCCATGGAGGACGGCCGTCTCGACATCCTGATCGGCAAGGGCCCCACCGCCCGCTCCATCCGCCTGGAGCTGCCCAGCTTCACGCTGGTCGGCGCCACCACCCGGACCGGCCTCGTCGCCGGGCCGCTGCGGGATCGCTTCGGCTTCGTCGGCCGCCTGGACCTCTACGACCCGGCCGACCTGCGCGCCATCGTGGAGCGCTCGGCCCGAATTTTGAAGGTGCAGATCGACGAGGAGGGAGCCATCCGGATCTCGGAGCGCTCCCGGGGCACGCCGCGGGTGGCCAACCGGCTCCTGCGGCGGGTGCGGGACTTCGCGGAGGTGCGTGGCGAGGGCTTCATCGACGGCGCCATCGCCAGCGACGGCCTGGAGCTCTTCGGCGTGGACGAGCTGGGCCTGGACAAGGTCGACCGGGCCATCCTTTCCACCTTGTGCGGGCGCTTCGGCGGTCAGCCCGTGGGCCTGACCACGCTGGCGCAGTGCGTGGGTGAGGAGACGGACACGATCGAGGACGCCTACGAGCCCTTCCTGCTTCAGAGCGGGCTGATCCAGCGGACGTCTCGGGGCCGGGTGGCCACCCAGCGCGCCTGGGACCACCTCGGTCTGGAACGGCCGGCGTCGGCCGCCGACGCAATGAACACGCCTCCTCTCTTCTGACGGGACCCCCGCGGTGCACCGCCGGCGCAATAACTCACGCTTCTTGCGCACGATGCGCTACTCATGGGTTAGGTTTTGGGGGTTGCACCACAGGACGGAAGCGAGGTGACCACATGGCAGGAATGATGAAGCGCTCGACATGCTCGACGCTGTTTACGTCCGCCATTGTGGCCCGGCCGCCCGTCTTTACGCTTGGTGCTGTCGGAGGGAGGTCCCGGATGGTCGGGCCCGATCTCTGCCCCGCTGGTCACTGACGCCGACCACGACACCGCCGGGCTGACCGCCCGGACGCAATCCGAGGTCCATCGTGCGCCACGAGTGCACCGCTTTCCTCGACCCGCTCGCTTCACCTCCCACCTGGAGATCCTCATGGGTGAACGCACCCTCTTTCCCAATGCTTCGACCAAAGAGACCCTGGCGTACTGCTGGCGCCAGATGCAGCCCGACCGCGCCGCCTTCACGGTCGCCTGTACGGCCATCGTGCTCGGCACGCTGGCCAACGCCGTGGCGGCACCGCTGATCTTCGCCTCGCTGTTGAGCCGCATCGCGCAGCTCGGCCCGCACGCGCACGAGGGGCTGTGGCAGTCCTTCGGCCCTCTGCTGGTGGCCTACGCGCTCGTGCTGGTGGCCGCGACCGTTTTCGGGCGCATCGGTGGCTGGATGAACTGGGGCGCCACGCTGCGCTCGTTCGGCCGCGCCATCACCAGTGGCTACGACCATTTGATGAGCCTCAGCCACTCGTGGCACACGGACAGGCCCTCGGGCGAGGTCATCGCCACGTTGGAGACGTCGACGTGGGCCTTCGCCGACATGATCGACGCCACCGTGTGGGGCATCCTGCGCATCAGCGTCACGACGATCGGTGCCATTGTGGTGCTCGGGATCGTGGCCTGGCCCGTCGCGCTCGTGATGGCCGGGCTGGTCGGCGTCTTCGCCTTGGTACTGCACCGGCGCATGGGACGGGTCGTGGCGGCGGAGAAGCAGTTCTCCGACTCCCACTCCCGGGCGACCGGGGTGATCGCCGACACCATCGCCAACCTGACCACCGTTCGCTCGCAGGCCGCGGAGGAGCGGGAGAAGGAGCACGTGGGAGCGCTCGTCGCCGATTCGATCAGCGCAGACCTGCGGGCGCGGAAGGTCTTCACGGCGACGCGGATCCAGATGGAGTCGGCCATGGCCTTCTTCAACTGGGCCGCCATCGTGGTCGGTGTGATCCTGGCGCTGCACCATGTGGCGGCCGCCGGCGCGGTGTACCTGATCCTCTTCTACGCGACGTTCGTCGGCACCAGCCTCGAGGAGTCGTTCGAGTTCATCCGCCTGATCTCGCGCGCCATCGGCCGCTGCGCGAAGTTCGCCGGCATCGCGGCCACGCGGCCCGACATCGTCGACCTCCCGGGCGCACCCGACATGGTGGTGCCGCACGGCTGCGTGGAGTTCCGTGATCTGCGGTTCGCCTACCGCGCCGGGGCCCCGTTGTTCGAGGGGCTGGACCTGCGGATCGAGGCGGGTGAGCACGTCGGTCTGGTGGGCCCCTCCGGCTCGGGCAAGACCACGCTGACCAAGCTCATGTTGCGCTACGCCGACCGCGACGGCGGGCTGATCGAGATCGACGGCCAGGACATCGCGTGCGTCACCCAACATTCGCTGCGCGGCCACATCGCCTACGTCCCGCAGGACCCGCAGATGCTCCACCGCACCATCGCCGAGAACATCTGTTACGGCATGGAGAGCGGCCCCTGCGCCGGCTCCAGGGCCGGCCGCGGCGTCAACGCCGTCGACATGGACCTCGTGCGCGCCGTCGGCCGGGCCGCTTACGTGGACGAGTTCGTGGAGCGCCTGCCCGACGGGTACGAGACACTCGTGGGGGAGCGCGGCATGAAACTCTCCGGTGGTCAGCGCCAGCGCGTCGCGATCGCGCAGGCCATGGCCAAGGGCGCCAAGGTGCTTGTGCTCGACGAGGCCACGTCGGCGTTGGACTCCGAGTCCGAGTCGCTGGTCCAAGAGGCGCTGTGGCACCTCATGGAGGGCACGACCGCGCTGGTGGTGGCGCACCGGCTCGCCACCATTGCCCGGCTCGACCGGATCGTGGTGCTCGACCGGGGGCGCGTGGTCGAACAGGGCACGCACGCCGAGCTTCTCGCCGCGGGACGGGCCGGGGTGTACGGGCGCCTCTGGGCGCACCAGTCGGGAGGGTTCTTGGCCGCCTGAGCCAGCCGGCCGGCCGGGCTGGCGGGGCAGGCCGGGCCGTGCCGCCCCGGGCCGGGCCGGCCTGCGGCGGCACGGGAGTTACCCGGTCCGGACGACCGACGCCACCGAGGCGCCGAGGGGGAGATACACGCGGAAGGTGGTCGACCACCCAGGGGTGTCGACGATGTCGACGAAGCCCTCGTGCGCCTCGGCCACCGTCTTGGCGATGGCCAGGCCCAGGCCCGTCCCCGGCACGCCCATTTCCGTCGAAGACGCGAGCCGGTAGAAGCGCTCGAAGAGCTGGTCACGCTCGCCCTCGGGGATGCCGGGGCCCTCGTCGAGCACCTGCACCCGGGCGTAGGAGTCCACGTTGTCGACGATCACGTGGACGCGGCCGCCGCGGGGCGAGAACTTGATGGCGTTGGAGAGGAGGTTGCCCAGCAGTTGGTGCAAGCGGGTGGGGTCCCCGAAGATCGGGACTTCCTCGCCGGGATCGATGGTGAGGATGACCCCGCGGACCGTCGCCGACGTCTGAATGGCGTGGACCGCATCCTCGGCGAGACGGCTCAGGTCCAGCTCGGTGAACGCGACCCGGAGGCCGCGGCCGGCTCCCGGGTCGGCCAACAGGTCCTCGGCCACCCGTTGCAGGTGCTCGGCGTTGCGCTCAATGGTCTGCAGCATGCGTATCTGGCTCTCGGTCAGGTCGGCGGTGGCGTCGAGCAGCAACTCGACGAAACCCCTGATGGACGTGATCGGGGTGCGCAGCTCGTGGGAGACGGTGGCGACGACGTCATCCTTCATCTGGGTCAGCTCGCGCAGCCGGTTGTTCTGCTCAATCAGCGACTGCGTGACCTCTTTCTGAATGGCGTAGAGGCGTTCCCGGTCGGCCGCCAGTTCCTCGCGCTCGGTGACGTCGATGGCGACGACGACGTAGCCGCCGTTGGACGGTGCCACCCCGTCGCCCTGGGGCATCCAGCCAGCCGGGTCGGCGGCGGCGTTCTGCGCGCCGAGGTCGGACTCATCGGGCCACTCCTCGTCGAGCGAGAGGTCCGGCGTCGGAACGGGCAACGCCCGCACCCGCACGACGCAGCGACGCTGCTGACCGTCCTTGCGCGTGGCGGTCCATGGCACCTCGGCCGCCGTCTCCGCGTCAACTGGTTCCAGCGCGGTGCGCATGGCGTCGATCGTCTGGCGACGCTCATCGATCTGGGCGGGGTCGATGAAGTCGGCAATGGAATGGAACCCCACCACCTCCGCGGCCCGGTACCCGAGCATCTGCTCGGCGCCGGCGGAGAAGAAGGTCACCGTGCCCGCCGGGTCGACTCCCAAAATGGCGCTGCCGGTGGCGGCCCGCAGCAGGGTCTCGAGCCGGTCCCGGGCGTAGTCCGCCTCGCGGGCGTTGCGCCGCGCTATGCGGGACTGCTGGGCCAAATCGGTGAGGAACGCCCGGTCCCGCGAGACCATCGTGTACACGGTGGACGCCACCAATGTGGTGACGGTTGCCATCACGGCCACCTGGCGCCATTCGAGGGTGGGGTACTCGGGCGGGCCCACGAGCAAGACCGGGACGAGCAGGGCGAGGTCCATGCAGAAGAGCCCGACCAGCAGGTGCAGTCGTCGCCCGTAGAGGGAGAGCCAGACGATGGGGAGGAGGTAGACGACCACCAGCCCTGAGTCGGCGCCGCCCTGGGCGTCCCGGATGATGGCGATGACCGCGATGTAGCCGATCGGGATGATGAGCCAGGCCCAATCAGGCAGGCGTTCCCACGGGAGCAAGAAGGCGGCAGCCACCAGGACGAAGAAGATGACGCCGGCGATGGAGATCTCGCGACGAGCGTCGTGGGGGAAGGGGACCAGGGCGATGAGGATGGTGCCGATGGCCACCAGGGCGAAGACCGGGAGCCGTACCCGCATGGAGCCGGTGAACCCGATTGGGAGCGTGGACCCCGGTAGTTGTGGGTCGCGACGCCGTTCGGCGTCGGTTGGAGGCTGAGGCTGCTCGTTCACCGGGTCCGCGAGCGGTAGCGGTATCCGAAGCCTCGAACGGTCTCGATCGGGCCCTCGTCCGCCTCTTCCCAGCCGAGCTTGCGCCGCAGCCGCAACACGGCGTACTTGACGCGCGACGGCGCCAACCCGCTCGGATCATCCCAGGCCAACTCGATGAGTTGGTCCGACGAGAGGACTTGTCCCTGGTGGCGGGCCAGAGTGGCCAGGAGGCGGTACTCGGTCGGCGTCAAGATGATGGTCTCGCCGTCGACCGTCACCTCTTGGTGGGCGAAGTCGATGTGCAGCGTGCCGTCGTCGAAGGTGGTCACCGGCTCGCCCTTGGAGACCTGGCGCCGGCCGACCGCCTGCAGGCGGGCCAGAAGCTCGACCCGGCTGAACGGCTTGGTCAGGTAGTCGTCGGCGCCGGAATTGAGCCCCCGCACCTTGTCTCTTTCGGTTCCGAGGGCCGTGAGCATGAGCACCGGCACGTCGCTCATGTCCCGGATGCGCTCCAGGACCTGCCAACCGTCCAGGTCGGGGAGCCCGACGTCGAGGATGACGATGTCGGGGTGGCTCTGGTGGAACTGGCGCACCCCATCGCGCCCCTCCAGGGCCTCCGCGACCGTGTAGCCCTCGCGTTCGAGGAGGGTTCGGAGGAGTTGCCGGATGTCCGCCTCATCCTCAATGACCAGCACTGAGATATGACCATCTCGCATCAGGGTGCAACTGTACTGGGCAAATGGCCAATCTGAGGGATTAGGGACACTCGTGGGCGATTGGAAACGACCTGCTCAAGCCCTGAATCGGCTCTCGGATCGACAAAAGGGGCACCCTCAGCGCCTAGCAACCGCCATGACAGCCGCCAAAAGGCCAGTAGGAGCGGTGCTTTCGGCCGAGGGCGATCGGCGTGCGATCGCAGTGCTCAGAAAGGCACGTCGAGGCGGGTCGGAGCCGATGGACATGACCCCCTCAAGGGAGCGAAAGGTGCGCCGGCCCGGTCGTCCGGTCCCCTCGGAGAAACCTCCGTCCGGCGGCCTGGTAGGCCGGCGCACCTCTTCGCTGCTCCTTGTCCCCCCGGTGTTCCCCCTTCTCGGTGAAAGTCCGCTCCCCTCCGTCGGACTCTCACCGGTCGCCCCCCTCCGAACGACCTTCACCGTGAGCTTGCTGTACTGATGGTCGGTACTTTGCAGAAGCGCTGTCGCAACCCGGGCCACATTGGGTTGCAACCGGGTTGCCCGGTGACGGCGATCGCCAGACAGCCATCGGATGGCCGTTTCTCCCGCCGGGAGGCGACTGCGAGGGTCCACACGGGGCAGGTTCCCGGTCGACGGATCGGGACTCTGCCGGGGGCCGTGGCCCGTTCCGCACCCCCGGCCACCAGGCCGCCAGCTCGCCTCGATGGGTCGGGCGTGGCCTTCTCCCGCCCGGGAGACCCGGAAGCAAGGCACTAGGGTGGCGCGTCGCACTCAATTCTGGTCCGAGGATCCCTTATGACACCAACCCTGGCAATGGCGCATCTCATAGCGGCCACGAAGAGCAGCAGCAGTTCACTCGTCACCCTGATCCCTCTGGTGGCGATCGGGCTGTTGGGGTACTTCTTCTTCATACGGCCCCAGCAGCGCAAGGCTCAGGCGGCCCGGCAGGGTCAGACTTCGGGGTTCGAGGTCGGCGACGAGGTGCAGACCGTCGGCGGCGTCGTCGGCACGGTCCTCGAGGTCCACGGCGACCGCTACACGCTCTTGACGGGTGCCCTGGGCGACGACGGCAACCTCGACGGCCCGCAGCCGACCCGGATCGTCTTCGTCCGTCAGGCCATCGCCAAGAAGATCGAGCCGATCGAAGACGTGCGGATCGAGGACGAGCCGGTGCAGGACGTCAAGCCGGCGAAGGCGGCCGGCAGCAGCAACGGCACCAGTGACGGCACCGGTACCGGCCATGACGCTGACATCGACGATGTAGGTGGGGACGGCGCCGCCAGCAGCGGCGACCTCGGTGGGGAGGCCGAAGAGGCGTGAGCCCGAAGGCGGGCGGACGGGCCCAACGGCGTCAGCGACGCAACCTTTGGATCAGCGTGATCGCCGTGCTGGTGATCTCGCTCGGTTCGTTTGCGGCCGTGTTCGCAGCGAAGTGGTCGCCCCGTCTGGGTCTCGACCTCGCCGGCGGGGTCTCGGTCGTCTACACCGCAGAAGGGCAGCATGTCTCGCAGTCGGACCTCGACGAGACCGTCAACATCCTGAACCTCCGCGTCAACGGCCTCGGCGTGTCCGGTGCGCAGGTGGAGACCACCGGGAAGAACCAGATCTCGGTCTCCATTCCCGGAGTGACGAACGCGAACAGGTGCTGAACCAGATCGGGCAGACGGCGCGCATGTACTTCCGTCCGGTGCTTTGTTACGCCTACCCCGAGTCCGTCCCGAAGGGCTCGAAGAACAAGGTGTTGCCGCCGGGCATCGAGACGATCCCCGCCTGTTCGTCGGGATCCGAGCTCACCGCGGCCAACCTGGACATCAATACCAGCACCGGCGAGCCGACCAACAACATCCCGCCGGACAGCCAGTACGCGGCGTACCCTTCCACCAGCGTCGAGAAGCCGAACTACGCCAACAGCACCGTTCTGCTGCCGGGCCTCAACGGGGCCTGCGACGGAGCGGGGATCCGTTGCGTGCTCGGGCCTTCCGAGATGTCGGGTCATTCGATCGCCAGCGCGCAGGCCACGCAGAACCAGACCGGTCAATGGGTAGTCAACTACTCGCTGGCCGGTGCGGCCGGCTCCGCTCTCTGGGACAAGGTGGCCCAGGAGAACTTCCACCAGCTGCTCGGGATCGAGCTCGACGGCCAGGTGTACTCGGCGCCCATCATCCAGCCGACCCAGGCCGCTTTCACGTCCTTCGACGGACAGGGTGAGATCTCGGGCGGAGGCAATACCGGCCTGTCGCAGTCGGACGCGCAGAATCTGGCCCAGGCCATGAACTTCGGTGCGCTCCCCATCACGCTGAAGGCGGCGACCTCGGAGACGGTCTCCGCGACGTTGGGGCACTCCGCACTGATCGCCGGACTCGGCGCGGGCGTCGCCGGCTTGGTCTTGGTGCTGCTCTACGTGCTCTTCTACTACCGCGGCCTCGGCTTGGTCGTGATCTCCGGTCTCTTGCTGACGGCGTTGATGCTCTGGGCCATCATCTCGTCGCTGGGCCATACATCGCTCGCCCCCAGCTTCGATCTGGCGGGCATCACCGGCCTCATCGTGTCCATCGGCATCACCGTCGACTCGTACATCGTCTATTTCGAACGATTAAAAGACGAAACTCGGTCCGGCCGCTCCGTCCGGACATCCGTCGACCGCGGCTTCAAGAGCGCGTGGCGGACGGTATGGGCGGCTGACTTCGTGTCGCTGCTGGCGGCGATCGTGCTGTATCTCGTGGCGGTGGGCGACGTGAAGGGCTTCGCCTTCTTCCTCGGGCTCTCGACGATCATGGACATGGCCGTCACCTGGTTCTACACGCGGCCACTGGTCATCTTGATGGGCCAGAGCTCGCGCCTGCAGGGCTCGGGTGTCTTCAGCATCGCCACCGGCCTCGGCGCCGGCCCGCAAACTCCGGCACCCGGCGGTGTCGTGCCGGTCGGTGCGGGAGGCGGCTCGTGAGCGACGATCGGTCCACGTCGAACGGCGACGGCAGCTCCCTCGACGACGTCCCCGAGGCGGAGGTCGAGGAGCTCGAGAAGAGCGTCGACACGGCCAGTCTCGACGAGGAGGAACTCGTCAGCCTCGATGACGCCGCCCGGGCTCTCCTCGCCCGGCCCCGGCGGGGTCACGGCCCTCTCTCCCGGCTGTACCGCGGCGAGACGCGCTTCGACTTCGTCGGCCGGCGCAAGATCTGGTTCAGCATCTCGACGGCCATCATCGTCCTCGGGATCATCTCGATCGTCCTGCGCGGCGGGCTGAACCTGGGTATCGATTTCAAGGGCGGGTACGAGTGGACGATCCAAGCGCCGGGCGTCTCCCAGGCGCAGGCGACCGACGCGTTGAAGGGCACCGGTGTCATCGACCCGACCGTGCAGCTGCTCGGCCGAGGGGGCCAGCAGACGATCAACGTGCAGTCGGACCTGAACAAGCTGAGCCAGGACCAGCAGGAAGCGGTGAGCAAGAACGTCCAGAAGGCACTCGTGGAGGTGGCCGACGCGCACGCTGCCGAAGACCAACGACGCGGCACGCGCACAGCACCACGACGACCACCGCCAAGGCAGCGACGACGACCACGGCCAAGGCGGCCGCCGCCGCGGCGGGATCCACCACGACCTCGGCGCCCACGACGACGACCACGTCGCCGGCCAGCAGTGTGCTCTCGACCCAGCCCGACAAGGTCAGTGTGACCAACGTCGGGCCCACCTGGGGCTCCTCCATCACCGACAAGGCGATCGAGGCACTGATCATCTTCTTCATCGTCGTGGCGATCTACATCAGCATCCGCTTCGAGCCCAAGATGGCGCTGGCCGCCTTCATCGCCATGATCCACGACGTCCTGGTCGCCATCGGCATCTATTCGATCTTCAACTTCCAGGTGACGCCGGACACCGTGGTCGCCATCCTCACCATTCTCGGGTACTCCCTCTACGACACCGTCGTGGTGTTCGACCGCGTGCGCGACAACACCAAGGGCATCGGCAGCAGCGGCCGCCTCACCTATCCTCAGCTCATCAACTTGTCGATGAACCAGACCTTGGCCCGCTCCATCAACACGTCGATGGTCGCCATCCTGCCCGTCCTCGCTGTGCTGTTGATCGGCGCACAGCTCCTGGGCGCCACGACGCTGCAGTCCTACGGCCTGGCCCTCTTCGTGGGCCTGCTCTCGGGGGCCTACTCGTCGATCTTCATCGCGTCGCCGGTGCTCTGCATGATGAAGGAACGCGAGGACCGTTGGGTGCAGATCGCCAACCGCTTGGCCAAGCGGGGCCAGGCGACGGGGTTCTACTCGGCCGTCGACGCCGCGAACATGAGCACGGCGATGAACGTCGCCGCCTCGGGCCAGGTGAAGCGGGGCGGGGGTGGCCCGGCACCGAAGGCCAGCAACAAACGCAGCGGGCCGATCCGGCCGGGCTCGGGCAGCGGTTCGAGCGGCACCGGAGCGGGGGCCGGGACTGCGGTGATGGATAGGCAGCCGGGCTCTTCGGGACCGTCGGGCTCTTCAGCATCTTCGGGCTCGGGCTCGGGCTCGGGTTCGCCCTCGTCCTCGTCGACGGCGGCGCCTTCTGGAGCACCGGTGGCCCAGGCGCAGGGGCAGGGCGCCCGGACGCTCCCGGCTCAGGGTCCGCGGCCGCGGAAGGGCAAGGGCAAGAGGAAGCGCTGAGCCGAGAGCTCAGCGACGGCAGACACAGCGCATCCCCGCCGCCACCTCCCGGCCCGGTATGCCGCGGTGGCCGACCCCAATGCAGCACCATGCGCGTTCCTGCATTTCCCCTGGCGGGTAGCCTGTATGGATGGTGGCCCTGACGCGGGTGACTCCATCATCCGGCACTGAGACAGACACCGAGACGAACGCTCGAGACCTCGAGCCGGAGCAGGCACACGAGCCCCTGCGCGACCTGTTGGCCCCGCTACTCGCCGAATTCGCCCGTCACCGGCCCGAGGACGACTCGTCCATGATCGTGGCGGCGGGCCTGACCGCCGCCGGGGCCCACGAGGGCCAGTTCCGTCGCTCCGGCGAGCCCTACATCACGCACCCGATCGCCGTGGCGACCATCGTGGCCGAGCTCGGGCTGGACGAGCAGACCGTGGCCGCCGCGCTCCTGCACGACGCCGTGGAGGACACCGGGCTGACGCTCGAGACCATTGAGGAGACCTTCGGCGAGGGGGTGGCCCGCGTCGTCGACGGAGTGACCAAGCTGGACCGGCTCCAGTTCAACTCCAAGGAAGCGCAGCAGGCCGCGACCATCCGCAAGATGCTCGTGGCCATGGCCGACGACTGGCGCGTCCTGCTGATCAAGCTCGCCGACCGGCTGCACAACATGCGCACGCTCGCCGTCATGCCCGAGTGGAAGCAGCGGCGGACGGCCCAGGAGACCTTCGACGTCTACGCCCCGCTGGCCCACCGGCTCGGGGTGCAGCAGGTCCGTTGGCAGCTGGAGGACCTCGCCTTCGCGACGCTGCACCCGAAGCGCTACGCCGAGATCGAGCAGATGGTGGCCGCCCGGGCGCCGCAGAGGGAGGAGTACCTCGAGCGTGTGCTCGTGCACGTACGCCAGCAGATGAACGACATGGGCGTGGTGGCCGACGTCACCGGACGGCCGAAGCACCTCTGGTCCATCTACGAGAAGATGGTCGTGCGGGGCAAGGAGTTCGACGACATCAACGACCTCGTCGCCATCCGGGTCGTCGTCGAGTCCGAGAAGGACTGCTGGGCGGCGCTGGGCGCCATCCACGCCATCTGGGCGCCGGTGCAGGGACGCTTCAAGGACTACATCAACACGCCCAAGTTCAACATGTACCAGTCGCTGCACACGACGGTGATCGGATTGGACGGCAAGCCGGTCGAGGTGCAGATCCGGACCTCGGAGATGCACCACCGCGCCGAGTACGGCATCGCCGCCCACTGGGGCTACAAGTCCAAGGAGGACCACTCCTCGGAGATGGCGTGGCTCCAGCGCATCGCCGACGTCGACCGCCAGACCGACGACCCGATCGAGTTCCTCGAGGCGCTCAAGCTCGACCTGGAGCAGGACGAGGTCTACGTCTTCACGCCCAAGGGCAAGGTCATTGCGCTGCCGGCCCGTTCGACGCCTGTCGACTTCGCGTACGCCATCCACACCGAGGTGGGGCACCGCTGCATCGGGGCACGGGTCAACGGCCGCCTGGTGCCGCTCGAGACCCAGCTCAGCAGCGCCGACACGGTCGAGATCTTCACCTCGAAGTCGCCGACCGCCGGCCCGTCGCGCGACTGGCTCCAGATCGTCGCCTCCACGCGGGCCCGCAACAAGATCCGCCAGTGGTTCTCGCGGGAGCGCCGCGAGGATGCCATTGAGAACGGCCGGGAGGAGCTGGCCCGGGCGTTGCGCCGGGACGGCCTGCCGCTGCACAAGCTGCTCGGCTCGAGCGCCCTGCAGCAGGTGGCCGACGCCATGAACCTGGCCGACCTCGATGCGCTCTATGCCTCCATCGGCGAGAACCAGGTCTCGGCCCAATCCATCGTGCAGCGCCTCACCAAGGCCCTGCGAGGCGGCGGCGAGGCGGACGAACAGCTGCCGACGATCGCCCTCCCGGGCACGACGCGGCCGCGGCAGGGTCGCCGCACCGGGACGGGCGTCTATGTCGAGGGGCTCGACGACGTCATGATCCACCTGGCCCGCTGCTGCACCCCGGTGCCGGGCGACCAGATCGTGGGCTTCGTGACCCAGGGCCGAGGGGTGTCGGTGCACCGGGCCGACTGCGCCAACGCGGCGGCACTGGCCGACCGCTCGCGGGAGCGCCTCATGGAGGTCGAGTGGGACCGGGGCAACGACGGCGTCTTCGTGGCGACGATCGAGGTGCAGGCTTTCGACCGGGCCCGCCTGCTGGCCGACGTGTCCCGGGTCGTCTCCGAGCACCACCTCAACATCGTCGCCGCCCGCACCGCCACGACGCCGGACCGGGTCAGCCGGATGGCCTTCGACGTCGAGCTGGCCGACCCGACACACCTGCATTCACTGATCAGCGCGTTGAAGCATCTCGATGGGGTGTTCGACGCGTATCGTCAGCTCCCTGGCAAGAAAGTCTGACCCCCGACCCATGAGGAGCCTTCTGTGAGCCGGGGTACGTCCGCGCCTGCTTCTGGAGCGGATTCGGGTGAGGCCGCCGCGCCGATTCCCGGCCGCACCGTTCCGGCGGCCCCCAACAAATTGCAGACACCGAAGGGCATGCACGACGTGCTCTGGCCCGAGTCGGCCCGGTGGGAGGGAACGGTCGCCCGCTTCGCCGCGCTGGTCGAGGGCGCCGGCTACGGGCTGACGATCACGCCCATCCTCGAGCACGCCGGCGTGTTCCTGCGCGGCATCGGCGAGGCGAGCGAGGTCGTCGGCAAGGAGATGTACGTCTTCGAGGACCGCGACGGCCAGCTGATGGCCTTGCGCCCCGAGGGCACCGCCCCCATCGCCCGCGCCTACGTGCAGCACCACCCGGTGCCGCCGTGGAAGGCCTGGTACGTGGCGCCCTCGTTCCGGCACGAGAACCCCCAGCACGGTCGCTACCGCCAGCACCACCAATTGGGTGTGGAGGCACTCGGCCCGGCCGACGCCGACCTCGACGTCGAGGTGATCGCGCTGGCCCACGACTTCTTCGCCGGCCTTGGCCTGCGCCAGGTGACGTTGCGGCTGAACTCCATGGGCGACGGGGTGTGCCGGCCGGGGTACATCGCGCTGCTGAGCGCGTACCTGGCCGAGCGGGCGGACCAGCTGTGCCCGGCCCACCGGGAGCGTCACCTGGAGAACCCGCTGCGGGTGCTCGACTGCAAGTCGGAGGAGTGCCGCGCCGCCACCGCGGACGCGCCGCACTTCCTCGACTACCTCTGCGACCCGTGCCGGGAGCACTTCGCGCGGGTGCGGGCGGGGCTCGACTCGCTGGGCGTGGCGTATGTGATCGACCACCGGCTGGTGCGCGGATTCGACTACTACACGCGCACCACCTTCGAGTTCGCGGCGGACGCCTTGGACGCGGCGCAGAACGGGGTAGGCGGGGGTGGCCGCTACGACGGCCTGGTCGAGCTCCTCGGTGGCGACCCGACGCCCGGCATCGGGTTCGGCATCGGGGTCGAGCGGGTGCTGCTCGCCTGCGACGCCGAGGGTGTGTTCAGCACCGAGTCCCTCGTGGCGGCACACCCGCTGCACGCCTACGTGATCGACACCGCCGGCGGGGAGTCGGCCGTGGCATTGACGGCGGAGCTGCGCCGGGCCGGCCTGCGGGCAGACCGGGCCTTCGACGGGCGCTCCATGAAGTCCCAGTTCAAGTCGGCCGACCGCTCCGGTGCCCTGGTGGCGCTCGTCGTCGGCGAGCGGGAGCTGGCGGCGGGCACCGTCACCCTGCGCCCGCTGCGCAGCGAAGCGGAGCAGCGCAGCGGAAGAGTGCCGCGGAGTGCCATCGTGGAGGAGCTCGAGGCGTTCCTCGCCGAGACGGCCCTGACCCCGCCCAGCGCCTGAAGCGCCTTTCGCCCAGCCCAGCCCAGCCCCAGCCCAGCCCAGCCCCGCCCCGCCCCGCCCTGCCCGCACCGACCAGACTGAGTCCCGAGACCCTCCCATCATGACGACTGACCCGAACCAGACCACCGACAACCGGCCCACGGCCCTGCGCACCCACCTCTGCGGCGTCTTGCGCACCGCCGACATCGGCCAGACCGTGACCGTCTGCGGCTGGGTGGCCCGCCGGCGCGAGCACGGCGAGCATCTCGCGTTCGTGGACCTGCGGGACCACACCGGCATCATCCAGTGCGTCATCGACCACGCCACCGACGTGCGCTCCGAGTGGGTCATCGCCGTCACCGGCACCGTGCGCCAGAGACCCGAGGGCACCGTCAACCCCGGCATCGGGACGGGTGAGGTCGAGATCGGGGACTGCACCGTCGAGGTCCTCAACGAGGCCGAGCCGCCCCCCTTCTCCGTCGACGACCGCGACGAGTCCGACGAGCCCGTCCGCCTCAAGCACCGCTACGTCGACCTCCGACGGCCGCGTATGCAGCGCAACCTCCGTCTTCGGGCCCGGGTAAACGCCGCCTTGCGCCAAGCCATGGACCGCCAGGGCTTCGCCGAGATAGAGACCCCGCTGCTCTGGGCCCCGACCCCCGAGGGCTCCCGGGAGTTCTCCGTGCCGTCGCGCCTGCACCACGGCGAGTTCTACGCGCTGCCCCAGAGCCCGCAGCTGGCCAAGCAGCTGCTCATGGTGGGCGGGTTCGACCGCTACTTCCAGATCGCCCGCTGCCTGCGGGACGAGGACCTCAGGGCCGACCGCCAGTTCGAGTTCATGCAGCTCGATATGGAGTGCTCCTTCGCCTCTCAGGACGACGTCATGGCCTACGTCTCCGAGGCCGTCCTCGATGCCGCCGAGGCGGCGACGGGGGACAGGCCGCCGCCCATCGCCCGCATCACGTGGGCCGAGTCCCGGGACCGCTTCGGCACCGACAAGCCCGACCTGCGCTTCGGTATGGAGCTGATTGACCTGTCCGAGACGTTCGGAGGCACAGAGGTCAAGGCCTTCTCGTCCCCGACCGTCAAGGGGATCGTGGTCCCCGGTGGCGCCGGCTTCCCGAGGAAGCGGCTCGACGAGCTCACGGACCAGGCCAAGCAACAGGGCGCCGCGGGCCTGGCCTGGTTCCGGGTCGCCGAGCGCGCCGAGAGTGCCGGGAGTGCCGCACTGGACGGGCCACTGGCGCGCCACCTGTCGGAGCAGGAGACAGAGAGCGTCCTGGAACGGACGAAGGCGGAACCAGGCGACCTCATCCTGATCGTCTCGGACGAGTACGCCACGGCCTGCGAAGTGCTGGGCACGCTGCGCGTGGCGATCGGGGCGACCCCCGTGAGCGAGGGCCCGCATCGATACGTGTGGGTCGTCGACTTCCCCATGTTCGAGGGCGTCGGGGCCGACGGCCACCCGCAGGCGGCGCACCACCCGTTCACCATGCCCTACCCCGAGGACCTGCCGCTGCTGGCGACGGACCCGCTGGCCGTGCGCTCGCAGGCCTACGACCTTGTGCTCAACGGATGGGAGCTGGGGTCGGGGAGTGTCCGTATTCATCGCAGGGGGATCCAGGAGCAGGTGTTCGCCGCGCTGGGCATCAGCCCCGAAGAGGCCGAGGCCCGCTTCGGCTTCCTGCTTGGCGCCTTCCGCTACGGGGCGCCGCCGCACGCCGGGTTCGCCGTCGGGGTCGACCGGCTGGTGGCGATTCTGGCGGGCGAGGAGAACATCCGCGAGGTCATCGCGTACCCCAAGACCCAGTCCGGGGCCGACCTCTTGACGGGCGCCCCCACGCCGCTGCCCGCCGCCGCCCTGGCCGAGTTGGGCATCCGGGTCGTGGTACCGCCGAGCGAGGGCACCCGCTGAGCCTCTTCGCCGACGCCGCCGACCGCCGCCTCCAGCGCCAGGCGCCCCTCGCAGCCCGTCTCCGTCCCCGCACGCTCGATGAGGTCGTCGGCCAGGAGCACCTCATCGGCCCCGCTGCCCCCTTGCGCCGGCTGGCCGAGTCAGACCGGGTCGGTTCGTCGATCCTGTGGGGCCCCGCCGGCACCGGCAAGACCACCCTGGCCCGGCTGCTGGCGGACACCACGGCCAAGCACCTCATCACGCTCTCGGCCACGGCCGCCGGCGTGAAGGACGTCCGCGAGGCCCTGGCCGAGGCCCAGCGCCGCCTGGGCGAGCAGGGTCAGGGCACCATGCTCTTCATCGACGAGGTGCATCGCTTCAGCAAGTCCCAGCAGGACGTGCTGCTCCCCGCGGTCGAGGACGGGCTGGTCGTGCTCATCGGCGCCACCACGGAGAATCCTTTCTTCGAGGTGAATCCGCCCCTGTTGAGCCGGACCTCACTGTGGCGGCTGCACGCCTTGTCGCCGGACAACCTGCGCACGCTGATCCGGCGTGGCTTGGACCTGGAGGGGGCGGACGCCGAGGAGGACGCCATCGACGCGGTGGTGGCGGCCTGCGAGGGCGACGCCCGCGCCGCGCTGACGACGGTGGAGACGGCGGTGGCGCTCGCCCGCAGCGCCGGCGGCGATGCCGACTCCGACGCCCGGGTCGTGCTGACCATGGACGACATGGCGCGGGCCCGGGACGGCCGCCTGTTCCACCAGGGCGCCGACGAGCACTACGACCAGATCAGCGCGCTCATCAAGAGCGTGCGGGGCTCGGACCCCGACGCCGGTCTCTACTGGATGGCCCGCATGATCGAGGCGGGGGAGGATCCCCGCTTCCTGGCCCGCCGCATGGTCATCCTGGCCAGCGAGGACATCGGGCTGGCCGATCCCCAGGCGTTGCTGGTGGCCGAGGCGGCGGCCCGGGCGGTCGAATACGTCGGGCTGCCCGAGGCGGCGCTGAACCTGGCCGAGGCCGTGATCTACCTGGCCCGGGCGCCCAAGTCCAACGCCGTGGTGGTCGCGCTGGGGCGGGCCCAGGAGGATGTGCGCTCGAGCGTGGCGCAGGAGGTGCCCACGCACCTGCGGGACGCCCACTACAAGGGCGCCGCCACCCTGGGTCACGGCGACGGCTACGTCTACCCCCATGACGACCCCTCCGGGGTGGTCCCCCAGCAGTATCGTCCTGACGCGCTCGAGGGACGGGTGTACTACGAGCCCACGCCGCGCGACGCAGAGGGTGCTGGCGGGGCAGACCGGAGCAGGGAGGCCGATTCGTGAACCGGGGTGCGCGCCGAGGCCCGGGCCCGGCCGTACTGCTCGCCGCTCTCGGGGCCGTGGCGCTCGCTGTCGGAGCGTTGGCCCCCGCTGTGGCGAGCCCCGCCGCCGCCGGCCCCGCTGCCGCCGGGGCGGCCGGGGCCGCCCTCCCCGGCCACATCGTCCTCTCGCAGGCGGTGCCCCACGTGCCCGCCGGATCCACCCAGTTCGGCTCCCCACCCGCCGGCCAGGTGCTCCACCTCGACGCGGTCCTGGCCCCGCAGGACCCCGCGGGCCTCGCCCGAGCCGTTGCCGCCGTGTCGACCCCCGGTTCACCGGACTACCGGCACTATCTCTCTGCGGCGCAGTATGCAGCGCAGTACGGCCCGACCACGAGTGAGGTGGCCCAGGTCTCCTCGGCCCTGCGCCGCGAGGGGCTCACCGTCGGCACGCCGGAGCCAGGCAGCGCGTTGTTGCCGGTCAGCGGCACGGCGTCGGTGGTCTCGGCCGCGCTCGGCACGCCGTTGGAATCGGTGCAGGCCCCGGGCCAGTCCGCCCGGGCGATCGTCAACACGGCATCCCCGCAGGTGCCCGCCTCCCTCGACGGCGTGGTGACCGGGGTCGTCGGCCTGGACGGGCTCTTCCAGGAGCACGACATGCTCAAGCGGGCCCACGGAGCGGCAGCTGCGACGGCGCCCGGCACCGGCACCACCGAGTCGCCCGAGGCAGAGCCCGCGCCGGCGACCACACCGGCCACCGGTTCGGTCGCCCACGCCGGCACACCGCAGGCCTGCGGCGGCGCCCAGGGCGTGGCGTTCGACGGCACCTACACCTCGACACAGCTCAGCTCCGTCTTCGGGCTCGACCAGCTCTTCGCACAGGGGCGCACCGGGATCGGGCAGTCCATCGCCATCGTGGAGTTCGAGCGCTACGCGGCCAGCGACTTCGCCGCCTTCGAAGCGTGTTACGGGCTGTCGAATCCGATCCGCAACGTGCCCGTCGACGGCGGCGCGGGCGGACCGGCCCAGGGCGCGGGCGAGGCCGCGCTCGATACAGAACTCGCCGCCTTCAACGCCCCCTCCGCCTCCCTCGTCGTCTACGAGGCGCCCAACGGCGACGACGCGCAGGCGTTCGACCTCTTCAACCAGATCGCCAGCGACGACAGCTCCCAGGTCGTGACGACGAGCTGGGGCGTGTGCGAGGAGAGCATGCCCGCCGCCGACCGGCAGACGGAGAACGGCATCTTCCAGCGCATGGCGCTCCAGGGCCAGACGGTGATCGCGGCCTCGGGTGACTCGGGTTCCGAGGACTGCCTCCCGACGAACGGCTCGACCCAGCTCGGCGTCGACGATCCCGGGTCGCAGCCCGACGTCGTCAGCGCGGGTGGCACGAGCATGACGAGCGCCTCCGCCTCGTCGCAGTCGGTCTGGAACGACTGCGAGGACTCCGTGCCGCTCTGCTCGGACGACAGCAGCCTCGGCGCCGGCGGCGGGGGGTACTCGCTCGAGTGGCCGGCCACCCCGGGGCAACCGGCCGCGTCGGGTCCCGGCACCAACCCCTGTGGGGTCGGCACCTGCCGGGCGGTCCCCGACTTCTCCTATCCGGCGGACCCGTCGGCCGGCGGCGTGGCCGCCTACTGGGACGGCCGCTGGATGTCCTTCGGCGGCACCAGCGTCGCTGCGCCCACCAATGCCGGGCTCTTCGTCGACACCAACCAGGGCTGCTTCAGCCCGCTGGGCCGCGTCGGCCCCGCGCTCTACGCGGCGCAGCAGGCCAGCGGCGACAGCTTCACCGACATCACGCTGGGCAACAACGACTTCACCGACACCAACGCCGAGCGCTTCGGCGCCGCCACCGGCTTCGACCCGGCCAGCGGGCTCGGCACGCCCGTCGACTCGAACCTGGCCATTGCGCTGCAGGGTGCGGACGGGTGCCCGTCGGTCGCGGCGGTCAGCCCCGACACGGGACCGGTCAGTGGCGGGGGCGCCATCACGATCGACGGGGGCGGCTTCGCCAACGCCACCTCGGTCACCTTCGGGTCGGTGGGCGGCGGCCGCATTCTGGCGCAGACGGCCACTTCCATCACCGTCGTCCCACCCGACGCATCGGCCGCCCAGTGCGTGGACGTCACGGTCGGGAACTCGCAGGGCATCTCCGCGGAGTCGGCCGCCGACCACTACGGCTTCGACGGCAACCTCAACTGCGGCGAGGGCTACCGCTTCGTCGCGTCCGACGGGGGAGTCTTCGACTTCGGGGACGCCGCCTTCTGGGGCAGCGCCGGCGGCATGTCGCTGAACGCTCCGGTCGTGGGCATGGCCGTCACGCCGAGCAGCAACGGCTACTGGCTGGTGGCCTCCGACGGCGGCATCTTCAACTACGGCGACGCAGCCTTCTTCGGCTCAATGGGAGGGCGCCCCCTCAACAAGCCCATCGTGGGCATCGCCGCCACGCCCGACGGCAACGGCTACTGGATGGTGGCCTCGGACGGCGGCATCTTCAGCTTCGGCAACGCACCGTTCTTCGGCTCCACGGGCGGCATGAGCTTGAACAAGCCCATCGTGGGCATGGCCGCCACGCCCGACGGCCGCGGCTACTGGCTGGTCGCGTCCGACGGCGGCATCTTCGCCTACGGTGACGCGCAGTTCTACGGGTCGACGGGGTCCCTGAGGCTGAACTCGCCCGTGGTGGGCATGGCGTCCGGGCCGGGCGGCAACGGCTACTGGCTGGTGGCCGCCGACGGCGGCATCTTCACCTATGGCAGAGCGCAGTTCTTCGGCTCCGCCGGCTCCCTGCACCTGAACAAGCCGGTGGTCGGCATGGCCGCCGCCCCCGACTCGCAGGGGTACTGGCTGGTGGCCTCCGACGGGGGCATCTTCACCTATGGCAACACCCTGTTCTACGGCTCGACCGGCGGCACGACCCTGAACAAACCCATTGTGGGGATGTCCTCGGCCTGAGCCCGCGGCGGCCCCGGATCCGTTTTTGCCCCCGGTAAGCTGCACACATGGACGCCAACGGACTGCGGGCGGCCTTTACGCGCTTCTTCGCCGAGCGGGGCCACAGCACCGTCCCCTCCGCCAGCCTCATTCCGCACGACCCCTCGGTCCTCTTCACCATCGCGGGGATGGTCCCCTTCAAGCCGTACTTCCTGGGAGAGGAGCCGCCACCGTGGCCCCGGGCCACGTCCATTCAGAAGTGTTTCCGCACCCCCGACATCGAGATCATCGGCACGGACACCTACCACTGCACCTTCTTCGAGATGCTGGGCAACTTCAGCTTCGGGGACTACTTCAAGGCCGAGGCCATCCCGATGGCCTGGGAGCTCCTCACCGAGGTCTTCGGCCTCGACGCTGACCGCCTCTGGATCACGGTGCACGAGGGCGACGACGAGGCCGAGCAGCTCTGGATCGACAAGATCGGCGTGCGGCCCGAGCGCGTGCAGCGAATGGGCGACGCGGACAACTTCTGGGCCATGGGCGACACGGGCCCCTGCGGTCCCGACTCGGAGATCTTCATGGATCTCGGCGAGGCCTACGGGCACGACGGCGGCCCGAAGCACGGCGGCGACGCGCGCTTCGTCGAGATCTGGAACCTCGTCTTCATGCAGTACAACCGTGACGCGCAGGGCACCCTGAGCGAGCTGCCCCGCAAGAACATCGATACCGGAATGGGCCTGGAGCGGGTCCTCCCCGTGGTGCAGGGCCACGATTCGGTGTTCGACACCGACCTTTTCCTGCCGATCATCGACGCGGCGGCCTCCATCCTGGGCACCGGCTACGGAGCCGACCCGGCCACCGACGTCGCGCTGCGCGTGCTGGCCGACCACGGCCGTGCCTTCTCCATGCTCGTGGCCGACGGCGTGCTGCCCGCCAACGAGGGGCGCGGCTACGTGCTGCGCCGTGTCGTGCGCCGCGCCGTCCTGGCGGCCCGGCGGGCCGGCGTGGACAAGCCCATCGGGCCCCGGCTGGTGCAGGCGGCCACCGAGGTGCTGGGCGAGGCCTACCCGGCGCTGCGGGCCCAGCAGGACCTCATCGTGAACGTGGTGGCGCGTGAGGAGGCCGGCTTCGACCGCACGTTGCGGGCCGGGTTGACCCGGTTGGAAGAGGCGTTCGCCACCGGGACGAAGGTGCTCGGGGGCGACGTGGCCTTCACCCTGCACGACACCCACGGCTTCCCGGTCGAGCTGACCGAGGAGCTGGCGCGCGACGCCGGGGTGGAGGTGGACCGGGCCGGCTTCGATGCCGCCATGGCCGCCCAGCGCGAGCGGGCCCGTGCCGCGGCCAAGTCCTCGCCGCGCCGGTGACGAGGCGGTCTACCGGGCGCTGCTCGAGGCCGAGGGGCAGACATCGTTCGTGGGCCGGGGCCAGGAGAACTACGAGGTGCCCGCCCGCGTGGTCGCCGTGCTCGAGGGCGGCGCCGAACCCGGTGACGACGGCGCTGGGGGCGCTGAGGGCAGCGTTGACGGCAGCCGGCCGGTCGAGATCTTCCTGGACCGGACCCCCTTCTACGCCGAGAGTGGTGGGCAGGTGGGCGACACGGGCACCATCGTGACCGAGTCGGGCGTCGCCGAGGTCGTGGACACGGTCAACGCCGTGCCCGGGCTGGTGGCGCACCGGGCGCGCCTGACCGGCGAGGTGCGGGCGGGGCAGGACGCGCTGGCCACCATCGACGGCGAGCGCCGCGAGGCCATCCGGCGCAACCACACCGCGACACACCTGCTGCACGCATCGCTGCGGGCCGTGCTGGGCGACCACGTGCGCCAGCAGGGGTCGCTCGTCTCGCCCGAGTACCTGCGCTTCGACTTCTCCCACCACGAGCAGCCGAGCCGCGAGGAGCTCGACGAGGTCTTCGCCCGGGCCAACCGGGCGGCGTTGACCGGCATCGACGTGGAGACCACCGAGACGTCGCGTGAAGAGGCCGAGGGCATGGGGGCCATCGCCTTCTTCGGCGACAAGTACGGCTCGGCGGTACGTGTCGTGCAGGCGGGACCGGGCTCGCTCGAGTTCTGCGGCGGCACCCACGTGGACTCGCTGGGACAGGTCGGCACCATCACGCTGCTGTCAGAGGGCTCCATCGGCTCGAACACGCGGCGGCTCTTCGCCGTGACGGGCTTCGTGTCGATTGAGCGAGCCCTCGCACGCGAGCGCCTGGTACAGGCCGCCGCCGAGCTCGTGCGCACGGAGCCCGACGAGCTGCTCGCCGCCATCACCCGCCTCTCCGAGCGCCAGCGTGACGCCGAGAAGGAGCTGGCCCGTCTGCGCCAGCAGTCGAGCGAGGCGGAGGCCACGACGTTGGCCGAGGCGGCCGCGGCCGACGGCGGCGTGGTGGTGGCCCGCCGCGACAAGGTCGACCCCGATGCCCTGCGGAACCTGGCCCAGTCGATCCTGCGCCACGACGGGGTGCGCGCCGTCGTCCTCGGCGGGTCACCCGACGGGACGAAGGTGGCGATCGTCGCCGCCACGGGCGGCACGCCCGACGCCAGGGAACTCGTGCGCACGCTCGGCCCGTTGGTCGGTGGGGGCGGTGGCGGATCGCCCGAGGTCGCCACGGCGGGCGGGAAGGACCCTTCCGGGATCGAGGCGGCGCTGGCCGAGGCGCAGCGGCTTCTGACGGCGTGAGCGACGACGCAGCGTCCGGGCGCGGCCCGGGCCGTGTCGCCGCGTTGGATCTCGGGGCGCGCCGTATCGGCGTGGCCTACAGCGACAGCCGGCGCACCCTGGCCAGCCCCTGGGGCACCATCGAGCGCAGCGGAGACGCGGCGCGGGACCGCAGTGCCGTGGTGGACGCCGTGCGCGAGGTGGAGGCATCGACCGTCCTCGTCGGGCTGCCCCTCAGCCTTTCGGGCCAGGTCGGGCCCGCCGCCCGGTCGGCCCTCGACGAGACGGCGGCGCTCCGGGAGCTGCTCGAGCCGCTCGGGGTGACGGTCGAGACGGCCGACGAGCGCTTCACCACCGTCGAGGCCGAACGCTCACTGCGCGCGGCGGGGCGGACCGGGAAGGCGGCGCGCAAGGTCGTCGACAGCGCGGCCGCCATGGTGCTGCTGCAGGCCTGGTTGGACAACGCATGAATGGGCCGATCGATCCCTTCGACGGTGACGGCGCCGGCGCCGGTGCCGGCGATGAGGCCGATGAGGAGTTGCCGTGGCCGCAGCCCGGCTCCGGCGCCGGGGCCGGGGCCGGGGCCGAGTCTCACGCCGAAGCCGAGACGGACGACGAGTACCCGGACGAGATCGGAACGAGCGAGACCGGCGCCGAGAGCCGCACCGCGCGGCGAGCCGCCCGTTCCGCCCGAGTGCGGCGACGGCGCCGCGTGTTGTTCGGCATCGGCGGGGGACTGCTGGTCATCGTCCTCGCCTTCGTGCTCTGGTACGAGCTGGAGGCCCACGCGCTGGGACCGCCCGGACCGCAGGTGGTGGTCACCGTGCACGAGGGCGAGTCGACCGATGCCGTCGTCGACGCCCTGAGGCAACAGCACGTGATCGGGAGCTCGCTGGCCTTCCAGGTCTCGGAGGTGTTCCACGGCACGCCGTCGGTCGTTCCGGGGAGCTACGCGTTGCACCAGAACCTCGCCTTCTCGGAGGTACGGACCCTCCTGGCCGCGGGGCCCAACATCTACCCGGTCGACGTCCGGCCCGGCTTCACGTTCTCCGAGGTGGCCCAGCAGGTGGACAGCGTGCCCGGTCACGCCGAAGGGGGCTTCGCGAAGGCCGAAGCGAGTGGTGCCGTGCACTCGACGATCGCGGCGACCGATCCCAACAACCTGGAGGGCATGCTCGGCACCGGGACGTACCTCGTCCTCCCCGGCGAGAGGGATACCACCATCCTCACGGACATGGTGCAGCGGTTCGACCATGACACCGCGGCCGCCGGCCTCACCAGTGCGTCAGCCAGTGGGCTGGGCATGACGCCCTACCAGGTCATCATCGCGGCGTCGATCGTCGAGAAAGAGGGGTACATCCCGGTCAACATGCCCGACACCGCCCGGGTGATCTACAACCGCCTGGCCCAGGGCACGCCGCTGCAGATGGACTCGACCGTCCTGTACGCGCTGGGCCAGGACGGGGGACCGGTGACGTCCAAGGACCTCCAGCTCCAATCGCCCTACAACACCTACCTCAATAGCGGCCTGACGCCGACGCCCATCTGCATGCCGTCCATGGACGCGCTCGCTGCCGCGGTCCACCCGCCGGCGGGCGCCTGGCTGTACTTCGTGCTGGTGAAGAAGGACGGCACGATGGCCTTCTCCGATACCTACGCCCAGCAGCTGGCCAACGAGCAACTGGCCAAGAGCCGTGGCCTCCCCTGATGCGGAGCGCGGGCCCGCTCGTGACGATGACGATGGAGCGCGCCCGGGCCGACGCCGGTCCCGAGGTGCGCTTGGTGGGGGTCATGGGCAGCCCGATCGCGCACTCGCTGTCGCCGCTGCTGCACAATGCGGCGTTCGCCGCGCTGGGATTGGGCGCGACGTGGCACTCAGTGGCCTTCGAGGTGGCGCCCGGGCAGGCGGCGGAGGCGCTCGTCGCCATGCGTCGAGCCGACATCAGCGGCCTCTCGGTCACCATGCCCCACAAGGCGGCCGTGGCCGACCTGGTCGACGAGTGCACCGAGGTGGCGCGGCGGCTCGACGCCGTGAACTGCATCGTCAACACGGAAGGCGTGCTCCTCGGCACCAACACCGACGGGGAGGGTTTCGTGGCGTCGCTGGCCCGGGGCGCAGGCTTCGCGCCGGGCGGCCGGCGGTGCCTGGTGATCGGCGCCGGTGGGGCCGCCCGGGCCGTGGTGCTGGCCCTGGCCGGCGCCGGCGCCCGTGAGGTGGCGCATCCTCAACCGGACCCCCGAACGGGCTGCCACGGCCGCTGCATTGGCCGGCCCGGCGGGGTCGGTGGTCCCGCCGGGGGAACCAGCGCTGGCCGAGGCTGTCGGGTCCGCTGACCTGGTCGTCAATGCCACGCCGCTCGGCATGGCGGGCGCCTCTGCGGAGGGTTCCGTCCCATGGCTGGTGGCGCCGCGGCTTCTCCACGCCGGCCAGGTCGCAGCCGACCTCGTCTACGCCCCGCGGCCGACGCGCTGGCTGGTCGAGGCTGCCGCGGCGGGTGCCCGCAGCGTGGACGGTCTCGGCATGCTCGTGCACCAGGCGGCGGCGCAGCTGGTGCTCTGGACGGGGGAGGCCGCTCCCGTCGAGGCCATGTGGGAGGCGGCGGAGGCCGTCGATCCTGCCGAGAGTCCCGAAGTCTGAGAACCGCGAACGGGTCAGGCCGCGGGTGTGGCCGGCGGTTCGACCACGACCGGCCAGAGGGACGCCTTCGCCAGCGCCTCCAGCGTTGCTTCGCGTAGTGCCCGGGTCAGTGGATCGCGCTGCGACGGAATGGTGAGCAGCGTGACGCGCATGGTGATCGTCGTCGCGTCGGCGCGCTCCAACCCCACCACGACCGGTGGCTCGGTGCAGTGCCCCGCAAAGGCGGGGCTCGTTGCCACCTCGTGTGCCGCGGTGCCGATCACGGCGCGTAGCGAGTCCAGGTCGGTGGCGTCGGCACCGGGCAAGGTGAAGTCGACGATGGCGCACGCCCAACCCCGCGACAGGTTGCCGACGAGGCGGATGTCGCCGTTGGGAATGATGAAGATGGTGCCGTCGGCGCCGCGGAAGCGGGTCAGGCGCATGGTGACTTCCTCGACCACGCCGGTGACCCCTGTCGGCCCGCCAACCATGACCGAATCGCCGACGTTGTACTGGTCTTCCACCGTCATGAGGATGCCCGAGAAGTAGTCGCGCACGATCTGCTGCGCACCGAACCCCAGGGTGGCACCGATGATGGTGGCGCTGGCCAGCAGCGGCGTCAGATTGATGCCGAGCATGCCGAGCACGATGGCGCCCGTGACGATGAAGACGAAGAACCGCCAGACGTTGGCGACGACCCCGGACATGGTGGTGACGCGGGCGGCGCGGGTCGTGCCGGAGCGGCTCGCCGCCTGGTTGGCCACGCGCTCGAGGACGCGCCGGATCACCCGGCTGCCGATACGGGCCACGATGATCGCGAGCACGATGACGAGGATGATGCTGAGGGGCCGGACGATCAGGTCGGTGACCGTCGATGCTGTGTCCGGGCTGACCCCGAGCTTGATCAGCAGGTGGTACAGCCAGCCCCCGCCTTGGTCGACCTGATCGGAGCTGCTGGCCGAGCTCAAGGTGCCCACCAGGGCAGGGAGCGGCGCCAGGGGCGGTGAGGTCACGGCCGGTATTCTGTCCGCGAATCCGCGTTATGACCCAACTCACCCGAACACACGTTGCCACCCGGCGCAACGTCCCCCCATTCGACCTCATCCTTGTCACCGCCACCCTGCTGGTGTCGGTTATCGGAGTCGTGATGGTCTACACGGCCACGCGGGGCTCCCTGCTGGCCCAGGGCGAGGACCCCAAGACCTTCCTGAAGAAGCAGGGGCTCTTCGTCGTGCTGGGGGTCATCGTCATGGTCGTGGTCGCCCTCATCGACTACCGGCGCCTCGAACCGATCGCCAACATCCTGTACTGGCTGATCATCCTGGCCCTGTTGGGCGTGTTCGCGGTCGGCAGCAGCGCCCAGGGCGCGGCGCGTTGGTTCAGCGTGGGACCGTTGCAGCTGCAGCCCTCGGAGTTCGCCGTGCTCGCCCTCATTCTGGCCGTGTCCGCGTATTCGCGCGCGCCGGGAGGCAGACGGCCTGGCCTGGCGCGACGTCTTCCGGCTGCTGATCATGGCCGGCATCCCGATCCTCCTGGTGCTGCTGCAACCGGACCTCGGGACCGCGATGATCATGGTCATCGTGATGCTGGTCCTGCTGGCGGTGGCGGGCCTGCCGATCCGGATCCTGGTCATGTTGCTGGTGGCTACGGCGCTGTTCGCCGTGGTCGCGGTCGAGTCCGGACTGTTGCACCACTACCAGATCGCCCGCCTCACCACGTTCTTGAATCCCAACTCGCACAGCACGAACCCCTACGTCCAGTCGGCGATCTACAACGAGCAACAGGCCAAGAACGCCATCGGGTCGGGCGGTGTGTTCGGGTCGGGGATCGGCCACGGAGTGCAGACGAACCTCGGCTACGTGCCCGAGCAGCAGACCGATTTCATCTTCACCGCGGTGGCGGAGCAGCTGGGCTTCGTGGGCTCCGTGACCGTGTTGGCGCTCGAGGGCGTGATCGCCTGGCGGATACTGCACGCGGCGGTCGTGGCCCGGGACACCTTCGGCCGCCTGATCTGCAGCGGGCTCTTCGCCTTCATCGCATTCAGCGTCTTCCAGAACGCCGGGATGACGATGGGGATCATGCCCATCACGGGCATCCCGCTCCCGTTCGTCAGCTACGGCGGGACAGCGGTCCTGGTGTTCTTCGGTGCCGTCGGCCTGGCGTTGAGCGTCGGCGCCAGGAGGAAATTCCGATGACCGACGTGCAGCCGCAAGCGGAGGCCCAACCCGAGCCGGAGACGGGCGCCGAGCGGGAGCCCCAACCCGAGCCCCAGCCCCAGCCCGCGGCAGCGACCCAGCCGCCGGCCCAGCCGCCCCTCCCGGACTTCCGGGTGATGGACGTGGAGGACGTCTCGCTCGATCTGCCCTCGGCCTACCCGGCCGTCACCCTGGTGGAGTCGGAGCCCCCGATGCGGGCACTGGTCTTCCCGGTCGGCCTGCCCGAGGGCACCGCCATGGCCCAGGCCCTGCGCCGCTTGGAGTCGCGCCGGCCCATGACCCACGAGCTGTTCGTGCAGGTGTTGCAGCAGGCGCGCATCGACGTGATCGCCCTTCGCCTCGTCGGGCGCGACGAGGGCAACCTCCTGGCCGAGCTGGACCTCATGACCCCGGCCGGCCGCGTCCGGGTGGATTGCCGCCCCTCCGACGGCATCGTCCTGGCGTTGCGCATGCCGGTCCCGGCGCCGATCCTGGTCGACGAACGCCTCCTCGACGAGGCCGGCGACGTCGTCCCCATCACCGATGAGGCGCCGTCGCCGGCGCCCAACGGGCCCACCGCGCTGTAAAGCGCGAAGAACGAAAAGGGATACGTCAGTTCGGAAGGCTATGCGTTGTTGAGGATGCCGAGCGCTTCCTGCACCTCAGCTGTTGCATTGTTCAGGTGCTGCCGTGTGTCCAGCTCATCGTCATCGGGAATCCGGCTGCCGAGCGTCACCAGCGCCAGGTTGGCCGCTTCCAGTAGGTCAATAACCCGCTGCAGCTGTTCCTCGTTCATGACGCAAACCCTATCGACAACGAGTGAACCCAGCTCTCCCCATGGCGCCATTCTCGGTCGCATTGGTAGTCGAACTCGAGTGTGGTTGCTGCCATCGACGCAGAGACCGCGGTCTGTCGGTCGAAGTTGCGTGAGATAGGGAAACGGTGCATGGCTTAACCTCACCGAAGAGGCAGGTTGCCTCCCGACACTCCCAGGTGAGGTGCCATGAGTGCAGGTGAAAGTCACACAGTCGTCAAGATCAACGCCATCACCGTGCCCGAGAACTCCGGCGACGAGCTGGCCCGCCGCTTCGCCGCTCGGGCCGGCGCCGTCGACAACCAGGACGGCTTCGAAGGTTTTGAGCTGCTCCGACCGACCGACGATCGCCTGCAGTGGCTCGTGGTCACCCGCTGGCGCGACGAGGAGTCGTTCGACAAGTGGGTGTCCTCGCCGGCCTTCGCCCACGGCCACGCCGGCGCCGACCGGCCCTCGCCCCACGGCGGACCCGTCTCGGTGTCGTCCGAGCTGTGGTCCTACGAGGTAGCCGGCGGTTCGGGCGGGAAGGGACCCGGCGGCACAGGAGCGACGCCGGAGGCCTGACTCAGCGGGCCGGGACCATCGGGCGCTCGCCCGGCCCTGCCGCCTTCCCGGCGGACTGCATCTCGGCTTGGGCCACCGCCCCCTCGTCGGAGATGCGCAGCATCAAGGCGATCAGGATGTAGTTGGCCAGCAGCGACGACCCGCCATAGGCGACGAACGGCAGCGTGATACCCGTGAAGGGCAATATCCGCACCACCCCCGCCATGATGAAGAAGGCCTGGAAGCCCAGGATCAGGGTCAGCCCCGTCGCCATCAGGCGCGAGAAGTCCGAGCGTGCCGTCTGGGCCACCCGGAACCCGGCACCGACCAGGAGGATGAAGGCCATCACCACGGCGGCACAGCCGATCAGGCCCATCTCGGTTCCGATGGCGGCGAAGATCATGTCGCTCGTCAGCTCCGGGACGGCGCCGACGAAGTGCGGGGCCAGGCCGAGGCCCGTCCCCCCGACGCCTCCGGTGCCGAGGCTGAACCAGGCCTCGCTCAACTGGGTGTTGCCCGGGTTCTTCGCCGTCGGCCACGGGTTCTGCCACTGCTCCACCCGTAGATGCACCTGGCCGAAGTATCGTGCCGCGATATACGCGCCCACGCCGAAGAGCACGAGGCCGAGGACCAGGTAGCCGACGCGCCCGGTGGCCACCCAGAGCAGGCCGATGAAGAGGACGAAGAGCAGCGCGGCGAAGCCGACGTCGTCCTCGAGGCCGATCACCGCCATGGCGGCGCCCCAGGCCACGAGAATCGGAATGAGGGGCCGGGGGTCGAGGTAGAGGCGGTTGCCGATCTGCGCCGTCGGGATCGAGAGCATCTCCTTGTTCTCCGCGAAGTAGGAGGCGAAGAAGATGCACAGGAGGATCTTGGAGAATTCGATCGGCTGGAACTCGAGGCTGCCGACGTGCACCCACAGGCGTGCCCCGTAGATAGGCGAGAAGAACAGCGGCGCGACCAGGAAGATTCCCGCCACGAGCAACAGCAGATAGCGGTAGCGCTCCAGGTCGCGTGAGTAGCGAACAACGAGGAGCGTCAGCACGTAGAGCCCCACGCCCAACGCCGCCCAGGCCGCCTGGCCCTGGGCCTGCCCGGGGTCCCAGCGGGCGATCACCACGTAGCCGATCCCGTTGAGGAGCACGGCCAGCGGGAGGATCACCGCGTTGGCGTTGGGCGCCAACCACCGGTTGGCCATGTGGGCCAGCATCGCCAGCCCGAGCACAATGCCGAGGAAGGCGCCGATGTTGTCGGGGATCTTCGACTTCTGCCCCAGGACCGCAATGACGTAGAGCGCGACGATCAGCAGCGAGCCGAACAGGAGAAGGCCGAGCTCGGTCCGGCGCTTGGGCTTGGGCCCGAAGACGTAGCGCGGGAATGGGGTGCGACGGGTGCGGCGGGCAACGGACGGCACCGGGCGAATCGTAGTGGTGGGGGGTAGGATTCGGGGTGACATCCCGCTCGGCCCGTACACGCGCTGCACCCCTCCCATGACCCAGACCCAGCCTCAGCACCAACCCCAGGCGCAGCCGGAGCCCCAGGTCACAGGCGATGGATCGGACCCGGGCGAGGTTCTCGAGGCGACCGGGGAGCGGGTCGAGCATCCCACCCCACCGACGTATCAGCAGATCGAGGCCTTCGGGTACCAGCGCTTCACCAACCGGGAGCAGTCGCGCCTCGATTTCGGTGCCCGCCTGCTCGACCTGGCCGAAGACGACGGCATCCCCTTGCTGGAGCGGGCGAAGTTCCTCGCCATCTTCTCGGAGCTCCTCGACGAGTTCTACCAAATACGGGTGGCGGCACTGGAGGACCAGGTGGCGGCCGGCGTGCGCACCCGCTCCGTCGACGGGCTGCGCCCGGGCGAGCAGCTGACCATGATCAGGGCCCGGGTCGAGGAACTGGTCCGGCGCCAGGACCACATCTTCTTGGACCTCATCGTCCCGGGCCTGGCCGAGGCGGGCATCCGCTTCGCCAGCTGGGCCTCGCTCGACGACGAGGATCGCCGGCACCTCGACGAGGTCTTCCAGCGCCAGATCTACCCCGTGCTCACCCCGCTGGCGGTCGATCCCGGCCACCCCTTCCCGTACATCTCCAACCTGTCGCTCAATCTGGTGGTCGAGGTGCAGGATCCGGCGTCGGGCGAGGGCCGCATCGCCCGGGTCAAGGTGCCCCCGGCCCTGCCCCGCTTCGTCGTGATGCCCGACGGCGAGCGCTTCGTCCCGCTCGAGCAGGTCATCGCCGCCCACCTGGACTCGCTGTTCCCAGGCATGACCATCGGCCACCACCACGCCTTCCGGGTCACCCGCAACGCCGACCTCGCCCTCGAAGAGGACGAGGCGGACGACCTCCTGGTCGCCATCGAAATGGAGTTGCGCCGCCGCCGCTTCGGCAAGGCCCTCCGGCTCGAGGTCGAGGCCGACATGGGGCAGGACCTGGCGGACCTCCTGGCGACCGAACTCGAGGTGGGCGCGGACGGCGTCTTCCGGGTCGGTGCGCCGCTGGACCTCAGCGGCCTGTGGGGCGTTTACGCGCTGGATCGCCCGGACCTGCACGGCGAGACCTGGACGCCCATGACGCCGCCCCGGTTGGCCCAGGCCGCGCACGATCCGGCCGAGTTCTTCGCCATGTTGCGCGAGCGCGACGTGCTGGTCCATCACCCCTACGACTCGTTCGCCACGTCCGTCGAGGCCTTCGTCGCCATGGCCGCCGAGGACCCGGCGGTGCTGGGGATCAAGCAGACGCTCTATCGCACCGGCGGTGACAGCCCGATCGTGGCAGCACTCATCCGGGCCGCCGAGAACGGGAAGCAGGTGGCCGCGATCGTCGAACTCAAGGCGCGCTTCGACGAGGAGGCCAACATCGGATGGGCCCGCGCGCTCGAAGAAGTGGGCGTGCACGTCGTGTACGGCATCGTCGGACTGAAGACGCACTCGAAGACCGCGCTGGTGTTGCGCCGCGAGGAGGAAGGGGTGCGCCCCTACTGCCACGTGGGCACGGGCAACTACAACTCCAAGACGGCCCGCATCTACGAGGATCTCGGGCTCCTGACCTCCGACCCCGAGATCGGCGCCGACGTCGGCGCGCTCTTCAACTACCTGACGGGCTTCTCGCGCCACGCCGACTACCGCCAGATCCTCGTGTCGCCGGTCACGGTGCGCAAGCGCATCATGGCGATGATCGAGGAGCAGGCCGACGCGGGACCGGCGGGCCGCATCGTCTTGAAGCTCAACGGGCTGACCGACGCGGCCATGATCGACGCGCTCTACCGGGCGTCGGGCGCCGGCGTCGAGATCGACCTCGCCGTGCGCGGCCTCTGCCGGCTGCGACCCGGCATCCCCGAGCTCTCCGAGCGCATCCGGGTCCGTTCCATTGTGGGCAGTTTCCTCGAGCACTCGAGGATCTACCGCTTCGGTGGCGTCCCCGTCGATCCGGCGGCCGGACCCGGTCTGCCCCTGAAGATCTTCATCGGTTCGGCGGACCTCATGGGGCGCAACCTGGACCGCCGCATCGAAGTTGTCGTCCCCGTGCATGACCCCGAGCTGCAGGCCCGGCTCTTCGAAATACTGGACCTCGTCTTCGCCGACGAGACCAACGCCTGGCAGCTCGGTTCGGACCGGCGCTGGCGCCGCGTGCAGAATCGGCACGGGGTCAGCTCGCAGGAACGACTCAAGGAGCTGGCGCGGGAGCGGGCCCGCCGCCGTCTCGACACAGACCTCCGCGTCGGAGAGGGTGAAGAGGCCAGGCCGCCCGCGTAGCCAGGCCGCGACGCGGCAGGGCCGTCGCTCGTCGCGGCCGCCCGGCGTGATGGACCGTGATGCGCTGGCCCTGCGCATGAGCGCGATCGCGTCGGGCCGCGGTTGGGGTTGGCCCGCGCTTGCCGCCGCCGTGGCGTTCGTCGGGGCGACGATCCTCGCCTCCTTCCACCAGCAGCTCGACCTGAGCACCTACCTGTTGGGCGGGGCGCACGCGTCGTCCAACAACCTCTTCACCGTCACCTATCCGACGGACCATCTGGGCTTCACGTACCCGCCGTTCTCCGCATTGCTGTTCGCGCCGTTCGCCCACCTCCCGTTGCGCGTCTGCGAGGTGGCGTTCTCCTGGGTCAATCTCGCCGCGCTCTTCGGGATGATCGTCGTCAGCCTGCGCGCCGTGTGCAGCGCGCTCGACAAGCGGACGGTGGTGTGGTGGGGCCTCGCCCTGGTGTTGCCGGTGCTGTTCTTCGACCCGGTGCGGCAGACCTTCTTGCTCGGGCAGGTCAACATCATCCTGGCGCTGATGATCGTGGCGGACCTGACGATGGACCTGCCGTTGCCGCGGGGGATCCTGGTCGGGCTGGCGGCGGCCATCAAGGTGACGCCCATCATCTTGATCCCGTACCTCTTCCTCACCCGACAGGGCCGTTCGGGCATCCGGGCCATTGCCTCGTTCGTGGCCGCGGCTCTGCTGGCCGTCGCGTGCAACGCCTCCACCTCGTGGTCCTACTGGACCCACTACATCCGCGACCCCCAGCGCGCCGGCATGCTGTCGTGGATCGGCAACCAGGGGATCCTCGGCGCGACCGAGCGCATGCTCGGCCACACAGTGACGACGCCGACCAGCTTCGTGATCGTCGTGACCGTCGGCGTCGTGGGCCTGGTGATCGCCGCGGGTGCCTACCGCCGGTCCTCACCGATCCTCGGGTTGCTCGTGGTGGAGGCCACCGAGTCGCTGGCCAGCCCCGTCTCGTGGTCGCACCACTTCATCTGGATGGTCCTGCTGGTGGCCTGGTTGGCACTGGCCGAGGACCGGCCACGTGCCGGCGAGTGGTGGGCGCTCGCCGTCGCCGTGCTCCTCTGGGCCGCGCCCTACTGGTGGGTACCGCACGGCCCGTCGGTCCGCTTCGCCGGCCGGGGCTGGCTGCTCCCCGTTGGCGATGCCTATGTGCTGGTGTTCATCGTGCTGTTGATCGGTGCGGCGTTCCGCGTCGCCCGTTCGTCTGTGGCCCGGCCCCTGCGTCTCGGCCGCAGGGCGATGGCGCCGTCGGGCGCCGGTTCCTGAGCAGAGTCACCCGCCCCGGGCCGGGTCGGGCTCGCAGACGAGGATGAGCATGTGCGCGCCCGGGTCGAGCCGGCGTTCCGCCGACGATTCGGAATGGGTGACCCGCCAGCCGGTGACGACGATCAGCTTCTGGGGGTCGCCGGGGCGGAGCTCGTTGCGCCGGGGCTCGTCGGTCGCCTGACGCAGGAGTCCGGTGGCGGAGCGGAGCACCCGGGCGATGTCGCCTCCTTCGGGCGCGACCGAGAAGGTGGCCACCAGCGCGCTGCCCGGTGCCGCCCGGGCCCGCAGCGCCGAGCAGACGGATGCCGTCGCCTCCAGTGTCAAGGCATCGAACAGCTCCTCGGCGACGAACAGCGACGGCGCGGCGGCATCGTGGCCGGCGGCGTGGAGCGCGGCATCCAGGTCGTCGACCAGCAGGTCGAGCCCGAGGTACGTCGTGCCCGTGGTCGCGATATCGAGGGCGTGCAGCCGATTGCGCTTGTCCGCTTGCGCCGCCGGGCGGTCCACCTCGAACCAGCGCACCGCGCCCCCGCCGAAGCGCAGGGCGCGACCGTCGTCGCCTGCACCGAGGAGCACGATCTGCGCCGTATCGTGGCCAATGGCGCGTGCCACCTCGGCATCGATCACCTGGGTGCGTTGCGCCAGCGCCGACGACCGGCCGACGGGGATGCTCACCCCGCCCGCGATGGCGCGGTAGAGGCGGCGCTCCGCCTCGACGTCGCCGTCGGGAGTGGACGGGCGCGTGCGCTCCAGTCGGAGCCGTTGTGCCGCGACCCAGCGCGCCTGCAGCGAGGGGCGTCCGTGGTCGTCGCGCATCAGGGGTGCGCCGTCAGGTGGTGATCGCCTTGGCCGTCGCCGTGCTCGGATGCCCGAAGCGCAACGAGAGGTAGGAGGCACCGCCGAAGGGGATGGGCAGCCAGAAGTTCACCAGTCGCCAACTCAGGACGCCGGCGGCGGCGATCCCGCTGGGCACCCCGAAAGTCTTGAGGACGGCGATGACGGTGATCTCGATGACGCCGAGGCCGCTCGGCGTGATCGGGATGACGGCCAGAATGTTTGCCAGCCCGTACGCCACGAGGACGTCGATCGGCGAGACGTGGGCGCCGAAGGCGAGGAGGAAGACGTAGAGAGACGCGCAGTCGAGCAGCCAGTTGGCGGCCGCCCAGCCCCCCGCCTTCGTGAGCAGATCCGAGCTCGTGAACAGGATCTTCATGCGGTCCGCCACCTTCTGCACCAGCGAGGTCACCGTCTCGGCCCGGACGAAGGGCAGCCGGTTGGCCACCTTCTTCAAGAAGATGCTGGCGTGCTTCTCGCCCCGGGTGAGGAAGAAGATCACGCCCGCGAAGATCGCCAGGAGGAGCACACCCAGAATGGCTGCGAAGCCATAGAGCGGGTTGTACCCCTGCAAGGGAATGGAGATGAGCAGGGCCAGCCAGAAGATGACGTTGAGCACGACGGCCGAACCGATGCCCTGGGTGGCCAGCCCGAAGGCGGCGGTGCTGCCTGACACGTTGGCGTCGGTGAGCAGCTTGTAGCTCGCAGCGGTTCCCGGGACCTGGCCGCCGGGCAGCGTGTGGCTGATGGCCAACGCCCACATGTTGATGCGAAAGATGCGCCAACGGTCGGGCGCGCCGGGGGAGAGGACCGTGTGGGTGAGCTGGGTGTAGGCCACCAGTGCCGCCACCTCGAGGAGGGCGCCGAGGATCAGCCAAATGACGTTGAGTTGGGACAGCTGATGCGCTTCGCGGCGGGCGCTCGCCAGCTCGGGGAGCAGGATGTACTCGCCGACGAAGAAGAGGAAGAGGACCATCAACGTGATCTTCACGTTGCGCGGCAGGAACCTGCGCCGGACCCGCGGTGGCGGGACGGGCTCCTCCGAGGGCACGGGGGACTCCGGAGGCGCCGGGGATTCCGGGGAAACGTGGGATTCAGGGGACGGCTCCGCGACCTGCGGCTGCCCCTCCGTCGTTTCCTCCGCGTCCATCCAACTCATGCTTGCACGTGGGCCACCTGGGGAACCGCCTCTTCGGCGTGCCCAGCTGCCAAGCTTGATGCCATGCCCGCCGACGCCCCCGAGACGTGGCGCTCGAAATTCTCGGGGAGCGCGGGTCGCCGCGGGATTCCGCTGGGGACGATCGTCGTGTCGGTCGCCACGGTCATTCTGCTGCTCGACCTCAACGCCGCCCTCATTCTCGGGCTGTGGGTCCTGCGCACGATTCTGGTCTATGTGGTGATCGCCTTCTTCATCACGCTCCTGTTGACGCCGGCCACGCGCTTCCTGCGCCGGAGGGGCCTGTCCCACGGTGGGGCCGTGCTGCTGGTCTTCCTGCTCGGCGTCCTGGTCCTCGGCGGCCTGGTGTACCTCTTCGCCGAGCCCCTGGTCACGGCCGCCATCAACTTCGGCCACCAGGTGCCACACCTCGTCAACCAGACCAAGAAGGGACGCGGCCCCATCGGGCGCCTGGTCTACCGGCTGCACCTGCAGAAGTACCTCTCGGAGGATTCGGCCAAGCTCACCTCGCAGATCAGCAAGGTGCTGAAGCCGGCGACCGCGCTGTCCGTGGGCGCCGCCGCGGCGTCGACGGTCGTGGCCCTGGTGACCATCGCCATCCTGACCTTCTTCACCATGCTGGAGGCCCCCCGCATGTGGCGCGGCTTCCTCGGCCTGTTCCAGCCCTCGACGGCGCAACGCCTGCACCGTGTCGTCGATCTGTCGATCCGCTCGGTAACCGGGTACATGCTGGGGAACGCATCCACGTCGGTGATCGCCGGCGTCATCGTGGGTGTCACGCTCGAGATCTTCGGCGTCCCCTTCGCCCTGCTGCTCGGCGTCTTCGTGGCCCTGGTGGACCTGCTCCCGCTCGTCGGTGGCTTGTTGGCCGGTGTCCCGGTGGTCATCATCGCGGCCATCCACTCGGTCCCGGCCGGGATCACCATGCTGATCGTCTTCCTCGTGTACCAGCAGGTGGAGAACCACGTCCTCAACCCCGTGATCATGAGCCGGACCGTGCAGCTCAACCCCTTCTGGGTGCTGATCGCGGTGCTGGTCGGGGCCACCATCGGCGGCCGGGTGGCCGGCGGGCTGGGCACGTTCGTCGGGGCCCTGGTGGGGATCCCGATCGGCGGGGCCATCCAGGTGATCGTGCGGGAGCTGCGCCGCGGCCCCGACGTGGCCGAGGACGCCGCCCTGCAGGAGCCGCAGCCGCCGGCGACGGAGCCGGTCGACATCTGAGGCACTTCCCCCCGTGTGCCCGGGGGATCCGTCGTGCCGGCGATGGGGTGAAGAGGCAGGTCCAGGGGCAGATCCGGGTCCGGCCGCCACTCCGGCGGGCGAAGAAGTCGATGCGGCAACCTCCCCTAGAATGCCTGTCATGCGACCGCTGGTGGTCATCCCGACCTACAACGAGTCGGAGAACATCGAGCGGATGCTGCACCGGATCCACGAGTGCCTGCCCGGTGCCGGCGTGCTGGTGGTCGACGACGGGAGCCCCGACGGCACCGCAGACCTCGTGAAGGGGGTGGCCGCCCAACTGTCCGACGTCCACCTGCTCTCGCGGGCGGGCAAGTCCGGGCTCGGCAGCGCCTACCGGGCCGGCTTCGCCTGGGGTCTCGAGCGCGGCTACGACGCCTTCATCGAGATCGACGCCGACTTCTCGCACGACCCCGCCGCGCTGCCGACGCTGGTGGCGCCGCTCGAAGAGGGCTTCGACGTGGTGATCGGCTCGCGCGTACGTCGAGGGCGGGCTCCATCCCGAACTGGGCCTGGCACCGCCACCTGCTGTCGCGCGGCGGCAACGCCTACGCATCGGCGGTGCTCGGCCTCGGGGTGGCCGACTCGACGGCGGGGTACCGGGCGTACTCGGCCCGTATCTTGCGCCAGCTCGACCTCGACCGCATCCGGGCCGAGGGCTACGGCTTCCAGATCGAGATGACCTACCGGTCGATCCAGCACGGCGCCACCGTCACCGAGGTGCCGATCAGCTTCGTCGACCGCGCCGCCGGCGAGTCGAAGATGTCCTCGTTCATCGTGGTCGAGGCGCTCGGCCTGGTGACGTGGTGGGGCCTCGGGCGGATCGCCTACGGGGCATGCGCCGTGTCGCCACTGGCGGGGGGCGGGGCAAGCCTTCGCCGGCCGGGGCCGGGGCAGGGACCGGGGCACGGCGCCGCCGCGGACCCGACGACCTCACCCACGGGCACCGAAGACCCGGTGCGGTCGGTATGAGCGGCATGAGCGCGGGCAGGCCGGCGTGACGGTCGAAGCTCCGCAGTCGCGCATCCTCGTCGTCGACGACGAGCCGAACATCGCCGAGCTCCTGTCCGCCGCGCTGACGTTCGAGGGCTACCAGGTGGGCGTGGCCTCCACCGGGGCCGAGGCGCTCGAGCAGGTGCGCAGCTTCCGTCCGCATCTCGTCATGCTCGACGTCATGCTGCCCGACCTCGACGGCAACGAGGTCTGCCGGCGCCTGCGCCACCAGGGCGAGCAGATGCCGATCGTCTTCCTCACCGCCCGCGACACGACGCAGGACAAGGTCGAGGGCCTGAGCATGGGCGACGACTACGTCACCAAGCCCTTCAGCATCGAGGAGCTCATGGCGCGTGTCGGGGCCATCCTGCGGCGCGCCGGCGAGATGACCGCCGCCGACACCTCCATCCTGCAGTTCGCCGACCTCACGATGAACGTCGATACGCACGAGGTCTGGCGCGACGAGGTGGCCATCGAGCTGACGGCGACGGAGTTCAACCTCCTGCACTACCTGCTCGACAACGCCCGCCGCGTGATCTCCAAGTCCGAGCTCCTCGACAACGTCTGGGGCTACGAGTTCCACGGCGACCCCAACATCGTCGAGACCTACGTCAGCTACCTCCGGAAGAAGATCGATGACCGCGAACCGGCGCTCATCCACACGATCCGGCGCGTCGGCTACACCCTCCGCCTGCCTCGGGACGGATGAGCCTCCAGAAGCGGCTCGTCGCTGTCGTGGCGTTGCTGCTCGTGGTCGGCCTGCTGGTCGCCGACATCGTGACCTACGCCGAGGTGCGCTCCTTCCTCTACGGCCAGGCCGACAACACACTGGCCCAGAACGAGTCCGTGGGCTTCCAGTACCTGACCTACGCGGCGCAACGTGAGCTCCCGGTCAACCAGGCCGACCTGTCGCGCCGCATCAGCGCCGACGTGTACGTCCAGCTGTTGGACCGCGCGGGGCACGTCGTCCTCGCGCGGCCGTCGGGGCCCATCGCCCGACCCGACCCGGCGCCGATCCTGACCAAGGACATCCCGGTGCAGCAGGTGCCCGACATCGACAGCCGGGTGCGTGTCGGACGCTACGCCGGCACCTTCCGCCCCGACCCCGACGCCGTGGTGCTGGGGAGCACCGGGGACCCCGACGGCCGCTACCGCACGGTCGCCGTCACGGTCCCCCAGGGGACTCTGGTTACCTCCATTTCGCTCAACCCGACCTACGACACACTGGCCTCCCTGCGCAGCGTCGAGGTGAGCGCCAGCGTGGCCGTGCTGCTGGCCATGGGCGTGCTGGTCCTCTTGGTGGTGCGCCGCGGGCTGCGGCCCTTGCGCCAGATGGCGGGCACGGCCGATGCCATCGCCTCGGGAGACCTGACCCGCCGTGTCCCCGAGGGGCGCCCCGGCACCGAGGTGGGCCGCCTGGGTCTGGCCCTGAACCAGATGCTGGCCCAGATTGAAGGGGCCTTCGCCGAGAAGTCGGCCTCCGAGGAGAGGCTGCGCCAGTTCGTGGCGGACGCCTCGCACGAGCTGCGGACGCCCCTGACCTCCATCCGGGGCTACGCCGAGCTGCTCGGACGAGGCGGCTTCTCCGACGAGACCGGCCGGCAGCAAGGCGCTCAAGCGCATTGAGGAGGAGGCGACCCGGATGGGCGGCCTGGTCGAGGATCTCCTCCTGCTCGCCGAGCTGGACCGGGGCCGGCCGCTGCGGGCGGAGCCGGTCGACCTGCATCGCGTCTGCACGAACGCGGTGGACGACTCCAATGCGGTGCCCCATGACCACCACCTCGTCCTCGAGGCCGGTCCGCCGGTCGTCGTGGTCGGGGACGGCGAGCGCCTGGCCCAGGTGGCGCACAACCTGGTGCGCAACGCGTTGGCCCACACCCCGCCGGGCACCGAGGTCACGGTGTCGACCGGCGTGTCCCAGTCCATGGGCTACATCAAGGTCTCCGACAACGGGCCCGGGATCCCGCCGGGGGTGGCCGGGCGGGTCTTCGACCGCTTCTACCAGGGCGACCCTTCGCGCTCCGCCTCGGGCACCGGCCTGGGCCTGGCCATCGTCCGGGCCATCGCGGAGGCCCTGCACGGGAGCGCAGCGGTGACCACGTCCCCGCAGGGCGGGGCGACCTTGCTGGTCGAGATTCCGCTGGCCGCTACCCACGTCGCAGCTTCAGTAGAAGCCCCGGCGCCCGTGCGCTCACCGCAATTGCACTGAGGCCCCGGGCACCACGGCATCGAGCACGGTGGCGAGCTTCACGTTGGCCTCGGCGGCCTCGGCCCCCGGGTCCGAGCCGGCGACGACGCCCCCACCGGCGCGCAGCATGAGCGTCGTCCCGTTGGCGTCGAGCTGGGCGCTGCGGATGCCGATCATCCACTCCCCGTCGCCCCCGGCACCGACCCACCCCACCGGGCCGGCCCAGTGCCCCCGCTCGCCTGCCTCGTGGTCCGCGATGAAGGCCAGGGCTTCGGCGCGCGGCGTGCCGCCCACGGCCGGCGTCGGATGGAGCTGCCGCAGGAGCTCGAGCACCCCGACGGGCCGGACCAGCCGGCCCTCGATCCGCGTCCCGAGGTGTGCCACCGAGCGAAAGGCGACCACGGACGGCTCGGCCGGGACCGACAGCTCCTCGCAGAACGGCGCCAGGGCGCCGGCGATCGCCTCCACCACGTAGCGGTGCTCGGCGCGGTTCTTGGCCGACCCGGCCAGGTCGCGTTGGGCGTCGGCGTCGGTGCGGGCGGTGTCGCCCCGCGGCACCGTGCCGGCCAGGGGGTGACTCGACACCCGGGACCCGTGGAGCGCCACCAGGAGCTCGGGGCTGGCGCCGAAGAAGGACCCGTGGGGGACGGGCATGGAGAAGATCGCGCAATTCGGCTCCCCGGCCCGGAGCCGGCGGAGGGCGGCCGACAAGGGGAGCTCCCCGCTGAGGCGGACCTCGACGGGGCGCGACAGCACCACCTTGCGCAGGGTGGCTCCGCGTCGGTCCATCTCCCCGACGGCCTCGGCCACCATGGCGGCGTAGCCCTCGGAGGTCATGGCGGTGCTCACGCCGGCGACCCCGGCCACGCCACCGTCCACGGGCTCCGTCGGCGTGGTGCCGTACTGCCAGATGACGGCGTCGAAGAGCTCGCCGGTGTCGGGCAGGGCGAGGTCGGCCGGCCCGACCGCGGTCGCCCAACGCCGGGTCACCCCGTCGGCGTCGCGCGAGGTGCCCATGGTGAAGCGCGGCACCACGAGATACCCGCCGAACGCGTCGGTGAACGGGAGCGCCCCAGGGCGACGGGTCCCGACCCCAGAGTCCCCACGGCGTCGTCGCACGGGATGGCGGCCAGGGCGGCCGCCGCCTCGGCGGCGGGGACGAGCAGCGCCGTGCCCCAGCCGACCAGCGTCAGCCCGGGCCGGTCGAAGAGCACGGTCGGGCTGCCATCGAACTCCAGCGCGTCGGGCCCGTATTCGAGTGGGACGGTGCGGGCGTGCAGCGCGGCGCTCGCCGCCGCGGCTGCCGCTTCGCCGCCGGTTTGGCCGCGGGTGTCACGGCGTGCCGGTGCGGGTGGCCACCACCATCTGGCTCAGGCCTCCCGCCAGGGGCCGGATCCCGACGGCGGAGAAGCCCGCGTCGCGCAGCATGGCGCGCAGGACCGGCGTGGGCGGCAGGTAGGCGACCGACTGCGGCAGGTACCGGTAGGCCTCCTTGTCCGAGAGCGCAGCCCCGAGTACGGGGACGGCCTTGGTGAACCAGAGGTCGTAGCCGGCGCGCCAGAGCGGTGAGGTCGGCGTGTCCACCTCGAGCACGGCCAGGCGGCCGCCCGGCCGCAGGACGCGGGCCGACTCGGACAGTGTGGCGGCCAGCTCGGTGAAGTTGCGCAAGGCGTAGCCGCAGACCAGCCCATCGAAGGCGCCGTCGACGAAGGGCAGCGCGCTGCCGTCCGCCTCGACGAGCGGGGTGGCCGCGACGTTGGCACCCAGCATGCCGGCGCTCAGGTCGGTGCCGACGACCCGGTAGCCGCGGCGCAACGCGAGGCGAGAGAGATCACCGGTGCCGCAGGCGAGATCGAGGACCAGCGAATCGTCCGGCAGCGACAACGCGGCCACCGTGTTGCGCCGCCAGGCCTGGTCGAGCCCGAAGGTCATCAGGCGGTTGATCAGGTCGTAGCGCGGCGCAATGGTGTCGAACATGGCGCGCACGCGCGCCGTCTTCTCGTCCCCGGTGGGCAGCGGCGGCGGCGACGCTGACCCGGTCCGTCGGCGCGCCATGGCTGCAGTGGGCGTGGGCGTGGGAATCAGCGTCAGCGGTAGTAGCGGTAGACGACCTGGGCCACGCAGGCGGGCTTCGGCGCGTCCTTGACCTCCATGACGAAGTCGTAGATGACCTGGACGCCACCTTCGGTCTCTTCGACGGCGGCGATGGTGACGCCCATGCGCAACTCCGAGCCGACCGGCACGGGGGAGGGGAAGCGAACCTTGTTGCAGCCGTAGTTGACGCCGAACTTCATTTTGTCGACTTGGATGATCTTGTTCAACAGCACCGGCGCCAGGGACAGCGTCAGGTACCCGTGCGCGATCGCCACGCCGAAGGGTCCGCTCTTGGCCCGCTCGGGGTCGACGTGGATCCACTGGTGGTCATCGGTGGCGTCAGCGAAGAGGTTCACCCGCTCCTGGGTGATCGGCTGCCACTCGGAGTAGCCGAGGTCCTTGCCGACGAAGTCGGCAAAGGCATCGACGCCGTCGATGATGGTGGTCATGGTGCGCTCCTCGCTGGTCAGGGTCTGATTCCGCTGCAGGACGCTACCCGCGTGGGAGCGCCTCACTACGCTGACGCGGGTGAGTTCTCCGCCCGAGCACGATGCGACACCGCCGCACCACCACCGGGACTTCCGCGGCGGCGGGGCCCGGGCGGCCGTCTTCGGCGTGAGTGACGGCCTGGTGAGCAACGTCTCCCTGGTCCTGGGCATCGCCGGCGCCAACCCGGGTGGCTCCATCGTGCGTCTGGCGGGGGTCGCCGGACTGATTGCGGGCTCCTTCTCCATGGCGGCCGGCGAATATCTCTCCATGACCGCGCAGCGCGAGCTGATGGAGCGCGAGCTCGAGGTGGAGCGCAAGTCCCTCAGCCACAGCCCCGAGGGTGAGGCGACCGAGCTGCGCGGGATCTACGTGCGCCGCGGCATCGACCCGACGGTGGCCACGGAGATGGTCAACGAGGTCATGCAGAATCCGGACCTGGCGCTCGAGACGCACGCGCGCGAGGAGCTCGGCATCACCCCGCAGAGCCTGGGGTCGCCGTGGCAGGCCGCTGCGGCCTCCTTCGTCACCTTCGCCCTGGGGGCCTTCATCCCGTTGGCGCCGTGGCTCTTCACCTCGGGCACCACGGCCATCGTGCTCTCCATTGTGCTGGCTGCCGTGGCCTCGGTGGTCGTCGGCGTCGTGCTGGCCCGTTTCACCGAACGGCCGGTGGTGGTGTCCGCGCTGCGGCAACTGGCGGTGACGGCCGTGGCGGCAGGCGTGACCTTCGGGGTCGGGAAGGCCATCGGTACCGGCATCAACTGAGCCGGTCGCCGGTCGCCGGTCGTCGCCGGTCGCGGGCCGCCTGCCTGCGGTCAGCCGGCCTGGTCGCGCCGGTAGGAGCGGTCGATGTGGTCGACCGTGAATCCGAGCGAGCGGTAGAGCGCGACGGCCGCCACGTTGGTGGCGTCGGTGTAGAGCATCCCGACCGTGATGCCCCGGCCGGCCAAGTGCGTGAGCCCGGCCACGGTCAGGGAGCGGCCCCAACCCTGCCCGTGGTGGCGGGGGTCGACGTCGATCACGTAGATCTCGCCGAGGACGGGAGTCCGGTCGCGGTGCACCTTGGTCCAGCAGGCCCCGATGAGGCCCGGCCCGTCGGGGTCGTCGGCGATGAGGAAGTCGTCGAGGTCGACCCAGTCGGCAGCCATGCGTTCGCGCAGCTGGGCCACGGACCACCCACCCTGCTCGGGGTGGTCGGCGAAGGCGCGGTTGTTGGTGTCGACCCAGGCCTCCTCGTCGCGGCCGATGACGAAGGACCGGGTGGCCAGCGGCCGCGTCGCCGCCACCACGTCTGCGGGCAGCGGGAGGCTGACGCGCATCTGGAGCAGGTCGCGCTCGGGAAGGAAGCCCGCAGCGGCGGCGCGCTCGTCGTCCTCCGCGGTCGCCTGCATCACCCAGAGGTGGATCGGGGCGGCCGCGGGTGCTTCCTGGACGGCCCGGCGCAGCAGCGCCCGCGGCAGCTCCACCGCCGCTGCCACCGACGGGTCGACCACCAGGTGCACGACCATCGAGCCGTCACGGGCGGGGGAGAGAAGGGCCACCCCCGCCAGCTCGGTCGCCCTGCCGGGCCAACACGATGCGCTCGCCGTCCGGCGCCTCGGCGAGGTGGGAGACGGCCAGCTGTTGCGGCTCGGGCAAGGGCGGGTGGTCGCTCGCCGCGTTGGCCTGTTCGAGCAGCGCGTTGAGCGAGGCCTGATCGGTCGCCGACAGGTCGCGCAGATGCAGCACCGCCATGTCCAGCGTGTCCGGAGCGTCCACTCCGGCCAACGTAACCCGGTACCGTGAACCGGTGGCGCAGCCCAGGACAGCGAAAGGTCGGGCCCGGCTGACCGCCGAGCGCCTGGCCGAGGTCTACCCAGGCACGGCCGTGGAGCTGTGCGCTCTGGATTTCAAGGACCCCTTCCAACTGCTGGCGGCGACCATCCTGTCGGCCCAGAGCACGGACGCTCGCGTGAACATGGTGACGCCTGCGCTCTTCGCGGCGTATCCCGACGCCGAGTCGCTCGCCGCGGCAAACCCGGAGCACGTGGAGGAGCTCGTCCGTTCCACCGGCTTCTTCCGTGCCAAGACGAGGAGCCTCATCGGCATGGCGAGCGCGGTGGCCGAACGGTACGGGGGCGTCGTGCCGAGTGCGCTCGAGGATCTCGTCACCATTCCCGGCGTCGGCCGCAAGACGGGCAACGTCGTGCGCAGCGTGGCGTTCGGGCTCCCGGGGCTCCCCGTCGACACCCACGTGCTGCGGGTGAGCGAACGGCTGCACCTGACCGAGGGCCTGCCCGCCCCGGCGCGGCGCGACGCCGTCAAGGTCGAGCACGAGCTCAATGCGTTCATCCCCGCTGCAGAGCGAGGCGCCTTCAGCCTCCGGGTCATCCTGCACGGCCGAAACACGTGTGTTGCCCGGAAACCCCACTGCGACGCATGCTCCTTGGCCGATTTCTGTCCGTCAGTCCAGTAATCGGCGTGGGCGGGGTGCATTCACCCCCTTTTTGGGCAATTCGTTGTACTCAAGGTGAAATCGGAAAACCCAGGCGCTACCATTGTTGCCGGAACCGGTTCCCGCCACCTGGTTCCGAAAGAGTCAGTGCTGGGATCCGCCTCCCGGCTGGCTCGCCCAATGCCGGCCTTCGGGCCGGCATTGGTGTTTCCCCAGCAGGTGGGACGGGGTAGAGGCCCGCTGGTACTACTTCAGGTGCTACCCTCGAACCGTGGTGACCAAGCGTTCCGTCTCGCTCGATGACGAGGTGGCGTCGTCGGTCGAAGAGGCCGCCAAGCAGGACGGCGTCTCCTTCAGCGCCTGGCTCTCCTCGGCCGCTGAACGGCAGCTGAGGGTTCGCCAAGGCCTGCGGGGCGTGGCGGCCTGGGAGGGTGAGACGGGGTCGCTGAGCGCCGAGGAGCTGGCCGCCGGCGAGGCATTGTTGGCCCGCCTGCGTTCGGGTGTGTCCGGAGTGGCCTCGCGCGTCCGGCGCCGGTGAGCACGGCGCGCCGCGAGGGCCTGGTCTACGGACTCGGTGCTCTCCACGCGGCGGCCCGGGGCGATCGCATGATGTGGGCCCTGCACCGCGCCGCGCTGTCCAACGGCATTGTGCCGGTGATCCCGGCCGTCACGGTGGCCGAGGGCTACCGGACCGAGGCGCGCAGCGACCGCATCGGCGAGCTGCTCGCCGGGACCGAGATCGAGCCCTTCAGCGGGGAGGCGGCGCGCCGTTCGGGTGAGATCGCGGCGCGCTGCGACACGTCGGACCTGAGCGTCGTGGCGGTGGTCGAGGTGGCGGAGCGACGCAACTGTGCCGTGGTGGCACAGCGCCAGGCCGTGCTGCGAACGGCCGCATCCCTCCTGGGGCACGAGCTCGTCCTCTACGCGGTCTAAGCGACTGGGGCCGCGGTCAGGCGACCCTGACTCGGCTCAGCGGCGAGCGCCCTGACCCTGCCCCTGACCGAAGCGGCGCAGGCGCCGGAGCGCGCCGCCGAGGGCCCGCTCGACGGCGATGAGCTCGTGGGCCATGTCCTCGTCGCCGGTGGCGAGGGCGCTCTCCGCCAGGGCGGTCACCCGGTCGTGCAGTTCGGTCAGGGTGGAGGAGAGCGACGAGATCTCGGCGGCGGAGGTCATCCCAGCATGATGGCTCACCTGAACGCTGGGCCCGGGCCGGGCCCCGTGCCCCGGCAGAGCCGAGGCGGCCGACCGGCGACGCAGCGGGAAGGGCCCTCGAGGCCCGCCGGTAGCCTTGTGGCCTCATGTCCCTCCGCATGCTGGACCTGCGCGGCACGCCGCCGCCCTACGAGGCGCTCCTGCCGCGCCCGTCGGAGCCCGGGTCCGACGTCCACGACGTCGTGGCGGAGATCCTGCGCACGGTGCGCGCCGAGGGGGACGAGGCGCTGGTGCGCTACACCGCAGACCTGGACCGGGTCGACGTGTCCGACGGTCTGCGGGTCCCCCCGGAGGAGATCGAGAAGGCCTCCGCCGAGGCAGACCCGGACCTCCGGCGGGCCCTCGAGGTTGCCTTCGGGCGCATCCTGACCTATCACGCCCACGAGGGTGTACAGCCGGGGGATCTGGTCGAGGGCGGCGTCACCGTGAGCCACCTGACCCGCGCCGTGGAGCGGGCGGGCATCTATGCCCCCGGCGGGCGTGCCCGCTACCCCTCGAGCGTGCTGATGTGCGCGGCCCCCGCCCGGGTGGCCGGCGTGGGGAGCATTGCGCTGTGTGTGCCCCCGGCCGCCGACGGGCGGATCGATACGGCGACGCTGTGCGCGGCGGCGATTGCCGGCGTGGACGAGGTGTACCGGATCGGCGGCGCCCAGGCCATCGCCGCCATGGCGTACGGGACGCGCAGCGTGCCCGCCGTCGATGTGGTCGCCGGTCCGGGCAACGCGTACGTGGCCGAGGCCAAGCGACAGCTCTCGGGTGTCGTCGGTGTCGCGTCGGCCTTCGCCGGTCCCTCGGAGATCGTGGTCGTCGCAGGGCCGGATGCGCCACCGTCGTTCGCCGCCGTCGATCTGGTCGTGCAGGCCGAGCACGGTCCCGACGGGCTGGCCTGGCTGGTGACCTGGGACGCCGGTCGGGGCGAGGAGATCTCGGCCGAGGTGGACCGCATCGTGGCCGCGTCGAGCCGGCGGGCCGACCTGGAGTCGACGCTGGCCACGGCGGGGATCGTCTGCCTGGTGGACGGCCCCGAGCAGGCCCTGGCCGTCGCCAACGCCATCGCGCCCGAGCACCTGCAGCTGATGGTGCCCGAGGAGGAGGGCCTGGCGCTGCTCGGTCTCGTGCAGAACGCCGGGGCCGTCTTCATCGGGCCGTGGTCCCCGGCGAGCATGGGGGATTACATCGCGGGGCCCAACCACGTCCTGCCGACCAACCGCACGGCGCGCTTCGCGTCGGCGCTGCGGGCGGACGACTTCCGCAAGCACGTGCACGCAGTGCGCGTGACGCCCGACGCCCTGCGCGTGCTGGGCCCGCTCGTCGTCACGCTGGCCGAGACCGAGGGACTGCCCGCGCACGCCGACTCGGTGCAGCGCCGCCTGGACGCGCTCCACGAGCGGGGCCCGACGTGAGCGCCGTGCCGCCGGTGCGCCCCGATCTCCAGCTGTCCGAGGGGTACCACTCGCCCCAGGTGGAGGCGGAGGTGCGCCTCAACACGAACGAGTCGCCCTTCGCACCACCGGAGGCGTGGCGCGACGAGCTGCTGGCCGCACTGGCGGAGATCTCCTTCCACCGTTACCCCGACCGACCGGCCACCGAGCTCCGGGAGGCGGTGGCCGAGCTGCACGGCGTGACGGCCGACGAGGTGTTCTGCGCCAACGGCTCCAACGAGGTGCTGCAGAGCCTGCTGCTCGCCTTCGGGGGCCCCGGCCGGCGCGCCCTGGTGTTCGAGCCGACCTACGCGCTGCACTCCCACATTGCGCGCATCACCGGGACCGAGGTCGTGGAGGGCGGGCGCGACGACGACTTCCAGATCGACCCGCGTCACGCGCTGGAGCTGCTGGCCGCGCAGCAACCCGATATCACGTTCCTCTGCTCGCCCAACAACCCGACCGGCCGGGTCGAGCCCCCCGAGACCGTCGCCACGGTGAGCGGCGCCGCGCCGGGACTGGTGATCGTCGACGAGGCTTACGGGCAGTTCGCCCCGTGGTCGGCCCTGGCGCTGCGCGGACCGGCGCACCCCGGTCTCGTCGTGACGCGCACCTTCTCCAAGACGTGGGCCATGGCCGGCGCGCGCCTGGGCTATCTGGTGGCGGATCCCGCCGTCGTGACGGCATGCGAGTCCGTCGTGCTGCCTTACCACCTGTCGGCGCAGACCCAGGTGGCCGGTCTGGTGGCCCTGCGCCACGTGCCCGAGATGGAGGCCCGGGTGGCCCGCATCTCCGAGGAGCGGGGGAGAGTGGCGGCTGCCCTGAACGACCTGCCGGTGGACAGCTGGCCCTCCGACGCCAACTTCATTCTGTTCCGGCCCCGGGAGCGCGACGCCAACGACGTGTGGCGCGCGCTGCTGGACCACTCGGTCCTGATACGCAACTGCACCAGCTGGGACGGCCTGCGCGGCTGCCTGCGTGTCACGATCGGCACGGCCGAGGAGAACGACCGCTTCCTGCACGCCCTGAAGGAGAGCCTGTGACCACCGATGCCCGCCGCGCCACCAGGGCGCGCGCCACCAAGGAGACGACGATTGAGGCGGAGCTGGTGCTCGATGGCACCGGCCGCACCGATGTCACGACCGGTCTGCCCTTCTTCGACCACATGGTGGAGCAGCTGGGCAAGCACGCCGGCTTCGATCTCATTGTGCACGCCTCGGGCGACCTGCAGGTCGACGCCCACCACACCGTGGAGGACGTCGGCATCGTGGTCGGCGCCCTGCTCGCCGAGGCGCTGGGGGACAAGGCCGGGGTCCGCCGCTTCGCCTCCATGCTGCTGCCCCTCGACGAGGCGCTCATTGAGGTGGCCCTGGACCTGTCGGGACGGCCGTATCTGGCCTACTCGCTCGAGTTCGCCCCGGACACGCCCGGGCTCGGCTCACCACCCTTCGACCCCCAGCTCGCCGAGGAGTTCTGGCGCGCCTTCGCCACCGCCGCCAACGTGACGCTGCACATCCGCCGGCTCGAGGGCAAGAACACGCACCACATGCTGGAGGCCAGCTTCAAGGGGGTGGCCCGTTGCCTGCGCGACGCCGTGCGCGTCGAGGGGGGTGGCATCCCCTCCACCAAGGGCAGCTTGTGACGGGAGGGCCGCGCATCGCTGTCCTCGACTACGGCATCGGGAACCTGCGCTCGGCCGAGAAGGCGCTGCAGCATGTCGGTGCGGCGGCGCGGCTGGTCGACGACGCGGCGAGCGTGGCGGCGGCCGACGCCGTGGTGCTCCCCGGCGTGGGCGCCTTCGGCGCGTGCGCGCGGGCGCTGCACGAGAGCGGGCTGGAGGATGCGGCCCGCAGTGCCCTGGCGGACGGCGTTCCCTTCTTCGGTGTGTGCGTCGGGTTCCAGTTGCTCTACGAGAGCTCGCGGGAAAGCCCGGGCGCAGTCGGTCTGGGGGTCTTCCGCGGCGAGGTGGCGCCGCTGCCGGAGGGCGTGAAGCACCCGCAGATGCAGTGGAACACGCTCGAGGTGCGTGGCGCGGTGGAGACGCCAGAGCCGTTGCGCGGGCTGGGCCGGCGACCCTGGGTCTACTTCGTGCACTCGTTCGCCCCACCGGTCGGCGACGAGACGGCGGCGGTGTGCGACTACGGCGGCGTCGTGGCCGCCCTGGCCACGCGCGGCACCCTGTGGGGCGCGCAGTTCCACCCGGAGAAGTCTGGAGCGACGGGCCTGACGCTCCTGGCCAACTTCGTGCGCCTGGCCGAGGAGGCGGCGTGATGGAGCTGTTCCCGGCCATCGACCTGCGCGGCGGCACGGCGGTCCGGCTCACGCAGGGCGACTTCGGGCGCGAACAGCGTTACGGCGACCCGGCGGCCCTCGCCGAGAGCTACGTCGCCGGCGGCGCGCGTTGGATCCACGTCGTCGACCTCGACGGGGCCCGCACGGGCGTGGCGCACGAGCGTGACGTGTTGGGCCGGATCGTCGAGCTGGCCGGCGCCGCCGGCGTCAGCGTGGAGTTCGGCGGCGGCATCCGCTCCGAGGACGATGCCGCCGAGGTCCTCGACTCCGGCGTGGCGCGGGTGGTCCTGGGCACCGCCGCCCTCGAGGAGCCCGCGCTGGCGGGCCGCTGCGCCCGCCGCTGGCCGGGACGGATCGCCGTCGGGCTCGACTACCGCGTCGGCGACGATGGGGTGGCCGAGGCGCAGGCGCAGGGCTGGCTGGCCGGTTCGGGCCGCGCCGTCACCGATCTGCTCGAGCTGTGGCAGAAGGAGCCCATCGGCGCCGTGGTGGCGACGTCCGTGGCGCGCGACGGCATGCTGTCGGGGCCCGACCTCACCGGATTGCAGGCGTTGCTGGAGGCGACATCGTTGCCCGTGGTGGCATCGGGCGGCGTGTCGGGCGTCGGGGACCTCAAGGCGCTGGCCGGCCTCGCGGCGGCGGGCCGTGGCCTGAGCGGCGCGATCGTCGGCAAGGCGATCGTGGAGGGCCGGCTCAGCGTGGAGGAAGGGATCGCCGCGTGCGCAGCGTCCGCCTGATCCCCTGCCTCGACGTCACCGGGGGCCGTGTGGTCAAGGGCGTGCGCTTCGTCGACCTCACCGACGAGGGCGACCCGGTGGAACTGGCGGCCCGCTACGACGCCGAGGGCGCCGACGAGGTCACGTTCCTCGACATCACGGCCTCGTCGGACGAGCGCGACACCATGGTCGACGTGGTGGCGCGCACGGCGGAGCAGGTCTTCATCCCCCTCACGGTCGGGGGCGGGGTGCGGGCGGCGCAGGATGCACGCCGCCTCCTCCGGGCCGGCGCGGACAAGGTCGCGGTGAACACAGCCGCAGTGGAACGACCCCAACTGGTGCGGGACATCGCGGAGGAGTTCGGCGGCCAGTGCGCCGTCGTGGCCATCGACGCCCGTGCCCGCACGGGCGGTGCGGGAGGGTGGGAGGTGTACACGCACGGCGGCCGAACGCCGGTCGGCCGGGACGTGGTGGCCTGGGCGGTCGAGTGCGCGGGCAACGGCGCCGGCGAGATCCTCCTGACCTCCATGGACCGCGACGGCACGCGGGACGGCTTCGACCTGGCGCTGACACGGGCCGTGGTCGAGGCCGTCGACATCCCGGTCGTGGCGTCGGGCGGCGTGGGCGTGTTGCAGGACCTGGTCGACGGTGCGCTCGAAGGGGGAGCCGACGCCGTGCTGGCGGCCTCGATCTTCCACCGCCGCGAGTTCACCATCGGCGAGGCCAAGGGCTACATGGCGGCGCACGGGGTCACCGTCCGCCCGGCCGGAGGCGTGTCCTGACCTGGGAGGCCGCGCTCTTGCGGTACCGTGCCTAGGTGCCCACGTCGACGACGAAGGACGGGTCCGGCCGCGCCAAGACGGAGAAGCCGGCGGTGAGTGAGGACAAGCAGCCGATCTCGGTGCTCTTCGACCGCGTCATGGTGCAGATCTCGCAGACCGATGGTGAGCGGCGCTCGCGAGCCGGCATCCTGATCCCGGCCACGGCCCAGATCAGCCGGCGCCTGACGTGGGCCGAGGCGGTGGCCGTCGGGCCGCACGTGCGCTCCATCAAGGTCGGCGACACCGTGCTGTTCAACCCCGAGGACCGCTTCGAGGTCGAGGTGCACGGCGAGGAGTACGTCATTCTGCGCGAGCGCGACATCCACGCCATCGCGTCGCCGCGCAACGACAGTGGGACGGGGCTCTACCTGTGAGCGCGCCCGAGAGCGTGCCCGAGGGCGTGCCGTTGACGTTCGACGACGCGCTGGCGCGCCTCGTCGACTTCGACAAGGCCCGCGGCCTTGTGCCGGCCATCGTGCAGGACGCGGCGGACGGCACCGTCCTGACCGTGGCCTACATGGACGCGGAGGCGCTGCGCCGCACCCTCGAGACCGGCCGCAGCTGGTTCTTCAGCCGCAGCCGCCAGGAGTACTGGCAGAAGGGCGAGACGTCGGGGGACCGGCAGTACGTGCGCGAGGTGCGCATGGACTGCGACGGGGACGCCCTGGTCGTTCTCGTCGACCAACACGGCCGCGGGGCCTGTCACACCGGTGAGCGGACGTGCTTCTACCGGACCATCGGTACCGGTCCGGGAGTGCCCGCGCCGTGACCGCCGGAGGTGACCAGGACCGCCAGCCGTCGGCAGCGGACCTGGACTTCCGCCCCGACGCCGCCGAGTTCGCCGCACTGGCCCGGGCCCATCGGATCGTGCCGGTCTCCTGCGAGGTGGTCGCCGACACGCTGACGCCCGTCGCGTGTTTCGCCAACGTCGTGGGGGAGAGGGACGGCTTCCTCTTCGAGTCCGTCGAGGGCGGCGAGCGGTGGGGCCGCTACTCCTTCGTGGGGCGCCGCCCGTTGGCCACGCTCACGGCGCGCGGCAGGCACGTCGAGGCGGCGGGCCGTCTCGGCCTGCGGAGCTCCGACGATGGCATCCTGGCCGCGGTGGAGGCGTTGGTGGCGCGGTTCCGCTCGCCGACGCTGGCCGGGCTCCCCCCGCTGCACGGGGGACTGGTCGGGTATCTCGGCTACGACGTGGTGCGCGAGGTCGAGCGTCTCCCCGACGTGCCCCAGGACGATCTGGGCCATCCCGACGCCGCGCTCGTCGTCATCGGCCAGTTGTGCGCCTTCGACCACTGGCGCCAGCGCATCATCCTGATCGACAACGTCGTGGTGCCGGAGCTCTCCGACGGCCCCGACGCCGAGGCCGACCCCGCCGAGGCGATGCGCGCCGCGTACGAGGCGGCCTGCGCGCGGCTCGTCGGGCTGGCGGCGGACTGCGCCCCATCGGCCGACGGCTCGGACCCCCGGCCGATGGTGGCCGCACCGCGCGGCGGGCTCCAGAAGGCCAAGGCGGAGCGGACGGTCAGCGCGGAGGAGTACAAGGCGTCGATCGGCGTCGCGAAGGACTACATCCGCGCCGGCGACATCTTCCAGGTCGTGCTGTCGCAACGGTTCGACCTGGAGCTCGAGGCCGATCCGTACGACGTCTACCGGGCCCTGCGCCTGCTCAATCCGAGCCCGTACATGTACTTCCTGCGCTTCCCCGAGGTCACCGTGGTCGGTGCGTCGCCCGAGCCCATGGTGCGGCTGCGCGACGGCGTCGTCATCTCGCGGCCGATCGCCGGCTCGCGGCCGCGCGGCGAGAACGAACAACACGACCGCCTGCTCGAAGGTGAGCTGGCCGAGGACCCCAAGGAGCTGGCCGAGCACATCATGCTGGTGGACCTGGCCCGCAACGACGTCGGGCGCGTCGTGCGCTTCGGGACCGAGAAGGTCGACGAGCTCATGACGATTGAGCGCTACAGCCACATCATGCACATCACGTCGCAGGTCTCGGGTGAGCTGGCCGAGGGCAAGGGGCCGATCGACGTGCTGCGGGCGACGTTGCCCGCAGGGACGCTTTCGGGCGCGCCCAAGGTCCGCGCGATGCAGATCATCGACGAGCTCGAGCCCACCAAGCGCGGCGTCTACGGCGGCGTGGTCGGCTACATCGACTTCTCCGGCAACGTCGACACGGCGATCGCCATCCGGACCATGGTGGTCACGCCCGGCGGAAAGGCGAGTGTGCAGGCGGGCGCCGGCATCGTGGCGGACAGCGACCCGCAGAGCGAGGACGAGGAGTGCGCGCACAAGGCGGGCGCGCTCCTGGTGGCGGTCACTGCGGCGCGGGGCATGACGGCGGCCCGCACGGGCGCGGGCGGCGCCCCGTGACGGCCGCCTCGCTCCCGCTCCGCTCCCGCTCGACGCCGAGACCGAGGCCCTGCGCCACGGTGCGGGCGCCTTCCGCGCCGGCCGCGACGTGCTGGCGGTACGCGGGCCCGACGCCGAGAGTTATCTGCAGGGTCAGCTCAGCCAGGATGTGGCCGCACTGGCCGTGGGCGCGTCGGCGGACTCGCTGCTCCTCGAACCGGACGGCAAGCTGTCGGCCCTGCTGCGGGTGACCCGCACGGACGGGCAGGGGTTCGTGCTCGATGTCGACCGGGGCTACGGCGAGGCTGTGCTCGCCCGCCTGCGCCGCTTCCTGTTGCGCTCGAAGGTCGAGCTGGAGCGGCTCGCCTGGCGCGACCTGTCGCTGCGGGGGGACGGCGTCGGCGAGGCGGCGGCGGGGCTGCTGACGGTGTTGGCCGAGCGCGGCGTGCTGGCCCTGCCCTTCGAGTGGAACGGCTGGACCGGCGTGGATCTGCTCGGCCCTCAGGACGTGGTGCTGGGACCGGGCGACGCCACGCTGCCGGACGGCATCACGGCGTGTGGCGCCGACGCGGTCGAGGCCTGCCGCATCGTCTCGGGGATTCCCGCCATGGGCACGGAGCTGACGAACAAGACCATCGCGGCGGAGGCCGGCCTCGTGGAGCGCACGGTCAACTTCACCAAGGGCTGTTACACGGGACAGGAACTGGTGGCCCGCCTCGACTCGCGCGGCTCGAACGTGGCCCGGCGCCTCGTCGGTGTGGTGGCCCCGGCCGGCAAGGAGGCCTCTTCCTCGGACTACGCCCCGGCCCTGGCCCGCGGCATGACGCTGCACGCCGGCGACCCGCCGGCGGGCGATGCACCCGCCGAGGACAAGGTGGTGGGCTCCATCACCTCGGCCGCCTGGAGTTCCGAGTTCGGGACCTGGGTGGCCCTGGGTTACCTGCACCGCAGCGTGGAGGCACCGGGCCCGGTCCGGGTGCGCTCGGGTGACGGCGTCGGCGGCTCCCACCCGGCCCGCGTGGCCCTGTTGCCCTTGACCCCGGCGTCCGGCACCGACCCCGGCTGACCGGCCGAGAGGAACGGCTGGCCCCGGTGCCCGCAGCGGAACCCCCGGCCGGCCGCCACTCGCTGCGTCACCTGCAGCGCCCCAGCGTCCCGCGCCTCGCGCTCGTGGTGGTCCTGGTGGCCTACTCCCTGCTCGCCGCGACCACCACGGCCTTCACTACGTCCGCCAACATCGTGACGGCGGTGCCGATCGTTGCCGTCGTGCTCCTTGTGCTGGTGCTCTGGCCCCTCCGGGCCCGGCCGCTCAGGCTCGGACCGGACGCGGGCCATCCCTGGCGGGCGTGGGTCATCGTCTTCGGCGCGGTCGTGGCGTGGGAGCTGGCCGAGTACGCCGCCCGGGGCAGCCGGGCCGACCATCCGACGCTCAGCTCCATGCTCGATGCGGTGAATCGGTTCTACGGCCTCAAGGCGCTGGTGTTCTTCCTCTGGCTCTACCTCGGTGCCGCCATCGTGCGCCGGGGAGGGCGCCGTCAGAGGCGAGCCCGGAGAGCGGCGCCATGACCTCAGCGCTGTCCTACGCGGTGTGGGCCCTGCTCGGCCTGGCTCTCCTCGGCGTCTGGTTCCGCTCCTACGCCGCCGGATCCTCCGTGGCCCGACCAGGAGTGCTCCTGGAGCGCCTGGCCACGGGCCCCTTCCTCCGCATCGCGCTGCTCCTGGCCTGGGGCTGGATGGGCTGGCACCTCTTCGCCCGCTGACCAGAACGGCCTGAGCGCGGCGCCGGTGACGGTTGCGCGGGTAGGCACCCCGATTGCAACCGAACGTCACCGAACATGACACAACGGAGGCGCAACCTCTGCGCATGGGGGACAACGAGGCTGACACCGAGCAGGCGGGCGACGAGGCCGATGCGACGCTGCCCGATCTCAACCCGTGGACCCAGGTGGGCTGGATCTTCCGTGATGGCGACTGCGTCGCGATCGAGCGCCACGGTGCAGAACTCGACCGCAAGCCCCGGGTTCTGGCGGACTGATGGTCCGGGTCACGCAGTTCGCGGACGACGGCACCGAGACGGCGGCCATCGAGGTCGACGACTTCACCATTGAGGTCATCTATTCGGGGTTGGCCGAGATGCTGCGCGAGGCCGCTGCGGCCCGGCCGGCGCCGTCGGCGCCTTCCTGCGAGATTCCACGCGAGGCGCGCCAGCGCCGCCAGCGGGTCCTGAGCCGCATCCGCGACTGATCCGGCCCGCCCGAAGGGGAATGGGCCAGCGGCGAATGGGCGCGCCACTACGCTGAAGCGTCATGCCCACCTACCTGGCGGACATCGTCGCTGCGCACCGGGCCCGCGCCGATACTGATGGCCGCGCCCTTTCCGACCTGGTCGAACAGGCGGCGAACACCCCGGCGCCCCGGGACTTCGTGGGAGCGCTGCGGGTCGACGGCCTGTCCTGCATCGCCGAGATCAAGCGCCGTTCCCCGTCCAAGGGGGACCTGGACCCGGGCCTGCAGGCCGATCTGGTGGCCAAGGACTACGTCGCCGGCGGGGCCGCCTGCCTGTCGGTCCTGACCGACGTCGACTTCTTCGGCGGGTCGGTCGCCGACCTGGCCGCGGCCCGTGAGGCGTCCGGCCTGCCCGTGTTGCGCAAGGACTTCACCGTGCAGCAGGCCGATGTGGCGGACGCCCGCCTGATGGGCGCCGACGCCGTGCTGCTGATCGCCGCCGCGTTGTCCGACGACGAGCTTCGGGTGTGCGCCGCCCTGGCAGACCAGCTCGGGCTGGCTGCGCTGGTGGAGGTGCACGACGAGGAGGAGCTCGCGCGCGCGCTGGACGCCGGCGCGGGACTGGTCGGGGTCAACCAGCGCGACCTGCGCACGTTCCAGGTCGACCACGAGCGCGCCTGCGCGCTGGCGGCGCGCATCCCGTCCGGGGTGGTCGCCGTGGCCGAGTCGGGCATCCGCGACGCCGACGACGCCCGGCGCCTGGCCGACGCGGGCTTCGACGCCATTTTGGTCGGGGAGACCCTGATGCGGGCGGCCGACCGGCCCGCGCAGCTCCGCGCGCTGGTCGGGTATGCCGTCGGGACGCGATGACCGAGGGCCTGTTCGTGAAGATCTGCGGCATCACGTCGGAGGCCGACGCCCTGCTCTCGGTGAGCCTCGGGGCCTCGGCGGTCGGCTTCATCTTCGCCCCCTCGCCGCGCCAGGTCTCTGTGCACCTCGCCGGCGACATCGCGAAGCGCCTGCCCGAGCACGTACTCACCGTGGGCGTGTTCCGCGACGAGGCGCCGCAGCGCATCGTCGAGGCCGTCCGTGTCGCCAACCTCGGTGCGGCCCAGATGCACGGGCACGAGACGGCCGAGGAGACGAAGTGGGTGCGGGCCCGCGTGCCCACCGTGATCAAGGCCTTCCCGGCCGGCGACCGTACCATTGTGCGTTTCGAGGACTTCGGCGCGGACTACCTCCTCGTCGACGGGGAGAACCCCGGCTCGGGCGAGGTGTTCGACTGGCGCCTGGCCGAAGGGGTCACCGACCCGAAGCGGATGATCGTCTCGGGCGGCCTGCGCCCGGACAACGTCGCCGATGCGGTCGCCCACCTGCGCCCCGGTGGCGTCGACGTGGCGAGCGGTGTCGAGGCCGCCCCGGGCCGCAAGGATCCGCTGCTGCTACGGAGTTTTATCTTCAACGCGCGGCAGGCCCACGCGGCGCTGGCAGCGCGCGACCCCCTGGTCGACGCCGTCGCCGAGGAGCCCTACGACTGGAGGGACGCGTGAGCGACGAGAACGAGAGCCTGATGGGCCATCCGGGCACGGATGGCCGCTTCGGTGAATTCGGCGGTCGCTTCGTGCCCGAGTCCCTGATGCCGGCCTGTCTCGAGCTGGAAAAGTGGTTCGACGATGCCTGGGCGGACCCGGCGTTCCGGGCCGAGCTGGATGGGCTGCTGCACCACTACGGGGGCCGCCCCACGCCCGTGACCGAGTGCGCGCGCCTGTCCGAGCGCCTGGGCGTCCGCGTCTTCCTCAAGCGGGAAGACCTGGCGCACACGGGCTCGCACAAGCTCAACAACGTGGTGGGGCAGGCGCTTCTGACCCAGCGGATGGGCAAGTCGCGCATGATTGCCGAGACCGGGGCCGGACAGCACGGGGTGGCGTCCGCCACGGCAGCGGCGCTCTTCGGCCTCGAATGCACGGTCTTCATGGGCGAGGTGGACACGCAGCGCCAGGAGCTGAACGTCTTCCGGATGGAGCTGCTGGGAGCGGAGGTCCGGACGGTGACGTCAGGCAGCCGGACGCTCAAGGACGCGGTGAACGAAGCCATGCGGGAGTGGGTGGCCACCGTGGACACGACGCACTACTGCCTCGGCTCTGTCATGGGGCCCCATCCCTTCCCCTACATGGTGCGGCAACTGCAACGCGTCGTCGGCGAGGAGGCACGCGGGCAGTGCGCCGAATTGTTGGGTGGCGCCGCGCCCGACGTCGTCGTGGCCTGCGTCGGCGGCGGGTCGAACGCGGCGGGGACGTTCGCCGGCTTCGTCGACACCCCGGCCCGGCTCGTCGGCGTGGAGGCGGCCGGTGGCGCGGCGGTCACGAACGGCATTCCGGGGGTCCTGCACGGCATGCACTCCCGGCTGCTGCAGGACGAGGCAGGGCAGATCCAAGAGGCCGAGTCGATCTCGGCCGGCCTGGACTATCCGGGACTCGGCCCCGAGCACGCCCACCTGGCGGCGATCGGCCGGGCCGAGTACTCCCTGGCGTCGGACGACGAAGTGCTGGACGCCTTCCGGCTGCTCAGCCACACCGAAGGCATCATCCCCGCGCTGGAATCGGCCCACGCAGTGGCGTGGGTGGCCCGGAACGCCGGCACGGAGGCGTTGCCGGCGGGGTCCACGGTGCTCGTGACACTGTCGGGCCGCGGCGACAAGGACGTGGCCCAGGTGCGCGAGATCTTCCGTCGGGAGAGCGGTGCCTGAACTGGAGAAGGAGCTCCGCTCCGGGCCGCGAGCGCGGGCGCAAGCTGCTGATCCCGTATCTCATGGGGGGCATGACCGAGGACTGGACGCAGTCCCTGGCGGCCGTGATCGCCGCGGGTGCGGACGCGGTGGAGGTCGGCATCCCCTTCTCCGATCCGATGATGGACGGGCCGGTGATTCAGGAGGCGGCGCTGCGCGCGCTGACGCGGGGCACGGTGCCCGACCAGGTGCTCGACGGCATCGCCCGCGCCGAGGCGCCCGTGCCGATTGCGGTGATGACGTACTACAACCTGGTGTTCCGGGCCGGGCACAAGCGCATGGCGCGGTCCCTGGCTGCCGCCGGCGTCAGCGGCGCCATCATCGCCGACCTCCCCATCGAAGAGATCGACCCGTGGGCGGTCGAGGCCGATGCGGCCGGGATCGACACCGTCCTGTTGGTCGCGCCGTCCTCGCCGCCCGATCGGGTGGAGCGCATCTGCATGCGGGCCCGCGGCTTCGTGTATGCCGTCGCCCGCATGGGGGTCACCGGGGAGCGCACGGACCTCGGGTCAGACGTGAGGAAGGTCGTGGAGCGCATCCGGGCGTGCACCGACATGCCGGTCTGTGTCGGCGTGGGCGTGTCGACGCCGGATCAGGCGGCGCAGGTGTGCGAGGTGGCGGACGGTGTGGTGGTGGGTTCGGCACTCGTGCGCCGCCTGCTGCAGGACGAGGGACCCGACGGGGCGGCCGCTTTCGTCGGGTCGTTCCGGGACGCCATCGACTGAACGCGCCCGCCGAGCTGTCGCTCCACCGCGGCGGCGATGGCGCGTTGCCCCGCCGCGGTGGGATGTGCGGCGCGCCACACGTAGCCCTCCAGGCCGTTCTCGGCCGCCAAGGCGGACGCGGCAAGGGAGGCGCAGCTCGTCGAGCGGTGCAGGTCGTCGGTCCCCGAGCAGGCCTTGGCGGCCAGAATGTGCTCCGCAGCTGCGGCCAGTGTCGAGTCCGGCAGGGGTTCGCCCGAGAATGCCCACGGCCGCGCGGTGCAGATCCCGTGGCCGTCGAAGGCGCCCGACAGGTCGATCAGGGTCACGTTCTTCACGTCGTGCAGGCGGGCCTCGGCCACCGCGCCCGCCACGGCCCGGTTCAACGCCCCCAACACGATCTGTGCCGCCGCATAGGTGCTGCCCGCATTGGGCTTGAGCCCGCTGCACACCAGGTTCGTGTGATCGCCCGAAGTGGCGGTGCCCTTGGCGACCTGCGACGGCTCCGGGATGGGCTGGTAGTAGTCGAGCACGGCGACGGTCGCCGCGTGGGGCGCCACCGTCTCAATGGCCTGGGCCAGCTTCGTACGGACATTGGCCAGGTCCGCCGCGATCTTCGGCGTGACCGATCCGTTGGCGACGCAGGAGTCGCCGAGCCCGATGCCGATCCCGAAGACGCGGGCCAGCTGGTATTCCAGGCAGGCGCTGAAGTCGATGTCGTCGGCCCCGTCTTGCAACAGCACCAATCGTGCCGGGTGCTGCATCAGGTCGGTTGCGGCCAGCTCGTCCGCCAGGTTCCGGGCCCGCTGGGGCGGTACCGGGCACTGGCCGTCCCGGCTGGTGTTGTCGCTGCCGTCGGCCACGGCCCCGCTGATGGACAGCTGGTCACCCGCCAGGTGGCAGTTGGTCTGTCGGACGGTCATCGTGAGGCCGAGATCCCTGGCCACCAAGGTCGGGTAGGCCTCCGTCGAGGGGCCCTGCGAGACCGCACCGGTCGGGAGACCGATCTGCGGGGTGAGGTAGGGATTGGCCAGCCCGTGCCCGTAGGGGACCGAGTCCCCGAGGGCCACGGCGCGGGTCGAGAGCGCGGGGGAGGGGGCGATCGGGGATGGCGGCTGGGAGCTGCGGGTCGCCAGGGCAACACCACCGGCCACCAGGGCCAAGACCACCACGGCCGCCACCACCTGGGCTCCCCGTGAGCGGCGCGCCGCGGCACCCCAGGTTTGCAGCCTTCCCATGGACGGACCTCACGAGTCGCTGCCCCGGCGGCAGCGGAGGTGCGACCTTACCGGTTGGTCTCAGCCAGGAGGCAGCAGGACCAGGCAGCCGTTGTGGCCGCCGAAGCCGAAGGAATTCGAGAGGACCGCCGCCGGCTCCCACGGGCGCGGGTCCCCGTGCACGATCGGAATCGTGATCTCGGGGTCCGGCTCGGCGTACCCGGCTGTCGGAGGAATGGTGGCGCGGTCGATCGTGAGCACGGCGGCGACGGCCTCGATGGCGCCGGCCGCGGCCAGGCCATGACCGGTCACCCCCTTGGTGGAGGTGACGAGCGGCCCGGGGTCGCCGAAGACCTTGGCGATGGCGCGTGCCTCGGCGAGGTCGTTGAGCGGTGTCGAGGTCCCGTGCGCGTTGATGTGGCCCACATCGGACGGCCCGATGTCGGCGTCGACCAAGGCCAGCTCCATGCAGGCCACCGCGCCGGAGCCGTCCGGGGCGGGCGCGGTGATGTGGTGCGCGTCGGCGGTGCTGGCTGCCCCGGCCAGCTCGGCGTAGATCGTCGCGCCGCGGGCAACGGCGCGGTCCCAGTCCTCGAGCACGAGGGCAGCGGCGCCCTCGGTCATGACGAAGCCGTCGCGCCGGACGTCGAAGGGGCGAGAGTGACCCGAAGACGACAGTGCGGTCATGTTCGAGAAGGCGGCCAGGGCAACCGGGTGCATGCTGGCTTCCGAGCCTCCGCCGATGGCCACGTCGCAACGGCCTGAGGCCACGAGCCGCGCTGCGGCGGCGATGGCGTGGGTGCCGGCCGCGCAGGCCGTGCAGATCACTTCGGACGGACCGCGCCATCCGAGGCGCATGGAGATGCCCGCCGCCCCGGCGTTGGCCATCATCATCGGCACGAGGCGCGGGGAGACGCGGTCGGCTCCCTTCTCGTTGTACACGCCGACCTGGGTGGCCAAGGTCTCGAACCCACCCACGCCCGTGGCGAAGACGACGCCGGCCTTGGCGGGATCGACCGCGAGGTCTCCCGCCGCGCTGACGGCCTGGTCGGCCGCCACCATGGAGAGTTGGGCGAACCGGTCGAGCTGGCGCACTTCCTTCGGCCCGAACCAGTCGGTCGGCTCGTAATCGCGCACCATGCCGCCGACCACCGTCGGATGGAGCAGTCCATCCCAGAGCGCCTCGACGCCGACTCCGCAGCAGGTCACCGCACCCAGACCGGTGATGGCGACACGTCGCCCCCGGATCGGGCCCTCGGCGCCAATCCCGATCTGCATCAGAGCTTGGTCGAGATCAGGTCGAACGCCTGTCCGATGGTGGTGATGTCCTCGAGCTCGGTCTCCTCGACCGTGACGTCGAACGCCTCTTCCAGTGCCATGACGAGCTCGACCAGGTCCAGGCTGTCGGCGTCGAGGTCGTCGGCGAACTTGGCTTCCTTGGTGATCTTGTCCGCCGGCACCTGCAGTACTTCCACGGCGCACTCGCGAAACTTCTCGAACGCTGCGTCGCTGTCCACAATCTGCTCCTTTGTCGTCGGTTCGCTAAACGCTACAGGCCCATGCCGAGCCCGCCATCGACCGGCACGACGGCACCGGTCACGTACGCGGCGGAATCGGAGGCCAGGAAGCCCACCACGGCGGCCACGTCAGCCGGGCTCCCGGCCCGCCCCAGGGGCACCTGGCCGGCCATCAGGGCCACCCTGTCCGCGCCGAGAGCTGCGGTCATGTCGGTGGCGATCAGGCCCGGGGCCACGACGTTCACGGTGATCTGCCGGCTGCCCACCTCACGGGCTATGGCCCGAGCCATGCCGACCAGGCCGGCCTTGGAGGCCGCATAGTTCGCCTGCCCAGGCAGTCCCACGAAGGCGCCGACCGACGAGAGGAAGACGATGCGACCCGTGTGGAGCCGCAGCATCTTGGCCACGGCCCGTTTGGCCACACGGAACGAGCCCGTGAGGTTGGCATCGATGACGTCGTGGAAGGCCTGGTCGCTCATGCGCAGCATCAACGAGTCCGAGGTGATGCCGGCGTTCGCCACCAGCACCTGCACGGGACCCCACCTCTCCTCGATGGTGGCAAACGCCGACTCGACCTCTTCGGAGTTGCGGACGTCGCAGCGCACGGCCAGAAAGCGTTCGGGATCGGCCCCGCCGGGCGGCTCCGGGGTCTCCGCCGAGCGGAAGGTGGTCGCGACCTGGTCCCCGTTGGCCAGGAACCAGGCGACACAGGCGGCGCCGATGCCGCGGGTCCCACCGGTGACGAGGACGACGGCCATCAGCGCGCGTCGGGCACTCGGAGCCACGCCAACGGCTGGCCCTCCTGCACACGCTCGCCGTCGGCGGCCAGCCATCCGATCACCTGTCCGGCGAACGGCGTTCGCACCTCGGAGACCCCGACCCGCCCGATCAGCTCCCCGACGTCGACGGCGGAGGAGTGGTCCGAGCCGACGTCTGTGCCGGGCAGCAACCCGGTCCCCGGCGCCTGCAGGGACGACTCGGGGCTGAAGATGCCGCTCGACGGGCTGACCACGACCCGTTCTGACATGTAGAGGTGCTCACCCTGGTGCAGGGCCGGCTCGGCCCGCCACGTCCCGGCGGCGCCGATCTGGTCCATCAACGTGTCCAGGTCCTCGGGCTTGGAGACGGCCAGGGACTGGATCTCGGGCAGGCTGCGCTTGGCCAGCCCGCTGAGCACCCCGCCCGGCCCCAGCTCCACCAGTGAGGTCAGACCAAGGCCGGCGAACGTCTCGAGTGTCTGGCGCCAGCGCACCGGGCTGCAGAGCTGGGCCGAGAGCAAGCCCGGCCAGTCGGCCGGGTCGTCGTGGACGTGCGCGTCCACGTTGGCGACGACACGCACCTCGGGCGTGAGGAAGGTGACCCCGGCGAGTGCCTTGCGCAGATCGGCGCGTGCTCCCTGCATGAGAGGTGTGTGGAACGCGCCGGAGACCTGGATCGGCATGGCGCGCTTGGCGCCGAGGCCCTTGGCCAGTTCGCCGGCTTTGGCGACCGCCTCGACCGTGCCGGCAATCACCACCTGGCCCGGCGCGTTGTAGTTGGCGACCCACACGTCCCCTTCGGCACGCATGCACGCCGCCTCGGCGTCGTCGTCGGCGATGCCCAGCAGGGCGGCCATGGTCCCTGGTGCCTCCTCACCGGCCCGCGCCATCGCCTCGCCGCGGGCGACGACGAGCTGGATCCCGTCGTCGAAGCCCAGGGAACCGCTGGCGACGAGCGCTGTGTACTCGCCCAGACTGTGGCCGGCGCAGGCCGCCGGCGTCAGTCCGATGCGTTCGACCGCGTCGAGCACGACCAGGCTGAGCACCGTCGTGGCCAGCTGGGCGTTCTCGGTCTGGGTGAGCTCCTCAATGGGCGCATGCAGCAGCAGGTGGGAGAGGTCGCGGTCGGCGGCGGCGGATGCCTCTTCGACGACTTCCCACGAGGGGTGATCGACCCACGGTTCACCCATTCCGGCGCGCTGTGATCCCTGTCCGGGGAAGGTGAAAACCAACACGTGTCCGACGGCTCCCATCGACGGCGGGCTGAAGAACCCACAGTGTGGCATGCCGGCGCGCCACCGGCCCGCGGCGCGGCCCAAGATCGCACCGCTGGTGCGATCCCGCACGCGGGAGAGCAGCGCAGTGCTGGTTGCCCGATGGAAACCCGGTAGGACGCCGCGGTACGACTCGGGCCGCAGCGGGAGGCGGACCCGACGCCCGAGTCCCGGGTTTTCCCGGTCGAAGCGCCAGATGACAGGCCCACGCCCGTTCTCGTGGTGGCCGTGCGGGACGGATTTCCGCGGTCAGGGGGACCGAGCCACCTCGCGGGGGTCACGTGCACCAATCCGAAGAACAGCCATACACGGGACCGGCCGGGCGCGAGGCCGTGCCACCGGGCAGACCGCGCTTCGCATGGAGGCGAGCCGCTCCCGTCCTGGTTGTGGTCCTCGGCCTCGTCAGCCTGATCCTCATGACTGCGGTGCTGGCCGGTGGCACGGCGCCGCCCGGGTCCTCGGGCACACGCACGCAACCCGATGGTGCGCCGGTGCTGCAAAGCGTGCCGACGACGACGCCCACCACCACGCCGGCGGCCGCACCGGCGGGGCCGGCGCGGCCGTCGTCGGAATCGGCCACTGCAGCGCCCGGCTCGATCACCCCGCCCACCGCCGCTCCGTCCCCGGCGACCACCACCGTGCCGACAACGGCCGCGCCGGCCCCGACGGCCGCCGACTCCGACTCCGATTGCGGCGGCCAACCGACCGTCAGCGTCGACGGCCAGCAGTGGCAGTGCACCTTCGACGACGAGTTCAACGGGACCGACGCTGGACACGAGCAATTGGGCGGTCCAACAGACGGCCGACGGGGGCTACCACTCGGGGATGGAATGCTTCGAGGACAGCCCGAGCAACGTGTCGGTGTCGGGGGGCACCTTGAACCTCACGGCGGAACAGATGCCCTCGTCGTTCCTCTGCCCGGGAGACCCGCCGTACTACACGCAATACACGAGCGGCATGGTCTCCACCGACCAGCTGTTCGACCAGACCGGGGGCTTGTTCGAAGTCCGGGCCAAGATCTCGGGCGCCGACACGCAGGGACTGCAGACCTCGTTCTGGCTCTACCCCGCCCAGTTGACCTACGGCCCGTGGCCGGCGTCCGGCGAGATCGACATCGCGGAGCTCTTCAGCCAGTACCCGACGCTGGCCATCCCGTTCGTGCACTACAACAACTCGGCCAACGACCCCGATGACACGAACGACACCTGCGCGATCGGCGATCCGAGCCAGTTCCACACCTACGCCGTCGAGTGGACGCCGCAGTCGCTGACCTTCCTGTACGACGGTCAGACGTGCCTCGTCGACCACTGGAACGCGGCCTCGCCGCTGGCCGACCCAGCGCCGTTCAACGAACCCTTCTACATCTGCCTGACCCAGGCCCTCGGCATCGGGACGAACGAGTTCATCCCAGGCACGACCCCGCTTCCCGCCACGACGTCCGTCGACTGGGTCCGGGTCTGGGGACTGCCGAACGTGACCCTCTGAGCTAAGGCCCGGCACCTCGGGTGCCGACAACGAAGGAACAACGAAAGGGCAAACGCCCGTTGGGCGCGTGCGCAGAAGCCCGCGGGCGCGACGAATGGCCCTGGTGGGGAGCATTAGCCTTGCCAAGCCTGGGGGCACCTGTGGAGGACGCGCAGATGAAGGTGGATCGACGTCGCGAAGGTCGGCTGCACCATGTCGTCTCGTACGTGCTCGGGCTCGCGGTCGTGCTGTCCTTCGCGGCGGCGTTCGGCGCCGCACCGCGTCGAGTGCCGCGGCCGCCGGAGCGGGGCGCGAGAAGCTGCCCGGCCATCAGGGCCTGGTTCCCCCCGGGGCCACCCTTGTCGGACCGGCACCGACGTCGACGGCCCTGCCGCTCACCGTCACGCTCAAGCCGCGTGATCCCGCCGCGTTGGCGACAGAGGCGCAGGCGGTATCCGACCCGACGTCCCCGGAGTACCGCCACTTCCTGACGCCGAGACAGTTCGCACAGGAATTCGGACCGACGTCGGCCACGATCGCGCAGGTCAGTTCCAGCCTCCAACAGGCGGGCTTGACGGTGGGGAAGCCATCAGCCACCGGCCTCTCGCTCCCCGTCGCAGGCACTGTCGCCCAGGTGCAGTCCGCCTTCTCGACGCCGATCTCGAAGTACCGCCTGTCGTCGGGAAAGACCGGCTACGACAACGCGACGGCACCCGAGGTGGACACGTCGGTGGCGCCGCAGATCGAAGGGATCCTCGGACTCGACACCCTCAGTCCGCCGCAGCCGTCGACGAGCGTCCCGCAGGCGAGCCGGGCCGTCCCGGACCCCGACGCCGACCTGCGCGGCCCCGACGTTGGCCCCCGGGCAGCCCCAGCCGGCCGCGGGAAGTTGCAACACCAGCATCACGGACGTGGAGAGACAGCACCGGGGCGCTCGACGCCCCCGACCTCGCGCAGGCGTACTCGTTCAACCCCCTGTACTCGTCGAACGACTACGGGGCGGGCAGCACCGTTGCCCTCCTCGAGATGTCCGGCGCGGGCTACTCCTCGAGCGACATCAACACCTTCGCCACGTGCTACGGGATCACGCTGGGCAACGGGCCAGATCAAGCAGGTAACGGTCGACGGGGGTGGCGCCACCGGCGGCGGTACCGCAGAAGCCGAGCTCGACATCGAGACCGTGCTGGCCATGGCCCCCAAGGCGGACATCGAGGTCTACGAGGGAGGACCTTCGGACAGCCTCTACAACGTCTTCAGCCAGATCGTCAACGACGACACGGCCAAGATCGTCAGCGCCAGTTGGACGAATGGCTGCGAGGCCTACGTGGGTCAGTCGATCGCAGAATTCGGAGAACACGCTCTTCCAGGCGGCGGCCGCGGAAGGGCAGTCGATCTTCGTCGCCTCGGGGGACCAGGGCGCGCAGGGTTGCAACATCAACGGAGAGATCGACGCGTCCACGGGCTCGCGACCCCGTGGCGCAGGCGGTCGACCCCTCGACCGGAACCCTCTACATCGCCGACAAGTCGAGCAACAGCGTCAGCGTGGACAGCGAGGGGAGCACGAGCAACCCGTCCGACTTCGTCGCGGCGGCTTCGGTGTCCACCGGATCGGGCTCGGGCCCCGATGCCGTCGCCCTCGACGCGACGGCCGGGAAGGTGTTCGTGGCCGACGACTCCAACAGCTCGCTCACCGTCATCTCCACCAGCACCTGTAACCAGTCGACGACATCCGGCTGCAGCTCGCCGACCCAGATTGCCTCGGGCGGCCACCTGAGCTCCCCGACAGCACTGGCTGTGAGCGGATCCACCCTGTACGTCGGGAACGGCAACGGCTCCGTCGCCGTCTACAGCATCGGCGCCACGACGACGACTTACGTGACTACGGTCACCCTCGCGTCCGGATCGGTGCCGACGGCCCTGGCCGTCGACAGCGCCAATGACTTCGTGTACGTCGCGGACGGTTCGAACAGCCGGATCGAGTACTTCAGCTCCACGACGTGCAACGCCACGACCACGACGGGCTGCACGGCCACGCCGACGACCGTCACCGTCGGCCACGATCCCGTCGCCCTGACCGTGGACGGCGGTGCCGGCGACCTCTACGTCGCCAACGCAGGCAGCGGGGGAGGGATCACGGTCGTCAGCCTGAGCACCCAGGCGGTGGTCACGACCATCTCGACGATCGCAGACCGGAAACGGCACGGGCGTCGTGCAGTCCATCGGCCTCTCTCCGAACGGCAACCAGGTCCTTGCCGTCCTCAACGGCTTGAGCTTCCCGGGCGACGTCATGGCCACCATCAACCCGTCGACCCAGTACGATCACTGCAACGGTCGCGCTCGAGACCGGCACGGACTCCATGGGCCAGCTCGTGAGCGACGGCACGCTGCGACTACGTGTGGGTCACCGACGAGACGAACGGCGGGGACGTCATTCAGAACCTGAATCTGGCCGTGTCCGACCCCGCCAGCCAGCCCTACGTGACCTCCGTCGGGGGCACCTCGCTCGGGCACGGAGCGGCACAGAGCTTCGGGCCCCCGCCGACGGAGACAGGCCTGGAACGACGCGCTGTACTACTCGGAGGGCGCGGGCGGGGGCGGGATCTCCGAGACCTTTGCCATGCCCGACTATCAGCAGGCGCTCGGCGTGGTCAGCGGCAGCAGCGGAACGCCTTGTGCGAACGCCGGCGGCGACTGCCGCGAGGTGCCCGACGTGTCCGCCGACGCGGATCCGAGCAGCGGCTACATCGTCTACGACACCGTCGACGGGTTCGGCGGCTGGAACGCGCTGGGCGGGACGAGCGGCGCCACGCCGCTGTGGGCCGCCGTCCTGGCGGTCGTCGCCTCAGCCGACGGCAACACCGCCGGGTACGGCGCGTTGAACCCCGCGCTGTACCTCCTGGCCCAGCGGTCTCCCGAGCACGTATCTCAACGACGTCACTTCGGGGAACAACGACTACAACGCCACGGCCGGCGGTCAGTACCCGGCCATGACCGGCTACGACATGGCCACCGGGCTCGGCACGCCCGTGGCGTCCGAGCTGGCGTCCGGGCTCACCGACCATCCCGCTCACCGTTGTCGTCTCGGGCACCCAGGCCTACGGAGGGTCGCCGACCTTCAGCGCGACAGCCAATTATCGCGGGCTCAGGCACCGCGCCCTACGACGTCACCCTGAACACGAGCGGTCTCACCTGCACCACCGTGGGTTCCTCCACGGCCATCGGCCCGTCCCTGGCCGTTGGGCAATACACCGTCCTGGCCACTTCGTGCAGCGGTCTGACGTTCTCCGGAGCCGACGGGCCCGACTATTCGCCCGTCTACACGAGCACGGCGAATGACTTCACCGTCACGACCGGGCCCATCGACGTGGCGGTCTCGGGCAGCCAGGTCTACGGAGGGACGCCGACGTTCGCCGGTACCGACAACCCCCCACCCGGTGTCACCGTGAGCACATCGGGAGTGAGCTGCACCCAGGTGGGTACGACAACCATCACCACGAGCCTGCCCGCCGGGAGCTACGCGCTTGCGGCGTCCTCGTGCGGCGGAGCCACCCTGTCGGGCGCCAACGAGTCGGACTACACCGTCGCCTACACCAGCGCCGCCGGGGACTTCGCGGTCACCAAGGCGCCGCTGACGGTCACCGCCTCGAGCACCTCCATGACCTACGGCGGAACGGTGCCCACCATCACGGCGGCGTACTCAGGTTTCGTCAACGGCGACACCGCGGCGTCGCTCACGACCAGACCGACCTGTTCGACCACGGCCACCAGCGCGAGCCCGGTGTTGGGCAGCCCCTATGCCACGTCGTGCGGCGGCGCGGTCGACCCCAACTACGCCTTCAGCTACTTCGGCGGCTCGGTGACGGTCAACACGGCGCCGCTGACCATCACGGCCGCCAGCCCGACCATGACCTACGGCGGAACGGTGCCGACCATCTCCCCGCTCTACACGGGATTCAAGAACGGCGATACCGGGTCGTCCATGAGCACCCCGCCCAGCTGTTCGACCACGGCCACCAGCTCGAGCACGGTGGCGGGATCCCCCTACCAGACGTTCTGCAGCGGTGCGGCAGACTCGAACTACACCATCGGCTATGCGACCGGCGCCCTGACCGTGGGCAAGGCCCCGCTGACGGTCACCGCCTTGAGCACCTCCGTCACGTACGGCGGCACGGTGCCGACGATCACTCCGAACTACTCAGGCTTCGTCAACGGGGACAGCTCGTCCTCACTGACCACGCAGCCCACCTGCTCGACCACGGCCACGAGCTCGAGCACGGTGGCGGGATCCCCCTATCCGTCCTCGTGCACGGGGGCGGTGGACCCGAACTACACCATCGTGTCCGTGAACGGATCGGTGACGGTGACCAAGGCCCCTCTCACCATCACCGCGTCGAGCGGTTCCATGGCGTACGGCGGAGCGCAGCCGACGATCACGCCCGGCTACTCGGGGTTCGTCAACGGCGACTCGGCCTCGTCGCTCACGACGAACCCGACGTGTTCGACGACGGCCAACGGCTCCAGCCCCGTTTCGGGCAGCCCCTACACGTCGTCCTGCTCGGGAGCAGTGGACAGCAACTACGCCATCACCTACGTCAGGGGGTCGGTGACGGTCACTCCGGTCCCTCTGACGATCACCGCCTCGAGCACCTCCATGACCTACGGCGCACCGAAGCCGACGATCACGCCCGCCTACTCCGGCTTCGTCAACGGCGACTCGTCCTCGTCGCTGACGACGAAGCCGTCGTGCACGACGGCGGCCACAAGTTCGAGTCCGGTCTCGGGGAGCCCGTACTCGTCCTCATGCAGCGGTGCGGTCGACTCGAACTACACCATCGCGTACGTGAACGGGTCCGTCACGGTCACCACGGCCACGCTGACGATCACGCCGCAAGCCTCGACCATGGCGTATGGCGGCACGAGTGCCGACGGTCACGCCCGGGTACTCGGGGTTCGTCAACGGCGACTCGGCCTCGTCGCTCACGACGACGCCGACGTGCTCGACGACCGCCACCAGTTCCGACCCGCCTTCGCCACCCACCTACGCATCTTCATGCTCGGGAGCGTCCGACCCGAACTACACCATCGTCTACGACCCCGGCGCGACCACCGTGACCCCGGCACCCATTCCGGTGGCCGTCAACGGCAGCCAGGCGAACGAGGGAGCGCCGACCTTCGTCGGCACCGACTCGCAGCCGCCGCCTTCGGGCGTGACAGTCGATACGACGGGAGTGACCTGCAGCCAGGTCCTGCCCTCGACGAACATCAGCGCCGCCTTGTCGTCCGGCAGCTACACGTTGCTGGCCGGGTCCTGCAGCGGCGCCAGCTCTGAGTGGGTCCGACGCCAGCGACTACACACCGACCTACACCAGTGCCACGGATGACTTCACCGTGTCCGGCGGCCCCGCGGCGACGACCCCACCGCCCCCGCCCACCACCACGCCGGTCGCGCCACCGGCGCCCGCCTACGGCTACTGGTTGGTCGGCTCCGACGGCGGCATCTTCACCTTCGGTTCGGCCCAGTTCTACGGCTCGACCGGGAGCATCAGGCTGCAGCGACCTGTGGTCGGCATCAGCCCGACCGCCAACAAGGGCGGGTACTGGCTGGTGGCCTCCGACGGAGGCATCTTCGCCTTCGGCGACGCGGGGTACTTCGGCTCCATACCAGGAGACGGGCTGTCGCCCGCCGGATCAGGCCTCCCGCACAGCCTGAATGCACCGATCGTCGCCATGGTCCCGTCGTCCGACGGGGGCGGCTATTTCATGGTGGCCTCCGACGGCGGAGTCTTCGCCTTCGGCGATGCCCGGTTCGCGGGCTCGTGCCCGGGTATCGGCGGCTGCTCGGGCGCCGCGGTGGCGGTCGTGCCCGACGCCTCCGGCAACGGCTACTGGCTGGCCACACAGAACGGGCAACGTCTACGCCTTCGGGGACGCTCCGTTCTACGGCGCCCCCGGGAATCAGGGCTCCCCGGTCACGTCAGCGGTCCGCACCGCCGACGGCGGTGGCTACTGGGTCCTCCTCGCCGACGGCGCCGTCTACGCCTACGGGGACGCCGTGCCACGTGGCGGTCCGGTGGGCTCGGTCGGGGGCCTCGACCCGGCATCGACCATCTTCTCCGACGCTGACGGTGGGGGGTACTGGGTCGCCTCCGCCGACGGTGCCGTCTTCCCCTACGGCGACGCCCCGAATGACGGCTCCATGGCGGGCAGCCATCTCAACGGCTCCATCATCGCCGCCACCGGTTTCTGACGGCCCGCTGACGGGGCTCCCGGCATGCCTGCCGGCGGCGTCAGGTGCTGCTGGCGGGGGGAGCGAAGGAGGCGATGCAGCCCTGCAGCGCCACGACGCCGGCCGCCTCGGCGGGCGGCGCTGCAGCGATTGACGGCGCGGCTGCCGGCGGGACCGTCGTCGTCGTTGTGGTCGACGGTTCGGTGGTGGTTGTCGTGCTAGTGGTCGTCGGGGGGACCGTCGTGGTCGTGGTCGTAGTGGGGGTGTTCGCGCCCAACGGGACGGTCGTTGGCACGGTGGTCGTGGTCGTCGTGGGCGTCGGGGGGACCGTCGTCGTGGTGGTGGTGGTCGGGGGGAGCGTGGTGGTGGTCGTCGTGGTGGTGGTGGTCGGGGTGGTCGTCGTGGTGCTCGTCGAAGCACCCACAGCCGACCCGCTCGACGGAGGTGGCGTGATGGTCACCGTCGGACATGCCCCGGCGTGCTCCAGGATCGCGACGTCAGTGATCAGTTGCGTCAGGTCCCGGTTTTCCGCGGACTCGTCCGACGTCAGCGCGACGGCGGCCCGAGCGAGAGCCTTCGCGGCGGCACCACGGCGCTGTTCCGCCGTCTTGTAGGCGCCAGCTGCGGTGTCGTCGTGCGCCACCAGGCTGTTGGCCGTCACGCCGAGGTACTGCTGCACCACGACACCATCTGTGTCCTGTGGAGTACTCGGACTGAGAGGCTGAGACCCCGCGTTGCTGACGAGCGGAGCGCCCGAATACAAGCCGCTGCTGATGTACTCGTTGACGGCAAAGCTCTGGAGTGATTTGGATGCCGCGCCGAGATGGACCTGGGCGGTGGTCACGTGCGATTCCGCTGCCGCGAGCGCGAGATCGCGTATTCCCGCCACGTTCTGATCAGCCGCCACGGTGGCGAGAGACTGCTGGTAGGTCTGAAGGTCCTTGTTTACGTTCCCGTACACGTCGAGCGCGGAGGAGGACGGCACAGCCAGGGCCAAGCTGCCCGGGGTGACTATGGCATTGACGTAGCAGGGCTCCCCCGTCGAGGAGGGCGCGCACCACTGGCTCTGGTCGACGACGGCAAGGAAGGCGGCTTGCGGCGTCACATTGCCCGCCCGGAGCGCGGCGGTGATCACCCACATGTTCGGCTGGAAGAGCGTCGCGACCGTCGCCGAACATCCCGCGGCCCAGCTGGGAAAGGCCGGGAATCCATTGGCCGAATCCACGCCGGGAATCGGCGCGTTCGTGGCGTCGGTGGTCCGTTCCGTGTTGAAGGGGTTGTAGGACGCCGTGTTGTTCGTGGATCCGCCCTCGGCCGCCTGCCACTCGTCGAGGTCCGCCACGTTGGCTGCGGTCGCGGGAGCGTTGAGCCCTTCCAGGACGCACAGTTCCCAGCCCGGCGGCAGGGGGGTGAAGCCATTCGATTGCGCGGCCGCATTCCCGCTGGCCGTCCAGGCCAACGCGCCGCCGCCGAGGCCTACTGTCGCCAGGGCCAGAACGAATCCAACGCTTCGAAAGATGCGTGTCATGAGAGGTCGATCAGGATCGGTGTCCCCGCCAGTGGTGGGCTCAGGTCCGGGATCTGCGCCGAGGCGACCCCGTGGACCGCACCAGGTTGGCACGTTCCGCGCCCCCGCCCAACGCGACTATCGGCGGGCCCGACGGATCTGGTGATCCCAGTTGTGCGAAACATGGGTGTACAGGCCGAGGGCAGGCCCGCCGGGAGCATCGTCCCGGCGCTCCGCAGCGTGATCGATGGAGCGACGGAACCGCTGGTCGCGCGTGGTGCCCGGAGCAGGACTCGAACTCCGCCGGGGCAGTCCGGCCCGTCCGGATCGATCCCCAATTATCCCGGTGAACGGCCGGTTACGAAGTGGTGAACAACAGGACCGTGATGGCCCGTCCGGGCTTGTCCCGGGTCGTGTGTGACCCACTCGTGACCTGAGGGGTACCCGCGAGCGGACAGTCAGCGAGAGCGATCAAACTGAAGGGGCGGACCGTCTCACCGTCACCGGGCCAGACCCGTTGACTGGCTCGATGTCGTGTGCGGCGGCCAGCAACGGGCACCTTTCGCGTCGTCCGCCGTGGTGACGTAGATGCGTGTGCCCACAGGGCCCGTGGGATTACCCCTCGACGGTCGAGTCGTCTGAGGGAAACGGCGACTCCTTCGTGCGTCCGCTGCCCGGAACGGGGTCCGCTCCCGCTGAGCGTCGCCGCGTGTCCTTGACGATGTCCTCACATGCCCTGCGGATCTTTGGGTCGCCGCTGTCGTCGGAATGAGCCATCAGCCAATCGTTGGCCTCGACGATGCCCCAGTCCTCCCAAGAGTCCGTCATGACGCGCGAAAGTAGCCCCAATAACCGGCGTCTGCCCGTGGCCTAGACTCAACGTCCGTCTTGCCGCGTGCAGCCACCCAACCGAGGATGGTTCCGATCGCACCGATGCCGACGAAGACCGCCGACCACACGATGGCCGTGCTGGTGCCTGGGGCCAGAACGACGAGCAGAGACACTTGAGACCAACGTGTGACCTCTGGCCGGATCCAGAGCCCGGGTCGCCGTCTGACCTGGGAACATGACGTGCCCGGAGCGGGACTCGAACCCGCACGCCCTTTCGGACAGCGGCTTTTGAGGCCGCCGCGTCTGCCATTCCGCCATCCGGGCTGGAACGCTCGATCGTACAAGCTGGGATCTACGGTGACGGAGTGGGAACACGCTCGCCATGAAGCTCGCCGGCGTCGAGCTCGTCCATGTCGACCTCCCGTTCCGCCAGGCGATCGGGACCGCGGCCGGCGTGCACCGGGTGCGCCCGCTGCTCTTCGTGCGGGTCGTCACAGAGGAGGCCGAGGGCTGGGGTGAGTGCGCCGCCCTGGTGGACGGCACCGCCGTGGACCCGAGCCTGCAGGCCGTGGAGCAGGCCGCGGTCGAGCGGGGCGTGCCCCGCCTGTACCAGGCGTCGGCGGCCCGGGGCGGTGAGCTCCCCACCGCGGCGGGAGTCGCGCAGATCTTCGGCAGCACGCCGGTGGACCGGATGATGGCGGCCACCTTCGAGATGGCAGTGGCCGACGCCGAACTGCGGGCGGTCGGGCGCTCGCTGGCCGAGGATCTCGGGGTACGGGAGGGCTTCGAGGATCTGGCGGTCGGCGCCGTCGTGGGGATCCCCGAGGGCCGCGACGTCGCCGCGTTGCGCCAGGAGGTCGACGCCGCCGTGCGGTCCGGCGCGGCCCGGGTGCGGCTGAAGATCGAGCCCGGTTGGGTGGTCGAGCCGGTGCGCGCCGTGCGGGCCGACCACCCCGACGTCGTGCTCCAGGTTGATGCCAACGGGTCCTTCGGAGCGGACGCCGAGGACGTGGCGGTCCTGAGCCGGCTGGCCGACTTCGACGTGCTGTGCATCGAGCAGCCGCTGCCCGCGGCCGACCTCGTGGCGCACGCCCAGCTGGCCCGGATGCTCCCGGTCCCCATCTGCCTGGACGAGTCGCTCTCGACGCCGCGCCGGGTCAGCGACGCGCTGCGCAACGGGTCGTGCGCCATGGCGTGCCTGAAGCCGGCCCGCCTCGGCGGCGTCCGCGCCACCCGGGCCGCGCACGCCGCCTGCGCCGCCGCCGGCGTGCCCGCCTTCGTCGGCGGCTTCTTCGAGGCCGGCCTGGGGCGGGCCTCCAACCTGGCGCTGGCGGCGCGCCTCGGCCAGGACGCGACGGGCCTGGTCAGCGACGTCGGGGATCCCGCCGACTATCTCGCGGTCGACCCCTGCGGGTACCCGCCCGTGCGCAGCGGGTGGGTCCGGGTGCCTGGCGCTCCGGGGGTCGGGAACCCTCCCGACGGACCGGTTCTGGAGAAGCTCGAGGCGCAGCGTCGCTGGTTCCCCGCCACCTACACTTGACGCTCCATGCATCGCGTCCTCTTGGAGCGGCGGATCAGAGATGTCCACACCCGGCTTGTCCGGGCGCGGGAGGAGTTGGCCGTGCTGAATGAGCAGTTGGCGGTTGTGCAGGAGTCTGCCGACGAGGCGCGTGTGCGCGCCCTCGTGTCGGAGACGCCGCTCGCCAGCCAGGAGCACAACGAGGCGGCACGCCACGCCGATGCCATGGTCCGGGCGCGCGATGCGCTCGACAAGGTCGTGGGCGACCTCGAGCGCCGCCAGGACGAGCTCCTGGCCGCCGTCGCCACGGGCAAGCAGTGACAGCACCCGGCCGGGCGGTGACGGCGGGGGTCGGTTCGTGACGCCGGGCGAGGGCTCGACGACGCTGGCGCGCGTGGTCATCGCCGAGGACGAGGCCATCGTGCGCCTGGACCTCAAGGAGATCCTGGTGACGGCCGGCTACGAGGTCGTGGGGGAGACGGGCCGCGGCGACGAGGCGGTGACCCTGGTCGAGGAGCACCAGCCCGACCTGGCCATCCTCGACGTCAAGATGCCCGGTATGGACGGCATACGGGCCGCCCGCGAGATCACCTCCCGCCATCAGGTGGCGGTGCTCCTCCTCACGGCCTTCAGCCAACGCGATCTCATCGAAGAGGCACGGGACTCGGGGGTGTCGGCCTACCTCATCAAGCCCTTCCAGCCCCGGGATCTCCTGCCGGCCATCGCCGACGTCCTGGCCAAGGCCCGGCAGGACTGGGCCATCGCGGCCGACGAGGCCGAGCACTCCTCCGACGGGGCCGAGGACAAGATCGCCACGCGGCGTGTGGTCGACGAGGCCAAGCAGCTCCTGATGGACCGCGACGACCTTCCCGAGGACGAGGCCTTCAGCTTCATCCAGCGCACCGCCATGCAGACGCGCGCCCGCATGCGCGATGTGGCACAACAGGTCGTCGACGGCACGCTGACCCCGTAGTGTCGACGGCATGACCTCGGCGCCCCCACAGGAGCGATCGGGACCGCTGTTGCTGCTCGACGGCATGTCGCTGGCCTTCCGGGCCTACTTCGCGCTGCCCGACACGCTGGCCACCTCGACCGGCGTGGTCACCAACGCCGTGCACGGCTTCACCTCCATGCTGGTGTACCTGATCCGGGAGCATCACCCCACCGCCCTGGCGGTGGCCTTCGACGCTCCGGGTGCCACCTTCCGCGACGAGATCCTCGAGGACTACAAGGCCGGCCGGGCCGAGACGCCATGGCTGTTGCCGCCCCAGTTCGACATGATCCGCGAAGTGATGACCGCGCTGGCCATCCCCGTGGTGGAGGCCCCGGGCTTCGAGGCCGACGACGTCATCGCGACGCTGGCCACGGAGGCGGCGGCGCGCCAGACGGAGGTGGTGATCGTCACGGGGGACCGCGACAGCTTCCAGCTCGTGCAGGACCCCTACGTGCGCGTGCTCTACAACAAGCGCGGCGTGAGCGACTACGCGTTGTACGACGAGGCGGGCATCTTCGAACGCACCGGCGTGCCGCCGTCGCAGTACGTGCTGTTGGCGTCACTGCGCGGCGACCCCTCGGACAACCTGCCCGGCATCCCGGGCGTGGGCGAGAAGACCGCGGCCAAGCTGCTGACCAAGTACGGCGACCTCGACGGCATCTTCTCCCACCTCGACGAGCAGACGCCCAAGCTGCGCGAGAACCTCTCGGAGAACGAGGAGCTGGCCCGCTCCAACGCCCGCATCATCCCGCTCGTGCTCGACGTGCCGCTCGACGTGCACGTCGACCAGCTGACGCTGGGCGGCTGGGACCGGGGCACCGCGGCGGCCACCTTCGAACGCTTCGAGATGAAGACGGTGTGGGGCCGGCTGGAGGAGCTGCTCGACGCCGGCGCGCTCGGTGAGGCCGTGCCGGCAGTGCAGGCCCGTCCGGCAAGGGTGCCGAGGCGGTGATCGCCGCCGCGACCAGTGGCCACGCCGTACCGGCGGAACCGGTCGATCCGCCCTTCGACCTGCGCGAGGTGGCGCTGCCCGACGTCGGCGGCCGACGTGACGAAGCAGCTGTCCGAGCTCGGCACCGGCCGCCTGGCGCTGGCGGCCCGCTGGGACGGCATGCCCGGGCGCAGCGACCTGGTGGCGCTCGTCCTCGTCGCCACCGAGGGCGACGAGGCGGGACTCGGTGTCCTGGTGCCGGCCGACCTGCTCGGTGCGGCCTCGGTGGTCAAGAAGCTCAACAGCGTGCTGGCCCGGCCCTTCGTGGGCCACGAGGTCAAAGAGGCCATGCGATCGCTGCTGCCGCTCGGCATCGACCTCACCGGGCTCGAGATGGACACCGGTGTGGCCGCCTACCTGCTCGACGCCTCGACGGGCGAGTACGAGCTGTCGCAGCTGCGCGAGCAGACCGGGCAGCTGCAGCCTCGACATCGTCGAGCCGGGCGAGACCGAGCGCGACCTGGCCCAGGATGCCGCTGGCGAGGCGGCCGACGTCGCCGGCATGGCCGCTGGGCTTCCGCCGCCGCCTCGGCACCGAGGACATGGTGGGCCTCCACGACGACATCGAGACGCCGCTGGTACGGGTCCTCGCCAAAATGGAGGTGGCCGGCATCGGCGTGGACCGGGCCGAGCTGCAGACGATCACCGATGCGCTGAAGGAGTCTGCGGCCGACGCTGCAGGCCGAGGTGCAGGAGCATGGCCGGCCACGAGTTCAACGTGAACTCGACGCCGCAGCTGCGGACCGTGCTCTACGACGAGCTCGGCCTCACCCCGGGCAAGAAGACCAAGACCGGTTTCTCGACCGACGCCCAGACGCTCGAGACGCCTGCGGGGCGACCACCCGATCATCGACGCGCTGCTGGCCTACCGCGAGGTGGAGAAGCTGCGCTCGACCTACGGCGAGAGCCTGCTGGCCGAGATCGCCGCCGACGGCCGCATCCACGCCTCCTTCGGGCAGACGGTGGCCCGGACGGGGCGCATCTCGTCGGACCGCCCCAACCTGCACAACATCCCGGTGCGCACCGAAATGGGCAAGCAGTTCCGGCGGGCCTTCGTGCCGGCCGAGGGCTCGACCTTCCTGGTGGCCGACTACGACCAGGTGGAGCTGCGCTGCATCGCGCACCTCTCCGAGGACCCCGGCCTGATCGACGCCATGACGAGCGGGTCGGACGTGCACCGCACGGTGGCGGCCGCGGTCTACGGGATCCCGCCCGAAGAGGTGACCCACACCCAGCGCGAGTTCTGCAAGATGGTCTCCTACGGACTGGCCTACGGCATGGAGGCCTACGGCCTCAGCCAGCGCCTCGGCGTGCCCGTCGAGGAGGCGGCCGCCATCATGGAGAGCTACTTCGGCGCCTTCCCGCTCGTGAAGCAGTACATGGACCACGCCGTGGCCGACGCCAAGATCCGGGGAGCCACCCGGACCCTGTTCGGCCGCATCCGGCCCCTGCCCGACCTGCACTCGTCGAACTACCGGGTGCGCCAGGCGGCGGAACGCCAGGCCATGAACGCCGGCATTCAGGGTCTGGCCGCCGACATCTTCAAGATGGCCCTGGTGCGCCTCGACCGCGACCTCGAGGCGGCGGAGCTGGCCAGCCGGCTGGTGCTCCAGGTCCACGACGAGGTCATCGTCGAGGTGGCGGCGGGGGAGGAGGAGGAGGTGCTCCGCCTCACCGAGTCCGCCCTCACCGGGGCGGCGGACCTCGACGTCCCCCTGACCATCTCCGCGGCGACGGGAGCGAGCTGGGCCGGCGCCAAGGGTTGAGCACCGGGTCACGCGGCCCGGATCTGCGGCGGCCGCCTGGGGAGAACCGCTCCTGGCCAGCTGATACTCTGTCTGACTTGCCCGCCGGCACCGGCGGCGGCGCAACCCGTATTCCTCGAACTGACCCCGGCGCGGTCCTGCGGGTGCAAGTCGCACCCGTCGCAAGGAGCTTTCCCGATGGCTGACGCAGCACGCACCTCCCTCCTCTCCCCCGAAGCGATGGGCAGCTTCGACGCCGAGGGGAACTACACCCCCCGCACCATCGTCGACGACGACCTCGGTGACGCCGATCTCGAAAAGGCGATGGGCGACTCCATCATCGAGTTCGACGATGGCGACGTCATTGAGGGAACGGTCGTCAAGATCGACCGCGACGAGGTCCTCCTCGACATCGGCTTCAAGTCCGAGGGTGTCATCCCCGCCCGCGAGCTCTCCATCCGCAACGACGTCGACCCGGCCGAGATCGTCTCGCTCGGCGACCACGTCGAAGCGCTCGTTCTCCAGAAGGAGGACAAGGAGGGGCGCCTCGTCCTGTCCAAGAAGCGGGCGCAGTACGAGCGGGCCTGGACCACCATTGAAGAGAAGAAGAACAACGGCGAGATGGTGTCGGGTCCCGTCATCGAGGTCGTCAAGGGCGGCCTGATCGTCGACATCGGCCTGCGCGGCTTCCTGCCCGCCTCGTTGGTCGAGCTGCGCCGTGTGCGCGAGCTGCAGCCCTACGTGGGCAAGGTCATTGAGGCCAAGATCATTGAGCTCGACCGCAACCGCAACAACGTGGTGCTGTCGCGTCGGGCCTGGCTGGAAGAGGCCCAGAAGGAGCAGCGGGGCGACTTCCTGCAGAACCTCAAGCCGGGCGAGCGCCGCAAGGGCGTCGTGTCCTCGGTGGTCAACTTCGGTGCCTTCGTGGACCTCGGCGGCATGGACGGACTCGTCCACGTGTCCGAGCTCAGCTGGAAGCACGTCGACCACCCGTCGTCGGTCGTGTCGGTGGGCGACGAGATCGAGGTCGAGGTGCTCGACGTGGATCTCGACAAGGAGCGCATCAGCCTGTCGTTGAAGGCCACGCAGTCCGACCCCTGGCAGGAGTTCGCCGACTCGCATGCGGTGGGCCAGCTCGTCTACGGCCGCATCACCAAGCTGGTGCCCTTCGGCGCCTTCGTCCAGGTGGGTGACGGCATCGAGGGCCTGGTGCACATCTCGGAGATGGCGGTCCACCACGTGGACCTGCCCGAGCAGGTCGTCACGCCGGGCGAGGAGCTGTGGGTCAAGATCATCGACATCGACCTGCAGCGCCGCCGGATCTCGCTCTTCCATCAAGCAGGCGGCCGAGGGCGGCGAGGTCTCCGAGGAGTACCGCGAGGCCTTCGGCGAGCACGCCTACGACGAAGAGGGCAACTACATCGGCTTCGACTACGCCGAGGGCGAGTTCACCCCCGAGACCGAGGCCCAGGCCGCCTGGGCCGACTTCGCCGAGGAGACGGGCACGCACGTGGTGCCGCTGAAGGACGCGGAGGGGAACGACATCCCGCCCGTCGAGTCTGAAGCTGAACTCAAGCTCAAGCTCCAGTTGAGGGTGAGGGTGCGGTTGAGGTCGAGGGTTCGGCGGCTCCTGTCGAAGCTGCTGCTCCCGCTGAGGCTGAGGCTCCTGCCGCCGCTCCCGAAGCCGCTGCTGAGCCCGCGGCCCCTCCGGCTGCCGAGGCTTCGGCCGAGGGCGCCTAACCCGCGAGAGGGGCTCGGCTCGGGTTGTCCCGGGCAGCATCCGCCCCGGCTTCCGAGCGAGCTAGCGGCGCTCCAGCAGGCCGGCCAGCTCCCGCGCCAGTGTCACCGCACCCTCGGGGTGGTGGGGGAGAAACAGCACGGGGTCGAGGAGCTCGAGCTCGAGCAGGGCCGGGCCCGCGTCCGGGGTTTCCACCATGTCGACCCGGGCGTAGCTGGTGGGTCCGAGGAGCTTCTCCGCCGCGGCCAGGCTCTGGGTGGCCACGCGGAGCTGCGCGGTCGTCGCCGTGGCGCCGGTGATCACCTGGTTGTCCATCAGATGGTCGAGAGGACCGACGCCGCGGCGGATCATCGGGTCTTTGTGTACGGCATGACTGAACGTGCCCCCGATGTAGATCAGACCGGTCTCGCCTTCGGCGTCGACCCGGGGCTCGTAGGGCTGCACCATCGCGGTGCGGCCCGAGGCGATCAGCTCCACCACGTGCGCCCGTGCCGCCTTTTCCTCGTGCGGCTCGTAGCGCGCCGTGCGGTAGCCGCCGCCCGAGACCGAGGGCTTCACCACCACCTCGCCCTCGGGGAACGCGAGCGAGGCCACCTCCACTTCCGCCGTCCCCGGCTCCACCCAGACCGTCGGGACCGTCGGGACGCCGGCCCGTTCGAGCTCTACCAGGTAGCGCTTGTCGATGTTCCAGCGCAGCGTCGCGGGGGAGTTGCGCACGGGGACACCGGAAGCGGCGACGGCGTCCGCCCAGGCGAGGAACTCGTCGACGTGGTGGATGTTGTCCCAGGTGCCGCTGGCCAACACGAGGTCGAAGGCCGACCAGTCCACCGCCGGCTCGTTCCAGACCGCCGTCACGGCCTCCACTCCGGCATCGGCCAGAGCGGCGTGCAGCAGTGGCCAGTCGTCATGCAGGTCGGGAAAGGAAGCGTTGGAGGCGGCAGCCAGGCGGCGCCGTGCCCCTGCGGCGCCCGGGGCGGCCCTGCTCAACTGCCGATGGGGAAGTGGCAGGCCACCTGGTGGCCGGGGCCGATCTCCCGCATTTCGGGGACCTCCTCGGCGCAGCGGGCTTCGGCCCGCGGGCAGCGGGTGCGGAAGCGGCACCCCGACGGCGGGTTGATGGGGCTCGGGGGCTCGCCTGTCAGAGCAGCCGTCAGGCGCGGCGCTTCGGGGTCGGGCTCCACGGCGGAGGCGAGGAGGGCGGCGGTGTAGTGATGGGCCGGTGTCTCGTACAGGAGGTCGGAGGGCGCGATCTCGCAGAGGCGCCCGAGGTACATGACGGCGACCCGGTCGCTCACGTTCTTGACGACCGCCAGGTCGTGCGCAATGAAGAGGATCGTCAGGTTGTACTCCTGCTTCAGGTCCTGCAGGAGGTTGAGGATCTGGGCCTGCACCGACACGTCGAGCGCCGAGACGATCTCGTCGCAGACCAACAGCTGCGGCTTGAGGACCAGCGCGCGGGCGATGCTGATGCGCTGGCACTGACCGCCGGAGAACTCGCGGGGCCGCCGCGACCCATTGACGTAGGGGTCGATGCCGACCTGGTCGAGCATGGCTCTCGATGTCTCGAGGCGCTCCTCCTTGGTGCCGATCTTCCAGATGTTCAGCGGCTCGGACACGATGTCGATGACCCGGCGGCGTGGGTTCAGCGAGGAGATCGGGTCCTGAAAGATCATCTGCACCTCGGTGCGCAGCGTGCGCAGGTCACCGCGGCTCATGCTCGTCAACTCGGTATCGCCGAAGACGATCCTGCCCGAGGTCGCCTTCTCGACCTGGACGACGGCGCGCCCCGTCGTGGACTTGCCACACCCCGATTCTCCGACGAGGCCGAGCGTCTCCCCCTGGCTCAGGGAGAAGGTGATGCCCGCCACCGCCTGCACCGTCACGTTGCCCCGCCCGAAGGAGACATGGAGGTCTTCGACGGACAGGAGCGGTTTCGTCGTCAAGGTGGACGGCTCCAGCGTGAGGTCCATCACGCCGGCACCGGATCGGGTTGGGGCGAAGGAGCGGGGTCGGCGGACGTGAGGGGGTACCAGCAGGCGTAGCTGTGGCCCGGTTCCGCCTGGACCAGGGGCGGCTTGTCCACGTGGCACTTGTCCTGCGCGTAGGGGCAGCGGGGGGAGAAGGGGCAACCCGCAGGGGGGTTGAGGAGATCGGGTGGCCTGCCTTCGATGGCGATCAGCCGGGTGTGGCTCGGCTCGGCGATGCGCGGCGTCGACTTGAGGAGCGCCTCCGTGTAGGGCATGGCCATGCTCTTGAAGAGCACGTTGGTGGGCGCCCGCTCGACCACGTTCCCGGCGTACATCACGATGATCTCGTCGGTCCGCGTGGCGACAACGCCGAGGTCGTGCGTCACCAGAATCATGGCCATGTCGCGGTCGCGTTGCAGTTGGCTCAACAGGTCGAGGATCTGCGCCTGCACGGTGACGTCGAGGCCGGTGGTGGGCTCGTCGGCCATGAGGAGGCGCGGTGCGCAGGCCAGGGCGATGGCGATCATCACACGCTGGCGCATGCCGCCCGAGAGCTGGAACGGGTAGGCCTCGTAGCGCTCGACGGGGGACGGGATGCCCACCTGCATGAGGAGCGAGAGCGCGGTCTCCTTGGCCTCGCTCTTGGAGAGCTTCAGATGGATTCGCAGCGGTTCGGTGATCTGGTTCCCGATCCGCTGCACCGGATTGAGCGACGTCATGGGGTCCTGGAACACCATGGCGATGTGCGTGCTCCAGAGCTTGCGCAGCTCGTCGTTCGGCGCGTTGAGGAGCTCGGTGCCGTCGTAGCGCACCGAGCCCGTCTGAGTGGTCGTCGCGGCCGGCAGCAAGCCCATGATCGCCCGGGACAAAACGGTCTTCCCCGAGCCCGACTCGCCCACGATCCCAAGGGTCTTGCCCTGGTCGAGGGTGAGCGACACCCCCTGGACCGCCTGCAGCGGGCCGCGACTGGTCGCGAAGGACACATGGAGGTCCTCGACCTCGAGCAGCCGCCGACCGTTCACAGCTTGATGTCGGTGACGTCGAAGTACGAGCGCAGCTTGTCCGCCACCACGTTGAGGCTGATGAGGAGGAGGAACATGGCCGACGCCGGAAAGATGACCAACCACGGATTGGTCTGCCCCTTGGCGCCGGTCAACAGGGACGAGCCCTCGTTGAGCATGTTGCCCCAGCTCGCGGTCGGCGGTGGCACGGAGAGGCCGAGGAAGGCCAACGAGCCCTCCAGGACGATGATGGTGGCCACGGCGATGAGCCCGAAGGACACAATGGTCGGCATGATATTCGGCAGGATCTCGCGGGTGAGGATCCGGGTGTCGCTCGCACCGAGGGCCTTGGCGGCCAGCACGAAGTCCCGGGTGGCGTAGGACAGGGTCGAGGCCCGGACAACGCGGAAGATCAGCGGCGCTGCGAACAGGCCGATGATCAGGGTGATCTTCCAGAGGCTGTGGCCCCAGAACGAGACGATCGCGATGACGGCGACGATGGCGGGGAACGCGAGCACCACGTAGGAACCGGTGTTGAGCGCGGTGTCGATCCGGCCGCGCCGGTAGGCCGAGATCATGGCGGGGATGCCGCCGACGACCAGGCCGATGAGGGCGCCGCCGAAGCCCACGATCAGGGAGACGCGCGCCCCGTAGATCAGGCGGCTGAAGATGTCCCGGTAGAGGTCGTCGGTACCGAGCAGATGGCCCCAGCCGGGTCCTGCATTCTGCGCGCTGTTGTAGTTCCCCAGGTTCGGGTTCGGCAGCGGCAGGACGCTGGCGAATGTGGCCGCCAGCGCGACCAGGACGATCCAGCCGGCACAGAGCCAGAACAGCACGCCGAGCTTCTTCTTGACCGGGTCGGCGGCCGCTTCGGCCTCGATCTCCTCCTTGATGTCGGCGAAGGCCTCGTTCGTCGGTTGCGTCAGGCTGGTGCTACTCACGGGCGATCCTCGGGTCGACGATGGTGAACAAGAAGTCGAAGATGAAGTTGATCAGCACGATGGCCACGGCCACGAAGAGCGTGATGCCCTGCACGACGGTGTAATCATCCTGGTTGACCGCCGAGATCAACTGGTAGCCGAGACCCGGCAGCTGCAACAGGAGCTCGACGATGAAGGTGCCGGCGATGAGGCTGCCGATGGTGACGCCGGCCGACGCCAGCAGGGATATGGAGGACGGCCGCAAGGCGTGGCGCCACATGATGCGCCGGTTGGACAGGCCCTTGGACCGGGCCATGGTGATGAAGTCCTCCTGCAGCGTCGAGATGAGATCGTTCCGCAGCAGTCGGAAATAGACCACGATGCCGCCGAGCGCCAGGACGATGGACGGCAACAACATCGTGTGGATGTTCGACCAGAAGTCTTGCCCGATCGGCACGTAGGAGGCCGGTCCGGGGAAGACGTGCCAGTGCACGGCGAAGATGAGCACCAGCACCGGCGCGATCACGAAGGGCGGCAGCGCGAGGAAGGCGAACGTCGTGCTGTTCGATGCCTGGTCGAACAGGTGGTTGGGCTTGCGGGCCGACTTCATCGCCATGGGGAAGGCGATGGCGAACGCGAGGATCTGGGAGAAGATGATCAGTTCGAGGTCGATGGGGAACGACTGGGCGATGATGCTCGTGGTCGACTGGTGCGTCGTGTACGACTGGCCCAGGTTGCCCTGGAACACGTGGCCGATCCAGATGAAGTACTGCTGCCACAGCGGCTTGTTGAGCCCGAGCTGGCGGTTGAGCGTCGCCACGTTCTGCGGCGTGGAGTTGGGGCCGAGGATCGTGTCGGTGGGGTTGCCCGGGAGGAGGTGGACCAGGAAGAAGGTGACGACCGAGACGAAGATGATGATGACGACGAGCAGCACCAACCGCTTGATGATGTAACGGGTCACGGCGCCCCTTTCCCCCTTCGCTGTCTCGGTTCCCTTCGCCTGCACCGGCCTCCCCCCGGCGGCGCATGATCCTAGACCTCAGGTCCCTTGTCCTACCATGCGGCCCATGTCTGAGGAGGTACCCGCTCTCACTGGTCGCACGCGCCTCGTTGTCGGCATCGGCGTGGGGGTGGTGATCGCCGCCGGCCTGCTCCTTCGCTTCTGGGCCCGCTCGGGCCTCTGGCTCGACGAGGCTCTCACGGTCGACATCGCCCGTTTGCCCTTGGGCCAGATCCCCAACGCGCTCAAGCACGACGGCGCACCGCCCCTCTACTACTACCTCCTCCACTTCTGGATCGTCCTCTTCGGGCAGTCCGACGACGCCGTGCGCTCCCTGTCGGGCGTGATCGCGGTCATCACGCTGCCGGTCGGCTGGCTGTGCGGCAAGCGCCTCGGCGGCCGGGCGGTGGCCTGGACGACGCTCGTGTTGCTCGCCAGCGCTCCCTTCGCCGTGTACTACGCCACGGAGTCGCGCATGTACGCGCTGGTCATCCTCCTGACCGGCTGCGGGTTCCTGGCGCTGGGCCGCGCCGTCGACAGACCGCGTCCGGGCAATCTCATTGCGGTGGCCGTCGTGGCCGCCGCGCTCCTCTACACGCAGTACTGGGCCATCTACCTGGTGGCCATGGTGGGGATCTGGCTCGTCGTGGCCGTCATCCGAACCAGACGGCACGGGCATCCGGAGGACGCACCGTGGGCCGCCCTGATCGCGGTGGCGGCCGGCGGCGTCCTCTTCCTGCCGTGGGTGCCGACGTTCGTCTACCAGGCCAAGTACACGGGCACCCCGTGGGCGGCGCCCCCGAACTTCTCGGCGGTGATCAACGCCCTCACGGGTTTCACGGACAATCAGGGCTCCACGTTGCAGACGGGCACGAACCAGGGGCGCCTGCTGGCCGTGATCTATTTCGCCATGCTGGCGCTCGCCATCTTCGGCATCGGCCGGTCCGGGCGGATGATCGAGCTCGACCTGCGCACCCGCCCCGCGCCCGCAGCCTCTGCTTCGTGGTGCTGGGCACGCTGTTCGCCGCCATCGCCGGGGGGATCCTCACCGCCAGCGCGTTCTCCTCGCGCTACGCCGCGGTCGTGTTCCTGCCCTTCCTCCTTCTCGTCGCCTTGGGGACGACGACGCTGCTCAACCCGAGGGTCCGCGTCGTGATCGTCGGGCTGGCCGTGGTGGCCGGGCTGGTGTCGTCCGCCCAGAACGTGACCACGCAGCGGACCCAGGGCCCTGCCGTGGCCGCCGCCATCAACGCGCAGGCCAAGCCCGGGGACGTGATCGCCTTCTGCCCCGACCAGCTGGGCCCCTCGGTCTACCGAGAGATCCGGGACCCCTCCCAGTACGACATGGTGACCTTCCCGCGGCGAACGGGCCCGCAGATCGTCAACTGGGTCAACTATGCCGATACCGTGCACGCGGCCGACCCCAACGCCTTTGCCACGTATGTGGGCCAGTTGGCCGGGGCGAACCGCCACGTCTGGTTGGTCTGGGAGCCGATGTACCAGACCTACGGGATCAAATGCGAGACGATCGCCACGGATCTGCTGGAGACCGCCACCAAGAACGGCGGGGGAGGGCGCAACGTCGTGACCGGCCATCCCACCCTCTACTACGAGCCGATGAACCTCACCGAGTTTTCCGCTGCCGGCTCCTGATCGACCCTGAGCGCCCGCCGGCGCCGCTCTCGGACCCGGTGACCCTCCACGAGAGCCCGTGGGGGGTCCACTAACCTGCCTACCTCGTGACCGTCCCCGAAGAAGCGCCCGTCGTCATCGCCGGCGCGGGCCCCGGAGGCCTCACCGCCGCCTATCTGCTGACGCAACGGGGGGAGCATCCCGTCGTGCTCGAGGCGGACGACGTGGTCGGCGGTATCAGCCGCACCGTGGTCCGGGACGGGTGGCGTTTCGACCTGGGTGGCCACCGTTTCTTCACCAAGGTCCCCGAGGTGGAGGCGCTCTGGCACGAGATCCTGCCGGAAGGCGATTTCATGCTCCGGCCCCGGATGAGCCGGATCTACTACAAAGGGAAGTACCTGGACTACCCGCTCCGAGCGATGAACGCGCTGCGGAACGTCGGCTTGGGCGAGGCCCTGCTCTTCGGGTTCTCCTACGTGTGGGCTCGCATCCACCCGCCGAAGGACGAGTCCAACTACGAGAACTGGCTCGTGAAGCGCTTCGGCTGGCGCCTCTACCGTGCGCTCTTCAAGACCTACACCGAGAAAGTCTGGGGCGTGCCGGTCTCGGAGATGCCCGCCGACTGGGCGGCGCAGCGGGTCAAGAACCTCGACCTGCGCAAAGCCGTCGTCAACGCCATCCTCCCCAAGCGCGGCCAAACCGACATCACCACGCTCATTGAGGAGTTCCAGTACCCCAAGTACGGCCCCGGCATGATGTGGGAGGCGGCGGCGGAGAAGGTGCAGGCCGCCGGGGGGACCCTGGAGATGGGGGCGCGGCTGACCCGCATCCACGTCGAGGGTGGCCGAGCGGTGTCCGTGACGTACACCCAGGGCGGCACCGAGCACACGGTCGCCGCCTCGCACGTGGTGTCCACCATGCCCATGCGCGAGCTGGTGAATACGATCACGCCGCCTCCGCCGGCCGAGGTGGTGGCCGCCGCCGACGACCTGCACTACCGCGACTACCTCACGGTGGCGCTCGTCGTGCCCGAGTCGCGCAGCTTCCCCGACAACTGGATCTACATCCATGCCACCGACGTCGAGGTGGGCCGCATCCAGAACTACGGCTCGTGGTCGCCATATCTCGTCAAGGACGGGCGCACCTGCCTCGGCCTGGAGTACTTCGTCTTCGAGGGCGACGACATGTGGAACAAGCCCGACGACGAGCTCATCGCGCTCGGGACCGAGGAGCTGATTTCGCTCGGGCTGGCCGCACCCGGGGATGTCGAGCACGGCTACGTGGTGCGCGTGCCCAAGGCGTACCCGTACTACGACTTCAGCTACAAGGCCAACGTCGAGACCATTCGCAAGTGGATCGAGACCGAGGCACCCAACATCCATCCGGTGGGTCGCAACGGGATGCACAAGTACAACAACCAGGACCACTCCATGTACACCGCCATGCTGACGGTGGAGAACATGTACGGCGCCGATCACGACATCTGGTCGGTCAACGTCGAGGAGGAGTACCACGAGGCGGGGTCGACCGGACGGGACGCCCCGGTGCTGCCGCGCCGCACGAGCGCCACGGCAGGCACGCTCGAAGCTGGCTGAGCACGCGCCGAGCCGGGCGCGACGGTGGCGACCGTGGGTGACCCTCGTGGCGGCGGGCGTGCTGTATCTCGCCCTCGGGTTCCTCTTGTGGGTGCACGCCTGGGCTGAGGGGGCGACGACCCACACCCTGTGCGGCTGCGGCGACCCCGCGCTGTTCCTGTGGTTTTTCCAGTGGCCGGCCACCGCGCTGGCCCACGGGCAGAACCCGTTCTTCTCGAGCGCGCTGTTCCATCCGACCGGCATCAACCTGCTGGCGCAGACGTCGGTCACCGGATTGAGCCTCCCGCTCGTGCCGGTGACGTGGATCTGGGGCCCGGTGGCGTCGCTCAACGTGGCCTCGACGATCACGCCCGCGCTCACGGCCTTCACCGCGTTCGTCGTCATCCGGCGCTGGGTCCCCTGGACGCCGGCGGCCTTCGTCGGCGGCCTGCTCTACGGCTTCTCGCCCTTCGTCCTGTCGAACCTGGAGTTCGCCCACCTGATGACGGCGGCGCTCATGCTCTTGCCGCTCATTCTGGGCGTCCTCGACGAGATCCTCGTCCGCCAGCGCCACGGCGCGCTGGGGGCCGGCATCGTGCTCGCGCTGCTGCTGTTCGCGCAGTTCTTCCTCTCCTCCGAGCTCCTGGCCATCGTCGCCGTGGTCGCCGTGGTCTGCGTCTTCGCGCTGGTGGCTGCCGCCCTGGTCACCGATCCGGGCGCCGTGCGGGCGCGGCTCCCGCACGCCGCCACGGGATTGGCCATCGGGCTCGGCCTGGGCCTGGTGCTCCTGGCCTGGCCGGTCTGGTTCGCCCTCAAGGGTCCCGGCCAGCCTCTCCGGGCTGGTCTGGCCGAACGTCGGGGTGATCGGTGGCTTCATCCCCTCGAGCTTCGTGACGACCGGGTACCCGCCCCGGTCCAATGTCTTCTTCCGGCTCGGCGGCTACGAGGGCACCCCACTCGCCTCTGCCGCCTACGTGGGGTGGAGTTTCCTGGCCGTCATGGTGGCGGGCTTGGCGATCTTCTGGCGGGACCGCCGCCTGTGGTTCTTCGGCTTCGCTCTGGTCGTCTGTGCGACCTTCTCGCTCGGCGAACGACGGGGGCAGCCGGAGCCGGCCTGGATCTTCACCCGCATCCCGGTGGTCGAGAACGTCATTGAGCAGCGCTTCATGGCGATCGGTTTCCTGGCCGCCGCGGTGATCCTCGCCGTCATCCTCGAACGCGTCCACCGCGCCGTGCCCGACTGGCGGGGCGCGCTCGGCGCGCTGGCCGTGGCCGCGGTGGCGCTCGTCCCGATGGCGGCGATCTTCGTCGACCGCCTGCCCTTCGCCATGCAGGCGGTCACGCTGCCGCGGTGGTACAGCGAGGTGGCACCCACGCTGCCGGCCGGGCGGGTCCTCCTGTCGTACCCGGCACCTTTCTCCGGGCTGCAGAACGCCATGGCCTGGCAGGCCGTCAACCGCATGCACTACAGCCAGGCCGGGGGCGGAGGGCCGCAGGGGGTGCCGGCCCGGGCCGGGTCGGCGAAGGCCGGCTACGAGGTGTTGAGCCTGCTGGACTTCGGCGTGGGCCACCCCGAACCGGCCGGGACGCCGGCGCAGTACGCCGCCGTGCGCCACGCGCTGTCCGTGTGGCAGGTGAACACCGTCGTCATCGCCACCGATCCTGCTGCCCCCCGGGTGGAGCAGGGCCACGACCCCGTCTATGCGGCGGCCTTCATGACGGCCGCACTGGGCCGCCAGCCGACCCTCGAGGCCGGCGCCTGGGTGTGGAACAACGTCCGGCTGCGGCGCTCGGGGCCCCTGGTCCTGAAGGCGGGCACGCTGGCCACCTGCACCGCGGCGGCCGAGCCGACACCGGGGGTCTTCCATGCCAGCATGCGGGTGGCGGAGTGCGTCGCCGGGGGTGCGCTTCCGTCTTCGTGAAGCCGATGGAATACTCAAGCGTCGGCCACGAACGGCCGACGACAAGGGGTCGGGCACGCGGGCGTTGGCTCCCGGTCGTGGCTCGATCGACCGATCGGGCGGTGCCTCGCGTCCCAGCCAGGGCAGAAGGCAACGAGAAGGACGGTGTTGGGGTGACGAGGTGGGGTGTGCGAGGCCTGTTGGGTGCGGCCTGCCTCCTGCTGTCGTGCACCGGCCTGCGGGCCGTGGCGTCGTCGCCCGCGGGTGGGGCGACCGTGGCCCGGGCCGACGCCTCCGGCGACGCCCGGGTGGCCTTCCCCCTTCCGGCCGGCCTGTCGGCGCCGGAACGTGCCGCGCTGGAACGCTCGGGTGCCTACGGTGCCCACCCCGTCCGGCTCCTGGTTCTCGGCGACTCCATCGCCATGACGCTGGGGATGGGACTGTCGGTGAACGCCCAGCAGCACTACGGGGTCAGCGTGACCGACGATGCCACCGTCGGGTGCGATCTCGACCCGCAACTTCAGGTGGTCACCTCGGGGGTGGTCGGACCGGCCACGCCGGGGTGCGACAACTGGCGCGGGCTGTGGCCGTTCCTCGTCGCGGGGCAGCGTCCCCAGGTGGTCGCCCTGGGACTCGGCCGCTGGGAGATCACCGATCACCTGCTGGACGGGCGCTGGGTGCACATCGGGGAGCCGGCTTGGAACGACCACCTGACGGCCGACCTGCAGTCTGCGATCGCAATCCTGCACACGTTTGGTGCCAGAGTGGTGCTGTTCACCATGCCCTACGTCGACCCCAGTAACCGGCAACCGGACGGCCAGCCCTGGCCGGAGAACACGCCGGCCCGCGTGCAGGCCTACAACGCGCTCGTGCTGCAGGTGGCGCGCAACTACCCCGGTGTGGTCAGCGTGCTCGACCTCAACAAGATGTTGAGTCCCGACGGCGTGTTCGCCTCGTCCCTGTCCGGCGTCGACGTGCGCTCCACCGACGGCATCCACATCAGCCTGAGCGGCGGCGAGTTGCTGCAGAGCCGGATACTGCCCGCGGTCGACCGGATCGGCATGGAGGACGAGGCGACAAGGGCCCACACGTGAGCGACCCGGAGGTGGCGGACACCCCTGCGGCCGCGGTGGTCGTCGAGGGGGTGCCCGCCGCCATGGCGCTGGCGCCCACTGCGGCCGGGCCCAACCTCGGTGCAGAGCTCCTGCTCGACTCCGAAGCACGTCCCGGCGTCGAGTCGATGCGGGCCGGGCTCCTGCAGGCCGGCCCCCTGGCGGCGGCGGGCGTCCTGGCCAACGGGGCCAGCGTCGTCTTCACCGTCGTGCTGGCCCGTCTGCTCTCGCCCCACGGCTACGGGGTCTACAACCAGCTGACGGGCCTCTACCTGATCCTGTCCATGCCCGGGTCGGCGGTGATCGTCGCCGTGGTGCGGCGGGTCACGGTGTGGCACGAGGACGGCACCGGCCACCTCGTGCGGCGCTGGGCCGGGCGGGTGCACCGGCAATGCACCCTGGTGGTGCTGGTCTGGGCTGTGATCGTCTTCACCAGCCGCGGCGGCGTGGCCGCGCTGTTGAACCAGAAGAGCGGCATCGGCATCGCGGCGATCCTCACTGCAGCGGCCTTCTTCGTGCTGCTCTCCCTCGACAGGGGCCTCCTCCAGGCCCACCGGGCCTACCGGCCGCTGGCGGTCAACCTCCTGGTGGAGATGGGCGTCCGCATCGTCGCCGTGCTGGCGCTCGTCGCCGCCGGCTTCGGGCCTTCCGGCGCGGCCATCGGCATCCTCATCGGCGAGGTCGTGGCGGCGACCCAGGCCCGCTGGGCGTCGGTGCGGGCGTGGTCCGGCGGGCTGGCGCTCAGGTTGCCGGCCTTGGGGAGTTGGCTGGCCGCGCTCCGTCCCGACGCGCTGCTCGGCGGCCAGCGGTCCGTGCGGCGCACGGTCGTGGCCGACCTGGTCGTGGCCTCGGTGTGCCTCTCCATGGTGGCGGTGCTGCAGAACGTCGACGTGCTCGTCGTCGGCCGCGACAACCCGTCGCACAGTGGCGCGTACGCCGCCGTCTCGGTCACGAGCAAGGCCATTGTGTTCGGCGCCGTCGTGCTCGGCGGGTACCTCCTCCCCGAGGCGGCCATCCGCTGGCGCCAGGGTGGGCACACGCTGCGCCAGCTCGCCGTGGTGCTGGTGTTCCTGGCCATTCCGTCGGTGTTCCTGTTGGGTGTCGCGGTGGCCGCACCGGAGCAGTTCCTCGAGATCTTCTTCCACCACGACTACACGTCGGCGGCCGACGCGCTCGCTCCTCTGGTGCTCGCCATGATCATGTTGAGCGTCACCGTGGTGCTGACGATGTACCTGCTCGCCGTCGGCCGGCGCTGGGTGATGAGCGTGCTCGTGGGGGGCGCCATCGTGCTCACGCTGGCCGTCCTGTCCGTACACGGGGCCCCGCGGGCCACGGCGTATATGGAGGTGGTGGTGCAAGCCGGGGTGCTGCTCGTGACGGTGTGCGGGTTCGCGCTCGTTCATAGGGTCCGAGTAAGGAGCCAGGCCGTCGGGATAACCTGACGCCGATGGGTGACGACCTGGGGCCGGTGCCGGCCGTGCCCGACGGGGCCCGCGACGACGAAGCAGAGAGATCAGAGCCCGAGGTGTTGGCCTCCATCGCCGCCCAGGCCGGGCTGCGGCGCATCCACTTCGTCGCCTGGCGCGACCTGGAGGACCCCGAAGCGGGCGGATCCGAGTTGCACGCCCACAAGATCGCGTCGCGCTGGGCCGCGGCCGGCCTCGACGTCACCTTCCGTACCTCGGCGGTGCCGGGCGCACCCGACTCCCTGACCCGGGACGGCTACCGCGTGCTCCGCCAGGCGGGGCGGTACGCCGTGTTCCCCGGCGCGGCGTGGGAGGGCATCCGGATGGGGCACCGCCCCGGGGACGCGCTGGTCGAGATCTGGAACGGCATGCCGTTCCTGTCACCCGTTTGGTACCGGGGCCCGCGCATCGTCTTCCTCCACCACGTGCACGCCGAAATGTGGCACATGGTGCTGCCGCCGGCGCTGGCCCGCATGGGCGACATGGCCGAGCGCCGGATTGCGCCGCGCTTCTACCGCTCGAGCCGCGTCGTGACGCTGTCCGAGTCGTCTCGCCACGAGATCGTCGACCTGTTGGGCTTCCGGCCTGACCGGGTCACCGTGGCGCCGCCCGGGGTGGACGCTCGCTACTCGCCCGGTGGCCACCGCTCGCCCACGCCTCTCGTGGTGGCGGTGGGCCGGCTCGTGCCGGTGAAGCGCCTCGACGCGCTGCTGCACGCGCTGGCCAAGGTGAAGGCCGACCAGCCCGCGCTGCAGGCGGTCATCATCGGCGAAGGCTACGAGCGTCCCGCGCTCGAGGCGCTGCGCGAGGAGCTCGGCGCCACCGAGTGGGTCAGCCTGCCCGGCCGGGTCGACGACGCGGACCTGGTGTCGTGGTACCGCCGGGCCTGGGTCGTGGCGAGCAGCTCGCAGCGGGAGGGGTGGGGGATGACGCTGACGGAAGCCGCCGCCTGCGGCACCCCGGCGGTGGCCACGGCCATCGCCGGCCACACCGACGCCGTCCTCGACGGCGAGTCGGGCTTGCTGGTGGAGAGCCTGCACGACCTCCCGGGCGCGCTCGGGTCGCGTGCTGGGCGACGAGGTGCTGCGCAGCCGCCTGTCGAAGGGCGCCCTGGCCCGGGCGCGTTGGTTCACCTGGGACGCCACGGCGCGGCGCGCCCTCGAGGCGCTGGCCGAGGAGGCGTTGCCCGGAGCGCTGGGCTGAGCTCCCGATCGGGGCGGGGCCTCGGTGCTCCAGCTGCGTCCTCCTCGTTGCTCGTTGGCGATGCCCACGATCGGCCGGTTCAGCACGATCGACCCGGTCGAACCCAGGAAGGGCGGCCCGTTCGTGGTCGGGAAGGCGAACACCCCGCGATCCGATCCGCTCAAGTAGTAGCCGCCGGTGACCGCCGTCACGCCCACGATGGGCTGGTTGAGCTTGATCGAACCGGTGGAGCCGAAGACGGCGGCCCGTCGGTGGTCGGGTAGGCGAACACCCCGCCGTCGCCGGCCACCAGGTAGTAGCCCCCGGTGACCGGAGCGGCCATGCCCACCACGGGCGCGTGTCAACAGCACCGAACCCGCCGAACCCAAGAAGGCGGCGTCGCCGTAGCCCTTCCCGTCAGGGGTCGCCGCCATGCCGACAATGGGCTCGTTGAGCTTCAAGGAGCCGGTCGAGCCGTAGAACTGGGCGTCGCCGTACGAGAAGATGCCGCCGTCCGATGCCACCAGCCAGTAGCCGGCCCCGTCGGCCGTCAAGGCCATGCCGACGATGGGGGCATTGAGCTTCAAGGAGCCGGTCGACCCGTAGAACGGCGCGCTGCCGAAGGCGAAGACGCCGCCGTCGGTCGCGACGAGGTCGTACCCGTCTCCGCCCGGCATGACCGCCATGCCGACGATCGGCTTGTTGAGGCGCATCCCGCCCATCGACCCCAGGAACGGTGCGCCCGTGCCGTAGCTGAACACGCCGCCGTCCGAGGCCACGAGCCGGTACCCCGAGCGGATGGGCGCGGTCATGAGGAAGGGCTGCAACGCATTGGGCGCCGTCGGCGACTGGAAATACCCTGCGGCCACGCAGGCCCAGTTCGTCACGCAGGACACGCCCGTCAGCGTGGTGAACGAGGTGCCGGCATTGGGCGTCGCGGGCGCGATCGCCCAGGACGTGCCGTTCCAGTCCATCGCAAGTGTCGCCGGCGAGGGTCCGGACGCGGCCTGCGTCTGCCCGACCGCGGTGCACGTCGTCGCGCTGAAGCAGGAGACCCCGGTGAGCTCTTGCCCGTACGAGATCGACGTGTCCGGGGTGGGCGTGATCGACCAGGCTGAGCCGTTCCAAGTCTCCGCGAAGTTCTGGCTGGTCGAATCGACCGCCAGACCGACGGCCGAGCAGTAGGTGACACCGGCACACGAGACCGCACGCAGGGAGCTGCCCGTCGCGGCACCGCCGGCAGGGGGGGCCGTCACGTCTTGCCAGCTGCTGCCGTTCCACATCTCTCTGAACGGCATCGCAGCTGCTGGGTCCTGCACGTTGGTGCTGCCGACAGCCAGGCACCAGACGGTCGTGACGCAACTGATGCCGGACGCGGACAGGAGGTGGGAGCCCCCGGGGTGACTGCGCTCGTCAGCGACAGGGCACTGCCGTCCCACTGGTTGCCGTAGAGGATGATCGCGCCACCGACGACCGTCCTCCCAAGCATTTCGCAGGTCGTGGCGGACACGCACGACACGGAGGTCAGGCCTCCCCCGGCGCCCCCGGCCGGAAGAGCAACGGACACCACGTTCCACGCGGCACCGTTCCACCACAGCGCAGTCGGGCCGGTTGCGTTGCCGCCCACGGCGAGACAGAAGGACGAGCCGACGCACGAGACCGAGGTCAGTGAGTTCTCGGTCGTGCCCGGCGCGTTGGGACTCGGGACGATCGTCCACTGCCGGCCGTTCCACAGCTCGGTCAGCGTTCCACCACCCTCGCCGTTGTTGACACCCCCGACGCCGAGGTTCTGCCCTCCGACGGCGGCGCAGAATGACCCACTTGTGCACGACACGCTGGAGAACTCGTTGTCGATCGTCGACGAGGCCGATGGGACGTCGGCTTCCGTCCACTGGGTGGCGTCGACCGTCGGAGAACTGGTGGGGTTGGTGGCACCGGCCGCACCAGCCGCACCGGCCGGTGGAGCGATCAGCGCGGCACCGCTCAGAGCCAGAAGCGTGCCGACCGAAGCGAGTACGCGTCCCAGACGAACCATGACCCCTCCCTTTGCCCAAGGTGGCGCACCTTCGGCGACGTAGATACCCAGCGCATCGCCGGGGCGTGCGCGCGCACCTTGCCAGGCCGCCGGAGCCGCGTGGCCGGCGCGGCGAGCTCAGCCGTCGATGCCGATGATGACCGGAACGGGCTTGGGCAGGTCCTCAAGTGGCAGGGCCCGCAACTTCCTGCGCCGCAGCGGCTTCGCCACGCGCAGCCCCAAAGCCGAGACGACCCCGTCGGCGAGCCACAGCACCGCACCGAGCCAGATGAGGTTGCCGGCGTGGACGAAGGACGCGTCCCAGTTGGAGCCGGGCAGGAAGTGGTGGACGTTCTGGCCCTGCACCACATTGATGGAGCCGGCGACGATGCAGGCGATGCCGGCCACGCTGACGAGGGCGCGGGCCCACGGGATGAGCAGGCCGAGCACGACCGCCCCGGCGACCACGAGCCCGGCCAGCGGCGGCGTGACCAGCAGGGCGGCACCGCCGCAGGCGGCCCCGATGATCAGCGCCCGCGGGAAGCGCAGCCAGCCGCGCTGGCGTTGCGCCTTTGGGGCGGGGGCGACCGGGGAAGGCCAGGACCGCGGCGTCGAAGGGGACGGCCGGCCGCTCGGGCGGCTCGGGTCCGGCCGGCCCGCGCAGGCGGCGGGGCAGATGGGCGCGCACCCAGCGGCGGGCCCGCACGGGGAGGAAGCCGAGGACGAGGCACAGGAGCAGCGTGGCGGCGGAGACGGCGAGCGCAGCCCAGATCTTTTGTTGCGGCGTCCAGGTGATCTCCACCGTGAAGTTCGAGCCGCCCAGCGCATGCAGGTCGGCCGCCGTCACCTGCCACCCGTTGGCGAACCCGTCGACGAGCTGCGACTGCCCCAGCTCCACGCTGTGGGAGCCCGCCGGTGCCCCCTTGGCGGGCGTGGCGACGGCCTTGAAGCCGTTGTTCACGCTCTGGCCGAGCACGAGCTCGAAGGGCTCGGTGGCCCCGGTGACGTCGGCCCCGTGGCTGTCGATGTGCACGGAGGTGGCCGAGACCGTCGGGGCCGTACCGGGCTGGGTCGCCTGCAGCTGCGGTGTGCCGGCCGCGGTGGGGTAGGCCCGCGATCCCGCCCCCCCGCCGGCCGCCGAATCGAGGGCCAGCTGGTCGAGGTTCCAACCCGTGCAGGTGGTGGGGGTACTGGCGCACGGAGGGCCGTGACCGGGCACCGTCTCGACGACGTGGGGCCCGGCACTCAGGGTGATGCCCTTGGCGTCGGGACCGCACGGGACGATCTGTACCTCGCCGCCGTTCAGAGCCTGCTGGGTCGAACCGACGACCGACACGCTGATCGGCTGACCGTCGATCGCCAGCAGGTTGGACACGCAGGTGCCGGGGAGCGTGGCCGGGGTCGGGTTCGCTCGCACGCTGGGGATTCCGATCTCCGCGATGCCCAGCGGCAGCTCGAGCGGGCCCGCCGAGTAGTAGTTCGCCGCGTACTCCGGCCGGACACCGGTGAAGGTGACGACGAAGTGGGAGCCGGTGAGCGGGGCGAAGGAGACCGGCACCGTCGTGACCGCGCCGGGCACCGAGCCGTCGGCGATCGGCGGCAGCGCCACGCTGCGCGTCTGGCTGCCCGAGGTGATGGTCATGGCCGTCGGGACCGAGTGGCGCCCGTCGGCGATCACCTGCATAGCGAGGTGGGTGAGCACCTGCGGCTTGGCCAGGTCGTAGCTCAGCGTCGAACCGACCTGTGCCGCGCTGCCCAGCCCGGGTTGCCAGGCGGTCGACGGATTCCCGTCGACCGTGGCCGACGCGGTCGCCTGGAGGTCGCCGGGCAGCCGGCCCGACGAGTAGGCGTCCCGCAGCGTGCTGGACGGCGTGGCGGCGCGGCCGACGAGGCGGTCGACCTCGTCGTCAGGGATCAGAGCCGACAGGCTGGCGCTGCCCGACAGAGTGAAGGTGCGCGCGGTCGGGAGGGTGAACTGGCGCGAGATCGTCGTCTCGGGATCGCTCGCGGGGGGTACTGCGAGGTGCGCTGCCGCGTCATCACCACGGTGAGGCGGTTGGTGGCGGACGCCGCGCCGACACTGCTGAGCATCCGGGTCGGCATCTGAATGACCTGCTTCACCTGCTGGCCCGGGATCTCCACCTCCGCGAAGCCGACCGCGGACGCCGACACCGGCGGCGCCGTGTCGTCCGTCGTCCCGTCGATGGTCACCCGCAGCGTGTGGAAGGTCTGGGAGGGGAAGGTCAGCGTCTGGCCGGACGTGGCATGGGAGGACTTGTTCAAGGCGAAGGTGACGGGATCCTTCCCGTCGAAGGTGAGCGTGACGCGGGACACCCAGCGCGCGCGGTCGCCGCGCTGCGGCTGCACCAGGGTGATGTGGTCGGTCGTGACCGGGTTGGCGAACTGCGACTGCCACCACTCGCCCTTGGGGTCCGGCACGAAGGTGCCCGTGATCCAGGCCGTGTCGAAGTTGTCGTCGATCGCGCTGTAGGCCTGGTCCTCCGGCGTGTAGGAGACCGAGTTGCCGTAGCTGCTCGCCGTGACGTTCACCGCGCCGACGTAGCTGGCGTAGGACTTGCTCGTGAAGTCGGTGCCGGGGAACAGCTGAATCGGGCTGTCGCTCAGGTCGGTCTTGGCCGGGTTGTCGCTCGGCGTCTCGGTGTAGCCCGAGTTCGCCGTCAGGGTGTCCCAGCGGAAGGCCTGCTTGCGGTTGGTGTCGGTCACGACGAGCTGGGCACCCTGGGACGCCAGGCTCTGCAGCTGTGCCGGCTGGTTGGCCAGCGTGCCGGCGTAATAGATGGCGCTGTCGGTGTCGAGCATCCCGAGGCCGGCCAGGTTGTCGAGGCCGGTGGCGTCGCCCTCCATGACCACGGCGCCGCTGTCCGACTCGCCCCGGAGCATGGCCCGCGGCTTCGGCACGGTGTAGGTGACGACGGGCGAGGGCCAGCCGACGTTGCCCGGGACGGCGAGATCCTCCTCGTTGAGGGTCGACACCGACGAGATGTTGGGCCGGGGTGTGCCGAAGGAGACGGGGTCGGTGAGCCCGAGCGGCGTCTGCAGGAGCTGCAGCGCGAGGAGCTGGGGCTGGGGCACCCCGTAGCGCTCGTACTGCTGGTCGTATTCGACCATGAGGTCGCCGGCGCCCATCAGGCGGGCCATGGGGGCCAGGGCGTTCATGTCGGCCGTGCCGTCCTGAATCGGCCCGTCCGTGGCGTACAGGGTGTCGGCCGTGGCGATCGAGCCCATGATCTGCTGCTCGCGGGTGATGAAGTCCCGGTTGAGGAACGCCGATTGGGGCGTGTCGACGGTGTCGCCCCAGCGGTAGGCGGCGAAGTCGTTCCCGGGAATGGCGAAGACACGGGTGCCGGGATGGGTCGCGTTGAGGTGCTCGATGGCGGCCAGCTGGTACGAGGGGAGCGACGCCGGCTGGGTGAAGCCGTTGGCGATGAAGTCACCGAGGAAGAGCGAGGGATTGTTCGCCACCACCAGCCCCGCCACGAGAATGGCGGTGACGAGCCCGACGACGTGGACGCGCGACCACAGGGCCGACAGCCCGCTGCCCAGCAGCATGAAGAGCGCCAACAAGACGAGCGGCGTGGCCCGGTCCGTCGAGCGCAGCGCCAGGCCCGCCGTCGTGTCCGTCATGAACGACTTCAGCCAGCCGCCGACGGTCGTCGGGTCTGAGAACGGGAAGGGCCCCACCGAGAGGATCAGCCCAACGAAGAGCAGCACCAGGAAGAAGGCGCGCTCGCGCCAGCGCACGAAGGCCGCCGATACCAGGGCGAGGACGGGCACGGCGTACGAGGTCGCCAGCAACCAGATGTCCTGGGTGTAGCGGACGGCCGCCGTCGTCCAGGGGCCCGTGTGATCGGAGCCGTAGAAGTACCAGTAGCCGAGGCCCCGGATGATGTCCGCCGCGTTCGAGGTGGCCGACGTCGAGGGGACCGTCTCGGTGTACTTCAGGACGTTGACGCCGTAGGCCGCCTCCACCTCGAGTCCCGCGATCCACCACAGGCTGGCGCCCAGGGTCAGGATGCCGATGCGCAGCGTGGTGCTCAGGGCGTGGCGCCAGGTCGACTCGCGCAGGACGACCACGGCGTAGAGGATCCAGAGGATCGGCGCCACGCCCACGTAAATGATGGAGCTGGCGTTGATGCCGCTCACGAGGGCCACCACGACGGCGAACAGCGCCGGCTCGCGCCAACCGCCCCGCCGCAGCGCCACGATGGTCAGGCCCAGCATGAACGGCAGGCCGGCCCAGGGCAGCAGGATCACCGAGATCCGACCGGCGTACTGCAGGAAGTAGGGCGAGAGCATGTAGGCCAGCGCGGCCGCCGTCGGGCCGGGACCGCGCAGTCCGAGGATGCGCGACAGATACAGCACGCCCACCCCGGCGACCATGAGGATGGAGCCGATCCAGAGCCGTTGGGCCACCCAGACGGGAACGCCCAAGAGGTGGAACACGGCGAACCACGGGCCCATGGGCAGCAGGTAGCCGAGGTACTCGTGGGTCACCGTGCCCAGCCCCACCGTCGGGTTCCACATGAACGCCACCTGGCTCAGGAAGCGCAGCGGGTCGAGGTAGAGGTAGGTCTTGGTGTCCGGTGTGACCACCCCCGGCCGCACCGCCAAGAAGGGCACGTAGGCGAAGACGGCCAGGACGAACGCCCCGCCGATCCACCACCAGCGGCTGCCGATCGCCCGGGCCGTCTTCGGGGCCGCGTGCCGCCCCCGGGAGGCGGTGACAGTGGGGGACGTAGTGGTCATGAAGGGGGGAAAGGCCGACGGGTAGCATAAGCAGCCCAGCGGCACCCCGGAGTGTCACACGAAGGGAGAGTGTCCGTGGTGACCAGCACGAAGGCCCGGCTGACGGGTGAACGGCCCCAGCAGGGTGTCACCCCCGACTCCCTCCTCGCCCTCCACGAGGCGGGCTACAGGGCGGTCCTGGACCGGATCGGGCAGGGGCGCATCCTCGACCTGGGGTGTGGCCAGGGCTTCGAGTCCGCGAGGTTCCTCAGCGAGGGCCGCGAGGTGGTGGGCGTCGACTACTCCGCCGATGCGGCCGCCACGGCCACCGCCCGCTACGGGCCCGAGGGCCTGCGCGTGGCCCAGATGAACGCACTGGGCCTCGGCCTCCTGCCGGCCAGCTTCGACGGCGCCTGCTCGTCGCACCTCATCGAGCACTTCACCGACCCCGAGCCCCATGTCGCCGAGATGGCGCGCGTGCTCAAGGACGACGGGGTCGGCTGCGTGCTGACCCCCAACAAACCGGCCGACTTCGAGAACCCCTTCCACCTCCACCTCTTCGAGCGGGAAGAGCTCCGGTCGATGCTGGAACGCCACTTCGGCGAGGTCTGGTTGGGCGGCGTCGACGCCGCGCCGCACGTGAAGGCCGACCTGGCCGCCCGCCGCGTCAAGGCCAACAAGTTGCTCGGGCTGGACGTGCTCGACCTCCGCCACCGCATGCCGCACTCCTGGTACGTCTGGTCCTACACGCGGCTCCTGCCGCTGGCCTACAAGCTGGTGGCCCGCGAGGACTCGGGCGGGGCCACGGGCATCACAGCCGACGACTGGTTCGTTACCGACGAGCTCGACGACACGACGCTCGTCCTCTTCGCGGTGGTCCGGGCCCCCCGCCGGGCCAGCCTGGGCTGATGCTGGCCGTCGGTCTGACGGGCGGCATCGGTTCGGGGAAGTCGGCCGTCGCCGACATGCTGGTCGAGCGGGGTGCCGTGCTGATCGACGCCGACCAGGTCGCCCGCGACGTGGTGGCACCCGGCGGCCCGGCCTACCAGCCGCTGGTCGACCGCTTCGGCCCCGGGATCCTGATGGCGGACGGCACCATCGACCGCAAAGCCCTGGCCGCCATCGCCTTCGCCGACGAGGAGTCCCGACTGGCACTCAATGCCATCACGCACCCGGCCATCGGCATCGCCATGATCGAGGCCCGGGACGCGCTGGCCGGCACCGACGACATCGTGGTCCTGGCCATCCCGCTCCTCACGGCGCTGCACCGCGAGACGGTCAAGCTGCACAAGGTCGTCGTCGTCGACACGCCGACGGACATCGCGCTGGAGCGGCTCCTGTCCCAGCGCGGCTTCGACCGGGCCGACGCCGAGGCCCGCATCCGGTCCCAGATCTCGCGGGAGGAGCGGGTCAAGGAGGCCGACTACGTCCTCGACAACTCGCGGCGACCGGGAGGCCCTCGAGGCCGAGGTGGCCAAGCTGTGGGACTGGCTGCTCGAGGCCAAGGCGGAGCAGCCGGCGCCCGCCTGATCTGTCACACCCCGCAGGTAGCCTCGTTGGGTCATGCCTGAATTCGAGGTCGTTTCCCCCTTCCAGCCCTCGGGCGACCAGCCCACGGCCATCACGGAACTGGCCGCCGGCGTGCGGCGGGGTGACGCCTACCAGACGCTGCAGGGAATCACCGGCTCGGGCAAGACGGCGACGATCGCCTGGATGATCGAGCAGGTGCAGCGGCCGACCCTCATCATCGAGCCGAACAAGTCGCTGGCCGCCCAGCTCTCCTCCGAGCTGCGGGAGCTGTTCCCCAAGAACCGGGTCGAGTTCTTCGTCTCGTACTACGACTACTACCAGCCCGAGGCGTACCTGCCGACGACGGATACCTATATAGAGAAGGACTCGTCCATCAACGACGAGATCGACCGGCTGCGGCACGCCACGACGTCGTCGCTCCTGATGCGACGCGACGTGATCGTGGTGGCGTCGGTCTCGTGCATCTACGGATTGGGATCGCCCGACGAGTACCGCGACCGCATCCTCGGCGTGAAGGTCGGCGAACAGGTCGACCAGCGCGAGATGCTGCGCCGCCTGGTCGACCTGCAGTACGCCCGCAACGAGGTGAACCTGGTGCGCGGCACCTTCCGGGCCCGGGGCGACACGGTGGAGATCCACCCGGCCTACGAGGAGCAGGCGCTGCGGGTCGAGCTCTTCGGGGACACGGTCGAGCGCATCGTGCCCTTCGACGTGCTGACCGGCGAGATGGGGGAGGAGATGGAGGACGTGGCCGTGTACGCCGCCACGCACTACGTCACCGGCGACGACATCATTCAGCGGGCCGTCGGCACCATCGAGGTGGAGCTGCGGGAGCGGCTCCAGGAGTTCCAGAAGGAGGGCAAGCTGCTCGAGGCCCAGCGGCTCCGGGTCCGCACGGAGCACGACCTCGAGATGCTGGCCGAGACCGGCGTGTGCTCGGGCGTCGAGAACTACAGCCGCCACCTCGACGGCCGGGCACCGGGCGAGACGCCGTACACGCTGCTGGACTTCTTCCCCAAGGACTACCTCTGCGTGATCGACGAGAGCCACGTGGCCGTCCCCCAGCTGCACGGGCAGTACGCCGGCGACAAGTCCCGCAAGGACGTGCTCGTCGAGCACGGCTTCCGGCTGCCCTCGGCCAAGGACAACCGGCCGCTGCGCTTCGAGGAGTTCGTCGCCCGCGTCCCCCAGTGCGTCTTCGTGTCGGCCACGCCCGGGGCGTTCGAGCTCGAGCACTCCCAGCAGGTGGTGGAGCAGGTGATCCGCCCGACGGGTCTCGTCGACCCCGAGGTGACGATCATGCCCACCAAGGGACAGGTGGACGACCTGCTGGCGCGCATCGGGCGCACGGTCGAGGCCGGCGGCCGCGTCCTCGTGACGACGCTGACCAAGAAGATGGCCGAGGACCTCACCGACTACCTGGCCGACGCTGGCGTCCGCGTGCAGTACCTGCACTCCGACATCGACACCATCACCCGGATCGAGATCCTGCGCGAGCTGCGGCTGGGCTCCATCGACGTCCTGGTCGGCATCAACCTCCTGCGGGAGGGGCTCGACCTGCCCGAGGTGGCCCTGGTGGCCATCCTCGATGCCGACAAGGAGGGCTTCCTGCGCTCGGCCTCCTCGCTGATCCAGACCATGGGCCGGGCCGCCCGCAACGTCGACGGCGTGGTCGTCCTCTACGCCGACACCGTGACCGACTCCATGCGCGAGGCCGTCTCGGTGACCCAGCGCCGCCGCGAGGTGCAGATCGCCTACAACAAGGAGCACGGGATCAACCCCCAGACCATCCGCAAGTCGGTGACCGACATCCTCGAGCGCCTGCGCGGAAGTGGCGGCGGGGGCCGCTCGGTCACGGCGGGGCGCAGCCGGGCCGAGGTCCGGAAGAACGCGGCGGTGCGGGGCAACCAGCGGCCGGCGCTCCTGGCCGACGGCGATGCCTCCACGCCGGCGGAGGCGATCGAGCTCATGACCCAGCTGGAGGCCGAGATGAAGGCGGCCGCCGCCGAGCTCCGCTACGAGGAGGCGGCGCTGCTGCGCGACGAGATCGCCGACCTGCGCGCCTCCGTCCCCAGCTGAGCCCGTCCCGAGCTGAGCTGCGTCTGAGGCGGCCCGCCCGGGGCTAGCCTCTCCGCCCGTGCCCACCACCGCCCAACTCCGCGAGGCCATGGCGCGCTACGCCGCCGTCGTCACCTCCAAGGACGCCGCCGCCTACGCCGCCCTCTTCACCCCCGACGCCGTGCAGATGGACCCCTACCCGAACGGCCTGCACACGGGCCGGGACGAGATTCGGGCCTTCATCCAGTCCGGCTTCGACGGCTGCGAGACCATGACCTTCGAGGTGGAGGAGGTCCACCCGGTGGCCGACAAGGCCGCCATCCGCTTCCAGATCACGCTGGGCCTGGCCGGCGGCGCCACCATGTACATCCGGGGTGTCGAGGTCTTCACCGTCGAAGACGACGGACTCATCAGCGCGGTGGAGGCCTACTGGGGCGAAGAGGACGTGACCTTCGCCTGAGCCCGGCGGCGGTCCCGGCGACCCCCGCCGATCCGGTTCCGGCGGCTCAGGGGCGGCGGCCCCACCACGTTGACCAGGGCACTGGATGACGTGACACACCCCACCGGTATCCTCCACAGATGGCCGACCGTCTCGTCGTTCGCGGAGCTCGCGAGCACAACCTGCGTGACGTCTCGCTCGACCTGCCCCGGGACAAGCTGATCGTCTTCACCGGCCTCTCGGGCTCGGGGAAGTCCTCCCTGGCCTTCGACACCATCTACGCCGAGGGCCAGCGCCGCTACGTCGAGTCCCTCTCGGCCTACGCCCGCCAGTTCCTGGGCCAGATGGACAAGCCCGACGTCGACTTCATCGAGGGCCTGTCGCCGGCCATCTCCATCGACCAGAAGTCGGCCTCCCGCAACCCGCGCTCGACCGTCGGGACCATCACCGAGGTCTACGACTACCTGCGCCTTTTGTATGCCCGCATCGGCCATCCCCACTGCCCTGTCTGCGGGCGGCCCGTGGCGCGCCAGACCCCGCAGCAGATCGTCGACCGCGTCCTCGAGCTGCCCGAGGGGACCCGCTTCCAGGTCATGGCCCCCGTGGTGCGGGGCCGCAAGGGCGAGTACAGCACCCTCCTCGACGACCTGGCCAAGCAGGGATTCGCCCGCGTCCGGGTCGACGGCGTGCCGGTCGAGCTCTCCGAGCGGGCCAGCGTCAACCTGGCCCGCTACGAGATGCACACCATCGAGGTCGTGGTGGACCGCCTGGTCAGCCGTCCCAACATGCGCCAGCGGCTGACCGAGTCGATCGAGACCGCCCTGGAGCTGACCGGCGGCACGGCCGAGGTGCTCGTGATGAACGGCAAGGGTGGGGCCAGCGAGGGCGGCGGCGGTGGCGGGAAGGGCGGCGTCGTTGACGGCGAGGGCGACGAGGCCGAGGCCGAGGAGGCCATCACCTTCTCCCAGCACCTGTCCTGCACGCACTGCGGCATCAGCTTCGAGGAGCCCGCCCCCCGCAGCTTCTCCTTCAACTCGCCCTACGGCGCCTGCCCGGCCTGCCTCGGCCTGGGCACGAAGTTCGAGGTCGACCCCGAGCTGGTCGTGCCCGACGACTCCTTGTCGCTGGCCGAGGGCGCGCTGGCGCCGTGGGCCACGGCGCGCAGCGAGTACTTCACCGGCCTGCAGGTCGGGGTCGCCGAGTTCGGCGGCTTCGACTTCGACGCGCCGTGGAAGTCGCTCAAGGCGAAGGACAAGAAGCTCGTCCTCTACGGCACCGGCAGCCGCTCGGTGCACGTCACCTACAAGAACCGCTTCAACCGCAAGCGCTCCTACGAGGCGGTCTACGAGGGGATCATCCCGTGGCTGCAGCGTCGCCACGGCGAGTCCGAGTCGGACTGGTCGCGCGAGCAGATCGAGAACTACATGCGCGAGGTGGACTGCCCCGAGTGCAGGGGCGCCCGCCTCAAGCCCGAGTCCCTGGCCGTCACGGTGGGCGGGCGCAACATCTACGAGCTGTGCAGCCTCTCCATCTCCAACGCGGTCGACGCCATGGCCCGCCTGGAGCTGAGCGACCGGGAGCACATGATCGCCGACCGCGTCTTCAAGGAAGTGCGCGAGCGCATGCAGTTCCTGCTCGATGTGGGCCTCGACTATCTGTCCTTGGCTCGGTCGGCCGGGACCCTGTCGGGCGGCGAGGCGCAACGGATCCGCCTGGCCAGCCAGATCGGCAGCGGCCTGGTCGGCGTGCTCTACGTGCTCGACGAGCCCTCCATCGGCCTGCACCAGCGCGACAACCAGCGCCTCATCGCCACGCTGGAGCGGCTGCGCAACCTCGGCAACACGGTCATCGTGGTCGAGCACGACGAGGAGACCATCCTCACCGCCGACTACGTCGTCGACATCGGCCCGGGAGCGGGGGAGCACGGCGGCAACGTCGTGCACGCCGGACCGGTGCGGGGCCGCGGCGGGTTGCTCACCAACAAAGCGTCCATCACGGGGCAGTACCTGTCCGGCAAGAAGTCGATCCCCGTGCCGGCCCGGCGGCGCCCCGGCACGGGCGAGGTGCTGACGGTGCGAGGCGCCAGGGAGCACAACCTGCACGATGTGGACGTGTCGTTCCCGCTCGGGTGCTTCATCGCGGTCACCGGCGTGTCGGGCTCGGGCAAGTCGACCCTCGTGAACGACATCTTGCTGCGCTCGCTCGCCCAGCACCTGCACCGGGCCAAGGCGGTCCCGGGCCTGCACCGCAAGGTGGTGGGCATGGAGCACCTCGACAAGGTCGTCGACGTCGACCAGGCACCCATCGGGCGCACCCCGCGCTCGAACCCGGCCACCTACACCGGGGTCTTCGACCACATCCGCAAGCTCTTCGCCCAGACGGCCGAGGCCAAGGTGCGCGGCTACCAGCCGGGGCGCTTCTCCTTCAACGTGCGGGGTGGGCGCTGCGAGGCCTGTGCCGGTGACGGCACCATCAAGATCGAGATGCACTTCCTGCCCGACGTCTACGTCCCCTGCGAGATCTGCCACGGCGCGCGCTACAACCGCGACACGCTCGAGATCACGTTCCGGGGCAAGACCATCGCCGACGTGCTCGACATGTCGTGCGAGGAGGCGTTGACCTTCTTCGCCAAGCAGCCGCCGATCGCCCGGCACATGCAGACGCTCGTCGACGTGGGCCTGGGGTATGTGCGGTTGGGCCAGCCGGCGCCGACGCTGTCGGGTGGGGAGGCGCAGCGGGTGAAGCTCGCTTCTGAGCTCAGTCGGCGGCCGACCGGCCACACCTTCTACATCCTCGACGAGCCGACGACGGGCCTGCACTTCGACGACACGCGCAAGCTGCTCGAGGTCCTCGGCCGCCTGGTCGAGCAGGGCAACACCGTCGTCGTCATTGAGCACAACCTCGACGTGATCAAGACCGCGGACTGGATCATCGACCTCGGTCCCGAGGGCGGCGACAAGGGCGGCACCGTGATCGCCGAGGGCACGCCCGAGCAGGTGGCCAAGACGGCCGGCAGCTACACGGGCGAGGTGCTCAAGCCGGTTCTGGCCAGAGCCAAGTAGCTGGCGCCGGGTGACCGGCGCCGAGTAACCCGGCCATCTTTCAACCGTTACAACGGCGCCTGCGTGTTTCGCTGAACACGCGCGCCTTCTGCGCGAGGAGATGTGATCCCCCCAAAGAACGGTCGCTTCGCGTGGACGAATGTGCACGAAATATCCGGTCAATTTCGTGCCCAGAATGTGTCACAACGGCGTGCTTCCATTCATGCATGGAGTTGGACATCTTCGCAGAGGCGCTCGACGCACTCGTCGCCTCCGACGCCGCCAACTACGGCGACGGCGAGTCGATGGAGCGGCTCAACCGAATGCAGTCGCGCCTCGACTCGTTCGTCACCGAGGCCACGTCTGCCTTCGAGGCGGGGGAGGAGTGGGCGGCCGACGGGTCCAAGACGGCGGCCTCGTGGCTCTCGGCGCGTTGTCGGGTCTCACGGGCCGCCGCCAAGCGCCGGGTCCGCCTGGGACGCACCCTGCGCCACCTGCCCGAGGTGGCCCAGGCCTGGCGTGACGGTCGTATCGGTGAGGACCAGGCCCAGGCCATCGCCTCGGCCCGTCGCCACCGCACCGAGGCCTCCATGGACCGTGACGAGGCCGTCTTGGTGGCCCAGGCCGCCGAGCTGGGCTTCGACGACTTCTACCGGGTGCTGGCCTATTGGAAGCAGATGGCCGACCCCGACGGGGCCGACGCCTCCGAGGAGGAGCGCAAGGCCTCGCGCAACGTCTACTTGGAAACGAGCCTCTCGGGCATGTGGCTGGGCCAGATCACCCTCGACCCTGTCTCGGGCTCCATCGTGGCCAACGAGCTCAACCGCTTGGAGCACGACCTCTTCGAGGCCGACTGTGCCCAGGCCAAGGAGCGCCTGGGCCGCACCGGCGAGGATCGACGAGCTGGCCCGCACCTCGGGCCAGCGCCGGGCCGACGCCCTCGTCGAGATGGCCACGCGCAGCCGGACCGCCCCCGCCGACGGCATCCGCCCCGCCCCGCTGTTTTCGGTCTTCGTCGGCTACGAGACGATGCACGGACGCATCTGCGAGCTCGAGAACGGCACCGTCCTCGCGCCCTCGGCCCTCGACCCGTGGATGGACTCGGCCTACTTCGAGCGGGCCCTCTTCAGACTCGGCAACCGGGTCGACGTCAGTGTGCGCTCGCGCCTCTTCAGCGGAGGGACCCGCCGGGCCATCGAGCTGCGCGACCGCATCTGCACGCACCCGTACTGCTACGAGCCCGCCGAGAACTGCCAGGCCGACCACATCGAGACCTACGCCTCAGGCGGCGAGACCACCCAGGAGAACGGCCGCCTGCTCTGCGGCTTCCACAACCGCCTGCGCAACCAAAAAGAGCACCCGGGCGATCAGCGCCAGCGCCCACCACCGAGCGCGGCCTGACGGGGCGGCCGGATAACGCCGCACCAGCCCGCGGCAGCACCCGCCGGCGGAAGTCAGTCGCCGGCCCAGTTCAAAAATGCAGCGCTCCGCCGCTCCGCCGCTTCGGCGCGCTCGCGCACACGACGCCGGAGGAGCGAGTGCACGCCGGAGCCAGCCAGCAAAAGTCAGGACAAATGCGTATGCGGCCGCTCGAGTTCGACGCCGTCGAGGAAGAGATCGATCTTCTCGTTGTAGAAGGCGATCAACCCTGCGATGGGCAGAAGCTCACGGGTCGGGAAGTCGTAGGTCCACGCGATGTCCGGATGGATCCGCAGATCGACCGCCGCCGACCAGTAGCCGCTCGTGGTTCCCTTGTAGGGACACGCGGTCTCGGTGTCGGACGGCACCAAGTGGGTGAAGTCGACGTCGGTCCGGTCGATGTAATACCGGGTCGGCAGCCCCGTCTCGAAACACAGCACGGGCGACGACGTCTCGGCCAGGACGACGCCCTTGGACTCGACCCGCAGGTGCCGGCTGGAGCGCAGGGAGTCCACGCGGGTGTAGGGATTGCGCGGGTGGACGAAGACCTGCTCGTCCTCCTCGAACCACGCGTCGAAGGCGGACCAGGCGAACCGGACGGTGTCGTCCAGGCCCTCGACCTTGGCCGCCGTGAGCACGGTGGCCGCGCTCGGCCGGTCGACATCGCCGACCCGCAAGCCGTAACGCCGGGCGTCACCCCGCGACGTCTCCATGGCCGTTCCTTCGTCGACCAGCACGTCGGCGTCGATGTCAGCCAGCGGGATGTAGTACTGCGGGTAGGAGGTGTTCTCCCACACGTAGCGGGCGTCGGTCGTGTCGAAGACGGCCCGGCCCGCGAGGAAGGCCCGGATCCGGCGCGGCACCGGTTCCACGTGGTTGACCGCCACTGGGTTGGCGGGGTAGTCGCTCACGGCAAAGGGCCTCCTGTCGGCGTTCACCGGTCCGTCACCGGACCTGCGCCGGATGTTGCACCGGACGATCGGACCCTACCGGAGCGTCGCCGCCACGCAGCAAGCCAGTCAGGTGATCGCCAGCATCCGCTCCAAAGCGACCTTGGCCCATTCCGTGGTCTCGGCGTCGACGACGATGCGGTTGCGCACCTCGCCCTCGACCAGCCCCTCCAGAACCCAGGCCAGGTGCTGCGGATCGATGCGCGACATGGTGGAGCAGGGGCACACCAGCGGGTCGAGGCAGACGACGGTCTTGTCGGGTGACTCGTTGTTGAGGCGGTTCACCAAGTGGATCTCCGTCGCCACGCCGATGACCGAGCCGGACGGTGCGGCGGCCACGGCGCGGATGATGGCGTCGGTCGACCCGTCACGTCACCCAGCTCCACCACGTCGTGGGCGCACTCCGGGTGCACCATGACGATCCCCGACGGGTACTCGGCACGGAACGCCTCGACGTGCGCAGGCCGGAAGCGCTGGTGCACCGAGCAGTGCCCCTTCCACAACAGCAGCGTCGACTCCTTGACCTCCCGATCGGTCAGACCACCAAGTGCCGACCGGGGGTTCCAGACCCGCATGTCGTCGGCGCCGTAGCCGAGCTCGAAGCCGGTGTTCCGCCCAAGATGCTGGTCGGGGAAGAACAGCACACGCTCGCCCCGACCCGCAGCGCGATCCAAGGCCCAGGTCAGCACGGCCCGGGCATTGGACGAGGTGCAGACCGCACCCCCGTGACGCCCCACGAAGGCCTTCAACGAAGCCGCCGAGTTCATGTAGGTCACCGGGATCAGCGCGTCCACGTCGATGACGCGGCCCAGCTCGTCCCACGCCTCCTCCACCTGGTCGATGTCCGCCATGTCCGCCATGGAGCAGCCGGCGTTCAGATCGGGCAGCAGCACCTGCTGGTGGTCGCCCGTCAGGACGTCGGCCGACTCGGCCATGAAGTGCACCCCGCAGAAGACGATGAACTCGGCCTCGAGCCTGACCGGCCGCGATCCGGGAGAGCCCGAAGGAGTCGCCCCGGGCGTCGGCCCAGCGCATCACCTCGTCGCGCTGGTAGTGGTGCCCCAGAATGAAGACACGGGACCCGAGCGCGGCCTTGGCCGCGCCGATCATGGCGGCCAACGACGCCGCGTCTGCGGACGTGTAGCGCTCCGGAAGTGGCGTCTGAAGCCTGAGCATCTGTTCTGCCCCCTTGTCGGGAGTGCATCGATATGGCCGGCGGGGACAGCCTGGTCGCCCATCCGCGGGTATGTCGGCCTCGATGCGAGGTTGTATGCCGGAAACCAGGCCGGCACCAGCCACTCTAACGCCCGCCACCACCGCCAGGCGCGAGACAGCGCAAAAGTAGAATGGAGCCAGTGCACGACCGCCCGCCGACCGGCTCCATCCCGGACGCCCCGGGCTCCTACCAGTTCTACGACGCCGAGGGCCGGGTCCTCTACGTGGGCAAGGCCAAGTCCCTGCGGCACCGCCTGCCCAACTACTGGCAGAAGTCGGCCAAGCTCATGCCCCGCACGGCGCAGATGGTGGCCCAGGCCGACCACGTCGAGTGGGTGGTGGTCGACAGCGAGGTCGACGCGCTGATCCTGGAGCACTCGCTCATCCAGGCGCACCTGCCCGCGCTACAACGTCCGCCTCAAGGACGACAAGAGCTACCCGTGGCTCGCCGTCACGCTCAACGAGGAGTGGCCGCGCCCGGCCGTCGTCCGCGGGCGCAAGCGCAAGGGCGTCCGCTACTTCGGCCCCTACGGCAACGCCGGCGCCATCCGCAGCACGCTCGACCTCCTCGTCCGGAGCTTCCCCGTGCGCACGTGCTCGGACACCAAGTTCACGCGCCACGAGCGCCTCGGCCGCCCCTGCCTGCTCTACGACATCGACCGCTGCTCGGGCCCGTGCGTCGGCGCCGTCGACCACGAGGCGTACGACGGCTACGTCAACGACCTCATGGGGTTCCTCTCGGGCGACACCGAGCCGGTGCTGGCCCGGCTGGAGGCCGAGATGCTGACCGCCAGCGAGGAGCTGCAGTTCGAGCGGGCGGCCCGGCTGCGCGACCGCATCGTCGCCGTCCACAAGGCGGCCGAGTCCCAGCAGATGGTCTCGGACCGGGCCGAGGACTTCGACGTGGTCGGCCTGGCCGAGGACCCGCTGGAGGCGTCGGTGCAGATCTTCCTCGTGCGCCGGGGCCGGGTGGTGGGCCACCGGGGCTTCGTGGCCGAGAAGGTGGAGGACCTCTCGGGGCCCGAGTTCATGGCGCAGGTGGTCGCCCAGGTCTACGGGGCCGACGGCGCCGACGTCCCGCGCCGCCTGCTGGTGCCCGAGGAGCCGGCCGATCGCGAGCTGCTGCAGAGCTGGCTGCACACCATCCGCGGCGGGCCCGTCGACATCGCGGTGCCGCAGCGGGGCGCCAAGCGCGCCCTGCAGGAGACGGTCACGCGTTCGGCCGGCGAGGACCTGGCGCGGCACCGGCTGCGGCGCGCCGCCGACCACAACGCCGCGGTCGAAGGCGCTGACCGAGCTGCAGTCGGCGCTGTCGCTGCGCGAGGCGCCGCTGCGCATCGAGTGTTACGACATGAGCCACCTGCAGGGGACCGACTACGTGGGCTCCATGGTCGTGTTCGAGGACGGCCTGGCCAAGCGCTCGGACTACCGGCGCTTCAAGGTCAAGTCCGTCCCCGGCAACGACGACTACGCCGCCATGGAAGAGGTGCTGACGCGGCGGCTCACCGCCCTGAAGCAGCCGACCGAGGTACCGGCGGACGGACGGCCGCGCCGCTTCGCCTACCGGCCCAACCTGATCGTCGTCGACGGGGGCAAGGGCCAGCTCGGGGTGGCCGAGCGGGTCGTGCGCGAGCTCGGGCTCGAGGACGAGGTGGAGCTGGCCTCGCTGGCCAAGCAGTTCGAGGAGGTCTACCGCCCGGGCTCGCCCTACCCGGTGCGCCTGCGCCGGGGCTCCGACGCCCTCTACCTGCTGCAGCGGCTGCGCGACGAGGCCCACCGCTTCGCCATCACCTTCCACCGGGAGCGGCGCGGCAAGCGGATGACCAAGAGCATCCTCGACGACATCCCCGGCCTGGGGCCGGCCCGCAAGGCCCGCCTGGTCAAGGAGCTGGGCGGGGTGAACGCCGTCCGGGCGGCCCCGATCGAGGAGCTGCTGTCGCGGTCCTGGCTGCCCGACAACGTCGGACTCGCCGTTTACGAGGCCCTGCACAATGCTGTGGGGCACAAGGCTGGAGGGCGATGAGCGAGTTCGTGGTGGTCACGGGGATGTCCGGCGCCGGCCGTTCGACGGCGGCGGCGGCCCTCGAGGACGTGGGCTGGTTCGTCATCGACAACCTGCCGGCCGGCCTGATCATGAAGATGGTCGAGATGGTGGACCGCCCCGGGCTCCGGCATCGAGCGGGTGGCGCTCGTGATCGGCCGCGGGGGCGCCAACACGGGCTCGGAGTACTTCGACGACCTGCCCGACGTGCTCGACGAGCTGCGCGCCACCCGCAAACGGGTGCGGGTCGTGTTCCTCGACGCCGCCGACGACGTGCTGGTGCGTCGCTACGAGGGCACGCGGCGGCGCCACCCGCTGGCGGCGCGCGGGGTCGAGGAGTCGATCGCCGACGAGCGCAAGCTGCTGGAGCCGGTGCGCGAGCGGGCCGACCTGCTCGTCGACACCGGCGAGCTGAACTCGAACCAGCTCCGCCTGCGCATCCTCGAGGCGTTCGGCGACGACGAGGCGCCGCACATGCAGACCTCGGTGATCTCCTTCGGCTACAAGCACGGCATCCCGCTCGACGTCGACGTGGTGTTCGACTGCCGCTTCCTGCCCAACCCGTTCTGGGTCGAGGAGCTGCGGCCCTTCAGCGGCAAGGACGAGCCCGTGCGCGACTACGTGCTCGGCCAGCCCGAGTCGCAGGCCTTCCTCGAGAAGGTGGACGATCTGCTCACGAGCATCCTCCCGGCCTTCGCCCGCGAGGGAAAGTCGTACCTGACCATCGCCATGGGCTGCACGGGCGGGCGCCACCGCTCGGTGACGCTGGCCCAGGAGCTGGCCTCGCGGCTGAGCGAGCACGGCGAGCCGGTGTCGGTCTTCCACCGGGACATCGACCGATGAGCCCTGCTGCTGGGCGACGGGGCGGGCGACGGGGCGGGCGCCCCTCGGTGGTGGCGATCGGCGGCGGGCACGGCACGGCCGTCACGCTCAAGGCGGCGCGGCGCTACGCCGGCGTGCTGACCGGCGTGGTCTCGGTGGCCGACGACGGGGGGAGCAGCGGCCGCCTGCGCGAGCTGCTCAACGTGGTGGCGCTGGGCGACCTCCGCAAGTGCCTCGTGGCCCTGGCCGACGAGGACTCCGCCCTGGCCGCGCGCCTTCGAGCGCCGCTACGACGAGGGGGAGCTGGCCGGGCACGCGCTGGGCAACCTGATCCTGGCGGGGCTGATCGACGCCACGGGCGACCTCGTCCTGGGGGTGGCCGAGGCGGCCCGGCTGCTGGGGGCCCGCGGGGACGTGCTGCCCGCCACCTCCGAGCTGGTCGTGCTCAAGGCCGAGGCGGGCGGCGGCACGGTGAACGGGCAGGTGGCCGTCAAGGGCACCACGGACATCCAGCAGATCTCGCTGGTGCCCGGGGACGCCCTGCCACCCCCCCTGGCGGTGGAGCGGATCGCCGAGGCGGACCAGATCGTCATCGGGCCGGGATCCCTGTTCACCAGCGTGTTGGCCGCCGTGGCGGTGGGAGGCATCGCCGAGGCGGTGGCCTCCTCCAAGGCCCAGGTCGTCTACGTCTGCAACCTGCACCCGGAGGTGCCCGAAACGGAGGGTTTCGACGTCTCGGATCACGTCGCGGCCCTGGCCAGGCATAATGTCACTGTTGACGTGGTGCTGTGTGACAGCATCCGGGGTATGGGCATCGGTACGACGGAGGTCCCGGTGCACGACGTTCCCCTGACGGGGGAGAACACCCTGGTGCACAGCCCGGCCAAACTGGCGCAGGCGCTGTCGGGTCTGCTGGCATAGCCGGGACACGAATGAGTTGGGGCGAGGCGGACCGGGACGAAGTGGACCGGGAAGCAGAGGAAGGGACGAGATGAAGGTGCGGGCCAGATGAAGGTGCGGGCCAGATGACGGTGCGGGTCGGGATCAACGGCTTCGGGCGCATCGGGCGCAACTTCCTGCGCGCCATCCTGGCCACGGGGGCCGACGTGGAGGTCGTGGGGGTCAACGACCTGACGTCGCCCGAGACGCTGGCGCACCTCCTGCGCTACGACTCGACCCACGGCCGCCTGTCGGTCCCGGTCGACGTCGAGGGCGGCGACCTCCTGGTGGGGGAGCGCCACATCCGCGTCATGGCCGAGCGGGAGCCCGAGCAGCTGCCCTGGGACACGCTCGGCGTCGACGTGGTGATCGAGTCCACGGGCATCTTCACGACCCGGGCCGAGGCCGCGGGGCACCTGGGCGGCTCGGTGAAGCGGGTCATCATCTCGGCGCCGTCGGGCGACGCCGACGCCACCTTCGTGATCGGGCGTCAACGACCAGGACTTCGACCCCGAGAAGGACATCGTGGTCTCGAACGCGTCGTGCACGACGAACTGCTTCGTCCCGATGGTCAAGGTGATCGACGACGAGTTCGACATCGTGAGCGGGCTCATGACGACCGTGCACGCCTACACCAACGACCAGAACCTGCTCGACCTGACGCACAAGGACCTGCGCCGGGCGCGGGCCGCGGCCAACAACATCGTGCCCACCTCGACCGGAGCGGCCCGGGCCACCGGCCTGGTGCTGGCGGCCATGAAGGGCCGCCTCGACGGGACCTCGCTGCGGGTGCCGCTGCCGGCGGGCTCCATCACCGACTTCACGGCGGTGGTGCAGGGCAACCCGTCGGTGGCCGACGTCAACGCCGCCTTCGCCGAGGCGGCGGCCAAGCCGCCGCTGGACCGGGTGCTCGAGTACACCGAGGACCCCATCGTCTCGAGCGACATCGTCGGGTCGCCCGCCTCGTGCACGTTCGACTCCGGGCTCACCATGGTGATGCCGATCAACGACGAGCTCTCGCTGGTCAAGACGTTCGGCTGGTACGACAACGAGTGGGGCTACTCCAACCGGCTCGTCGACCTCACCGCTCCTGGTAGGGGCCTGAGCCTGATGGACCCCCTGCGCGGCATCCCGCTCCTGGGGGACCTCCCGGCGGTCGACGGGAAACGCGTGCTGGTGCGGGTCGACTTCAACGTCCCCCTGCACATCGGCGTGCGGGGCCGGGCCACGGTGGCCGACGACTTCCGGATCACCGCCGCGCTGCCGACGCTGCGCTGGCTGCAGGAGGAGGGGGCCGACGTGGTGGCCTCCTCGCATCTCGGCCGGCCGGGCGGGCATCCGGACCCGCGCTGGGAGATGGACCCGGTGCGCGCCCGGCTGCAGACCCTCTGCCCCGGCGTCGAGCTGACCGAGAACCTGCGCTTCGACCCGGGCGAGAAGGCCAACGACCCGGCGTTCGTGCAGCGGCTGATCGCCGGCTTCGACGCCTACGTGGACGAGGCCTTCGGCGCCGCCCACCGCGCCCACGCCTCCATCGTCGGGCCGCCCCAGTTCCTCCCGAGCGCGGCCGGGCTGCGCTTCGCCAAGGAGATCGAGGTGATGGGCGGCATCCTGGAGCAGCCGGCCCGGCCGTTCGTGGCGGTCGTCGGCGGCGCCAAGGTGGCGGACAAGCTCGAGGTGCTCAAGGTCCTGGCCACCAAGGTGGACACGCTGGTCGTCGGCGGCGGCATGGCCTACACCTTCCTGGCCGCCCGGGGCCAGCACGTCGGCAGCTCGCTGCTCGACGAGGCGCACCTGGACGACTGCCGGGCGCTGCTGGACTCGGGCGTGGACATCCTGCTCCCGGCCGACACCCGCGCCCTGGAGCCCGGGGGCACCTTCGGGCCGCCCTCGCTGGGCCACGGGCCGCGGGGGAGCGTGAAGGTGATTGAGGGCGACCTGCCCGACGGCTGGACGGGACTGGACATCGGCCCGGATTCGGCGGCGGCGTTCGCCGAGGTCGTGGCCGGCGCCGGCACGGTGCTCTGGAACGGGCCCCTGGGCGCCTTCGAGGACCCCCGCTTCGCCGAGGGCACCCGGATCGTGGCCGAGGCGGTGGCGAACTGCCCCGGCTTCTCGGTCGTCGGGGGCGGCGACAGCGCCAGCGCGCTGGAGGAGCTGGGCCTGTGCGACCGCATCGGCTACCTGTCCACCGGTGGCGGGGCCTCGCTGTCCTTCATTGAGCGCGAGGGGCACCTCCCGGGGATCGACGCCCTGCGCCGGGCCCCCAACGCCCCGCGGGGGTGAGCACACCAGCAATGAGCACGCGCCGCCCGCTGGTCAGCGGGAACTGGAAGATGCACCACGACCACATCGAGGCGCTGCACACCGTGCGGGACCTCGGCCTGCGGCTCAAGCCCGAGGACGTGGCGCGCGTCGACGTGTCGGTCCACCCGCCCTTCACCGACCTGCGCACCGTGCAGACGCTGGTGGAGAAGGAGCACATCCCTCTGGCGCTCGGCGCGCAGCACTGCTCGGACGAGGACGCCGGGGCCCGCACCGGCGAGGTCAGCCCGCGCTTCCTGGCCCGCCTCGCGACGGCCTACGTCATCGTCGGGCCACTCGGAGCGGCGCACGCTCTTCGGGATGGACGACGCCACCGTGGCGGCGACGCTCCGGGCCGTCCTGCGCAACGGCATGACGCCCGTGCTCTGCGTCGGGGAGTCCGAGGAGCAGCGCGACCGGGGGCACACCGAGGGCGTCCTGGAGGAGCAGGTGCTGGCCGCGCTCGTCGGGGCTGGCGCCCGAGGTCGTGGCGGGCCTGGTGCTCGCCTACGAGCCCATCTGGGCCATCGGCACCGGCAAGGCGGCCACCGCCGTGGACGCCGAGGACGCCTGCGTCTTCATCCGCTCCCTCGTGGCCAAGGTGGGCGGGGACGAGGCGGCCGGCAGCGTCCGGCTCCAGTACGGGGGCTCGGTGAACGCCGAGAACGCGGCCGATCTGATGGCCGAGCCGGACGTGGACGGCCTGCTGGTGGGGGGTGCCAGCCTGGAGGCGGCGGCCTTCACCGACATCATTCGGGCCACCGCCGCCTGCTACCGTTCCTAGGCCGAACGGGCTGTTCGGACGCGAGTTGGAGGCTCCGCCGTGCTGGCAACCTTGGACACAGTCACCTGGATCTACATCGTCATTGAGGTGGCGGCCGCGCTCGGACTCATCTTCCTGATCCTGATGCACAGCGGGAAGGGCGGCGGCCTCTCCGACATGTTCGGTGGCAGCGTGGGCGCGGCGGCCCAGGGGTCGACCGTGGTGGAGCGCAACCTGGACCGCATCACGGTCACGGTCGCCATCATCTTCGCCCTCACGACCATCACCTTGGACCTCCGGCTGCAGTGACGGGCCGGGGCCGACGCCCCCGGCGCTGGCGGTGGCTGGTCGGGTCGAGCACGCTGTTGCTGGCCCTGCTGGCCTCCGCCTGCGGGAGCAGCGGCGGGGGCGGCGGGACCACCGTCACCTACGTCGGCGTGGCGGGCCGGGCGATCTCGTTCGGCATGACCGAGAGCCCGACGGGCTGCAACCCCAACACGCCGGCCGGCGACACGCCGGGCACGCAGACGGTGCTGGCCGGGGTGCTGCCCAGCCCCTTCGTGCCGGACGTGGTGAACAGCGCCGGGAGCCGACGGCCAACTCGGAGCTGATCGTGTCCGCCGAGCCGGTCAGCCTCAAGCCGCTGACCATCGTCTACACCCTGAACCCCAAGGCGGTGTGGTCCGACGGCGTGCCGATCACGGCGGCGGACTTCAAGTACGCCTGGGACGAGCAGCGGGGCGACCCGGTGACCTCCTCGCCCGACGTGGCGAGCATCGCGGGCTACCGCGACATCGCGTCGGTGACGGGCTCCAACGGGGGCCACACCGTCACGGTGAAGTTCAAGACCCCCTTCGCCGACTGGCAGAAGCTCTTCGCCAACCTCGTGCCGGCCCACGTGATGGAGAAGGTGGGGTGGAGCCCGGCCTGCAGCACGGTGAACCCGGCCATCGACCTGTCGGGCGGCCCGTTCAAGCTCGGCACGGTGACGCCGCAGGCGATCACCCTGGTGCAGAACCCGAAGTGGTGGGGGACGCCGGCCAACTCCAAGTCGATCACGATCCACTTCGCGTCCTCGACGGCGCAGCTGGCCCAGTGGATGGCCTCGGGCTACGTGCAGGTGGCCGCGCCCAGCACGGTGACGCAGTCGTTCCTGACCCAGATGACGGGGCTGCCGGGGGCGCAGAGCGAGGTCGACACGTCGGCGACGCTGCTGCAGCTGGACATGGCGAGCTCCGTCGACTCCGATCTCCCGCCCGACCTCCGGTTCGCCATCGCCCTGACCGATCGACCGCCAGGACCTGGTCAACCAGCAGGTCGAGCTGGGCCGTGCCGGGGCATCGCGCCGGGCAACAGCCATCTCGTCGTGCAGGGCCAGCAGAACTACCAGCCCGCCCCGACGGGCTCGCCGACGACGACGATCCCGCCCCCGACGTCGTCGACCTCGACCACGGCCATCGGCGCCGGCGGCAGCGTCAACTTCCCGGTGACGCCGGTGCCGACGCAGGCGGCTGCGTTCATCGCGGCGACGGGCCTGGTCCGCACGCCCGGCGATCCCGTACTACCACTCGTCGTTCGGCGCGCCCTTCGAGCTGCACATGGTCTACGACTCGAGCGACCCCTGGGCGGCGGCGGCGGCGCCGACTGATCCAGGCCGAGCTGCAGGCGGCCGGCCTGGACACGACGCTGCTCCCCGTCGCCGGCGCGACCCAGACGGGCAAGACGCTGGCGGCCGGCTTCGCCGACCTGGCGGTGCTCCCGGAGACCTTCACGCCCGTACATGAGCCAGACGGTGGGGATGTACACGCAGCTGCTCGGGCCGACGGGGAAGAACGGCTCACAGGACTGGACGGGCTACTCGAACAGCAAGTTCGACCAGCTGGTGACGACGGCCTCGGAGCAGCTCAACCTGACCACGGCGATGGGCTTCTACACGCAGGCGGACACGATGCTGTGGGACGACATGGTCTCGCTGCCCGCTCTTCGCCGAGCCGACCGCCCTGGTCTGGAGCCGGACCATCGCCGGCGTCACCGCCGATGCCGCGCAGCACCAGCCTGCTGTGGTTCGCGCAGTACTGGGCGGTCAAGGTGCCGGAGTCGACGAGCAACACGACGCCGTCGCTGCCGGGGCCGTAGGCGCGTACTCCGGCGGGGCCGTTTCGGGCGTTCGTGCCGCCGTGGCGAGGCCGGGCGGCTGGTGCTCCGGAAGTGGGCCGATGGCCACGCGCTACGATCTCCGGACGCTGCTTTTCAGTTGCAACCTCGTCGGAGTGGCGGAATAGGCAGACGCGCCAGCTTGAGGGGCTGGTGCCCGCAAGGGCGTGGGGGTTCAAGTCCCCCCTCCG
>CAVSUH010000019.1:0-8262 GCA_963731065.1 uncultured Acidimicrobiaceae bacterium | reverse complement strand
TGGCTGTCGCCCACTGCCGCCCGCCGCCGGTCTCACCGACGCGATCGGGGGAGCCGGCCGCCCCGGGCGACAGCAGGCGGGCGATGGCGGGCGTACGGGTTCGGCCGCCGGACCGAGGACGTCGCCGCAGGCGATGAGGTGCTCGCGGGTGGGGTGGTGCCAACACGAGAGGGCCCGCGGGCTGGCCTCCTTGGTAAACCCCAGTTGAGAGCGTCAAGCTGGGGGTGAGGGAAGGAGCATTTCTTGGGAGCGGTCAGGTTGGTCTTCCACGCCGGGTTTCGCCGCCGATGGCGGTCCTGGCTGGCCATCGCGCTCCTCATCAGTGTCGTCGGCGGGCTGGTGTTGGCTGCCGCGGCCGCGGGTCGGCGAACCGAGTACGCCTTCCCGCGCTTCGTGGCAGCGCACGGGTTCGACGCCGTGGTCTACGCCACCCGGCCGGTGCCAGGAGTCGCCCACCTCCCCAGTGTCGCCTCGGCCACCGAGCTGGTCCTGCCCGACGCGGGGAATCCCAAGTGCGGCTGCACGCGTCCGATCAATGGGAACGACTTCGGCGTGGCCGTCCCGACGGGTCGGGGACCGTCGCTCTCCACGCTCGTCTCCGGCCGCATGCCCGACCCGTCCGAGCCCGACCAGGTGCTGGCGTCCTTCACCCTGCAACAGGACGACGGTGTGCATATCGGCAGCGTGATCCACGTCCCGTTCGAAGCACCGTCCGAGGCCGTTGCCTACAACGACCCGAACACGGGGACACCCGACCCCATGGGTCCGGATGTCGCCCTCCGGGTGGTCGGGATCGAGGCGAGCGAATTCGAGTTTCCGTCCGGGACGACCCCCGTCTACCTGCTGTACACGGGCACGGGGTTTGCGCGCTCGGTGCTCCCCCATACCGCGGTGCAGTACCAGTACTACGTCCGCCTTCGCCACGGTGCGGCCGGCATCATCCAATTCGACCAGCAGGAGAAGTCCCTGAACCTGGGCGGCGCCAGTCCCAACGTGGGCTCCTCGAGCGAAGACGGGGTCGCCGCGACGATCGAGACCTCCATCCATCCGCAGGCCGTCGGGTGGTGGATCCTCGCCGCACTCTCCGCGCTCGTCGGGTTGGCGGTCGTGGGCCAGGCCCTGGCCCGCCAGAGTGCCGCCGAGAGCGAGGGCCACCCGACGCTGGTTGCAATCGGCATCTCACGGCGGCAGCTCTTCGCGCTGGACATGGCACGGAACTTCGTTGTGGGCATGGTCGGCGCCCTCGGCGCTGTCGTCCTCGCCACCGCGCTGTCCCCGATCGCGCCGCTCGGCGAGGCACGCCTGGCCGAGGTCTCCACCGGGATCGCGTTCGACACACTGGTGCTCCCGCTCGGAGCCCTCGTCACGGTCGCAGTTGTCCTGGCCCTGGGCGCCTGGCCGGCTTGGCGGGCGGCGCGCACTCACCGGATCGGCGAGCGAGCGGCGCAGCACCACCCCTCCGCGCTCGTGACGCGTCTGGTTGCGCTGGGGGCGCCGCCGACCGCGGTGATCGGCGTCCGCAACGCCCTCGAGCGTCAATCGGGCGGGTCCACCGTCCCGCTCGGCTCCGCCCTCCTGGGCATGGTGCTGGCGGTGATCGCACTCTGCGCCACGGGCGTCTTCGGAACCAGCCTCGGCCATCTCACGGCGACGCCCGCGTTGTGGGGTGACCCGGAGCAGGTCAGCTTCGATCCGGCGAACGCCGCGCTGGTCAAGAGCCTCGAGGGCAACCCAGAGGTCACCGGGATCACCAAAGGCGTCGGCGGAGCGGACATCATGATCAACGGGAGGATCGTCGGATCCATCGTCGGGACGGCGATCAAGGGCCCGCTCCTCTTCTCGACGGTCGCCGGGCATCCCCCAGTCGGCGACACCCAGATCGGTCTCGGGATCACGACCATGCACGAGGTGGACGCCCACATCGGATCGGTCGTCAATGTCACCGTGACGACGCATTCCGGTGCCCAGCGAACCGAACCCTTCCGGGTTGTCTCCCAGAACTCCTTCCCGCAGCTTGGGGGGTTCGTGAGCCTCGGGACGGGCGTCCTGATGACGACGGCAGACCTCGTACACATCGCGTGCCCAGCCGGTGGCCATCAGGCCACCTGCCGCCAGAAGACCGGCGGCCTCCAGACCGGCGGAATCAGGGTCAGCTTCGCCTCAGATCCTCGGGGAAGGTCGGCACTGGGCCACTATCTCGCGACGTACGCCCCGATCACCACACGGCCCGTCGCCCCGACGTCACTGGTCAACTTCGGCGAGGCGGTCAACTTCCCGCTGATCTTTGGGGCGATTCTGGCTGTGTTCGGCGCCGCGACGCTGGCTCACCTGCTCGTCGTAAGCGTGTCGCGTCGCCGACGCGAGATGGGGCTTTTGAAGGTCCTCGGCTTCGTCAACGGTCAGGTCGTCTCGACGGTGTCCTGGCAGGCCACGACATTGGCCCTCGTCAGCGTTGTCGTCGGCGTCCCGCTGGGGTTGGTCATCGGCAGGTCGGTCTGGAATGCCTTCGCCGACAATATCGGGGTCGTCCCGGTCGCCGTCGTTCCGTTGCTGCTCATCGCGGCGGTCACGGCAGGCGTGCTGATCGGCGCGAACCTGATCGCGGATCGCGCCTGCATGGGTGGCGTCGCGCTCGAAGCCGAGCGATCTCCTGCGGCCGGTCGACTGAACGGCGCGGGAAGCGCCGGCCCGACCGTCCACGGTCGTTGGCGGGCGACATTGTTTGCGTCTCTCTATTTTGCCTTGACCACCTTGGACAGCGAGGTGCTCGCCCGATAGTTGCCGTCTCCGTCCTACTGAGCCGTGACCGTGTACGGCGAGTCGACTTTGAGCAGCCTCCCGGGACCCGCCCAGGTTCAGGCGGCGCTGTCGGGACCGAGCCCCAGCGCGGCGTAGATCTCACGCGTGGCGCTGGAGGTGTTGAACGTGTAGAAGTGCAGCCCCGGCACGCCGGAATCGAGGAGGCGGGAGCAGAGCTCGGTGGCCAGCTCCACCCCTTCCTTCCGGACCGCGTCGGCGCCACCCCGCTCGTGGGCGGCACGCAGGCGCTCCTGCATCCAGTCCGGCGCGGCCGCTCCCATGGCGCCCAGGCGACCCATGGTGGACAGCGACGTCACGGGCAGGATTCCAGGGAGGACGGGCGTGTCGATGCCGCGCTCGCGCAGGTCGGCCACGAGACCCTGGTACTCGGAGGCCTCGAAGAAGAACTGGGTGACCCCGAAGTCGGCCAGGGCGAGCTTGGCCGCGAGGAAGTCGCGGTCGCTCGGCAGGTCGGGCGAGCGGGGATGCCCGGCCGGGTGGGCCGCCACCCCGATGGAGAAACCCCCGATGGCCCGGGCCAGCGCGACGAGCTCGGTCGCATAGGCCAGCTCGCCGGGGCCGGCGGACGGGTCCTCGGGCGGGTCGCCCCCGAGGGCCATGAGGTTCTCGACCCCGGCCTTGCGCAACGACACGAGGATGTCGGCCAGCTCGAGGCGGGTGTGGGCCACGCAGATGATGTGGGCCATGGGGTTGAGCTTCGTCGTGTGCAACATGCTCGACACCAGGTCGACCGTGCGCTGGCGTGACTCTGCACCGCCGCGATAGGTCACCGACACGAACGACGGTTCGAGCGGCTGGAGCTCGCCGATGGTGCGGGCGAGGGTGGTGAGCTCCTTGTCGTTCTTCGGCGGGAAGAACTCGAAGGAGTAGGTGGGTCCGGCCGCGAGCAGCTCGGCGATGCGCGTCATGACGACGGGACCCTTCCGGCTCCTCCCGTTCCGTTCCCGGCGGCGTCGTCGAGGCGCCCGTAGTCATCCTCGAGCCGGACGATGTCGTCCTCGCCGAAGTATGTCCCGCGCTGCACCTCAATGAGGACGACGTCCGTGTCGCCTTCGTTGGCGACGCGGTGCGCACTCTCGAGGGGGATGTCGATGGCCTCGCCGGCGTGCACCTTTCTGACGTTGCCGTCGAGCGTCACCGTCGCCGTGCCCGCCACGATGAACCAGTGCTCCGCCCGCTGGGAGTGGCGCTGGTAGCTGAGCCGCTTGCCGGGGTGCACGACGAGGCGCTTGACCTTGTGATCGGTTGCCTCGTCACTGAGGACCGTGTAATTGCCCCACGGGCGCTCGGAATATTCCCGCTCACTCACCGGCTGCTCGCCTCCCTGGCTGTGGTTGTGGTTCCGGCTGTGACAGTGGCTCTGGTTGGGCCCGCCCCGGATTCTCACTTGGCCGCCAGCTCCGCGGCCCGCAGCGCGTTGCGCAACAGCATGGCACGGGTCATGGGGCCGACTCCGCCGATGCGGGGGGTGATCCAGCCGGCGACCTCGGCCACATCGGGGTGCGCGTCGGGGATCAGCTTCTTGCCCTCGAAGCTGGTGCCGGCGGACACCACGGCCGCGCCCGGCTTCACCATGTCCGGCGTGAGCAGGTGCGGCCGGCCGGCCGCGGCCACCACGATGTCCGCCGTGCGCACGATGGCCGCCATCTCGGCGGGGTCAACGCCGGTGTGGACGACCGATACCGCCGCGTTGCAGCCCGGGGCGCTTGAGGGTGAGCAGATTGGCCAGCGGCCGGCCGATCGTCACCCCGCGCCCGATGATGGCGACGTGGCGCCCTTCGACCGGGACGTCGTAGGCGTGCAGCAGCTCGACGATCCCTGCCGGCGTACAGGGCAGCGGGCCCGGGGGTCCCGAGCACCAGGCGGCCGAGGTTCACGGGGTGCAGACCGTCGACGTCCTTGGCCGGGTCGACGGCCAGGAGGGCCTGCTCCTCGTCGAGGCCGGGCGGCAGCGGCAGCTGCACCAGGAAGGCGCTGACCTTGGGGTCGGCGTTGAAGCGCGGCGATGACGTCGAGCACCTCCGCCTGGCTGGCCGTGGCCGGCAGGTGCTCGCCCACCGAGTAGATGCCGACGCTGGCGCAGTCCTCGTGCTTCAGCGCGACATAGCGCTCGCTGGGCACGTCGTCGCCCACGAGCACGGTGCCGAGACCGACGCCGAAGCCCTCCTGGCGCAGCCGTTCGACCCGCTCGGCCACCTCGCCGCGGATCCGGGCGGCGACCGCCTCGCCGTCGAGCAGGATCGCGCTCATCAGTGGCGGAAGTGCCGCTCGCCGGTCATGACCATCGCCAGGCCCGCCCCGTCCGCCGCGGCGATCACCTCGTCGTCCTTCACCGAGCCGCCCGGCTGGACGACCGCGGTCACGCCGGCGTCGGCCAGCACGAGCAGCCCGTCGGGGAAGGGGAAGAAGGCGTCACTGGCCCCCGCGCCGCCCTTGGCCCGCTCGCCCGCCTTCTGCACGGCGATCTCGGCGGCGACGACCCGGGACTGTTGCCCCGCGCCGACCCCGACGGCCTGGCCGGCGGTGACGACGGCGATGGCGTTGGACGTGGTGCGGCCGCAGACCCGCCAGGCGAGGACGAGGTCGCGCCATTCGTCCTCGGTGGGCTGGCGCTTGGTGACCGCCCGCCACTCCGTGCGGGGCGTGACGAACGCGTCGACGTCCTGCACGAGGACGCTGGCCCCGAGGCTGCGCAGCTGGCGTACCGCCTGCTCCGGGGCGGGCCCGAGAGCAGCCGGGTGGCCTTGCGCCGGCTGGTCAACTTCTCCAGCGCCTCGGGCGTATAGGACGCGGCGATGATCACGTCGGCCTGCGGTCCCTCGGCGATGGCATCGGCCACCTCGGCGGTGACGTCGCCGCCGATGGCGACCACGCCGCCGAAGGCGCTCTGCACGTCGCACTCGAGCGCACGCTCGTAGGCGGCGACGAGGTTGCCGGCCACGGCGGCGCCGCACGGGTTGGCGTGCTTGATGATGGCCACCGCCGTCTGCTCGCGGGCCGGCGTCAGGGCCAGCTCGTGCACCAGGCGCCAGGCGGCGTCGCCGTCGAAGAGGTTGAGGTAGCGAGAGCGGCTTCCCGCCGTGCTGCCCATGGCGTCCCACCAACTCGCCGTGCCCGCGACGCGGTAGCGCGCGCCGCGCTGGTGCGGGTTCTCCCCGTAGCGCAGCACCTCGGTGCGCTCGAGCGTGAGGTGCAGGGTCGGCGGGAGCACCGCGCTCAGCGCGGCCTCCTCGGCGTCGGTGGTGGTGGCGCCGTCGAGTCCGCCGACCGGGGTCGGGCCGCCGGCGTCGAGCCAGGCGACGATCGCCGCGTCGTAGGCGGCGGTGTGCGCGAACGCGGCACGAGCGAGCCGGCGCCGCGTCGCCGCCGACAGCGCGCCGCGAAGTACGCAGCTCCTCGAGCACGACGGGGTAGTCCGCCGGCGACGTGACGATCGCCGACGTGGTCGTGGTTCTTCGCCGCGGCGCGCACCATGGCCGGGCCACCGATGTCGATCAGCTCGATGGAGGGATCGGACGAGAACGGGTACAGGTTCGACACGACGAGGTCGATGGCCTCGATCTCGTTCGTCGACAGGTCGTCGAGGTGCTCGGGCTTGGAGCGGTCGGCGAGGATCCCGCCGTGGATCTTGGGGTGGAGCGTCTTGACCCGCCCGCCGAGCATCTCGGGCGAGCCGGTCACCTGCGCCACCTCGAGATCCGCGATCCCGGCCTCGGTCAGCTTGGCCGAGGTGTTGCCGCTGGCGACCAGCTCCCAGCCGAGGTCCGAGAGACCCTGCGCCAGGTCGACCAGCCCCTCCTTGTCGTAGACGGACAACAGGGCTCTCACGACGTCATCTCCGGGTCTGCTCCTTCTCTTCTGTTCCGTCTCGATCCCGTCCGGAGATGATGGACCGCCACCCGCCCGACCGCCTGCCGGCGGGCCCCGCGATGTCGCGCCCGGCTTCCAGCTCGGCCAGCGCCCAGGCGACGGTGGCCGGGTAGAGGGAGCGCTCGGCCACCTTGATCCGCTCGTGCAGCGACCCCTCGGTGTCGCCCGGCAGCACCGGCACGACCTCTTGCGCCAGGATCGGTCCGGCGTCGAGTTCCACCGTAGCGACGTGCACCGTGCAGCCGGTCTCGGCGACGCCCGCCGCCAGGGCGTCCCGCACCCCGTGCCAACCCGGGAAGGCCGGGAGCAGGCTCGGGTGGGTGTTCAGGATGCGCCCCGGGAAGGCCCGGTGCACCGCCTCGGTCATCACGGTCCCGAAGCCGGCCATGGCCACCAGGTCGACCTGATGGGCCACCAAGGTCGCCGCCACCGTCGCCGTCAACCCGGCCCGGTCGAAGTCGGGGCCGAAGCCGCCGTAGAGCGTGCGGTCGACCAGCTCGGCCGCCGCCCCGTGCTCCTCGGCCAGATCGAGCCCGGCGCAGGGCCGGTCCGAGAGGACGGTGGTCACCGGGAAGGCCCGCCTCGAACATGGCTCGCAGGATCGTCCCGGAACCCGAGACAAGGACTGCGAGGCGCACCACGTCAATCTAATGGGACCAGACCGGGCGCGGAAGGTTCGTAGTCGACGGGGCGGGTGGGGTCGGACGGGCATGTCCGCCTTGTGGGGTGTGAACGCCTGGTCAGGCGGCTGGCCCGGTGCTGTGAAGACTTCGGGCGGGAATCGCCCAAGGCCGAGACGGCGCTGTCCGGGTCCGACGTCGGCGAGGCGACACCGCCGACGCGGCCTTTATCTTTGTTCCTCCGCCCCCGTCACCCCGACTGTCGAGGTCGGCGCGATCCGGCTCCGGGCGGCACTGAAGATGAGGCGCACCGCGGCGCCGATGATGACGAGGTCGAGCAACATCTGGATCGAGACGACCACGTGCGCCGTATCGGTCCTCGGCGTGATGTCGCCGAAACCAACCGTCGAGAAGATGGAGATCGTGAAGTAGAGCGCCTGGATGTGGTCGAGGGTCTGCGTGAAGGTCCTCGGGGCATCGTGGGACATCGCCAGGTAGACGCCCGAGAACAAGACGAGGAAGACCACGACCACGATGCCCAGGGCCTCGACGGCCCTGAGTTCCGGTAGCTCGGCGACGGAGATCCGTCGTATCTGCCAGGCGAACACGGCACCGATGAGCGCAACGTCGACGCCCAGCCGGATGAACGCGTGAAGGCCAGACTCGCGGCCGATCGGCAAGACGCAGAACGCGCCGATGACGAACACCCAAGAGAGCACGATCGTCAGGCCGGAACGCACCAGGGCCCGTCGTCGGGCCACCGGATCGAGGTCGGTGAGACGGATCGCCCTGGCAGCGCCCCCACCCTTCGGGCTCACCGGCGGCGGCTGACCCGAGCCCGCGGGGGTCTTCTGGCTCCATTGCACAAGACGCTAATTGAGACAAGTACCCGAAATGGGGTATTCAGGCGGGGTGGGCCTGATCGGCCCGTGCGTCGTGCGAGGACTACCCC
>CAVSUH010000018.1:0-451501 GCA_963731065.1 uncultured Acidimicrobiaceae bacterium | reverse complement strand
GGCACCGCCGTCCCCACCACCAGCGCCTCCACCCGCTCGGCGTCGAAGCTGACCGCCCCCTGCCCCTTGCGCACGCGCCCGTGGATCAACAACACGGGTGCATGGCGGGCCACGTGCTTCCAGCGGGCCCAGGCGCCGCGGGAGAAGACCACGTTCACGTGGCCCGTCTCGTCCTCCAGGTTGACGAAGACCGCGCCCGCGCCGTCTCGGGGTGCTGGCGGTGCGTCACCACCCCGGCCACCGAGGCCCGCTCGCCGTCGTCGCACGCCTCCAACGCGACCGCCGTCCGCACGTCCATGGCCTCGAGCCGCTCCCGGGCCAGATGCATGGCCGTGCGCTCGGGCGCCAGCCCCAGTGCCCACAGGTCGTCACCCACCGAGTCGTAGAGGCTGGGCACGGGCAGCGGCGGCGCCTCGGCCCCCACCACCATCCCCGGCAGGCGGTCCGGCGTGCCCTGGGCCGCCGCCCCCGCCGCCCACACCAACCGGCGCCGGGAGGCCGCCGTCCCGCGGCCCTCCTCCCCCCCCTCGCCGTCCCCGTCCGCGCGCTCGGGGACCTCGGGGTCGAGCGCGCCGGCGGCGGCCAGCGTCTCGAGCTGCGCCTGGGTCGCGCCCGCCCGCCGCACCAGGTCCTCGCCGCCGGCCCAGGGGCGGCCGGCCACGATGCGCGCCGCCGTCGTGTCGCCCACGCCGCGCACCGACCCCAGCCCGAGCCGCAGCACCGCCTCGCCCGGCCCGCCGCGCTCGAGCGATGCGCCCACCTCGGAGCGGTTCACGTGGGGCCGGCGCACGCGCACCCCGTGCCGGCGGGCGTCGGCCACCAGCGACTGGGGTGACCAGAACCCCATGGGCTGCGAGTTCAACAGCCCCGCGGTGAACGCCGCCGGGTAGTGGTGCTTCAACCACGCCGAGGAGTACACCAGGTGGGCGAACGACACCGAGTGCGACTCGGGGAAGCCGAAGTTGGAGAAGGCGGCCAGCGCCTCGAAGACCTGCTCCGCCACGGCGCCCGTCACGCCGCGCGCCGCCATGCCGTCGAAGAGCCGCGCCCGCATCTTCTCCATGCGCGCCGCCGAGCGCTTGGCCGCCATGGCCTGGCGCAGCTCGTCGGCGTCGGCCGCGCTGAAGCCGGCGATGGCCACGGCCATCTCCATCAGCTGCTCCTGGAAGAGCGGGACCCCGAGCGTGCGCTCGAGGATCGGCTTCAGCAGCGGGTGCAGGTAGGTGACCTTCTCCTCGCCCCGGCGCCGGCGGATGTAGGGGTTCACGGCGTGGCCCTGAATGGGGCCGGGCCGGATGAGCGCCACCTCAATGGCGATGTCGTAGAACTCGGCGCGGCGCCACCCGGGGCAGGGTCCCCATCTGGGCCCGGCTCTCGACCTGGAAGACCCCGACCGTGTCGGCCCGGCACAGCAGGTCGTAGACGGCGTCCTCCTGGGGCAGCTGCCCCAGGTCGACCTCCACCCCGTAGAAGTCGCGCACCAGGTCGACCATGCGGTGCAGCGCCTCGAGCATGCCGAGGCCGAGCAGGTCGAACTTCACCAGCCCGATGGCGGCGCAGTCGTCCTTGTCCCACTGCAGCACGCTGCGCCCCGGCATGCGCCCCCACTCCACCGGGCACACCTCGACCACCGGCCGGTCGCACAGCACCATGCCGGCCGAGTGGATGCCGAGGTGGCGCGGCCGGTCCAGCACCTCGGCCGCCAGCTCGGCCACCAGCGGCGGCACCCCGCCCCCCTGGGCCTCGGAGACCTCTTCGACGGCGGCGGCGGACGAGATGCCGCGTCCGTGCCCGGCGTCGATGCCCGACGACCAGGCGTCCACCTGCTCCTGCGTGAAGCCGAACGCCTTGCCGACGTCGCGCACGGCCGAGCGCGGCCGGTACGTGATGACGTTGGCCACCTGCGCCGCGTGGCGGCGGCCGTAGCGCTCGTACACGTACTGAATGACCTCCTCGCGCCGCCCCGACTCAATGTCCACGTCGATGTCGGGCGGCCCGTCACGCGCCGGTGAGAGGAAGCGCTCGAACAACAGCCCGAGGTCGACGGCGTCGACGTTGGTCACGCCGAGCGCGTAACAGACGGCCGAGTTGGCCGCCGAGCCACGGCCCTGGCAGTAGATGTCGAGGCGCCGGCACGTCTGCGCGATGTCCCACACGACGAGGAAGTAGCCGGCGAAGCCCAGCTGGCCGATCACCGCCAGCTCGTGCTCGAGCTGCTTCCAGGCGCCGGGCACCCGCTCGGCCCCGGGCGGCCCGTAGCGCGACAGCGCCCCCTCGGTCACCAGCTGGCGCAGGTAGCCCTGCTCGTCCATTCCCGCGGGGACGGGGAAGTCGGGCAGCCGCGGCGCCACCAGGCGCAGGTCGAAGGCGCAGGCGCGCCCGAGCTCGGCGGCGCGCTCGACCACGCCGGGCCAGCGGGCGAAGCGCCGGGCCTGCTCGGCGGCGGAGCGCAGGCAGGCCGCCGGGGCCGAGGGCAGCCAGCCCTCCAGCTCGGCCAGCGGGCGGCGCGCCCGCACCGCGGCGAGCGTGGTGGCGAGCCGGAAGCCGGCCGGCGTGGCGTAGTGCACGTTGTTGGTCGCCACGGCGTCGACGCCCCACTCGACGGCGAGGCGGGCCAGCGCGTCGTTGCGCGCCGTGTCGAGCGGGTCCCCGTGGTCCCACAGCTCCAGCGCGACGTTGGCGCGCCCGAACGCGTCGACCAGGCGCCCCACCTCGCGGGAGGCCGCCCGGGGCCCGGCGTCCATCAGCGCGGCGGGGACCGCCCCCTTCCGGCAGCCGCTCAGCACCAGCCAGTGGTCCCCCGCGGCGCGGGCCAGCGCGTCCAGGGTGAAGACCGGCTTCCCCTTCTCCCCGCCCGCCAGGTGGGCGTCGGCCAGCACGGTCGACAGCCGCGCGTAGCCCTCGGGGTCCCGGGCCAGCAGCACGAGGTGCGTGCCGGTCGGGTCGGGCTCGCCGGTGCGCGCGCTGGCCGGCGCCAGCGTCACCTCGGTGCCGAAGACCGTCGGCAGCCCGCACACCCGCGCCGCCTCGGCGAAGCGCACCACGCCGTAGAAGCCGTGATGGTCCGTCAGCGCCAGCGCATCCAACCCGAGCCGGTCCGCCTCGGCCACCAGCTCCTCGGGATCGCTGCTGCCGTCGAGGAAGCTGAAATCCGAATGGGCGTGCAGCTCGGCGTAGCGCTCAGTCATAGACGGCTTCCACCCACCACTGCCCCCGCTCGGTGCACAGCAGGCGCGCCACCCCCTCGGCGGTGACCACCTGCAGCCGGGCCCGGCGGCGGCGCACCGACCACCAGCGCTCGGTCACGGGCCAGGGGCCGGCCCACCCGAGGACGGGCTGCCAGGGACCGCCCGCCACCGACAGCCGCTGAATGCCCCCCGTGAGCAATCCCCGGCCGCTCACCTCGACGGCGCGGCCGGTGGCGTCGGCCAGCTCGGCGCGCAGCGGGACCCGCAGCACGTCGGTCGGCGCCGGCGGGGGGACCTGCCCGGGCCACGGCGCAGCGGCCGCCGCCGTCTCCGCCTCGGGGCTGCCCCAGGGCAGCAGCACCGACTGGCCGGCGGGATCCCGCCCGCCGCGCAGCCGGCCCATCACCACGGCCTCCACCCCCAGGCGCTCCTGCACCCGGACGAAGGAGCGGGCGGCCCGGTTGTCGGCCTCGGAGGCGCCGCCGAAGAAGCCGGGCTGGGAGGGCGGGGGCGGGGCGTCGGGGCCCCGGTCGGGATCCTCGCCCCGGGCCACCCGCAGCCGCCGCTGCGATGCCGCGGTCGCGCAACCCGGCCAGCTCCCCGCTCTCCCCCCGGGCCACCGCGTGGCAGGCGGCCGCGTCCGCGCCGAAACGGTCCGAGATGCTCGCCGCGGGCAGCGCGGCCAGCTGCGCCAGGGTGGTCACCCCCAGCCGCTGCAAGGTGACGGCCAGGTCGGGGCGGGCCAGCGTGGCCACCGACCAGGGACCGAGGAAGTCCGCCGTCCCCCCGGACGGGACGATCAGCCCCGAGCGGGCGGCCAGCATGGCCGCGAAGAGCCCGTCGGCCACGCCGATGGTGGCCTCCTCGCCCACGATGCCGGCCAGGCGCGCCACCACCGCCTCCTCACCGCCGAAGAAGCGGGCGGGCCCACGGGCGGGCAGCGTGCCGACCCCGAGGCGGACCGGGTGGACCCACGGGCAGAGCTCGCCCGCCCGCTCCAGCACGCGGGCGAACCGCCGCGCCTCCTCCCCCTTCGCCCCTTCCTCGAGGAGCTCGGGGCACCAGATGACGACCAACCGTTCCACCTCGTCTTCTCCACCGCTCCGCTTACTGGTCTCAGGCCGCCTCCGGCCCGTCACCGGGGCCGGCCCCCGCCGGCCTGCGCCGCGCCACTCCGGGCCCGCACCGCTCTCCGGCCCGGGCCGGCTATCCTCGGCGTCCTCCACCGCGCCCGAGCCGGCGGGGAGCCAGAGCGAGCACTCGCTGACCCGGCCGGCGGCGCGGCGCCCGCTGACCCGCACCTCGGCCCGCCGGCGCCGCAGGTGCCCGTGGCCCTGGCCGACGCCCTCCCACTCGACCGCCCCCACCGCCAGCGCCAGGTCTCCGCCCTCGGGCCAGGCGGCGGGGCCCTCGAGCAGGACGACCAGGGCCGCCTGGCGCTCGCGGGCCCGGGCCGTCAGGTGGCGCGCCGCGGTCAGGCGGGCCCGGCCGGGCGGGCGCACCAGGACGGCGTCGACCCCCGAGAGGAGGTCACCGGCCGCCTCGGCCCACCCGTTGCCGGGGTGGGGGACGAAGACGACGCGGCGCAGATCGAGCCCGAGCCCGGCGGCCGCCACCACTCCGGGGTCGGGCAGGCCCACGGCGGCACACCAGCTCCCGGCGGCCGACGCCGCGGCCAGGAGCGCCAGGGCGAGGGTGGTGGCACCGTGGCCGGGCGGCCCCCGCCACCGTGGTGGTCGTGCCCCGGCGCAGGGAGCCGGCCGGGAAGAGCGGGGCCAGGGCCGGGGGCACCGGCAGGGTCCGCCCGGCCACCGGCGTGGCGGGACGGACCCGGTCGGCCAGCCCGGCGGGGAGCTCCCGGGAACGGGGGGACGACGGGTCACCGGCAACGAAAGCGAACATATGTTCGTACCCTAGTCAGGCCGTGTGCCTCACGCTCGGGGAGCCGAACAACCAGCTCAGGACGCTGAAGTTCCTCTGGGGGGTGGAGGACGGCGCCGGTTGGAATGCCGCCGTGCCCGATGCCGGGGCCCGGCGCCGCGCCAGCGAGATTGCGAAACACGGTATAGTTTTGATGCAAAACACGGTATGAATTTATTGCGAATCACTGGGTTATGGCCTCTATCAGCTCTTTTGATGCCAGAGCTCACAAAGGGGATCCGTTATGGCCTACCAGGACCGAATCATCGACAATGAGCTCAAAGATCGCCTGCGGACTGCCGGTGCCGTCGTGCTCGAAGGACCCAAGGCCGTCGGGAAGACCGAGACAGCCATACAGCAGGCAAAGAGCATCGTGCGACTCGACGTCGACCTCGCCGTGCGTCAAGCCGCAGCCGTTGATCCGGGACTCGTGCTCGGCGGCGCCATTCCTCGTCTGATCGATGAATGGCAGGTGGTCCCTGCGATATGGAATGCGGTGCGCCAAGAAGCCGATGCACGGAAGGCCCCGGGCCAGTTCATTCTGACCGGGTCCGCTGTGCCTGCAGACGACGAGACCCGCCATACCGGGGCGGGGCGCATTGTCCGTCTCCGCCTTCGGCCGATGTCGCTCTTCGAGACCGGTCACAGCTCGGGCGACGTGTCGCTCGAGGCTCTCCTCAATGGCGGTCCGGCCCGTGCACTCAACTCGGGTATGACAATCCAAGGTGTCGCAGAAAGGCTCTGCCAGGGAGGTTGGCCGCCCTTTGCGTCCCTCTCTGTTTCCGACGCATCGACCGCCCTCTCCGACTACCTGGTGGAGGTGGGCGCGCACCGACATCCGGCGAGTCGACGGCGTGGCGCGCAACCCCGCACGAGTGGAGCGGGTCTTGCGCTCACTCGCTCGTCACGTTGCGACAGAGGTCGCACTCACCACCATTGCGGCGGACGTTGGCGGGCCGGACGGGCCCATGTTGCCCGAGACCGCTGGTGAGTACCTCGGAGCGCTCGAACGGTTGATGCTGGTGGAAAACCAGGAAGCCTGGGCTCCGCAACTTCGGTCAAGGTCTCGACTTCGGACGGCCCCGAAGCGACACTTCGTGGACCCGGCGCTCGCAGCCGCCGCTCACGGTCTTCTTCCCGAAGCGTTGCTCGCAGACCTGAACTACATGGGCCTCCTCTTCGAGAGCCTTGTGATCCGCGATCTTCGTGTCTATGCCCAACCGCGACGCGCCACCGTCCGCCATTACCGGGACAACACTGGCCTCGAAGTCGACGCCATTTTGGAGCTCCGCAGCGGAAGATGGGCCGCGATCGAGATCAAGCTGAGCCCGAGCCAGGTGGACGAGGGCGCAGCGAACCTCCACCGATTCCTCACGCGAGTCGACACTTCCAAATGCGGCGACCCGTTGTTTCTCGGCGTTGTGACGTCAACCGGGCCTGCATACACACGTGACGACGGCGTGCACGTCCTCCCGATCGGGACACTTGGACCATGAGCCCGGCAACCACGCCGCACCATGCTCAGGCGAACGACAGGTCAAGGGGCCGGCCGCCCCCTCCACTGCCTGTCCGACGGTGGGTGCGAACCGCTTTGGCAAATTGCCATACCCCGAGCCCGCGGCGCACAGTGGCCCGAACGCGGATAGAGGGAAGCCAGCTCACAGAGCCGGGTGTCCCTCACGACCCCTCCTGGGTCACAATGCTCCCCGCATGTGCGGCCGCTTCGCTCTCTACACACCCCCGGCCAAGATCGCCCGCTATTTCCAGGCCGGGCTGGCCGAGGGCGCCGACGGCGAGCACGCCCCCAGCTGGAACGTCGCCCCGACCGATTCGGTGCTCGGGGTCCGGGACCGCCCGGTCCGGCCACCCGGACAGGATCCGCCGGAACAGGGCCCGGCGGAAGAGGGCGGCGAGCCGGAACGGATCCTCATGTCCTTCCGCTGGGGCCTCATCCCCTGGTGGTCCAAGGACGCCAAGTCGGGGAGCCGGCTCTTCAACGCGCGCGGCGAGACGGTGGCCACGCGGGCGTCGTTCCGCGAGGCGTTCAAGGAGCGGCGCATCATCGTCCCCGCCGACGGCTTCTACGAGTGGCACAAGACGAAGACCGGCACGAGGCAGCCGTACTACTTCACCAGGGCCGACGGGCAGCCGCTGGCCTTCGCCGGTCTGGCCGAACGCTGGCGCGAAAAGAACGCGGGGCCGGACGCGCCGCTGATCCGGAGCTGCACCGTGATCACGACCTCGGCTGGTCCCGACATGTCCGGCATCCACGATCGGATGCCCGTCATCCTCGACCCCGCCACCTTCGACGTCTGGCTCGACCCGGCCAACGAGGACGTCGAGGAGATGCGCGCGCTGCTGCGGCCCCCGCCCGCCGGCACCGTCGTGCACCACTCCGTGGGGACCCGTGTCGGCAATGTCCGCAACAACGATGCTGCACTCGTGGAGGCCGTATGACCGCGTGGCACCTGAGGGGCGCCACGCGACATCTGGGAGTACCGTGGTGTGACATCTGAGAGTCCTGCGTGACATTGAGGAGTCCCGCGTGACATCCGGGGGGTGTACGACGGGGCTGCACCGGGGGCGCTGAAAGCGGGGCGCATGACAGGGGAGGGCGCATGACATCCGAAAGATCCTTCGACCGCGCGCGCTTCGATCGCCGCACGGTGCTCGCTGCCGCACTGGCGACCGGCGGCGGGGCGATCCTGGCGGCGGCGAGCCGAGGCGACCGCGCCGGCGCCGCCATGGCGCAGTTCGCGGCGCGCACCAAGCCGGCCGGCTCAGACCTCGGGGCCATTGAGCACGTGGTGTTCCTCATGCAGGAGAACCGCTCCTTTGACCACTACTACGGCACGTACAAAGGGGTCCGGGGCTTCGACGACCACCCGCGCGGCAAACTCGGGAACTTCGCCCAGGCCTGGCCCGGCGGGCGCGACAAGACACTGCTCCCCTTCCACCTCGACAGCGCGTCGGGCATCGGGGAGTGCACCAACGACCTCGACCACGGCTGGCCGGCCGAGCACTCCAGCTGGAACCGCGGCACCAACGACGCCTTCGTGAGCACGCACGTGCAGTCCGAGTACCAAGGGCCCGAGCACGGCGTCCTCACCATGGGCTACTACCGCCGGCAAGACATTCCCTTCTATTACGCACTGGCCGACGCCTTCACCCTGTGCGACAACTACCACTGCTCGGTGCAGGGGCCGACGCACCCCAACCGCCTCATGGCACTCTCGGGCACCATCGATCCCACTGGCGCGGCCGGCGGTCCGGTGGTCATCACGAACGGGTCACCCGACGCCGTCGGCAGCGTGCACTGGGACACCATGCCCGAGGTGCTGGAGGACGCCGGCGTCAGCTGGAAGGTCTACACCCCGACAGGGACGCTCTACACGCTGGCGAACATGCAGAAGTACGGCATTCTCAGCGACGCCATCCTCCCCTACTTCAGCCAATACCAGAACCCCTCGTCGACGCTGTACCAGAAGGCCTTCCTGCCGCAGTACCCGAGCGAGTTCGTCAGCGACATAAAAGCGGGGACGCTGCCCGCGGTCAGCTGGATCATCCCGCCCCTCGGCTACGACGAGCACCCGTCGTCACCGCCGGCGCTCGGCGAGTGGCTCACGAGCCAGGTGCTCTCGGCGCTGGTATCCAACCCCGAGGTGTGGTCCAAGACGGTGCTCTTCCACATGTACGACGAGAACGACGGCTTCTTCGACCACGTGGTGCCGCCGGTGGCCCCGAAGGGGACCCCCGGCGAGTACCTCACCGTGTCGCCGCTGCCGGACGACGCCGACGGCACGGCCGGTCCGATCGGCATGAGCTTCCGGGTGCCGATGCTCGTCCTCTCGCCCTTCAGCCGCGGGGGGCATGTGGCGTCCGAGGTCTTCGACCACACATCGCAGCTGCGCTTCCTGGAGGAGCGCTTCGGGGTGAAGGCACCCAACATCTCGGCCTGGCGCCGCCACACGGCGGGCGACCTGACGTCGGCGCTGCACCCGAAGCGCAGTGACCCGACGGTGCCCAAGCTGCCCAGCACGTCCAAGGACACGATGGCCAACGTGATGGCGTTGGGGTGCACGCAGGCGTCCATCATCGAGGCGGCGCTCCCCTCCGCCATGCCGGTGTACCCCGTGCCGGCGGTGCAGTCGATGCCGAAGCAGGAGACGGCCTGATCGGGGCTTCGGGGATCGGTGCCGGGGACGGTGCCGGGACCATCGTCGTCCTGAACGGCACGCCGCGGTCTGGGAAGTCGACGGTGGCCCGGGCTCTGCAACGGTCCTCTGACGGGATCTGGATCAACCTCGGCGTCGATCTGTTCGCCGACGCGATCCCCGAGGGATTGCGGCCCGGCATCGGGCTGCGACCGGGCGGCGAGCGGCCCGACCTGGAGGATGCCGTGGTGGCGCTCTTCGACGCGCTCTACGCGTCGGTCGTCGCGTCCAGCCGATCCGGGCTCCATGTTGTGGTCGACGTCGGCCACCACGACGACTACTCGAAGCCGTTGGGGATCCTGACGAGGGTCGCCGGGGAGCTGCGCTCGTTGCCGGCCTACTTCGTCGGCGTGCGCTGTCCCGTGGAGGTGATCATGGCGCGCCGGGATGCGAGCGCGGGTGATGGTCGCTACGTGACGAGCGCTCCTGACGGGACGGTGCCCGACGTCGTCGAGCGCTGGGAGCGTGCCGTGCACCATCCGGGTCTCTACGACCTGGAAGTGGACACGTCGAGAGCCTCGCCCGAGGCGTGCGCCGCCTCCGTTGCGCGCCGGCTCGACGAGGGGCCGCCGGTGGCCTTCGCCGAGTTGGCGCAGCGGCGCGCCTGAGCTGGAACCTTCACTACCATTGCGGCATGGCCGATGGCCTACCCGAGCCGGGTCCCACCGTGGGAACCCGGCGCTGGAATGGGAGGTCCACTCATGCCTGAAGAACACCGGCTGGTGCAAGTGGTGTCTCACGTCACGAGCTTCGTCGGCCGCATCGGGGTGATCGGCCTGTGCTCCTGTGGGTGGCTGGCGGGAGAAGAGGGCGAGGACACGAGGGTGGTGGTGCTCAGGCTCAATCAGGCGTGGGAGGCCCACGACCGGGGAGAAGCGCCGCCGAACCGGGCGAGTTGGCCCCTGCCCCCGGCAGTGTCCTCGTAGTCAGTCCGGGAGCTGCCGCGGGCCTTCACGGCGCCGGAAACGCGACCGACGCGCCAGCCGCAACGCTCGTGGTTCAACAGGTGACGCCCGTGCCGGCGTTGTCGATGTCACCGCAGAACGTGGCGCGGGTCACCTTCCACGTACTGCCATCGAGGACCGCGTACCCGACTTTGGGTCCGACGACCGGGGTGCCGTGATAGTCGATCTCGTAGAGCACGGCGGCGTCTTTCGGATCCGTGAAGACCACCTGGAGCACGACCGACACCGACGCGGCGGAGATCTGCCGCGTGCGCCTGCCCGGCCGCATTGGCGGCTGCGATCACCGCCTGGTTGGCGCCCTCGACGAGATGTAGCTTCTGGCTCGCCGTTCCCTGCCCGTAGACGGCCTTGAAGACGTTCTGGACGTCGGACTTGGCCGATGTGGGATTGGCGGGCTGCTTGCCCGCGGCTGGGAGGTTCGGCGCGCTCGGGACCGGAGCCGCGACGGAGCTCGTGGTCGCGGTCCCGGAACTGCTCGGGGACTGGGCTGCCGGGAGATCCCACTCGCCCTGGCTCGCCGTGATGGGCACGATCTGATTGGCGGCGCAGGCGCCGAACCCGAGATTGTGCTGCGCCGAGACTCCAGCCGCGGTCGCGTCCAACTCGAGTGACGGATAGTCGCACGCCGACTTGGGCAGGGCACCGATGAAGAACGAGACCCCCTGGACGACCTGGACTGCGGGCGCAGGCAGCGGGGTGCCGACGTCGAACGTGCCGACAGTGCTCTCGCTCACCTGCACCGTCGCCTTGCCGGGATAGCCGATGACGCCGGCAACGACGCCCGTCGCACCAGGATCGAGCAGCTGCAGTTCGGCGGGATTCGGAAAGCCGGGACAGAGTCCGTACGCCTGTCCGTTGAGGATGAGTGCCCCGTCCTCAATGGCGTTGGCCCCGGTCTGACCGCCGGCCGTGCGGAGGCTCCAGCTCATCCCCGCGACGGTCCCACTCGCCGCGACCGGCCCCGTCGTGGCCGCGGTGGACGCCGTCGTGCCGGCGGTGGTCGCACCGATCGACCCGGCGGCCGGCGTGCAGGTCGAATCCGAGTCGGCGCCCGCTGCCGCGCTGGCTGAGCCGGCACTTCCGGCAGAGGTGCTCGAGCCGACGCCAACTTCAGCTCCGCCTCCGGCTGCACCCCCGGCTCCGGAAGTGCCGGCGGGATTCGCACTCGGACAGCCGGCGGCATCGGTGGCGTTGCACGACTGCGTCGAAAGGAGCGAGACGTTGTTGCCCAGGACGTTGACCACATACGCCGTTCCCGACGGGTCGCCGATGGCGATACGTCGCGGGCTGCTTCCAACGGGCACGGGTGGTGGCAGCTTGGCGCAGCCGGACGTTGTCGAGGCGTTGCAGTGATTCGTGTCCACCATCGACACCGTGTCGGAATCGGCATTGGCCACGTAGAGGGTGGAGGTCGCCGCGTCGAAGGTCGCTCCCCGGGCGTCCGCACCCACCGGCACCATCGTGGGCGTGGCGGCGCATCCCTTCGAGTCGCTCGCGCTGCACGACGAGGTGTTGATGACGGCGACGGTGCCGGTTTCGCCGCTGACGTAGAGGGTGTGCTGCGCATCGTCCACCGCGATTCCCGCCGGTCTGTTCGAGAGTGGGATCGTCGCCGGCTGCTTGGCGCAGCCGCTCATGTCGGACCCTTCGCACATGGCCCCGTCGATCACCGCCACACCTTGGTTCGTCCCGACATAGACGGTGTTGGTCGCCTGGTCGACCGCGATGGGAAATGCCCCTGCGCCGACCGGGACGGAACCCAGGGTCCTGGTGCATCCACTCGTCGACTCGCGCGTTACAAGTCTGCGCGTCCAGGACCGAGACGGTGCCCGAGTTGGTATCGGCGGTATAGACGGTGTGCGTCGCCGAGTTCAGGGCGAGGAACTCGGGTCCACCCGCCACCGGCACCAGGGTGGGAGAGGCCGAGCAGCCGCTGTGATCGGTCCCGTTACAGGTGTTGGTGCCGATGACAGCCAACGTGTTCGAGCCGCCGTTGACGACATAGAGGGTGGACGTCGAGGGGTCGGCGACGACACCGATGGGGTCCTGCCCACCGGTCGGCACGCTGCGCGGGTCCGCGCAGCCGGTCGTTGTCGTTGCGTTGCAGGACGCCTCGGCGAACATGGACAGGTTGTTGGTCTCGCCGGCCGCCACGTACACCGTCTGGTGGCCGGAGTCGACGGCGATCCCGGTCGGGTAGCCACCCACAGCGACGACGGGCGCGCTGTGGCCCGGATCCGAGGAGCTCGTGGGCGTCGACCCGGGGAGGACCAGGGAGAGGACGAGGGCGACGATCAACACGACCAGGGCGCCGGCGGCCAGCACGCTCCAGCGCGGGACGAACACGGTCCAACCCTTTCGGCGCGCGTGGGGTGCTGACAGCGCCTCGGCCGCGATGTCCTCGGGATCGCCCAGGCGCTCGAGGACCTCGCGCGCCGCCGCCTCCGAATCGGCCGGCGCACCATCGAGGGCTGCTGCGACGTGGGCGCGCAGCTCCTCGAGCAACTGGTCCCGGCGTAGTCGCGGCATAGGCAGCAGTGCTTTGCGCAGCTGCTCGAAGTAGTCGTTGACGATCTGGTCGGCGCGGTCTTCGGTCACGACACCCCTTCTCCCTCCAGCAACTTGTCGACGGAGTCTCGAAAGCGCTCCCACTGCGTGACAAAGGCATGTAGCGCACCGCGACCGGCGTCGGTGATCCGGTAGTAGCGGCGCGGCGGGCCCTGTGACGACTCGTGCCAGGTCGTCTCGACGTAGCCCTCCTGTCGCAGCCGGGCCAGCAAGGGGTAGATGGTCCCTTCGCTGGTCACCAGGCCGTCGAAGCCCGACAGAGTCCGGGCGATGTCGAAGCCGTAGCGGTCCTCGTCGCGCAGGAGGGAGAGGACGCAGAACTCGATCGCCCCGCGTCGCATCTGGCTGAGCTGCTTGCCGAGGCCCGGAGCTACCATGTATAACAATGTACCTGGTTTACCTATGTTGTACTAGCCCTGTTTCGCCCCGATCTCTGACGGGAGGGCTGGGTGTTCTGCCCAGCTAGGCGTCGTGGTTCGCCGGGAGGCCGGGCCCGGCGCGGGCTCAGGCGGGGAACTGCACCTGCTCGGCCTGCGCCAGGAGTGAGGCCTTGTCCGCACTGAGGATGTACCCCGCGGCGATGGCCTTGTCCAAGCTCTTCGTGTACTCGGCGACGTAATTGCTCTTGGTGCCGTAGAGGCTGGCGAGCTGGGCCGGGGTGAACGCGACGGTCGACCCGAAGAGGCCGCAGATGGCGTTGGCGCCGGCGGCCGGTGCACCGCTGAGGGTGGAGACCGGGACGTCGACCGCCGGCGTGCGCACTCCCCCGATCACGTTGCCGTGCGCATCGAGTGTCAAGGCCGCCGGATGCGTGCTCGACAACGTGAAGGGGGGTGGGCTCGGGGGCGGGGTGCCGTCGTCGACCCACTTGTCGAAGGCGGTGAACGCGGCCTGGACCACGTTGTGCTGCGGGCCGCTGTTCACGGGCGTGGTGCAGCCGAGGAGGCTGGCGGCGGCGCCCACGGTGTAGGCGTCGGCGTGTGCGGTGCCGGCGATCTCCCACGTGCGGATCTTGGCGGTGTTGGGTTGCTGCGCCGGGGCGTAGCCAAGCTGGATCAGGTCGGTCTGCGTCTGGGACATGAAGACCGGGACCTTCAGATCGGTGCGGATGCGCAGATTGTCGGGCCCGCTGCTGGAGGCGATGGATGCTCCAGCCAGCGAGGCACCCGAACCACCGCGGCTGTGAATGAAGATGCCGTCGTAGGTGTTGGTCAGCGGCTGGATCGCGTCGGCGAACGTCGTCAGGTAGAAGGCGGACTGGGACTCGCCGACGGCGAGGACGTGGGTGGGCTTCAGGCCGCCCAACGCCTTCTCGTGCGGGGTGCGCAGGGCCTGGCCGATTTGGGCGTACATATCGAGCGCGTACTGATCGCCCGGGTGGTGCAGCGACCCGTAGCGGGCGGGCTCGTCGCCGACCAGCCCGGTGTTCGGGGCCGATGATCCTGGTGACCCCAGGAGCGCAGCCCCACCGTCCACGCCGAGCTTCTGGGCGGAGACGCCGACGTAGGCGTAGCCGTCGCGCATCAGCATCGGATTGAGGAAGTCCCAGTCGGGTGCCGATTCACCGGCCGAGACGTTCATCCACTCGACGATCACGGTGCCGTTGAAGCGGGCCGGGTTGGACGGCCGGCGCACGATGATCCTGGTCTTGTAGCTCGCCGTCGTGGTCGGGGTGATGGTCCACTTGCCGTCGCTCGGCATGGAGTCGGCCTTGAAGGCGGTGGCCGTTCCCGAGGCAAAGAACTCCTGCTCGACGTAGCCGCTGGCGGCAAGCTCGAGCGGATGGGCGGTGAGGGGCTCCACGATGTGCCCGACCGTGACCGGACCGGTGAGGGTGGCCGCGCTGTGATAGCTCACCGCGTCGGACGACGTGATGGCGGCACCTGCAGTTGTGACCTCCGTGGCCGCGGTCACAGGCAGCACGAGCATCGCCACAGCTCCGGCAAGAACGGCTGCCGCCTTGGACGCGATCGAACCGCGGCTTTTGCTCCACGACATGGATTTCCCCCTTGATGCGTGCGCCGTGACTATACCGACGTGGGACCGCAGGCGGGACTCGCCCGACTGAACCCCGTTCGCTTATGTCCCGACGGTACGCTCCGGCGATGCCCGCACGCGTCTCTCCAGACGCACCGCGGAAGGGAACCACGCTCGGCTACCTCCCCGCACTCGACGGGATCAGGGGCGCCGCCATGCTGGGCATCATGGGCGTGCACGCCGGGGTGTACCTGAGCGCCGGTGGCTTCTTCCTCCTCGACGCCTTCTTCGCGCTCTCGGGTTTCCTCATCACCTCACTCCTGATCGTCGAATGGCGCAGGCGCGGCACCATCAAGCTCGGGGCCTTCTGGGCCCGCCGCGCCCGCCGGCTGTTGCCGGCCCTCTTCGTCATGCTGATCGGCGTCGCCATCATTTACGGCGTCTTCGTCCCCGCCGGCACCTACCCGACCCTGCGGGGCGACGCGTTGTCCGCACTGTTCTATTTCGCCAACTGGCACTTCATTGCGTCCGGTTCCGACTACTTCCACATGACCGGCTTGACATCGCCGCTGATCCACACCTGGTCCCTCGCCGTGGAGGAGCAGTTCTACCTGGTCTGGCCGCTGGTCTTCCTCGGCGTCATGAAGCTGACGCGCTCGTTGCGGGTGCTCCTGGCCGTCGCCGTCGTGGGCGCGCTGGCGTCGGCGTCCGAGATGGCCCTGCTCTTCAACCCCACCAACATCAATCGCCTCTACTTCGGCACCGACACGCACGCCCAGTCCGTGCTGGTGGGTGCGACGTTGGCCATCGGCATCCGCCTGTGGGCCGAGAGGCGGAGGAAGGGCGACGAATCGAACTGGCAGGCGCGGACGCCGTGGGCACGCCTGGTGCTGACCGTCGTCGGCGCCGTTGGTCTCGCCGTGAGCATCGTCCTGTGCGCCTCGGTGCACTCCGACGATGCCTTCGCCTACCGGGGAGGCTTCCTCCTCGCCGCGCTCGCTGCATCCGCTGTCCTGCTCAGCGTCTCGTGCGCCCAGTTCTCGCCGGTGGCGCGGCTGCTCTCGTTCCGTCCCTTGACCTTCATTGGGCGGATCTCCTACGGCATGTACCTCTGGCACTTCCCGCTGTTCACCTTCATTGACGAGCAGCGGACCGGTCTGAGCCCCTGGCCCCTCTTCTTCATCCGCGTGATCCCCACCATCGTGATCGCCACCCTCTCCTTCTATCTGGTGGAACGACCCATCCGGCAGGGCACGTTCTTCACCCGGTTCCGGGCCCAGGTCTTCACCCTCCCGGCCATCGGCGTTGTGATCCTGGCCATCGTCCTGGCCACCCTGCCGGCGGCGGACACCATCCCGGTCGGTGCCGCCGCCGCCGGCTCCGTGCCGGCAACGGCCATCACGTCCGCGATTCCCACCACGTACGCCACGACGCCGACCCGGGTCCTCCTGGTGGGCGACTCCGAGGCGCTCACGCTCGGGATCGGGCTGCAGGCGGCCCTGACCGCCCATCCCGAGAAATACGACAGCCTGCGCATGCTCAACGAGGGGATCCTCGGCTGCGGCGTTGCCGACGGGACAACGGGTGAGCAGTCCGGCGGGACGTTCATCGTCGGTGCTCCCTGCACGCCGGATCCGCAGAACTCGAAGTGCCCCCCGGGCGGCGTCTTCGGACCCAAGAGGAACGTGGCCTGCCAGGCCTGGACGGCCGCCTGGAGCGATTGGGTGCGGCAGCTCGACCCGAATGTCGTTGTGCTCCTGGCCGGGGGCGGCGAGGTGCTCGACCGCCTCTACCGCGGGCGGATGACCAACATTCTGGATCCGACCTTCGCCGCTTACGTCAAGAGCCAACTGGAGAAGGCCGTGCGGATCGCCACGGCGCGCGGTGCCCTGATGGTCTTCATGACCAAGCCGTGCCAGAGCACGGGCGAGCAACCGAACGGTGAGCCATGGCCCCAGGACAGCCCGGCGCGACAAGCGGCGTACAACGGCTTACTCCGTCAGGTGGCGGCACAGCACCCGGGCCAGGTCTACGTGCAGGACCTCAACTCCTACGTCTGTCCCGGCGGCAACTACACCGAGGACCTCGACGGCGTCCCGGTGCGCCAGAGCGACGGCAGCCACTTCGACGTGCAGCGCGGTGGTGGCGGCGACTTCCTGGCCCCGGCCATCCTCCCCTACTGGGTGGACCTCGGCCACCTGCAGGAGGCGCGCGACGAACGGGGCCAGCGATCCGAGCGGGACCCTCCCCCGTTTCTTCGCCCCGCAGTGAACCGGCGCCCTCGGAGGGGTCAGCCGCCCGGCGCGGCCCGGGCCACGATGACGTCGGTCTCGCCCGGCGCCGGGCCCCAGCCGGTGACGCCGGCCCGACCAACCGGTGCGGGCGAGCGCGCGGTCGAAGTAGGCGCGATCGAAGCCCAGCTCGAGCCAGCCGTAGGTCCGGCTCGACCAGACCGAGAGGCCGTCGAGCCGCGGCCCCCACGGGTAGCCCAGGCTCTGGACCGGCTCGGACGCGAAGAGCACCGCGCCACCGGGTCGCACGATGTCGTGCAGGCGGCGCAGCATGGAGAGGTGGTCGGCGCAGTGGTGGAAGCTCTCGAAGAACACCGCGGCATCAAAGGGCTCCTCGGCCGCGAACCCGAGCATGTCGCCCTGGGCGACGGTGACCCGTCCGGGGCCGTCGCAGCGATGCGCGACGAGGCGGCAGAACTTCTCGTCGAGCTCGACGGCGGTGACGTCCAGCCCGGTCGCCACCAGGTCGCGGGTGAGATTGCCCCAGCCCGGGCCGAACTCGACGACGCGCCGCGGTGCCGCGTCGCGCGGGGATGGCATCGGCCAGGCAGTCGAGCAGGTGGCCGCGCGCCACCAGATCGCGGCCGACCAGTGCCAACGAGCCGGTCTGGTACGGGAACGGGCGCTCCAGGGCCGCCGCCAGGTCGAAGGGGGACGCCTCGTGCCCGGTGTCGTAGCCGGCGCGACCCGAGATGCTGCGGTAGAGGTCCCAGGTCCACTCCCGGTAGGCGGCGGAGAACGGGTCGTCGGGCGGTTCCGTCGGCAGGGCCAGCACGATCCCGTCGAGCAGTGTGCGCGCCTCGTCGGGCGCGGGCGCCATGAGCGCCGTGGCTTGCGCCAGCACGGCGTCGAGCTCGTCGAGCGCGACCGGGCGGGGGCCGGGCCGCCCCAGCACGGAGCGCACGGAGCCGCGGCGGGAGCGCGTCGACCGCCCGCGCGCCCAGGCGCACGACGAGCGCGCGTCGATTCGCTCACGAGTTGCCGGCGGCGGTCGTGGTCGCGGTCAGCCGGCCGCGGGCATGCTCGGGGCGGTCGGGGACGCGTCGAAGAAGCTGGCGCTCGCGCCGGTGATGCGCTGCAGGTTTCGCTTGCCGAACGCCACCTCGTGCGGCTGGGCGAGGTGGGTGTCGAGCAGCGCCTGTGACTCCCAGCACTCGAAGAAGCGGAACGTGTTGGGCGCTTCGAGGTCCTCGCCCCAGAAGTACTCGAGGCAACCGGCGTCACGCCTGCTGGCCTCGGTCACCTCGGCCAGGCTGGCGAGGACGTCATCCCGGTCCGAAGGGTCGAAGGTGAGGGAGCCGGCGATGATGATCATCCCCGGAGGGTAGCGGCGTCCTCAGGCTGCGGCGAGAGGACCGAGGTCGTCCCGTACGAGCGTGCCGCCCTTGAGGATCGCCAGCAGCCTGGCCTGGTCCTGCAAGAGACCGATGTCGGCCAGGGGGTCACCGTCGACGACGAGCAGGTCGGCCAGGAAGCCCTCCCGCACAGACCCGAGCTCGTGGGACCGGCCCATCAGCTCGGCCCCGTTGCGGGTGGCCCAGCGGATCACGTCGAGGGGCGGGATCCCCGCCTCCTTGACGTAGAACTCGAGCTCGTCGGCGTAGCGGCCGTGCGGCAGGCTGATGGCGCCGTAGTCGTCCCCGCACAGGAGCTTCACGCCGGCCTCGTTCGCTTTGGGCAACACGGCGAGCGCGCGCTCGATGTCCTCGGCCATGGCGGCGGTGAACCCGAGCCCGCCGCCGCCCATCATCTCGGCGAAGCGGACGGGAAAGAGCTGGCTCGGGACGAGGAAGGTGCCGAGCTCTACCATGCGCTCGATGCCCATGGCGTCGAGCCCGTCGCCGTGGTCGATGACGTCGATGCCGGCGTCGAGCGCCATGTGGATCGCCTCGCGGTTGGCGATGTGGCCCCGCACCAGCGCGCCGCGCTGATGGGCCGCCTGAATGCCGGCCGTGATCTCCTCGGGGCTCATTTCGGTCTGCTCGCTCGGGGCCACCGTGCCGTGACCGCCCGTGACGAACATCTTGATGATCTCGGCGCCCTGCTTGATCTCCTCGCGCACGGCGCGGCGAAAGGCGTCCGGGCCGTCGGAGCGGTTGATGGCGCCACGGGCGCCGACGTCCCAGTACCAGGGGAAGCTCTTGTCGCCGGCGTGCCCCGTCGTGCTCACGTCCCGGCTGCCGGCCATCAATCGCGGACCCGGGAAGAGGCCCTCCGCGATGGCCGCCTTCATGGACGCGTCGATGGCAAAGGGCGCGCCCGCGCTGACGGCGCCCGTGAAGCCGCTGCGCAGCAGCAACTCGAGATGGTGCGCCGCCCGCACGGCCTGCAGCGCCGGCGGCTCCTCGAGTCCGAAAGGGGCCGTCTTGGAACCGAGCTCGTTGTAGGTGGCGTGGAAGTGGCTGCTGACCATGCCCGGCATGACGGTGCGCCCGTCGAGCGCGACCACCCGGTCCTCGGGAGCCGTGTCGACCGGGGCGCCGGTGCGGACGGTGGTGATGCGCCGGTCCTCGACCACCACGGTGGAGCGGGGGCGGGCACCGTCCGCGTCGAGGACGGTGGCGTCGCGCAGAACGAGCCTAGGCACGGGCGCCGGCGGTCTCGTTGGCTCCGGTACCGTTCTCGGACACGGAGGGAACGATAGTGACCAGAACCCGACGCCCGCAGTGGCCCGTCCCGGCCAGGCCATCCTTGTCGGTTTCGGCGCGCCGGTGACCCTCGGCGCGGGCGACGCCGTCCTCTGCTCGGGCACGCTCCGAACCGGGATCACGTTTCGCGAGCGGCTGGCCGCGGCCCAGGGCGGCGGCTTCACCGGTCTGTCCCTATGGGGTCGCGACTACGAGGTGGCGCGTGACGAGGGACTCAGCGACCGGGACATCCGCCTGCTCCTGGCCGACCATGGCCTCTCGGTGGCGGAACTCGACCCCGCCTGGTGGTGGCTCCCCGGCGCGGCGGACATCCACATCCCACCGGAGCAGGACGGGGAACGGATCTTCGGCTTCGGCGAACCCGAGCTCTTCGCCGTCGCCGACGCGGTCGGCGCGCGCTCGCTGAACGCGGTCGACGTGTTCGGGGGCGCGTGGTCGCTCGACGAGGCGGCGGGAGCCTTCGCCGGGTTGTGCGACCGGGCGGCCGAGCACGGCCTCCTGGTCCACCTGGAATTCCTGCCCTGGTCGCGGATCCCCGACCTGGCGACGGCCTGGCAGGTCGTCCGTGAGGCCGACCGTCCCAACGGCGGGCTCATGCTCGACGCGTGGCACTACTTCAGGAGCACACCCGACGGCGAACTGCTGCGCTCCATTCCGGGCGCGTCCATCCTCGGGGTCCAGTTGTGCGACGCGCCGGCCGCGGCCGAGGCGAATCCGCTGCACGCGACCCTGCACCAACGACTGCTGCCGGGCGACGGCGAGCTGGCGCTTCCTGCCCTGCTGGCCGACCTCCGGGCGACGGGCACGACGGCACCGCTCGGTGTCGAGGTGTTCTCCGATGCGCTCCATGCGCTCCCCCCGGAGGAGGCGGGCCGGTTGGCCGGACAGTCGCTCCGTGCCGTACTCGACGACGGATGAACGCAGGAAATCAAACCGGTGTGCGTAGGGCGAACGGCTGTGGTGAGGGAGGGCGGCCGCGCGCAACGTTGTGGGAACTTCAGTCCTGAATAGGTTCGTAGACTCCAACGTCCCTGAGAAGTGCCCGCGTCAAGGTGCTCATCTGGTCATGAGGGAGCCCGCTGGGATCCCACCACTCAACGGCCGACGTTTCATCGCCGTCGGCAGTCGGTGTCCCCCCGATGACCGTGGCATCGAAGACCGTGACGACGTACGACGTCTGATCTCCATTGGGATAGGTCAGCCGATACTCAGGGCCACCCAAGACTTCGAGAATTGGTCCGAGCTTTAGTCTTACCCCGGCCTCCTCTTCGGCTTCGCGGAGGGCAGCCTCCCGCGGCGACTCATCGGGCTCAATCGCCCCACCGATGGTTGCCCAAAGTCCAGAGTCGATCAGTCGGACGAGAAGTACCCTGCCGCGGTCATCCCTCGGAACGACGGCGGCCGAAGGGAGGACGAGAAGTTCGTTCCCGATGAGGTCTCGTAGCCTTCTGATGAAGGGAGACATCGCCACGGAACCACGCTACTGGGGATGATTGTGGGTCTACCCAGCGGGAACGACAGCAAGAAGACGTTCAGGAGCTGAGGAGAATCGCTTTGTCGGGTCGGTGTAGAATCGCCTCACCTCAATTCGGGTCAAAGCGCCGCCGCTGACGGTGGCAAGACCGGCAGCACTGTGGCAACCAGATCCACTGGCGGGACCATGGAGCCGTGGCACATGCTGCGGTTGCATCCGACGTCCAACGCCGACGGGCGACAAGGTTCACTGCTCCTGATGCCTCCGCCTCGAAGGGCTCTCCGCCACGCGCTTCCTGTCGTGCTCGAGGGAGTCGTAGGCCCTTTGATCGTCTTCTACCTGCTGCTCGTGCTCGCCGGCTTCCGGGGAGCATTGATCGCCGCCCTCACCTGGTCGTACCTTGCTTTGGGGCGGCGACTGCTGAAGCGTCAACGGGTGTCGATGTTGTTGTTGTTCGGAACGGTTCTCCTCACTCTGAGGACAGTCGTTGCGTTCGTCACGGGGAGCGCATTCTTGTACTTCGCGCAACCGACGGCGGGTACCGTCGCAATCTCCATTGCCCTGCTCGTCTCCGCCCTGGTGGGCCGGCCGTTCACGCAACGCTTCGCCCATGACTTTTGCCCAATGGACCCCGCGATCATGAAGCGGCCCCTGGTTCGCCAATTCTTCATCCGGATCTCCATCCTCTGGGCGACGGTCCTGATGCTGAACGCGGGGCTCGTCTTCTGGTTGCTTGTGTCCTCGTCGCTGCGCTCGTTCGTGCTGGAGCGCTCGGTAGTCACCTATGGGCTCACCGCAATCGCAATCTTCATCTCGATCTCCGGATTCATGGCGATGATGCGCCGTGACGGCATCACCGTCCAATGGGCGAACACCCGGACTCCAGGGCTCGATCCGGAATCCTGACGCGCTACCCCGGCGCGAGAACCCACTCCGGGCCAGCGTGAGGCACGCGGAAATCGGGAGTCACAGATTTGAAGGCGCAGCGCTTCGCAGGGGAGCAGCGCATTTGCCAGTCTGGTCAGTCACCGATCACCTCACGGGTCCCAGCATTGAGGGCCCAATCCAATGCATCGCAAATCGGCCCATAGCCGACTGGATCGAAGGCGTGGCCCATCCCGGGGACAACGACCGCATGGGCATCGGGCACTTCGGTGTTGGAGACACCCAGGGAAAAGCGAAAGGGGATGAGGTGGTCATTTCGTCCATGGACGATGGCAAGGGGTACCGAACTTGCCACCCTCTTCGCCACGGACCGAGGAGGCTCGGAGGGATTCCACTCGGGATAGATCCGCACGAAACTGTGCCGTTCCGCAACGAATCGGCCCAGTTTCGTCCGGGCCAGGATCACCAGGAGGAGAGCGCGTATTCGAAACGGTATCCGCCAATCAGCCGGACTCGACACGACGACGACTCCCGCGAGGTCAGGGTCCGAAGCGGCATAGGCCATTGCGGCCACCGCACCCATGGAAGCGCCGACAAGAGCGACGCTGTCATGACGGCTGCGCGCAAAGGTGACCGCCGCGGCAACGTCATTCCGCTCCAAGTCACCCAGAGTGCAGAGCCCTCCGGACTCTCCGTGGCCTCTCGCGTCATAGGAGAGCACATCGAGCGATCGGGCCCGGAGACGTTCGGCCAGCCCAACGACGTGCGGGTGATCCTTCGTCGAGGACAAACCATGCACGAGGATGACGATGGCCCGGGGCTCACCATCGCACGACCAAGAGCGGGTCGCCAGCATCACGCCGTCGCTCGTCATCAGGCGCGAGCCCTCCATGCGGCTTTCGACCATTGCGCTCCTTTGGGTCGACCAAAGAGGCGTCAAGCCTGCACGTGGCGGCGGCTCCATCACCCGACCTATCCAAACGGGGCGTCTCCGCTCCTCACCCTAAAGACATCTTTGCCGTAGGGAACCGGCTGTCCGATTCACGAGGTGAGCTGTCGTCCTCGACAGGAAAATGGCCTAACCGTCGATCACCTCGCCGAAGGCCTCGCAATCGGGATTCTCACAGATGAAGCGTGGATCGAGAACGTGCCCCGCGTCACCCGGTAAAGCAGTCACTCCGCAAAACGGGCAAATGGGAGCGCGACCTTCGTCGTCGAGGGTCATTCGCTCACGGTGTGTCGTTTACGGGTGGGAGCACAACGATTGCTCTCGGGCGCGTCAAAGACTCCGGCTGTTCCCGCTGATACCCCCATTGACTCAAGCTGAAACCTCCGTTAAACCAGTCAAAACGTTCGGGAGTCTTCGAGTGTCGTAGACGGGGGGAACGCAATGAGCACGGTGCACCAAGGCAGCGCCCAGCAACCCGGTACATCTGGTAGCCGAGGATTCTCGCGGCGCCAATTCCTGGCCGCATCAGCGGGTGTGGCCGCATTGAGCGCCTTCGAATGGACGCCTGTCTTTCAGGTCCCGGCAGCGAGCGCCCAAAGCACGCTTCCACCGCCACCGAACTTTCCCTCGTCCATCCCGCTCTATCAACAGGCCTTCCAGAACTGGTCAGGTGAGATCGTGCTCGAGAACGCCTGGACCTGCGCACCGACCTCGGCGGCAGACGTCGTCACACTGGCGAACTGGGCGTTCCCAGTGGGATATGAAGTCAGGGCGCGGGGAATGATGCACAACTGGTCGCCGTTGGTCATCCCAGTGGATTCGAGCGGTGCCGATCTCGTTCTTGCCGACACCACCCAGTTCCTCACAGCGGTCACCATCGACTCCTCCGGTTCGCCTCCCACGGTCACCGCCCAGACCGGAGTCACCATGGACGTTCTCCTGCAGGACCTGGAGAATGCCGGTCTCGGATTGACTGCACACCCGGCACCGGGAGACATCACGATCGGGGGTGCCCTCGCCATTGACGGTCACGGCACGGCCGTTCCCGCCAAAGGCGAAACCCTCATCCCCGGCCATACCTATGGCTCGGTCAGCAATCTCATCCTTTCTCTCACGGCGGTTGTGTGGAGCGCGGCTCAGGGCCAGTACGTCCTTCGAACGTTCGAACGCTCCGACCCGGCGATCCAACCTCTGTTAGCCCATCTCGGGAGAACCTTTGTCACAGAGGTGACTCTCCAGGTGGGTGCAAACACGCGGCTACGGTGCCAGAGCTTCGTCAATGTACCGGCCAGCGCGCTTTTCGGAGCACCGGGTTCGAGTTCGCAGACCTTCGACTCCTACGTGGAGAAGTCCGGCCGGGTTGAGACGATCTGGTTCCCCTTCTACGTCCGAGCCCTGGCTGAAGGTGTGGACGGTCGCGCCTCAGAAGCCTCTGTTGTCACGCGAGGTCGACGCACCCTACAACTACGTGTTTGCCGACGTCATCCCCGAGACGCTCTCCGGACTCATCAAAGAGATCCTGGAGGGTGACGTCAGTGTCACCCCGACGTTCGGCCAAGCCGAGCTGGCCATCGTCGCCGCCGGTCTCCTCGGCACCCTCACCGCCGACATCTGGGGCTGGGCCAAGGATCTACTCCTCTACGTCAAACCGAGCACGCTGAGAGTGACGGCCAACGGTTATGCCGTCCTGACCAGTCGAGCCAGCATCCAGCAGGTCATCTACGACTTCATCACCTTCTACGAGGCCCAGGTGGCCGCCTATCAGGCGGAGGGCAACTATCCCATGAACGGACCGGTCGAGATCCGGGTGACCGGTCTCGACGTGCCCAGCGATGTGATGATCGCCATCCGCAACGACGGCCCAGCTCTCGGCATTGCGTCCGCGGCCAGATCAACCTGACTGGGATGTGGCCGTGTGGTTCGACATCCTCACCATGCCCGGAACGCCGTACTCGGACCAGTTCTACCGGGCCGTCGAACAGTGGATGTTCACTCACTACGTCGGCTCCTACGCCGCGGCTCGTCCCGAATGGTCCAAGGGATGGGCATACACCGAACTCGGCGGCTTGGTCTGATCCCACCATGCTGAACACCACGATTCCGAACGCCATCAATGCCGGGCAAGCAAGTAGGCGACAACTGGAACACTGCCCTTGCCACTCTCGATACCTACGATCCCCACAAGGTGTTCAGCAACGCGTTCCTCAACTCCTTTATGACCTGAGGTCAGTTGGCATTCGAGTGCCGAGGCCGGCCTGCGCTGGAATGAACAGGAGCGCACCGGCTCGCCGATTCTTTCTGAAGCTTGGGTCCTCGGTATGCCGGATCTGGCTCAAGTCCGGGCGATCTGAGACTCCGACGTGGCAGCAGATCCGCTTTGTCAGTTTAGGTTGACATACCCGAGGATGTCAGTCCATACTGACAGGCATGGACATCGAAAAGCTCAGCGTGAGTCTCTCGTCGGATGACCCGGCAGTTGGGCTGCGCGCCTCGTTGGCGCTCCATCGCCTGGCTGAGAGGGTCGAAGCGAACCAGGTCGCGGCGGCCCGGGAAAAGGGCTGGTCGTGGCAGCAGATCGGAGACGCCTTGGGCGTCACCCGCCAATCCGTGCACACCAAATACAACAAGGAGTCGTCATGACCACCGAATCCGTCGCTCCAGAAGTGCTGCACGCCTGGGCCATCTACCTGCAGGCCAGTGAGGAGGCTCGTCGCCGGGGTGATCGCCGAACCGGCACCGATCACCTCTTGCTCGCCTTGTTCGAGGACCCCTCGATCGAAGTCGCCTTGGGCGTGAGCCTGCAGCAAGCTCGCCAGGCCCTCGAGTCGCTCGATCAGCGAAGCCCTGGGCGCCCTGGGCCTGGGGTCCGGCGCCGACGCTCCCGCACTGCCGATGCGCGCCGTGCCGAAGAAGCCGAGGATCAGAGACGTCGCGAAAAGAGATCGATTCCGCCTGACGCCCGCGGCAAAGAAAGTGCTGGAGGAGGCGTACAAGCCCAAGGGTCATCGGAAGCTCCAGGTCACCGGCCCCGAGGTGCTGGCCCAGATCCTCGCGCTCCAACCGCCAGATCCTGCGGCCGTGCTGCTGGGTGCTCTCGGCGTGAACACGTCGGAGGTTCGGCGCCGATTGGATGCGGTCACGCCCGACGGCTGAGTCCCCAGCGACATTCACGACTTCGCGCGAAGGTTTCCGGATCGGGCCACCGCGCGGGCAGGCAGCGACAGCGGGCGCTGGCCTCTGCGGACGTTCCTCAACAGCCGCAAAATCCACTCCGACGATCGTCTTGATCTGTTGTCAGGGGATCTGCCTCCTCCGGGACGCGCTGCGCAGGACCAGCTCCGAGTTGGCATGAACGCCATTGGCGACGGCTCTACCTTGGTCGCCCTGTCGGCGGGGTGTTAGCCCCACCCATCGCCGGGGTGCCTACCACCATTGAGCCTGCGATCACCGCGGACGACAGTGGATGCAGAGATCGCAATCGATCGCGAGAGCGAAGGGGGAAGACATTGACTAGTCGATGGACTCGAGTAGCGGCATTGACCGGTGTGCTATTCGCCGTGTTTCTCGTGCCGGCGGTGTTGCTGACGTCTGGCGCGCCGAGCTCCAATGCGAGCGCGGCAAAGGTCAGGGCCTATGTGTTGACCAACAAGAACCACTACAGCCTGGCAGCCCTTCTGACCACATTGGCCGTCGTGTTCGGCCTGTTCTTCTACGGCTACCTGCGCGCCTTCTTCCAGCGTCTGCCGGGCAACGAGTGGCTGGCCTCGCTGTTCTTCGGTGGTGCGATCGTCTTCGGGGTCGGCGGCGCCCTTGCCGGCGGGGTTGACGCCGTCATGGGCGATTCCCCGGCTTCTCTGAGCGCAGGTTCCCTCCAGCTCCTCAATACGATGTCGGAAGACCTCAACGTGATCATCCTCTCAGCTGGGCTCGGAATCCTGTACCTCAGCGCTGGTTTCCTCATCTACAGATCCAGGGCTCTCCCCGTCTGGCTGGCATGGGTGTCGTGGGTGCTCGGCGTGCTGGCGGCGTCCTTCCTATTTGCGTTCATCGCGCTGGTCGCCACCGTCTTGTGGGTGCTGTACGTGAGCATCCTCCTCGCTTCGCGCAATCCGGACCTGGGCGTCTCGGGCACGGACCCTGACGCCGTTCGCGGGACTCTCGCTCTGTAGCCGAAGGAGAACGTCCCGGCCGACGAGGGCGAGTCAGGGCGGGGACACCCTCACGCGGTGTCATGGCTCAGCTGCCGCTCTTCAGATCCGTCGATATGCGCTATTACGTAAGGCGTGGCGAACCCGTTTGTGCAGAGCATGGCCAGCAACTTCGAGGAAGCGCTGCGGCTGATGGAGGCGGCGCTGACGGATTGTCCCGACGACCTGTGGGAGACGGACCTGTGGCCGGACGAGGCGCCCACGGGTCCGACGCCGCACGGGGGATTGCACGGCTCAGCCCCCTGGTTCCTGGCGTACCACGCGCTGCTGACCCTCGACTACGACCTCACCGCCGAGTTCGAGCCGTGGGAGCCGCCACAACCCTTTGACGAGAACACGTACGCCTTTCCCAACCGCATGTTCACCAAGGCCGAACTCCTCGGTTACATCGACTACTGCCGCGGGAGGGTGCGCCGAACGCTTGACGCGCTCACCGAGGACGCGGCGGCCCGGCCGCTCCCTGACGCCCATCGATACCACGGCATGCTGTACGGAGTGATTGTCGGCAGCATGCCGCTGCACGTCGTTGAGCACGCCTCCCAGATCCGCCAGTTCCTCACTGCCGCCGGAGTCAAAGTGCAACCCATGCCCGGCGATCGTGGGTACGCGGGTTGATCGTGACGGTGATCCGGCGCACCCTTGCTCTTTGCGACCTCGTCGCAGCCGTTTGCCGTACTTACTCCAGCGTGAGGTAGTCGAGATTTACCCCGCCCTGATCGGACGACTCGACACTGCACACCACCAGGTTGGTCCCGGCCGCCATGCTCAGCGTGACCGGCACCTGCTGCCACGACGTCCAGGCCGAGGCGCTCGGCACGTGAAGGACGGTCGAGCCGTGGACCTGCCCGGTCTCGGGGTCCGAGCGCGCGCACGGTCAGCGTCGATGGGCTTCCGGTGGCGTTGGCCACGTGGCACACGATGCGTCGGCTGCCGGCCTTGGGCACCGAGATGGCCACGGCCACACTGCTTCCCTCGGTGTCGAGGCCGGTGACGTAGCCCATCCCCTCGTGACCGCCGAAGGTGTTCGCGAACCGGGCCGAGCCCGCCCAGGCACCCACGTCGGCCTGGAAATGGGCGGAACCCTGCGGGACGACCGAGAGCAGCACCGAGGCGTGCGGCCCCAGAGCTCGCCTGGTAGCTCGTCATGGAGCCCAGGTCCTGATGCGCCCACAGGTCGCGCACCGCGGCCGGACCGGAGAAGCCGAGGACGTCCGCGAACTCGATTGACTTGGTGACGTCTGGCGGCGCCGTCGGCGCGGTTGAACAGGGCGACGGCCCAGCTCCCGTCCGGCAGCTGGCCGATCCAGCGCTCGGAGTCCCGGCTCGTGAGGTCGAAGTCCAACGCGTGACCGTTGTTGAAGACCGGCTTGCCGACCAGCCCGGCCTTGCGCAGGGCCAGCACCTCCTGGTTCTGGAAGATGTGGGCGTTGTCCCCGATGGTGTCGACCTGATCGGTGATGGCGATGGCGGCCCCGGCGAGGGTGAAGAGATTGATGGCGCTCTGGCGCTCCTCGTCGCGGGTGAACGACGACATGATCAACGGGTCGCCGTCGAGGATCATCTGACCCCGGCCCGAAATGTCGGCAAACCCGGTGAACCCGAGGAACGGGTTGTTCCACTGCGACCATTCCGGCTGCCATGTCTCGCGGCCTCCGCTCAGGTTGAACCAGGTCCCGAAGCTGGCATCGTTGCCGATCCGGATGAGATTGCCGAATTGCCGTTCGCCGGCCCCGTGGTCGAACAGGTTGGGCATCACGAGGCTGAGCTGCATGCCCGCCGCCGCCTCCCACATCCACTGCAGCGCCTGCAGATAGGAGTCACGGCCATGGTCCACGCCGACGGTGCCGTCGTTCTGGTCGAAGCCGGTCTCGTAGTAGGCCAGGAAGTCGATGCGGAGGAACACGGCTCCGAGCTCGCGGAAGTAGGCCACGTAGCCCTTCACGTACTCCTCGGCGCCGTCCCGGGTGGTGTCCACCCACTGCAGCTGCCCGCCGCCGTCGAAGTAGTCGTTCGCGTTGACGATGTCGCCCACCTTGATGTCGGGCCGCCCGACGACGGTGACGGACGGGTTCGTCACCGCCGACTTGGTGGCCCACAAGGGGTTGTAATAGACGCCGAGCTGCATCCCCTTCGCCTTCAGGTAGTCGGCCCACCAGGCCCAGTCGTGCTCCCAGTCGTCCGCCTGGCTGACGATGTACCCGTGCGGCGTGATCTTCTGCGTGTCGTCGATCCACCCGTCCGTACACACCATGGTGTAGCCGTACTCGCGAAAGGTCTCGGCCACCCAGTCGATGTTCGCCTTCCACACGGCCTCAGGGATGATGTGTGTTGGAGACTTCCTCGTAGTCGTAGGTGCTCCAGTACAGGGGCCCGGGCCCACCCGGCCGGAAACCCGGGGCACCGGTGCTCGCCGGTGCCGACGAAGCCACCGAGGATTCGCTCGCACCGGCCTGCGTGGTCGCCCCGACGACACCGGTGCCGGCCGCAGACCCCGCCAGGCCGACGAGGGCCGCGCCACCGCCGCCCTTGAGCAACTCGCGTCGCGTCGGCACAGATCACTCCCCCGTCTCGAACCCCTCGGGCGACACCGTAGTCACCGTCGGTTGCCGGCCGGGGAGCAACGCCGTCCCGCCGCGGCTGAGGTCAGCGGGGGCGGCGGCGCAGCGACGGGTCGGCGATGGCGGCGGGGACCCAGCCGACATCGGTGTCGTTGAGGTCGGTGCCGGGCGGCACGATCTCGTCAATGCGGTCGAGCACGTCAGGGCTCAGGCGCAGCTCGAGGGCGGGCAGCTGCGACTGCAGGTGCTCCATGGTGCGCGGCCCGATGATGGGCGACGTCACCCCCGGGTGCTCGAGCACGAAGCCGAGGGCGAGCTGAATGAGCGACAGGCCGGTGGCGTCGGCCAGCTGAATCAGCTGCGTGACCGCCTCGAGCTTGGCCCGGTTCCCCGGTATCTCCAGGTCGTAGTGGTGCGGCAGGAAGGTGGCGCGGCGGCTGGTGTTCTCCTTGCCCGGCCCGAAGGCCCCTGACAGAAACCCACCCGCCAGCGGGCTCCACGACAACACGCCCATGCCGTACTTCTGGCACATCGGCAGCACGTCCTTCTCAATGGCGCGCACGAGGATGGAGTACGGCGGCTGCTCGGTCACGAAGCGCTCGCGGGCCCGGCGCTCGGCCACCCACTGCGCCTCGACGATCTCGTGGGCGGGAAAGGTGGAGCTGCCGAAGTAGCGGATCTTGCCGGCCCGCACCAGGTCGGTCAGCGCACCCAGCGTCTCGTCGATGTCGGTCTCGGGTGAGGGCCGGTGGATCTGATAGAGGTCGATGTAATCGACACCGAGCCGGCGCAGGCTGTTGTCGCAGGCGGCCATGATCCAGCGGCGCGAATTCCCCTGCGCGTTGGGGTCCTGGCCCATCTGCCCGTGCACCTTCGTGGCGAGCACCACCCGGTGGCGCTTGGTCTGCGCCAGCGCCTTGCCGACGATCTGCTCCGACTCGCCGAACGAGTAGACGTCGGCGGTGTCGACGAAGTTGATGCCGGCGTCGAGTGCGGCGTGGATGATGCGGATGGAGTCGTCGTGGTCGGTGTTGCCGAAGGAGCCGAACATCATCGCCCCGAGGCAGAGGGGGCTGACTTTGAGGCCGGTTCTTCCGAGTGTGCGGTAGTCCATCGGGCTGAATCTAGCCACGGGCCCGTCGAGGCGGGCGGCGGGCCGGCCGCGTCAGAGGCGCCGGCAGGCGTCGGCGGCGGCCAGCAGGAGCGCCGGCTCGCCGGTGCGGCCGAAGCTGCGCAGCGCCGCCTCGGTCAATTTGATGGCGTGCTCGTCACCCGAGGCCACCGCGCCGTCCACCAGGTCGTCGGTCGACGGAGGCGCCTCCGTGGGCGCCAGCGCCAGCCGGTCCAGGTCGTAGCCAACGTGCAAGGCCGCCGCGGCCTGCCAGACGTAGCCCAGGGCGGCGTCTCGATCCTCTTCGGCCAACCAGGGCAGCACCAGCTCGCAGGCCAACGGCGACGTCACCGCGTGCAGCAGGCCGATCACTCCGCCGTCGTCGGCGTTGCGCAGGTAAGCCAGCGCCCCGCCCGTGGCGAGCTGATCGAGGAGACCGACCGCACCACCCGTCCAGCCCAGCGATGCCACCGCCTGCTCGAATTCGTCGGCGATGCCGGCCACGGCCGCCACCCGATCACTGATCAACATCGGGCGTGGCGCGTCCTCGGGGAGGTACGGCAGGTCGGCCAAGGCATCGGCCACGCCCTCGTGCCCGATGAGCAGCGGCGGTCCCGGCAGCTCCGTATAGCTCGACGCCCAGAAAGCCAGGGCGTGCGCCACCTCGAGGCGCCGCGGCGGCGGTGTCGGCGTCGCCCAGCCCTCGCAACGCGTGACCGGTGCGGATCAACCCGTGCGTCGCCGCACCGACGGCGCCCGGGAGCAAGCGCGGCACCCACTCCCCGACCACCGCCGCCACGGGACGGTCGGCGATCTCCCGCTCGAAGAGCGCGAGCCACTCGGGGTAGCGGTCCGCCTGGCCGAGCGCGGCCGGCCAGTCGGCCTCGGTCAGTGGACGCGCCGCCGGCGGCGCATCGTGGAGGCGGACGTGGTACTGCGCCACCCAGTCGGGGATCGCATCGGACCGGCCCAGGTGCGCCAGTGCCTCCGCCGCCATCGGCCCGTGGTTCGCCAGGCCGGCGGACCCGTAGAGGGGTGCCGTGCCGGCGAAGATCGTCAGGGCGTCGTCGAGGGGCTCCGTTTCCACGGCCCCAGTATGGCGAGCTTCCGCTGCGGGTGCCCGGGGCGGCGGCCGCTACGATCCGCCCTTTGACGACGGGAGGTCCGATGGCGACGACGACGCCACTGCACGGATTGAGGATCATTGAGTGCTCGGCCCTGGGGCCGGCCGCCATCACCACGGCGCTGGTCGACCTGGGCGCCGACGTGATCAAGGTGGAGCCGCCCGCCGGCGACTACATCCGCGAGATGACGTGGCCCATCGTCGAGGGCACGTCCCTCATGCACCTGCACGTCAACCGGGGCAAGCGCTCGCTGGTGCTCGACCTGCGCACCGACGCCGGCGTCGCCATCCTGAAGGAACTGGCCACCGGCGCCGACGTGGTGGTGGAGGCCATGCGGCCCGGGCGCGCTGGCGCGGCGCGGCGTCGGGTACGAGGACCTGCGGGTCCTGAACCCCAAGATCGTCTTCTGCACCATCTCGGGCTACGGCATGACCGGTCCCTACCGCGACTACCCGAGCCACGGCGTGGCCTACGACACCTGGGCGGGCATCGTCAACGTCGCCACCGACGACGAGGGCTTCACCTACATTCCCGAGCACGTCTCCATCGGCATCAACGCCGGCCCGCTCTACGGCGCGCTCGGCATCCTGGCCGCCGTGATCCGCGCCCGCGCCACCGGCGAGAGCTCCTTCATCGACCTCGCCCAGTCCGACGCCGCCGCCGCGATGGACTGGTACCGCTCCGAGACCTGGCGGGCCTACGAGCGGCCCCAGTCCGAGGTGACGGGCAACAAGTCCGACGACTACGAGCGCCGCGCCCCGGGCACCGCCGGCATGGTGGAGGGCGTGCGCTACCAGGTCTACGAGACCGCTGATGGGGGCCACGTCCTCTTCATGGCGTCGGAGCAGGCCTTCTGGAAGAACTTCTGCGAGGGCGTCGACCGCGTCGACCTCTTCGAGCGCTGGCCCGGCTCCAAGTACGCGGACCACGCCCGGGGCAACCACGAGCTCCGGCGCGAGCTGCGCGACATCTTCCGCACGAAGACGGCCGCGGAGTGGCTCGAGTTCGGCGGCCGGGTCAACACCCCGATCGCCCCGGTCAACACGCCCAAGACGCTGCTCGACGACCCCCAGTTCGCCGACCGCTTCCCGCTCCTGCCCGCGGCGGACATGGGGGCGGACCAACTGTTCACGCCGCTGCACTTCGTCGGCGAGGAGCTGCCGCCCCCGGCCAAGGCGCCGACGGTGGGCGAGCACACCGAGGCGGTCTTGCGCTCCGTGCTCGGATATGACGACAATCAGATCTCCGCAGCCCGGGACGGGGGCGCATTCGGGACCGACACGTAGGCGGCGTCGTCGGCCAAGGGGAGGGTCTGATGGACAAGGTCCGGTTGGGCGTGCTGGGTGCCGGCAACATCGCAGCCATGAACGTGCGGGGGTATCTCGAGGACCCGCGCTGCGACATCGTGGCCGTGTGCGATACGGACGAGGAGATCGGACGCCAGGCCGCCAAGGAGTGGGGCGCCGAGTCGTCCTACGCCGACCTGGACGACATGCTGGCGGACGACTCCATCGACGCGGTGGAGGTCCTGACGCCGACACACCTGCACCACGACCACGTGATCGCCGCGCTCGAGGCCGGCAAGCACGTGTCGGTGCAGAAGCCGGTGGCGAACTCCGTGGAGGACGCCCTCGAGATGGGGGCGGTGGCAGATCGGGTGGGGCGGACCCTGCGCATCAGCGAGTGCTTCGTCCACTACCCGCCGCTCGAGCTGGCCAAGCGCCTCGTCGCCGACGGTGCGATCGGCAAGCCGACGTCGTTGCGCATCCGGACGCTGGTCGGCCAGACCGACTCCGACTTCCAGGCCGCCCTGCGCCCCGAGGGCTACGGCTGGCGCCTCGACAAGCGGAGCGCCGGCGGCCACCTCTTCGACGACATGGTGCACAAGTACGCCATGGCGCTCTGGTTGCTGGACATGGACATCACCTCGGTGCAGGCCGTCGTGCGGCGGCGCGACCTGTTCTTCGAGCCGTGTGCCGTCATCTTCGAATACGAGGACCCGGGCGTGCTCGGGACCATGGAAGTGCAGTACGCGCCCAACTTCTACATGCGGTCCAAGTACTACGGAGCCGACGAGTTCTTCGAGATCACCGGGGACGAGGGGCAGCTCTGGGTGACCCGGGCCACGGGCGAGATGCTCGACCTCGCTCCCGTCATGTTGTTCACGGGGACGGCGCAGGAGCATCAAGACGACGGAGTACACGGAGCTCGACGCCGACTGGGGTGCCGGGTTCGCCCGCTCGTCCCACCACTTCATCGATGCCTTGATCAACGGCACCGCCGCCGCCATGACTCCCGCCGAGGCCACCGACGTCCTACGGCTGTGCTTCGCGGTCTACGAGGCGGGGGCCACCCGGCTGCCGGTCGATCCCCGCGGCATCACCGGGACCGTGAGCCCTCCCGGCTGGGGGGAGTGGTAGCGCAGCCGGTCACTCCCAGGGGGGCCGCCCCACCTCGATCCGGTCGAGCGAGGAGCGGACGTGCCCGAAGCGGCCGTCGTCGGCCGACCACTCCCGCCGGGCCTCTGAGAGCTCCTCGCGGCTGCGCCCGACGAAGTTCCACCACATGAGGATGGGCTCGGCGAAAGGCACTCCGCCGAGCAGCAGGGCCCGCGCCGGTGCCGCCACCTCGAACCGGCACTGGTCCCGGCCCAGCCCGAGGTAGGCCAGCACGCCGGGCTCCACCGGCACGCCGTCCACCGTGACCCTGCCCTGCAGGACCACCAGCGCGTGCTCGTAGGCGGTGCGGAGCGGCACGTCGGTGCCCGGCCCCCGCAGCGTGAGCTCGACCCCCATGTGCTCGGTGTCGCGCCGCGCCGGCGAGTCCACCCCGCCGAAGCCGCCGACGAGGACGGTCCCCTCGCCCTCCGTCGAGCTCGAGGCGAGGCAGCTCGGCGTGATGCTCGAAGGCCGGCGGGCCGTCGCGGGTGGCAGCCGGCTGGGCCACCCAGAGCTGGACGGCGTGGATCTCCTCGGCCCGGGCCGGGTCCTCCTCGGCGTGGGAGACCCCGTGGCCCGCGGTCATGAGGTTCAGCTGCCCCGGCCGGATGAGCTGCTCGGAGCCCAGGCTGTCCAGGTGGAGCAGCTCGCCGGCCACCAGCCAGGTCACGGTCTGCAGGCCCAGGTGCGGATGGGGCCCGATGCCGAACGCCCCACCCGGTTCGGCCCGGACGGGGCCGACGTGATCGGCGAAGCACCAGGATCCCACCGTGCGGCGCGGCCGTTGCGGCAGGACCCGGCGCACCGGCAACGAGCCCACCTGGGTGAGGCGGCCCTGGGCGACCTCGACGACCGGGCCCTCGGCCTGGTCCGGCGTCCCGGGCAGCGGCGCTGCGTCGTCGGTGGCGACCGGTCCGCTCATCAGGTTCCTTCCTACACCTTTATGGTGGTGGCAGGCACAGGACCAGACCGACCGGGAGGCCGCACCCCATGACGATTCCCGCCGCCGACGACGCGGTCGTCGACGACACCGCCGGCAGCCGCTTCCTCATCCGCGAGAGCGGCGCCGAGGCCGAGCTCCTCTACGTGATTGAGGGCGACCGCATGCTGTTGGTCCACACCGAGGTCCCCGAGGCGTGGGGCGGTCGGGGCATCGGCGGGCGGCTGGTCCGCGCCGCCCTGGCCGCGCGCCCAGGCCAACGGCCTGACCGTCGTGCCCTGGTGCCCGTTCGCCCGGCGCTGGCTGCAGGAGCACCCCGATGAGGCGGCGGAGGCCACCATCGACTGGCAGACCCCACGTCCCTCCTTCTGAGAGTTCCCTGCTCCGCCTGGCGGTGCGTCCCCGGCCCGCCGCGTGAGCCTTGCGCGGGCAATTCCCAAGGTGTAGTCCTAGAGCGTCGACCTGGGACTTTCGACGGAGAGGGCGCAACGCAGTGAGTGGGACCCCGCAACCGCAGGACGAGCCGGACGAGGTCGAGACGGACCGCGAGGAGTACCTCGACGGCCAGGAAAAGGACTCGTTCCCGGCCTCGGACCCCCACTCGGACTGGTCCGGCCCGCCGGCCGAACGGGACTGATGCGCCCGCCGGCGCGCCGGTTTTCGGTCCCTCCCGCTTTAATTGCTCCAGTTCGCACAGCCCCGGGCCGCACCGCCCCAACCTGAGGAGGCCCGACGATGGCCGATGACGCAGTTGCCTTTCCGACCCTGACCGACGCCGATATGGCGGTCATGGACAAATTGGGCACGCGGCGGCCGATGGCCGCGGGCGACTACCTCTACCGAGAGGGCGACCCGACCTACGACTTCATGGTCGTGGTGTCCGGTGCGGTCGACATGGTGGTCTCCGACGGGACCGGAGAGCAGCTGATCGCCCACCACGAGGCCGGCCGCTTCCTCGGCGAGCTGAACATGCTCACCGGCATGCGCGTCTTCGTGTCGGCCCGGGTGGTGGAGTCGGGCGAGGTGATCGTGATCCCGCGGGACCGGCTGCGCCGCCTCATCGCCACCGATCCGGCGCTCGGCGACACCGTCCTGGCCGCCTTCATCGCCCGCCGCTCGGTGCTCCTCAGCGGCGCGTCGGCCACCACCCGGCTCATCGGCTCGCGCTTCTGTCCCTTGTGCCTGCAGGTACGCGAGTTCCTGTCCCGCTCCCGGATCCCCTACGAGTGGCTGGACCCCGACAGCGACCCCGCGGTGGAGGCCCTGCTCGAGCAATTCGGCGTCGACCCCGACGAGCTGCCGGTCGTCATCACCTCGGGCACCGTCCTGCGCCGGCCCAGCCCGGGCGAACTGGCCGAGTACCTGGGCCTCACGCTCGAGAGCCTGCCCGGGCGCTGCTTCGACCTGGTCGTCGTCGGCGGCGGGCCCGCCGGGCTGGCCGCCGCCGTCTACGGCGCCACGGAGGGGCTCAACACGCTGGGGGTCGAGAAGTTCGGGGTCGGGGGCCAGGCGGGGTCGAGCTCGCGCATTGAGAACTACCTCGGGTTCCCGATGGGGATCTCGGGTGGCGACCTGACCCAGCGCGCCGTCGTCCAGGCCGAGAAGTTCGGGGCCCACCTCACGGCGCCCTGCGAGGCGGTATCACTGCGCGAGGAGGCGGGCCACCTCATCATCCGGCTCTCCGACGGCTCCGACGTCGCGGCACGCGCCGTCATTGTGGCCAGCGGCGCGCGTTACCGGCGCCTTCCCGTCGACCGGCTCGAGCAGTTCGAAGGCAACGGCGTCTACTACGCGGCGACCGAAATGGAGCGGCGCCAGTGCGCGGCGTCACCCACCGTGGTCGTCGGCGGCGGGAACTCGGCCGGGCAGGCCGCCATGTTCCTCTCCGATTCCGGCCCGGTGACCGTCGTCATCCGCGGCGACGACCTCGGCAAGAACATGTCCCGCTACCTGACTGATCGCATTGACGCCCACCCCGACATCACCGTGCGCAAGGAGACGCAGATCACCGGGCTGGTCGGGGATCCCGACCTGCAGGCGGTCCGGATGAAGAGCGCCGACGGGGAGACGGAGGTCCCGTGCGCGGGGCTCTTCTCCTTCATCGGGGCCGAGCCCTCCTCGGACTGGATCTCCGGCTGCGCCGCGTTCGACGAGCGCGGCTTCGTCCTGACCGACCGCGCCCTCGGTCCCGACCACCTCGACGAGCGCTGGGCCGCCCTCGGCCGGCTGCCGCTGCCGTACGAGACGAGCCATCCCGGCCTGTTCGCCGTCGGCGACGTGCGCTCCGGCTCCACCAAGCGGGTGGCGACCGCCGTCGGCGAGGGCTCGGCCTGCGTCAGTGCGGTCCACCAGTTCCTGACCTTCTCCGCCGACTGATTCGTTCCCACCGCGCCGCGCCGGCGACATCCCGGTCGAATCACTACTGGTGCTTTTCCGCTGGTTAGGCTCATTGATGGGCTTAACATCTTCTTTTCCACTCTTTAGTCGGGATAGACTATCTCCGATTAACAGGTGGTATTCTTTGAATTAAGCCTCGAAGGAGGGTTAACCAGTGGGAATGAACGCAATGGACAGCGATCACCTGACCGTCGAGGAGTGGGAACAGCGGCTCGGCGGCCAGGTTCGGGCAGCCCGGGTTGCGGCAAAGGTGGACCAGGCGACGCTGGCGGCACTCGCCAACGTCTCGGTCACCGCCCTCTCCAACCTCGAGCGGGGCAAGGGCAGCAGTCTCAAGACGCTCGTCGCAACCGTGCGGGCCCTGGGTCGAACCGACTGGCTCCAGTCCCTCTCCCCCCCCGTCACCGTGTCGCCGCTGCAGCTGCTCAGGGCCAAGGGGGGCACTCCCCGCAGCACCGGCGCGTCCGCCGCGCTCGGCGTGACGGGACGCCCTGATGGCCTACGTCCCGGTGGACGTCATCGAAGTCTCGGCCTGGGACCGCCAGGTCGGCGCGGTGGCGCTCGACCCTTCGAGCGGGTTCTACGTCTTCGAATACTCGCCGGAATGGATCTACTCCCCCGTCGACCTCGCACCGACGACCATGCCGCTGCGGGCCCAGCCCTACGTCTTCCCGACGCTGCCCGTCGACACCTTCTACCGCCTCCCTGCGCTGTTGGCCGACGCGCTTCCCGACGCCTTCGGGAATGCGTTGATCGAAAAGGAGTTGACGAGCCAAGGCGTGCGGCCGAGCGACATCAGCGCGCTGGACCGCCTGGCCTACCTCGGCAAGCGAGGGATCGGCGCCCTCGAGTTCCGCCCCACGCGGGGACCTCGACCGATCAAATCCACCGCCATTGAGCTCTCCGAGCTGGTCGCCGCCGCACGCACCGCGGTGGGAGGGCAGCTCGACAGCGAGACGGGGATCTCCGAGGCTCTCCGCCACCTGATCGCCGTCGGAACCTCGGCCGGAGGCGCCCGCGCCAAGGCCGTGGTGGCCATCAACCCCGCCACCAACGAGATCCGCTCCGGTCAGGTCCCGGCCGACCCCGGTTTTGAACACTGGATCGTCAAGCTGGACGGCGTCGGTGACGACCTCGGTCTCGGGCCGTCCGGTGGCTACGGGCGCATTGAGTACGCCTACCACCTGATGGCCAGGGCGGCCGGCATAGAGATGATGGAATGTCGGCTCCTCGAGGAGAGTGGACGGGCCCATTTCATGACCCGTCGCTACGACCGTCCGCCCCGGGGCCGGAAGGTCCATTGTCAAACGCTCTGCGCGCTCGGCCATCTCGACTTTCGACAGATCGGCGCGCATGACTACGCGCAGCTCTTCGACATCATCGATCGGTTGGGCCTGGGGCCCGGCGCGCGAGCCGAGGCCTTCCGGCGCATGGTGTTCAACGTCGCGGCGGCCAACTGCGACGACCACACCAAGAACCATTCCTTCGTCCTCCCCGAAGGCGGGGCATGGGCCCTCTCGCCCGCCTACGACGTCACCCATGCGCACAGCCCCGGGAGCAGGTGGACCCGACAGCACCTGATGAGCGTCAACGGGAAGTCCGTCGACATCACCCGAGCCGACGTCGACGAAGTGGCGGATCGCTTCCAGGTTCCCGGCGCAGCGGCGATTCTCCGCGACGTCCTCGATGCCGTGGCCTCCTGGCCCGAGTTCGCCGCCGCCGCCGGCGTGCAGAGGGTGACGGTCGACCTGATCGGGGACCACATCACCGCGTGGTCGAAACCACTCGCCTGATGTCGCTCAGGTGCGGTCGAAGAACTCGATCAGCGCGGCGGCCACCTCGTCGGCGTGGGTCACGATGCCGATGTGCCCCGAGCCGGCGACCTCGTAGTACTCGCAACCCGGGATCGTCTCGGCCGCCAGGCGGGCGTAGCGGGGCGGCGAGTCGACGTCGTGCTCGAAGGCCAGCACCAGGCAGGGGACGCGCACGTCGGGCCAGCGCGTGGTGCGCGCCGGGTCGGTCGACCAGGCGAGGGCGGCCTCGTACTGGCCCAGCCGCCCGGGGTTGGGCCATGCCGGCAGGTCCGCCCATCATCGACAGCCACAGTGCTGACGACGCTGTTGTCCTGAATGTCGGCGATCGGCAGGTAGCGCAGGGTCTCGGTGGCGTAGAAGAGCGGCGGCAGGTCGTAGTCGAGGCGGGCCAGGTCCCGCTCGACCGTCGTGATGGCGATCTCCCAGGCCGTCGGCGCGTTGGCGCTGCCCATCAGCGCGGCCGACCGGATCCGCTCGGGCTGGTCGAGCACCAGCGTCTCGGCGATCCACCCGCCCATGGAATGCCCGGCGATGCGCACGGGATCGACCCAGCCGAGGTGGTCGAGCAGCGCGACCGTGTCGGCGGCCATGCCGTCCACGCTGTAGGGCGCCGGGCGGCGAGGAGGAGGGCTCGACCCCCCGGTTGTCGAAGGTGGCGACCTGGTAGCCCGCAGCGACGAGCGACGGCACCAGGCGACAGGTGCCAGGCGACCGCGGGCTGGCCGCAGCCGGCGATGAGGAGGAGCGGCTCGCCCTCGCCGGTGACCTCGTAATTGAGCGTGGCGCCGTTGGCGCTGACCTCAGGAATGGAGCACCTCCGACAGCAGCTTCGGCGCCACGTTGCGCCCGGTCAACAGCACGACGGTCTCCTTCCCTCCGGCGTCGGGGGTCACCACCCCCGCCCGCAGCGCGGCGACGCCGACGGCACCGGCGCCTTCGAGGACGAGGCCCATCTTGGAGGCCGAGAAGGCCATGGCGGAGCGGATGTCCGCCTCGCTGACGGTGAGGACGTTGACGCCGTGGGCCAACGCGACACCGACGGTCACCGCACCCGGCTCGAGGTTGCCGGCCAGCCCGTCGGCCACGGTCGGCTCCACCTCAATGGGCACGATGGCCCCCGCCGCCAGCGCCGTGCTCATGGACGGTGACGCCTCGGACTCGATCCCGACGACGCGCACGCCCGTCCCTTCGAGGCCGAGGGTGACGCCGGCCAGCAACCCGCCGCCGCCGCAGGGCACGACCACCGTGCCCAGGTTGGGGACCTGCTCGAGCAGCTCCCGGGCCAGGGTGGCCTGACCGGCGATGACGTCGGGGTCGTTGTAGGGCGACACGTAGCGGCTCCCGTCGCGCGCGGCCAGCTCGAGCGCGTACGTCTCGGCCTCGCGGTAGCCGTCGCCGCGCAGCTCGAGGCGCACGTCGAACTGCTGGAGGGCCGACACCTTGGCCGCCGAGGCGCCCGTGGGCACCACGACGGTCACGCGGGCGCCGAGCTTGGACGCCGCGTAGGCCAGGCCCAGGCCGTGGTTGCCGGCCGACGAGGCGACGACGGCACGGCCGGGGTCCTGCTCGAGCGTCGCCGCCACGGCGGCCAGGCCGCCGCGCACCTTGAAGGACCCGGTGGGCTGGACCGTCTCGAGCTTGACCGACACCGCGGGGCCCAGCTGGGGCGCGCCCACCACCGGCGTCACCGCCAGGAAGCGCCGCACCACCTCCCACGCCGCCTCGCGGTGGGCCGGGCCGGGGAGCTCCACGTCGCGCACCGGCCCAGTCTGGCCGAGGCCGGCCTGGCATGCTGAACGCCGTGCAGCCCGGGACGCGGACCATCGACGGCGCGACGGTGCAGGTCCTCGCCGACGTGGCCGCCATGGCCCGGGCGGCCGCCGACGAGGCGCGTGGCCGTGATGCAGGCCGCCGTGGCCTCCCGGGGGACGGCCCACGTCATGTTCGCCACCGGCAACTCCCAGCTGGCCTTCGTGCGAGGCCCTGGTGCACCAGACGGCGGGGGTGCCCTGGGCCGACACGGTGGTCTTCCACATGGACGAGTACGTCGGGGTCGGGCCGGACCACCCGGCGGGCTTCCAGCGCTGGATCCGGGAGCGCATCGTGGAGCCGGCCCACCCGAAGGCCGCCTACTACGTGGAGGGGCCTGGGCGACCCCGAGGCCGAGTGCCGCCGCTACGGCGACCTCCTGCGGCAGTACCCGCTCGACCTGTGCTGCCTCGGGGTGGGCGAGAACGGGCACCTGGCCTTCAACGACCCCCCGGTGGCCGACTTCGCCGACCCGCTGCGACGTCAAGGTGGTCGAGCTCGAGGCGGCCTGCCGGCAGCAGCAGGTCAACGAGGGCCACTTCCCCGGCCTCGACGACGTCCCGGCGCACGCCATCACGGTGACCATCCCGGCCCTGCTGCGGGCCGGCCGCGTGCTGGCCATCGTCCCCGAGGCGCGCAAGGCGGTGCCGGTGGCGGCCGCGCTGACCGGGCCCGATCACCACGGCGTGCCCGGCCTCTGCGCTGCGGACGATCTCCCACGCCACCGTCTACCTCGAGCCCGACTCGGCGCGACTCGCTTCCCGATTGAGAGCCCCCCGATTCGGGGGGGCTTCGGGCTGCAGAACCCCCGCTGCCCGGTGACGTCGAAAAGATGATGGACTGGGTCGTGGAGCAAGTAGCGGCTGAAGCCCGCGATGCTGAAGCGGGCGCCGTCGCTGCGACGGCCCGTCCGGAGCCATTGCCCGCCCTCACGCCGTCGAAGGCATCGGCCAAACCGGCAGCAGCGTCCCGCAGCTGCCGCGACACGACGGCCGGGTCCTGTGCGAGGTAACGCTCCTCGACCGCCGTGACGTCCTGGTCCCAGTTCGGGTAGAGCGGGTCGTCCTCGCGCAACATGAGGCCGAGCCGTTCGCGGTAGAGGGTGCAGACGTCACGCACGTGGCAGGCGTACTCGAGCGGCGCCCAACGGTCGTCGGCCGGACGCCGTCGCACCACATCGTCGGGCTGCCGCAGCACGCGTTCCCACGCCGCGGCGTTGGCGCGCAACAGCGTTGCGACGGACTCGGGCGGCACGCGCTGTGCGTCGAACCCGCACTCGGGGCACGGGCGTTCGAGCACCCACGTCCAGTCCTTGTCGTCGGGGACGATCGGCACGCTCAGTCCTCCCGGTCGCGTTCGAGCCAGGCCAGCAGCTCGTCGGGGGCCATGGCAGCCACGCGGTCACGATAGTGGACCAATTCACTTCGCTCAGGAGCGCCCGCCCTTCGCCCGACTTTCCCCGGCGGAAGAACGCGGCCGGGTCCTTCAGCACACCGAGGTCGGCGTCGGGTGCAGCGGCGCCGGCGCGCATCGCCTCGAAGGTGGCGGCGCGCACGAGTGCCGGCCAGCGCCCCTCGTCGACGGCGAGGCCGAGCAGGCCGGCCAGTCGGCGCATGGAACCGTCGAGGTCCGTCACGAGGTCGTCGTAGTGCACCAGCACGACGTTGGGCGTCGTGGCGGCGGGCCCAGGCATCGGACAGATGGAGCATCGCCCCGGGCAACGTGTCGAGCCGGGTGCGGGCATCGCCCTCCCAGTCGACGAAGCGCAGCAGCCACTCGTGCAGCGGGGGCAGGGGCGGGCGGTCCTTCTCGGGTTGCCCGGTGAGCTCGGCCATGCGGCGGCGATCGATGTTGTCACTGTGGTGGTACAGGGAGACGGCCACGTCGAGCGGGTGGCGTCCGACGACGATGTAGGTGGCGCGGGGGTGCAGCGGCACGCCGTCGAGCGGGGTATGGGTCTTGATGACACGGCGGTGCGTCTGGGCGGCCAGGCGCGCGAAGACGTCCTCCTCGGGCTCGACCAGCCAGTCCAGCCAGGGGGACAGCCGGCCGAGGCGATCGGGCAGCTCGGGCCGGCCGAACACCAGCAGGAGACAGATCATCTGGACCCAGGTGGTGCCCGACTTCGACCGGGTGCTCACCACGATGTCGCCGGGGCGGAAGGGAAAGTCCCACCAGCGGGCGCTGTCCTCGTCGGGCGACGTGTAGTGCCACAGGGGTGCCGCGGCACCGCCGGTTTCAGCGGCTCGGTCACGTTCCCCTCCCATGGCACCAGCATCGCGGACGGCGAGACGGTGACGCCCTGGCCAAGGCAACCACATCGAACCCGGCGGGCAACGGCGGGGCAATGGCCACTCCGTAGGTTTCGGGCACGGAGATGCGGGGTGCCGGCGGGGGGCCGCGGGCACTGGAGGAGGGGCGCGTGACGATTGCCATGGAGGGGCTGGGCCGGTCTCGGGCCCGGACCGGCGCCGCGCCCGCACCGCCGCTTCACGCTCAAGCGCATCCTCATCGCAGCGGGAGCCCTGATCGGCACGCTCCTCCTGCTGGCAGGGTCGTTCGTCGGCATCAGCCTCTACCGCATCGATCACGCCGTGCACCACGTCGGCGTCTCCGCCTCGCTGCTGGCCGAGGGCAAGAACGACCTCCTGGCCATCGTCAAGGGCCCCGCTCACGCCGAGCAGGTCTTCGTCTTCCACAACACCGGCGGGCACACCAACATCCTGCAGATCCCGCAGACGCTCGGCCTGCCCCTGAAGAACGGCAGCACCGTCCCGCTGGATAAATTCAGCCTGCACGCTCCGTCCGCCATCATCGCCGGCCTCGACCGTCTGGGCATCCCCGTGACCCACTACGTCGGCGTCGATCTGCACACGGTGAACCCGCACTCGAACCTCGCCAAGCTGGCCAACGGGACGCTGCCCCTGGGCTCCCTGATGTCGAACCCGGCCGGCGCCAGCTCGCTGCTGGCGCAGGTCGCCTCGCACATCTGGCTCGGGCCGGGCACGCCGGTGTCCGCCGTCCTGTCCCTCATGAACGTGCCCACGGCCCACCCCGTCTCCGTTCCGGTCCAGCGCGACGTGCACGGCGTCGTCGTGCTGACCGCCGCCTTCGCCAACGTCCTGCGAGCCTTCTTGTAATGGTCGTGGCGACGGGGTAGTGACCGGCGGGCGGGAGCGGGGCGGGATGCGCCGGAGGGGCTGGCTGCACCGCACGCATCACCACGGAGCCGAGCCGTCCGACGCTGCGCCCGAGACGCCCCCTTCGGGCGGCGCGGCAGGTGCCCGCACCGGCGAGCCCGCCGGCGCGGACACCCAGACCTCGCTCGACCAGGTCCTGCGCCACGCCGACGAGGCGCGCCGAGCCGAGCGCGAACCCGACGAATGATGTCTCCCGGAGTGCGGGGGCTCCGGGGTCAGGCCTCCGTCAGGCCGAGCCAGTGGTCGAGGAAGGGCAGCGCCTCCGTGCCGTGCCACTGGTGCCCGCCCTCGAAGATGTCGTGCACCAGGCGGTCGCCCGCACCCAGCTGCTCGTAGACGAGGCGGGTTCGGCGCACCGACTCGGCGGCCGTCCGGTAAGGGAAGAGGTCGTCCCCGGTGCCGGACTCCACGAGCATCGGCCGCGCCGCCACCAGCGCGCCGAGATCCTCGTGCTCCAGGCGGCCCAGCATGCCGAACAGGATCTGCGAGCCGCACATGTTCCACGGCATTCGGTGGCTCTCGGCCCACGAGGAGAAGTACCCGCTCACCACGCACGCCGCGACACGCGTGTCGACGGCGGCCGTGAAGAGGGTGACGGTGCCGCCGTAGGAGATGCCGACCATGCCCAGGCGCGCCGGGTCGACCAGCGGGTGTTGCTCCAGCACGTCGAGGCAGCGCCGGAGGTCCCAGATGTTCTGCGTCAGGGGATTCCAGCCGGCCATGGCCGCATGGACGAGGTTCGTGTCGCATTCGTAGTGGTCTTCGGGGTTCCAATCGAGCCGTTCGCCGAAGCAGCGCAGGTCGGGTGCCAGCACGACGTAGCCGCGCCGGACGAGTTGCAGCGCGTAGTCGGCGTTGGGCATGTCGGTGTGCTCCAGCCCGACGACCTGCGTCTTGCCCGGCCCGTGGCCGTGGCAGGCCAGGACGGCCGGCCCGGGCGGCTGGTCCTGCCGCTCGTCGGGGACGAGCAGGTAGGCGGGGACCGACATGGTGTCCTCGGTGTCGAAGACGATCTTGTCCCGGCGGTAGCCGTCGCAGGCCTCCGACTCGAGCGTCTCGAGGTCGAGCGGGACCGCCTGGGGCTCGGGCCCGAGCAGCTCGGCGAGCCGGGCCCGGCGCCGCTCCACCCAGGCCGGGAGCGCCGCCGGGTCGTGCTCGGGCAGCGGGTCCTCGTGGGTCGTGGCGGCCAGCCGGGTCATCCACTGGTACCAGGGCGAGTAATTACGGGCCGGCGGGGTCAGGACGAGGCCCCCGGTGTCTTCACTCATGAGCGGCCCTTTCTGGCTGTGCGCGTGGTGGAGGGCCAATGTAGGCGGGTCCGGCGTGCCCGTGACCGGAGGGTCCCGGCACCCCGTCGGCGCCACCGGGCCGGCTCGGGCACAATTGCCCCGTGACCCTCGCCACCTCTGTCAGCGTCCATCCCCTCTCCCCCGCCATCGGCGCGGAAATCGCGGGCGTGGACATTTCGCTGCCCGCTGGCGCCCGAGGTGGTGGCCGCCGTCCGGGACGCCCTGAACACCCACCACGTGATCTTCTTCCGCGACCAGTCGCTGACGGCCGACCAGCAGGCCGCCTTCGCCCGCCAGTTCGGGATCGTGACGGAGGCCCACCCCGTGCTGCCCTCCATCGACGAGAGCCGCGAGGTGCTCGCGATCGACGGCAAGGTGGACCGGGCCAGCTGGTGGCACACCGACGTCACCTTCCTGCAGACGCCGGCCATGGGATCCATCCTCTACATGCTCGAGGCGCCGGATGTCGGCGGCGACACCATGTGGGCCAGCCTGCAGGACGCCTACGACGGGCTCGCCGCGCCGGTGCGCGCCATGTGCGACCAACTGATCGCCATCCACCACGACCCCTGGTTCGCCGCTGACGTCGCCGAACGCGGCGGCTACGAGTGGGACGGCACGTGGCGCGAGACGCTGCTGCCCTCCCTCCATCCGGTCGTGCGCACCCATCCCGAGACCGGGCGCAACGGCCTCTTCGTCAACCGGCAGTTCACCCGTACCATCTTCGGGTTGTCGGACAACGAGAGCAGCGCCATCCTCGAGATGCTCTACAACCACTGCATCAAGCCGGAATACACCTGCCGCTTCCGCTGGCGCGCCGGGTCGGTCGCCTTCTGGGACAACCGGGCGACGCTGCACTACGCGCTCGACGACTACGGCGACGCCGCCCGCTACGCACACCGGGTGACCCTGCGGGGCGACAAGCCCTTCGGGCCCGCCATGCCGCTGCCCGCGGGCTGACGCCCTCCCTTGGCTGCCGGGCTGGGGGCCGACCTCGGGGTCGCCGCAGCGGCGTTCGTCGGCACCAACGTCGACAACTGCGTGGTGACCATGGCTCTGGTCGCGGGCGCGCCGCTGCAGCGGGCACACCGGATCGCGGCGGGCCAGGTGATCGGGTTCGCCGTCCTGGTCGCGGTGGCCGCCGCCGCGGCGGCGCTGCTCTTCGAGTTCTCGGCCGCCGTGGTCGGCCTCCTCGGGCTGGTGCCGCTCGCGCTCGGCCTGCGGGGACTGGTGGGGCTGGCGCGGTCGCACGCCGCCGGGGAGGACCAGGGGCAAACCGGGCGCGGGCGGAGTCGCCGTCCCCTGCGGCCGGAGCAGCGCGCCGTGGGGCGCAGCCTGACGGCGGCGGCGGTCGTCACCATCTCCGCCGGCGGGGACAACCTCGCCGTCTACATCCCCCTGTTCCGCGTCGGGGGTGCGACCAACATCGGTGCCATTTTGGCGGTCTTCGTCGTCGGTGAGGTCCTGGTCACCTGGCTCGTCCTGGCCGGGGGGCGCCACCCCAAGGCGCGGGCCGCGATGCTGCGCCTCGGGCACTGGGTGGTGCCGGTCCTGTTGTGCTGCATCGGCGTGCTGGTCATGGTGCAGGCGGGGACGTTCTCGTTGCTCTGACCCGGCGCGACAATGGGGGCCGTGCCCGACCCCGTCGACGCCCTCATCCTCGACCTGCTCGAGTGGGTCGGCCCGGCCCCGCGGCCCTACGACGAGGTCATGGAGGCGTGGCGCACATCGTGCCCCCGCCTGCCCGTCTGGGAGGACGCCAACGATCGGGGCTACATCGACCGGCACCACGTGCCCGGGCGGGGTGAGCTGATCGCCGTCTCCCCCGCCGGGGCCGAGCACCTGCGCCGGCACCGCTCCGCCGCCGCGGTCTGAGATCGAAAGGGCGACAGCTCGGGCCCCGACGTTGGCCGCGCCCGGAGCGCCGTGGTTGACTGCGACGGCAGGCGACAGCGGACGAAGACGGGGAGGGACCGATGGAGGATCTGCGGGGCAAGGTGGCGGTGATCACCGGCGGGGCCAGCGGCATCGGCCGGGCCGTGGCCGAACGGGCCGCCGCCGAGGGCATGAAGATCGTCCTGGCCGACATTGAGGAGGGCCCGCTCAAGGCGGCGGTGGACGACCTCACGAGCAACGGCGCCGACGCCCTGGGCGTCGTGACCGACGTCGCCGACGCGGCGTCGGTGCGCGCGCTGCGCGACCGCGCCCTCGACCGCTTCGCCGCCGTGCACCTCGTGCACAACAATGCGGGCATCGGTCTGGGCGGTCCCATCTGGGAGGTCAGCGAGCAGGACTGGCGCTGGATCCTCGGCGTGAACCTCTGGGGCGTCATCCACGGCGTCGCCACCTTCACGCCGCTCCTGATCGAACAGGGCGAAGGGCACATGGTGAACACCGCCTCCGTCGCCGGACTCATCGCGGCCCCGTTCCTCGGCCCCTACAACGCCACCAAGCAAGCCGTCGTCGCCATCTCCGAGACGCTCTTCAAGGACCTGCAGGCCGTCGGCGCGCCCGTCGGCGTGTCGGTGCTCTGCCCCGGCTTCGTGCAGACGCGCATCGCCGAGTCCGAACGGAACCGGCCGGAGTGGGCGGTCGCCGACCGCGAGGTCCCGGGGGCGGAGGAGCTGCGGGGGGTGGTGCAGAACCTGGTCGACGGTGGCATTCCGCCGGCGGCGGTGGCCGACCGCGTCATCGACGCCGTCCGCAGCGACACCTTCTACATCCTCACCCACCCCGAGCTCGACGCCGCCATCACGACGCGGTTCGACGACATCCTCGAAAGACGGCCGCCCAGCCCGACGATGATCGCCTGAGTTTCCGTCAGCCGGTCGTCGTCAGCCGGTCGTCGGCAAGCGGCTTGAACGGCTGCACCGTCACCCAGCAGGTGCCCTGCGGCTTGTGATTCGTCTTGAGCTTGCACTGCGACGACGGGGGCACGTTGTTGTGGACCTTGACGACCTGGTACTGGGTCGGGCCGTAGAACTTGTTCGGCCCGAAGCTCCAGACGGGTGAGAGCGTGCCGGGGTAATTCGTGATCTTGGACATCGCCTCGACGAACGTGCGGCGGTTCAGGTCCTTGCCGGCGTTCTTCGCCGCCGTGGCGAAGAGCCGGATGGCCCCGCACCACGCCTGAATGGGCCCCTGCTCCTCAATGTAGATGCTCGTCGTGCCCGCGATCGGCTTGGGGTGGTACGCGTGCCACGTGTTGTAGCAGGAGCGCACGCCCGGGTCGTAGCCACCCTGGCTCTCGGGCCGGTTGTCGTCGAAGCCGCCCAGCGTCTCGGTCGTCACGCCCTCCTGCCCGTTCAGCGCCTGCTCGTAGGGGATCGGGATCAGGCCCAGCGCGACCGTCACCGTGGACTGGTAGTCGCTCAGGAGCAGTTGGGGGTAGTACTGCTGGGCCGTCTCGGCCGCGATGTAGGGGAAGAAGACGTCCTCGCGCAGCAGCGGGATGACCGACTGCACGCCGGCCGCCTTGAACTTCTCCACGGCGAGCTGCGCGTCGGTGTTGGTCTCGGCCGTCTGGTCCGTGCCGCCGGCCACGGTCTCGACCAGCGGGGTGATGCCGACCTTCTTGAGATCCGGGAGCAGGTAGTCGTTCAACGCGTCCTGGTCCGGCGCCTGGTCCGACACCACCACGCCGACCTTCTTGCCGTGGCCGAGGCGACCCGAGCTCATCCCCCACTGCACCACCGCGGCCAGCACGGGTGTCATGTCCGGCCCGGTCCACCAGAGATAGGGCGAGCCCAGGTTGGTCCAGTTCGTCGTGGTCGACCAGGCGCTGATGAGCGGGGTCTGGCCCTGCTGGGCGACGCAGAGCTGGTCGTCCTCTTCCCAACTCCCGATGCCGTCGACAACGGCGAAGACCGGCGGGCTGCCCTGGGTCCACTGCTGGCACAGCGCCTGCATGTTGGCGTCGTTGGTCGGGTCGAACTGGGTGATGATCGGGTTGATCTTGCGGCCGTTGATGCCGCCGCTGTTGTTGATCTGGTTCACGAAGAGGTGGATCGCCGGGACCTGCTCGTTGTACTCCTTGTCCTCGGCGAAGCCCTCCTTGCCGGCGAGGCTGTTGATGGCCACCACGGGGAAGACCACGTTGATGGTCGTGGCGGTCACGCCGCGGCTGCTCGTGCTGGCCTGCGTGACCGGCGTGGCCTTGGTGCTCGACGAGGCCACCTCCGCCGCGCCGGCGCTGCCCGATCCGCCCGGCGTACCCGTGGGGGCCAGGACGAGCCAGGCGACGAGCCCGACGACGATGGCGATGATGATGAGCGCGGTGCGCACCTGCGTGGCGCGGGGACGCCGGCGCATGCGCCGCCAGGACCGGCCCAACGGCGCCAGGGGATGGAAGGCCGCCCCCCGGTGCGCGGGTACCTCCATGCTGGCTTCCATCTTCACCCTCCTTCACGGCGGTCTGCACCGCCGCCCTCCCCGATCGGGCCGGAGGCCATGATGGCCTCGTCGCTCGCACCAAGGTAGGCGGCCAGCGCCTTCGAGTCAGCGCGGATCACTTCGGGGGGCCCGGCGGCCACCACGCGGCCGAGCTCCATCACCACGACGGTGGTGCAGAGCGCGAAGACCAGGGGCACGTCGTGCTCGACCAGGACGATGGTGGTGTCCGCCACCTCGTGGATCCGCTGCAGCAGCGGAATGAAGGCCTCGGCCTCCCGCTGGGCGATGCCCGCCGTGGGCTCGTCGAGCAGCAGCAGGCGCGGCTTGGCCAGGACGATGGAGGCCAGGTCGACCACCCGGCGCGTCCCGGTGGACAGCTCCGCGGTGCGGTGATGCCGGAACCGCTCCAGCCCGAAGGCGGCAATGACCTGGTTCACCGCCTCGAGCTTGCGGCGCTCGGTCCGCCGCGCCCACGGCAGGCGGAGCGTGGTGGAGATGACCGCCACCTCCTTGCGGGCGTCCTCGCTGAGGAGCAGGACGTCGAGCACGGTGAGCTCGGGGAACAGCCGGCAGTCCTGGAAGGAGCGCACCATCCCGATGCTCAGCCGTTCCTCCGGCAGGTACTCGGCCAGGTCGGTGTCGTCGAGGTGCACGCTGCCCGACTGGGGCGCCACCAGCCCCGAGATCACGTCGAGCGTGGTCGTCTTGCCCGACCCGTTGGCGCCGATCAACCCCACGATGGAGCCCGGCTCCGCCTCGAACGTCACCCCGTTCAGGGCGTGCACGCCCCCGAACTGCACCTCGAGGCCCTCGACGTTGAGGCGGGCGGCGTGCGCGGCGCCGGGGCTCTCGGCGACGGCGGTCACTGCTCGGCCCCGTCGGCGACCAGCGTGGGCGTGACCGGGGGCCCGGCGTGCCGTGAGCTCAGCCGTTCCTGGGCGGTGCGGATGCCCAACGTCACCACGTCGCCGGAGCGGTGCAACACCTCGGCCAGCCCGCCCGGCAGGTAGAGGATGAACAGAATCAGCCCCAGGCCGCTGGTGATGAATTGGATCGTCTGGTTGGCGCCGAAGAGCGCGGGCAGCCCCTCGAGGTAGATGGCGCCGAGGATGGCCCCGGGAATGGAGCCCAGGCCCCCGATCACGACCATGGAGATGATCACGAACGAGGTCGTGGGGTCGAACGTGATGTCGGTGTTGTTCAGCTGCTGGGTGGCGAAGGCGAAGCACACGCCCGCGTACCCCGCCATGAAGCCGGAGAGGCCGAAGGCGAGGAGCTTCGTGCGCAGGATCGGGATCCCCATGGCCGCCGCGGTGAGCTCGTTGTCCCGCACGGCGACGAGGCGGCGCGCCACGCCCCTGTCCCGCCAGATCCGCACCATGAACACGGACAGCAGCAGCACGCCCAGCGAGAACCAGGCGAAGGACTGCTGGGAGGCCAGGCTGATGCCGAACAGCGAGGGGCGCCCGATGTAGGTGTAGCCGGGGTCGGGCAGGCCCGTGCACAGGGTCTTGTTGATGCCCGGCACCGTGAAGCAGGGCGTGGCCAGCACCGCGCTCTGCATGAAGATGGCGAACGCGAGCGTCGTCACGGCCAGGAAGAGCCCGGGCATGCGCAGCGCCGGCAGCCCGATGAGGATGGCCACCAGCGCGGTGACCGCGCCGCCGTAGAGCATCACGATGGGCAGGGGCAGCGACGTCCCGAGGTGCACGGCCACCAGTGCGCCCACGGCGACGAGGCCGAATTGCCCGAGCGAGACCTGGCCCGCCCACCCGGTCAGCATGGTCAGGCTCAGGGCGATGACCGAGTAGATGCAGATCTGGCTGAAGAGGACGTTGTTGCCGACGGAGAGCGCGAAGGGCAGCAGGATTGCCGCCGCAATGGTGATCCAGATGCCGGTGACCGAGACCCGGCGGCGCAGCTGATCCACCCCGGCCCGCATGGTGGTGGCGGCCCCGTGCTGCCAGGTGCTCCGCTCCCCCGTCCGCGCCCCCTTGCGCAGGGCACCGACCCGCACCAGCAGGACGACCATGACGACGACGAAGATGATGAGCTGCTGCTTGGCCGGTGACGGGATGTTCCACTCGAGCAGCTCGAGAAAGACCCCCATCCCGATGCCGGCGATGAACGCCACCGTCAGGTTGACCATCGCCCCGATGAGCGCCGCCGTCAGCGCGTACAGGAGCAGGTCGGGCGAGAGCGCCTGCGTCAGCGCGCTGGTCTGGTTGGGCGCGTTGAGGATGGCCGTGAAGGCCGACAGCGCGCCGGCCACCGTCCACGTCAGCGTGGAGGTGCGGCGGATCCACACGCCCGAGAGCCGGGCGGAGTCCGCGTTCTCCGACATGGCGCGCATGGACAGCCCCCACGAGGTGAAGCGGACCGCGAGCACCAGGACGAGCGTGACGATGGGCGCGACGATGAGCGTGAGCACCTCGGTGGGCGTGATGATGAAGGGGCCGAGCGAGAACTGCAGGTCGAAGGGCACCGGCACCGGCTTGTAGAGGTTGGACGGCCGGATGAACGGCAGCGCGGTGAGCGCCAGCAGCACGTAGCTCAACCCGATGGTGGCCACCATGACGAGGACGCGGGGGCGGCTGAAGAGCCGGCGCAGCAGCAGCTCGGACAGCGCGCCGACGAAGGCGGCCAGCCCGATGGAGAGCACCAGCGCGAACCAGTAGTTGAAGTGGAAGTCCGCCGTCAGCTTGACCAGGAACACGGCGGCGATGACGCCGATCTGGCCCTGGGCGAAGTTCAGGACCCGGTTGGTGCGGTAGACGAGGACCAGGCCCAACGCCAGCAGCCCGTAGCCCAGCCCGTAGAACAGGCCCTGAATGAGGACGAAGTTGGGAGCCGAGAACGCCAGCACGGGTGCCTAGGACAGACCGGCGGCGGCGCTGCCGAGGAAGACGGGGCGCAGGAGGTCGTCGCGGGCCATGAGCTCGGCCGTCGGCCCGTCGAAGCGGATCTCGCCGCGCTCCATGAAGAAGCAGCGCTCGGCCAGGCTGAGGGCCCGGTTCAGGCTCTGCTCCACCAGAATGACCGTGGTGCCGGAGTCGTTGATCCGCCGCACCATGGCCATGAGGCGCTCCACCGTCATGGGGGCGAGGCCGAGGGCCAGCTCGTCGATCATCAAGAGCCGGGGCGCGGTCATCATCACCCGGGACAGGGCGAGCATCTGCTGCTCACCGCCCGAGAGGGTCCCTGCCGGCTGGTCGAGCCGCGCCGCCAGCTCGGGGAAGGCCTCCAGCGCCTCGTCGTGCGCCTTCTGCGTCTTGGCCCGGTCCTTGCGCAGCGTGTGGCTCCCGATGCGCAGGTTGTCGCGCACGCTGAGCCCGGGGAACGTCATCTTCCCGCCCACCAGCAGGGCGACGCCCTCGTCGATGATCTGCTCCGGTTCCAGGTAGGTCGAGTTCATGCCGAACAGCCGGACCACCCCGCGGTGCGGATGGGACAGCCCCGAGACGGCGCGCAGCAAGGTGGACTTGCCGGCGCCGTTCGTCCCGAGCAGGGCGACCATCTCGCCCTGTTGGATCTCGAGATTGACGTCGAAGAGGACCTGGTTGGTGCCGTAGAAGAAGTCGAGGTTGTGGATCTGCAGCGCGGGGATGTCCCCGCCGGCCTGGCGCCGCTTGCCCTCGGCGTAGCGCTCGAGGACGTCCTCAATGACCAGCGTGATGTCGCGCCGCACGCTGCGCGACCCGATGATGAGCAGCAGCCCGCCCACGGCGCAGACCGGGAAGATGATGGTCAGCGCCACGATGATGCCGTGCAGGCCGCCGATGGCGTCGGACACGGCGCCGAGCAGCACCGAGCCCGTGAAGCCGCCGAAGACGAGCGAGTAGACGCCGAACATGGCGAAGCAGATGGTGCGCATCTCGGGCGGCGCGGTGGCGGCCAGCGTCAGGAAGATGCAGATGGCCAGCGGCGACACCGCGGCGCTGGCCAGGAACTGCAGGGTCACGCACATCCAGAGCTGGGGCACGTAGAGCGACAGGACGAAGAGCCCGCCGTAGGCCGTGATGCAGATGCCGGCGATGACGAGCGGCCGCTGCGGGGCGCGGCGGAAGTAGCGGTCGCCGAAGACGTAGGCCATCGGGAGGCCCGAGGAAGGCGGCCAGGCCGATGATGGCGTACACCTCGCTGCGCGAGGCCGTGTCGAGGTGGAACTTGTCGATGAAGAACAGGTTGCCGAACAGCGGCGCGCCCGTCCCGGCGAAGCCGAGGATGGCCACGGCCACCAGCTCGTAGTAGAGGGAGCGGACCCGCAGCAGCCGGGTCACGGCGGAGCCGAGCAGGACGCGGGGCGCCTTCTCCTGCTGGCTGTGGAGGTCCATGCCCGAGGCCTTGAGGATGTGGCTGCTCTCGTTGGCGCCCTTCTCGGGCTCCCGCAGCGTGAAGAGGGCGAAGCCGAGCGGAATGCCGGCCAGCGCCACCAGCAGGCCGTAGCGCCAGTTGTGCGAGACGGTCACGACGAAGCCGAAGATCAGGATCCCGATCGTCTGCGACAGCGGGTCGGACAGGTTGTGCCAGCTGAAGATCCGCCCCCGCGACTCGGTCGGGTAGGCGTCGGAGAGGTACGAGTTGTGCACCGTGTTGTTCACCCCGGTGCCGATGGAGGCGGCGAGGTACAGGAAGGCGAACGCCCAGACGTTGGGCGAGATCGCCATCAGGCTGCCGAAGGCGGCGAAGACCAGCAGGGCGATGGCCGCCACCTTCTTGCGGCTGCCCCGGTCGGCCCACACCGCCAGCGGGACGGCCCACAGGAGCTGGGACACCTGGGCGATGAAGGCCACGGCGCCGAGCGAGGCGTTGGACATGTGGAACGAGGTCTCGAGGTTCCTGCCGATGAGGGCGATCCCGTTGCCGAAGGTGCCCGGCACCAGGGCCGCCGCGGTGAGGAGGACCAGGGGGGCGTAGCCCGAGCTCCGCAGGATGCCGATCAGGGGGGGCGGCTTGCCCTCCCCCGTGCCGGGCATGACCTCCAGGTCCGCCACGACGTCCGCATCCTTGACCTGGGAGACCGCCTCCCGCAGGAGATCCTCCGGAACGGCGAAGTCGAACAGCGGATCGTCGGTCACCGGCTGGGGACTCTATCTCTGACACCGGCGTCAGGGATAGGTGGCCACCCACTTCGCCGTTCCCCTTGGGCGCCGCCCTCAGATGTACGTCACCGTGACCGCCTCGTCGATGAACTGCTCCAGGGCACGCATGTCCTCGTGGCGGGGAACGGTGCCGAGCACGGAAAAGACGTACTCATGGCTCCCCTTGCGCCAGTCGACCTCGTCCCCGGGCTGCCGGCTGAGCGAGACGGCGTCGACGCCCGGATAGGCCGCCAGCCGGTCGAGCCCGTGGACGCTCGCCACCTGGTGCGCCCCGATGGGCGGTTGCTGGGCGATGACGTAGCCGACGTCGGTGGTCGGGACGAGGTCCGGGAAGACCACCTGCTCCCCGAGGGCCACCCGGCGCGAGATCTCGAAGAGGTCGGTGGTGGGAGAGGCGAGCTGCAGCGTCTGCGGGACGAAGCCACCGATCCGCCCGTTGACCTCGATCACCCGCGGGCCCTTGTCGGTGACCTTGATCTCGGTGTGCAGGCACCCGATGCGGATGCCGATCGCCTCTATGGCCGCGGTGGCCAGGTCGAGGATCTCCTCCTGGAGGGAAGGAGCGAAGTCGCTCGGGATGATGAGGCCCGTCTCCCGGAACGGCGCGTCCTGCGGGAGTCGGCCCGTCACCGCCAAGTGGCTGATCCGGCCCGCGACGACGACACTCTCCACCGAGACGTAGTCGCTGAACTGCTCGCTGGGCGGCGGCGTCGCACCCACCATGTACGACTCCACGACCATGGTCGACTCGGCGTCGTCGGTCGATTCCTCCCCGATGATCCTTCGGAGCCCGGACTCGCCCCGCACCAGGTGGGTGTCCCTGCTGGCCGCCCCCTGCCGCGGGCTTGACCACCACCGGGAATTCGATGCCCTGCACCAGGGCGTCGATCGCTCCGGAGGTGGTGCGGCCCGGCACGGCGGTGCAGGTCGGCACGGGCAGGCCCCCGTCGTGCAGGGCCTGACGCTGCGTGACCTTGTCGAGCAGCCGCTGCGCCACGACGGGGTCGTGATAGTCGAGCCCGAGCCGCCCGGCCAGCGCCGACGCCGTGGCCATCTGGCGTCGGCGTACGCGACGATCCCGTCCGGTTGCAGCGCACGCAGCGCGTCGGCCGCGTCGCCCTCCGTCATGCCGGCGATGTCGACCACCTGTCCCAATTTGCGCAACAGGCGCAGCATCGCCCGGTCGTCGAACTCGTCCGAATCGACGACCCAGGCGATGTCGCACATCGGCGACGCCGAGTCCGTCAGCAAGAAGGGTGAGGTGGCACCCGTGCCGTAGACGATGACCAGCAAGGGGCGGCGGTCCGAGGTCATGGACGCTCCTACTGCCCGGCCGCGTCAGCGACCCAGGCTCGCACTACCAAACTTGGCCGTCGAAATGACCGAAGAGCGAATCCGGCAACGGCGGCAGGGACGCGCGTGGGATGAGGTAGGTGGACACGTCGAAGAGATCCTTGAACGGCGTGTACCGCTTGGCCGTCTCGTCCAGGTAGGCGTAGCCGCTGCCCGCCGTGCCGACCAGCCGGCCGAGCATCCGGTGGGCCATGAGGGCGTGGCGTTGACGCCACAGGGTCAGCGTCTCGTCGATGTCGATGAGCATCTCGAGGATCCGGAAGGGGACCTGCAGGACCGGCTCCTCCCGGTACAGGTAGATGAAGAGCGCGGCCATGAACGCGTCGTAGGAGAACCGCCGGCTCCCGTCGCGGACGTCTTGCTCCCAACTCGCCTGGTCGAACACCGCGCCGAATCGCTTGGTGCTGTTCTCGAACGAGGTGAGCTGCCGCTGCAGCGCCTCTTCGTCCAGGCCCGGGAGCCCCTCGATCTTCGCTCGGGCGGCCGCGTGCATCGCGTTCGCGGCCTCCTCGTACTGCGCGATGAAGTCGTAGCCATCGGTGCGGACGAACGGGAGACGCGCCAGCCAGCGCTCGACGTTGTCGAACAGCGAGGCCACCGCTCGGAGTCGACGACGAGCGCTGCGTGGTCGTCCCGCAGCGTGTCCACGTAGTTGTGGCCCTCGATCTGCAACCGGTCTCGCTCCAGCAGACCGAACTTGTTCTCAATGAGGCGGAACTGCACGCTCTGGAATCCCGATGCCGGAAGGAGGAGCGACCGGAAATCGAGGAAGTCCAAAGGGGTCAGCGTCTCGAGCACGTCCATCTGGGCCACCATCAGGCGCTGAATCGCATTGATGCGGTGCAGCCTGGAGAGCACGGTGCCGAGCTCGCGCCCGTGAACGCGATCCTGCGCCATGATCGCCATGACCGAATCGAGCTCGACGAGGATCTGCTTGAACCAGAGCTCGTAGGTCTGGTGCACCACAATGAAGAAGTACTCGTCGTGGATGAGTCCCCCGCGCTCTGCGCTCTTCGGCGTCTGCGCGTTCAGCAGGTAGTCGAGGTGCAGATAGTCCCAGTAGTACAGGGTGTCGGCCGGCATCTCCTCCGGCCCCGCCATCACCGGACATCCTTCGCCACGTCCGACACCATGTCGGTCAGCGGTATTTTCACCGCTTTTTCGCTCTTGGAGCCCGAGCTCCCCTCAAGCTTGGCCATGGTCGAACTATATCGGCGGGTGGGCGCCGACCTTCTGGTGATCTGCCACGCACCGGGGATTCCTGGGACGCGGGGGTCAACGGCCCGACAACGGTTGCCCGACAACGGTTGCACGCCGGCACCCGTGCCTGGCCAACCGCCTTGGCACCTCCCTCCGGGCCTCGCTCCGGCGGCCCGGCCTCACACGTGCGGGCGCACCGTCGCCACGGTGAGCGGGCCCTCCGGTATGACGGCCACCCGCGCCGCGGGGCCGAGACGGCCGAGCGCGGCGGCGACCGCGCCGTCGAGGTCCGGGACGAGCGTCAGCAGCGCACCCGGGAGCCCGCGCTCGTCGAGGCCGTCGGCGTGCAGCTGGACCTCGGCCCGGGCGAGCACGCGCCCGAGCACCTGGGCCTGCCACCGGTCCAGCTCCGGCGCGCCCGACGCGCCGGCCAGATCGGCCGGCGTGCGTGCCTCGGCGAGGAGACGGGCGAACGCACCGTCGGCGGGCACGCCGTCCTCGCACGCCGCCGCCATGACGATGACTCCCGCCCGGCCGCACAATGCGTTCCGCCGCCGCCATGCCCTTCACGGCCTGGTAGAGGTTGCGGTCGAGGGGGTAGCCGCCGTTCGTCGACACCACGAGGTCGAACGGCGCGTCGACCACGCGCACCGCCGAGGACTGCACGTGGGCGCAGGCGGCATCGTGGGCCTCGGGCAGCGGGCCGGCGAAGACCGCCGTCACCTGACGGGCCCGGTTGATCGCGACGTCGAGGGAGAGGTGCGGCGGCGCCAGCGCGGCGGCCGCCCGCACGAAGTCGTGCACGGGATTGCCCGCCCGCGTCACGAAGGTGGCCCGGGCGTCGGCGATGCGGCGCGGATGGTGCGCCTCCAGGATGGTCGCGCTGGCGGCGAGCCCGGGGCAGACGGCCTTCGGGCCGCCGCTGAAGCCGGCGAAGAAGTGCGGCTCGACGAAGCCGGTGACGATGCGCAGGTCGGCCTCGACGTACTCGCGCTGCAGCAGCACCGGCGCGCCGTCGACCTCGCCCACGGCGACGTGGGCCGCGCTCGTCGCGTCGTGGTCGACGATGGCGTAGCGCCCGACGATGGCTGGCCCGACGAGCTCCTCCATCTCGGCCGCCGTGGCCTGCCGGTGGGTCCCCGTGGCGCACAGGAGCGTGATGCGGTCGTCGGGCACGCCGCAGCGGGCCAGCTCGGCCAGCAGCGGGGGGAGCACGGTGCGGTTCGGCATGGGGCGCGTCAGGTCGGGGAAGACGACGGCGACCCGGTCCGCGCCTGCCGCCAGCGCGTCCAACGGCCGTCCGCCCCGCGGGCGCCGCAGGGCCGCGGTGATCGACGCGGCCTCGTCCGTCAGGCCCGGCTCGTCCACCGGGACGATGACCTCGGCGTGGTCGGGGACCTCGACCGACGTCCCGTGGCGGCCGTAGGCCAGCTCGACGCGCACGGGTCAGGAATCGAGCGGACTTGTTCCCGGCAGCGACTCGGTGGCGGCGAGCACAGCCGCGGCCACGTGGTCGACCTGGGGTCGCAGGGCGCGGTAGAGCTCGACCGCGCTGGGGGTCGGTTCAATCACCGCCGCCACCGGGTCGATCTGGTCGAGCGTGAGCCCCATGCCCAGCGCCTTGCCGGCCAGGAGCGCCGCGCCGGCCGACGCCGCCTCGCCCGAGCGGTGGCGCAGCGCTGGGAGGCCGAGCACGGACGTGAGGACCTCGACCCACACCGGGAGGCCGGACCCGGCGCCACCGAGCGTCACCCCTTCCGCCGTCGAGCCGCCCAGGCGCCCGACGGTGACCACCTCCATCACCCGCACCACGTCCCACGCGACCGACTCCACCACGGCGCGCGCCATGTCGGCCGCGCCGTGCGCCGCGCCCAGCCCCATGAAGCCCGCCCGGGCATCGTCGCGCCACCATGGCGCACGGGCGCCGTCGAGCCACGGCACCGCGACCACGCCACGGGCACCGGGACCGCTCTCCGCCGCCAGTCGTCCCAGCTCCTCGGTGCTGCGGTCGACCAGGCGCCCGAGCCAGGCCAGGAAGGAGCCGGCGGCCGACAGGCCGCCTTCGAGCAGCCAGCCCCCGTCCGCGGCCCGGGTCACCACCGCGCCGACCGGCGCCGGCACCGGGCGCTCCTGGACGGGAACCGACACGTTGGCCGTGGTGCCCCAGCTCACCATGGGGTGGTGCTCCGACGCGCCGGAACCGAGCACCTCGCACTGCCGGTCTCCGGCCCCGATGACGATCGGGACCCCCGGTCGGAGCCCGAGCTCGGCCGCCGGGACCGGCTTGAGCTGGCCGACGACGGTGTCGGACGGCACCACGCTGGGCAGCTTGCCCAGGGCGGGACCGGCCAGCTCGCGCACGGCGTTGCCGTCGAAGTCGTAGAGCCCGCTGCGCGACGCGAACGTGGCGTCGGTGACCAGCTGGTTGGTCATGCGGTACACGATGAAGTCGCGGGGCGACAGGATCACGTGAGCGGCCTCAATGCGCTCGGGCTGGTACTCGGCCAACCAGGCCAGCTTGGCCGCCACCGCGCCGGCGTCGAGCGGGATCCCGGTGCGGGCCCGGTTGATGTCGTCGCCCCCCATGCGCTCGGCCAGCACCCGCGCCTCGGCGGCCGCCCGGTGGTCCGACCACAGGATGCCCTTGCCGATCGGGTCGCCCTGCGCGGAGACGGGGACGAAGGTCTGCCGGGCCCCCGAGCAGGACACCACGTCGACCCGGGCGAAGTCGAGGGGCGCCTGGGCGCGGGCCTCCGCGCAGGCGATGACGAGCGACGTCCACCAGCGCAGCGGGTCCTGCTCCGTCCAACCGACCTGCGGGAAGTTCGTCGTCAGCTCGGAGCGGGCCAGCGCCACCAGTCCCTCGTCGCCCCAGAGGCCGACCTTGGTGACGGAGGTGCCGAAGTCGATGGTGAGGATCATCGGCCGTGCACCAGCGCGCGCACCAGGCCCGCTGCCTCGGCCGGGTCGGGATCCTGGTAGATGGTGCGCCCCATCGCCATGCCGGCTCCCCCGCCCTCCATGACGTCGCGCACCTCGTCGAGGACGGCGACGCGGCCGGCCGCGGTGAGCGGGCCGCCGAGGAAGAGGACGGGCACGCCCACGCTGGCCACCACCCGGGCGACGGCGCGCTGGCGCTCCGCACCGGGCGGCACCGCGGGCACCGGCACCTTGATCACCGGTGCGCCCATGTCGTGGGCGATGATCGACGCCAGCACAATGCCGTCCGTATCGCGGCGGATCCGCCCCCCCTCCCACGCCAGCGGTTCGATCAGCGCCTCGAGCCCCGCCTCCTTCGACTGCTCGAGCACCTGGCCCAACAGCTCGAGCGCCGGCGCCGTGATCGGATCGTCCATGTCAATGCGCGTCATGTGCTTGACGCCGGACCAGCCCTCTGCGGCCGCCCGCGGCACGCTGGCCACCAGGCGGTCGTCCAGCTCGAAGACGGAGCCGGCCAGGCCGGTGCGGTTGATGGAGAGGTAGGTGCGGTGCAGCGCGGTGAGGTGGCCCGCCGCGGCCAACCCGGCCAGCGGTTGTGCGGTGGCCAGGATGCCGTCGCACGAGGGCAGCGCCTTGGCCAGGGCGCCGAAGAATTCGTCCCAGTTCTCCGTGGTCACCACGGCGCGGGCGCGGTGGTCCGCCGCCAGAATGAGCGCGGGGGTGGGCAGCGGAGCGGTGCTCGTCATTGGGCGCCGGCCAGCGCCAGCACGACCTTGGCCACCGCGGAGAAGTCCTCGCGGCCGTATCCGGCGGCACTGGCGGCCGTGAGCAGCTGGCGCGCCGCCGCCGTCGTCGGCACGGAGACGCCGCAGCCCACCGCGTAGGCCATGGCGAGGTCGAGGTCCTTGGCCATGAGGTCGGTCATGAAGCCGGGCTGCCACCCGTTCGACGCCGGGCTCTCGGGGATGACGCCCGGGACGGGCAGGCGGGTCCGCACCGCCACGCAATCGCCCGTGGCGTGCGTCAGCACCAGCAGCAGCTTCTCCATGTCGACCCCGGACTTGACCGCCATGGCGGTCGCCTCGGCCGTCGCCGTCATCTGCGCGGCGTAGATGACCTGGTTGCACAGCTTCACGACCTGGCCCATGCCCGGGCCGCCGACGTGCACGACGAGCCCGGCGAAGGGCTGCAGCGCCGGCTCCATGTCGGCCAGTGTCTCGGCGTCGCCGCCGACCATCAGGGTGAGCGTGCCCTTGTGCGCGCCGGCCGTGCCGCCCGAGAGTGGCGCGTCGAGGTAGCGCGCGCCCGTCTCCCGCACCCGGGCGTGCTGGGCCCGCTCCACCTCGGGGTCGATGGTGGACGTGTCGATGACCGTCTTGCCCGTGCCGAGCGCCGGCAGCATGACGTCGACCACCTCCACCACCTCGGGCGAGTTGGGGACGCACAGGATGATCACGTCGGAGGCCTCGGCCACCCCCAGGGGCGAACCCCCGTCGACCGCCCCCTGGGACACGGCCGCGTCGATCGGCCCGCGGCCGCGCGAGGCGACGGTCACCTCGTGGCCGGCGGCCACCAGGTGGCCCGCCATGGGCAGGCCCATGGCCCCGAGCCCGATGAATCCGATGCGCATGCGCGTTCCTCCCGACGTCCCGCTCAGCGTGAGGCGAACTGGGGCAGCCACTCCGCCGTGCCGGAGAGGAGCTCGTCGACCATGGCATCGGTCACGTGCAGGTCCCCCCGGCCCGCCAACGGGTCGAGCGCGAAGGCCTCCCCCGCCAGCGTGCGGTCGCCCCGCAGCGCCGCCTCGACCGTGAGCTCCTGGGTGGCGACGTGGCGGCGGACGATCTCGTCGTAGGGGGTGGGCAGCGCGGCTGCGGTCGCGGCCGCGGATGCCATCGGAGTCAATGACACAGATCGACTCGATCACCGCATCCGCCGGCAGGCCGACGGCCTGGCCGGTGTTGGGGATGTTCACCGGGGCCTCGAAGGGCTCCCCCGTGAGCATCGCCTCAATCATGGGCGAGGGCAGCTCGCCCGACTGCCAGGTCTGCAGGTCCTTGGTGCCGGCCAGCCAGGCGTCGACGTCGGCGATGTAGTCCGCCTGGTGCTGCTCGCGCCGCGCAATCGGGCTCAGCGCAATGTTGTAGGCCGCGCCCCACTCGGATTCGGGCGTCAGCGCGAACGAGACGAACTCGGCGATGTGCCGGTCGCCGGCCGCCGGGAAGGTGCCCCAGCGCTCGAGCAGCGTCAGCTTGAAGAGGTGACGCTCGGCGAAGTCGAGCTTGGAGAAGGTCTCGGCCTCCGGGCGCCCGGGGTACGGGGCCAGCGCTGCCAGGCCGCCCACCTCTGCCACCAGATCGCGCAACACGTCGAAGCCGTCCGCGCCGTCGACATCGAGCGAGGTGAGGACGGGAAAGTGGTTGACCCCGGTCACCGAGGCCGCGACCGCCTCGGCGGGCCGGCCCAGGGCGATGGCCAGGTCCATGCAGAAGTTGCCGACCTCATGGCAGAGGCCGACCGTCTTGATGCTGGTCTCGCGACACACGGAGCGGGTCAACGCCGTCATCGGGTTGGTGATGTTGAAGAGCCACGCGTCCGGACAGTGCTCCTCCATCGCCTTGCCGATGCCGACGAGGACGGGGACGTTGCGCAGGGCGCGGTTGATGCCGCCCGGCCCCACGGTGTCCCCCACGGTCTGGGTGATGCCGTGGGTGGCCGGCACGTCGAGGTCCACCGCCATGGAGCGGAAGCCGCCGGTCGAGATGCACACGATGACGAAGTCGGCGCCGTCGAGCGACGCGTGGAGGTCGGTGGTGGTGGTGATCGTCGCCTTGGTGCCCATGGCCTCGTTCAGCTTGTGGGCCAGCGCTTCCATCTTCGGCAGCGGCGCAGGGTCGATGTCCTCGAGGACGAGGTGCATGCCGGCGAGCGCCGGCGTCCCGAAGAGGTCGGCCATCAACTCCGGGCCCCACTGATAGCTTCCGCCGCCGACGATCGTCACTTGGGTTGGCACGCCGCCACAGTACAGTCCCGATGATGGCTCGCCTCCGACGTCGCGCCCCCCTGGTCCTCGCCGCCGCCTTTGCCACCAGCGGCATCGTGCACCTGGTCCGGCCGCAGGCGTTCGCGTCGATCATGCCGCGCGCCATCCCCGAGGAGCACCACACCAACCTCATTTACGCCAGCGGGGTGGTCGAGCTCGTCTGCGCCGCCGGTCTGGTCCGGCGCACGCGCTGGGCGTCCGCCGCCAGCGTGGCCACCCTGGCGGCCGTGTTCCCGGCCAACATCCAGATGGCGCTCGATGCCGGGACGGGACGCAACCCCGGGCCCTCGGACAGCCGCGCCCTCGCCTGGGGGCGACTCCCCCTGCAGCTGGTCATGGCCTGGGCGGCGCTCCAGGCGCGCCCCGACCCGCGCTGACCGTGCCCATCCGGGTGCTCCGCCCTGGCGACGACGGACTCGTCGCGGCGGCCTCCCACCTGTTCGACGGCCCGGCTCGGGCCGACGCGACGGCTCGCTTCCTCGCCGAGGACGGCCACCACCTCCTCGTCGCCTACGAGGATGGCCAACCCGTGGGGTTCGTCACCGGGGTCGAGGTGACCCACCCCGACAAGGGCACCGAGATGTTCCTCTACGAGCTGGCGGTCGACGAGCCTGTTCCGGCGCCAGGGCATCGGGCGCGCCCTGGTGGAGCGACTCGCCGCGCTCGCACGCGCCGCCGGCTGTTACGGCATGTGGGTGCTCACCGATGAGGACAACGAGGCCGCCCGCGCCACCTACGAGGGGACCGGCGGGGTGCCCGAGATGCGGCAGGTCGTGGAGGTCTGGACGTTCTAGCGAATCAGGTGAATCGTTTCTCTCCCCAGAAGCAGGCGAAGGGGTTGTCGTTGTAGGGCGCGATCTCCACGTACCCTGCGCCGCGGTACAGGCGTTGCGCATGCGGCTGCTTGGGGCCGGTGTCGAGACGGGCCCGCTCGTAGCCCTGGTCCCGGATGGCATCTTCGAGCGCCCGTAGGAGCTCGGCGGCCAGCCCGCGCGAGCGGGCCTCGGGGCGAACGTACATCCGCTTGATCTCCGCCACCCCGTCACCGAGCCGGCGGAAGCCGCCGCCGGCCACGGCCACCGAGCCCTCGAACCCGACGTAGTAGGCACCTGCCGGTGGGCGCAGCTCCGCCGGGAGAAGCGCTGGGTTGTCCAGACGGCTTGCATTGTCGTAGGCGTCGACGAGCTCGGCCCGCATCGCAGCCAGCAGCTCCGTGGCGGGCGGTTCATCGGGGTCGCATCGGGTGAAGCGGAGGGCGCCGGGGTCCCCGGCCGGATCTGCGCTCACTGCACCTTGTCGGGATGCAGCGCCTTGGCCATGCGCCGCATGCCCTCGCGCCACGGCACGCTCGTCTGCCCGGCCAGCTCGTGCATGCGCGTGGTGTCGATCTGCACACTGTCGATGGTCTGGGCCGTCGGCTCGAAGCGGGCCTCGGTACCCGCCAGTCCGGCCAGGTAGGTGCACCATTCCTCAATGCTGACCGGCTCGCTTCCGCCCCAGTTGACGGTCACCGCCGGGACCGACGCGGCGGCGAGCAGGCGCGGCACCATGGCCAGGATGTCGTCGGCATGCAGCGGGTGGTAGACGCTGGGGGCGTCCACATGGACGGGGATGGCGTGGCCGGACAGCATCATGTGCAGGTGGATCGCAGGCCACCCGCCGTTGTCGCCGTACGGCACGGACAATCGCGCAATGGTCGTCGGGAGCGCGAAGCGCTCGGCGCCCCAGCGGGCCGTGCCCTCCGCTGCGATTTTGCAGATGCTGTACGTGCGCAGGAACGGCCACACCCCGTGGTTGTCGCCGAGCGGCCCTTCCTCGTCGAAGACCCGGTGCCCCTCCGGCTTGTAGACCGCCGTGGACGAGCAATGGAGGAAGGCGCGGGCACGTCGATGATGCTCCATGAGATAGGCCAGGCCGCCGCTGTTGGCCGCCAGGTCCTTTTCCCAGTCGTTGGTCTTGGCGACGGCGAAGTGGAGCACGTACTCGGCGTCCTCGGGCAGCTTGCCCATGTCGCCTGAAACGAGGTCGACCGGGACGCATTCCACGCCGGCGGCCTCGAGCTCGGCGCGGGCGGCCGTGTCGGAGAACCGGGCCGCTCCGATGACGCGGTTGTCGCGGGCCAGGGCCGTCGCCAGTGGGCGCGCCACCTGCCCCGTGACCCCGGTGACGACGATGGTGCTTCCCTGCAATTTGTCTTGACTCATACGCCCCTTCGTACTCGCTACGCTTCCCGCGTGCATCTCTTCGCGGCGTACCTGGGCGGTGAGCTGGCATCCGGACGCATGGGCGAGGACCATGAAGTCGTGTTCGTGGTGGCCGAGGACATGGAGTCCGCCCGCAGAGCTGCCAAGGCCAAATGGGGTGGCGACGGGCGGCCACACGTCGATGCCCTCACTCGCCTGGACATGATCGACGGGTTCGCCGTCGGCCTCGAGCCGGCCGGCACGGGCGACACCACCGAGACCACGGGGTACAACTGACCCCAGGGTGAGTGTCAGACGGCCGGAGACAGGCCCCCGTCGAGGTTGATCGCCGTCCCGGTCAGATACGAGGCGCGTGGCGACAGGAGGAAGCAGCCGAGATCGGCGAACTCGGCGGCGCGGCCGAAGCGACCGAGAGGGATCCCGGCGTCGGCGGCAAAGTGGTCGTAGAACTCCCGGAGACCGGTCCCTGAGCCGGCGGCCATGCGGGCCCACTGACCGCTCTCGATCAGCCCGATGAGGATGGCGTTGACCCGGATGTCGTCGGGCGCGAGCTCCTTGGAGAGCGCCTTCATGAGCGCCATGCCGGCGGCGCGCGTCACCGAACTGGGCTCGCTGGACGCACCGGGTGCCTTGGCCGACAGGGCCAGGGTGAAGAGGACGGCGCCGTGGCTGGCCCGCAGCTGCGGGAGAACCAGCCGGGTGAGCCGCACGGCGGCCATGAGCTTGAGCTGGAAGTCGGCCTCCCAGGTGCCATCGTCGATCGTCTCGATGGAGCCGCCCGAGGCGCGCCCCGCATTGTGGACGACCCCGTCAACACGTCCCCAGCGGGACACTGCGGCTTCGACGAAGGCCTCGAGGTCCTCGGCCCGCGAGACGTCGGCCCGCTGCGCCAGCACGTCGCCGCCCACCGCCCGCACCGTCTCCTCGGCCTTGCGCAACCGCTCCTCGTCGCGTCCGCACACACCGACCGCCGCACCCTCGCCCGCCAACTGTGTGGCCAGCGCGAGTCCCAACCCGTCGGTGCCTCCCGTGACGAGGAAGGTCTTGCCGGCCAGCTCCAGATCCATCAGTCACTCCTTTGTCGACGCCATGAGCGTCACCTCGGCGAGGAACGCATCGGCCTCCCGCTGCGAGCGCAAACGGACGAACTGCAGCCTCGCCCAGCGCGGGTTGTGCTCGGCCTCCCTGTAGCGCCGACGGTAGACCCCGTGCCGGGTGGAGGCCCAGGCGATGATCGATTTCTTGGGGTCGAACGAGTACAGGTTGGACCACGGCTCCTTGTTCCCGTTCCAGAGCTCTTCGCGGGTGACAACACGCCGCGTCGTCCGCCTGATGGTGCGGGCCATGACCACGGCGTAGGGCAGGTCGAACCAGACCACGGCGTCGGCCCGCTCCACACCATCTCCCGGACGGCGGAGTAGTTGCCGTCCACGACCCATGCCGTCGCCTCCGTTGCCTCGGCGACGCCCTGAAGCTGTCGTCGTCCAGTGCCTCCCACCCGGATTGGTGGAAGATCCCGTCGAGCTCCATGTGCGGCGCCCCCAAGACGCCGGCCAGCGAGCGCGCCAGGGTTGTCTTGCCCGATCCCGAGCATCCGACGACGGCGACGCGTTCGATCTCAGCGCTCCTGTTCGGTCGGTCTGATCAGGATCTCGTTGACCGCCGACGCGACGAGGTTGGGTCACGGCGTAGCGGATGCTCTCCGCGATGTCCTCGGCATGCATGATCTCAATACCGCCGAAGGTCTGCGCCATGCCCTCCAGGATCTCGGGCCGGTTCTGGAAGGCCAGCTCGGTGGCTGTCGCTCCGGGCTCAATGAGCGTGACCCGCACATGGCGAGCGGTGACCTCCTGCCGCAGGGACTCGCTGAACGCGCCGACGCCGTGCTTCGTGGCGTTGTAGACACCACTGTTCAGGCGGGCGACGCGCCCGGCCACCGAGCTCACGTTGACGACGTCGGCGACGGAGCGCGGCTCGGCCTCCGCCGCGGTCAGCAGGTGGGGCAGCGCCGCGTGCGTGCAGTACAGGAGCCCCAGCACGTTGAGGTTGACCATCCGCTGCCACTCCTCGATCGGCGCATCCACGATCGGCCCCAGCAGCATGACGCCCGCGTTGTTGACCAGCGTGTCCAGGCGGCCCAACTCGGACACGGTGGTGGCGACGGCGCGCTCCGCCTGCGCCTGGTCGGTGATGTCGGCCTCGATGACCAGCGCCTTCCCCGCGCCGCCGATGCGCTCGGCCAGAGCCTCGAGCCGGTCGCGGCGGCGGGCCACGAGCGCGACGGTCGCCCCTTCTTCGGCCAGTGCCACGGCCGTCGCCTCACCGATGCCGCTGCTGGCGCCGGTCACGAGGGCAACCGTTCCTTCCAGTCTCTTCGTCATGGCGCCTCCACGTCTCGTCGCTCCCGGCCGTGCATGGCCTCGGCCACGGTCTACCGGAACGAGCGGCGGTTCCGCTCGCCGCTAGGTCGGAGACCCGCTGGGCTCGTTCTTGGCGTGGCCGTCCGAGTCGGCGAACGGCTCGATCCCGAACAGCCCGACGGGCACGCCGATGTCGTCGGGCACCCGGGTCGGCGTGTCGCGGTTGAGCGTCTTGCCCTGGAAGAAGTCGGGCTGAACGAGCCGAGTAGATCACCATCAGCACGACGCCGAGCACGACGGAGGCGACGATCAGGATGAACACGCCGCCGATCACCCTGTCCGTCCCCGGGAAGGTCCAGGTGGTGTAGCTGTTGCTCGGGGTGATCCAGTTGTACCAAATGAACCACACCATGACGAACCAGAGGATGAGGCCACCCAGCAGCGGGAGGATGCCGCGCAGCCAGAGGGTGCGGGCGCTCTCCCTGAGGCTCTTGCGGTAGTACCAGACGCAGGCGAACCCGGTGAGGCCGTAGTAGAAGGCGATCATGGCGCCGAGAGCCGACACGGAGTCCCCGATCACGCTGCTCCCGTTCGACAGGTAGTTCATCGCCACGTAGAGCGCGATGGAGACCAGGCCCATTGCCACCGTCGACGTGGTCGGCGTGAGGAAGCGCTTGTGCACCTTCCCGAATGTCGATCCGGGATCGACCTTGTAGGCCGCCATGGAGAGGGTGGTGCGGGCCGTCGGCAGAATGGTGGTCTGGGTCGACGCCGCCGCCGAGGTCAGCACCATGAACAGCAGCAGCTTGACCATGACCGCCCCGATGCCCGAGCTGCCGAAGACCGAGGTCCCCAACGAATTGAGGACATCGCCCGAGTTCGCCGGATTGGCCAGGCCGATGCCCGTGGTGCCGACGCCGGCATAGGACTGCGAGGCCACAATGACGATGGCGTAGGTGGCGAGCAGGATGAGTGTCGAGATCACCGCCGCCCGCCCCGGCGTGCGGGTCGAGTCCTTCGTCTCCTCGTTCACCGAGACCGCGGTGTCCCAGCCCCAGTAGATGAACAACATGAGTGAGAACCCGATCATGAAGCTGGTGAAGCTCAGATGGTGGAACGGGTTGAACCACTCCACGCTGGGCGTCAGGTGCCCGGCCGGCGCCTTGCCGGAGCCGATCTTGACGAAGGCGACGACGGAGAAGATCACCAGGACCGTCACCTCCACGCCGAGCAGGACCTTCTGCAAGTTGGCGGAGATCTCCACGCCCACGTAACAGATGGCGGTCATCACCACGATCCAGGCCACCCCGACCAGAAGCACCCAGGTGCTGGAGGGATTGCCGCCGATGCTCTTGGCGCCGAAGAACAGGAACACGTACTGCCCGGCGATCTGGGCCAGGCTCGCCATGACGAGGATGTCCGCCGCCACGATCCCCCACCCGCCGAACCACCCCGTCTTCGGCCCGAAGGCGCGGGTGGCCCAGGTGAAGGTCGTGCCGCAGTCGGGGTCGGCGTTGTTCAACTCCTTGTAGGCGTAGGAGATGAACAGCATCGGGATGAAGGCCAGGATGGCGATGATGGGCGCCTGCAAGCCCGTTGATGGCGATGACGACGAACCCGAGCGTCGCCGCCAGGCTGTAGGCGGGGGCCGTCGAGGCCACGCCCACCACCACCGAGGAGAACAGGCCCAGCGCCCCGCTCTTCAGGCCCTTGTCACCAAGGTCCTTTTCTTCCTTCGCCAGCGTCGCATCGAGATGAACCATGGCCAGCCCCCATCCTGTGAAGAGGATTTCGCCCGCACCCTACTCAAGCTCCGCGAGCTTTTCCTGACATTTCCACTGATCTCGTCTGCCGAACTAGGTTTCTGGCCGCCCATTTTCGGAGGGCAAAGGACCTCATTGGTGCCCGATATCGTCGCTCTCAGCGCCGCCCGGCTTCGGTCTGACCGATCCCCTCGCGCAGCTTCTGGAGGCTGGAGGACAGGAGACGGGACACGTGCATCTGGCTCACCCCGACGGCCGCCGCGATCTCCGACTGGGTGAGACCCTCGACGAAGCGCATGCGCAGGATCGACTGCTCGCGTTCGGGGAGGGTAGCCAGAGCGGGCCCGAGCAGCGCCCGGTCCTCCACCGAGTCGTAGTTGCCGTCCTGCTCACCGAGACGCGCCGACAGCGGGTCGTCCTCGCTCTCCGAAGCGTCGATGGACGCGGCGCGATACCCCTGCCCGGCTTCAATCGCCTCAATGACGGCTTCCTCGCTCGCCCCGGTCGCCTCGGCCAACTCGGCCACGGTCGGGTTGCGGCCGAGCTGTTGCACCAGCGTGCCTGTGGCGTGCCCCAACTCGAGGTAGAGCTCCTGCACGCGGCGACTGGCGCGCACCGCCCAACCCTTGTCGCGAAAGTGCCGCTTCAACTCTCCGATGATCGTCCGGGTCGCAAACGCAGCGAAGTCGACGCCACGGGAGGGGTCGAAACGGTCAACCGACTTCACCAGCGCCACCGACGCCACCTGCACCAGGTCGTCCAGCGGCTCGCCTCGGTGAAGGAAGCGGCGCGCCAGCTGGTGGGCCAACCCGAGGTTGGCGGTGATCAACTCCTCGCGCGCTGCCGGATCGAGGGCTGGACGGTCAGATTCCTCAGCGTCCGACAGCGGCCCGGGATCGTTTTCCCGGCCCTCCGTCACTCCGCATGCCCCCCCCGGCGCTTCCGTAGCCAGGCACGCACCGAGCCGTCCTGGCTCTCCCTTCCGTGCTCGTCCACCAGCGCGTCGAGAATCTGCTCGCTGAGCCGGGCGACTTCGTCCCCTTCGGGCATGGAGTGCGCTTGCAACGCCGGCCCGTTCGAGAGTGCAGACGACCTCGATCGCGTCACCGAGGACGTCGAGCTGGAGGCACAGGTCCCCGTGCTGCGCGTCGCTGCCCTGCAAGGTCAGGAGGCACAGCTCGCCGACCGCCAGCCGCAGGTCCTCGAGCTCTTCGATGTCGAACCCGGCGCGGGCCGAGATTGCGCTGGTGACCAGGCGAGCGAGCACAATCAGATCGCCCCGCGCCGGAAACTTCAGCTGAACCCGATCGCCGCTCTCCAGCCGGTCCGTCGTCTCCGTCACGCCGCCCCCGCCGATTCCAGCGAGTCGGCGATGGTGAACACACTGGTCAGACCGGTGATCTCGAAGATCTTCACGATGCGCGGGTCGGCGACCACGACGTGCAACTCCCCACCGAGCTCACGGCAGCGCTTGAGGGCACCCACGAGGACGCCCAATGCCGTGGAATCCAAGAAGGTCACGCCCAGCAGGTCCAGCACGACCGTCGCCTCGCCCTGGGCGATCACGCCGTGCAGGCATTCCCGCAGCTGGGGAGCCGTGGCCACGTCGATCTCTCCGCTGACCGCGATCACCGGGGGCGACGAACCCTCCCGCTCCTCTATGTGAAAGTCCTGTTCCACTCCGCCCTCCCGTGGCTCGTCCTGGGCCGCGCCGAGGACGTCATGCAATGCCGATTGGCCACACGGTCTATAGCCCCTGGAGGGTCAACCTAAACCTCCTGGACGTTTCCTGGGTTTCCGCCGGGACGCCCCAGGGTAGTGAGTTGCCGTAGCAACCGGGGTGAACGACGGGAGTTGAACCTGGTCGTCCGGCGAGGGGAATAGCGTTTCAGACGAGCCCGCCGACCACGGGGAGCGTACGTGCCCGAACCAGGAGACGAGCAGCTTTCGCCCACCCCCCGGAACGCCCGCGGCGACCGGGCCGAGGCCGTGGCGACCCTCGTGGCTCTGGTCTGGGCCTCCACGGCGGCGATCGTCTTCGCCGTCTACGGGGGGAACGTCTCGCTGGTGGGCGTCCTGGCCATCGCACCGTTCATCGCCGCCGCCTTCGCCCGCCCCTCGCGGGTGGCGCTGGTGGGCATCCTGACTGCGTTCTTTGCCCTTGTCATCAGCACACCCCCCACAATTACGGTGAGATAAACCACACGCTGCGTGTCGTCACGATGCTGGCCTCGACCGCAGTGGCCATGTGGATCTCGTACCTGCGTGGGCAGCGCAACGTGCAGTTGTGGACGGCTCGATCTGAAACCCGGAACGAAAGGCGCCGGCGCGTCGCCGCGGAGACGGCACAGCGGATGCAGACGATGGCGCGCGCGCTCACGACCGCCGCCGACCCGGCGCAGGTGGCAGACGCCGTCTTCGCCGCCATGCGCGACGAGCTGCGCGTCGATGCATCGACCTTTGCCCTGCTCGACGATTGGGGCGCATTGCACACGCTCCGGCGCTTCGGATACGCACCCGACGATCCGACCGATGGGGTACTGACCTCGCTGCAACCCGACGGGCCGGTCCTGGGCCACAATGTCGCCTTCTTTGCCGAGTCGATCGACGACCTGCAGCGCGATCGCCCCGATATCTCCTCGTCCCTGAACCCGGACCGGTTCCGGGCGCTCGCCATCATCCCTCTCGTCGTGTCGGACCGCACCATCGGCGCGGTCGTCGTGCACTGGGACGACGACCGCGAGATCTCCGAGCCCGATCGGACCTTCCTCTTCACCATCACGGGCGCTGCCGCTCAGGCGGTCGAGCGGGCTCGGCTCACCCTGACCGAGTTCGTCAACCTGGAGCGGAGCCAACACCTGCACCAGCTCAGCTCGGCCCTGGCAGCCGCCACGACGCCCGGCGATGTCGCCCACGCGGCGATCGCCGGCGGCCGCCGTGCGCTAGGGGCACAGTCCGCCGTGGTGCGCGTTCCCGTTGCCGGTGAGCGAGGTCTGGCCTGTCTGGCCAGCAGCGGGCACCCGGCGCTCCTCTCGCGTTCCATGGTGCCCCTCGAGGGCAGCCAGGCGGGCCTGTGCTTTACGCACAGCCGGACCGGCGTCGCCGGCGTCGCCGGCGACGATGACGTGCGCGAGGACGTGGCGGTGGAGATCGTGGCACGGGTCTTGCGCGAACTCCCCAAGCCGGTGACGATCGTCAGCGAGCCCCTCATCGGCAGCGCCGGCCCGCTCGGGGTACTTTCGCTCGCCTTCGTCGCGCAGCCTGAGCCGAGCGAGCCGGATCTGCGCTTCCTCTCCACCTTGGCGGGGCTGACGGCACAAGCCTTGGAGCGAGCCCAGGTCTTCGAACACGAACGCGAAGCCCTGCGCGACGCGGAGGCCGGCCGCGAGCGGCTCTCCCTCCTTTCCGAGGTCACCAGGCTGTTGAGCTCGAGCTTGGAACCGACGACCGTGATCCGGCGCACCATGAGCTTGGTGGAAGGCCGGTTGGCCGACTCGTGCTCGGTCCAAGTGCCGCGAGAGAGCGGGCTTGTCCGGCTCGACGTGCGTGCGCCCAGGCCGGCGTCGTCAACGCGGACGGGCAGAGACGGGCAGGACATTCTCCCGTTTGACTCCGACGCACCGGCGGCTGTCGCCTTCCGTACGGGCCGGACCCAACTGGCTCCGCTGCATGACGGTGAGGTCGGCGACGAGCCATCCGGTGTCTCCACTGCCCTGTCGGTGCCTCTGACCGCCAACGGCGAAGTCATCGGCGTCATGACCTTCGTGGACGGGCCGGGGCGGCTGTTCGAGGCAGACGACGTCTCGCTGGCCACCGAGGTGGCGAGCCGGGCGGGGGTCGCTCTGTCCAACGCCACGCGATTCCAGCGTGAGCATGTGGTCGCGGACGTCCTCCAACGCGCCGTCCTCCCCGACTCGCTGCCCCAGGTCGAGGGTCTTCTCCTTGATGCCGAGTACCGGGCCGGGGTGGCCGGCACCTACGCCGGGGGGGACTGGTACGACGTCTTCGAGCTCTCGGACGACCTGGTCTTCTTCAGCGTGGGCGACGTCATGGGCAAGGGCGCACCGGCAGCCGCCTTGATGGGCCAGGTACGAAGCGCCATCCGTGCCTATGCCGTGTCCGGCCTGTCGCCGACGGAGGTGCTCTCGTCGTTGGATCTCCTCTTCGACACCCTCATTGAAGACAGGGTCGTGACTGCCGTCGTCGGAACGATCACGCCCTCGACCGGGCGCGTTGTCCTGAGCAACGCCGGTCACCCACCACCCTTGGTGGTGCGGGCCGACGGCAGTGCGACGTTTTGTCCCATGCAGCGAACGCTGCTCATCGCCGCCGGACTGAGTGGCGCCCCCCGGCCCAGAGACGAACTCGTACTCGACCGGGGGACTCGCTCATCATGTACTCGGACGGCCTGATTGAGCGGCGCGGCGAGGTGATCACCCACGGCATGGAGCGCTTGGCCAACACGGCAACTGTGGTTGCGCGTGCGGGATGGCCGGACCATCCCGCAGTGACCTTCGCATCCATGTTGAGCGTCGAGGAACGCACCGACGACATCGTGGTGCTCTGCCTCAATTACACCGGCATCTCGGAAGAACGCATATCCGCCCCGGCTGTGGGTACGACACGAGATGGCATGTCAACTCTGCATCTCGAACCGGTGGTGGAAAGCACGCCGGTTGCTCGCCACTGGGTTGCCGCGCATCTTCGCGATCTGCCGGCCGAGGTGACCGGATGTGCCGCCCTCCTGACCTCCGAGCTCGTCACCAACGCGGTGCTGCACGCGGCGACCCCGTTGTGCGTCACCCTCCACATTCTGCCGGACCGCATCCGGGTCGACGTCGCCGACGGCAACCCGTCTTTCCCGGCCATCAAGGATTACGGCAAGGACGCGGCGACAGGACGGGGCCTGACACTGTTCAACACCCTGGCGTCGAACTGGGGCGTGCAGGCGGTCGAGGACGGCAAGATCGTCTGGTTCGAGCTGCCGGTCGACTTCCCGGTGGCCCCCGTGAGCGTCTCCGACGGAAGCTTCCGCTTTGACCTGACCGGCGTCACGCGGACCAGCCGGCACAGCGATGCAGGCGACTCACCGGACGTGTCGGTCCGGCTTCTGGGGATACCGGTGGCGCTCCTCCAGAAATCGAGCGAGGAGTACGAGGCTCTGTTCCGCGAGCTCCGACTGATGAAGGAGCGGTCGGACAACGCTCCCGGCGCGCCGCCCCTGCCCGAGCGTCTCGCGGTCCTGGTCTCCCAGATCGGCACCCGCTTCAACGGCCTCGGCTCCGGGATGGACGACATGTGGCAGACGGCGGTCGACAACAACGTCGAGTTCTTCGACTGGACGCTCGAGCTGCCGCAGTCGGCTGTGATCGCCGTCGAGTTCTACGACGCCCTCCTCGACGAAGCAGACGAATTCGGGTTGGCGCAGCGGCTCCTGACGCTGCCTGCATCACCGACCAGTGTGGCCGTCCGCCGTTGGTTCCTCTCCGAACTGATAGGTCAGCTGCACGGCAAGGCCCCGGTGGCCTGGATCGACAGCCGGTTCCACTCCGGGCTGCAGGCGCTGGCTCCCGGCTGAGAGCGGCCGGTCACCGGGTCTTGGCGGTGGCCTTCTTCAGCACCTTGGCGTAGTGCTCCAGACCCTCGGTCGAGAGGGACGCAGCGGGTCCACTCGCAATGGAGACCCGCTCTGGGATGATGCCCCAGACAGGCACCTTCAGTTCGTTCCACCACTCCACCGTCGCCTCGAGATCGTTCGTGCCCAAGCGGGCCGAGCAGATGACGACCCCGGCCGGGATGTTGCTGGGCGTCATCTCCAACGTCGTGACGACCCGGTTGGGCTCGACACCGCCGGCCCGGGTGGGTATGACGACAGCGTCCGCCCGGCCCAGAGCGGCCTGGACCACGTTGCCCTCCCCGGGCGGGGTGTCGACCACGACGATGCCGTCCTCCTGGCTCATCGCCTTGGTGACGGTGCGCACCGACGGTCCCTCGATCAGCTCCACACCCTCGAGCGGGTCTGCCTCGTACCATTCGGCCGTCGAGCCCTGGGGGTCGGCATCGACCAGCAACACCGGGCCACGCCCTCGCCGCGCCGCTGCCGCGGCCAGGTACACGGAGGTGGTGGTCTTGCCGACCCCGCCTTTGACGTTGCTGACGACGATGTTCATTGGGTCTGGTCCTCTGACGATCGTGGAAAATCGGCCCTTACGGTACCGGCCGTCCGGGGTGGCCCGTTACGGCAGGAGGAGGGCACCGAGCCGGCGTCTGGTGATCAGGACGCCCACCACGGCCATCGCCAGCAGGTAGGCGATGTGGCCCAACAGGGTCCAGGAGAAAATGCCCAGGTCGGCGGCACGCACCAGCACCACCCCCTGGTAGAGAGGCGTGCAGCGGACGACCGCCTGGAGCCATCCCGGGTACACGGTCAGCGGGTAGAACGTGGCGGAGAACAGGAAGAGCGGGATGAAGGCCAGCGAGACCATGTCGAAGTCCTGCCAGGTCCGCATGTAGGTGGTGCCGGCCATCCCGGCAGAGGCGAAGGCGAGGCTGATGAGTATGGCGGCCGGCCAGCACAGCACCGCCCAGGGCGTGACGATGTAACCCAGGATCGCCATGATCGCCAGGAAGGCTCCCGAATAGATGGCGCCACGGATGACACACCAGCTGAGCTCCCCCAGTGCCACGTCGGTCACCCCCAGGGGGGTCGACAACATGGCGTCGTACGTCTTGGCGATCTTGAGCTTGAAGAAGACGAGGAAAGTCGAATCGAGCATGGCGCCGTTCATGGCGGATGAGGCCAGCAGGCCCGGGGCCACGAACGCGGTGTAGGGGATCTCCCGGCCGTCCACGTTGATCGGCCCGACCAGGTGCGACAGACCGACTCCGATGGAGAGCAGGTAGAAGAGCGGCTCGAAGAAGCCCGAGACGATGAAGATCCAGGAGCGCCGGTAGACCAGGATGTTGCGCTCGAGCACCCGGGTCGCGTGGCGTCCGCCCAACAGGGCCAGGGGCGTGATGCGCAGCGCAACTCCGGGAGAGCGCTGGTCCAGGGCGGGGCCCGAGTCGGTGGAAGCGAACGTCATCGCCTCACACCACCAGCCGCTTGGCGAAGGTCTTCCGGCCGGCGGCGTAACCGACCCCGACGAGTGCGCAGAGGTAGGCGACGTGGCCCACGTCGGCCCAGCTCACCTGGCCGAGTGTGAGATCGCGGCACAGTGCCACCCCGTGGAAGAGGGGCAAGCAATAGGCCACCACCTCGAGCCACTTCGGCAGCTGTGACACGGGGAAGAAGGTTCCCGAGAACAGGAACATCGGGATAATGGCGAACCGGTACAAGGTCGAGAAGGAGGAGTCCTTGTCCTGGGTCGCGGCGAACGCGCTGACGGGCCCGGCGAAAGCCATGCCGGTCAGGACGGCGGCCGGGAGCGCGAGGATCGCCCATGGGGAGTAGACGACTCCGAAGATCGCCATCACCGACAGGTAGATGGTGCTGACGATGGCCAGGCGGGCGGCGATCCACGCCAGGTGCCCGAGCAGGACGTCGTAGACGCTGAGCGGCCCGGCCAGTTGCGCGAAATACGTGCGCACCCACTTGATGGCCCCCATCACGGGGTACGTGGCATCGTTCGTCCCGATCTGCATGCAGGTGCCCGCCAGCAGGCCAGGCGCGAGGAAGGCCACGTAGGTGACGCCGTCCACGCCGTGCGAGTGCTTGTCGATCAGCGAGCCGAGGGCGACGCCCATGGCGGCCAGGTACAGCACCGGGATCAGAAAGCTGGTGACGACCGAACTGCGCCAGGTCCGCTTGTACTGGTAGCCCCAGTAGCGCGCCGCCCGCAGCCACATGGGGGTAGCGAAGCGGCGCGGCGGCGCGGCGTCGCCGTGCCCGAAGAGCGCGGGGCTCCCCGGTGTTGCGTCGCTGACAGCCGTCATCGGATCAGTCGACCAGAGAGCGGCCGGTGAGGCGGAGGAACACATCCTCGAGCGTCGACCGGCGCACGAGTGTGGCGCGGGCGACGTGCCCCATGCGAGCCACCTCGGCCAGCGCGGCATCGCCGTCGTCGGTGTAGAGAAGAATGCGGTCGGGCAACACCTCCTGGCGCTCCGCCAACTTCGTCAGCGACGGTGCCACCTCCTCGTGTTGTCCGGGCGCGAAGCGCAGCTCGACGACTTCTTTGGTCGAGTACTTCTCAATCAGCTCGCGCGGCGTGCCTTCGGCGGCGAACCGGCCCTTGTCCATGACGACGAGCCGGTCGCAGAGCTGCTCGGCCTCATCCATGTAGTGCGTGGTGATCACCAGCGTCACCCCGTCCTGCTTGAGACGGTAGAGACGGTCCCAGAGCAGGTGGCGGGCCTGCGGGTCGAGGCCGGTCGTCGGCTCGTCGAGGATGAGGAGGTCCGGGTCGGAGATGAGGGCACGGGCGATGGTGAGGCGTCGCTTCATGCCTCCCGACAAGGGATCGACCCGGTCGTTGGCCCGCTCGGTCAGCTGGGCGAAGTCGAGCAGCTGCTCGGCCCGCTCGCGGATCACCTTCTTGGGCATGTCGAAGTAGCGCCCGTAGATCATCAGGTTGTCGAGCACCGTGAGCTCCAGGTCCAGTGAGTCCTCCTGGGGCACCAGACCCATCCGGGACCGGATGCGGGAACCGTCCTTGGACGGATCCATCCCGAGCACCCGCAGGGTGCCGCCGCTGAGGGGGCTGATGCAGGAGATCATCCGCATCGTCGACGTCTTGCCCGCCCCGTTGGGTCCGAGAAAGCCGAACGACTCGCCCTTGGCGATGCTGAAATCGACCCCGTCCACGGCGACGAAATCGCCGAAGCGCTTGACGAGCCCGTGCGCCTCCACCATGGGAGATGCCGCGACACGCCGCGCCCGTCCCTGTCTGCTCCGAATCAGGGACGTCAGTCGTCGACGAGGAATGTGACGTCATTGTCAGGGAACGATACCGTGCGACCCGAGAGCCCAACGCAAACGGAAGGACACGCCAATGGCTGGGAATGGACTGGGGCAGGCATTCCCGCCGGGCTTCACCTGGGGCACGGCGACGGCCGCCCACCAGGTCGAGGGGGGCAACTCCAACAACGACTGGTGGGCCTTCGAGCACACGCCGGGCTCCGGCTGCGCCGAGCCGTCGGGCGATTGCTGCGACTCGTGGGACCGCTGGGAAGAGGACGCGGACCTGGTGGCGGCGCTCGGGTTCGACAACTACCGGTTCTCGGTGGAGTGGAGCCGCATTGAGCCTGCCGAGGGCGAGTTCTCCCGGGCTGCGCTGGCGCACTACCGACGCCAGTGCGTCGGGCTGCGCGAGCGCGGCGTGGACCCGGTGGTGACCTTCCATCATTTCACGACCCCGCTCTGGTTGACGGCCCAGGGCGGCTGGGAGAGCGACCTTGCCGTGGAACGCTTCGGACGCTTCTGTGGCGTCGTGACCGAGGCGTTGGGTGACGTCATGACGCGGGCCTGCACACTGAACGAACCGAACATCGCCGCGGCCATGGGTTGGCACGCCGGAATGTTCCCACCCGGGCAAGAGGGACCTTGCGCTCTCTCGTGCCGTGGCCGCTCGCTTCGCCGCGAGCCCACCGCGTGGCGGTCGAGACCATCCGCGCCGGAGCACCAGGCGTCCCGGTCGGCCTGACCCTGTCCATGACCGACTACCAGCTCGCACCCGGAGGCGAGGAAAAGCTGGAGAGCATCCGGCACCATGCCGAGGACGTGTTCCTCGACGCCACCGCGGGGGACGACTTCCTGGGCGTGCAGGTCTACACCCGCATGCTGATCGGCCCCGACGGCTGGGCCGGCTACGAGGAGGGAGTTCCCGTACTCGACATGGGATACGAGTTCTACCCCGCCGCACTCGGCAATTGCCTGCGGCGCGCCTGGGACTACACCGGTGGCGCAGTTCCGCTCCTGGTCACCGAGAATGGCATCGGCACCGTCGACGACGAGCAGCGCATCGACTACGTGCGCCAGGCGCTGTCCGGCGTGCTGCAGGCCCTCGCCGACGGCGTGGACGTGCGGGGCTACACCTACTGGTCGCTGCTCGACAATTTCGAGTGGGCGTTCGGCTACAGGCCGAAGTTCGGGATCGTCGGCGTCGATCGCGCCACGTTCGCCCGGACCCCGAAACCGAGCGCCGCCTGGCTGGCGTCGGTGGCGGCGGCGAACGCGCTCGACACCTGAGAAGCTCAGACGGCGGCCAGCGCCGTGTTGTCCACGATGGCGTCAGTGATGGTGCCCCACAGCGCCTCCGGCAGGTCATGACCCATGCCCGGGATGGTGAGCAACTTGGAACCCGGAACGGCGGCAGCGGTGGCCTCGCCACCGCTCAGGGTCACGAGCGGGTCGGCTTCTCCGTGCACGACGAGGAATGGCATGGCGACGCCGTGCAGGCCTTCGGTGCGGTCGGGCGAGCCGAGGATGGCGGCCAGCTGGCGGGCCGTCCCTTCGGGGCAATACGAGCGGTCGTACGCCGCGGCGGCCCGCTCACGCAGGATGCGCTCGTCGGTCGGGTATCCCGGCGAACCGATGACGAGACTCCCCTCGACACTCGCCTGGATCGCTTCTTCCCGGCTGGTCGCCACCGGTCGCAGCAGCGCGGTCATCGCCTCACCGGTGGGCGCGCCCACGGCACGGTCACCCGTCGTCGACATGATGGAGCTGGCACTGAGGAAGAGCTCCGGGTGGTTGATGACCAGGGCCTGAGTGATCATGCCGCCCATGGAGACGCCGACCACGTGCGCCTGGACGATGCCCAGCGCGGCGAGGAGTGCCGCGGCATCGTCCGCCATGTCCTCTATCCGGTAGGCCGTGGAGGAGAGGTCCGTGCCCGTGAACAGGGCCGCGATGTCGGGCAGTCCTTCGAGTTTCGTGGACAGCCCGCTGTCGCGGTTGTCGAACAGGATGACGAAGAAGCCGTGCTGCCGAAGTCCGTCGACGAACCCCTGCGGCCAGGTGGTGAGCTGGGCACCCAGTCCCATGACGAGGAGCAGTGCCGGGTCCGAGGGATCACCCTGGGTGACGTACTCGATCTCGATCCCGTTGACGTTGGCCTGCGGCACGGACGGCTCCCTTCGGCGAGGCTTCTCGGCCTGAATTCCTACCAGGCGGCCGGACTCGAGCGCGTCATTCCTTCCGCCGGCGCAGCCGTGCCGGCCCCGCCGGCACCCGGATGACGGGAGCGCCGAAAACGTGGGCCGAGCTCGAGACCGATGACGATCGACTCCACCGAGGCCATGCACGCGACGAAGAGCGGGAACGCCACCACGTCGAAGGTCCAGTGGTCCACGGTCAACAAGAGGACGACCATGCTGATGACCGCGCCGATGTAGGAGTGCACCGTCTCGGTCTCGGGGTGGGTCCAGCTCTTCATCAGCGTGGGCATCCCGGCCAAGAAGTCAGCAGCGATCGCGGCGGAAATCGCCAAGACGCCGTCGCGGGTCACGAGCCAGACGATTGTGCCGACGACCGAGACCGCGCCGCACGCGTAATCGATCCGCCGCACCTTCCACACCGAGGCGGAGTTGTGGAACGAGGCGACGAAGATGAGCAACGGCATGAAGCCCACCATGAACGTCGGCAGGGCGCGCAGGCCGACGCCCTCGTTCAGCTCGACGGCGGCGGCGAGCAGGGGCGCGACAGCCCAGAGGAGCCACGTAACCCGATTGGGCTGCGTCGTTCCCCGCAGGGTGTCCCGCAGGTATACGGCGGCACCCGCCGCGCCGATTGCGGTGCCCAGGTAAATCCAATTCTCGTTGATCACCGTTCCACAGTCTGCAGCGTGGCGGGCCTGCCGTCACTCCCGAGGGGCGATGCCCCTTGCCCGATATGGGCCGCTAGGTTCGACCGAGAAGATCGTCCAGAAGGAGACTAAGGCTATGCCCGCTCACGGATCGCAAGAGAGCGACCCCCATGGGTGAGCTCCTCGTCGTTGCGTTCCTGGGTGGACTGATTACCGGGCTGTCCCCCTGCATCGTTCCGGTCATCCCCGTCGTCATGGCCGGCGGATCGGCCGGAACGAGCAAGTGGCGCCCCTACGTGATCATCGCCGGGCTGGTGGTGAGCTTCAGCCTCTCCGTCCTTTTCGCCAGTTCCCTGCTCGGTTTCCTCCACCTCCCCCAGGACCTCCTCTTCTGGCTGGGTGTCGCCCTGCTCGGCCTGTTGTCGGTAGGCCTCCTCATCCCCAAGATCGGCGAGGTCATTGAGCGGCCCTTCGCCCGGCTGGGCGCGTCGCGCTACGCCAACCAAGGGGGCGGCTTCGTTCTGGGATTGAGCCTCGGGCTCGTCTTCGTGCCGTGTGCCGGACCGGTGCTCACGGCGATCTCGGTGGCGGCAGCGCACCATCACGCAGGTGCGTCCTCACTCCTGGTGACGCTCTTCTACGCGCTGGGCGTCACCATCCCGCTCCTGGTGCTGGCGGTGGTCGCCCAACGTGCCACGACGTCGTGGTCCTCGCTGCGCAGCCACCTGCCCACCGTCCGCAAGGTGGCCGGTGTCGTGCTCGGCGTCGCCACGTTGGCCATCGCCTTCAACTGGCTGGGGGCCCTGCAGCGTGACGTCCCCGGCTACACCAGCGCTCTCGAGGATCACATTGAGTCGACGGGTTCCGCCTGTACGCAGCTGCAGCAGCTCAGCGGCGAGCACCAGAACCAGTTCGCCGCCGCCAACGCCCACCTCGAGGGAAAGAAGGCGACCTGCGCGGCAACCGACCAGGGCAACTCGCAGAGTGGCCACCTGGTGGCGGGAGCCAAGACGACCACGACGACCACGACGACCTCCCCCGCGTCGCCACAGAAGGCGCCGGTATTCATGGCCAGCAAGACGAACCTGCCGGACTTGGGCCGGGCCCCGAACTTCACCGGGATCACGGCCTGGTTCAACACTCCCGGCAACAAACCGCTGACGCTGAGTCAACTGCGGGGCAAGGTCGTGCTGATCGATTTCTGGACGTACTCGTGCATCAACTGCCAGCGCGCCCTGCCCCACGTGGAGGGTTGGTACAACGACTACAAGAAGGACGGCTTGGTCGTCGTGGGCGTGTCGGCACCGGAATTCGCCTTCGAACACGTCGTCTCCAACGTCGAGAGCGCCGCAGGCAACCTCGGGATCGACTACCCGGTCGCCGTGGACGACAACCTGGCGACTTGGGACGCCTACAACAACGAGTACTGGCCGGCGGAGTACCTCATCGACCCGACCGGCATCGTGCGTGCCTATGACTTCGGGGAAGGCGGCTACAGCACCATGGAGAACAACATCAGGATGCTCCTCTCCGCCAACGGGGTCACCGACCTCCCGGCGCGCACCGACGTCCCCGACAAGACGCCGACCAACGAGATCACGCCGGAGAGCTATGTGGGCGACGATCGCCTTGACAATGCGGTCGGGACCGCCGTGGTGCCGAACAAGGCGACCGTCTACCACCCGCCGTCGACCATTCCCGCCAACAGTCTTGCGTTCGGCGGCACGTGGACCGAGCAAAGCGAGGAGGCGACGGCCGGCGCCAACGCGACGCTCGGCCTCCAGTTCACCGCGGACGACGTCTATCTCGTGATGAGTGGCGACGGCACCGTCGGGGTGTCGTACAACGGGAAACCCTTGACGACAGTGCAAGGTCTCGGGAATCCCCAAGCTCTACACGCTGTTCTCGGGGAGCGTGTTGCAAAACGGCACACTCACTCTGACGGTGTCACCCGGCTTGGAGGCCTACGACTTCACCTTCGGGTAGTCCAGCGCATCGCACCTCTCGATTCGAAGCGTGCCCAATTGGGTATCTATTCGTGACGACGAAAGAGGAGGCTCGCACAATGGCACTCGAAGACAAGGCACGAAATTCGGCGGAGACGGTACGCGGCAAGGCCAAGGACGTTGCCGGCCGCGCCACGGGGAACAAGGACTTGGAGTCAGAGGGCAAGGCCGAGCAGGTCGCCGGTCACCTCAAGCAGGCAGGTGAGAAGGTCAAGGACGCGGTGCGGAGCGTCGTCGACGATCAGAAGTAACCGGCATCGCGGCAGCGCGCGACCTGGGCGAGCCAGTGCTCCACCTCGTCGTCGCTGCCGCGCCGGATCGGCCAGTCCAGCACCCGGATGAAGAGGTGGCCCAGGTAGGCGCGGCGGCGAACAGGCGGGAGAGGATTTAGCGCACGGCGGAAGAGGTCCCGGCGCACGCCCGACGCGCAGGTCACGGTGGTACTGCTCAACGCCAGCGTCACGAGGTCGAACGCGGCGTCGCCGACGACGCAGAAATCCGTGTCGATAACGGCGGACAGTAGGTCATTGCGCGCAAGCAGGTTTCCGAGGTGCCAGTCCCAATGGACGATGTCGCGGCCTCGAAGGTCATCCGCATCCACGCGGGCGCCAAAAGCCTCGATCTCCGCCACCAGGCCAGCGGTCCGGGCGTCGTAGTCGCGCAGCGACTCGTGGAGGCAGTAATTCGGGCCGCCCTCCACCAGGGTCCGGATCAGGCGCTCGGCCGAGCGCTCTCCGGCACGTTCCTCCCCGAGCCCGAGCCGCCTGCCGTGCAGCTCGAGCAACTCGTCCACCAGCCCGGACGTCAGGTTGTCGATCGGGTCCCCGGCCATGAAGGACTGCAGGACGAGCAGGTACCCCGGGGTCTCGACGGTGCGCTGCCGTGGCACGGGCCAGCCCGCTTCGATCCGCAGACGTTCGGTCAGTTCCACGCCCTCGCGCCGCAGCGTCTGCGACTCGGTGTCCGTCTCCCATTTGAGGACCATCCGTTCCCCATCGGAAACACGGCGCACCTCGTGCGCTCCGGTCTCCCCACCGCTGAGACGGCCCACCAACTCGTACGACTCACCCGCTGTCTCCTGCAGTAGTAACACCGCGTGCTCGACATCGGGGCTCGGCATGCTCAGTTGATGGAACGTTCCTTGCCGGCCCAATAGGGCGCCCGCAACTCACGCTTGAGGATCTTGCCCGAGGGGTTGCGAGGGAGAGCGTCCGTGACGTCCACCGACGTCGGGGACTTGTAGTGCGCCAGACTGACGCGGCAGTGCGCAATGACGCCCGCTTCGTCGAGCGTTTCTCCGGGAGCCAGCACGACGATCGCCTTGACCGTCTCCCCCCACTTCGGGTCCGGAACGCCGATCACCGCAGCATCGACGATGGCCGGATGCGAGAGCAGGACGTTCTCGACCTCGGCCGGGTAGATGTTCTCACCCCCGCTGACAACCATGTCCTTGATCCGGTCATGCAGGTACAGGTATCCGTCCGCATCGAAGTAGCCCGCATCACCGGTGCGGAGCCAGCCTTCGTCGTCAATGGTCGCGGCCGTCTCCTCGGGCTTCCTCCAATAGCCCGCCATGTTGTATGGCGAACGTGTCCAGACCTCCCCCACCGCGCCCAGCGGCGCGTCCCGCCCGCTGTCGGGGTCGACCACTCGCAGCGAAACGGAGTGGTGGGGCTTCCCCGCTGACCGCAGAAGCCCACGCCGCGGCCCATCCGGATCGTGGTCGTCGAAGGACAGTGCTGTGATGGCGCCGGTGGTCTCGGTCATCCCATAGACCTGGCAGAACGCGCAACCGAAGGCTGCCATGCATTTGACCAGGACGTCCTCTGAGATAGGGGACGCCCCATAGAAGATGAGCCGCAGGCTCGAAAGGTCCGTGTCCCGCAAAGAAGGGGTGGCCAGAACCAGCATCAGGACGGCGGGGACGACGAACATCTCGGTGATCCGCTCCACGGCGACCAGCTCCAAGAGCGCGTTCGGATCGACGTCGCGCAAAATGACCGAGCGCCCGCCCCGTGACATGGCGCACAGCGCCCAGCCCGATCCGCCGATATGAAAGAGCGGCATCGCGACCAGGCTCACGGTGTCGTGGCTGATGTGGAAGGTGATGCCGGCTTCGGAAATAGCTGTGGCGAGGTTGGCGTTGCTCAACATCACCCCCTTGGGCAGACCGGTCGTCCCGGATGTGTAGAGCTGCATGCTCACCTCGTCGGGCCCCCCGACGTGGCCAGGATCCTCGGCCGTGCCACCCTCGATCCACGCGTCGAATGACACGGCCCGAGCATCGTTGTACATCGCTCCGTCGTCGCCGATGACGACGATGCGACGGACCGCAGGAAGATCGCTCGTCATTGCTGCCAGTGCCGGCAGGTACTCGGCATGGACCGCCAGCACCGGAGCACCCGAGTCGTCGATGATGGCCGCCATTTCCGGAGGCGCGAGTCGCCAGTTCACCGCGACGTTCACCGCGCCGATCAGTGAGCCACCGAACAAGAAGTCGAAGTACGCGATGCCGTTGCGGTCGAGGAAGGCGATCCGGTCGCCGACGGCCAAGCCTTCCCGCTTGACGGCCTGTGCCACGCGACAGGCAACGGCGAACTCTTCAGCCCAGGTCCGGCGTTCCGCGCCTTGCACCAGCATCTCGTCGTTCGCCTGCTGACGCGCGAGGTAGCGGAGCAATCCCGCCACCGTATAGCGGTCCTGTTCAGTGACAGTGACGCTCGATGCCAACGTGACCTCCTTTTCACTTCTCGCGACCGTTCTGGCACGGGACCCTATGAGGTCCCGGAACGGCCGTGCAGGGGGGCTCCGGGCCGAATTGGGCATCTTCAGGAATCAGCGTTGCTACTGGTCAGGGGCTTTTTCTGGAAATTAAGGACATATTTACACCGTCTATTGGCATAAATACGACCCCACGACCAGGGACTTTGTGAATCTCATCACAAGATATTCCTAAGAAGTCCCAGGTCAGACGGCTGAAGTGACCAATGAACCCGGGTTCGGAAAGCGAGCATGTAGATTGCACATCGCAAATCCGGATTGGCCTTTCGGATGCATGCTGCGAGCAGGATTCCAGCTGCATACGGAAAGCAGATGGCCGACACGGACCATTCAGACTGATCGAGGTCCCGGCGCGCCTACCTACAGGCCGGTCGGGACGATGAATTGAGGACGACACCCAGGATCAATCCAGGGGCTGTACACAACCGGCCGCACACCCTGCGGCAACAAGCCAGAACGGACGACGCCTTCCCGCTCGCCGTTCGGGGCGCGAATGCAATGGCCGGAGCCCGCCTACACCGAGCAGAGCCTGGCGCGCCTCGCGCGCCCGACGAAGGGAGGTGCCGTGCGGATCCGCATTGCACTAGCGACGGCGATAGCCGTCATAGCTGTACCCGCGATCTTTTTCGCGTTCTTCAGCAGTTCCTCCGCGGCTTCGGCGCGGTTGACTCGCCATGAGGCGAGCAGCCAAAGCCGGGCGGTGAAGATCGACGACAAGCTGATGTCGTATTCCCAAGCCCGTAAGGCCGCCAAGATGGTGGCCTATTCCAACGCCGTTGAATTGGGCAAGAGGGGACCTACCTCACCGAGGTCGCCTACCTCAAGTCGCTCTCGGCGCAGCAACAGGCTGCCGCGCAGGCTGCCGCCGCAGCGAAACAAGCGGCAGCCGCAGCAGCTGCGAGAGCCCAAGCCGTTGTCGCCGCGGCGCCGGCGCCTGCGCCTGCAGCCGCGCCCACGGGCGCGGTCTCAGATGCGACCAGCACCGACACGGCCGATTGGGCCTGCATCCGTCAGCACGAGTCCAACGACAATTACGCCGAGGGCAACGGCGGCGCCTATCAGTTCGAGTTCGGAACGTGGACCTCACTCACGGGGTTGGCTGCGCCCGCAGAGGACTACCCGCCGGCAGTGCAGGATGCGGCCGCCCTCAAGCTCTTCTCACAGCGCGGCTGGGAGCCGTGGAGCACCCGCTACGTCTGCGGGCTGTGACAAACCAAGCGTAAAGACGCCTCGGATTCCGGGGCCCGGACGAAGGACAACACCGAACAACAACCGCAAAGGGCTACACACAACCGGCCGCACACCCTGCGGCGACCATCAGCCAGAACGGACGACGCCTTCCCGCTCGCCGTTCGGGGCGCGAATGCAATGGCCGGAGCCCGCCCACACCGAGCAGAGCCTGGCGCGCGCCCAGCGCGCGCCCGACGAAGGGAGGTGCCATGCGGATTCGCATCGCACTCGCGACGGCGGTGGCCGTCAATGTTGTTGCTGTTCCAGCTGTACTCACATCAATGCTCGACGTCGGTCCTGCCGGGGCGCAGGCGACCCGCCACGAGGCGGTGAGCTCGCACCAGGTTGCCGACCCGCAGCATGCAGTGCGCATCAACGACAAGTTGATGTCGTACTCCCAGGCGCGCAAGGCGGCACTGGAAGTCACTTACGCCAACGCAGTCGAGGCGGCCCAACAGGCCACCTTTTACAACGACCTGAGCTGGTTCCAGGCGGTCAAGGCCCAGGAGAACACCATCCCGGCGTCATGGATGCCGACAGCCATCTGCGAAGAGGGCGGGAACGACAACCCGTATGCCGGCTACTTCGGCATCCTCGAGTGGAACGGCTTTGATGGCTACCCGACCGCGGGCAGCGCTCCGGCATCCGTGCAACTGGCCTGGGAGGCGGCGCACGGTCAAGGGCCGCCCGACGCACCCGGAGAGTGCCACGGCTACTGAGTCTTGCCGTTACCCCGCTTCGAACATGGCCGTCACCTGCGCCATGTCGAAGTAGTCCCGCCATGCGGTGATCTTCCCGTCAGCGACGTGGAAGGCACCCATGACGGGCAGGGGGAGGGACTTTCCCTTGATGGTGAACACGTCCGACCTCTCGGTGAGGACGGTCTCGCCGTCACTCGCCAGGTGGTGCACCTGGAACTCCAGGGCGTCACACATGCCGAGGAACATGTCGATGACGGCCATGGTGGCCTCGATCCCCTCGGCCGGCGCCATGGGGATGTTGTGGTAGACGACGTCGTCCGAGAAGAAGGCCCGCAGTACTTCGGGATCCCGCTTGCTCGCCGCGGCACAGAAGTCCCTCACAACCTGTTCGGCGCTGGGCATCGGCATTCCTTTCCTCGTTGACCGGATGGCCCACGCTACCGAAGGATCGGGCATGATGACGGCGTGACAGCCTCGACGAAACGAGTGGCGGTGCTGGCTCCGATGCAGCCCGAGCTCAAGGCCATCGTGAAGTCCTTCGGGTTACACGCGACATCGGGCGACGCCGTCTTCTCGCATTCCGGGGCAGCCGGCCCATGGTGGGTCGGCGCGCTGGTCACCGGAATGGGTCCCGCCTTGGCAGGGGAGGCAACGCGCAGGGCACTGTCGGCCGGCTCCATCGACCATGTCATGGTGATCGGGATCGCCGGTGGACTCGATCCCGCGCTTCCCGTTGGCTCGCTCATGGTGCCCGAACGAGTGCAGCTCTACCCCGACGGGCCCGTCTTCCGCACCCATCCGATCGCACCGCGGCAAGCCTCGGGGGGGCTCATGACCACCGACGGGCTCTTCGACAATGACGATGTGTGGCGTCCCATCCTCGAGCGGGGATTCGGCGCCGTCGACATGGAGGCGGCCGGTGTCGCCGAGGCATGCGAAGCGGCCGGCGTCGCCTGGTCGGTCTATCGGGGCATCAGTGATCGACCGGATGAGCACATTGTGGACCAGGCCGTCTTCTCCTTGAGCAAGCCGGACGGGTCAGCGGATCCGGTGGCAGTGGCCAAGTATCTGGCTCGAGACCCCCGTCGCGCCAAGGCGCTGGCGCACCTCAACAAATGCATGCAGCTGGCGGCGCGCACCGCGGCGGATGCCGCCTTTGCTGATCTATCGGGCGGTTAGCCGTCCTCGTCTACGGTCGGGCGATCCCTCGCTTCCTGCCGGCGGGCGATCACGTGCAGGTCGATGTCGTTCTCGGACGCCATGCGAAGAATCTGCTGCACGACCGACGCGCGGGTCATCGACTGCCAGCGGGTCAGGCGGGAGGTCCCGATCACGATCTGGGTGATCTGCTGGTCCACCGCGGCGGCGAAGATCGTCTTTGCCACGTCGTCCCCCTCCACGGTCTGCCAGGTGCCGCCGACCGCCGTCACCAACTCCTCCAGCGCGGCCGTACTGGCCTGGTTGGCGTTGGCATCGCCCGATACGACGTGGATCGCCACGAGGGGAGCTTTGACCCGGGCGGCGATGCGCGCCGCCCGCCTGATCACCGAGGCGTTCCCCGGCGCCCCGGTGACGGCCACCATGATGCGCTCGGTCGTCTCCCACAGCTCCCCGCCCGCTCCCTTGGAACGCAGGTACTCAAGGAGCTCCTCCTCGGTCTCGTCGGCGACGAAGCGCAGCGACAGCTCGCGCGAAAGCGGCCAGGTTCTCGGCGCGGAAGAACCCGTTCAGGGCGGCTGGGACCTTGTTCTCGGGGTAGATGTTGCCGTGCAACATGCGGCGCCGGAGCTGGTCGGCTGAGGAATCGATCAGCTCGATCTGGTCCGCCCGGCGGACCACCCAGTCCGGGACTCGCTCGCGCACTCCTACTCCGGTAATCCGCTCGACCGCGTCCGCCACCGATTCGATGTGTTGAATATTGACCGTCGTGATCACCGCGATACCCGCCTCGAGGATCTCGAGGACGTCTTCCCAACGCTTCTCGTGGCGGCCGGAATCGGGCACATTGGTATGCGCCAACTCATCGATCAGCACCACTTTGGGCTGGCGGGCCAGCACGGCGTCGACATCCAGCTCCTCCCAGTCGGTGTCGCGGTACTGCACGTGCTTGCGTGGCACGACCGGAAGATCCCGGATCTGCTCCACGGTGTAGGGGCGCTTGTGCGTTTCGACGAATCCGATGACTACGTCCGCCCCGCGCTGGAAGCGTCGCCACCCCTCGTCGAGCATGGCGCAGGTCTTGCCGACGCCGGCCGCCGCGCCGAGGTACACCCTGAACTTGCCGGTTGGGCGGACACCCTCGTCTTCACCCGTGCTGGCAGTCACTTCCACCTCCCTTCGTCCGGTCCCACCAGGGGCGTCGGTACACTCAAAGACGCTCCGAAGGACGGAAAATTGTGACGCAGGTCAGACCAAGAGGGCTGCTTACCAGGGCAACGTACCAGCGAACCTCGCTGGGGATCGCAGTCACGTTGGTAGGCCTCGGCGCGCTGTTGGCCCTCCTGCTTCCCTTCCGGGACCACCTGAGCATCGCCCTCCCGGCCTTGTTGTTCGTGCTGCCGGCGCTGGCTGGGGCCGTCATCGGTGGCTTCGTTCCGGGGCTCGTCGGCGCACTGGGGGGATTCGTCCTCTACGACGTGTTCTTCCTTCCGCCCTACAACACCCTGACGGTCCAGTCGCCTCAGAACTGGGTCGCTCTTGGCTTCTACGTTCTGGTCGTCCTGGTCGTCTCTCAAGTCGTGTCCAAGCTGCAGAGCGCCCGGGAGGAGGCGGAACGCCGGACCGACGAGTCCGAACGCTTGTACGAGCTGTCCCAGGCCTTGATTGGCGACCTGACGCTGTCGGAGCTGCTGACACACATCGTGACCACCGTGCAGTCGGTGTTCGCTCCACGCTGGACGACCCTGGTGCTGCCCGGAACGGATGCCGCCGATCATGGAGCTGCGTCGGCCCTGCGGGTTGCCGCCAGTGCGGGCGAGCCTCTGATGGACGAGGACATCGCTTCGGTCACCTCGGGCGGCGGTCAGGCGCGATCCCTCGGATGGCTCGACGATGCCAGCCCGCGCCGAGTCTCGGTCGCGCTGGTCGTCAACCACCGGCCAGTGGGAATGCTGGTCCTCCAGGACGTGCAGCTGGTGGAGCGCGACCGCGGCCTCCTCGGCACGTTCGCCAACCAAGCCTCGCTGGCCGTCGACAGAGCGCAGCTCAGCGAGCAGGCCCTGCGGGCGCGCCTGCTCGAGGAGATCGACCGTTGGCGCCGCGCTCTCATGGGTGCGGCGTCGCATGACCTGCGCACCCCCCTGGCCTCCATCAAAACGGCCGTCTCGAGCATGCGCCAAGTCGATGCCCAGCTGAGTCCAGAGGACCGTGCCGAGCTGCTGGAGCTCATTGAGCTGCAGTCGGATCGCCTGGCGAGGCTGGTGACCAACCTTCTCGACATGACCCGGCTGGAAGCAGGGTCGCTCGAGCTCCGACCGATGACGGTCGGCTTCACCGCCCTGGTCGACGAGGCGCTGGCCCAGTTGGGCGGGATCGTCGCCTCCGGCCGCGTCACGGTCGAGGCGCCGGCAGACCTGCCGCCCCTCCACCTCGATCCCGTCCTGATGAGCCAGGTCCTGGCGAACGTGCTCGAGAACGCCGAGCGCCTCTCCCCCGACGACAGCGTGATCCGTGTGACGGCGCGCCGGGCGCCCGGCCACCCGCAGCTGGTGGAGATCGCCGTCGCCGACGACGGTCCCGGCATTGCACGGCAGGACCGCGAGAGCGTCTTCGAGATGTTCAGCCAGAACGGCGGTGGTGGCCGGGCCGGCCTGGGCTTGGCCATCGCCAAAGCCTTCGTCGAGGCGCATGGTGGCTTGATCTGGATCGACCCTGACGCCACCAGCGGTGCGCGGATCATCTTCACCGTCCCCGCGGAGACCCTTGTCGCGGCGAGGGTCTGAGGGGTTGCCATGACCAAAGTGCTCGTCGTCGACGACGATCAGTCGCTGCTGAAGGTCTTGCGGATCGGCCTGACGGCCCGCGGGGACGACGTTCTGGTTGCCCACTCGGGCGCGGAGGCCATCAATCAGGTGGCGCTGGCGGCGCCGGATCTCGTCATCCTCGATCTGGGTCTGCCGGACCTCGACGGCCTGGAGGTCTGCCGCCGCGTCCGAGCATTCTCGGACGTCCCCATCGTGGTCCTCTCCGCCTATGGCGACGAGCACCGCAAAGTGGAGGCGCTCGACAGCGGGGCCGACGACTTCGTGACGAAGCCCTTCGGCATGGCGGAGCTCGAGGCGCGGCTCCGGGTGGCGCTGCGCCACGCCGCCGCCCGGAACAACGGAGCCAAGAAATCCACCACTCTCGAGGTGGGCGATCTCGACATCGACCTGGTGCACCACATGGCCACCCTCGCGGGCTCGCCCCTGCAGCTCACGGCCAAGGAGTTCGAGCTCCTGGCCTACCTGGCCCGCCACGCCGGCAAGGTGTGCACCCACCACATGATCCTCAAGGACGTCTGGGGTCCCGGCTACGGCGCCGAGTCGAACTACGTGCGGGTCTACACCCACCGCCTGCGCAAGAAGATGGGGGACGAGGACGGCCGGATGCTCAAGACCGTGCCCGGCGTCGGCTACCAGCTGGCCCCCGACGCTCACTCCGCGGTGACGAACGAGTAGAGCGGGTTGACCATCACGACCGCACCCCGGACGCACCCCGGGGTGCCCTGGGCGATGACGGAACGGCCGACGGCGAGCCCGGGCACCGTGGCGCGGCCCACGAAGCGCAGCAAGAGCGTTCCCGTCCCGTCGCCGACCTCGGCATCGGTCCGCATCCAGGGCCGCTGGTAGGACGCCACCGAGACGATCTCTCCGCGCACCGTGTTCCGCCGGCGGAGTGCCACGGCCACCATGGCGGTCGTGGTCACTTCAGTTTGGCCAGCGCCTCGTTGAGCTGCAGCACGTCGATGTACGACGTGCCCATGAAGCCGAGTTCAGCCCCCTGTGTCTGGCTGATGACCAGGTTCCTCAAAACGGAAGCCGAGAGCCCGGTGGCCCGGGACACCATGGGTATCTGGACCAGAGCGTCCTGCTGGCTGATATCCGGGTCGTACCCGCTGCCCGAGGTGGTGACCAGGTCGGGTGTCGGGTTGACCCCTCGAGCCTTCCAGTAGGCCACCAACTCCTTCGTGTTCTGCAGCAGCACCTTGGAGCGGGGACCGAGGTTGCTCGCACCGGACTCCCCTGAGTTCAGCACGCCGGGCTTGCCGGGGATGTTGTTGGCCTTGTACGGGTTGTCGCCGCCACCGGCGACCGGCTTCAGCGAACCGGCGTACGGACCGACGGCATCCGGGCGTCCCTGGAACACGCAGGTGCCGAGCCGATGACCCGGGCACGGCGTTTGGGACCAGTTCTGCCCGATCAAGGTCGAGCCATTGGCGGTGATCGATCCGTCCGCCTGGTTCTTGAAGAGGAGCTGGGACACGCCGGTGCCGAGAAAGGCATAGGCGAACGTCAGGACGACTGCCACCACGACGAGGACCACGGAGCGGCGAATATGGACGAGGAGCATCAGAGGGACTCCATCAGTAGGCGTGTAGCGCGACGAGGATGAGATCGATGAGCTTGATGAAGATGAACGGCACGATGATGCCGCCCACGCCGTAGATCCACACGTTCCGCCGCAGAATGGCGGCCGAGCCTGCGGCACGGAACTTCACACCCCGAAGCGCCAGAGGGATCAGCGCCACGATCACGAGTGCGTTGAAGATGACGGCAGAGAGCACCGCGCTCTGCGGGCTGTGCAGCTTCATGATGTTCAGCGGGGCGAGCTGTGGGTAGGTCGTGATGAACAGCGCGGGGATGATGGCGAAGTACTTGGCCACGTCGTTGGCGATGGAGAACGTGGTCAGAGAGCCCCGCGTGATGAGCAACTGCTTGCCGATCTCGACGACATCGATGAGCTTGGTGGGATTCGAGTCGAGGTCGACCATGTTGCCGGCTTCCTTCGCGGCCGTGGTCCCGGTGTTCATGGCCACCCCGACGTCAGCCTGGGCCAGTGCTGGGGCGTCGTTGGTCCCGTCTCCGGTCATGGCGACCAACTTGCCGCCTTCCTGCTCCTGCTTGATGAGGGCCAGCTTCGCCTCGGGCGTGGCCTCGGCGAGAAAGTCGTCGACGCCGGCCTCCTGGGCGATGGTCGCCGCGGTCAACGGGTTGTCGCCGGTGATCATCACCGTGCGGATGCCCATGGAGCGCATCTCCGCGAACTTCTCCTGGATACCCTCCTTCACCACGTCCTTGAGCTCGATGACCCCGAGGATGACGGGACCGTCGGCGACCACCAGCGGCGTGGAGCCCGCCCGCGACACTCGCTCCACAATGGGGTCGAGATCGGTGGGCACGGTCCCGCCCTGCTCGGCAACCCATTGCTTCACCGAGTCCGCCGCACCCTTGCGGATCTGGCGGCCTTCGAAGTCGAGCCCGGACATGCGGGTCGTCGCAGAGAAGGGCACGAACTCGTGGGGGCCCGAGAGCTCGCGCTCTCGGATGCCGAAGCGCTCCTTGGCCAGGACCACGACGGACCGCCCCTCGGGCGTCTCGTCGGCCAGAGATGCCAACTGGGCCGCACTCGCCACCTCTTCCTCGCTGTGCCCGCCGACCGGGAAGAAACCCGATGCCATCCGATTGCCCATGGTGATGGTGCCTGTCTTGTCCAACAGGAGGGTCTGCACATCGCCCGCCGCCTCCACCGCCCGGCCGCTCATGGCAAGCACGTTCTTCTGGACGAGGCGGTCCAGGCCGGCGATCCCGATGGCCGAGAGCAGAGCGCCGATCGTGGTCGGGATGAGGCAGACGAGCAGGGCGACCAGGATCACCACCGAGACCGCTGTACCCGCGTAAATGCCGAACGCCTCGAGCGAGACGACCACGGGGATGAAGATGATGGTGAGCACGGCCAGCAGGATCGTCAGGGCGATCTCGTTCGGGGTCTTCTGCCGGTTGGCCCCCTCGACCAGCGTGATCATGCGGTCCAGGAAGGTCTGGCCGCGCTCGGCCGTGATGCGAACCACGATCCGGTCGGAGAGGACCCTGGTGCCCCCGGTGACGGCCGAACGGTCGCCGCCCGACTCGCGGATGACCGGAGCCGACTCACCGGTGATGGCCGATTCGTCGACCGAGGCGATGCCCTCGATGATTTCGCCGTCGGAGGGGATGAAGTCGTTGGCCTCGCAGACGACGATGTCGCCTTTGCTCAACTCGGCCGCGGCGACCAGTTCCTCCGTGCCGTCGGGCCGGAGCCGCCGCGCCTCGGTCTCCGAGCGCATTTTGCGCAACGTGTCCGCCTGGGCCTTGCCCCGACCTTCAGCCATGCCCTCGGCGAAGTTGGCGAAGATCACCGTCAGGAAGAGCCAGACGGTGATGGACCAGGAGAAGACCGAGGGGTGGGCGATCGCCTCGAACAAGGTCACGACGGACCCGACCAGGACCACGAACATGACGGGGTTCCGGATCTGCACCGCCGGGTTCAGCTTGGTCAACGAGTCGATCAGGGCCTGGCGGATGATGGGGCCGTCGAAGAGGCTCCGGGCCTCGGCCACACCATGCGGCGCGCTGGCCGGCCCGGGCTGCTCCGGTTGGGTGGTGGTCATCGTCATGAGAAGAGCTTTCCGTGGCTGGTCATTAGAAGAATCCGTGGCTGAGTTGCTCGACAAGCGGCCCGAGCGCAAGAGCTGGGAAGAAGGTCAGGCCACCGATGATGATGATGACGCCGATGGTGAGACCCACGAACATGGAGTTGTCGGTGCGGAAGGTGCCGAGACCCTCGGCCACGACAGGCTTGGCGGCCAGCACTCCGCCGAGCGCCAATGCGGGGATCATGATGCCGACCCGTCCGATCAGCATGTCGATGGCGCCGATCACGTTGTAGAAAGTCGTGTCGCCGGTAAGCCCTCCGAAGGCCGAGCCGTTGTTGTTCCCCTGCGAGGTGAGCCCGTAGATGATTTCGGTGAACCCGTGTGGGCTGGCGTTAAGTGGGCCGGCACGTCCGGCGTGGATCGACACTGCGATGGCGGTGAAGACGATCACGATGAGCGGCATGACGAGGGCCCCGAGACCCGCGAGTTTGATCTCTTTGGCCTGGATTTTCTTCCCCAGGTATTCGGGTGTTCGTCCGATCATCAGCCCGCCGATGAAGACGGCGATGATGGCGTAGATGAGGATGGTGTAGAGCCCGCTCCCTGCTCCTCCGGGCGTCACCTCGCCGAGCATCATGCCGCTGATGAGGAAGAACCCACCCATTGGTGTGAACGAGTCGTAGGAGGCGTCGGCCGATCCGGTGGAGGTGCTCGTCGAGGAGACGCCAAACAGTCCCGTCGTCGTGTCACCGAAGCGCGTTTCGTGCCCGACGGTGTTCCCGACGGTGGAGTGGATCCCCGCCGCGGCCACGGCCGGGTTGTTCTGGTGCTCGTAGTAGGCGGCGCCACCGACCCAGACTCCGAAGATGATCACCATGGCCGCCAGCAGGGCGGCGCCGTGGCGGATGCTGCCGACCATCTTGCCGAAGGTGTAGGTGAGGGAGAACGGGATGGCGAGCAGGAGATAGATCGACAGCCAGTTAGTCAGGCCGGTCGGGTTCTCGAAGGTCGTCGCCGAGTTGGCATTGAGGAATCCGCCTCCGTTGTTGCCCAGCTGCTTGATGGCCTCCATGAAGCCGATTGGGCCTCTTGGGATCGTCTGGCTGACGCCGTTCAAGGGATCGTGGATGCTGACGGTGCCGGCCAGCGTCTGCACGGCCCCCTGGCCGACGAAGATGAGCCCGGCGAGGAACGCGATGGGGAAGACGATGTAGAGCAGGCCGCGGGTCATGTCGACCCAGAAGTTGCCGATGGTGGGTGAGTTGCGCCGGGAGAAGCCCCGCACAAAGGCAATGGCCACGGCGATGCCGATCACCGGGCTCAGCATCTGCTCCAGCGTCAGCGCCCCGATCTGCGAGAAGTACGACATGGTCGTCTCGCCGCCGTAGTTCTGCCAGTTGGTGTTGGTCATGAACGAGGCGGCGGTGTTGAAGCTGAGCGCCTGAGGAACGGCGCCCAGGTGTTGCGGGTTGAGCGGGAGCGACCCCTGGATCCTGATCAGCAGGTAGGTGACACCCATGGCGACGGCCGAGAAGATGACCATGGACGCGGCGTAGCGCTTCCAGTTCTGCTCCTTCTCGGGGCTGGTCCCGAGCAGCCGGTAGACCGGTCGCTCCGCCCAGCCCAGGAAATGCACCCGACCGTCGAAGACGGCGGCCATGTAGGAGCCCAGGTACCGCCAGGTCAGGCCGAGGGCGATGACCAGCGTGATGATCGTGGTCGCGAAGTCCATGTCAGAACTTCTCGGGCTTGAACATGGCGACGCCCAGGTACAGGAACATCACGATGGACAGCGCCAGGAGAAGCCCCTGGGTCCAGGTCATACCCGGTCCAGCGCCCAGATGAGCCCGAGCATCGCCACGACGAAGCCCACGATGCCGAGCACTGCGAGGAAATCAGCCATGGATCCATGCTGGCGGCGCGGTTGTGAACCCAACGTCAACGCGGCGGCCAACGAGCGTCAACAGAATGTCAATGCCCGCCGAGTGCCGGCTGTGCCTAATGTGAGAACGGGCTCGCACGGAGACGAAAGTGGGGTGGACGATGGCGTTGGATCTGCAGGGGTGCCGCACGCTGGTGACCGGGGGGTCGTCGGGCATCGGGGCCGGGCTGGCCGAGGCGCTGGCCGAACGGGGTGCCATCGTCGGCATCTGCGGCCGGCGGGACGAGCTGCTCTCCGAGGTGGTCGGGCGCTGCATGAAGCATTCGCCCGACAGCCGCATGTGGGTGACCAACCTGGCCGACCCCGATGCCGTGGACAAGCTGGCCGTCGACGTGCTGGACGCCTTCGGCGGCGTCGACCTGCTGGTCAACAACGCGGGCATCCCCAAGCGCCGCCACACCACCGCGCTCGACATCGACACCATCACGGCCGTCATGCACATCAACTACCTGTCGCCGATGCGCCTGACCTACGACCTGCTCCCCCAGATGCTGGCCCGAGGCTCGGGCACCATCGTGAACATCTCGTCGATCGCCGCCACGCTCAGTGCGCCGGGCGAGGCGGCCTACGACGCGTCGAAGGCGGCGCTCACGGCTTTCTCCGAGGCGATGGCCGTGGACCTGTGGGAGACCGGCATCAAGGTCATGGTCGTGTACCCGGGGGTGATCGACACACCGCTGTTCACGCTGCCCGACAACGACGTGCCCGACCTGCCGATCCCGGCCGAGCCGGTGTCGGCGATGGCCGACGCCATTCTGGCCGGGCTCGACTCCGGCGCCGCCCAGGTCTACTTCCCCGAGTACTTCAAGGACCTCGCCGCCTCCAAGGCCCAGGACGTCGGCGCATTCCTGGCGGGCACCGCGGGCTATCTGCGTGAGCAGAAGGCGAAGAAGGGGTAGAACCTCGGGACATGAAGACGGAGCCTGACGCCGCCGGGATGGACGAGGTGCGCCTCGAGCGCATCACCGAGCACTTCTCCTCTACCTATGTGGATACCGGGGAAGATCGCGGGCTGCCAGATCGCCGTGGTGCGCGGCGGCCACGTGGCCTATCACCGTTCCCTCGGGCTCATGGACCGCGAGGCGCAGACGCCGATGGCCGACGACGCCATCTTCCGCATCTACTCCATGACCAAGCCCATCGCCTCCGTCGCGCTCATGCAGCTCTACGAGCGAGGCATGTTCCAGCTGCTCGATCCCGTGCACCGCTACATCCCGGAGTGGCGGACGCTGCAGGTCGGCGAGATTGCGGACGACGGCGCCATCACCCTGGAAAAGCCCGAGCGCCCCATGAACATGCGCGACGTGCTGATGCACACGACCGGCCTGCCCGGAGGGCTGTTCCCGGGCAACCCCATCGACGACCGCCTTCAACGGGCCCGTGCCGAGCGTCGGGGCGAGGACAGACGCTCGAGAGCGTCACGGCCCTGCTGGCCGAGCACCCGCTCAAGTTCCACCCCGGGACGCAGTGGAACTACGGGATCTCGACTGACATCGTGGGCCGGCTGGTCGAGATCCTCTCGGGTCTGCGCCTCGACGAGTACCTGCGGCGCGAGGTCTTCGAGCCGCTGGGCATGGTCGACACGGGGTTCTACGTCCCCGAGCAGTCGCTGCCCCGCTTGGCCGCCTGCTACCAGTACCGTCCCGCCAACACCCCCCGCCTCATGGAGGGACCCTTCGCCAACGGAATCCGGCGCCCGCGTTCCTACCTCTCCGGAGCGGGCGGGCTGGTCTCGACCACCCACGACTACGTGGCCTTCTGCCAGATGCTGGCCAACGGCGGCCAGCTCGACGGCCGGCGGGTCCTCGGACGCAAGACCCTGGAGCTGATGACGGTCAACCACCTGCCGGGTGGCGCCACGCTGCAGGACATGGCGGTCGGGGGATTCGGCGAGGCCAACTTCGAGGGCGTCGGGTTCGGCTTGGGCTTCGCCATCGGTCTGGGCCCGGCGGCCACCGCCATGGCCGGCTCGGCCGGGCGACTTCTACTGGGGCGGGGCGGCGAGCACCGCCTTCTGGGTCGATCCGGCCGAGGACCTCTTCGTCGTCTTCATGACGCAGCTCTTCCCCTCGGTCGCCTACCCGTTCCGGGCCCAGCTGCGCGCGCTCGTGTACCAGGCCATCGACGATTGATGGCCGAAGCAGAGAGGCCCATCGGACCCGCCGACGCCAGCGTGATCCCGCGCTTCTCCGGTCTCGCCACCTTTGCCCGGCTCCCCACGTCCGACCAGGTCGAGCGCTGGGACATCGGGGTGGTCGGCGTGCCGTTCGACGGCGGCACCTCCTACCGGCCCGGTGCGCGCTTCGGGCCGTCCGCCGTCCGCCAGGGCTCGCGGCTCCTCCGGCCCTACAACCCCGCGCTCGAGGCCCTGCCCTTCGAATTGGCCCAAGTGGTCGACGCGGGCGACATCGCCTGCACGCCGTTCAGCGCAGAGGAGGCGGTGGCCCAGATTGAGGCGGGAGCGGACACGCTCTTGGAGGGCGGCGGCCGGTTGCTCGCCATCGGGGGCGACCACACCATTGCGCTGCCGCTCCTGCGGGCCACGGCGCGCCGGCACGGCCCGCTCGCTCTCGTCCACTTCGACGCGCACCTCGACACGTGGGACACCTACTTCGGGCAGCGCTTCACGCACGGGACGCCCTTCCGGCGCGCCTGGGAAGAGGGACTGCTCCTCCATGACCACAGCGTCCACGTGGGGCTGCGGGGACCGCTGTACTCCGACGCCGACCTCTCCGAGGACTCCTCCATGGCGTTCGTGCAGATCACGACCGACGACGTGGCCGAGCACGGGGTGGCCGAGGTGGTGCGCCGGCTGCTGGCGCGGGTGGGCGACGCGCCGGTCTACGTGTCGGTCGATATCGACGTGCTCGACCCGGCGCACGCACCGGGCACCGGCACGCCCGAAGCAGGGGGCCTGACCAGCCGGGAACTCCTGGCCCTGGTGCGAGGGCTCCGGCCCGCCGCAGTGGTGGGCGGTGACGTGGTGGAGGTCTCCCCGGCCTACGACCATGCCGAGATCACGGCGATCGCGGCAGCGCACGTGCTCTACGACCTGCTCACGATCATGGTGTCGCCGGGGACCGCCTGACGACGAACGTCCGCTCCACCGGGCTTTGACGCCTCCAACTTTGTAACAGTGCATTCACGTACGGGAAACGAACGGCGAATGTTGCCTTCGTAGGGTGAGCGGCACAGCGCAGTACAAGAGGTGGGAAAACCAGGTACCCGACGTGAAGCGAGATCTTCTTGTTGGTGTGGCCCAGTGGCTGGCCGCACCAGGCGAGCCGCGCCAGAACATGAACGTGGCGCTCAGCATGATGGACGACGCCGCCTCGCGCGGCGTCGAGCTCCTGGTGCTGCCCGAGCTGTGGTCCTGCGGCTACGACCCCGAGACGCTGGCCCAGGATGCCCGGGCGGACGCGGAGCCCCGCGACGGGCCGCGCTCGAAGCAGCTCGGCCAGGCGGCGCGTCGGCGCGACATGTGGCTGGCCGCAGGCAGCGTGCCGGAACTGGGTGAGAACGGCCACGTCTACGACACGGCACTCGTCTTCAACCCCCTCGGCGAGCTCGCGGCCTGGCACCGCAAGGTCCATCTCTACCCGCCGACGCTCGAGCCCTCGGTGTTCACCCCTGGCGACCGCTTGACGACGTTCGACGACCCCGCCCTCGGGCGCGTTGGCCTGGTGGTCAATTTCGACGGCGACTTCCCCGAGGTGGCCCGGACGATGGCGCTGCGCGGTGCCCGCCTGGTCCTGGCCCCGGCGGCCTACGAGGTCGAGGGGGCCAACGCGTGGGACCTCCTCTATCCCGCCATCGCACTGACCAACAGCCAATGGTGGGTGCAGGCGAACCAGGCCGGCTCGCACTCGACGTCGACCCTGCTGGGCGCCAGCCGGATAGTGGCGCCGACCGGCACCGTGGTGGCGGAGGCGAGCCGGGCCGTGCCGGGCTCACTCACCCGGGCGGAGCTATTGGTGCACCGTATCGATCTCCACATCGCCTACGAGCGTGAGGGGATCTCAGGCCTGCTCGAGGACGAGCGTCATCCGGACCTCTACTTCGACCGCGTGCCGGCGCAGTCGGCCTGAGAGCAGCGGCCGGCTCCGACCCGGTCAGTCGCTCGCCGCCCGTGACCGCAGGGCAGCGCGCACCCGGTCACGGAAGATGACGTACTGCTCCTGGGCCCGCCACGGGAAGGCGGGCAGCCGCTCAATCAGGTGCGGTGTCTGTACCACCTCCCCCTCCCTGAATTGACGTCGGGTGAGATCGACGTCGACGCCCGCAAAGCGGTTCCAGTAGTGAAAGCCTTGGTGCGACCCGTCGGCGTGGAGCACCTCCGCTTCGAGCAGCTGGCCCCCGAGGAAGTCATGGAGGACAAGTGCCGTCACGGCACACTGGCCCTTGCGAAGGCTCGGCGAGAGTCCACGTTGGGACATCGGTCGGGTCGCAGGTCTCGAGCGACCACGAGGCGCGGATCGCCGACTGCAGGTCCGGCGAGCGTCAACGGGCGCTCCTCACCGACTCGAACGGGTGCTGTCACCTCTTCAGTCAACACGCTCACCGATGCCTCCCGTGCACCCGGGACGATCCCGGTGCAGATGGACGTGCGACCGAATGCCTTGATCCCCCCGGCGTCAGTGGCGCTTGCGCCGACTGTGTTGGGACTGGGCGCGCTTCGCCTTGCGGTTGCGGCGTCCCGACGCGTCGGGGTGGGTCCCGTGGGCGGCGTAGGTCGAATGGCCGTCGACGGAGGCGGTGTGCGCTTCCTCGGCCGCGTAGCGACCGGCGCCGCCGCGACATAGTGGTGACGCCAGCGACGACGAGGAGCAGGGCCGCCAGGCTGAAGATCAGCACATAGAACATGGTGCATCCAACCACGGGCACCAGGCCCTCCACCTGGGTACTCTGGCGCTCCCCCAGCTGGACGCTGTCTCGCCACGAGCGCCGTCCCCAACGAGAGGACCGGAACGATCACTTCCTTGCGGCGGGTTGCCTTCGTGTGTGCGGTCGCTGCCCTCGCTGCGACGAGTTCGCTCGTGACGGGCGCCGGCGCCAGCGGTTCTCCGGTTCCGCTGCCGTTCCGCGGTCACGGCTCGATCGGGCAGGCCTACGTGACCGGCGCTCCTCCCGGTGCTCGCCTGACCGTCGTCGACTGCGGCCGGGGCCACGAAGGGCTCCGGGGTGGTGGACCGGCTCGGCAGCTTGATTGTGCGCAACCTGACCGCCGGTCCCGGCTACCGCTTCGAGGAAGGGACGGGACCGGGCGCGCGCCGCACCGCCGCCTTCGCGGTCCTGTCGACAGCATCGACGCCGAGCGCGTCGCTCTACTCCTCGCAGCATCTGCACGCCGGCCTCAACTACGTGCGCATGCGCGACGGGGTACTGCTCGCCGCCACCGTGCGCCTCCCCCCGGGCAAGACGCTGGCCGACGGGCCGTTCCCCACCGTCATTGAGTACTCCGGCTACAACGTGGCCGGGCCGCACAGCCTCATTGACGCGCTGGAGGGTCACGCCTCGTCGAGCGACCCGCTGCTGCCCGACACGTCCACGGTGGTCGGCTCGGTGGTCGCGCCCTTGCTGGGCTTCGTCACCGTCAGCGTCCAGATGCGCGGCACCGGCTGCTCCGGCGGCGCGTTCGACCTGTTCGGCCTGCCCTCGGACTATGACGGCTACGACGTCGTCCAGACCGTGGGCGCGCAGCCCTGGGTCCTCAACCACAAGGTCGGGATGGTCGGGATCTCGTACTCGGGTTTCTCCCAGCTGGTGGTCGCCGGCACCGATCCGCCGGACCTGGCGGCCATCACGCCGCTCAGCCCGACCGACGACCTCTACTCGACCGGCTACCCGGGCGGGATCTACAACGACGGCTTCGCCGCCAGCTGGGTGGCCGAGCGCGTGTCGGACGCCGCGCCCGGCACCCGGCGGAGGCCAACCGTGGGCGTCGGCCGAGATCGCCACGGGCGACACGACGTGCCTGGCCAACCAGCGCCTGCATCTGCAGGCCCAGAGCCTCGAATCTCTGATCAGCCCGAACCTCGGCCGGACACCTGCGCTGTTCGACCCGCGCTCGCCGACGGTGTGGGCCTCGCACATCAAGGTGCCCGTCTTCATGGTGGGAGCGCTCGAGGACGAGCAGGTCGGACCACAGTGGCCCGCGCTCATCACCGCCCTGCACGGCGACAAAGACGTCTACGTCACCATGCTGAACGGGACGCACACCGACTCGCTCGGCCCCGACACGATTTCGCGCTGGCTCGAATTCCTCGACATGTACGTCGCCGATCGCGTGCCGACCGCCTCCCCGACACTGCATGCTCTGGCGCCCACCCTGTACTCGAGCCTCACGAGCGGGGCCCCTTCGGCGCCGGTCCCGGCCATCCGCTTCACGACGGAGCCTTCGGTCGCCGCGGCCAGGGCCGCCTTCGCCTCGCAGGACCCGCGGGTCCGCGTGCTCTTCGACAACGGCGGCGGCAGCCTGGGACCCGGTGCCCTGCAGCCCACGTACGAGGCGGGATTCTCCGCCTGGCCCCCCGCCGGCGCCGTCGTGCGCTACGGCCTCGGGCCCGGCGGCACGCTCCGGACGGGCAAGCCGCCGGCCTCGTCCACCGCCTCGTTCCACCCGAACCCGGCCGTGCGCCCGGCCGACGACCTCGCCGCCTCGGCCAACGCCTGGGCCGCCCAGCCGCCCTACGACTGGACCACGGTTCCCGCCACCAACGGCATTGCGTTCGAGACGCCCGCCTTCACCAGCGCGACCACCGTTGTCGGGCCGGCCAGCCTCAATCTCATGCTGCGCTCGACGGCGCCCGTCACCGACCTCCAGGTGACGGTGACCGAGGTCCGGCCGGGCGGGACACAGGAGGAATACGTCACCTCGGGCTTCCTGCGCAGCAGCGACCGCGCCCTGTCCGCCGCGTCGACCGTGCTCGACCCCGTCCCGACGTACCTGGCGGCTGATCGGCGCGCCCTGCCGAAGGGACGCTTCACCCTCGTGCGGATCCCCGTCGACCCCATCGCGCACACGTTCCGGGCCGGGACGCGGCTGCGCATCGTCATTACCGCGCCCGGAGGGGACCGCCCGTCGTGGACCTTCGACACGCCGGCCACGCACGGTGCGGTGCTCGACACCGTCGCGCTCGGCGGCACGCAGGGGTCGTCGGTCGTGGTCAACGAGGTGGGCGGCATCGTCCCGTCCTCTGCGCTCCCGGCCTGCGGCGCACTGCGAGGCGAGCCCTGTCGGGCCTATACGCCGCTCGGCAATCAGGGCTGACACCCGGAGGGGCCCCCGCCAGCGATTGGGTAGGGTCGCCACCGTGGCACGGACGGCAGGCGACGGGCACCCCGGGGAGGTTTCGCTCTACCAGGGGCTGCTCACCACGAGGGCCATCCGGCGCTACACCGACGAACCGGTGCCCGACGACGCGCTGCGCGACATCCTGTTCGCGGCGACGCGGGCGCCCAGCGGGTCGAACCGCCAGCCCTTCCGCTTCATCGTCCTCACCGAGGGTCCGGTGGCGGAGGAGGCCAAGCGGCTGATCGGCGAGGGGGCGCGCCGGTTCTGGGGCGCCAAGCGGGAGGCCGACGGGTACGACACCGGTTCCGGCGCCCAGGCCGACTCCCCCAAGGCGCGCATGGCCCGCACCATGCAGCACTACGTCGACACCTACGAGTCGGTGCCCGTGCTCGTGCTCGCCTGCTTCAGGCGCTACCGCCACGCCGACTCCTACGCCGACGGTGCATCCGTCTACCCGGCCTGCCAGAACCTGTTGCTGGCCGCCCGCGCCCTGGGGTTCGGCGGTGTCATGACCGGCTGGCAGTTCGCCGCCGACGCCGAGCTGCGCTCTTTGCTCCACATCCCCGACGACGTGCAGATCATGGCCACCATCACCCTCGGCCGACCCCGGGGTCGACACGGCCCGGTGCGGCGGCGGCCGCTGCCGGAGCTGGTCTACGGGGACCGTTGGGGGGAGGCCCCCGCCTGGGCGGTCGACCCGGCCGGGGCCGCCCACACGTCGGCGGGGCCGCCGACCCCCAGCCAATAGAGTCTCCTTTGGTACGCACTCTCGCGGAAGGCTGACCATGCACGCTGTCGACTCGCCCGTCTTCGACGCGGACAACCACTATTACGAAGCGCTCGATGCCTTCACCCGCCACCTCGACCCGAAGCTGGGGCCGCGGGTGATCGAGTGGGTCGAGGTCAACGGCCGGCGCTACCACGCGCTGGGCGGAAGAGTGAGCCGGGCGGTGACCAACCCGACCTTCAACCCGATCACCCCGCCCGGGGCGCTGGTGGACTACTTCCGCGGCAACCCCGACGGCCGGCCCATACACGAGCTCATGGGCAAGCCCGAGCCCATCCGCCCCGAATACCGCGACCGTGACGCCCGCCTCGCCACCATGGACACGCAAAACCTGTCGAAGGTCTGGCTCTTCCCCACCCTGGGCATGCTCTACGAGGAGGCCCTCAAGCACGACCCGGGTGCCGTCGTCCTCCTGTTCCGCGCCTTCAACCGCTGGCTGGCCGAGGACTGGGGCATGGCCTACCGGGACCGCATCTTTGCCGCCCCGTACATCTCGCTGGCGGACGTGGACGAGGCCGTTCGTGAGCTGGAGTGGGCACTGGACCAGGACGCCCGGGCTGTCGTGATGCGGGCCGCCGCACCGATCACGGTCGGCGGGCCCCTGTCTCCGGCCGACGAGGTGTTCAACCCCTTCTGGGCCCGGGTCAACGAGGCCGGCATCACGGTCGTGGTGCACGCCGGCGACGCCGGGCTGTCCTCCAACGGCTACGCGCCCGACGGCTTCTCGGCCTCGTTCCGCGCCGGCCCGGCGCGGCCGAGCATCAAGATGTTCGCCATTGAGCGCGGCGGCGCACGACTTCCTCGCCACCCTGCTGCTCGAGAAGCTGTTCGACCGCTTCCCCAATGTGCGGGTCGCCTCGGTCGAGAACGGGTCGGAATTCCTCGCCCCCCTCTTCGCCAAGCTGCGCACGACCACCAGGCGTATGCCGGGCTACTTCTCCGAGGACCCCGTCGTCACGTTCCGGCGCAACGTGTGGATCAACCCGTTCTGGGAGGACGACGTCGGCGAGATCGTGGACCTCATGGGCGACGACCGGGTGATCTTCGGGTCGGACTGGCCCCACATTGAGGGACTGCCCGAGCCCATCGACTGGGTCAGCGAGCTGCAGAAGCTCCCCCTCGAGTCGGTGCCCAAGATCATGGGGGGCAACGTGTCCGACCTCAACGAGAGGAGGCCGGCGTGACCGAGGTCGTCGACCGGAGCGAGACGGCGGATGCCGCTGTCCCGGGCTACCGGATCGAGCCCCATGTCATCGTCCTCTTCGGCGCCACCGGCGACCTGGCGGCACGCAAGCTCATCCCCGGGCTCCTGCACCTGGCCATTCTGGGGATGATGCCCGACTACCGCATCGTCGGGAGTGCCACCAGCACCCTGACCGACGAGGAGTTCCGCCACCTGGCCCGCCATGCCGTCGACGAGTTCTCGACCGACAAGGTCTCGCTGCTGCAGTGGGCGAACTTCGAGAAGCGCCTCAGCTTCTGCTCGACCTCGGCAGGGCCAGAGGCGCTGGCCGAGCACGTGGCCAAGGCCGAGGCCGACATGGGGGGTGAGCCGCCACGGCGCCTGCACTACCTGAGCGTTCCCCCGCTGGCGGATCATGCCGTGATTCAGATGATCTCCGACGCCAAGCTGGTCGAGCGGTCGCGCGTGGTCATGGAGAAGCCGTTCGGCACCGACCTGGCCAGCGCGGTGGCGCTCAACGACATGCTGCACTCGGTCTTCGACGAGGACCAGATCTTCCGCATCGACCACTTCCTCGGCAAGGAGGCGGCCCAGAACATTTTGGCCTTCCGCTTCGCCAACGGCCTCTTCGAGCCAATCTGGAACCGTGACCACATCGACCACGTGCAGATCGACGTGCCCGAGACACTGGGTGTCGACGACAGGGTCGCCTTCTACGAGGCGACGGGCGCCTTCAAGGACATGGTGGTCACCCACCTCTTCCAGATTTTGGGCTTCATGGCGATGGAGCCGCCGACGGCACTGGCCGCCGGTCCGATCAACGAGGAGAAGAACAAGGTCTTCCGCTCCATGCAGCTGCTCGACGTGAACGAGGTGGTGCGGGGGCAATACGAGGGCTACCGCGACATCCCCGGCGTGGCGCCGGACTCCGACACCGAGACCTTCGTGGCGCTGAAGGTGGAGATCGACAACTGGCGCTGGGCGGGCGTGCCCTTCTTCCTGCGGACCGGCAAGAAGCTGGGCGGCGGGGAGCGCATCATCTCCATCGCCTTCCGCGAGCCCCCGAAGTCCATGTTCCCCGCCAACTCTGGCGTGGGCGCCCAGGGCCCCGACCACCTGACCTTCGACCTGGCCGACTCGTCGAAGCTCTCCCTCTCCTTCTACGGGAAGAAGCCCGGGCCGGGTATGAAGCTCGAGAAGCTGAGCCTGCAGTTCGCCCTACACGAGACGGGCCAGGATTCCGACGTGCTCGAGGCGTACGAGCGCCTCATCCACGACGCCATGGTCGGCGACCACACCCTGTTCAACACGGCCGAGGGCATTGAGCGCCTGTGGGAGGTGTCGACGCCGCTGTTGGACAACCCCCCGCCGGCGCAGCCCTACCCGCAGGGGTCCTGGGGCCCGCCCGCCATTTACGACCTCATTGCGCCGCGCACCTGGCGGCTGCCCTTCGAGCGCCGCTGGCGGGGGAACACCGCAGGCTGACCCTGCGGACGCGGACGTCCGGCCCCGCACGGTGTTGTGCCTTTCGGTGTTGGTCCGTTCGGTTCAGTTCAGTTCGGGGTGTGCCCGTTCGGCCGGGCCTGCCACTCCGCCGAGATCGACAGGATCGATGGGCTGGAACTCCGCCCCCAGATGGACGATGGGCCGGGGGCGCTCGTCGAGCACCGTCGTCGCGGTGAGGACGTCCCAGGGGGCGCGGCGGGCCTGGCGGAACAACCCGTCCGGCGGCGAGGCGCCGAACGCGAAGCAGAGCAGGACGACGGCGCCGACGGCTGCGGTGGGGATGACCAGGAGCGGGCAGCAGATGCCGCTGCGCAGGAACGACCGCCCGAGGCCGATCGGTTGCCTGTCGGATCGGCCGACCACGCGCAGCCCGAGAAGCCGGTACGTCGGCGTGCGACCCTGACGCCACTCGAAGACGCTCCAGACGAGCCAGCCCACGACCAGCGTTCCCACCACCAGGACGAGGCCCAGGGCCAGGGCCCCGATGCGCCGGCCGAGGCTCGCTGCGGGCTGCTCTCGCACCACAGGCAAAAGCGTAATGACCGGAGCCGCGTGCGGCACCGGGCGCCGCCGACCTGCGGATGACGGCTCGGCGAGCGGTCGGTGAGGGGGCGCTCTCGTCGAGAGAGGCCCTAGTCGAGAGAGGCCCTAGTCGAGAGAGGCCGGATCGACGCCGATGCCGCCGCGCCGCGCTGCTGGCGTACGCGGCGAGCGCAAAGCGGAGCACGTCGACGGCTTCCTCGCCGCTCCACAGCATCGGGCCCTCCCCCGTCCTGAGCCAGCGGAGCCAGTGCCGGCCCGAGTCCCGGAAGCTGCTCGCCCAGTCGTCGTCGAGGGCGTGGGACGAGCGCATCTCCCCGTCGAGGTACACCTCGAGGCTCGGCTGCTGGATGCCCCGCCCCGTGCAGCGATTGACCCGGGCGTACCCGGCCCGGCCGGTGACCTCCCAGCGTTCGTCGTTGGTGTAGTAGTCCGAGCGCAGGTACATGTCCGGGGCAAGGGTGATGTCCCATACCCCGCGGACGCCGTTCTCGTGCTCCCACACGATGGTGGTCGGCGCGTCGACCTCGACGCCGGGGAACACCTCGGTGCCGCCGATCCAGGCTCGCACCTCGCTGATGGGCCCGAAGAGCCAGAGGGCCGTCGCCAGCTTGTGCCAGCCGTCGTCGAACACCAGGATCCCGCGGCCCTCTCGCATCTGTTGGAGCTGCCAGCGGTAGCTGCTCGCCGGCACGTCCCAGCCGCCGCGGCCGCTGCCCACCATCTTCATGTGGTAGCCGCTGATGTCGCCCAGCTCACCCGACGTCGCGAGCGCCTTCAGCTTCACCAGGGGCTCGTAGAAGATGTAGTTCTCCATGACGCGCAGCAGACGGTCGTTGGCCGCGGCGGCGTCCACCATGCGCCGGGCGGACGCGAGGTCGTTGGCCATCGGCTTCTGCAGGTTGACGTGCCAGCCGTAGCCGAGGAGCTCCACGACGCCCTCTTCGTGCAGCGGGACGGGGAGCAGCGCCTCCACCGCATCCACCTCCAGGCCGCTGGCTGCGAGCTCGGCGGCGGAGGCGAAGGTCTGCGCTCCGGGCCAGCCCGCGGCGCGCTCGGCGCGGCGCTCCTCGCTCGGGTCGACCAGGGCCACGACCTCGACATCCGGGTTGTCGAGGTAGGCCCGCACGTTGAGGTCGTAGATGCGACCGAGGCCGATGAAGGCGGCCCGGACCGGCCGGTCGTACGGCGTGAAGCTCATGGAAAGGGACCTCGCATCGAATCGTCGCCAACCCGCACATCTTGGCGCGGATCGCTCCGTTGCGCCCGGGGGTGCAGATGGACCGCGGCGACCGCACCCGAGGGGGGTCGTCGCGCTGAGCTACAGTTAGCAGCGTGCCCGCGGTCCTCGAGGCCCTTCTCATCGGGCTCATCACGTCCCAAATCTCTTTCGTCGTCACGACGGTGTACCTGCACCGGGCTCTGGCGCACAAGGCCATCACGCTGCGGCCTTCGGTGGCCTTCGTGTGCCGGGTCATCATCTGGATGTCGACGGGGACCCGACCCCGGCAATGGGTGGCGGTGCACCGCAAGCACCATGCCCACACCGACAAGGAGGGCGACCCTCATTCGCCGGTGATCTTCGGCTACTCGCTGGTCCAGTTCGGCAACGCCGTGCTGTACCGCCGGGTCTCCAAGAACCGTGAGCAGGTGGTCCGCTACGCCAAGGATCTCCCCGAGGACCGTTGGGACAAGGTGCTGTTCAACCACGCCCTCCTCGGGCTGGCGCTCGGCATCGGCCTCCTGATCGCCGTGTTCGGCTGGGAGATCGGGCTGATCGCGGGGGCGGTCCACGCCTCCATCTACCTGCTGGGCGGGGGCGCCATCAACGGCATCGGGCACAAGTGGGGCAAGCGGCCGCACGACAACCTGGCCACGAACAACCAGTGGCTGGCCTGGCTCGTCGCCGGCGAGGGGCTGCACAACAACCACCACGCCGTCACGACGAGCAGCCGGATGTCGTTGGCCAAGGGTGAGATCGACCCCGGCTGGTGGGCCATCAAGGTGCTCGTCATGCTGCGGTGGGCGACGGTGCGCCACGAGAAGCTGGCCGTCAAGCCGGCTCGGACCTGACTCTCCCCCCATGGGGTCCGGCGCGAGCGCGTCGGGCAAGCTGGTGGCGTGACCGATGACCCGGGGACGCCCGACCCGCACGAGCTGGAGCGCGACCCCGACGAGCTGCAGGCGGCGCACGAGCGCGACCTGATCCGCTACGTGCGGAGCCTGGGCGCCACCGCCGCGGACGTGGAGAACCCGAGCAACCTCGGGGAGCTGGCGCTCGACCTGTCGCTGCGGCCCCGGGGTCCGCTCCCCCTGCGCGAGGTGGCAGTGGACGCCGGCCTCGATTGGCCGACGACGGTGCGGCTCATGACGGCAGTCGGGCTGCCGACCGATCCCGACCATCACGTCACCGCCGACGAGGCGGCGGCCATCAGGCTGCTCGCCGGAGCGTCCAACAACCTGCTCGGCGAAGAGGCGACGCTGCAGCTGGCCCGCGTCGCCGGCAGCACCATGGCGCGGCTGGCCGAGACCATCGTCGGCGTCTTTCGCCTGCAGGTCGAGCTCCCGCGCCGGGCCGGCGGCACGGCCTACGTCGACGTCGTCAAGGAGTACGCCGAGATGACGCAGACCATGCTCCCGAACTTCGTCTCGACGCTCGACGCGGTGCTCCGCCGCCAGATCGTGGCCGTCGCCGAACGGATGTGGTCGACGGACCCGGAGCGATCGGTCGTGACCGTGCAGCGAACGGTAGGGTTCGTCGACCTGGTCGGCTACACCGCTTCGACGGCGTCGTTGTCGCTGCGAGGGCTCACGGATGTCCTGGTCGAATTCGACCGGCGCACCTCCGAGATCGTTGCTGCGCGCAACGGTCAGATCGTCAAGACCATCGGTGACGAGGCGATGTTCGTCACCGAGCACGCCGTGGACGCCTGCCACATTGCGCTCGATCTGATTGACGCCTCCGACGGGACGCTCCCCGCGGTCAGGGTCGGCCTCGCCAGCGGGGAGATGGCCTCGGTGTTCGGCGACCTCTACGGGCCCGACGTCAACCTGGCCGCCCGGCTGGTGCGCGCCGCCGAACCGTCGACGGCGGTGGTGTCCGAGGGGGTGCGGTCGGAGGGGAGCGGCTTTCGCTTCGAGCGCCTGCCTCCCCTGACGTTGAAGGGCTTCGCGGAGCCGACGACGGCCTACCGGCTCGAGCGGCGACGGCGACGCTGACTGCGACGGTGACGGCGACCAGGCGGGGCGCCCTCGTCGGGACGACCATCTTCGCCGTGCTGCTCATGAGCTGGGGCGCTACTCACCCCGACGTGGGTCGGCCACCTGGAGCCGGCACGGGCCCAGGCGGACGGGCCCCGGCCGTGATCCCGGTGCGGGTGGCGGTGCTCGACCCCGCGACCGGAGCGGTGATCTGGAGCAGCGTCGCCCTGCCCCGTCGCATCGTGACACCCGGTCACATCGTTCTGAATCCCGCCACCGGGCGTGCCTACCCGTCCTCCTGACGCTCGCGGTCCACGAACCGCTTGAGCGTGCGCAGGTACCCATGGGCGGCGTGACGTTGCAGACCCCGGCCGATCGGGCCCGCCAGTCGGACCAGCGCGTCACCGGGACCGGAGAAGGCCACGACCGCGAACCGCATACGCGCATCGGGCAACTGGAAATCGACGAACGCTTCGCCCCCTGCTCGGGATGTCCGAGCAACGGCCCGTAGGAAAACCCTAAGCGGCCTGGTTGATCGATCACGCGCACCATGCGACAGGGCGCCACCAGTGCGACTCTGGGTGCGCGAACCTTCCCCTGCCCCAGTAATCGCACGAGTGGGGCATGCTCGACGGGTTCTGGGTTTGAGTCCCCATGCGCCCGCCATCGCGTTCTGGGAGAGAGGACGACTGGCGGGGAGCAAGCCGGGGGACGGGCACGGGGACCGGGGACGCCAGGCACGGGGGACGCGGGGCCGGCGGGGCGGGGACGGAGGCCAGCCAGCCAGCCGGACGGAGCGAGGAACGAGCGAGCACCTCGGGCGGGAGCGGGGACGAGGGGCGGGGCCGGCGGACGACGGGCGGGGGCGGGGCCGGCGGACGGGGCGGACATAAGGCAATTCCCGCCCTAGGTTCACCTAACCGGGTTCACGAGGTCAGGTCGGGGAAAAGGCAGCGGTCAGATTCGCAAAGACTTCTTGAGCACGTCCTCAAGAACGTAGGTGTAGGTGGCTCCGACGTGAACTTGATCAAAATAGACCTCGTAATGTCCAACGACTCCGGTGCAGACGGTGGAGCAAAACCACGGCACTACGTTGATGTAACGAGCGCCGACGGAATGCGCTACTTCCTCCTCGACTTGGTTATATCCGGTGACTAACGTGTCCAACGGCCCGGAGCACGCTTGGATGTTTGAACTGTGCCGGGCGAGACATTCAGGAGGATCGTCTGGGAGGTACGGGATGTTGCCAAGTACGACCACCCTGCTTTTCGGTATGTGAATCCGATGAAATGTCGTGGCCAACCCTTGTTCCCACTGTTGAGAGGTGAACGGCTTTGAGGCTTGGTTGAGACGGCCCTCCTGGGTGAGAACAAGGAGATTGGGCTTGAGACTGTTGATTCGACTGAGAGCCCACCGTTGCCATTGCTCGCACGCAACCCAAGGCGTACCCGGCTTGCCCGACCCTGGGGGTACCCGATAGGACAGGGAATCCACTGGGCACCCCCCCTTCCAAAGATCCACCACTCTCCACTGCGCTTCTTTCGCTATGACGTTCAGGGCATCGAACCACATTCCGGCATGAGAGTCTCCATAGATCACCATCGTGTGGCTTCCGGAAGTATCGCCAAATATGCAACTGTCGGGAATCGAAGTTTGATCCATTCCAGGCGAGCAGTCGGACGGCGGGCCTCCCCAGTCTTGATGAGCCTCGGCCAGCGAGGGCATCAGATCGGCAGGAAGAGTCCGTACCTCTGGGGCACGTCGAAGCAAGATCGCTAGTTCGGAAGCTGACACGGGCGGTACAGGTCCCGAGACCTTACGAGCGTCTGTGCTGAGTGCAACCGTGGAGACGGCCAAGGTGGCGGCAATGAGAACGGCACCCAAGGCGATCGGTGCCAGTCCACGAGACAAGACCCGAGCGTGGCGAATGGGGTTCTCGACCAACGTATAGGTGACCACCGAGAGGGCCAGGGCGAGGAGCAGCCAGACCACGTTCTCTCGGAACGGAAGGCTCGTCTTTCCGGCCTGGTCGGCGGCGATGATCAGGATCGGCCAGTGCCAGAGATAGAGCGAGTAGGAGATCCTCCCCACCCAGCGGAACGGTCGGAGCCCGAGGACCGACTCGGCTGCCCACTTCGGGGCGGCCATCCCCCCGGCGATGACCAGCGCGGCCCCGAGGACCGGAATGGCCACGAGGGAGCCGGGGTAGGCGGTGTCGGCGCCGAAAGCCACCGCCGAGAAGGCGATCGCCCCCACACCGAGCCACGTCAGCACCCCGTTTAAAACTCTGGGGGCCCGCAGGAGCCACGGCGTTGCCACGGCCACCAGAGCCCCGAGGGCCAGCTCCCAGGCCCGGGTGAACGGGGAGAAGTAGGCCACGGTGGGATCCGAGTTCGTCTGGAGGACCGAGAGGGTGAACGAGGCGGCGATGACCACGACCAGGCCGATACCGAGCCGTAGCCGAAACGAGGCCTTGCGCCCGAGGACCGCCAGGGCCGCGAAGAGGGCCGGGTAGACCAAGTAGAACTGCTCTTCGACGGCGAGCGACCAGAAGTTGAGCAACGGTGAAGGCGGCTGAGTCTGGTCGAGGTAGTTGGTCCCGACCGAGGAGAAGTGGAAGTTGGCCAAGAACACCGCCGTCCAGCGGCCGTCGACGGCCGTCGGGTTCCCGTAGATGGCCCCCAAGACCCAGTAGGTGGCGATGACGGTCACCACGATCACGAGCGTCGCGGCGGGGATGATGCGGCGGCTGCGGCGCCCGTAGAAGCTGAAGAACGAGGTCCGACCGCTGCCGGCGCGTTCTCGAAGCAGGAGCCCGGTGATGACGAATCCCGAGATCACGAAAAACACATCGACTCCGACGTAACCGCCGCTCAGCGCATTCAGCCCACCGTGGTAGAGAACCACCAGCACGATGGCGACTGCCCGCAGTCCCTCGACATCGGGGCGGAAGCGGCGGTCACCAGGAGCCGTCCCCGCTTCATCACCGCGGACAGACAGCTCGTCATCGACCGTATCGATCGATACGCCGGTCATCTCGCCCCTGGATTCATTGCCGGGCAAGAGACTATTCAACTTGGCCCGACATTGTCCGACTATGCCGAGGCGGTCTACTCTCTTATGACCCACACGCCTTCAGTGACCTGGCGCACCGTTTGTAGAAGTCAACTACGGCTTTGGTCGTCGGCCAAATGCGGTCGATGCTCCATTCCCCCCAGATTCGACTTGTGTAGATGAATCATCCTCCGGGTTTGCCCCCTGACCCTGGCACGGCTCAGCAACGAGGCATCGGAAGGCGCTTATGCACGCGCCAGTTTCTTGCGAACACTTAGAGGGACAGCGGCCTTCAGGGTACGGATAGCTCTGTCGCCAAGCGTCACCTTTTGCGTTGGGAAAAAGGGTTGATCGTACCAATCTTCACCCAGGAAGCCTTCCGATATTCGCCTATAGGCTCCCCACTTCGGTGTCTTCTCTAGCTCCTGCCATCGATCATCGGGTTCGATGAAGTTTTCGATAAGGAGTGATACCTGAGGTAGCTGCACATCATCGAACACCACGACTCCGTCCCTGCGGAGCCGACCAGCACCGTAGAACCAGTCGATCATCGGTGAGGGGAATCCGTGGCATCCGTCAATGAACACAAGGTCAAGTTCACCGGAATCCGCCTGATCAGGGAGCGCCACTTCCGAAGGTCTTAAATCGAAAGTGAGCGAATCGGTATAGATCCCGTTCTCGGCGCAGTATGCCTCGATAGCCGTTGCCTCGCTGGGATCGGGGACGACAGCCAAATGATCACATCCCCAAGCAGCAAAGAGGATGGTTGAAAGTCCAGCACCCGTTTCGAGGGTGCGAGAGCCTCGCCGAATGTGATTCGCCATAAGGTCGTAGCAACTGCGCGCTGTGCGCCACACCCCAATGGGCGATCTGGGATGCACCGCCGGTGGAGAGTGCATAACCTTCGCAACTACAGCGAGCCTGCTGTCTACGCTGTCGTCCAGCTCCATTCTCCAAACGTAGATGGCGAAACAAAAGGCGTCCACTGCTGACGGGCTGCTACTGCCCCACTTCACCGGATGGGCGGCAAGCCCCGTCGAGCCTTCACGACGGACTTGGCGTCCGTATCCTTGGTCGTATGACCGAAGCAAAATGGCAGCCCGGACCAGACAGTGGGTGGGGAATGACCTTTGCCGGAGATGGGGCGCGTCGACTTTGGGCGATCCTCGATCATCTAGACCAGGCTCTGGACGGTCCGGACGGGGACCTCATCGCCCGACGCGTCGCCGGGGATTCCGAGCAGGGGCTATTCCGTCAAGTAGTCAAGTTCACGCGAGATGACTTGGCGACTGCGTTGGGGCAGCCCAGACCATCGCGTCGCTCAGAACCGATGACATACGCGGACAAGGTCAAGTACAGACCACAGCTCCTAGAGAATGCCCGAGGAATGCTCGCAGATGTCGAGGTGCAGATCGCAGCGGTTGAACACATGTCTGAGGTCGTATCGACGATTCAGTCAGCAGGATCCCGATCTGAAGCCGCCGACCGTTTGCAATCTTCACCTTTCAACTACAGCGTGTGGCAAGCCTTTCACGTGCTGAATCTGAGTGTGGCTTCGCAGACGGCCGCAGGTGTCTCGGTAATGCAGCAGAGAAGAGAAGAGCTGGCGGAGGCAGTGCGGAGACTGGAAGAACCGATTGAGCCTCCCGACACTCCAGTTTGATCCATCGTCCTGCCCCCGTGTCCCCATGGGGGGTGGACTGGCGGAGACGCATATTCGATTCGCCGTGTATTCCTCCCGGATCTGATCAGGACTGTACTCGTAGGGCGACGTAGTTCCTCCAGTCCGTCCCCAGGAGTTTCGTTCGTTGAGCGACGCGCCAGGGCCGGCGGTCGATGAGTTTGGCTAAAACCGGTGCGGGCACCGTGGCGAGCAAGGCGTCGAGCGCTGCGGTGCGGGCTGCTCTCGTGACACCGTGTCGGTTGAGGCGTTCGGCGAGCTGATCGGGTTCGATCGGCTGCCCGGCTCGGCCTCCGGGGAAGAGCCAGTCACCGTTCCGATGTCCGCCGCTGCTGGCGTGACCCGGCCGCTCGAGGAGTGCTCGGACGAGCGCGGACAGCGCGCTGGGGACAGGCGCCAGGTCGTCACCGATGCGCAACGCATGCCCGCCGTCCGCCGACTCGAAGTCGGTCGCACGAAGGCGGTTGATCCGGGTGAGCGGGAGCGCATAGAGCAGGACCAAGCAACCGGCGACCCGGTCGACCAGGTCGATGTTGTCGTCGTCGAGCAAGCGGCCGAGCAGGTCGAGGCGTTGGTGCTCGGGAATACCGCGGGGCACGGCGGGACGGTCGGGGGGCAGTTCGAGCGCCGCTCGGCGGTGGGTGCGAATGGCCCAGTTCAAGAAGGAGCGGGAGTGCAGTCGGGTACTCGGTCCTTGGGCGAACCAGGCGTCGACGTTGGCTTGGGTGCAAGTGAGCAGATCGGTCTCGTGCTCTCGGAGCCAGGCCAGGAGCTTGACCGCGATGTTGGTCTGCGCCCGCACCACCGCGTAGCGGCTCTCGGTCAGATCGCCGGCATCGGAGAGGGCCGAGAGCCGAGAGCCGTGATGCCAACGCAGATAGGCGGCGATGAGCCGGCGCTCGGCGGGCTCTTCGACGGAGGCCAGGCGGCTCTTGGCCCAGCGCTCGTAGGCAGCGAGGTAGCGGTCACGCTCGGGCAGCACGCCGTGGGTGACGAGAAGTGCGCGCAAGTGCTCGCGCCCGTTGGACATGGCCAAGGTGTCGAGACCGTCATGGCTGAGCGCGACGACCCCGGTGGCGATGGCGCTGATGCGCTCGGCGGTCGCCTGATGAGAGAGCCACGACAGCCCGCCTCGTGGCACCTCCATGTCGCCCAGCGCGTCGATGAAAGATGCGAGCTCGGGCTTGACCGCTCCGGACCCGTCATCGAAGAGACGCTCCAGGCGTGCCCTGAGCGAACAGCGCCGGCATTGACTCAAGGTCCGAAAGTCATCGTCGGCACCACAGCCTCGGCACCGAAGCGCCTCGCGGATCCCGCCGCAACGAGCGCACAGAGGAGCTTGCCCCGCGGTGCCACCGGGCAAGGAACGGACCAGTCCGCAGCCCGGGCAGCGACCGTGACGGATGACGCGGCGTGTGGCACATGTCGCGCACAGCGGCCCGCCCGGCCACCCCGGTCGCCTGGTGGTGCGTCCGCAGCCCGCAGCACACACAGAGCCCGTCATTGCTGGCTCTCGTCGGTGATCCGGGCCCGTCGGGGTCGGCGGACGACGGGCTTGGCGGCCTTGGACTTGGCCGGTGCCCGGCCTGCGCTCGCCGTCGTCTCGATTAGGTCGTCGGGGGTGCAGTCGAAGATGTCGCACAGCGCGGCCAAGGTGGTGAGCGACAGCCGTTCGGGCGTGCCCGCAGCCAACCGATAGACCTGGGCGGCGGACAACTCGACACCACGCTGGGCCAGGAGCGGCCGCAGCTCGGTCGTCTGCCACAGCCCATGGGCGGCCATGACCTCACGTAGTCGCCAGGTGTAGGCGACCTTGCGACGGGCCCTCACCGTGCTCTCCGGCGCTGAGCGGCAGCCTCGACTGCCCCGTCGAGTGCGGCACGCAGCGTGCGGGTCTTGTAGTCCGACGACACCGAGGTGTAGATGGCCAGCGTGGAGGCGTACTCATGGCCGGCCTGTTGTTGGACGAAGAGGGCATCGAAGCCGTCCTCGATCAGGTGCGTCACATAGCTGTGGCGCAAGCAGTGCAGGGTCAGCCCCGGTGGCAGACCGGCCGAGCGGGCCGAACGGGTGAAGGCGTCGTTGATGCGGTCCTCGCTGACCAGCGGCCCGCGCTCTGAGGGCCACAGGCCCGCCCCGGCGCTCTCCATGGTCGGCCAGACCTCGTCGATCCATTCGGCGAGCACCTCGGTCGACCAGCCGAACACGGTGAGCACCCCGCGCCGACGGGGCGGCCCGCCCTTGGCCGCCTTGCCCCAGCGCACCTGACACACGCCGTAGTCGCCGAACTCGGGTGCCTTGGGATTGGAGCTGAAGTCGCTTCGCTCGAGCATGCGGACTTCGCGTCGTCGGAGCCCCCAGCCATAGGCGACCTTGAGCATGGTGGCGTCTCGAAAGGCCGGAGCCCAACCCTTCTTGGCCCCGGCCCGGATCGATTCGACATCGTCGTCGGCGGCGTCGAAGAGTGCCTGGAGCTCGATCCGAGTCAGCGAGCGTCGAGCGGGTCGTCCTTCGTACTCGCTCGAGTGTCGGGCCAGGTTCTCGGCCCGGCAGATCTGCACTGGTGCCGAGCCGAACTGGACAATGCACGACGTCCCCCAGCCATACGCGCTGTCGCAGACGAAGTCACAGAAGGCGCCGACGGCCAGCTGATAGCTGCGGATGGTCGAGTGGGCCAGTCCGTCGTCGCTGCGCAGTTCGCCTACCCAGGACTCGAGGTGCCCAGGCAGCCACTGCCACGGCCAGACCTGAGTGTGAATACGGAACCGGCGCACCAGGCGTTCGCGGGTATCGATCGTCTGTTCGTTGAGACACCGCGACAGTTGTTGATCGCGCCAAGCGGCCAACATCGCGTCGAATGCGTCACCGGCGACGCGGGCGTCAGGCGACTCCACCTCCGCCAGCCACAGCCCTCGTGATCGACCCATGCAAGCCCCTTCCATGCCTCGTTGTGAACGCGGGATTCAATCATCAGATGCAATCGAAGCCGGGGATGTCCACGTCAAGGCACGAAAGCGACCGCCACCAACCCTTCGCAGCGGCTCTCTCGAGCCTTGCAAACATGCAGGACACACGCCTGAGCGCAGCGCGCTCGAGAACATGCATCAAATGCAATATGCGGCGTTAGTCCCAGTACGCCGGGTAGGTGGCGCTTTGTTCGGCGTCAGGGGGAGGTTCAGAAGATGGTTGCCTTGATCACCGTACCGTGGACGATCCAGAAGTTCACCCTGTCCCTCCTCAAGTCTGCGGTGGAGGGGACGCACCGTCCATCCTTCGCAATGATTCGGTAACCGTCCGCCTCGGTCCGTCGCGCCTTCCTTTCGGCCTTCCGAACCGGCAAACCCACATAGTCCGGGGCAAGACTTGCGTCGGGGGGTCCTTCCTGGCTGAAGCAGGCAAGCGTCTCGCTACGGACCTTCGACATCTTTGTACTTTCGGTCGCAGTGACGGGAAGTGCGGACACCAGTAGTCCTACACCGGCCAGGGCTAGCCCAAGTGATAGGGACCAATGCCTCCGCACGGGTTTGATCGTACACAGCGGGGGTTTCAGCGTCCCAGTACACCGGACTGAGAGCCACCCTGCACATGGGGCGAGGGTACGACCGTTCCTAATCTCCGGATGGGTGGCCGCACGTCGTCGCGTTGTCAGGGCGCTCATGCACGGAACCGTCTGGCAAGGTGATCCGATGCAGCGTCGCATCGGACTCTTCGGTTTCATCGCTCGAAAGCTGTGCGCCGTTTCTGGATAATGCCATCAGTGCCGTGAACACGAGCCTTCCATCTTCGCTCGAAAGAATGTCGAGGAGCATCGGCAGCGATTCTGGCGTGAGCCGCCAATCGGTTCTGAGCCGAAATATGTTCTTCACGCTCGGGCGACTCATGTCAATCGACGCACCCACTCGACTGCCGCCTCGGGGCTGGCGAGATTTGTGATGGAACCCCACTCAGAACCTCTTTGAAGCCGCCGAATGACTGGGTTGCTGCTCGGGACGGGCGGCTCGTCGTGGAGCCGAGCGGCATCTTTCCTAATGGCTTCTCTCGTGAACTCGTCGTCGGGACCCACCACGGGATCAATCTAGGCCGGGGATTGCCATTCCGGAGGGTGCCCCAATAACGCCGGGACAGCGACACCGCATTGCTCTCCAAAAGTCCAGCCAAGTCCTTCAAAGCGTACGAAGCCATTGCTTTCGGGGAAGCACGAGTCGAGCACTCATCTCTCAGGGCCACTGGTGAATGGTCGTAACATCCCACCACGGCAACTGAGGAGGATGAGGAATGGATGTCCGCTCGGCGAGGGATGTAGTACCGGTTATCGAACATGCCGGGACGGTACCTGTCTGGTGGCTCATCCAACCCGGTGAGCTAAAGGATGCGACCAGTGGAGGCTTTCTTGAGCTCGTCAGCGAGTGGGAAGTTGCCGGCGGTGGGCTCGTCGACCCCCACTCACATCCCACTCACGAGTTCTATTACATCATTTCCGGAAGCGGCATCATGAAGATTGGGAACGAGGAACGAGAGGTCGGACAAGGGGATCTGGTCAGGATTCCGCCAAACATCGTCCACAGTATTTGGCCGCTGACGGAAAACTCTGGACTCCGGGGCCTGGCCTTCGCCGTCGGCATCGAGGGAGCCGGTCCGGTCGACTACACGAGCTGAGACAGGGGTGCGGTATCCGGTCATTCACCTGCCCCAGTACATTGAGCCGGGAGCGGGTGCCACCCTGCGGCACCTCGGAGTCATGCCCCAATTGAATCTGACGATGTCAAAGTGGGATACCTCGTTCCGCCCACCAGATCCCGTTCGGTATGGACTCCGGAGGACTGACTGCAGTGTCCGAATGCCTCAAGTCCTTAGCTCTCGAATCCCCATTGGCCTTGCGCGCTTGTATCCGAATTCGAAACCAGCGTATCCCATGCCCGGGAGTCCTCCGATTGCAGATATTCGCCGGCTTGGAGACGATCCGCCACTGTCATGACGAGATCGACCGTCGTGAGCCGCTCACGCCGCTCGTGTAGCCGCTGTCCCCCGCCGCATCGAGCACGCCATCGACGTCGTCGATGCAGGTCGGATGCGTGGTCGTCGTGGTGATCGAGCTGTACGTGCCTGGCGCGAGCGGCATGCCGAAATTAGTCCGATCAGCGTTTTGGAGGAGTCCATATGCACCGATCGGCGTATTGGTCGACGTGTCGAGAACCGTCCCGCATTCAATGGGGTGGCCCGCAGCGCCGGCGAACTCCCACTCGCCCGCTCTCGGATCCGCTGAGAAGTCGTAGTGGTTGCGCGAACCTTCCGCGATGTTGCCCTGGCGGGCGGTGGCCTGCTGAGACCCATAGCCATTGGCGGTGCCCCCAACCTTGAACCGGTCGTTGGACGGTGGACGCCCAGTGTCCTTGAAGCTCTGGTAGTACTGCGCAAGGAGAGCCAAGAAGGTTGACCTGGGAGTGGTTGCGGGGCTCGTCCGCGGCGAGTTGTAGAGATCCTGCGTGTCGCTGGACCGTGACGCCCTCGCCGGCTCGAGTTCGAATGGAAGGAGCGGAGGCTGTTGATTGTCGGTGCCGTTGTAACCGGTGTCGAAGCTCAGCTGCCACGGGGCCGACGCGCTGGCCTTGGTGAGGACTTGGAGCTCGATCCAGGGCACCCATTCTGGCGGCGCGTTGCCGTCCGCGGTGTTCTGGATGGTCGAGACCTCCGCCAGGAAGTAGATCGGATAGCTGCGTTGAATGGGCACGACCGGCGTAACGTTGTACACGGGCCGTACATGTGTTTCGGAAACGCAACCCCCAGAGGGCCACGCACACTGGTAGAGCTCACCGCTGAGCAATGCTCCTGGCGGTGTGAGCTGCGTTAGCGCGGTCGTGTTGCGCGAAATCATCGCACCTTCCCACTGCAGCCACATGGACACAGCGATGGCGCGGGCTTGCATGGGCGTCACTAACGTCTGCGATCCGACGGAATTGGCGACACGGAGTTCGGAAGAAAGAGTGATGCGTAGCCCAACGACCAAATGGGTGGGCGTCGGGATGCTGAGTTGGGCTGACGCCGGCATCGCTGCGACGATCCCCGCGGCAAGGAGGGCCAAAACCACCAAGCTCACGCCGACGCAACGACCACGGACCACCACACCCACTCCTTCGTCGCCAATGCTGACAGCGTGCTGAGCTCTGAGATAGGCCCAATTGGACCGGAGGGAACTCAACGCTTCGACAACCCTCCGCAAAAGCGTCGACGGTGTCCGTGGCCACGAGAAGTCCGCACCCCTGGCTGAAGCATCCACATGAGGGTATCCCCCCGGCCGGTCACGGAGGCGGTGCTAGCCAACCGCCGCTCCGACCGAGGGGATACCTCCATGAAATCAGCGAGGGAACGAATGGACATGAAGGCTGCCTATTGAGACTCAGAGTCGAAGCATGAGGTCTCAGGAGCCGCGGGAGCAGTCGCAGACTGCCCCCATAAGTTCACTGGTTGCCGGTGTTCAGGGTCGCCCCGTCCGCCGGTTATACGGGTGATCTACTGCCCCCGACCGCCGGCTATGTGCCGACGTTCGATCACTAGTCAGCACCAGATTCTTCGCACAAACGAAAGATCCGCCTCAGGGCTGTGTCGCTCAAGCGCTGTCAAAAGCTCACCTTCCCTGGTCATCGCCGGCCACAACAGGAACGATCCAGCGCGAGTTCGGATGACCAGAGGAAAGAGTGTCCGAGATCTCAGACCCTTGCCGAGCCGTGTCACGGCTTCAATGTCTCCTGGGTGAAGATCCCTGTGACGTCGAGTCCACTGAAATCTCAATGACCCGTTCGGGCCCTCGTAGATCCGTCGGGCAGAAAGCAGTACGAAGGTAAGGGCAAAGAGGATCGCCACGATGCCGACCACCAGAGGAACTACGGGGTTTGCGCTCTTCGTCATTGCGGCACCTGTGATCACGTTGACGTCCAGGGCGATGAAAGCAATTCCAACGACAAGCATGACCATGAAATAGCAGCCGGCATCTGACAACCATCGGGCCTTCCACATTCGAGATCCTTGGTACGGATTCCATCTGATGCCGACGCGGGCGAGCCAACTGCGGGCGGAACGGACGGATCGACCCTCATATGGTTGCTTCGTCGGATCGAATCGTGGCAGCTGGTCGAATCGAATGACGAGCTCGTTGTCGTCAGACGATTTTGGCGTCGATGACTTTGCCTGTCGCTGTCTACGACCAGAACTCTTGGATCCCAGATCCTGGCCCAGCCGTTTCACCTACTCGACACCGCCTTCCTCCGGCGAGCGATTTCGCTGTCAACTCGTCGCTTTGCCCGGACTCCGCCGAACGCCATCAGGACGCCGAATCCGACGACGAAACAAAAGACGGCGGTCCAGATACCACCAGCGAGCCCAATGGCAAACGCCAGTACGATTGTGGCCAGAGCGACGGCCGCACTGACTGCCGCCACATAGATGCACCACATTCGCAGTTGCTCAAGACTGCGTGAGGTCGCACTCTGCAGGCGTTCAAGGTAGGCGAAATCCACTCCGCTCATTCTCTCTCATTGAGCCCCAAAGGTGAGTGCCCCAGACCGCCGGGGTTGTGACATGTCCTGAGGATCAGCCAGTGCCTTTGGCTTCATTTATCGCCTGGCGAAAGGCCTTTGCCGCACGACGCGAGCGTCGGAGCCTTGTGGGCGAGAAACGTGGCTGAACAAACCAGCTGGTTTCGCCCTGGGTAAGTTGAAACCCCAGGCCAAACCAGACCGGCACATTCTTTATCTCGACCGACCTTGGATCGAGAGTGGCCAACGGTGTCTTCCGACGGGAGTCAATCAAGGAGAGCTCGTCGCCTGTGAAATCTATTGCACCAAACCAGTACTGGCTGAATGTCGTTCTTCCTTTCGAGATCCAGGCCGTCGGTGCCCAGTAGGGCAAGAGGCTCGTTCCGTTTCTCAGACTCTCTTCTGTCTGCCGGTACACGTTACGGGCGCCAATCGCAGCGTGCTCTCGAACCCATGCCTCCGGATCCGCCTCATGGGCGAGAACGTCCGACCTGTACCGCCCAAACATGAGGCGAAAGCGGCGGTCGGCGTCCCACTGGTCCTCTGGCGGCTGCGCCACTCCGAAACCTTCGCGCAGATTGGCATCTATCCCCTAACGCAGATTGGCATCTATCCCCTAACTTCATGCCGGGCTTGGGACACCTCGAATGGGCGGAGCAGTTAGTCGTCGCGGGTCAGCCGATTCGAATACGCAGACGGCGGGGCCTTCAAATCTCTGTCTCTAGCATGATGCCCGCGTTGTAGGGGAACTGCCACAGAAACATCAGCAATCCGATGCCAATAGACACCGCTGCAATCGTGACTTCGTGCCGTCCTCTGGTTCCCAAAGTAAAGAAGCCGAGAAATACGACAGCAGCGAAAACGCTTTGACACAGAGAACCGACGAAAGGGCGATCTCGACCGAACCTTTGAAACGCACGTCCGGTTTTCGTGCCCGCAAGTCCCACCCCGGCGTATCTCCGGCCCAATCGATCACTGCGCTCAAAGATCCGATCGAGTCTGGAACTCGGCATCCGCCATCCTCCTGTCGCCGTGGCGCCGGTGCGTGATTCTAGGACTGGCTACCCGCAACAGGCTGAAACACTCCCATTGGGAAAAGGGAAGGGTGCCCTTGTTCGCCGGGACCGGGTGCCCGACCTCGCAAAGATAACTACTCCTGCTGCTGGCGCCGTCGCCAGAGCGGGTACACGACCCCGAGTTCAATCGCGATTAGGCCACCCCACAGAATCCATATGAAGGCCCGGTATCCGTGCAGGGCGAGGGCCCATGTGGCAAAGAAAGCAGCGCCCACGCGGAAATACCACCCCGGTCGCCGAGCCAGGGTGTTCAGGTAGCCGCCGAAGCTGCGATCCGGTTCGGCCATGGCACCAGCTTGCACCCTCATGTGACCCGTCCTGAAGCCTTGTCACCGCGCACACCTCCCGAACACGCTGACCTACTCCCACACGCATCCGCCTCGACTGCCCCCATACATTGCCGGGCTGAAGACGTGAGGCTGCAGTCTCACGACGGAGCGCTGTGACACGATTGCGTCGTATGCCTGCCTCGCCGTACTACCGATCGGATCTGGCGCGCATCCATCACGAAGGGTTCGGGTTCCACGCGGATGCGGTGGCACCCGGGATTCTGACCATCCTCGAGCCCGTCCTGGAGCGGTCCGGGCTCGTCCTGGAGCTCGGTTGTGGATCCGGGTTGTTCACGAAGTACCTCGTCGAGGCAGGCCATCGGGTACTCGCGACCGATGCGTCTCCGGCCATGGTCGAGCTTGCCCGTGACTTCGTTCCCACGGTGCCGGTCGAGGTCCTTCGGCTTCCCGAGGATCCGCTGCCGACCGCCGATGCGATCGTCAGTGTCGGTCATGCGTTGAGCTACCTCGACAGCGAGGAAGAAATCGATCGTTCGCTGGCCGCCATGGCGGGTGCGCTCGAGGACTCCGGGGTACTCGCGTTCGACATCTGCGACCTGGAGTGGGGATCTGCCCGGCGTGGGCAGCCGCCCGGGGTCTGGTTCGGAGAGGACTGGGTGCTCACGACGCGTCGCTCGGTCATCGGTGATCGGATCTTCCGGCGTGAGATGACGATGTTCGTCCGTGACGGCGAACTCTGGCGTCGTGATGACGAGACGCACGACAACGTGCTCATCGACACCGGCCGACTCCCAGAGTTCCTTGCTCGGTTCGGCGTCGACGCGGACGTCCGCCAGGCCTTCGGCAACGAGACACTGCTTGCCGGACTCGTCGCGGTCGTCGGCCGCCGCCGAGCCCCCTGACCGGGACCACCTGACGCACCTGCCCCATAACGATGCTCCTATGGGTTGTCAAGGGCGAATTCTGACCTTGGGAGCTGCGCGAACACCTCCCTCGCCACGTAGCGCTTGAGGCAGCGGATCGCCTCCTTCTTGGTCCGACCCTCCTTTATGCGGCGCTCGATGTAGTGCTGGGTTCTCGGGTCGCACACCATGCGGGTGAACACGATGTGCCAGAGGGCGGAATTCGCCTGACGGTCACCACCTCGGTTGAGTCGGTGGCGTTCGTTCTTTCCGCTCGAGGCATCGAGGGGTGAGACCCCGCAGAGCTTGGCAAAGGTGGCCTCGCTCTTGAGGCGCTCTGGGTTGTCGCCGGCGGCGACGAGCAGCGCCGAGGCCACGTCGGTGCCCACGCCATTGATGGCATTGAGTTCTGGAGCTGTCTGGGCGACGAGGGTCTTGAGGAGTCGGTCTATCTCCTTGACCTCGTCTTCGAGGGAGAGAGCCCGCCGTGCCAGCGTGCGCAGGGTGAGCTTCGTCACCGTCGTGACGTCGGTCCGGTCCCTGTGGCGATACGCACTGGCAAGTTCGAGGACCTTGTAGATGGAGAGATCACGCAGTTCGGAGCGCAGCTCGTCGGGGGCGGTCGAGATGAGGCTGCGCATCTGGTTGATGGCCTGGGTCCGGCTGCGCCGGGCCGAGGACCGAGCGACCCGCAACACTCGCATGGCCTCGACGTTTCCGGTTCTCGTCTTGGCCAATCCGTTGGCATCTCCACCTTGTGCAGCCCGGGCCGCAGACACCGCGTCAAGCGTGTCGGACTTGCCCTGGCGCCGGCGCTTCTGGCGGTTGGGCCGATCCACTTCGACCACCGAGATCCCCTGGCGGTGCAGGTGGCGGGTTAGTCCGGCCCCATAGCTGCCGGTTCCCTCGACCCCGACGAGCTCGACGGTCCCGAAGGCCTCGAGCCAACCCAACAACGCCACGTAGCCCCGCGGCGTGGTCGGGAAGCTCTCGGTGCCGAGAAGCGCCCCCCGGTCGTCCAGCGCTGCCGCGACATGGACGTCGAGGTGAGTGTCGACCCCTCCGGTGATCGTGCGCGCGATAGTGGCCATCGTCATCTGTTCCTTTCGCTTGGGGTGGGTGACACCGCACAGCCGGAACGATGGACAGGACAGCGAAGGGCCTGTGAAGGCAGGCTCCTATGAGGTCACTCCGTCCGACCGGTTGGCGTCGGGTGAGTGTCCGAGCCGGGCCGACGGATCGTCTTGAGGACAGTCCCAAAGGACGTCAGCCGGACTTGCATAGGGTCAGACCTGGCTCGGGCACACACCCACACGCTGACCAGTTCTGCCTCTGCAGTGGTGGACCGTCAGCGGGCTACGTCAATCCTCGCTGCCGGACCTGGGGCCTCAGTTAGCGCGGCGACTGGTGCTGCCAGATAGCTTTTACTCCCCGAGAGTTGCCGGCCAAAGGGGTAGCATTCGCTGCGTCCACGAGGTGCGAAGGGGAGAAAAGAGATGCCTGAGTTCCCTGCGATTACTCACGTGGCGCTAACGGTTACGAGCCTTGAACGGAGTGTGCCTTGGTACAAGGATCTGTTCGGCTCGGACCCAATCCTTGACGAGGACACAGGTCCGTTCCAGCGCGTCGCTTGGCTTACTGGCGGCACAATCGTTGGCGTAACGCAGTTCCCTGACTTGGATAGCACTGAGCCGTTCAACGAGCGGCGGCCGGGGCTCGATCATCTGGCTTTCGGCTGTGCCAACCGCGATGAGTTAAAGGCATGGGAAATCCGTCTGAACGAACTCGGCATCTCCAACGGTGGCATCGTGGACACGCTTTACTACTCGGCATTGTCGTTTCGAGATCCCGACAACATCGCACTTGAGTTCTTCGCACCCCGGGGCTAAGACCCGCGGAGTATCCGACTGCTTATAGGCCATCCCATGCCGGGAGTGTGGGACGTTCCGTTCCCCCCATTCGGGGGGACTTCATTTGAGTCCTATCCCAGCGAAAGGAACGGGATCAGTGTCTTGAGGAACCATTCAGTGATGATCATGACTGGGGTCTGTTCGGAGTCAATGCGATAGGTCCGGGCAACGAGGTAATCGCCGACCTTCATATCCTTGTTCGATCCAGGGACGCCATCTGGCTCGCCGACGTCTTGACGGACGACAGCGACTCCCATTTCCTCGAGTATCCGACCAATCGGATCCGTGCTGGTCTCAAGCTGGTTACCGAACCCTGCCGGCAGGCGACCAACGACAATGACGCTTTCCGCGTAAACGTATGAACGGCCGGACGTGCGACCCCGAAGGGTGGCCGCCCGGTGAAGCAGTAGCTCACCCTTTTCAACTCCTAGACCGTTCGAGTTGTCGGCTTCGATTATGTCGTGGCGATGAGCATGGGCATCGATTGTCTCGCCGACAAGCTGCTCCAAGAAGTCCGTCACGGTGCCGCTCGTCCCGTCCAGAGCAGCCCTTAGACCCAATCGATTTGCCACGAGCACCATTGAATCGCGACTTCGCCACCGGGTCACCGAGGTGACCTGAGCCGAGGCCGACCGTCCTGAGGGGGTAGCCCCGAACATTGCCGGGGACTGCGGCACTGGCCCCAGAGGATTGGCCGGTTCAGCCTTTCAGCTATTGAGCCGTGCAGAGTTGATCGAGTCGCTCCAGTGTCTCCGTCATGCCAGCGAGCCATGCATTACCGTTGTTCACCGCCTCACGGACGCTCTCGGGGGAATCTGTGCAGTCGTACGTTTCTGTCACCACAGTTGCGTTCGGGCCATCCGGCGCGAGGTCGTATCTCCAGCGTGATCCATTCCGGTCGAGTTCGGGGTTTCCAGGTTCCCAAGCGATGCACCGGTCTGTCTCGAAGACCACAATCCGGTTGTGCATTTCGTAGTCGCCCATTGCCTCGAAGTACATCTTCGTCACGAACACCTCGCCGAGACCAGTAATGACGTCGTTGGTGGCACCCGGACGAAGCATTGCTGAGCCATCGAATTCGGGGTGCCGGTCTGGTTGCGCCAGAAGTTTGAAGATCGCACCGGCCGGAGCCTCGATTCGTCGAGATACCGACACGGGCTTGCATTCGTCGGTTCCCGTCATGGCCCTCCCCTGTTCGCGGTGCTTTCACCAAGTTAGCCGCTAAGACCTCGAGATCCCACGGGGTCGATGGTCGGACTGACCCCAAACGCTGCCGGACGTGGGATGCCCCTAATTCTGGCTGCGGCCCCGCAAAAACTCCACAGGGGATGTGATCACCTCGTACTGCTTGGCGTTACCGCACCGATTACCAGGGAAGGTCGGAGGATCGACACCGCCCGCAGCGGTGAGCCTTTGACCTTCATGAGCGACCACCGCTCCCCTTGGATTCACCAGTTCAGTGGGATGAAAGCGGACTTTGTACCCAACTGGCCAGAGTGCTGTCGTAGAGCCGAGACCTCCGCAGGCGCCATCCGCCGTGAGTTTTGCTCCAAATCGTCCGTCGAGCAGCGCCAGCATGGAGGGATGCCCGGGTTTCCAGCCATCCGAGGGCAATGAGTACAGCCCGCTTCCAACGTGAGGCGAGGACGAAGCGAGCGCGTCAGCGGCTAATCCGAACACGACTGCGGCAGGGGCAAGCAGGCAGGCTACGACCAGCGCAATAAGGCGCGTCCTCACTCTCACATTGTGGCGCAGTAAGATCATCGGACTGAGGTCACTAGCCCAGTTCGCCGGGTAGGTGGGACGGTTCGACTCAGCCTGGATGAGGCATCCCAATCGCACGCGATGCCGCGAACATAGTGCGCACTACGATCCGTTCGGTGGCGACCGCATGAAAAAGCGATTCCTCGCCCCGTACGCGATCCTCACTGTTCTCGTGTTGCTGACTGGCGCAGCGGCTGGGCTCGCGATCTCCGAACACGCATCGCAAGAGTCTGTGCGCGTTTCTTTCTTGAAGGCTTGGCAAATGCCCGGTTCGTGGCGCCCCTACAGTCTTCCCGCTGCGGCACTCGACCAAGGCGTTACCCGTGCGGGCCACACCTTCGCCCCAGGCTACGGGGGCGCTGTGACTGGAACGCGCTGCATTTGTGGGCCCACAGGGATCGAGCTTCATCGAAGAGTTCGCGCCGTCCGAGAACCCGCAAGATCAGTATCGCGTAGCAACATTCAGGTGTGCAGCCACGCGAAAGTGGTGCATGTGGGTTCTCGGACACCGCAACTTCACCAACTAGCGACTACGCGACTGGTCAGCCTCTATGTCGCCACCGGCAAGGTTTATACAAGCGATGGACCGACCGCCGCAACGGAATACATTGCGATCGCGGAAACGGATCGGGGGGTGTTGGCCGCAGTGGCGACAAGACCCACCTCCACGACTTCTGGATTAGTCCGGGTCACCGGAGCTCTTGTTCTCGCAGCACTTATCCAGGCCGATCCTCACGCGTTGGCTGGCCTTTCTCTCCAGAGCCTTCGCTCCGCGGGAATTGGTGCCAGCGGTTGACTACACGAGTCTTCGACGAGTAGCCCAGTACGCTGGGAGGGGGTGTCCGGTAGTTCGTGCACTCTGGTCCTTCCCCTGCGGCCCTAGAGCTCCTGTATATCGTGAGGGAATGAAGTGGGGCCCGTGGCTGGAAAACATGCGGCAGAATCCACGGCAAACCCTGGAAGCGGATCTCTCCGTGATGGTCGCCGGTCTTGTCATCGCGTTCGTGGGCGGGAGCGCCACCTTTGCTGGGTTCGTGAACCGAGGGGGCGCCACAAATCCTCAGCCGCTGTGGGGCACCGTGGTCTTCGTCGTCGGACTTCTCTTCATCCTGTTGGGTCTATCCCTCGCCGTGGTGAATCTCGTTGTCTACATATCGAGCGGGCGCATGAAGGATTGACCTGCCCCAGTCAGCCGGGCTGGGGCGCACAATGCACATTCGGGACACCCCAGTGCCACGGCAAACCCCTTTGTACGAAGGCTAGCGGGCAGTAGCCTTTCCATGGATGTGGGGTTCCCGAATCGCCGTCGCTGCGGTCACGGTCGCCGTCCTCGCACTTGGACTGGCGGCGTTGTTCAGTACTGGCCGCGGGACAAATCCGCCCACGGTCGAGTTCGTCGGCGTCGCGAACCCGCCCGGTGGACTCACCGCGCCGCAGGCGGAGATAACGATCCCGAATGTCATCGGAGAGTCCGCGGCTCAGGCTTCCCAGGCATTCTTCTCGCTCGGATTCCAGGTGGTCGACGCCGCGACAATCGCGGAGCCGGGAGAGACACCGGGCACGGTTGTGGAACAAATGCCCGGCGCTGGGTCGATGACGACGTTGGATGACACCAGCGTTCATCTCTCGATTGCGCAATCGGCTACCGGTAGCGTGCGAATCATCCCTCGTCGCACGGGTTAGATGATCTACCGCGTTGATGACGCGCTCCCTTGCATGAGCGTGAGTCGCAACCTTGACTGCCACCTAACTTCATGCCGGGTTTGGGCGTAGTTCATTCGCACCATCGGTCCGGGTGGACAAGTCCGGGGCACCCAACTCCGACCGCGATCTAAGTTGGGAGCGTGGCGGGTGCGGAGTGGGAGTCTGAGGCCGAAAACTGGATCCGCTGGGCGCGTACTCCCGAACATGACCACTACTGGTACTACCGAGATGAATTCTTCGATCGACTAATTCCTCCAGCGGGTCATAGGACAGTCGAGGTCGGCTGTGGCGAAGGGCGAGTCACCCGCGATCTGGCCGCCCACGGCCATTGCGTGATCGGGGTCGACCCTTCCCCGACACTGCTGCGTTCCGCGCGCCAAGCCAGCACTGACACGTCGTACGCACAAGCCGATGGAGCAGTCTTGCCCTTCTCGGACGGGGTCTTTGATCTCGCCGTGGCCTACAACTCGCTCCAGGTCGTGACCGACATGCCCGAAACCGTCGCAGAGGCGGCCCGGGTTCTCAGTCGAGGTGGCCGATTCTGCTTCTGCGTGGCCCACCCCGTCACCGATATGGGGCGTTTCTTGGGCGACGACCCCGACGCCTCGTTTGCCGTCCGCCAGGGCTATTTCACGAGCCGGCGGGTTGACGATACGGTCGAGTCCCGCGGGTTGCCCATGAGATTCCGGGGATGGACGTACACCCTGGAGGATTACGCCGTTGCGCTGGAGAACGTCGGACTGCGGATTGAGACCATGCGGGAGCCGCGTCCATCAGCTGATCTGGACTGGCTCCAGAAATGGCATCAAGTCCCCCTGTTCTTGATGGTCCGAACTATCAAGACATAGCTGTCGAGTCCACACGATGGCGACACGGATACCGGTCAGCGACTGCCCCGTACGCCGGGTTCGAGCGCCTCTTTTCTCTCTCGCCGGATGATTCCTCTTCCCGCTACGCCGCGGACTCGGCCTCTTCCTTGGCGCGCTGGGTGATGGCCTTGCAGGTGCGAACCGTGATCTCGACGTCGCGCAGATCGAACTGACCGAGCAAGGTGACCGTCGCTCCCAGGACGTGGTCCCGCAGTCTCTCGAAGAAGACCCCACCCTCTTCTGTCAGGTCCACCGCGTCGTCCCCGGTAATCAGCCCGTTGTTGGCGAGCTGGTCCAGCAGTGCGTGGGCGGATCCCGCGTCAAGACGAGGGGAGCCTTCGAGGTCCCGGACAAGTGCACTACGGGCGACATGTGGGCCTCCCTGGGCAACCAGCTTGAGGGCGTACCACGTTTCTGGCTCGACGTCTCGCTGGGCCAGATGGTCGCGAAGCACGGCGGTCAGCGTTCGTTCGGCAAAGGCCAGAGTCTGACCGAACTCCGCGTAGGCGCTAGGTACTGGATCCATGAGTTGCTTCTTTCTCTTGGTATAGTTGACAGGTGCCTGTCTACTATGTCAGAACGACAGGCGCCTGTCTATAGTGATGCCTGACAACCTCGAACGGCCCGCGATGGGCGTGCTATTGCGACTCCTCTACCAGCTCTACTCACTCGAGATTCAAGGCGCACTCCGCAATGCGGGCTTTGAGGACATCAACCCGGCGGCCGCCAATGTGTTCACGTTCTTAACCTCGGAGGGGGCCACTGTCTCGGAACTGGCGACCCTCTCACATGTTCGCAAGCAGACGATGGCGCAGACCGTCGAGCAGCTCGAACAGTCCGGCTACGTCGAGCGTCGCCCAAACCCGTCGGACCGCCGATCGCAGCTGGTCTTCCTCACGGCCCGAGGCAAGCGGATTCCACCCGTCACGCACAAGGCCGCCGCGGCCGTCGAGAAGCGCTGGGCCCGTCTCAGTGGCACCGACGAGCTCGAGACCCTACGCATGTCCCTGCTCAGTCTGCTCGCCAGGCTCACCGCGGAGTGATTCGCGAATAGGCGCTGACTGCCCCACTTCGTCGCCGGTTTGATGCGACTAAACACATGAGAAGCGTGCGGGCCTTCCTGCCTCGATTACCACTCAGCGTCCGTAATCGCGTGTCGGCTCAGCACTACCGTCCGCCGGCCATCAAGCCGGACGAGTTCGGCGCTCGAGGCGGAGCGAGGGACGAAGCCCAGCAATACGTCCGTCCCCGATGCATCGACAGAGAGTCCTTGGAAAACCGCGCCTGCGGGAGCAGTGGCGATCACCGAGACTGGCCTTCGGGTCTTCGTGTCGAAGGCCAAAACCTGCGTGAGACTGCCCGCTGTTTTCCCGCTGAAGCAGGTGCGTATCACGCCGACCTCGAATCGCTGTGCCAAGAAGGACGGGCTCGATAGTCGGCAATCGCCAGCGACGCCGAGGTCGCCAGACTCGGTCGGAGTTCCACTGGTCGTGTCAAACAGCTCGATCGAGTTGCCGTCTTCCACCGCGAGCTGAGTGCCCGCATGGTTCCAAGCAATGGCGTCGTCACCGCTTTGGCCGCTCACCGTGCCCAGGTCATCTCGTACGCCCGTGCTCATGTCGGTCACGTAGAGAGTGGGGGATCCGTACGAGCCGGCCGCCCCGCAGGCAACTCCGAGCCAGGCCAGCTCGTTGGATGTGGGGCTGGACGTAGGAGAGATGGCCAGAGTCTGCGGAACCGACACCACGACATCTGGCCTCTCGGTCCCCGAGATGGGGACGCGCAGGATGTTGGCGGTGCATGTGCCTGTCGCCTGGGAGAAGAAAATCCATCTCCGGTCAGCCGAGAGCGTGACGTCGGAGTCGGGCCCGCCTGAAGTCGGGGAGCTCAGGCTCCGTGTGAGGACGCCCGTTGACGTTGAGTACAGGCCAACACCGCCCTGCCCGTCCCCGGCGACGTAGAAGGCGGGAGCCGGATGAGAGCCACCATTTGGAGGCATCCACCTCGCGAGCCCGCCATGGAGGGGACGTTGAGTCCGCGGAGCGCGGGAGCTGGGCCTCAACAAAAAAGTGACGATAGATGCGGCGGCCAAGACAGCCGCAGTGCCGATGGCCCAGCGCCGTCGCCGCCTCCGTCTGGCCTCCTTGAAGAGGGCCTCGGCATCTCGTGCCGTCGCACGCGTGGGCGGCGCATCGGTGAGGGTCATCGATTCACTTCGTCCACCTGCACAGGACTACTATGGCTAGTACCATGTTGTCTGTCAACATCGATCGATCTGACCCCCTCCCTCTCCATGATGAGGTTGCGGCCCAGATCCGCCGAGCAATTGCCGACGGGGAAGCGGGACCGGACGATCGGCTTCCGCTCCTCAAAGACATCGCGGCGTTCTCAGTGTGAACAAGAACACCGTCCTACGGGCGATGCACATCTTGAGGGACGAGGGATTGCTCGAGTTCACTCCGGGCCGAGGCATCACGGTCACCGGCACCTCCGAACGGAGCGCTGTTCTCAGAAGGGTGCGCGATTTAGTGGAGTTCGCCAGGTTGCAGGGCTACCGGCGGGACGAGATCCTCGACATGATCACTGGGTTGCCGTAGCGGGTGATGTCCTCGTTCCCGGCTCAGGGACTGGAAGTGTCAGTACGGTAGGTCACCAGGTGAGCAGTTCCGGAAGTCTGGTTCTGGCTGAACCTCAAATTGCACCGCCCGTATCGTCGTATCTCCATTGAGAAGGGCACGGGCAATCCGATGCATTCCGTCCATGACCCGTCCATCGCTTCCGAGAATGATCGGATAAGACAGATCAGCATCCTGTACGAGCCGGATATGTTCGACCACCCGGCGGACGGTGGGATCTACGGGTCCGTAGTCGAACCAGTAGTTCGTGTCGATTTCGTCTATTGAGTCGAGGGCTGTTTCTCTGACAGGGAGGTCCTTGCTCAGGAGAACCAACCGGTCGACATCCCACGCATCGAGCCCCGTCTCGCCTGGCCAGAAGTTGTACTGCTTTCGCACACCCCCATTCTGGCCCTGAAGCAGGATCCGGCACATCCCTATCCCAAAACACCGGATCCGGGAGAGCCGCTTGTTGATGCTATGAAACCGCTTGTGAGTAAGGGCGACGCCGTCGGACTGTTGTCGGTAATACTCGGGATCGGATGACATGAGGGTCTTCATTACGCCGTGCGATACCTCCGATGGGGCCTAGAATCATGGCTGCCTCTCCCTCCAACGTGTGGCCGAATTGGCGGACAGACAGGTCCACAACGTCGTGCCGAGCGCCGAAGAGGCGCAGATCGTCATCATTACCGACATGCGCGAGGACGATCATTTCGGCCGCCTGCTGCGCGCCCATCCCATCGTGAAGCGTTATCCCGACAAGTCCTTCGTATTCGACCGTACCGACCGTCCAATCGGTTTCGTACGCGGGGTCTACGCATCACCGCCTCGCATCCTTTTCGATCTAGGTCGATACCAAACAGGTTTCTACCTGACTGCTGTGTCGGAGTGGCGGAATCCCTTCGTCTCCGCTGACGCGGAGGCATGCGTGGAAAAGGACTTGCTATTCTCCTTCGTCGGCCGCAACTCCTCTCCTGGCCGTGGCCAATTGTTCGCGCATGACTTCGGTCGTTCGGACGTGATGGTCACCGACATCTCCTCTTTGTACAAGCATTGGGATGGCGCAAGTCCCCAGCGCGATGTCTATCAACGCCACTACGTCGAGATCTCGAAACGGTCGAAGTTTGTGCTCTGCCGACGGGGCCACGGGACTTCGAGCAAGCGCCTCTACGAGGTAATGGAAATGGGTCTTGTACCGGTTATTTTGTCAGATGGCTGGGTTCGGCCCAGGGGTCCGCAATGGCGGGACTTCTCCGTCACGGTCTCCGAGCGAGATGTGACGCGACTCGTACCGATCCTCGAAGGCTACGGGGACGACTGGTTGGAGATGGGGCAAAACGCCCGGCAGATTTGGCTGGAATGGTTCAGTCCGCCGAAGCAGTTCAACTACATCGTTGACAGCTGCATCGAGATCAAGAGAAAGGCGAAGGTAACCGAAAAGAGCTTTCGACAGGCGTGGCCCCTACTCCTGGCATTGGCCCGCGCCCGGCTCGCCGTCAATAACCTCCGGACGTTCGCAGCCGCTCAGTTCTCGCGGGTTCGGCACGTTCGCCAGGACCGTAGGTCCCGCCACCCCGGTTAAGCAACCATCTTTGTGAATGGCGTCACGAAGTCGCGAACAGTCGTCAAACCGCGCTCAGCGAGGACGCGGTCCCCCCGAACTGTCGCATCCCGTCGCGAAAGGGTGCCCCCGTCGCCGGCCCGGGGCGACGTTCATAGTCGAAGCAGGGCTCTGCGCCGGTCGACGAGCCATCATGAGCACCATGGCGGAATCTCAGCGCAAGGGTTTGGGTATCGTGCTGCTCGCCTTGGAGCCATTGACGCAAGAGGAGAAGCGCCTCCGTCGGCGCCTCATCCGGGTTCAGGTCTACGCCGACAAGCCGCCTGGGGACACCAGCTGAGGCCGGCCGACCAACCAAGAACGCGTCAACCAGCAGGTACCCTGAGACGTTATGAAGGCGTGATGGTGGATCAGGAGTCAGAGCCGATCAACCAGGAACGGGCCACGTTCGAAGACCTGTTCATCAAGCACTTTCCACTGGTGCGGAGTGCCACAGCAAGGATAGTTGGCTTTGGACCGGCTGAGGATCTCGCCGTCGAGGCCTTTGCGCGTGCATATGCACGTTGGGGCACCGTGCGTTCGATGGAGCACCCGGAGGCCTGGGTACTTCGGGTAGCCGTCAACCTTGCACTCGATCAGGTCCGCAAGAAACGAGCCTGGAGTCCAATGCGCACGGCTCGAGATACCCAAGGTGATGTCACGGAGCGTGACGCCCTCGTGAGGTCCTTGCGTCGGTTGCCTCGGCGACAACAAGAGGTGGTCGTTCTTCGCTACATCGGGGACCACTCCGAGGAGGAAGTGGCGCGAACGCTTGGAATCAGTGTTGGAACCGTCAAAACGCATCTGCACCGAGCAATGCCGCGGTTGCGGTCAGATCTCATTGGGCTGGAGGGGGGTGATCCCACATGACTACCGATCAATCGGACAAAGACTACTCACATGACCGCTTGGTCGAACTGTGCGATCGAGCTAAACAAGAGGGAACCAGAATGCGCCGTCATCGTCGGGCCGGGGGCGGTGCTGCACTCCTTGTGCTGATCGCTGCCGCCGTGGTCGGACTCGTGACGTTTGGTCAGAGCGGGTCGACATCCCCGAAATCGTCACTTCGTTCAGTGACCGCAGGCCCATACAGTGACGTCGCATGGCGCCAGGTGGAGTACTTCGGATTGAACTTCGCCAACGTTGCTTACCCGAGAAGTCTCGAGTGCGGATCCAATTCCACACCGACGTCGACGGGCTACGTGTTCCCTGTGGACGTCCAGCAGGTGGCCTACGTCCGGCCGGCGGGGACGTCATCTCGGATCGCGCTGGTGTTGGTCAGGTGCAAGAGCGGTACTCCGACGCCCAGCGCGCTCTACGCATTTGATTCACCGCGCGGGACCACTGGCCCTCATCTGTTCCAGGTTCTGCTCGCACCGCCGTCAGCGGGAACGAAGACTCTCTGGTACGCCTCGGGTTTCTCGAGCTCAAACAACGAAGTCACGTTGCCTCTCAAAGGAGTGAGAGGGAATGCTGCAATCTGTTGCCCGAACGTCTCGGCCAGGGCGATCTGGACGTGGAACGGAACTCGGTTCCAAGAGATTGGAGGTCACGCTCCCAAGGCTCTGGAGCGGCAAGCCGCCGCAGAGCAAGCCGCCGCAGAAGCAGCGGCGAGGGCTGCGGCGGAGCAAGCGGCCAAAGCGGCTGCTGGTCGCGCCGAAATCGATCAACCTCCGATGACCGAAACCGCTCCTCCCGTAGTCGCCGAGCCACCAGCTGCTACCTCCTGCGACAGCCGCGACCTGAAGCCGTCATGGAGCGGCGTGGGCGATGGCGCTTCTGGGATTCTCTTTTACGTGGTCAACCTACTGAACGTCTCTGCGACGACCTGTGCCACGGGAGGCTATATCGGCGTCTCGGCATATGACCCGGCCGGAGACCTGATCGCGGCGTCAGAATCACGCGAGCCGGGGCTGGGTGGTCCGAATCCGGTGTCCTCACTCTCAGTGGCTCCCGGCTCATCGGTGCACTTCACCATTGGGCTGCCTGAAGTGGATGAAGCTACGGGCGGAACGCCGTGCTCGACGACAGTCGGAGCGCTCCACCTCATCCCTCCGAATGAGACTACGGACGTACAGATAGCAACGCCGATCAGCACGGGCTACCCGTCGCTCTGCGACAGCACCTTTATGGTCGGTCCGCTAGGGAGTGGTGCAATCAATAACTGAACGCGAGCCGGGTGAATGTCACGCTCCAGCAACAAGTCGCGCAACCGCACCAGTGTGGTGAGCTACGACCCGGGCGCCCAGGTGATCTCCCATCGGTTGCCCTCTGGGTCGGCTAGATACCCCGAGTACCCACCCCACTCACGTGTGACCGGACCGGCGACCGCCCGAGCCCCAGCCTCCAAAGCGGAACGTATCGTCACGTCGACAACTTCGGTGCTCTCGACATTGACGCCAAGCGTGATCCCGTTCCACGCCCTACCTGGCGTCGGTTCCCCGGGAGCAGCTTCCTGGCCGAGTTGCCCAAGCGGATAGAGGGCAAGAATCAGGCCTCCGGCCTGGTAAGTGGCGAAGTCGTCGCTCGATCCGGGCCTCTCCTGCCAGCCCAGCTCGGCATAGAAGGCTCGGAGGGTCGCCATGTCCCGAACCCCAAGAGTGATGTAGTTGATCTGCTGAGGGAAGGTCACGTATCAACTCTGCCCGATACAAGGTGGGGTGTGCCGATGGCCTGTGGGTGCCCCCTACATTGCCGCGAGGGGGACAGCATCGAGGACGAGCACTACTGGCGCAGTCGGGTCATCAGACGATTTCGACGATCTCCGGGTCGTGGCTCAGATGGGCCGTAACGGGAGCGAGCGCTCGGAGGCGTTCGAGGGAGTCCCGTGCGGCAACCTCCCAGGCTTCGCCGTGGCAATTCGAAGCCACTGGTTCGCCGGTACGCAGTTCCGTTGCCCGGAAGGCACATTGTGCGGCGATCACAACACGCTCGCCCGCCGCTTCGAGCAGCACCGATTGATGGCCGGGGGTATGGCCTGGTGTGGAGAAGAGGGAGATGCCCTCGGCGATGAGCTGGTCCCCATGTACCAGCCGCAACCGGTGGTCGGGGATAGCCGCCCACTCCGGCACCGCGTAGCCAGGCGTCTGAGCCGCTTCGAACTCGGAGGCCTGCACGTACACGGGAGCAGCGAGCGCCCCTTGCTGACCACAGTGGTCGAAATGCAGATGAGACATGATCACTGCGGAGATGTCAGAGGATGTGACACCGACCCCAGCGAGCGCGTCGAGCAGCGAAGTGGTTTGTGGGTGGTACCACTCGTCTATTGCTTCGTTGCCTATTCCGATGCCCGTGTCCACCAAGATGGCCCCGTCTGGGTGCCGAATGAGCCACGCATGAACAGGAAAGGGTTCGAACGTGTCGTGCTCGGGGTGCCACTCTGGCACCGTCGTCACGGTCGCCAGGACCAGACGGTCAATCTGCGGCAGTGTCGAGGGAGCCACGGGCAGCAACCTACTTGTCAGGGAGTTCCCGTTCGCCGGGACGATGAGGCAGTTCTCAAGCAGCACAACCGGGGCAGCCGAACCAAACCCGAGCGGGATGCGTCAAACTTGATGGACAGGGCCTGAGAGGTGGATTGGGAGGAGCCAAGTGTCGTTCAGGAGATTGACCGCGCTTCTGGTAATTGGTGTTCTTGGGGGCGTCCTATGTCCTCTGTCCGGTGGCTCTGCGGCAACGTTGAACCGGAGTACTCGCAGCTATCCGCTTCCTAGCGACGGATGGAAGCCGGGACAAGGTGCAATGGAGGCCATTTCTTCCGCACCATTCCATGCCACTCTCACTCGTTTGGGAACGTGCACGTCGGATGGTTTGATCGACTATCTGTGGCCTGCTGGATACCGGGTCCGATTCGATCCGACAGTCCTGCTTGATCCGACGGGCAAGATCGTGGCGCATCAGGGCCAGTACGTCACCGTTGGCGGAGGAGCCGTTGGTACCGCCTCGTGGCCAAGCGCAGCACGCTGCTACAAGGGAGGCGCTGTTTGGGCCATTCAGGGTCCTGTCCAGGTGGGCAGACCAGGGCTAGCACCCTGATTGCCGAAAGATGCCCCGTACGCCATCGGGTTTGTGCGCGAGCCTTGGCAACGACCGCCCCGTTTCCGGTATGACCGTATCGCCGTGACCAGAATCTCGCGCATACGAAATGGTTACGCTTCCCCCAACGATTCGAGGAGGTCGCAGCACCATGCCGTTCGTTACTAGCCACATGAGCATCTCGCTCGACGGGTTCGTAGCGGGTCCAGACCAAAGCCAGGACAATCCGCTTGGTAGGGACGGGATAGCCCTCCATCATTGGCACCTTGATGACCCGAAGCACCCGGTCGACGAAGCCTTCACCCGACGGCTCCTTGGACCGCGCGGGGCCTACATCATGGGTCGTAACATGTTCGGACCGGTGCGCGGCGAGTGGGGCGAGTCCGATTGGCGTGGCTGGTGGGGCCCGGATCCCCCGTATCACGCCCCCGTGTTCGTGCTGTCCCACTACGCGCACGACCCGATTGAGATGGAGGGCGGGACCGCCTTCTACTTCATGGAGAGTTTCGACAGTGCATTGGCCGCGGCGACCGAGGTGGCCGGAGATCAACCGATCGACGTGGCCGGGGGCGCCACCGCTGTGAGGCAGGCATTGCAGGCAGGCTGTCTAAGCGAGCTGGTGCTTGACATCGTCCCAGTCCTTCTCGGAGGGGGAGAACGGCTCTTCGACGGCGTCACGAGTTTGACCGCGGAACCAGTGGAGGTCGCCGATTCGCCCCTCGCCACCCACGTCGTCTACAGGATTCATTCGTCTCGGTAGCGATCTGACCTCGCACGTTGTCGGTTTCTGCTCGGACTTCGACCTAGGGGAGGTGCCCTCTGTCTGGTGGTCGCCCTGCGCTAGAGCGCCGAGATGGTGGGGCAGTTCGGCACGAGTGGGGCAGGGCACTCGACGATTGACCCGTAGACATCGCTCGACAATAGACCTAGTATAACTAGTACCATGTTGACCGTTCAAGTGAACCGGAACGAGCCCACCCCGCTGCACGATCAAGTCGCAGCAGAGATCCGCCGGGCGATCGCCGAAGGGGAAGCCGGTCCGGGCGAACGCCTTCCGCTGGCCAAGGACTTGGCGGCAATCCTGGGTGTGAACAAGAACACCGTCCTACGCGCCCTCCACATCTTGCGAGATGAGGGACTCCTCGATTTCCAGCGGGGACGGGGCATCACCGTGGCGGGTTCAGCCGAGCGAGGAGCGGTCGTTCACCGGATTCGAGATCTCATCGAGTACTGCCGCAACCAGGGCTACCGCCGAGACGAGGTCATTCGGATCATCGAGGGGCTTCCATGACGAGGATCCTCCCATGACGGTGGTGCTCGAGAAGCCGACCGCAGCAGGCGACCAGAATGCTGAACTCCTCTTCAAAGAAGCTCGCCGCCGGAGGCGTCGCCTTCGCATCATGTGGATGGCGATAGGGGCGACTGGCATCGTGGTTGCTGTCGGCCTCGGGCTTACGCTCGATCGCTCTTCGAGTCCCCCCAGCTCATCGGTTGGGGCCACGGCGCACCCGGTCTGGCCGCCGCACCTGCGCACCGGAGCGACGCTGATCTATGCCCTCAACGACCTTCAGATCCTCGACGCGGACTCCGGTGCCACTCGGGTGCTTCCCTTGCCAGCTCCGTACGGGGGGAGCCGTGACCTGGCCATGGTCACTGTCGGGCACTCGTTCTTGCTCAACCGTGGCAATACCGCGTGGCTCTATTCGGGGAGCACGAACAGGAAGCCTGTCGACTTGGGCCCATCGGACGGAGTTTTCAGAGGTCCGAACAGCAACGAGGCCTGGGTGTGGACGCAGCCCTGTGCGCCGATCCTTGGATGCACGAACTACGACGCACCCCAGATGGGAAATGTTCACTTGGTCGATGGTGCGGGGCGCCAGATAGGAGCGGCCGTGGCACTACCCGGAGTTGACGGGTGGTATCCCACGGGTGTCGCTGGAAAGGCGGGCATGGTGCTCCAGCAACTCCCTCCCTACGGCAATCACCGCAACCAGCAGGAAATCTGGAATCCGCTCACCGATCGAGTGGTTCACGTATTCGTAAATGCGTACGTCTTGGGCACCGGTGGCAACTCAGTCGTCTGGGAGACAGCCGTACCCTATTGCAGGGCGCGTTGCTCGCTTCACGTGCTCAACGCACTGAACGGGTCTGAGCGAACGGTACAACTTCCTCCGGGCGTCACCGCAACTGGCGAGGTCGCGATCTCGCCGGATGGTCGCACGATCGCCGGCACGGTTGCGCTCGGTTCCACATCTCGCATTCCCTACCCCCAAGCGGTCCTCCTGATCGGTCCCCATACTCAGGTCGCGAAGGTGCTGACTGGCTCAGAACAGCCGACTAACCCCAACCTTGGTCCGATGTCCCTCACGTGGTCAACCAACGGCTGGCTCTTTTCATCCACTGTTGGGAAGACGACCGTGGATGCTTGGCGTCCTGGTGAGAGTCAGGCCCGGGTGCTTCCCAGGTTGAAGCTTCCCAAGTTCAGGCTTGTCAACGAAGACCCGTCACTGATCGCATTGTGAACGGAAATAGAAGACTCCGGCCTTAGGGGGGGCAGTGGCGCCACAGCACATCTAGTCCGGTAGCCGTTCCGAGCGTTGGGAGTGCCCCGGAACGCCGGGCTTGGGCGCACAATGCGACACATCGAGGCGAGGGCTCCTCCGCCCGCCGAACACCACACAGCGGGCTACATTCTCTCGATGGTTGAGGAAATCCCTGGGGCGGTGCGTTTCGACCAAGCCAATGTCGTGCAGCGCGGGATGCGGCTTCTGGCTGGAACGCGGCCTATGGCGTGGCTGTTCGCACGGGTGCTGCATCACCTCGATGGTCCGGTGCTGCGACGCAGCGCCGGGCGTCACTCCGTCTCGGCCGCCCTGACCGGGCTACCCATCATCGAGCTCACGACCGTCGGTGCACGTTCCGGCGAATCACGGACCTTGCCCCTCGTCGGAGTGCCCGATGGTGATCGGCTCGTACTCGTTGCTTCGAACTACGGCAAGCAGCAGAATCCGGCCTGGTACTACAACCTCAAGGCGAAGCCGCGGTGTAGCACCACCTTTCGTGGGCAGCGTCTCGAGATGGAGGCCTATGAGGCCGAGGGCGAGGAACGCCAGCGCCTATGGGAGTTGGACGTGTCGGTGTACCCGCCCCGCAACCACTACGCACAGCGAGCCGGGAACCGCCGCATCCCGGTAATGGTCTTGCAGCCGGCACCCATGCCGACCGGCTAACGAGCGCGATGCCGCTGGGCAACCTGAGGCGTAGAGGTGGATCTGGAAGGTGTCAGTATTCCGCCAACGGTCTGGTCTCACCATCTCCCACCGCCGGGCCTGGTCGGGCGGAGGTCGCATCGGCGGGCCCTCTGACATCCGTCCTGGCGAGCCCTGGCGGTGCTCGACCCCTGGACCGGAGCGGTGATCGGGAGCAGCGTCGCCCTGCCCCGTCGCATCGTTCTGAATCCCGCCACCGGGCGCGTCGCTTGCACCGCCAAGCCGTCTCCGGGAAGCAAGAGGGCGCGACACGTTGTGCAACACTGACGTCGGCATGCGAGCGTGGCAGGTGCACGAGTTCGGCGAGCCGGAGGACGTCCTGCGGCTCGAAGAGGTGCCGGTACCGAGAGCTGGTCCTGGGGAGATCTTGGTGCGTGTCGCGGCTGCGACGCTCAACTTCAACGACGTTGACGGCGTGCGGGGCCGCTACCGGACCGTCTGTCCACCTCTGCCCTACATCCCCGGAATGGAGGTGCTGGGCCTCGTCGAGGAAGTAGGAGCCGGCGCTGAAGCTTGGCTCGGAAAGCGCGTGGTCGCCGTGCCGGGCGGCGCATTCGGTGGCTATGCGGAGCTGGCCGTCGGCCCCAGTGCAATGGCCTTCGAGATGCCGCCCGAGTCCCAGTTGCCCGACACTGCGGCGGCGGCCGTCTACTTCCCCTTCCACCTGTCGTGGCTGGCCCTGCAGGAGCGGGCGAAGGTCCAGGCCGGCGAAACGGTATTGATCCACGCCGCGGCGGGCGGAGTCGGCTCGGCAGCCCTCCAACTGGCCGCATTGGCCGGCGCCCGGGTGATCGCGACTGCCGGGTCAGCCGAGAAAGTCGACTTGTGTCGGTCCCTTGGCGCTGACGTGGCGATCAACTACCTCGAGGGCGACTTTGTCGAGGCGGTACTCAGTGCGACCGACGGTCGCGGGGTCGACGTGGCCTTCGACTCGGTCGGGGGTGATGTGACGATCAGGACCTTCCGATGCATGGCGTTCAACGGCCGTCACCTCCTGGTGGGCTTCGCATCGGGAATTGAGGCCGAAGACGAGGGGATCGTGCCGCGGCCGGTGCTGTTCGGCAATTTCTCCCTCTCTGGAGTGTGTCTTGCCTACGTCGATGACCCCGTCGCTTTGAAGCAGATCAGCAGTTACAACTTTCCGTCGCACGCGGACGGTACCCGGATCCATACGCGCATTCTCGAACTCATGCGTGCTGGCAGCGTGCGGCCGATCGTGGGCAGTGAGGTTGCCTTCGAAGACCTGCCGCGCGGGCTGCAATCCATGGCGGACCGCCAGAGTGTCGGGCGCACCGTTGCCCTCGTGACAACTTCGATCGACTAGGGGCCAAAGGGGCAGGAGGGGTGGCCGATTCTCCAAGTGCCTCAGTCGACGCCGTCGCCAGGCTTCTGCTCGCTCTCGTGCAGCGCCAGCCAGGTCGACCCGGGCACCGTCTCCACCAGCCGGTGGCGCACGTGGGCGGGGAGCACCACCCAGTCGCCGGCGGCCAGGTCGAGGCGTTCCTCGCCCACCTCCAGGGTGGCGCCACCGCTGAGCAGGACGACCCATTCGTCATGATTTTGGTCGTAGTCCACCGGTGCGGCGACGGCGCCGCTGACGATGTGCTCGACGACGACCCCGCCCAGTTGCGCGATGTCCTCACTGCGCTCACCAACGGCCGGCGCATCCGAGGATGGACGCAGGCGGCCGCTGACGACCCCGGTCATGGCAAGGGCTTCCAGTTCTGTTCGACGACCCAACAGACGCCTGCCGGGGGTTGGGTCGCCGGCCCACGAAGGCACAGGCTCGTCGGCGGGTGGTTGTCGTGCACCTCGACCACCCGGTACTGCGTCGGCCCGGAGAACTTGTCCGGGCCGTAGCTCAGGACGGGTGAGTACCCGCCCGGGAAGTTCGTGATGCGGGACATCGCCTCGACGAAGGTCCGGCGGTTGAGATCCTTGCCCGCCATGGTGGCCGCCTTGGCAAAGAGACGGATCTCCTGGCACCAGCCCTGGACCGGTCCCTGCTCCTCGATGTCGTCGTTGATGTTGCCTTTGGGAGTCTGCGGGTAGGTCTTGTGCCAGAGCGTCCAGCAGCTCCGCACGCCCGGGTCGTAGCCACCATCTGCCTCGGGCACCGGTTCGTCGATCCCGCCCAGCGTCTCCGCGGTGACGCCCTCCTGGCCGTTGAGCGCCTTGTCGTAGGGAACCGGAATGAGCCCGAGCGCGACCTCGATCTCGTCCTGGTAGTCGCTGAGCAGGAGCTTGGGGAAATAGTCCTGCGACGTCTCGGCGCCGATATAGGGCGTGAACGCGTTCTCGGGGAGCAGGGGGATCACGTCCTGGACGCCGGCCGACTTGAGCCGTTCGACGGCCAGCGTGGCGTCCGAGTCCGTGGTGGCGGTCTCGCCGATGTCCGCCGTGACCGTCACCACCTGGGGGTCGACGCCGATCTTCTTCAGATCCGGCAGCAGGTAGGAGTTGAGCGCGTCCTGGTCGCTGACCTCGTCCGAGACCACGACACCGACCTTCTTGCCGTGTCCGAGTCGGCCCGAGCTCAGCCCCCACTGCACGGTGGCCGCCAGGATGGGCGCGTCGTCCGCTCCCGTCCACCACAGGTAGGGCGACCCGAGGTCCGTCCAGTTGGTGGTCGTCGACCATTGCGACAGCATCGGCGTGTGGCCCTGCTGGGTGATGCAGAGCTGGTTGACCCCTTCCCACGTGCCGAGCCCGTCGACGACGGCGAAGACGGGCGGGTTGCCCTGGGTCCACTGCTTGCACAGCGCCTGCTGCTCGTTCGGGTTCGTCGGGTCGAAGCTCACGATCATCGGGTTGATCTTGCGGCCGTTGATGCCGCCGGCATCGTTGATCTGGTTCACGAAGAGGTGGATCGCCTTCGTCTGCTCCCCGTACTCGGCGTCGGACTCGATCTCGAACTCACCCTCGATACTGCTGAACGAGATCAGCGGGAAGACCACGTTGATGGTGCTGGCCGAGACGCCCCGCGCGCTGGTGCTGGCCTGGCTGACCGGTGTCGGGGCACTGGCGGCGGCCGCCGGTGCCGCCAGGCCGAGGGCCACCGCACTCCCCAGGACGGCGACCGCGCCCAGTGTCCTGGGCAGCCGTCGCCCCACTCCCGATTTTCCCCAGCCTCGCATCGCCAACCCCCGGGTGCGCGCTGTTCAGGGTCACGCGCCGCCAGAGGCTATCCCCGCCGCTCGGGTCATGAGCGGCAGGCGCCCGTGGTCACTCGAACAGCGACTCGCGGCGGCGCAAAATGGCGCACAGGGTCTCGTTGTACGGCGCCTCGAGCCCGAGCTCGCGGCTCAGGGCGACCACCTGTCCGTTGATGACGTCGACCTCCGAGCGCCGGCGGGCCAGCTGGTCCAGGCGCATCGACGGGCTGGCGTTCGGGATGGTGGCCGCGAAGTCGGTCACGTAGCGCAGCGGGTCCTCGAAGGGGAACTCGACTCCCTGGGCCACGCCGAGCCGGTAGGCCTCCGCGGTGCAGCCGAGAGCGACCTTCCAGGCCTCGGGATTCGCCATCAGCTCACCCACCGTGACGTCGAACACGGCACAGGGGGCGCTGAGGGTCACGTTGCAGAGGAACTTCTCCCAGATCATGAGGCGTGACGTCGGCAAAGGCGCGGACGTTGAAGCCGGCCTCCTGCCAGGACACGCGCGAGCTGCTGGACGCGCTCGGTCAGGCCGCCGTTCATTTCGCCGATCCGTATCAGTCGCATGCCTTCGTGGTGCACGTGCCCCGGCTCCGGGATCGACGACCCGAACCCCTCGGCGATCCCGATGACGATGTGCTCCTCGGGGATGCGCCGGGCCACCCGCTCCCCCGCGCCCAGCCCGTTCTGGAACGCCATGACGATGCTGTCGGGATCCAGGAGCGGGGCGATCTCCGCCGCCACCGCATCGACGTCCGCCGCCTTCGTGGCGATCACGAAGACGTCACAGGCTCCCGCATCGGAGACGGACGCGTCCGACATGGAGGTTGTCGACGACGAAGCTGCCACTGGCCCCCGAGACGGCCAGACCGGAGCCGGCGATGGCGTCGATGTGCTCCTGCCACCGATCGATGGCCCACACCTCGTGGCCGGCCTTCCCGAGGAGCCCGGCATACACCGAGCCCATCGCGCCCGTTCCGACAATTGCGATCTTCATTTCGTCCTTTGCGGCTCAGGGAACGAGCAGCACCCGGCCGAAGGCCTGCCGGCTCTCGATGTAGGCGTGGGCGCCGGCGGCGTCGGAGAGCGGGAAGGTGCGGTCGATGACGACCTTCAGCTCGCCGCGCCCGATGGCCTCGAGGTGGCCGGCGATCATGGCGTGCGGCCGCGGCGACAGGAGCAGCTCCGCCCCCAGGAAGTAGCCCGACAACGTCTGGTTGTTGCCGCGCATGGTCGAGATGTCGAGGTGCTCCGCCGCCGCCCTGCCGGCGTCGCCCACCGTCACGCAGCGGCCCCGGTAGGCCAGGACGTTGATGCTCCCCTGCAGCGTCACGCCGCCCACGGAGTCGACCACCACGTCCACGCCCCGCCCGTCGGTCAAGCGGCGGCCCTCGGCGACGAAGTCGTGCGTGACGTAGTTGATGCCCTCGTCCAGGCCGAGCTCCTTCAGCCGCTCCAGCCGGTCGTCGCTCGACGCGGTGGCGAAGACCCGCGCGCCGGCCCGCTTCGCCATCTGGATCGCCGCGATGCCCACCCCGCCCGCGCCGGCATGGATCAAGGCCGTCTCGCCCGCCTGCAGGTGGCCGAACTCGAAGAGGCAGTCGTCGGCCGTGCCGAACGGGACCGGCACGCAGGCCGCGTCGTCGGTGGAGACGCCGTCGGGGATCTTCCAGGCGAACGCCCTCGGGCGTCGCCCGGCGTTCGGCGTGCGAGCCGTCCAGCCCCACCGTGACGGCGCGGTCCCCCACCGCGAAGCCGCGGACGTCGGCGCCGACCTCGGCCACCGTGCCGGCGGCACTGGTACCCGACCACGTGGGGGACCCGGGCCAGGTCGCCGCCCAGCCGGTTGAGCGTGTCGCCGCCCTCGATGCTGACCGCCTCGACGTCGATCAGGACGTCGCCCGGGCCGACCTGGGGGTCGGGCACGTCCTCGTAGCGGAACACCTCGGGTGCCCCGGTCTCGTAGTACACCGCTGCCTTCATGACCGGACATACTCCCGCATCCGGAAGCGCTTTGTCCTCTGGGCGTACCACCTGGAGGTCTGGGGCAGCTGGGTGGCGATCTTCCCGTTGGCGTTCTTGAAGTAGCTCTGGCAGCCGTCGTTCCACACGGTGCCCGCCAGCGCCTCCGCCAGCTCGCGGTTGTAGGCCTCCATGACGTCCCGGCGGACGTCGACGGCGTGCGCCCGGCGCCGGCGCATGGCCCGCAGCGCGCGCAGGACGTAGGCGGCCTGCGCCTCGAGGATCACGATGATGGAATTGCCGCCCTGGTTGGTGTTCGGCCCGTAGAGCATGAAGAAGTTCGGGTACCCCGACACGGTGAGGCCCATGTAGGCGTGTGCCACCTCGGACCAGTCGTCGTGCAGGCGGCGGCCGTCCACGCCGACCACGTCGATCCCCTCCAGGTACTCGGTCGCCCTGAACCCGGTGGCGAGCACGATGGCGTCCACCGGCCGCTCCCGCCCGTCGCCGGTGACGATGGAGTCCGGCGTCACCCGCTCGATGCGCTCGGTGACCAGCTCCACGTTGTCGCGCAGCAGCGCCTTGTAGAAGTCGCTGCACACCAAGCGTGCGCTTGCAGCCGAAGGGCTAGTCGGGCGTCAGCTTGGCCCGCAGCTCGTCGTCCGTGATCCGGTACGCGATGTGGCTGCGCGCGATCGCCTTGAGCTGCTCGGGCCCCTCCTCGCCGCTGGCGGAAGGCGATCGTGTTCTCGAAGGCCCAGTAGATCTCCCTGCGGTGGCGCCGCATGGCCAGGGGGTTGCGGGCGAACCGGCGCTTCTGCTCCTCGGTGAACGGCTTGTCCGAGCGGGGCAGGATCCACTGGGGCGTGCGCTGGAAGACGTGGACCGACCGCGCGCCCTTGGCCAGCTCGGGGACGATCTGCGCCGCGCTGGCTCCCGTCCCGATGACGGCCACCCGGCGGTCCGCCAGGTCGTGCTCGTGCTCCCAGCGCGCCGAGTGGAAGCAGGGGCCGGCGAAGGTGGCGAGGCCCTCGAGGTCGGGCACCGACGGCGTCGTGAAGGTCCCGATGGCGGAGACGAGGACGTCGGCCTCGTAGGTGGCGCCCTCGGCGTCGGTGAGCCGCCAGCGCCGTGCGCCGGCATCCCATGCGCCGCCGTGATGCGCGTGTTCGTCCGCAGGTGGGGGCGGATGCCGAAGCGGTCGGCGCAGTCCTCGAAGTAGCGGAGGATCTCGGGCTGGTTGGCGTAGGTCTTGGTCCAGTCGGGCTTCAGGGCGAAGGAGTAGGAGTAGAGGTGCGAGGGCACGTCGCAGGCGGCGCCGGGGTAGGTGTTGCGTCCGCCAGGTGCCGCCCACGCCGTCGGACGCCTCGAAGACCACGAAGTCGCGCCGCCCGGACTTCACCAGCTGGATGGCCAGTCCGAGGCCGCCCGGCCCCGCCCCGATGATGGCGACCTCCCAGTGCGGGACCGCGCCGGCCGCGCCGAGACCGGTGGTCGTCTCGCTGTCGCGTCGCCGTCATCGCAGAGTGTGCACCTTCGCCACTGGGCCTCCGAGCGAGGGGGATCCGAGGCCCCGAGTCTGGCACCGCCGGCCGGGTACGGTCTGGCCCGGAGCGACGCGGAAGGGGAGGCACATGAGCGACGGGGCCGGGCCGCTCGCACTGGTCATCGGTGGCGGGTCGGGCATCGGCGCCGCGCTGGCCGACGCCTACCGGGCGCAGGGCACCACGACCGTGACCTGGGACATCGCGGGCTCCCACGACGTCAGCTGCGACGTGACCGAGCCCGACGCCATCGACGACGCCGTGGCGGTCACCCGGGAGCGCTGGGGCGTCCCGGACGCCGTGACCGTCACGGCCGGCGTCGGCCATGCCGGGCTGCTGACCGAGGCGGAGCCCGACGCCTTCGACCGCGTCATGCGCGTCAACGCCCGCGGGCCGTGGCTGTGCATGCGGGCCTGGGTCGGTGCCATGCAGGAGCAGCGGACGGCCGGCTCCTTCGTCGCCGTCTCGAGCGTCAGCGCACGCCTCGTCGACCGCAGCATGGGCATCTACTGCGCGTCGAAGGCCGCCCTGTCCATGCTGGTCCAGGTGGCCGCCGCCGAATGGGGCCCGCTCGGCATCAGGGTCAACGCGGTGGCACCGGGCGTGACGCGGACGCCGATGCTCGGGCGCGGGCCCTCGGCCACCGTCGAGGGCTCACCCTGGCTGGCCGGCGTGGCCGAGCGCACGGCGCTGGGCCGGCTGGGCGAGGCGCGCGACATCGCCGAGACGATCATCGCCCTGCACGCCATGGGGTGGGTCACCGGCCAGGTGCTCGAGTGCGACGGCGGCCTGTCGCTGCACAGTCCCGGCCGACCCCTACGGCGCCATGGTGCGCGGTCGCGGCCTCCCGCAGGAAGGTCGCTGAGCGCTAGCCGCCGTCGCGAGGCCGCGGCCTGCGACGCGCAGCCCGTCGCACACGATGGTGAGCAGGTCGCAGGGCCGGTGCCGCCGCGGAGTGCGCCGTCGCCTGGCACGTCGCGCCGACGAGCGAGACCACCGCGTCCGGCGTGACGTCGGGGCGCACGGCGCCGACGGCCTGCGCCCGCTGCAACAGCACGCCGATGGCGTCGCGCAGGTCGTCCTTCACCGCCATGGCCGCCTCGCTCGAACTCCAGCGCCGGCGCCCATGACGGCGACCATGAGGTCGCGCTTGGCGGCGCCCTCCTCGACGACGTGGGTCAGGAAGCCGAAGAACGCCGCCTGCCGGGTCGTCGGCATCCGCCAAGGCCTGGGCGTCGACCGCCAGGGCGGACAGCCGATCCAGCAGGACGGCCTCGCAGAGCTTCTCCTTGGTCGGGAAGTGGCGGTAGAGCGTGCCCACCCCGACGCCGGCCTTCTCCGCGATCAGGTCGACGGGGACCTCGATCCCCTCGACGGCGAAGACGGTCTCGGCGGCTTCGAGAATGCGGGCCCGGTTGCGCTGGGCGTCGGCCCGCAGGGGGCGTGCGCCGGCGGCGGCCGCCTCGTCACACCCGGCCTCTACCTTCGACTTCGGTCCCACGAAATCTCTCCTCCCCCCGTTGACAAACGGAACTCTAGGTTCCGTATAGTGTAAGTGGAACCAGAACTCCGATTCCGATTGTAAGCCATCCCAGCCGGAAAAACCAGACCCTTCCAGGTCAGGGCGGCGGGGCGGGGCAGCACGGGACGGACCTCGTTGGACACGGAGACCCCTATGACCTCGACCCTCGACCTCCCCGACCAGACCACCGGACCAGGGGCCGACCTCGATCCCAAGCGCTTCCGGGCCCTGGCCATCATCGCCGTGGCCCAGCTCATGGTGGTGCTCGACGCCTCGGTGGTGATCATCGCCCTGCCCTCGGCCCAGCGGGCCCTGCACATCTCGACGGCCAACCGCCAGTGGATGCTGACGGCCTACACCCTCTCCTTCGCCGGGCTGCTGCTGCTCGGCGGCCGGATCGCCGACTACTTCGGGCGCAAGCGGATGTTCGTCATCAGCCTCATCGGCTTCGCCGCCGCCTCGGCGCTGGGCGGCCTGGCCCAGAACTCGGCCATGCTCTTCAGCGCCCGCGCCCTGCAGGGTGCCTTCGCCGCGGTCATGGCGCCGGCCGCGCTCTCGCTGCTCACCGTGGCCTTCACCGAGCCCAAGGAGCGGGCACGGGCCTTCGCCGTCTACGGCGGCATCGCCGGCGGCGGCGCCGCCATCGGCCTCATCCTCGGTGGCTTCCTGACCGAGTTCGCCTCGTGGCGCTGGACCCTCCTGATCAACGTGCCGATCGCCATCGTGGCCGCCGTGGCCGCCTTCCGCTACGTCTCCGAGAGCCGGGCCTCGGCCAACCACGGCTACGACCTGCCCGGTGCGGTGACCGTGACCGGCGGCCTGCTCGCCCTCGTCTACGGGTTCACCAAGGCCGGCACCGACGGCTGGGGCTCGTCGACCACGGTCATGCTTGTTCGCCGCGGCGGCCGTGCTCCTGGTGGCCTTCGTGCGTCATCGAGCAGCGGGCGACGCACCCGCTCCTCCCCCTCCGGGTCGTGCTCGACCGCAACCGCGGCGGGTCCTTCCTCGCCTCGCTGCTGGTGGGGACGGCCCTGCTCGGGACGTTCCTGTCGCTGACCTACTACTTCCAGGGCACGCTGCACTACTCGGCCCTCAAGTCGGGCTTCGCCTTCGTGCCGTTCTCGCTCGGCATCATCACCGGCGCCACCCTGGCCAGCCGCCTGCTGCCCCGCTTCGGGCCGCGGACTGGTCATGATCGGCGGGCTCTTGCTGGGCATGGCCGGCCTGATCCTCTTCAGCACGCTCGACGTGCACTCCGCCTACGTCAGCATGGTGCTGCCGGCCGAGGTCATCGTGAGCCTCGGCATGGGCCTGTCCTTCGTCGCCATGAGCAGCACCGCCCTGATCGGGGTGAGCTACCAGGACGCCGGCGTGGCCAGCGCACTGGTCAACGCCACCCAGCAGACCGGGGGCACCATGGGCGCCGCGCTCATCAACACCATCGCCACGAGCGCCACGGTGTCCTACGTCGCGGTGCACGGGAAGTCGGCGGCCTCGCTGACCGCCGGCTCCATCCACGGCTACACGACGGCCTTCACCTTCAGCGCCATCGTGCTGGCGGTGGCCGCCGTGAGCGCCTTCACCCTCATCCGGCGGGGCCGCCCCGACCGAGGCGGAGGCCGAGCTGGCCGAGGACGAGGCGCTGGTGCTGGCCGCCCGTCTGAACGACGCCGACCGCTCCGGGCTGGACGTGCCGAAGGCGCGCCGGCTCGGGGTGGCCGCTACTCGCTGATGATCTCGATGGCGTACTCGGGGCAGTTGGCCACGGCGAGCCGGGCCTTCTCCTCGAGCTCGGGCGGCACGTCGTCGAGGATGACCGAGGCCTGCCCGTAGTCGTCGACGTCGAAGATCTCGGGCGCGAGGCCGTAGCAGCGGGCATGGCCCTGGCACTTCTCGGGGTCGACGCGGATCTTCATGGGAATACCACCGGCAGGATACGCGGCCCGCGGACCTGCCCGCCCGCCCAGGTGATCTCCTCGCCCTCGGCCAGTGAGAACTCCGGGATGCGGGCCATCCACTCCTCGAGCGCCACCTGCAGCTCCATGCGGGCGAGGTTCGACCCGGCGCAGCGGTGGATCCCCGAGCCGAAGGCCACGTGGCGGTTGTGGGCCCGGTCCAGCTGCACGACGTCGGGCTGCTCGAAGGCCTCGGGGTCCCGGTTGGCGGCCGGGAAGTTCATCAGGACCTTGTCGCCGGCCTTCATGGGGCAGCCCGCGTACTCGATGTCCTCGGTCACCTCGCGGGCCATCGTCACCGGCGCGTAGGCCCGCAGGAGCTCCTCGACGGCGGTCGGCATGAGCTCGGGCTCGGCCGCCAGGCGCTTGCGGTCCTCGGGATGCGCCGCCAGGTGCCAGAGCGAGGAGCCGATGGCGCTCCAGGTCGTGTCGACCCCGGCGATCAGGACGAGCGCCGCCATGCCGAGCACGATGCCGTCGTCGACCGGCTTCCCGTCCACCTCGGTCGTGAGCAGCTCGCTCAGCAGGTCGTCGCCCGGGTTCTGGCGGCGCTCCTCGAGCTGCCCCAGGAAGTAGTTGAGCAGCCCCTCGGCCCCGCGCTGGCGCCGCTCGGGATCGTCGGCGAACTCGAGGACGTCGCGCACCCAGCCGGTGAAGGTGTCGGACAGGTCGGTGGAGACGCCGAGGATCCGGGCGATGACCCGGACCGGGATCTGCTGGGCGTAGTCGGCCGCGGCGTCGGCGTGCCCGTGTCGGCGAACTGGTCGAGCAGCCCGCGGCAGAGCTCGCGGGTCAGCGGGACGTAGCTGTCGACCCGCTGGTGCGAGAACCAGGGCAGCAGGAGCCGGCGGGTCCAGGTGTGCAGCGGCGGGTCCGCCGAAATCGGAGGCAGCCCGTACTCGAGGTTCGGCCCGTCGAAGTCGGCGTTGGGGTCCTCGTCCTCGTCGCCGGGGATGACCGCCACCTTGAGCGAGCTGAAGTGCGCGATGTCGTGCGCAATGGCGGTCACGTCGTCGTAGCGGGTGGGCAGCCAGCTGCTCTTGCGCCGGTCGGTGTGCGCGATGGGGCAGCTCTGGCGCAGGTCGTCCCAGATGCTGAACGGGTCGCTGACGTAGCGCGGGTCGAGCACGTCGAAGTCGGTCGCCCAGTCCTGCACGGGCGCTGTGTGTGCCATGGGACCCCCCTTGGTGCGGTCTCGGTCACCCGGACGCCTCACCCTACTGCGGGGACTCCGGCCTCCCGGCGGGCGGTGCTCGATTCTGACCGGGTCCCCAGCCTCTGTGCAGTGCAGCCACACGCGGGACGCGCACGCTGGTGAGAAGGCAGATCGCCGGGTTGCACGCAGAAGCAGGAGCAGAGACGACATGACGGGCACGACAGCGCACACGCCGTCCGGAGACGGCGGTACCGAACTCCCCCGACCGCGCCGCGGCTCCCGCTGGCGCTGGTCCCGCCCGCACCGGGCCCTGGTGGCGGGTGGGGCGCTGGCCGCCGTCCTGAGCCTCGGCGTCGCCACCGGCACCGGCGCCGGGGCGGCCACGACGACGTCGGGGAACGGCGGCGGCGCGCACGGGCGCCCCCGGGAGGGGGCATGGCCCGGCCCACGGTCTCGGGGAAGATCACCGCGCTGAGCGGCGACGACATCACGGTGGAGACGAACGCCAAATCCCCGGTCACCGTCGTCTCCTCCGCGAGCACCACGTTCAAGGCCGACCCGGGGCCCGGCGGGGGCACGACGTCGAGCGCGTCGGCGCTGAAGGTCGGTGACTTCATCGGCGTGCAGGGGACCAAGAACAGCGACGGCTCCGTCACCGCGTCGAGCGTCACCATCGGCCGCCCGCAACAGATGGGCAAGGGCGGCCCCGGCGGAGGCGGCGGCGCCGGAAGGGGCGGGAAGCCGCCGTCGGGTGGGCCTACCGGGACGTGACCCGCCGGCCCCCGCGCAGCACCTCGTACTGGCGCCCCTCGTCGGCGGCGGGAACGCGCACGTCCGATCCGCCCGGCTCGGGCCGGACCACTTCGGCCCCGGACGGCGCGTACTGCACGATGTAGGCCTTGCGCACCTCGCCGGTCCGGTTGGGGCCGGTCGAGTGCGGCGTCAACGACGAGAACACCACGATGCTGCCGGCGCGCGCCGGCACCGCCACGGCGTCCTCCGGCTCGCGCAGGCACACGAAGCCGATGTCGGAGTACTCGTGGGCCAGGGTGCCGCGCCGGTGCAGCCCGGGCACCACCCATGGGCACCCGTTCTCCTCGGTGGCGTCGGTGAGCGCCACCCAGCAGGTGAGGTACTGCTGCGGCTCCACGAACGCGTACCCGTTGTCCTGGTGCCAGGGGAACGGCGACTCGGTCCCCGGCTTCTTGTAGACCGCCTGGTCCCAGTAGAGCCGGACGTCGGGCCCGACGAGGTCGGCGCACACGTCGGTCAGCAGCGCGGAGCGGGTGAACTGGCGCAGCACCGGCGACTGCAGCACCAGGTGGGTGGTGAAGGTGATCTCGTCGGCGCGGGCGATGAAGAAGCGCCCGCCCTCCAGCTCGCGCAACGCGTCGGCCTGCCGCGCCTCGAAGGGATCGATCGCCCCGATCGAGCGCGTCCACCTCGGCGGGCCCGAGCGCGTCCTCCAGCACGAAGAAGCCGTCCTCGTCGTAGCTGGCGGGCCTGCGCCGCGGTCACGATGCGGAACGGTCCGGCGTGCTGGCTCCAGGTGAAGGCCGTGTTCCGCTCGTGTGCGGGCGGCGCGTCCACGCTTCACTCGCCGCGGAAGACGGGATCGCGCATTTCCGCCGCGGCGCGCACGCCCTCGGCGAAATCGGCGGTGTCGCGCAGCCTGGTCTGCTCCGCGTACTCGTGCTCCATGGCGCAGCCGCGCCTCCTCCACCAGGCCGCGACGCAGCGTGGCCCGGATGGCGCGCACCGCCAGCGGCCCCGCCGCGGCGAGCTCGTCCGGCGTAGGCGATGGCCTGGGCCAGCAGGTCGTCCTCGTCGGCCAGGCGATCACACAGGCCGAGCGCCAGCGCCTGCTCGCCGCGGACGCGGCGCCCGGTGAGCAGCAGGTCCGCCGCCGCCTGGCGGCCGACGACGGCCGGCAGCGTCACCGTCAGCGCGAAGCCCTGGTGGAAGCCCAGGCGGGAGAAGTTGGCGCTGAACCGGCTCTGCGCCGTGGCCACGCGGAAGTCGGCCGACAGCGCGAGCCCGCAGCCACCGCCGATGGCGGCACCCTGCACGGCGGCCACCACGGGGAGCGGGGCGGCGAACAGGCGCAGGGCCGCCGCGTACAGCGCGGCAATGTCCCGGCTGGCGTTGCCGGCGAAGTCCAGCCCGGCGCAGAAGTGCCGGCCCTCCGAGGCCAGCACGATCGCCCGGCACCAGCCCGAGCCGTCGAGCCCCTCGTAGGCGTCGGCCACGCCGTCGATCAACGCGGTGTCGAAGTAGTTGTTGGGCGGCCGGTTGAGCCGGACGATCCCGACGTGCGCGCCGACCTGCTCCACCGTGACGTCGGTCTCGCTCACGGTGCGGCGTCCTCCAGCGCAGCGTCCTCGTCCAGCGCCGCGTCCTCCGGCACCGACGTCCTCCAGGCTGCGCCAGTAGATGACGGCGTCCTCGCCGTCGACCGCACCGGGAATCCGTCCCACCTCGTCGAAGCCGAGCTGGCGGTACATGGCGCGGGCGGGGTTGGACTCGAAGACGAGGTTGAACATCATGGCGTCGAAGCCGAGGCGGCGCGCCTCGCGCAGCGAGTGCTCCACCAGCGCGCGCCCCACACCCGTGCCCCGGTACGGCGCCGACACGAAGTACCCGGCGTTGGCGATGTGGGCGGCCCGTCCCACGAAGTTCGGCTTGATGTACGAGCGCGCCGATCAGGTACCCGCCGAAGCGGGCCACGGACACGGCCGCCGCAGGCCGGATCCAGTAGTCGTCGAAGTCCTCCCGCGTCAGCGGTGGCTGCTGGGGGAACCCCTCGCGGGCACCCACGATGCGGCTGAACGCCGTGTACAGCTCGTCGTGGTCGTCGACCGCCGCCTGGCGGATCTCTACGGGCACGGTACCCACGGTAGTAGTGCCCATCCCCGAGGCGGCTGATCGCACAGGGGGTGCAGGTCGAGCCCAGGCCCTACGTGTTGGCGCCGAACCCTGACGACCCGATGCCGGGACGGACCGCCTCAATGGGATCGCGCAGGTCGTCGATGTAGCCGAGCGCGTATGCGCCGCGGTCGTAGCCCATCACCCGCAGCAGATCGGTCGGCAGCGTCTCGGCCACCTCGCGCGGCACGGAGAGGTACTGGTTCTCCTCCTGGCGCAGCCAGGCCACGTTGTAGGTGATGTTCAGCCCGATCCGGGTGGCGTCGGAGCGGTTGGCCCCGCCGCCGTGGTACACGCTCCCGGAGTAGAAGAGCACCGAGCCGCGGGACATGACGGCCGGCTCCGTGTCGTCAGGACCGAAGGCGAGCCGGTCCTCCTTCAGGTTGCTGCCCAGCACCAGGCGGGTGGCGCCGTTCTCCTCGGTGAAGTCGGTCATCGCCCAGATGGTGTTGCACTGGACCTCGTAGCCCGCCGGGAAGGGGAAGAAGTCGAAGGCCCACTGGTCGCGGTGGATGGGTTGGGGCGTCGCCCCCGGGCCGATGGCGATGGCCTGGGTCAGGTGCAGCTGGAAGTTGGTGGCGTGCCCGAGGAACGCGCGGGCCGTGCCCAGCGCCAGCGGGTGCATGACGAGCTCCCGGCAGCCCGGCGAGCGCGCGATCAGCGAGCCGGTGCGCCGCGTGTGCTCGCCGCTGAAGTCGTCCGGTCCGGTCGGGGTGGCGTCGAGATACGGCCGGAGCTCGGCCTCTATGCGCTGCAGCAATTCCTCGGGAGCCACCCCGTCGACGATGGCGGCGCCGTCACGCCCGACCGCCGCGGCCACCTCGTCGGGGCGGGCGTCGCTCGTGAGATGGACGATGGGCATGCCCCATCCTCCCCGCCGCCCGCCGGCGCGGCAACTCCCTCAGGCCGATCCTCCGTCGACCACCAGTCCCAGCTCCACCAGCTTGCGCACCGTCTGGCGTACGTCCTCGCCGATGTCGGCTGCGTCGTCCGGGTGCGCCGCCGCCAACGCGCGCACCATGTCGTCGACCGTCGTCGTGCCGTCGCAGTGCTCCCAGACCGCCGCCGCGCTGGTGTTCAGGAGGATGAGAAGTTGTCCGACGTCGTCGTAGACGGCCACGTTGTCGTCCAACTCGACCGTCGAGGCGCCCGACCGGCGCGTGGGCAGCGCCACACTCGGCCCGTCAGCCGGCACGCCCCGCACTCTCCAACGAGGCCTCCACCGCCGGCGTCACACCCCCCACCAGACCCGACACGAGCGCGCAGGCCTCGTCCAGGTCCGACATCGTCAGGGCGTAGCAGTCGCACTGCGCCACCACCCGGCCCAGCGCGGCGCTGCCGGCGACGCCGTGCGGCAGCAGGTTGACCGCGTGGAGGGCGAGGGAGAGGAAGGCCTCGGTGTTGGAGAGCGGCGTCAGGCGGGTCGGCACGCCGGCCGCGAAGCGCGGCACCACGACCAGACGCGGCGCGCACGCCTGTCCCGACGCGGCGCCCGGTGTCCGCGCCCACCGCCACCTGCCACTCCTCGCCGGCCCAACGGCCGGCGACCGCCGGCCGGCCCCGTCCGGGTCCAACTCGGGCAGGACCGCGAAGCTCCCGGCCTTCAAGGTGATCGGCTTGGGATACGGCAGCAGCCGGCCGCTCTGCAGGTCGAGGGCGGCCAGCTCGTCGGTCAGGTAGCGCAGGCCGGCGCGGGCCAGGCCCGCCGTCAAGGTCGACTTGCCCGACCCCGACGTGCCGGGCAGCAGGACACCGGTCCCGCCGGCGTCCAGCGCCCCGGCGTGGAAGAGCAGATGCTCTCCGCTCGCCGCGGCGGCGGACCGGTTGACGTCCCACACGACCCAACTGAGCGCGTCCCCGGGGCACTGGTCGTGCGCCAGCGGCTCGCCGTCGCGGGTGACGTCGACCGTGCCGGCGCCTCCCGGCGTGGCGGTCAGCGAGTACCGGTGGTCGACGGTCGTGGTCGCCGCCTCGGGGTCCCGCAGCCCGGCCAGCACCGCATCGACGCGGTCACCCAGACGCTCGTCGTCGCAACGCACGGCAAAGCGGGAGGACAATCCGCGCATGGGGGGGCTCTGGTGCACCGGCACGGCTCAGTTACCGCCGCCCGCACCCTCCGCCTGGTGCGCGCCGGATGGGCGGGCCACAGCCGGCTTCGGGGTGCGGCTGGCCCAGTGCTGCATGGCCCAGCCGCCGGCCACCAGCGCCGCGCCCACTTCGGCATCGCGCTGGATGTTGAGACCGGTGAACGCAAGCGAGGTCGGCGCCGCCCCAGTCGTGTCGGCTGTCGTGGTCGCGTCGTCGGGCCCGTTGGTGCCGACGGTGCCGCTGGCGCCGACCGACGCCCCGGTCCCGCCGGTGGAGGCGCTGGTCGAGACGCCCGCCGACGCACCACCGCCCGCGCCGACGGCGTTCGACAGGGCGGCGCCGGCAGCCGGCTTGGCGGTCAGGATCTCGGGCACCACCCAGGCCACCGCGCCGGCGGTCGCCACGACGGACATGCGGCCCATGGCCTGGCGCCGCGACAGGCGGGGCCGGCCCGTACGGCCGTCACCCGCCCCCGCTGCAGCAGTCGCTCCGTCCCCCTGTGCCATCACATCCCTCTGCGGCTCTTCGCTGTGCATGTCGTCCACCGTCCCGTGCCCCCCTGCAGCGAGCGGGCTGTTTCTGATCTGTCCTGTGTCCGAACCGGCGTGCCGTCTGCGGGCTCGACCGGTTGCTGCAGTGTCTTGGTAACGCCAGGGCCCGGGATTTCTTGCCGCCACGGGCCGCGAAGTTTGCAATGGCCGTGAAAAATCCGTCACGGCCGGAGGCACCGCATGCAGCGGCCAGAACCGCCGTTCCCCCAACGTGACCGCACCGACGGCGATCAGCTTCCCGACCCAGCGCAGCGACGGGGCCCCCGCCGGCGCGCTGTCCGTGACCGAGGCAACGGCCTTGTTGCTCTGGGAGGCCTGCCGCCGTGATCCCGATCCGGCCGCCTTCCGGCGTGCCCTCGCCGGCGGGGCCGACATGGAGCGCGCTCTTGTCGCCGCCACGGAGCACCGGATCGCCCCCCTGCTGTGGCGGGCCTTCGGTGCGGCCGACGCGCGCGAGGAGCTCGGGCCGAGACCGCGCCGTCCTGTGCGACATGGCCAACGCCTTCCACATGGAGGCACTCCTTCTCATCCCCCGGGCCGTGGCGCTGGCGGTGCGCCCGTTGACCGACGCCGGCCTGGAACCGGTGGTGTTCAAGGGGCCCGCGGTGGCGGCCCGCTACCCCGAGCCCGGGTTGCGTCCCATGGAGGACATCGACCTCCTGCTGCCGCGCCGCGACCACCAGCGCGCGCTGGCGGCCCTCGCCGGGGCGGGGTGGAGGGTGGTGCGCGCCGGCGGCGGCGACCACTACGACACCGTCCTGGCCCACAACGACGTGCCCTCCCTCGTCCTGGAACTGCACTACGGCCTGGAGGGCACCTCGCAGCGGGTCACCGCCCTCGACCCGGGCGCGCTGTGGGCGCGCCGCCAGCCGATTGCCTGCGCGGGCACGCCCGCCTTCGGACTGCCGCTCGCCCACGAGCTCGTCGTGCTGGCGGCGCACGCCGGGAAGCCGCACCACGGCTTCGTCCGGCTGGCCTGGGTCGCCGACCTGGCCATGATCGTCGGCGACGCGGCGGAACGGGGGACCCCCGTCGACTGGGACAGCGTGCGCGCGGTGGCCGAGGATGCACGGTGCGTGACGGTGCTCGCCGCCGCGCTCGCCCTGGCCCGCCACGCCGGCGTCGACACCCCGGCCGGGCTCTTCCCGGTGCCCACGCGGGGCTGGCGGGGCGAGGCGATGGACCACCTGCTCTCGGTCACCTGGCCGCTCACCCACCTGGAGCTGCCCGGCTACCACCTCAACTACGCGCTGACCGACGCCCCGGCCCAGCGCCTCAAGATCCTCCTCGTGCTCCTCGCCTCAGGGCACGGCATCGGGACGCGGGCCCGCCACGCCGCGTCGCTGCCGCTCCGGGCCGTGTCACCGGGCCGCTAAGGCCCGGGAAAGACGGCCCGCAAGGCGTCGAGTAGCGCGGCGTCACCGGTGAAGGCCGGCGTGTGGCCGGGGTCGAGCCGGCCGTAGACGAGGCGGAGAAAGCCTCGGCCGGGAGCGTGAGCGCGGGCTCCTGCCCGGGGTCTCCGGGGGTGAGCTCGACGCCGTCGGCCGAGAGGCGCAGCGTGAGGGCGCGCTCGGGGTCGGCGGTCCGCACGGCCACGGTGCGCTCCTCGCCGTCGGGCCGACCTGAGAAGCGCGCGATGAGGGCGAGGTTGTCGACCACCTGGGCGGCGGCGTCGGAGGGCAGCCAGGCGGCGTCGTCGAGGACGACCGCGATGTCCCAGCTGTGGAAGGCGTGCTCGTTGAGGCGCAGGCCGGCGAACTCGTTGAAGCCCAGGGACAGTGGCCCCATGGGAAAGGTCAGGCGCGCCCGCTCGCCCTCGTCCACGGCCTCGAGCGCCTGGAGCACGGCCTCGTCGGCGACCAGGGCGTCGTCGGCTTGGGCCCGTGGCGTCTTGGCGTTCCACTCGTCCCATACCGACGGCGCGACGTCGTCGGGGGTCTCCCGTCCGGCCCGGATGTCCTCCAACCGGCGGCGCATGATGACCGCACCCGACCCGAGATGCGACAGCACCTGCGCGACGGACCACTCCGTGTCGTAGGACTGCGACTCCAGCTGAGCGTCGTCCAGACCGGCGACGAGCTCGTTGAGGCGACCGACGGAGGCGCGCAGCGCGCCGAGGGGATTGTCCATGGGGGTGGTCTACCCGTCGGCGGCCCGCGCCGACGCGAGGGCGCGCTCCACCACGCCAGGTCGTCGGCCAGCAGGTCGAGGCGCGGCTCGAGGGGCGCGAAGAGCGACGGGTCGTCGGGGTCCTCCGCCTGGCGCACGGCGATGAGCACGTCGGGCAGCACGTGCACGGCGTAGCGCAACGGCGCCATCTCGAACTCCACCGCGACCGCCCGCAGCTGCTCGATGGCCCGCGCCCCGCCGGCGTTCCCCCACCCCACGAATGCGACCGGCTTGCGGCGCCACTCGACGAAGGTGGAGTCGAGCGCGTTCTTCAGCACGGCCGGGTAGCCGTGGTTGTACTCCGCCGTGAGCAGCACGTAGCCGTCGGCCCGGTCGATGACGCGGCTGAAGCGTGTGACTGCCTCGTCGGCGTAGTCGCGGCCGGTGCGCGCCGGGGGATCGGCGTCGAAGAAGGGCAGCGGGTGGTCCCGCAGGTCCACCAGCTCCACGTCGAACGCCTCGTGCTGCTCGAGACGACCGACGACCCAGGCCGCCACCCGCTCGCTGAACCGACCCTCCCGGGTGGTCCCGGTGATGACCTGCACGAGCACGGCGTGCGCCTTTCTCCTCGTCGGGCGGGAAGGTGCGCCCCGCCGCTCCGACGGTAGCAGAACCCGGGCGGTGGTTAACTTGACAGTTAACTAACCAAGAGGTTAACTAGCTCCGTGACGACCCAGACCGCCGACACCCTCGACGCCGCCTTCGCCGCGCTCGGCCGATCCCACCCGGCGCGCCATCGTGAGCCGGCTGGCCCGGGGCGACGCCACCGTGACCGAGTTGGCCGCGCCCTTCGCCATGTCGCTGCCGGGGATCTCCAAGCACCTGAAGGTGTTGGAGCGCAGCGGCCTGATCTCGCGCCGGCGCGACGCCCAGTTCCGCCCCTGCCACCTGGAAGCCGGCGCGCTCGATGGCGCTCTGGACTGGATCACCACGAACCGGCGCTTGTGGGACGAGCGCTTCGACAAGCTCGACGTGCTGTTGGCCGATCTGCAGCCGGACAAGGGGCGAACGGGGGGCACCGGTGGCTGAACACGGCGAGTTGCACTTCAGCCGGGTCTTCGACGTGCCGCGCGAGCTGGTGTTCGCGTGCATGACCGATCCCGAGCATCTCGCCCACTTCTGGGGCCCGGCCGGGGTCACCACGCCGCGCGAACCGCATCACGGTCGACGCCCGACCCGGCGGCGTGTTCGAGACCGTGATGGTCAGCGACGCCGACGGGAGCGAGTACCCGACCAGTGCGGTGTACGAAGAGGTGCGCCCACCCGAATTGCTGCTGTGGACCGAGTCGCACTCGGGCATGCGGGTGCGCTCCGAGTTCATCGCGCTCGGCCCCGATCGCACCGAGGTCAGGATCCACCAGACCTACGTGCCCGAGGCGTTCCTGACCAACGAGGCCCAGGCCGGTTTCCTGTCCTCGCTCGATCGCTTCGCCGCCTACCTCGCCGAGCTGGTCGCGCCGTGACCGACGCCGCCGCAGTGCACGACACCATCGCCGCCGAGTACCGCGCCCTGGCCGACCTGCTCGAGGGTGGCGGGGCTCACCAGGATGCGGCCGAGTGGTCCGTAGGACCAGCGGACGTTGGTGTGCGGCAGGGTGCCGAGGCAGACGTGACGTGATGAGGACGGGCGCCAGCGGGTGCGGCGCCCGTGAGGACGAGCACCGGCACGGTGGCGAGCACGAACCCGGTCGTGGGCATGAGCGAGTGGGCGCGCTACGACGGCGGACGCTCAGCTCTTCCTGCGAGAGATGCCGCCGTGCGAGCGCCTTCAGCGTGCCGACGCGGTTGCCGCCCCAGTGGGCGAGCCAGTTGCACAGGTCCTGGCCAGCTACTGGCGACGACCACGCTCCCTCCCCGGTGTGCCGTCCACGTGGCCTGGAGCCACGCGGCGTGGCGGCGCAGATGACGGCGCTGCCCACGCTGAGCGCGTCATGCACGCGCGTGGCCATCGAGGAGGCAGTGCCGCGTCCTGCCGTGGCCGCGGGCGAGGAACGGCCGGCGCTCGGCCGGCCGATCGTGGCGGCGGAGGGCGCGCCGAACCTGTTCGGGGTCGATCTCAGCGACGTGGAACTGCGGGCGGACGACCTGACTGGTCCGTCCGGCTCCGGCGCATCGGTGCAAGGGCCGGCGCAGGCGCTGGCCCTCGTCGCCGCCGGCCGGCCCCGGCCTCCGGGCCGCCTGCACGGGGAGGCGGCAGCGCTCTTCACGCAGTCGTAAGCCCGGCCCCAGTGACGGGGCTCCCGCTCTCGCCGCGGGAAGCCTCCGTCGAGGGTGTACGGACGGCGGTGCGGCCGGGGATTCCCCTGGTGGGCTACCTCGTCGTGCCGGGGTCGGCCGCGCCGGCGTCCGCGTCATGCCAACGGCGCCAGGCCACGTAGCCGCCGCTCAGGTCGCCGGCTCCGGCGAAGCCCAGCTCGCGCAGGGACGCCGCCGCCAAGCTCGAGGCGTAGCCCTCCGAGCACACCACGACGACGGTCTGGTCGTACCCGTTGACCTCGGGCAGGGTGTGGCCTCCGGCCAGGTCGAAGCGCCACTCGAGCACGTTGCGCTCGACGACGAGGCCGAAGCCGAGCTCCCCCTCGGCCGCACGCTGGGCGGCGGGCCGGATGTCGACGACCAGAGCGCCCTCGGCATGGAGCCCCTCGAGCTCGTCAGGATCGACCCGCCGGATCTGCGACCGGGCTGCAGCCAGGAGATCGTCGGCGCTGCGCGCCGTCAACGGGCGGCCGCCGCCTTCGCTCCGACGGCCTCCTCTTCCATTCCGTGCTCGAACTCCCCGCTGCCGTCGGCGGACCACGCCACGTCGCGCACCACGAGTTGGTCCCTGCTCATGTCGTAGAACGTCATGGAGGTCAGGGCCGGGCTGTAGACGTGCAGGCTCAGCGCGTGCCCGTCTGATTCGTTGGTCACGTCGTGGACGTGCCCGCCACCGAAGCCGAGCGTGGCTCCGGCCTGCAATTCGTGGCGGACCAACGAGAGCTGTCCCGTGTCATCCCGCCACGGCACCGCTTCCACGAGGACGCCGCTGATCACGCTCACCGCTCCGGTGGAAGTGCCGTGGTCGTGGAGCTCGACCTTCCCACCCCTGGGCCAGGCGATCAGCCAGGCGTCGAAGTCAGCCGTGCGGGCCATCAGCCGCCAGGAGCGGGTCTCGTTGTCCAGCGCTCCCGGCCAGTGCACGGCCGGGAGCGAGGCGGCTCGCCACCTCGCTGGGATCGACGCGGGGCGCGACCCGAGGCGATGGCCGTGCCCGCGGCGCGCCAGGGTCGGGCGACGGGAAGCCGGAGGAACCATCAGCGAGAGGCTAGACGGTAAACCTGACTAAGTCAATCGTATTTACAGCTTTTAGGCTCCGTCCCAGCCTGGAGGGGCCGGACCGGCCAAGATTGCGGCCGTGCATCGTCCCGTGGCCCGGTCGGAGAGCACAAGACAGGAACCCGACCTTCCGACATGAAGATCATGGGGTCACCGGCACCGCGCCGACACCGAGCTGACGTCCGTCCCGGACGACGTGGGGCACACCACCTGGAGCCAGCGGGTGCGCTCGCTCCTTCTCGGGCCCCATGGAGGGGGGACCACCCGGCGGCGTGCCTCCGACGCCGTGCGGGTCGGCATCGCCGCCGTGCTCGTGGTGATCTGCGTCCCGCTGGTGCAGGCCAACACCTCCGTGGAGATCCACGTCACCGAGCTCATCACTCCCCCGCCCTCGGGTATCCACTGGCTGATCACCGCTCTGTGGTTCCTGGGGTCCATCGGCGTGATCGTGACGCTGGTCCTCGTCGGCCTGCTCGTGCCGCGCCTGGCGGCCGTACGCCAGATGGGCGTGGCCGCGCTGGCCGCGCTGGCCGTCTGCCTCCTGCTCGATGCGCTCCTGGGCTCCTCCGGCGGGCGCCCGCCCATTCCGACTTCGCCGGCTTCAACCCGCGCTTCCCCGTTGTGCAGCTGGCCATCGCCACTGCGGTCGCACTGGCGGGCCTGCCCTACCTGAGCCGTCCCATGCGCCGCCTGGTGATCGGCGCGGTCTCGATCGCCGCCCTCTGCGCGGTGGTCGGTGCCTACGGTCTCCCGCTCGGTGTCATTGCCGCGGTGATCGTGGGGTGGGGCACGGCGGCCGCCTGCCACCTCGCCATGGGCGCGCCCAACGGGCTCCCCTCCGCGGCCGAGGTGACCGATGCGGTCCGCGACCTGCAGGTCGAAGTGCACGGGCTGACCTCCATGGCGCGCCAGGAGTGGGGCGTGGCGGCCTTCGCCGGCACGGACACGGAGGGCCGGCCGCTCGAACTCGCGGTCTACGGGCGCGACGCCGCTGACGCGCAGTGGCTGCGCAAGATGTGGCGCTTCTGCATCTACCGGGACTCGGGGCCCACGCTCGTCCTCAACCGCCTGCAGCAGGTGGAGCACGAGGCGTACCTGACCTTCCTGGCGGCCCACGCCGGCACGCAGGTCCCAGAGATCGTGGCGGCCGGGCGGTGCGGACCGGCCCACGACGCCGCCCTCGTCACGCGGCTGCCCGAAGGGAGCCGGTTCTCGCAGCTAGAAGGAGACGCGGTCAGCGACGACGACCTCGACGGCTTCCTCCGTTCCGTGCTGCTGCTCGGCAAGTCCGGGATCTCGCACGGCGCACTCAGCCCCGAGACCGTGCTTGCCACGGCGCAGGGCCCGCTGCTGCGCGATTTCCGGCGCGCCTCGTCGTCGGCCCCTGCCATGCGGACCGATGGCGACCTGGCTGCGGCCGTCGCGGCCGTCGCGGTGGTGGCCGGCATCGACCGCGCCGTGGCCTCCACCTGCCGGGTGCTCGACCCCGAGACGATCCAGGCCGTCCTCACCCGCCTGCAGCGCTCCACGCTGGACCCCGAGACCGTCCGCATGGCCCAGTCGCAGAAGGGCTACCTCAAGACGTTGCGCGAAGCGCTCGCCGCCGCTGCCGGGGTCGAGGTCCCGAAGTTCGTCGAGGCGAAACGCATCAGCTGGCCGAACCTTTTGATGGTCGTGGGCAGCCTGGTGGGGCTTTGGCTGATCATCGGCGTCCTCACGGAGGCCTCGGGCTCGCTGAGCGTCATTCGCGGAGCCAACTGGGCCTGGGTGGCGGCGGCCTTCGTCCTGGCCCAGCTCCCCGTCGTGACCGGTGCCTGGGCGCTGACCGGCGCGGTCATTGGCCCGCTGCCCTTTGGGCGCTGTGTCGCCCTCGAGACCTCCAACCTCTTTACGTCGTTCGTCGGCGGCGACGCCGCCGTCTTCGGCGTGCGGGTGCGCTTCTTCCAGCGCCAGGGGCTGGACGCGCCGGCGGCCATCAGCTCGGGGGCGATCGCCGGCAGCGCGAGCTGGGTCGTGAAGGGCCTGCTGTTCATTGTGTGCCTCCCCTTCGCCATCGGCGATTTTCACAAGCCCACGTCGAGCGACGGCGGATCACACCAGGGCATCGTCTGGGTCATCCTCATCGTCGTCCTCGTCATCGCCGTCTTGGTGGCGGTGGTGACGCTGGTGCCACGGGTGCGACGGCTGGTGGCCGAGAAGGCCTGGCCCCACCTGATCACGATCTGGAACGACGTGAAGGCCATCGCCGTGGAACCCCGGAAGATCGCCTACGTGCTGGGCGGGTCGCTGGGCAGCCAGGTCCTCATCGCCCTGTGCCTCGGGGCGTCACTGCACTCGGTGGGCGAGCACGCGAGCTTCGCCACGCTCATAGTCGTCCTGACTCTGGCGGCCATGATCGGCGGCGCGGTACCCGTCCCGGGCGGCGCAGGCGTGATCGAAATTGGTCTGATCGCCGGCCTCAGCGCCGCGGGCATCCCGCAGGACCAGGCGGTGGCGGCCGTCTTCATCGAACGCTTCTGCACGGCGTACCTGCCGCCCATCTGGGGCTGGGCCACGCTGGTCTGGCTGCGCCGCAGCGACTACGTCTGACCGGGCTCGAGCGGCCGGTCAGCTCGTCCAGCCGTCGGTGGTGGGACTCGTCGTTGCGGTCCCCGTTCCACCACCGGTGGCGGTGATGCCCGTCAACGACGGCATGGAGAAGAACGAGTCGGCGCAGGCGAGTGGCGCGGCCAGTCCCATGGAGGCGTCGTTCGTCAGCGTGACGGTGAGGGGGTTGTTGGCCTTGCCGCTGGCGGCCACGGTGAGCGGAGTCGTCAGCGTGTGGCTGCTGCCGCTCGTCGTCGTCGCGAAGTTCCACGCCACGTCGCTCGGCGTCGAGGCCACACAGCCGGCCTGCGTCGTGGTCAACGCGTTCGTCGTGTACCCCGTGGCATACGTGGTGCTGGTCGGGAGCTGCATGGCCGTGATGGTGACCGGGTATGGGTTGGCGTTCGCGATGGTCACCACCACGTCGCCGGTCCCGCCCGGGGAGAGCAGGTTGCCCGCGGCCGGAGCGGCGACCCCGCTGATAGTCACGTTGGCGATGGTGGCGGACTGGGCCTCACCCGACGAGTTGCTCGACAGTCCGACGATCCAGTTCGTTGCCGCGTAGGCCCCTACTCCCGCCAGCAGCGCGCCGAAGACAATGGCAATCCCTTTTGTGAGCCAGGAAACCCGCCGCCCCGCATTCGCCACTGCGTCTTGCTCCGTCTTGTTCGCCTGAGGTGCATCCAACGCCAACAAGCGTGACAGAAATCAGCCTGGGAACGAACTGTGTGTTGCCGCAAGCGCTGCACCACACATCACCACAGGTGGACCACATACATCTCTACGGCGCATGCATCACTGCCCGGCGCGCACGACACCGCGCCGCGCGCGGCGTCGGGACGACGTTGTGCTCAGGCGGCGAAGGGCATCTTCATGACGTTGGCGAGATTGCCACCCATCACCTTCGCCATGTCGTCGTGGGACAGGCCCTCGAGCTCGTCGACGTAGGAGAGCGGCTCGGACATCCCCTCGATGTGCGGGTAGTCCGACCCGAAGACGACATTGTCCACACCGACCAGGTCGATGAGCCCGCGGGGTCTTCCTCGTGGAACGGGTGGATCCAGACGTTGCGCTTGAGCACCATGAGCGGGTCCTCCTCGTAGATGGAGGGCTCGTGGGCGTAGGAGCGACCCATGGCCTCGATCAGCGGGCGCACCCACGCCGCACCGTTCTCGACCGGAAGGATGCGCAGGGTCGGGAAGCGGGTCAGGAGGCCGTGGCCGATCAGGGACGCCACCGTGTCGAAGATGCCGCGGCCCTGAGTGTGCGCGATGTCCATGAAGGCCGACTTGCCGCCGGCGAAGGGCAGGTGCTCGCCGCCGAAATTCCCCTCCCACTGGTTGTAGTAGCGGGTGAGGCCGTCGTCGGAGGCATGCATGCCCACCGTGACATCAAGCTCGGTCACCCGCTGCCAGAAGGGGTCGAACTCGGGCAGTGCGAACGACCGGTAGCCGCGGTAACCCGGAACAGGAGCAGGCCTGATCAAAATGAGCTTGGCTCCCCGCTCGACCACCCACTCGAGCTCCTCAATCGCCTTGTCGACGATGGGAAGCGTGATCACGGGGGAGGCGAAGATCCGGCCCTCGTAGTTGAACGTCCAGTGCTCGTGCATCCACTGGTTCAGCGCGTGGACGACGATGTGCGTGGCAATGGGATCGTCGGCCAGCCGCTCCTCCAGGAGGCTGGCCAGGGTCGGCCACATGAGCGCACGGTCGAGCCCGAGCTCGTCCATCAGCGCCAGGCGCGGCTCGGGCGAGAAGAACGCCTCGGGCGAGCGGATCGGCTCTCCCATGAGCTCGCGACGGGTCTTCCCCTCCGGGTTGCCGTGCTTGAAGAGTTCCTCCGACGCACCCGGCCGGCCGACGACGTTGAACGTCGGGTTCGGTATGTACTCCGAGATCACGTTGCGCACCGCGATCTTGGTGCGGCCGTTGACCTCGACGTACTTGATCAACCCCGAGTACTCGGGCGGCAGGAACTTCGTGAAGGCGTCCGTCGTCTCGTACATGTGGTTGTCGGCGTCGAAGACGGGAAAGTCGACAATGGGCTTTGGCATGGCCACCTCCGTGATGACGGGACCGATCGGCCGGCGCTCCCGGGCGCGGCAGACCGTTGGTTTTCAACTTCGACGTCAATATTACGTGACCACGCCTCGAGGCACAATTGGGCCCTCCGCCGCCGATGTCGCCGGCCCGGGCGCAGCGGCTCGCCCCTCCGGAAGGCAACATCTGGCAGGAGGTTTCAGTCCATGCAAAGCTTTGCATCGATGCTCCACCAGGACCGCCTGCTTCCAGCCGACCCCGGCGTGCGCCGGATTGCCCGCGCCCTGTACGACGGCACGAAGTCGCTTCCCATCGTGAGCCCGCACGGTCACTGCGACCCGGCGGCGTTCGCCGAGGACAGCGCCTTCGACAGCCTCGCCGCCGAGCTGGTGACCAAGGACCACTACATCCTCCGCATGCTCTACAGCCAGGGGGTGGCGCTCGAAGCGCTGGGGGTGCCACCGCTCGACGGCGCGCCGGTCGTCACGGACGGAAGGCAGATTTGGCGGGAGCTGGCGACGCGCGTCGCCCTCTTCCGGGGCACGCCGTCAAGGCTCTGGCTCGATCACACGCTCCAAGATGTCTTCGGGGTGCAAGAACCGCTCAACGCGAAGAACGCCGACGCGGTGTACGACGAGATCTCGGCGCGTCTGTCAGCAGGAGGATTTCCGGCCCCGCGCGCTCTTTGACCGCTTCGGGATCGAGTTCCTCGCAACGACCGACGGTGCGATCGATCCTCTCGCATCGCACGCACTGCTCCGGCAAGCCGATTGGGCGGGTCGCGTCGTGCCGACATTCCGCCCCGACGACGTGATCGACCCCGACCGCTCCGGTTTCCACACCCACGTCGCCGCGTTGGGCGAGCTCACCGGTGCGGACACCGCGCACTGGGACGGCTATCTGGAGGCGTTGCGGAGCAGGCGCGCCGCATTCATCGCGGCGGGGGCCACCGCATCGGACCACGGGCACCCCTCACCGGCCACGGCCGATCTGTCACCTCGGGACGCGGCAGACCTCTTCGCGCGCATCATCAACGGGAAGGGACGGCCGGACGACGCCGAGCTGTTCCGCGGCCACATGCTGGTCGAGATGGCCGCCATGAGCATGGACGACGGGCTCGTGCTGCAGATCCACGCCGGTGCGTGGCGGGACCACAACCCGGTGGTCGCTGCCCGTTTCGGCCCCGACCAAGGCGCCGACATCCCCAAGAGAGCCGACTACGTCGGTGGCCTCAAGCCGCTTCTCGACCGGTTCGGGAACGAGGCGGGACTCACGGTCATTGTGTACACCCTCGACGAGACCACCTACAGCCGCGAGCTGGCGCCTCTGGCCGGGCACTACCCCGCGCTGCGCCTCGGGCCGCCGTGGTGGTTCTTCGACAGTCCCGAAGGCATCGGTCGCTTCTATCACTCGATCGTGGAGACGGCCGGGTTCGCCAACACCGTCGGGTTCAACGACGATGCTCGATCTCTTCTGAGCATCCCTGCCCGCCATGACATGGCCCGGCGCGTGCAAGCCGGCTACCTGGCCGGGCTCGTGGCGGAGCAGCGCCTGGAGGAAGAGGACGCGGTCGAGACCGCCGAGGACCTCGCCTACAACCTGGCGCGCCAGGCCTTTAGGGTCTGAGCGTGCGGACCGTGGTGCTGGTTGGCCTGATGGGGTCCGGAAAATCAACCGTCGGCGCGCTCGTGGCGCAGCGCAGCGGACAGGAGTTCGTCGATGTCGACGCCGTCATCACCGCGCGCTTGAGCAAGACCGTCCGGGAGCTGTGGGAAGAGGGCGGCGAGGCGGCCTACCGGTACCTCGAGTCAGACGTCGTGCTCGAGGTCCTGCGCGACGACACCCCGACGGTGCTGGCCGCCCCCGGAGGGGCGGTGCTCGACCCCGACGTGCGCGCCATCCTGGCCGACTGCTTCGTCGTCTGGCTTCGGACGAGCCCGTCGACGCTGGCCGGACGGGTCCGACCCGGCGATCACCGCCCCCTCCTCGGAGACGACCCGGCGGAAACCTTCGCCGCCATGGCCGAGATGCGGTCCGAGCTCTACCGGGATGTGGCCACCGCGATCATCGACACCGACGACCGCGCACCGGAATCAATCGCGGACGAAGTGTTGGAACTGCTCGCCCCTCGCCCGGGCCACGGCTAGCCAACGAGAAAGAGGAGATCGATGCTGCGACCGCAGGACACCGTCACGCGCGAGAGCAAGCGGCTCGACGGCATCTGGAGCTTCACGGCCGACGCGGCCGGAGTGGGCCGAACCGAGGGCTGGCGGCGCGGACCCCTCCCCAACGCCCGGCGCATGCCGGTCCCGAGCAGCTTCAACGACGTCCTGGTGGATCCCAAGCTGCACGATCACGTCGGCGACGTCTGGTACCAGCGCCAGGTCTTCATCCCCCGCAGCTGGGCCGGACAACGTGTCGTGCTGCGGTTCGACGCGGCGACCCACCGCGCCACGGTGTGGCTCGGGGACAGCCGTGTGCTGGAGCACGAAGGTGGCTACACCCCGTTCGAGGCCGACGTGACCGCCTTCGTGACACCGGGCGAGCAGAGCCGGCTCACCGTCGCCGTCAACAACGAGCTCTCGTGGCAGTCCATCCCGCCGGGCGTGGTCGAGGTGTTGCCCGACGGAACCCGACGGCAGCGTCAGTATCACGACTTCTTCAACTACGCCGGGCTTCACCGCAGCGTCTGGCTGTACTCGACACCACAGGCCCGGATCGATGACCTGACCGTGGTGACCGACCTGGAGGAGGGGACGGGGCTGGTCCGCTATGCGGTGGCGGTGGTCGACGCCGGCACGGCAACCGTCCGTGTGCGCCTCCGGGACGCCCAAGGAAACGAGGTTGCCTCCGCGCCGGGTGCCAACGGTGTCCTGCGCGTGCCACACCCCGAGCTCTGGGGTCCGGGGCGCGGCTACCTCTACGAATTGGAGACCGACCTGATCGAGGGCGATGACGTTGTCGACAGCTACGTGCTGCCGATCGGCATCCGCACGGTACGGGTCGAGGGCACGCGATTCCTCATCAACGGCGAGCCCTTCTACTTCAAGGGCTTCGGCAAGCACGAGGATCTGGACGTCCACGGCCGCGGGCACGACGATGCGGCCATGGTGCATGACTTTGCTCTGCTCTCTTGGATCGGAGCCAACTCGTTCCGCACCTCTCACTACCCTTACGCCGAAGAGGTGCTGGAGCACGCCGATCGCGAGGGGATCGTCGTCATCGACGAGACGGCGGCGGTCGGGCTCAACCTCGGCGTGGGCGGCGGACTCTTTCTCGGCGGCCCGAGGACGACGTATTCGGAGGAGACGATCAGCGCCGCCACCCAACGCGTGCACCGTCAGGCGATCGAGGAGCTCATTACTCGGGACAAGAACCATCCGTGCGTCGTTCTGTGGAGCCTGGCCAACGAACCCGAGTCGCACACCGAAGCGGCGCGGGAGTACTTCGCGCCCCTGTTCGAGGCGGCGAGGAGCGCCGACCCGAGCCGACCAGTCGGATTCGTCAACATGATGTTCGCTCTCCCCGACAAGTGCACGGTGACACCGCTGGCGGACATCGTCATGATCAACCGCTACTACGGCTGGTACGTCGAGCCGGGCGACCTCTACGCCGCCGAACGCGGGCTCGAGACGGAGCTCCAATCCTGGGCCACGCTGCACGGCAAGCCCATCATCGTGACGGAATACGGGGCCGACACCATTTCCGGTCTGCACTCGACGGAAGGGAGCCTGTGGAGCGAGGAGTACCAAGCGGCACTGCTCGAGACGTATCACCGCGTCTTCGATCGGACTGAGGCGGTGGTCGGCGAGCACGTCTGGAACTTCGCCGACTTCGCCACCGGACCTTCGTTCATGCGTGTCGACGGCAACAAGAAGGGCGTGTTCACCCGCGATCGACGGCCCAAAATGGCCGCGCATGAGCTGCGGCGGCGCTGGCGTGACGCTACGTAGCGCGAGCCGTCGAGCCCCGGAGGACGAACTCCCCGAAGAGGTCCTTCGTCGAGGGGCCCTCGGTGAGCATGGCCACGGCCACCGCGCCGACCTCACTGGTCGGCAAGCTGATGGTCGTCAGCGGAGGCGCAACCATGGCCGCCATCGGCACGTCGTCGAACCCGACGACGCTGAGGTCGCGGGGAACAGAGAGGCCGAGGCCGGTCATGCCGGCGATCACACCGAGCGCCATCTGGTCGTTGAAGGCGAGGACGGCCGATACCCCACTGGCGACGATCTCGGGCACGACGATCACCGTGGCCTCGAAGGTGGGCTCGGAAACGCTGAACTCGACCACCTCCATCCCGCTCGCCCCGCTGGTGCTCCGCACCGCGGTGCGTCGCTCCCCCGCCGCCCACGACCCGCTCGGCCCACCGAGGTAGGCCAGCCGCGTATGTCCGAGACTGGCCAAATGCTGCAGGGCGTCGGCCACGGCCGGTGCCGTCCGCAGCAGGATGGACGCGTGCTGACGGACGGGGCGGTTGACGAAGACGGCCGGCGTGGATCCCAGAGAAGGCAGCGCACGATGGAGGCGGCGGGGCGACACGATGATGAACCCGTCGACCTCCCGAGACAGCGACTCCGCTGCCCGCACCTCTTCGTCCGGATGCTCGCTGGTGTCCACCAGCAGCACTTGCAGATCGCCCTGCCGGGCCGACCGCTCCACCGAGCGCACCAGGGACGCGAAGTGCGGGTTGGTGATATCGGGGACGATCACCGCAACGTTCCCCGTCCGTCCCGTGATCAGGCCGCGGGCGGCGCGGTTCGGCACGAAGCCGAGTTCCCGTACGGCCGCCTCGACGCGGCGCCGGGTTTCGGGAGCGACCTTCTCCGGGACGTTGATGGTGCGCGAGACCGTTGCCGCATGCACGCCGGCCAGCGCCGCAACGTCGAGGATCGTTGCTCGCTGCTCGCGTCGCACGCCGCCCGACCCTACACGGCGTCCCGCCGCCACCAAGGGGACGCATGACCGTCAGAGAACGGCGGCGGTTGCGCGCGAGCACGCTGGCCCGCGCTGGCGCAGACAACGCTCCAAAGTACGACCGCTCCGCGTCGCCGTGCATCGCTCACATCGGTCTCGGGGCGTTCGCCCGGGCACACCTTGCGGTCTATGCGGACGAGTTGTTGCGCCGGGGCCAGCCGGCGCTGATCAGAGGTGTCTCAATCAGGAGTCGTCGGGCGCAGGACCAACTGGAGCCGCAGGACGGGCTTTTCACCGTCGCCATACGCGAACCCGGGGAGGACATGTCGCTGCAGGTCGTCGGTGCGCTGACCTCCGTAGAGACGGGGCCGGCCGCTGCGCTCGACGCGCTGACAGCGCCGGCCACCAAGCTCGTGACGTTGACCATCACCGAGAAGGGCTACGAGGCGACAGCGGACCTGCCGGCCTACGACGTCCCGATGTCAGTGCCCGCCCTCGTCGCCCTGTCCCTGGCCCAGCGCCGCCAGGCCGGCGTGGCACCTCCGGTCTTCGCATCGCTCGACAACCTCCTCGACAACGGCAGCCTGCTGCGGGCGCGGGTCCTCGAGGTCGCCGAGCGCATCGATCCCTCACTGGCTCCGTGGATCGCGCGCAACGTTCTCTTCCCCAGTTCGGTGGTCGACCGGATGGTGCCGGCTCCGACCGAACGCGACCTGGAGGAGGTCGCCGACCGCTTGGGGCTGATCGACCGTGCCGCCGTCGGCGCGGAACGACACCGATCCTGGATCATCCGGTCGGTGGACGAATTGGCCTCGCTGGCCGAGGTCGGCGTGGAGCTGGTCCAGGACGTGGCCCCCTTCGAGCGTCGCAAGCTCTGGCTCCTCAACGGCCCACATTCGGCCACCGCCTACGGCGGCCTGCTGGCAGGACACGAAACCATCGCCGGTGCCGTGACTGATCCCGTCATCGCCCGGTTCGTCCGGCGCCTCGTGGACGACACGCTCGAGGTGGCCGATCTCCCCGCCGGGTTGCACGCGGCGACCTTCGCCGGCGAGGCACTGCGGCGGTTCGCCAATCCGGCGCTCGGCCACACGTGCGCGCAGGTCGGAGCCGACGGGTCGAGCAAGTTGCCCCAGCGCCTGCTTCCCGTCGTCGCCGCTCGCAAAGAACGGGCGCTCGACACCGAGGGGTTCGCCGTCGTCGTCGCCATCTGGATCGCCGCCACCGCCGGCATCACCGTCCGCGGCGTGGACCTGCCCCAGCTGGAGGACCCGCTCGCGGGGGCGCTCCGTGCCACCTCCCGCCGCGACGGCCTGCAGGGACTCAGCCACGCCGCGCTCGGATCGCTCGCTGACAGCGCTTTCACGGACCAGGTGGCCTCGGCGCTGCAGCGCGTGACCGCCGATGGACCCGCCATCCTGGAGGCGGAACGATGACCGTCACGCTCGGCGGCGCCGGTCCGGTCCTCGCTACCGAGGACGTACGCGCCTTCGTGCACGCGCAGGTCGCGGGGCTGGACCTGGCCGGACGTTCACTGTGCGTGGTCATCCCAGACGGCACCCGCCAATGCCCAATCCCGCTTCTCCTCGAAGCGATCGAAGAGGGCGTCGGCGGGCGGACCAGTGCCTGCGGTGCTGTGGTCGCGCTGGGCACGCATGCGCCGATGTCCGAGGATGCCATCGGGTCCCTCGTCGGGCCGTCATCGATTCCAACCTGCAACCACGCGTGGTGGGACGACGACACCTTCGTGCATGTGGGTACCTTGCCCGGCGAACTCGTGCGGGAACTGTCCGGGGGCCGGATCCACGACTCCATAGGCGTCCGCATCAATCGGCTCGTCGTCGAGAGCGATGTGACGCTGATTGTCGGCCCGGTGCTCCCCCACGAGGTAATCGGGTTCTCGGGTGGCAACAAGTACCTCTTCCCGGGTCTGTCGGGCCAGGAGATGATCGACGTCACGCACTGGCTGGGGGCTCTGATCACCAGCAGCGAGATCATCGGGACCCGTGGCATTACGCCGGTCCGGGCGCTGGTGGATGCCGCGGCCGAACTCGTGCCGGGTGAGCGCCACGCGCTCTGTGTGGTCGTGGAACACGTCAGCGGAGGTCTGGAGTCGCTGTCCTTCGGGGAGCCCGGCGGCGCCTGGGCTGCCGCCGCTGATGTCGCGGCCGAGACACACGTCGAATATCTCGACGCGCCGGTCCGCCGGGTGCTTTCGGTGATCCCCGCCCGCTACCCGGACCTCTGGACCGGGGCCAAGGGCTTCTACAAGGTCGAGCCCGTCGTCGCCGACGGCGGCGAGGTTGTCCTGTATGCGCCCCACATCACCGAAATCGCAGCCGTGCATCCCCGGCTTATGGAGATCGGCTACCACTGCCGTGACTTCTTCCTGGCCCATTGGGACCGCTACCGCGACGTGCCGCTGGGCGAGCTGGCGCACTCCACCCACCTCTTCGGAGCCGGGACGTACGACCCGCGCGACGGGTGAGCACCAGCGCGTGCACGTGACGCTCGCCACCGGCATTCCCGAGGCAGTGGTCCGGGGGGCGAACCTCGGCTACCTCGCGCCGGACGCAGTCGACCTCGAAGGCTGGCTGGCTGATCCCGATGCTCTGGTGGTGCCAGACGCCGGCGAGGTGCTCTACCGGCTTCGGTGAGGCCGCCCCGTCGTTCATTCTCCGGGGTACACCACGCCGAGGTCGGCCCGGATGGTGTCCATCGTCGTGGCCAGCGCGACGGACTCGTCCAGAGGGACGACAGCACTCTCGGTCTGTCCCTCGGCGAGGCATCGATGCACCTCGTCGATCTCGAAGCGGAGCCCGTTCCCCTCGTAGGACGCGTCGATGAGCTCCACGCCGGCCGCGCTCGAGACGGTGAGCGAGTTCGGGCAGTGCATCATTGCCGGAAGATCGACGACACCTTCCGTCCCCGCGATGCGGGCAGTACACGTCATGTTGACCCGGATGGCCGCCTTGATCACGCCCAGCCTTCCTTCGGGGTGATGGAGCAACGCGGTAACCACCTCGTCGACGCCGGTCTCGCCCACCACGCCGTCTGACACGACGCGCTCGATCGGGCCCAAGACGAGGGTGCAGAGCTGAATGGGGTAGATCCCGAGGTCGAGGAGCGCGCCGCCGCCGAGGTCACGGGCGAAGTGCCGGTGGGCAGGGTCCACGGGCCGCCGGAATCCGAAGTCGGCCTCGACCAGCAGAGGCTCGCCGATGCGACCCTCGCCGATGATGTCCATCAGTGACCGGTAGGCCGGAAGGAAGCGGCTCCAGATGGCCTCCATCAGGAACAGCCCCCGGCTCCGTGCCTCCGCCGCCATCCGTCCGGCCTGATGGGCGTTGAGCGCGAGCGGCTTCTCGCACAGGACGTGCTTTCCGGCCTGGAGGAGGGCCATGGTGTCCACCTCGTGGCGCGAGTGCGGGGTGGCGACGTAGACCACGTCGACGTCGGCATCGTCGGCCAGTGCCTCGTAGTCGCTGTAGCGCGTCGGTATCTCGAACCGGTCGCCGAAGGCCTCGGCCCGCTCGGCCGAGCGGGAGGCCACGGCTGTGATGGTGCCGCCTTCGGCCCACTGCATTGCTTCGGCGAACCCCGTGGCGATGCTGCCCGGTCCGATAACGCCCCAGCGGATCATGGTGCAGTCACGCCGCCAAAAGCGACCTGTCGCGGGCGGCAATTCGTGGCGTGAGCAGGCATGGATCCCTCCGAGTCTGAGGAGATTTTCGCCGATAAAGCTATCGTCGGCCTTTGCTTGGGACAACGCGGTGCGTATCGACATGGCGAGAGCACCAGGCGTCCACGACAGGAGGACCATGACCGATCCCTTCACCCCCCGACCGGCAGACCATTTCACCTTCGGGCTCTGGACCGTCGGGAACCCTGGCCGCGACCCCTTCGGCACCGAGGTGCGCGCGCCTCTCGACCCGGTCGACTCCGTGCACCGGCTCGCCGACCTCGGCGCCTACGGCGTGAGCTTCCACGACAACGACCTCGTCCCGTACGGCTCATCGGCGAACGAGCGCGACGACATCGTCAAACGGTTCCGCCGTGCGCTCGATGAGACCGGGATGCACGTTCCGATGGTGACGACGAACCTCTTTTGGCGACCGGTCTTCAAGGAGGGCGCGTTCACAGCCAACGATCCCCAGGTTCGCCGGCTCTCGGTCAAGAAGGCCTGTGAAGCGGTCGAGCTCGGAGGCGAGCTCGGTGCCGACGTCTTCGTCCTCTGGGGCGGGCGCGAGGGGATGGAAGCCGAGGCGGCCAAGGACGTCCGGCTGGCGCTCGACCGCTACAAGGAGGCGATCGATCTCGTCTGCGAGCACATTGGAGCGCGGGGCCTACGCCTGCGCATCGCGCTCGAACCCAAGCCGAACGAGCCGCGCGGCGACATCCTCCTCCCGACGGTCGGGCACGCGCTCGCCTTCATCGGGACGCTCGAGCGGCCCGAGATGGTCGGGCTGAACCCGGAGTTCGCGGACGAGACCATGAGCGGGCTCTCCTTCTCCCAGGCGGTGGCCCAGGCCCTGTGGCAGGACAAGCTCTTCCACATCGACCTCAACGCACAGCGGATCGGCAAGTTCGACCAGGACTTCCGGTTCGGCTCCGAAGGCATCCGCGATGCCTTCTACGTGGTCAAGCTCCTCGAGGACTCGGGATGGGAGGGCATGCGGCACTTCGACGCGCACCCGTACCGCACCGAAGACGCCGACGGGGTGTGGGACTTCGCCCGTGGCTGCATGCGCACCTACCTGATCCTGGCCGACAAGGCGCGCCGCTTCCATAAGGACGAGGACATCCAAGAGGCACTCCGGGTAGCCAAGGTGGCGCAGCTGGCCGAGCCGACGGCCCCGGCCGGCGGCCTCGACGAACTGCTGTCGGCCACCTACGACGAGGACGCTCTCGCCGCGCAAGGCTATGGCCACGAACGCCTGGACCAGCTCGTCACCGAATTGCTCCTCGGGGCCCGCTAATGCCCCTGGTGGTCGGAGTGGACTCCTCCACGTCCGCCTGCAAGGCCCAGGTGCGCGACGTCGACACCGGTGCTGTTGTGGCGTCAGGCCGAGCTGCGCACCCTCCCACTTCCCCACCGCGCAGCGAGCAGCATCCCTCGGCGTGGGAGCACGCGTTCCATGCGGCCTGCGCCGAGGCGGCGCTCCCCGCCAACGAGATGCCGGCTGCCATTTCGATCGCCGCGCAGCAGCACGGGCTCGTCGTCCTCGGCGACGACGGCGAGGTCCTGCGTCCCGCCAAGCTCTGGAACGACACGGAATCCGCGCCAGACACCGGCATGCTCCTGGCCGCCCTGCCCGGCGGCCAGGCGGGTTGGGCCGCCGCCTGCGGGAGCGTCCCGCTTCCGGCCTTCACGATCGCCAAGCTGCACTGGCTCCACCGCTGCGAGCCCGAGACCTTCCGGCGGGTCGCGACCGTCCTGTTGCCGCACGACTGGCTCACCTTCCGGCTCACGGGCCGGCGGACCACCGATCGGGGCGACGCCTCAGGGACGGGATATTGGTCGCCGCGAGAAGCTCGCTACCGCGACGACCTCCTTCGTCTCGTCAGCAGCGACGTCGACTGGGACGCCGCGCTCCCCGAGGTGCTCGCGCCGGACGCCCTGGCCGGGGAGTGGCGCGGCGCAGGGATCCTGGTGGCCGCCGGGACCGGCGACAACATGGCGGCCGCCCTCGGCCTCGGCCTTCGTCAGGGCGACCTCGCCCTGAGCCTGGGGACGAGCGGCACCGCATGCACCGTCTCAGGCGAAGCGGCGGCCGATCCCACGGGCGCGGTGGCCGGCTTCGCCGACGCGACCGGCCAGTACCTGCCGCTGGTCTGCACCATGAACGCGACCAAGGTCACCGACGCGGTGTCGCGGTGCTCGGCGTCGACCATGCCCAGTTCAACGCGCTGGCCCTCGGGGCGCCGGCTGGAGCGGGCGGGTTGGTGCTCGTCCCCCACCTCGACGGCGAGCGGACGCCGAATCGACCGGACGCGACCGGCACGCTGAGCGGCCTGCGCACCGACGTGACGCCGGCCCAACTCGCCCGGGCGGCCGTAGAAGGCGTGGTCTGCAATCTGCTTGCGGGTGCCGATGCCCTCGGCCCTACGGCGGAGGGAGGACGCGTGTTCTCTCATCGGCGGAGCCGCCAAGAGCTCCGCCTACCGGCGCGTCGTCGCCGACCTCACCGGGCGCGCCGTGCATGTTCCAGCCGAAGAAGAGCTCGTCGCCGCCGGCGCCGCCGTCCAAGCCGCCGCACTCCACCACGGAGGCGACTTCGCCCGAGTGGCGGAAGCGTGGGGGCTCGGCCGCGGCGAGACCGTCGAGCCGGACGACACCGTCGACCGGGCGGCCATCCGGGCGGCCTATGCCGACGCCGTGGAGGCGGCCGCTCCATCATGACGGGTATCCCGCGAGCACGTTTGGTTTGAATTCATGGACAGAACAGTGCCGACATCAGTGTCGTGTCGCACGGTCTGCTTCTTCACTCAGTCGGCGCCGACGACCTTGAAGTCCGGGTTGACGAAAACGTGGTGTGGCCAGTTCACTCCGATGTTGTGTACCTCGTATTCGCCGTTGCTCAGCTTCACGACACGGTCGACAATTCCGCCCGGATAGGCCGCGAGCGCCGCTTCGGTCGCCTTATTGGCGGTCGTTCCGCTGACGATCGTCCCTGACCCCTCGGTGTAGCTGACGGGGATCTGACCGACCTGCTTCGACGTTTCGGCTGCACCCTTTTGGAAGGGGACCACCGCTGCTGCCGTCGAGGGCTTCGATCCACCGCCACTCGTTTGCACGATGACCTGTGTGGCCTTGATGGTCGTCGAACTCACGGTCCCCAGCACCAGGACGTGTTCGCCCTTGGTGACGGCGCTCTCGGCGGCCGGGGTCGCCCCCTTTTCGTACTTCGTCGAAGACTCCTCGTCAACCGTCACCTCCTGACCCGCTGACGTCGTCAGGGTGAAGCTCGACTTGGCCACGTTCCCGACCGTGCCAGATGATCCCCCTGCGGCCGGTCCGGATCGTGCATTCGAACCCTGTCCTCCGGATCCAAAATGTCCAGCGGAGCTGCTGGCGGCCGCTGGTTGCGCGGCTCCCGCTGAGGACGCGCCGATGCCGACGAACAATCCCGTCGCCGAGCCCACCACTGCAGCGACAGCGAACAAAGCCTCGCCTCACGATTATCGGCGATCGCCGAACCTTGGGCCGGAATGCTGGCCCGGCCACGGTCGCTGAGACAGGCCAATTGGACGACGACTCTGATGAAGGAGGCGATGGAGGGGTTCCACCGTGCGAACCTTCGTGAGCGGCTGGCTCTGACGTGCTGCCCGATTCGGGCTCAGGGGGATCGGTCTCCCGGGGGCTGATTGGTTCGTAGCTGCTCATGACGGCACTCCTTAAACTCACGTATCCAGAGTGCCGGGCGTTCATGTGAGGACCCTGTAGGCCGGCTGCGTACCTGCTCCGACTTCCCTGTGACGGGGCGTCCAAAGAACACCGGCACCGACCCGCACTGGCGTCCCAGTTCGCGCCGGCTTGCAGCGCACGGAATCGGCGACTGATGGAGAGTCAAGATGTCTCTCTCCCTCTGCCGACAATGATCCCTTGGAGGATGAAATTTGACCGGCCGGGTTGACCCAGTCCTCTCTTGGCTACATCCGTGACGTCGAGCTGCGCCTGGTCGTCTGGCCCTCCGGCCACGCCGATTCGGAGAGAATCGCGGTGTTGACGTTGACCCGCGAAAGACCGTATCGGGCCATGCGGCCCCGCCTTGGAGAAGGAAGTGCAGATGGCGACATACGTGCTGGTGCACGGGGGCGGCCATGGAGGCTGGTGCTATCAGCGTGTGGCCCGCATCCTGCAGGCCCAGGGCCACGTCGTCTACGCGCCGACGATGACGGGCCTGGGCGAGCGGGCCCACCTGCTGAACGCCGAGGTGGACCTGTACCGCCACATCGAGGACATTGCGGCGGTGCTCCAGTTCGAGGACCTGCGCGACGTCATTCTGGTCGGGCACAGCTACGGCGGGATGGTGATCACGGGCACGGCCGACCGGGTCACGGACCGCATCGGACGCCTGGTCTTCCTCGATGCCGCCAATCCCGTCAACGGCCAGTCGCTCGCCGACGTGGCCGGTCCCGTCATCAATGCCGTCCGGCCCTTCGGTGAGGTCGTCGACGGGATGGAGCTGGTCCTGCAGCCCGCGCCCGATGCCGGCCTGCTCTATGGCGTCACGGACCCAGACGACCTGGCCTGGATGGCCGAGCGCTTGACCGCGCATCCCTGGAAGTGCTTCGAACAGCCGCTCGAGCTCGCCAACGAGGCCGCGCTGTGGGCCATTCCGCAGTACCACATCGTCTGCACTTCCACACTCTCCACCAGGGACGCGGACCTGATGGCAGCGGCCCGCGCCGAGGGGCGGCTCTGGGACATCGACACCGGGCACGATCTGATGATCACCGAGCCGGAGAAGGTCGCGGACGCATTACTCCAGGTCGCAGAGTCCTGACGTACACAGCGCGCTCCAAGCGTGTATGCCTATGGACCCGACGGGGGTCGGGTGTCTCTGTTTGGGGAGGGAAGGACCGCACCATGGGTAGGGCATCGGGCAGCATCCGGGGCAGGTTGGGGCTGGCAGCGCTCGCGTTGACGGCGGGCGTCGGCGTCACGAGCCTGGCGGACGGGACCGCGGGCGCGGCCGCGTCAGGCGCACCAATCACCATCGTGATGATCACGTCGCTGACGGGCGAAGGGGCGTCGGAATTCAGCCAGGCTCCGGTCGGTTTCAACGCGCGCATCGCCCTGCAAAACGCCGAAGGCGGGATCGACGGGCACAAGATCAACGGGGTCGTCCTCGACGACCAGACCAGCCCGACGGAGATCGTGACGGCCGTTCAGGACGCGCTCTCCAAGAACCCGGTGGGCATCGTGTCGACCAGCCCCCTGTTCTTCCTGGGCGACAAGTACCCCCAGCAGGCGGGCATGCCCGTGACCGGTGGGTTCTTCGACGGTCCGGAGTGGGGCACGCCAGGGTTTACGAACATGTTCGCCTCGGACGTGGGCAGCGTCGACACCAAGTACCCGGTCAACACCGGCATCGGCGCCTTCATGAAGGCGCATGGCGGGACGGTCTCCTGCTCATACGGGTACGGCATCTCGCCGTCATCGAGCCGGTCCGCCGTCGGCACGAACCTCTCGTTCGTGCATGCGGGCGGCAAGTCGGGTGTGCTCGACACCTCCATTCCGTTCGGCTCCGTGGCCATGACCACACCGGCGCTCGCAGCCAAGCAGGCCGGCTGCAACGCCTACTACGCGGGACTCGACGACAACTCGAACGACGCGCTGGCCACTGCACTGCAGCAGGAGGGCGTCAAGCCGAAGGTGATGGTCTTCCCGACGGGCTACGAGCCCGGCGTCATCGGCACGCCCGCCTGGAAGGCGGTGCAGGGCGGCTACTTCGAGACAGAGTTCCGCCCCTTCTCTCTGCCGAACGCCGGCACGGAGCAGATGCAGAAGGCCCTCGAGAAGTACGCACACTTCTCGAGTCCGCAGTTCCCGTCCTTCGCCCAGTACGAGTCCTGGCTGGGGGCGGATCTCATGATCAAGGGCCTGTCGCTGGCCGGCCCGACTGCATCGCACGCCGCCGTCATCAAGGCGCTGCGCGGCATTTCGAGCTACAGCGGCAACGGGCTGCTCCCTGAGACGATCAACTACACCAATGACTTCGGAAAGGACCTGGCGAAGTCGTGCGGCTGGTACATGAAAGCCGAGAAGATCGGCTTCGTCGCAGTCTCGAGCCAGCCCTACTGCGGGACGGACCTGCCCGGCACCACCACCGTGCAGGGGTAAGCCCGCCGTCGCCGGGGCTTCGGCTCAGTCCTCGATGGAAATGGCGTTCTTGGGGCAGGTACGCACGGCCGCCTCGACCTTCGCGCGCAACTCCTCGGGAGGGTTCTCCTTCAGGACATAGAGCAGATCGTCGTCCCGGACCTCGAAGACCTCGGGGGCCAGGCCCATGCAGAGCGCGTTGCTCTCGCACAGATCGAAATCAACCACAACTCGCATCGGTACTCCCTCCGCTCCGAACAGCTACGTCGATCATCCGGGAGGCTACGCGACGGCCGCCGTCTTCCGCCTTTCGCGCCATCGGTGCCTGCCCATCTGCCTCAGGCGACGTGGCGTTCGACGTAGACCCCGAAGACGGATTCGAGCGCCCCCATCGACTCGCCGACGGTCACGTGGTGGCGCGCCGCCTCTATGAGCGCCGGCATCAGGTTGACCGTCGGGTCCGACGCATCCTTGGCGAGACGCGCCAGCGAGATACGCACCGCGTCGTCGTCGCGCGCCTGCTTGATGCCGGCCAGCCGCTCCAACTGCTCGGTCTCGACGTCGGCCCCGATGGACAGCGTGGACGGCGCGACACCGTCGTCCTCCACGTACCCGTTCACGCCGACCATGGTCCATTCGCCCTTGGCGATCTTCGACTGGAAGGCGTACGCCGCGTCCGCGATCTCCGCCACGAACCAGCCGTCGTCAATGCAAGCGAACACGCCCTCGAGCATCGACCCCGAGCCCGCCTCGTCCAGGTGCGCGAACGTCTCTTCGGCCTGACGTTCCAGCTCGTCGGTGAGCGCCTCGACGAACCAGGAGCCGCCGAGCGGGTCGGCCACATGGACGACGCCCGTCTCTTCGGCGATGACCTGCTGGGTACGGAGGGCCAGGCGGGCCGCATGCTCGGTCGGGAGCGCCAGCGCTTCGTCGAACGAATCGGTGTGCAGGCTCTGTGTCCCACCCAGAACGCCGGCCAGTGCCTCGATCGCCACCCGCACCAGGTTCACCTCGGGCTGCTGGGCCGTCAGCGAGACGCCGGCGGTCTGCGTGTGGAAGCGCAGCTGGCACGACCGGCCGTCCGCTGCCCCATAGCGCTCTCGCATCCAACGGGCCCAGATGCGACGGGCCGCCCGGTACTTGGCGATCTCCTCGAAGAAGTCACTGTGCGCGTTGAAGAAGAAGCTGAGCCGCGGCGCGAAGTCGTCGACCGCCATGCCGGCGGCCACAGCCGCCTCGACGTAGGCGAACCCGTTGGCCAGCGTGAAGGCGAGCTCCTGCGCAGCCGTCGAACCCGCCTCGCGGATGTGATAGCCCGAGACCGAAACGGCGTGCCAGCGCGGGAGCTCTGCCGAGCAGAACCGCATGACGTCGGTGACGAGACGCACCGAAGGCCGCGGCGGGAACACGTACTCCTTCTGCGCCTGGTACTCCTTCAAGATGTCGTTCTGGAGCGTGCCCGAGAGGGCGGCCCGCTCGATTCCCGTCCGATCGGCGACACCCACGTACATGGCGAGGATCGGTGCGGCCGCCGAGTTGATCGTCATGGACGTCGAGACCTTCCCCAGGTCGATACCGGAGAACAGCGTCTCCATGTCGTCCTGGGAGTCAATGGCGACACCGGCCCGCCCGACCTCTCCTCTCGCCCAGGGGTCGTCGGAGTCACGACCGAGCAGGGTCGGCATGTCGAACGCAGTGGACAGCCCGTCACCGCCGGCCCGCAGCAATTCCTTGAAGCGGCCGTTCGTGTCGGCGGCGGTGCCGAACCCGGCGAACTGGCGCATCGTCCACAGCCGGGAGCGGTACATGGATGCGTAGGGCCCCCGCGTGTAGGGGTACTGACCGGGCAGCTCTGCGCCCTCGGGCCCGTACACGGGTTCCACCGGCACGCCGGACATCGTCTCGAACCGCGCTGCCCTCTTGGGCGAACGCTCGAATTGCTCCTGCCAGGTCTTCCGGTCGGCCACGCCACCAGATTACTTCAACGTCAAACTACTTTCCAACGCTTCCTACTTGAAGTCGCCGGCGGCCCCGCGCAGCTCCGCCAGCAGGGAGAAGAGCTGCGAGACCGTGGAGGGCGCCACGCCGATGTCCGAGAAGACCCGTTCGTTCATGGCCTCGGTGGCGGCCGAGGCACTCCGCCGTCCGGCCGCCGTCAACGAGGCGAGCCGGCCCCGTCCGTCGTCGGGATTTGAGTGGCGGGTTACGAGGCCGTCTGCCTCCAAGCGGTCGACTGCGTTGGTCACGCTGGCGGCGTTGACCTGCAGGCGCTCGCCGATCTTGCCCAGGGGCAGGACGGCCTGGCGCGAGAACGACAGCAGCATGAGCACCTCGTAGCGGGCGAACGTGAGCCCGAGCGGGCGAAGGACGGCGTCGGCTCGAGCAAGAAAGATCTGCTGCAGCCGCATGATGGAGGTCACGACCGCCATGCCCTGCGCCTGGTCCGGCCAGCCGTGCTGACCCCATTGACGCTCCGCCTCGGCGATCGGATCGAAACTCAGCCGTCGCGGTTCGGCCATGGCCGCACGCTAATGGGGATCGACCACCTCGCACGTTGAACGGGTGAGGCTGGTTCCGAGGACCTCTGTCGCGTCGGAAGCGCACGCCTTGTTGCCCGGCCCAGCAGGGACCCCATCCTTCGATGCAAAGCTTTGCATGCGGCGTTCTGGGGTGCCACACTGCTCTCACCGAATGCCTGCCGCGCGCAGGAAGGACCGCCATGACTTCTTTTCCGCACGACTTTCTCTGGGGCGCGGCCACGGCCGGGCACCAGGTCGAGGGGGGAAACGTAAACGCCGACCTGTGGCCCATGGAGTGGGTCCCGGACTCGACCTTCAACGAACCGTCCGGTGACGCCTGCGACCACTACCACCGCTACCCCGAGGACATCGCCGTGCTCGCCGAGCTCGGACTCAACGCGTACCGGTTCTCGGTGGAGTGGTCACGAATCGAACCGGAGCCCGGCTTTTACTCGCGCGCCGCACTCGACCACTACAGGCGGATGATCGAGAGCTGCTTGAACCAGGGCGTCACGCCCGTGGTCACCTACAATCACTTCACGGTCCCCCGCTGGATGGCGGGAAGAGGCGGCTGGGCCGCCGCGGACGCGCCGGAACGGTTCGCCGCCTACGCCGCTCGTGTGACCGAGCACGTCGGCGACCTCTTGTCCTGGGTCTGCACGCTGAACGAGCCCAACCTGATGGCGATGATGCGGAGCACCGGGGTCCTCGCCATGGGGACGGGAGACCGACCTGCCGCAACCGAGCCCGTCGAAGAGCGACGCGGCGGGGTCGGAGGGTACGACCCTCCGGTTATCGGATGGGGATCGTGGCGGCGAGCTTGGAGCAGATGGCCGACGCACATCGTCTGGCGGTACAGGCGATCAAGGCGACCGCCGAAACCGTCAAGGCGGGATGGACCCTGGCGCTCGTCGACCTCCAGCCCGCGGAGGGCGGCGAGGAACGGTGGCACGAGGCGCGGCGGCTGGGCCAGACCGACTGGCTGTCCGTGTCGGCCGACGACGACTTCGTCGGGGTGCAGACGTACTCCCGGGTCCGTATCGGCGCAGACGGTCAGCTACCGGTACCGGAGGGCGTGGCCACCATGCAGACCGGCTGGGAGGTGTATCCCGAGGCGCTCGGACACACGGTTCGGTTGGCCGCCGAGCACGCGGGAGTACCTGTGCTCGTGACCGAGAACGGCATGGCGACCGACGACGATGCGGCGAGGCTCGCCTACACCCGTGCCGCCCTCGAAGGTCTGGCGCAGTGCATCGAAGACGGGGTCGACGTGCGCGGCTACATCCACTGGACGCTGCTCGACAATTTCGAATGGAACGCCGGCTACTCCAAGACGTTCGGCCTCATCGCCGTCGACCGCGAGACCTTCGTGCGCTCGGTGAAGCCGTCAGCGCACTGGCTCGGCCGAGTGGCCCGGCACAGCGGCCTGGGCTGAACCGAATGGACCCGGCGTCAGCGACGGTCGGGATCCGGCGGACCGTCGACCTCGAAACCGACCCGCTCGATCTCGGGCGCCAGCCGCGCCAAGTCGAAGCCGTACAGGCGGGCGGCGTTCTCGCAGAGGATCTTGCGAGACACGGCCGCGGAGATGCTCGGATGCCGTATGAGCGCGTCGACCTGGACCTTCGTATCGGGGAAGACCGACTCAAAATGCGGGTAGTCCACCCCGAACATGGCATTGTCGCAGCCGATGGCGAACAGTTGGTACTCGGCACTCGGCCGAGCCAGCTCCTCGAGCGGAACCTGCTCATCAGTGAAGGGCGAGATGCCGGCGAAGCAGTTGGCGGCCCAGTAGTCACGGGCGGAGCCCGTGAACTGACGCATGCGCTGCAGCGTCGCCGCCCATCCGGTCCAGTCGTCACCCCAACTGAGACGGCGGTCCAGCTTGCGGATGGCCGGAGCGATCCAGTCCGCCTCGGTCTCGACGAACGCCACCCGGAGTTCCGGAAAGCGTTCGAAGACGCCGCCGAGGAGCATCTGCCAGAGGGACCGACCCGAGTAGAAGGAGTGCTCGAAGGCCAGCGTCATGATGGCGGCGAACCCTGGAGGCGCGTAGGTCGGAGCTCCCGGTGCCCCCGTGTTGACTGATCGGCAGCCCGACCTCGACGCATGCGGCCCATACCGGATCGAGCACGGGATCGAAGAAGAAGGTCCCACCAGGAAGAAGAGCGGGCATCATGACGCCGCCCAAGCCGTGCTCCTTGGCCCAATGGACATCAGCCACGGCCAGTTCGACGTCGTCGAACGAAACGAGCGCCTGCCCGGCTCGACGGCCCGGCGTCTGCGCGCAGAAGTCGGCCAACCAGCGGTTGTAGGCCAGACGAGCCTGGCGCTCGATCTCGGGGTCGGAGAAGAAACCCACGTCGTCTGCCGGCCTCGCCTGGAAAGGCAGTCCGTTCGGGAAGAGCACCTCGGCGACGACGCCCTGGCTCTCCATGTCCTTCAGGCGGAGATCCGAATCCCACTGCGACGTCGGGTCGAGTCCCGCGCTCAGATTGCCGCTCTCGGGCGCACCGGCTGCCTCTTCCGATCTGGCCCAGTCATCGAAGGCGTCGAGGAATCGCTTCTCGATGTAGTTCCGGTAGTCGCTCCGTGACGCCCTGACGTGCCCGTCCACCGAGATGATCGCGGTCTTCGACATCGTCCCCCCTTTCGGCACGGCCTCGGCCGCACGTCACCTCATGCTAACGATTGCACGGGGCAGAAACCAGGTGCGAGGAGCCGGTTTTCTAACATCCATGTCATCCACCGGGCCGCCCGGCGGACCCGCCACCAGACCGCGGCCACCTTCGGACACGCCTGACGACCGTTCACGCCCCAAGGTCCGCCCGAGCTGCCGAAACGGGGCGGGAGAAAGCTGTCTAACATCGCCGTCAGCTGATCAGAGGAGGAACGTGCGCACGGTTGTCGTAGGAGCTTCGAGCGGGCTTGGGCGTTGCATCGGTGTCGGGCTCGCCCAGCGCGGGGCGCAGACCGCCCTGCTGGCCCGGCGGCAGAAGAGACTCGAGGGAGCCGCCGCGGAGGCGGGCCCGGGGACATTGGCCATCACCTGTGACGTAACCAGCACCGAGTCCTGCCAAGCGGCGGTGAACCAAGCCGCGGAGGGTCTGGGTGGCATTGACGCCCTCGTCTACGCCCCTGGCGTCGGCCCCCTCGTTCGTCTGGCCGATATGGATGCGGACACGTGGCGGCACGTCTTCGACACCAACGTGATCGGTGCGGCGCTCGTCACCGCGGCAGCTCTCCCCCATCTCACCGAGTCGTCCGGTACGGCGGTCTATCTGTCATCAGTCAGCGCGTCCGTCACTCCCCCGTGGCCCGGCCTCGGCGCCTACGCAGTCAGCAAGGCCGCGCTCGACAAGCTCGTCGAGGCCTGGCGGGCCGAGCACCCGACGGTCGGATTCACGCCGGGTCATCGTCGGTGAGTGCATGGGCGGCGAAGGCGACTCGGTGCCCGGATTCGCCGATGGCTGGGACCAGGATCTGGCGGCCGAGGTGATGCCCGTGTGGTTCGCCGCGCAATTACATGAGCGGTTCGTTCGTCGGTATCGAGGATCTCATCAGCGTCGTCGACACGGTCCTCCACCAAGGCTCTGTCGCGATCTCGTCGGTGACGGTCGCACCTCGCCCGGCCGGATGAGCTGAGCCCTTCTCGTCTCGCGCATGAAGATCGATCGCTACCCGTACCGAGCGAGTGCCTGGTGGGATGGCCGGGTCGTGGCCCAGTCCGACTCGTGCCTGTGCGCCGAGACTCCCGGTGAGCTCCCTGTCCTCTACTTCCCCCTCGAGGACATCGATCTCGAGGGATCGGCGGGGTTGTCCGACCACGTCCGGCCGCCGGAGCCTGCCCGTGAGCTGGCCGGCCACGCAGCGTTCGATCAGGACCGGGTACGGATTGAGGTCACGGACGAGGTCGAGGGGGACGCGGCGCGCGACGTGACGGTGAAGCGGTTCCCCACCTGGGGCGATGCCGCGCACCTGGTTGACCTGATGGACGTCCGTCCCACCGACGAAGGGCTCGGCTTTTTCGGTATCGCCCGCAGCGACGGGCGGAGGCCCGTCGTCGAGGGGAGCCAGATGCTCGGGCAGGCCATCGTCGCCGCCAGCCGGCACGCGGCGGGCCGCCGCGTCGTGTCGGCCAGCATGATCATGCTGCGGGCGGCCGATGCGCGTCACCCTCTCCGGTTCGAGTTGGTGCAGCTCAGCTCCGGGCGCACCTTCGCCGCCCTGTCGGTTCAGGTACTCCAGGGAGAACGAGTCTGCGCGGCCGGAACGCTGTTGCTGGACACGCCCTCCGACGACGTCATCCGGCACGCCACCGCTGCTCCGGACGTGCCGGGACCCTACGACTGCCCTCCGTACGATATGGGGGTGACCGGTCGCGACATCAGAGTCATCGACGGCGCCTACTCGAACGATCCCGACGAGCCGTCCGGGCCGCCCACACTGGACGCCTGGGTTCGCTTCCGCCGCGTCCCGGACGACCCTGCCCTACACGCCGGCCTGCTTGCGCAATTCACCGGCCACATGTCGATCGCCGCCGCCCTGCGTCCGCACGAGGGCATCGCCCAGGACCAGGCGCATCGCACGCTCTCCATGGCGATCAACAGCATCAGCTTGTCGTTCTACGGTCCGGTCAAGGTCGACGACTGGCTGCTGTATCACCATCACTCGACATTCGCCGGGGCCGGGACGACCCACGCCGAGAACCGGGTGTACGACCTCGACGGCGCCCTGGTGGCCTCGTTCTCCGTCGATGCCATGGTGCGCCCGCTCCCCAGCGGTGCCAAGGGCCCGATGGACGCACGGACGGCGCTATGAGCCTCACGACTGGGCGGGGACCTCTCAGCGGCAAGCCGGCCGGCCGCTTCACCGCAGCCATGCCGGAGAACGTGTCGTACATCGAGCCGTTCCGCCGCCGCGTCACGGCGACCAAGGACGGCCGAACCGTCGTCGAGAGCGAGCGGGCCCTCCTGCTGCACCGACCCGGCCAACCACCGGCCTTGGCCTTCCCCGCCGGCGATGTCGACGGGGCGCCGACAGACGACAGCGCGGAAGCTCCCGGCTTCGTGACGGTGGCGTGGGATGCCGTCGACGCCTGGTTCGAAGAGGACGAGCAGATGTTCGGGCATGCACGGAACCCGTACCACCGCGTGGACAGCCTGCGCTCGCATCGCCCGCTGCGCGTCGAGGCCGGCAGCGTCACCCTGGTCGACACCACCGAGACGATGGTCGTCTACGAGACGGCGCTCGAGCCTCGTCTGTACGTGCACCCCGAGCACGTACAAACACAACTGACCGAGAGCGCAACGCGCACATATTGCCCCTACAAGGGCACCGCGACGTATTGGAACGCCACGGTCGACGGAGTCGTATTGGCGGACGTTGCCTGGAGCTACGAAGACCCGTTGCCCGAGTCGGCGCCGCTGCGGCACCTGCTGAGCTTCGACGACCAGAAGGTATCCGTCGTCCACGACCTGCCGGACGCCGACTGACCCATCCCATCGGAGCGGGTGAGACGCCGTCGCTAGTGTGGTGCCCCGCGCCGTCCCGGGTGCATCAGCGAGTGGCTGCACAGGGCAAAGGGGGCTTTGCATGGAGTTCGAGACACTGCTGTACGAGGAGGATGACGGTGTCGCCATCGTCACCCTGAATCGTCCGGAGGTGCTCAACGCATTCAACCAACAGATGCAGGCGGAGCTTCGGGACGTGTGGAGAGGCCTCCGCTCGAACGACGACGTCCGGGTCATCGTCTTGACGGGAGCCGGCGAGAAGGCCTTCTGCTCGGGGATCGATCGGGACGAGGGGATTTCCGAGGACTATCTCTCCAATGAGGAGAACCGCTACAAAATGCAGAGCCAGACAGGGCCCGTCTCGACGCCCTTCATGTACAACGATCCCGGAGTCAACATCAATCCGAAGACCAACGATCTCTGGAAGCCGATCGTGGCCGCCGTCAACGGCATCGCCTGTGGCGGGGCGCTGTACCTCCTGGGAGAGTCGGACGTCATCATCGCAGCCGAGCACGCGACCTTCTTCGATCCCCATGTGACCTACGGGATGGTGGCGGGCTTCGAGTCGACGCACTTGCTGCAGAAGCTGCCTCTGGGCGAGGTGCTGCGGCTCATGCTCCTCGGGGCCTGGGAGCGCATGTCAGCCGAGCGGGCCCATCAGATGGGCCTCGTCTCGGAGGTCACACCGGCGCCAGAACTCCTCGAGCGGGCCATGTGGGTGGCGCGGGCGATCGCCTCGGCACCCGTCATGGCAATTCAGGGCACATTGCGGGCGATCTGGATGGCCCACGAAGTGGCGCGCCGCGAGGCCCTGGCACAGGTCTCGACTTACGTAGCGCTGGGTACGAGGTTCGAGGACATCGCCGAGGGCCAGGAGGCCTTCGAGTCGGTCCGTCCGGAGTGGCGACTCCGCTGAGCGGCAGCTAGCTGGCCGTCGACGTACCGGGAACGTCCGTCCCGCACGAAGGCTCCGACGAAATCGGCGTAAACCCGTTCGGGACAGCCTTCATCACCCAGGCACAGGTCTTGGCCGGATTGTGCCCAAAGTCCGTCGAGTAGTTGAAGCTGACGGGAAGCAGCCCGTTCGCGTTGTACGACTTGAGCCCCCGGAGGTCCTTGATGACCGCGGCACGCGTCGGGTTGGCTCCCGCCATCTGCAGGCCCTTGATCATGAGGTCCGCCCCCGCCCAAGACTCGTACTGGCCGAAGTTCGGGAAGTCGCTCTTGGTGAAGTGCGCGTACTTCTCCATGGCGGCCTGCATCTGCTCGGTCGCTGCGTTGGGAAGGTCCCAGGGGCGGAAGAGAGAGAGGAAGTAACCGCCCTGCAGTGTCGACCAATCCGCGGAGTGGATCACGTCAGGCTGGTAGCCGGTGGCGTAGATCGCCGCCTTCACCTTTACGCCAGCCTGCTTCAGCGCGGTCGCCAGGGCGTAGTTGGAGTCGGCGTCCATGGCGGGCGAGATCGCATTCACGCCGTCTTGCTTGGCGACCAACGCTTCGGCGGTGAAGTCGACGCCACCAAAAGGCACAGTGGTGTCGAGCACGCCGACCTTGCCCCCGCGTCCTTGAACGATTGCGCCGTGCCGATGGCCGCCCGGCTGGACGAAGGCGAGATGCTGTAGCCGTACGCCCCGAGGACGGTCCCGCCGAGCTTCTTGAACAGGGTTCCGAGCTGCGTGTTCACCGGGTATTTCGGGTCGACGCTGCCGTTGTCGGCGGCGAACATGTTGGTGTACGGCTGCTCGCCCCACTCAGGCCCGTCGTCGTACGTGCCGGTCACCGGCAGGCCGGCCTGCTGGGGGTACTTCGCGGCGAGGAACATCAGGGGACTCTGCGAAACGATCCCGAACGCATTCTTGGAGATGGCACTCTGCACGGCCGTCACGATCTCGGTGGGGTTCGTCTGGTCGTCAATGATGAGCGGGACGAGTTTGTGCCCGTTCACGCCGCCTTCGGCGTTCTGCAGGTCCAGCCGCGCCTCGAAGCCCGCCGGGGAGGTGCCGTTCTCGGACCCTCCCTCGCCGGTCAGATCGGTGATGTACGCGATGGTGATCGGTGCGGGCGACGCCCCCGCCGTGACGGCCGTCGTACCGATCAAGAGCAGTGGCAGGCCCGTCAGCATGGCCAGTGCCACCGGGATCATCGTCCGACGTTTCCGCATCATTCCTCGACCGCCTCCCCGGATCCCCTGGCGGGGATCCCATATCTGCCTGCCCCAGGCAATCGCCTTAGCTAGACCGAACGGTCGTTACTTTATCTGTCTCCCCACATGGGCGGGGGTCGCCGGCTCGGCATCCCCGAGATAGCGATCGATCACCTCTTGCCCCGCCTCCGAGGCCGGGCCGTACCAGCCCACTCGGCCCCGCATTAGGACGACACAGGCATCCGCCATGGCCAGGGCGCGGTGGACGAACTGCTCGGTGAGAACGATCGTGATGCCGGACTGCCGCGCTTCATCCAAGGCCTGGAAGACGGACTCGGTCACGATCGGCGCCAGGCCGAGCGACATCTCGTCGGCGATGATCAGCTTCGGTGAGACCGCGAGCGCCCGTGCCAGGGCCAGCATCTGTTGTTCCCCACCAGAGAGGCTTCCCGCACGCTGCGTCCTGCGCTGGCCCAGCACCGGGAAGCGTTCGATAGCCCGGTCGATGGCCGCGGCGCGGTCCTGCCGCTTTTCCTGTCCGACGGCCATTCGCAGGTTGTCGACGACGGTCAGCCCCGGGAAGATGCCGCGCCCTTCAGGAATGTACGTCAGGCCGAGCCTCCGGATGCGGTTCGCCGGTTTACCGGTGATGTCCTGTCCATCGAAGACGACCCGCCCGAGCGTCGGAGGCACCAGCCCGGAGACAGCGCGAGCCAGCGTGCTCTTGCCCGCCCCATTGGCACCCAGGACGGCCAGGACGGTGCCCGGATCCACCGTGAGGGAGACACCGAAGAGCGCGCGGGATGACCCGTAGCGGACATCGAGATGGTGGACAGTGAGGAGAGGTTCGGTCATGCAGAGCCTCCCCCGGCAGGGGCCGGCTCTGCGGGCGGACCCTGTTCCGGGTCGGCGTCCCCCAGATAGGCGGCCCGCACCGCGGGGTCACCGCGGATCGCCTCCGGACTTCCGGCGGCAATGCGCTCGCCGAAGTCGAGCACGAACACCACGTCGGAGAGCGAGAGGACCGCCGCCACGTCATGCTCGACCATGATCAGCGAGACGTCGCGTCCCGGTTGATCGACGATCTGCCGGAAGACCGCCAGCAGGTTCTCCGAGGCCTTGATGTCGAGCCCGGACAGGGGTTCGTCGAGGAGGAGCACGCTGGGTTCGCTGGCCAGAGCACGGCCCACTTCGACGAGGCGGAGGATGCCGAGCGGCAGGGCCGCCACGGGCGCCTTTTCAACTCTGGTGAGCCGCAGCAACTCCAGCAACTCCTCCACCCGCTCGTTCTCCTCGGCGGAAGGCGGGAACAACGAACGGGGAACGAGCATGTCGGCCCAGAGTCGCGATGGGGCGACTCGGGCTCTGTGCGCCAAGACGAGGTGCTCGCGCACAGTCAGTCCCAGGAAGAGCTCCGGCTGCTGGAACGTCCGGGCCAACCCCTTCCTTGCCCTTGCCCGGCACGACGCGCCGGTGACGTCCTCGCCGTGCAGATGCACCCGGCCCCCGTTGGGCCGCAGGAGACCGGACAGAACGGCGAGGAGCGTCGATTTTCCTGCACCGTTCGGCCCGACCAGTCCCGCGATGCTCCCCGGGTGAACCTCGAGACTCACCGCGGAAAGCGCAGCGAGCCCCCCGAAGCGAACGGTGATGTCGTGCGCCGAAAGAGCCGGTTCACCTGCGCCAGCAAAGGCGTCGAGCGCTTGCGTCTCGCTCGCTGCGAACGTCACGAGATGTGCTCCGCAACTCGACTCGTCGGGACCTGTCCCACGTCGGCAGAGGCAAGACCCAGGTCGACGCTCTCGGCGTCCTCCGACTGCGGTCGCACATGGAGGACCAACCTTCGCAGCCGGCGACTCTGCTCAGCGAGAACGCCGTCGGGATATTTGGCCGCCGAGACTGCGCCAAGCCCGAACAGCACGGGCGTGACATTCGACGTCCATGTCGGGAGGTAGTTCTGGGTGATAGCAGGGAGAAGGGCGAGCGAGACACCGCCGAGCAGGGCGGCCGCATTCGAACGGACGCCGATCGTCACCAACACGGCGAGCCACACGACGCCCTCGAACGTCGCGAACTCGCTCGGCTGGAAGGTCGTCTGGGACAGGGCGAACATCCCTCCCCCGATGCCTGCGATGCCGGCTGCGAGTGCACCCGCAATGACCTTCATCTGCACGACACTGATGCCCGATGTCTTGGCGCCTGACTCGCTCCAGCGCGCTGCGTTGAGCGCGAGACCGGTGGTCGATCTTCGGAAATTGACGATGAAGAGCGCAATGACGATGAACACGGCCAGACAGAGGTACGCGAAGGCGCGGTCGGAGGAGGCGAAACCCGGTCGATTGAGGGTGAGCCCTAATCCCTGGTTCACGAAGCTCGGCAGGGTGAAGACAAGGTTCTCCATGAGGAGCCCGAACGTCAGGGTCACCAGGGCGACATAGAGATCGCCGAGACGGATGCTCAAGAGGCCCACGACGATGCCCATGATGAGCGCGACGACACCGCCGGCGACGACAGCCAGAAGAACCGGCCATCCGTGGTTGTTGGCGAGTTGGGCCGTCGTCAGGGCCCCAACGCCGGCGAAGGTGATCTGGCAGAGCCAGAGCATGCCGCCCTCACCTGTGACGATCGTCCACGAGAGCAGGATGATCGCGTACGCGAACCCGGTGGCGATCACACCCACCCAGTAGCCCTGCACAATGAGGGGCACGACCCCCATTGCCGCGATCAGGAGCACCGGCCCGCCGTAGCGGCCGACGACACCGAGCGATGCGGACTCGACCACGCTGCTCGTGGAGCCGGCGAGACGGCTCTCGCCCTGCGGCGTGATGGCGCGGTCGAGCGCCCCTCCCCACCCGTCCGATTCGCCTACCCTGCCGCGGCGGATGAGCTCGTACACGAGGACGACGGCCACGACAATGAACGGGACGGCATCGATGAATTCCGTTGTCCAAGCGCTCGAGGGCGGGAGGTAACCCTCAATCAGTGAAGTGGCGATACCCATGAGAAGTGCCACGCCCACCGCGACGGGGAGATTGCGGAGCCGAGCGGCAACCACAGCGGCGAACGATGCGGCAATGAGGATCGTGAACTTGTCCGGGTCGAGCCCGACGATGGGGGCAGCGAGCACGCCGGCCAAGCCGGCGAACAAGGTGCTGACGGCCCAGACCCCGATGGAGATGAAGTTCGGGTTCGTGCCCGAGAGGTCGGTCATCGCCGGCGAGTCGACCATTGCCCGCACCTTGAGGCCGACGTCCGTGAAGCGCAGGATCACTGCGCCGGCGACGACGGTCACGAGCACACATGCGTAGACGATGACCTGGTCCAGCGTCACCGCAACGCCAAAGACCTGATAGACGGCAACCGGCTGCGGAGCCAGGCCGGGGGCCGACTGAATGGCCTGGTCGCCGAAGATCAGGATGGCCAGCGACGGGATGGCCACCAGCAGACCGATCGTCGCCACCACCTTGATCATGGGTGAGGCCAAGCGCAGATGGCGGAACAGAACCGCGTAGAGGAGCACCCCCAACGCCGGCGCGGCCACGAGGACGGAGAGGACGGCGGCAGGCACGATGGACCAGCCGTGCTGCGTATTGAGGAAGTAGTAGAGGCGGGCGATGAAGAAGGCCATCGCGCCGAAGGCGAAGTTCAGGATGCCCGACGCCGTGTAGGTGATGACCAGGCCGGCGGAGCAGATCGCGTAGATCCCTCCCAGCACCAGACCGGCTATCACGAATTGGAGCATCCCTACGGACCCCTCTCACCGGACGGCTCCGCCGGCGTTTCTGACATTGACGTCGATTCAGATACTAACGATGCGCACGTACCCGTGCACGGCGGACGAAATGGTTATTGACCTGGGGATATGCATTCTTTGAGCCACAGCCCGGGACTCGATAGCTCAGCGTTCGCCGGGACCATCGATCAGTCCGCGCTCCACGATGTTGGCCGCCGCGTCGACCGTGGCGGCGCTTCTCGGCTGTGACCCGAAAGCGCCCAGGAGGGCCACCATCACCACAGCTTCGATGTCGACGTCGCCGCCGCCACCTCCGCCGAGGATTCGCACCATGCGCCGACGCCCCCAGTCCAGGGCGGCCGCGGAGAGCGATCGCATCCGGGCGTCCTCCAGGGCAGCGTCGACCCAGACGCGGATCATCGCCGCCTCGCCCGACTGCGCGGCGTTATAGCGGCGGAACCAGCGGCGGAGCTCCGGGCCGTTGGGAGCCGACAGTTCGGGGATCCCCACGAAGGCGTCGCTGACGGACCGCATCGCCCGCACCGTCAGGACGATGGCCAGTTCGTTCTTGTTCTCGAAGTAGCGGTAGAAGACGCCGTGCGAGACGCCGGCGGCGGCGGCCAGGTCGTCGACGCGGGTGGCGTGATAGCCGCGCTGCACGAACACGTCACGGCCGTTCTCCACCAACGCCTTGAGCGCCGCACGCTTGTCGGTCCCAACCCGGATCGCCTCTTCCTTCAGCATCATGGCGCCGACGTCCGGACCGAACTCCACGCGGGGCGGGCGGGTTCTGTTTTCCAGACGCACATCGACGGGATCACTGCCGAAGAGCGAGCGGTACATCACGTTGGTGAAGGCAACCTCGACCCGTTCCCGCTGATATGCCTCCGGCGCGGCCGCTCGAAGGGTGTCGGCGTCGTCGAGGGTCCTGGCGAGACAGGCTAGCAACAGTGCGATCAGCGGATCGAGTTGGCGCGGCGGCAGATCGCTGGTCGACAATTTGGAGCGAATCCGGGCCACGCTCTGATCCCTCACGCGTACCGCCGCCGCGGTCAGCTCTACGTCGTTTTCGAACGTCGATGGAAACGCCTGAAAGATCGGACCGTAGCGTGCATGGATGTCGCCGTAGCGGCCGACCCAGGCGCGCAGACCGTCCCATCCGGCGGCGTCCGGCGTTAGCGGGTCGATCGCCTCCGTCGACGCGCTGATCTGGCGGGCGACCTGGCCCGCCAGGCTGCTGAAGACCTCCTCCTTCCCCGAGAAGTACTGGTAGAAGGAGACTCTCGAGCAGCTGGCACGTTCACTGATGCGAGCGATGCTGCACTGATGAAAGCCTTCCTCGCCGAACAACTGCAGCGCGGCGTCCAAAATGCGCTGCCTGGTCCGCTGCCCGCGCGCGCCTACCCGCGGATTGTCCGAAAAGGGCGCCCGTCGGGAGACGGGTTCGGCATCGGCGCGCTCCGCCACAGGTAGCGCAACATCCCGCGCCGTCATGTCATGACCGTTCCCGTGGCCGCACGCGCACGCGGCGGCCGACCACCCTCATCGGGTGTCACGGACATGGCGCCCCGTCAAGACTCGGCGCGAACCTTGTCCTTCACTGATGGCACGATCGGGGGTGCGTCCTTCCAGTTCGGGAGTCCGCTGTCCTCCTTGGCCACCGGGTAGCCGTCGTCGTTGACCTGTGCCCAATGGGAGTGGTTGAGCTCGTGCAACGTGAAGCAGGCATTCAACGCGTTGTAGAAGCCCATGTTGTCCACGCTCTGGTTCACCGCCTCCTTGACGAGCAGCGACGTCACCGACGGCAACACGGCGATCCGCTCGGCAAACTCCAGGGTCCGCTCGGTCAGATCGTCGGCGGGGAAGATCTTGCTGACCATGCCCAGGCCGTACGCCTCCTCGCCACTGATCGAATCGCCCGTCAGGAGGAGCTCCTTGGCCTTGCGTGGGCCGAACTCCCACGGGTGGGCGAAGTACTCGGTCCCGCACATGCCGAGCCGGGTGCCCACGACATCCGCGAAGCGGGTGCCTTCGGCACACACGATGAGGTCGCACGCCCACAGGAGCATCAGTCCGGCGGCGTAGACATCCCCGTGTGCCTGGCCGATGGTGATTTTGCGGAGATTGCGCCACCGCCGCGTGTTCTCGAAGTAGTAGTGCCACTCCTGGAGCATGAGGCTCTCGGCACCCTTGCGCGTCGCACCGTTGATCTTCCGCGTGTAGTGCTGGTTCGGCCCCGGCATACCCTCCTCCATGGAGACCTTCGAGCCCATGTCGTGTCCGGAGGAGAACATCGGGCCCATGCCGCCCAGGATGACGACTCGAACCTCGTCGTCCGCCTCCGCCTCCATGAACGCGTCGTTCAGGTCGACCAGGAGGCCCCGGTTCTGGGCGTTGCGTGCCTCGGGTCGGTTGAGCATGATGCGCGCCACCTTCCCTGAGTCCAGCTTCTCGTAGGTGACGAACTTGTAATCGCTCATATGGCGGCTCCTTGGCGAATCATTCGGAGAGTGACCCTACTGTTAGAAACACTTCGTTGCACTTTGTCACGCTGCATCGGGCGCGCCGGACCGCGGTGCAGCGAGCTGAACCGAATCAGACCGCTGCGGCAGCGTGCTCGACGCGCATGATCCGGGCCAGGTTGCCGCCCATGATCTTCCGCACGTCGTCGTCGGCGAGTCCTTCCGGCAGGTGGTCGACATAGCTGCAGGGCTCGGCCAGCCCCTCGGGGTGCGGGTAGTCGGAGCCGAACAGCACGTGGTCAGCGCCGATCACGTCGATGATCTCCCCCAGGTCGTCCTCGTGGAACGGGCTCACGTAGACGTTGTGCTTGAACTGCTCGACCGGGTCGCCCTCGAAGGCGTGCGGCATCTTCCTGTAGGTGTCGCCGAGGTGGGTGACGAAGGAACGGATCCACTCCCCGCCGGCTTCGATGGAGGCGATCCGGAGATCTGGGAAGCGCGCGAACACGCCGTGACAGACGAACGCTGCCATGGTGTCCTGAATGGGCCGGTGGCCGCCGGTCATATAGCGGAACGAATCGAGCTTGAAGGGCAGCATCTCGCTCGGGCCGGTCCAGTCGTTCGTGTACCGCGTGTAGCCGCTGTCGGAGGAGTGCATCGATACGAGGATGTCGGCGTCCACAACTGCCTGCCAGAACGGATCGAACTCGGGATAGCCGAACGAGCGGGAGCCGCGGAAACCCGGTACGGGCGCGGGTCGGATGAGTACCGTCTTCGCCCCTCGCTCCAGCACCCACTCGAGCTCTTCGATCGCCTTCTCGACGATCGGGAGCGTGATGACCGGCGTGGCGAAGATCCGATCCTCGTAGTTGAAGGTCCATTCCTCGTACATCCACTCGTTCAGGGAGTGGATCGCCGCGTGCGTCAGTTCGGGATCGTCCCGCATGCGCTCTTCCAGCAGGCTCGCCAGCGTGGGGAACATCAGCGACCGGTCGACGCCGAGCTCGTTCATCAGCTCGACGCGGGGCTCCGGGTGGTGAAAGCCCGGGAGGCCCGCATGGGCTCCCCGATGATCTCCCGGTACGACTTCCCTTCGGGATTGCCGTTCCGGAAGTACTCCTCCTGAGCGCCGGGCCTCGCCACGACCTCGAAGGTCGGGTTCGGTATGTACTCGCTGACCGTGCCGCGGATCATGATCTTGGTCCGACCCCGCAGGTCGACGTAGTCGATGGCTCCCTTGTAGCGATCAGGCAGGTGCCGGGTGAACGATTCCCTGGTCTCGTAGAAGTGGTTGTCGGCGTCGAAGACGGGGAAATCCAAGACTCTCGGCATACTGAAGAGAATATGCGTTTTTGACTATGACGTCAATATCATAGAACTATCCGGCCCGTCCGTGCCGCCTCCCCGGTCCATCCACCGGCCTCGGAGCATCGAACCCCTGCTCATAGTGCTCTTCCCCGACCGAGTGCATCGGGAGAGCACGTCCCGTTCCGCCCTCAGCGGTTGGTCGGGAAATGCAGCTGCACGCTGCTCGGCCCCGCCTCGGGCCACCGGGACGTCACGACCTTGGGTCGGGTGTAGAAGCGGATCCCGTCGGGCCCGTAGATGGACGAGTCCCCGAAGATCGAGGCCTTCCACCCACCGAAGGAGTGCGACGCCACCGGAACGGGGATCGGGACGTTGATGCCGACCATCCCGACCTGGACCTCACGTTCGAACCGCCGCGCCATGCCACCGTCCCGGGTGAACAATGCGGTGCCGTTGCCGTAGGGGTTGTCGTTCACGAGCGCGAGGGCCTCATCGAACGTGGGGACCCGCACCACGCTGAGCACGGGACCGAAGATCTCGTCGTCGTAGACGCGCATGCCCGGCTTCACGTCGTCGAGCAGGGAGCAGCCGACGAAGAACCCGTGCTCCCGATCGGTGGTCGACCCATCGACGACGACCTTGGCGCCCTCCTCGGCTGCGCGCTCGACGTACGACTGCACGCGATCACGATGCTCCGCTGTGATCAGCGGCCCCATCATGGACGCCTGGTCGTCACCCGCACCGACCACCACGTCGGGAATCCGGCTGGCGATGGCTTCGATCAGCGGGTCGGCCACGGGACCGACGGCGACGACGACCGAGATCGCCATGCACCGTTCGCCGGCCGACCCATAGGCCGCGGACACCGCTGCATCGGCGGCGGCGTCGAGGTCGGCATCGGGAAGCACGACCATGTGGTTCTTTGCGCCGCCGAGCGCCTGGACCCGCTTGCCGTGGCGCGTCCCCGTCTCGTAGATGTGACGCGCCACCGGCGTGCTGCCCACGAAGGAGATCGCCGCCACGTCGGGGTGGGCCAGCAACGTCTCGACCGCCTCGCGGTCGCCCTGCACGACGTTGAAGACGCCGTCGGGGAACCCGGCCCGCTGCACGATCTCGGCCAGGACGAGCGAGGCGGAAGGGTCCTTCTCGGACGGCTTCAACATGAAGCAGTTCCCGCAGGCGATGGCATTGGCCATCATCCACAACGGCACCATGATCGGGAAGTTGAACGGGGTGATGCCGGCGACGACGCCCAGGGGCTCGAGCACGGTGCGAATGTCGATGCCCGTCGAGATCTCCGAATTGGACGATCCCTTGAGCAGGTTGGGGATGCCGCAGGCGAACTCGACGTTTTCGATGCCGCGCGCCACCTCTCCCTTCGCGTCCTCGAGGACCTTGCCGTGCTCACTGGTGACGGCGGCAGCAAGTTCGTCCCGGCTCGCATCGAGCAGCTCGCGCAGGCGGAAGAGCAGGCTGGCTCGACGGGTGAGAGACGACGAGCCCCACTCCCGCGATGCCTCGACGGCCGAAGCGACGACCGCATCCACCTCTGCCGCGGAAGCCAGGGCGACCTCGCCGGTCTGCACACCTCGGGCGGGGTCGTAGACCGGCGCCGTCCGACCCGAGGTACCGGGCGCAGCTCGACCGGCGACCCAGTGGCCGATATGCCGCAGGACAGGGCCGCTCGATTCGGGGTCTGTCGAGCTCGGGGCCATTGCCGCGGATCTTACGGCCCGCATCGGGGGAGAGGCCTCCGGGCGGATTCCCTCGGGGTCGGCCACTGGTCCTGGTCCTTCCGGCGAAGCGGTGGAAAGGAGGCCCGAACCGGCTGGACCTGGACCTTCGAGGATCCGGCTGCCACAGACTCGGACGGGGCCTTCCTCGGCACGTAACATGACCAACGTGTTCGATTGCGACGTCGACGTCAAAACCGGCCCCGGACTCGGCAGCTCCGGTCGGTGGCCCGTCGCACTCCGACACCACGCCCGTGCCGGGTGGGAGGGGTTCTATGCGGCCGCTTCCTGAGCTGACCCCGGCCAACGAGTGGTTCTGGACCTCCGGTGCCGATGGCGTCCTGCGCATCCAGGGATGCGACGACTGCGGCGAACTGGTCCATCCTCCCGTGCCCATCTGCCCATACTGCCGGAGCCGTTCGTCGAAGCCGACGCCGGTCTCAGGTCGCGGGACGATCGTGGGATTCACCGTCAACGCCCATCGCTGGCTGCCGGGCTTCGACCCGCCCTACGTGATCGCCAACGTCGCGCTGGAAGAAGACCCCCGCGTCCACCTCACGACCAACATCGTCGGGTGTGCGCCCGCCGACGTCCAGATCGGCCAGAAAGTCGCGGTGCGATTCGAACAGCAGGAGGACGTCTGGTTGCCGCTGTTCGAGCTGACGGGCGAGCTCGACCCCGTCGACCGGGTCGAGGAGCCGGTGCGGCCGCTCCCCGCGCCCCTCTGAGCGAGGAGCGCTTCGAGCACAAGGCCGTCCTGAGTGGCATCGGTCGTTCCACCTTCGGGCGGCGGCTGATGGTCGACCCGCTCTCGCTCGCCGTCGATGCCAGCCTGGCGGCGATCGCCGACGCCGGGCTCACGATGGAGGACATCGACGGGCTGTCGACCTATCCGGGCATGAGCGGCGGCGGCATGAGCGAGGGGGGCGCCAGCGCCATCGAAGAGGCGCTGCGCATCCACCCGACGTGGATCAACGGAGGCGGCGACCTCCCGGGTCCGGGCGGTTCGGTCATTGCGGCGGCCCTGGCCGTGGCCTCTGGCCTCTGCCGCCATGTCCTCTGCTTCCGGACCGTGTGGGAGTCCACCTTCGCCGTCCTGACCGCGCGAGCGGCGCAGGCCGCCGCTGCAGACGGTGGCCGCGGCAGGCAGCGGGCGAAACGCGTTTCCGGCCCGTTCAGCGAATGGCGAGCTCCCTTCGGCGCCATGTCCGCCGCCAACTGGATCGGCATGAACGCCACGCAGTACATGCACCGCTACGGCGCTCCCCGCGAGATGCTCGGACTGATCGCGCTCAACGGGCGGCGGAACGCTGCGCTCAACCCGAGCTGCCATCTACCGGGACCCGATGACGATGGACGACTACCTCTCGGCGCGGCCCATCACCTCCCCGTTCGGGCTCTACGACTGCGACGTGCCGTGCGACGGGTCCATCGCCGTCATCGTCTCGGCGGCGTCGGTCGCCGACGACCTCCCGCACCCGGCGGTGCGCATCGAGGCGGTGGGCACCCAGATCCTCGAGCGGGTGTCGTGGGACCAGGACACCCTGACCCACGAGCCACAGGTCATCGGCCAGGCCGCGCACCTGTGGACGCGGACCGACATGCGGCCGTCCGAGGTGGACCTGGCGTTGGTCTACGACGGCTTCACCTTCAATGCCATCTCGTGGCTCGAGGGCCTCGGATTCTGTGGCTTCGGCGAGGCCTACGACTGGCTCGACGGAGGCCGTCGCATCGCGCTCGACGGCGAGCTCCCGGTCAACCCGCACGGCGGGCAACTCTCGGAAGGGCGCAGCCATGGTTTCGGCTTCCTCTACGAAGCGGTGACCCAGTTGCGCCATGACGCCGGCGCGCGCCAGGTCGCCAACGCCAAGACCGCCGTGGTCACCTCCGGAGGCGGGACACCCTCCGGCGTCTTGCTGTTGCAGCGGAAGGACGCGTGACGTCGATGCCAGAGCCAGATCTCACACCGACAACCGACGCGAACGAGAAGCCCAGCGGGCCCCGTTCCCGCAAAGGGGTCGAGACTCGGGCGCGTCTCCTGGCGGCAGCCAAAGAGGTGTTCGAGCAGGACGGGTTCCTCGATGCCCGGATCTCCGACATCGCCGAGCGAGCCGGGCCTCTCGCACGGGTCCTTCTACCACTACTTCGAATCGAAGGAAGAGGTCTTCCGTGAGGTGGCGGCCGAGGTGGAGCAACGACTCAGGGAGCCGCTGTACAGCGTGATCCTGGACCCGAATTCCACCGCGTCACCCTACGAGCGCATCCACGAAGGGATACGGCGGAACTTCCAGAGCTACCGGGACGAAGCCCGCATCATGGGTGTGATCGAGCAGGTCTCGCGCTTCGACGACGACCTGCGCGCCTTCCGCAACGAGCGGCACCACGTCTCCTCGGCGGAGATCGCCGACTCCATCCGTCGCCTCCAGCAACACGGACTCGCCGACAAGAACCTCGACCCGACTATTGCCGCTGCCGGACTCGGAGCCATGACGTACCGCTTCCCAGAAATGTGGTTCGTTCAGGGTCTGGTGGATTGCGACTTCGACGTGGGCGTCGACCAGCTGACGCGGCTCTTCGTCAACGCACTGGGTCTGCATGAACCTGCTCCAACGGCGTCGAACGAAACGTCGAACGACGCGCTCATCAGCGACTGACTTCCTCGTCCAGCCGCCACGACAAACCACGTGGGGTCGCCGGTGCGAATGAACGCCCCCATTGTCAAGAGGACCATCCGAGAGCTCTCTCCGGGCGAACGCTTCACCGAGTTCAGACTCGGTCTCCCGGGACCCCTCCGTCGAGTCCGACGCCACCGAACCGCACACGCACGTTTGAGCTCGGCCGCCTCCTGAAGAATTGCGACAATGCCGTCGATGCGTTCTTCGTTGGAGAAGGGTGCCAGCGCTCTGGCGGTGCTCAGATCAATGGCATCGAAGGAGATCTTGGGCATCGGAGGGGAACGGTCGTCCCCCGCCTGAAAGGAGCGCGCAGAACCGCGCGGTCAGCCCAGAACTTCGGCCTTCCACTCCAGGAGCTGCGGGGCCAAGAGGGGCCAGCGGGCGAACAGCCCTTCGTCTCGCGCCTCGCCGCGCTCGATCCATTCACGGTCTCCCCACGGCGGCTCGACGAGGCGGGCGCCGGGCAGGATCTCCGCCAGGGCCTCCGACGTCGCCCTCGTGTGGTGCGGGTCGCTCACTCCGCTGCGGAAGACCAGTGCCGGGATGCCGAGTGCCTCGGCGTCCGCCGCGGGCAGTCCGGGCACGGGCTCGTCGGCGCGTGGGCAGTAGGCCAGCATCCAGCGCTCCATCGTCGCGATGAACGTGGCCGGGTCCTGTGCCAGGAACCGATCCCGGTTGGTCGGGTTCAGCTCCTGTACCTCGGCCCACTCCGGCAGGTCCGCCACGGCCTCCATGCCCTGGGTCCAGGCCGCCTGCACCGACCCGCCGCAGTAGTGCGTCGCCAATGAGAGGAGGCCGTAGACACCGCCGCTGATCCACCAGATAGCGAGGCCGGCGGCCGTCTCGGGATGCCGTGCGGCGGTGAGGAGCGACACGCGGGCGCCCCCCGAGCCGCCCGCGATGATGGCGGGCGTCATCTCGAGCTGCGTAAGAAGACCTGCCAGCGCGTCGGCCTGCATGGCGGACTCCGACGATCCCTCGAAGCACACGTCGGACGCGCCGCAGTTGGGGCGATCCCAGATCAGCACCTTGTTGCCGTGCTCGGCCAATGCTTCGGCCAGCTGCCGCACGCCGGGCGACTCCTTCGTGAAGCGGCCGCCGGGCGTGATCACCCAGGGTTGGCCCGACTCCCCGATCACCTCGTACGCCAGCGACACTCCGTTGATCTCTGCGATGGGCACGGGTGGACTCCTGGTCTTCGGTGGCGGGTTGGTTTGGGACTACGACGTCGAGGGGCTGCGGGGCACGTCGCGGAAGGGGACGTCCTTGTCCAGCCTGCGCTCCCGCGGCATACCCAGCACACGCTCGCTGATCACGTTGCGCGCCATCTCGGTGGTCCCGCCGCCGATGCTGCCCGCCTGGCGCATCAGGAAGTTGATGGCGCTCATGGCGGCGGTGTCGCCCTCGACCCAGGCCGCCCCCGAGGAGCCGGCGGTATTCAGGGCCAACGTGACGACGCGCGAGACCGAGGTGCCCTTGAACAATCGGACGAGCCCGGCCGCCTGGTCGGACATGCGGCCCGACCGGATGCCTTCGCTGACGCGCTCGGCCAGCTCGGTGACCACCAGCTCGAGCATGCGCGCCTCGCCGATGTTCTGGCGGACGGAGGCGTCGTCCAGGCGGCCGAGCTCCCGGGCGATGTCGTAGACGATCTTCGCGTCCTGACTGCCGTGGGCCAGGCCGACAGGCTCTGTCACGAAGGACGAGTTGTAGAGCATGCGCTCGTGGAACATCCAGCGCGTGCCCACCGTCCACCCTTCGTCGACCGCGCCGACACGATCGGTGTCGGGCACGATGACGTCGGTCAGGAACTCCTGGCAGAACTCCCGCGAGCCGTTGTTCATTTCGATGCGGTGGACCTCGACGTTGGGCTGGTGGATGGGCAGCATGAACACCGTCAACCCGCGGTGCTTCGGCTGGTCCCAGTTGGTCCGGGCGAGACAGAGCCCCCAGTCGGACCACCACGCCCCTGACGTCCACACCTTGGAGCCGTTGAGGATCCACTGCTCCCCGTCGCGAACGGCCGTGGTGAGTGCCCCGGCCACGTCGGAGCCGCCACTCGGCTCGGAGAGGAACTGCATCCAGAGCTCCTCGCCCTTCAAGATGGCGGGCAGGTGGCGCAGCTTCTGCTCCTCCGTGCCGAACTCGAGAATGACGGCGGCACACGGCGAAAGCGTGGGGATCTGCACCCGCAGGGGGTACTCGTAGCCCGCGAACTCCTCGTTGAGGACTCTTTGGTGCTCATGTGACAGGCCCTGGCCTCCGTACTCGCGCGGGAAGCAGATACCGGCCAAGTCGGCGTCGAACAGCATGCGCTGAAGCTCGCGGTCTCGCTTGATTGTGGCGAGCTCCGCCTCGTCGTCGTTGCCGTTCCGCTCCCAGCGCAACTCCTCGGGACTGACCTGCCGCAGGTTGGCCCGGATAAAGGACCGTGCCCGCTGCCGGAAGTCCTCGAGGCTCTCCAGCTCCTCCGATGTCTCCGCTCGCAAGGCGCTCACGCCGCTGTACCTTCCCGTGCGCCGACGAATGCGGCGATCCGCTCGTGGTGGTCCGCCGGCGTGCCGGCCAGGGCACGATTGACCGTCACCCGGCGCAGGAAGAGATGAAGGTCGTGCTCGAACGTGACGCCGATGCCCCCATGCATCTGCGTGCAGTCCTGTACCAGCTCGGCGCCGTACTCGCCGATGTACGCCTTGGCCGCGCTGACCAGCTCGGCGGCGTCGGGGTCGCCGTGCGCCACGGCGGCACAGGCGGTATCGCTGCTGGCATGGCTCGCCTGGAGCCACATGAACATGTCGGCGAACCGGTGCTTGAGTGCCTGATACGACGCCAACGGCCGCCCGAACGAGTACCGATCGAACGCCCATTCGACGGTCATGTCGAAGGCCGCCTGCATGGCACCGACCGATTCCGCGTTGAGCAGCACGATGAAGCGCTCGAATTGGCGATGCACGTCCTCCCACGCGTCACCGACCGTTCCCACCACAGCATCGGAGGGAACCCTCGTCTCGTCGAAGGTCACGACGCTGAAGCGCCGGGTCAGGTCGACCGTCTGCATCGCCACTGTCGACACACCCGCCGCGGCCGTCGGGACGAGTACCTGGGTCACACCGGCCGCCTCGCGGCAGGTGACGAGGAGGTGATCGGCCTGCCCCGCCGACTCCACCACGCGCGCCTCCCCGCGTAGGACGAGGTCGGAGCCCTCGTGGAGGGCCAGGACGGTCGGCTGCCACCGCTCGGACCCGAACGGCGGGGCGCACCAAGTGGCGATGCTCTCACCGGACAGCAGGCCGGCGAGCACGTCGGGTGCTGCGCCGTAGGCACTGAGCGTCGCCGCGACCACGTTGGTCACGGCCAAGGGTCCCGGCGCTGCGTGGCGCCCGAACTCGTAGGCGACGAGGCCGGCGTCCACGAGGCCGTCGTCGCTGATGCTGCCGCCTCCGTGCTCCTCGCTCACCAGCAGCGAGGTCCAGCCCAGCTCGGCGCCACGGCGCCAGTAGTCGGGGTCGTAGCCGGCCGGGTCGTTGCGGAGTTGCCGCAGGGTGTCCGGAGGCGCCTGCTCGGTCAGGAAGCGGTCGGTGGTCTCGCGGAAGAACTGCTGGTCTTCGCTCAGTTTCAGGAGCATGGCGCTCCTCGGTGCTCACTCACGTGGTTCTCTTCGATCCTCTCGGGCGCGACTGCGTGGGGTTGTGTGCATTGGGTGACTGGCGCGTGGAGGCTAGACGGCGCTGACAATGCCGATGCCGGCGGCCTCGTTGCGCGTACGCCATTCGTCCTTGGACATCCGTGTGACGTCCACATCGGGCGTCGACGCCCGCAGCGCACGCACGGTCGCCTGCTCCTTTGGCGTGTGGAGGAAGGGGTCCCAGCCGTAGAAGCGGCAGGCGTTCTCCCAGGTGATCTTGTGGATCTCGTCGTCCCGGACCCCGGCGTCCTGAAACTCCTTCCAGGCGAACTCGGGTGAGTTGGGCCAGGTCGTGTCGGTGTGCGGGTAATCGCACTCCCAGGCGATGCCCTCGATGCCGATGCGGTCGCGCAGAAGCAGGCCCGACGGATCGGTGATGTAGCAGGCCAGGATGTGGTCGCGGAAGACCTCGGACGGCAGGTTGCCGCCGAAGTCGCCGTGCAACCACTCCTGGTTGTTGAAGTGCCGGTCGATGCGGTCGAAGTAGAAGGGGATCCAGCCGATGCCGCCTTCGGACAGCGCGACCTTGAGCTCGGGGAAACGCCGCAGAGTGGGCCCGAACAACAGATCCTGGGCGGTGATGGCGCTGATCTGGCAGGCCAGCACCATCAGGTGATCGACCGGCGCCTCCTCGGGCCTCTGGATCACCGCGAAGCCGGCGCCGATGTGGAGCGAGAGCACCATGTTCTCCTCGCTCAGCGCGGCGAGCATCGGGTCCCAGTAGCCGGAGAGAAAGCTCGGAAACCCTTGCACGTGTGGCGTCTCCAGGAAGCTGATGGACCGGCAACCCTTCTTGGCGATGCGCCGGACCTCGGCCACGGCCGCGTCGACGTCCCACATCGGCACGATCCCGAGCGGAATGAAGCGCCCCGGGTACTCGCCGCACCACTCGTCGATGGCCCAGTCGTTGTAGGCCTGGAGCATGACGAGGGCGATCTCCTTGTCCTGCGCCTCGGAGAAGGTCCGCGCGTTCCATCCGGCCATGGTCGGGAAGCACATGGAGCCGAGCACGCCGTTGGCATTCATGTCGCGCACCCTCTCGTGCACGTCGAAGCATCCGGGCCGCAGCTCGGTGTAGGTGCCGGGGTTGAAGCCCCACTCCTCCGAGGGCCAGCCGACCGTGGCGGCCATGCCGAAGGACGTGCTGGTCTTCTCGCCCTGGAAGACCCAGCGGTCGATGCCGTCCTCGTGCACCACCTTGGGCGCCTCGTCGAGCCACTTCTTCGGCACGTGGTTCTCGTACATGTTGGGCGGCTCGATCATGTGGTCGTCGATGCTGACCAGGATCATGTCGTCATAGTTCATCGCGTGCTCCTCTCGTGCGGGGGCGTGCTCACGTGGTCGTCACGGGCAGGGTCTCCCAGCCGCGGACTGTCGAGGTCCGGGCCCGCTCGGCCTTGTCGTAGTCGACCTCCCATTCGGGGAAGCGGTTCAGCACCTCGTCCAGCGCCACGCGCCCCTCCAGGCGGGCCAGCGCCATGCCGAGACAAAGGTGGATGCCGTAGCCGAAGGCTTGATGACGACCGATGGCACGGTGGATGTCGAAGCTGTCCCCGTCGGTGAAGTGACGCTCGTCCCTGTTCGCCGAACCGTTCAGCAGCACCATGATGCTGCCCTCGGGCACCGTCCGGCCGTGGAGGTCGACGTTCCGGGTCACGTAGCGGGACTGCACAGGGGAGGGCGACTCGTAGCGCAACAGCTCCTCGATGGCGTTGGGGATCAGGGACCGGTCCGCCACCAGCTCGGCACGCTGGTCCGGGTGGCGGCCCAGGACCTCGCCGGTGAAGCCGATGAGGCGCGTCGTGGTCTCGTTCCCGGCCCCGGCCAGCAGGCCGACGTAGCCGAGGACCTCCTCGCGGGTGAGCGTGCGCGTCGTGCCCGTCTCGTCCTCGAACTCGGCGTTGAGCAACTCGGTCATCAGGTCATCGGAGGGGTGCTCGGCGCGCCAGGTGATGTAGTCCGAGAACGCCTCGAACTGGGTCGCGCTGTCGTACTTGGCCTTGTTCGGAACGCCTTCCTCGAGTCGCAGGCCCTCGTCGAGGTGGTCCCGGATGGCCTCTTGGTCCTGCTCAGGGATACCGAGCAGCATCCCGATGACCCGCATTGGCATGAACTTGCCCAGGTCCGCGATGAAATCGAAGCTGCCCGAGCCGACGAGGGGGTCGAGGGTCTGCGCGCAGAAGGCCCGCACCTGGGGCTCGAGTGCCTGCATCTTCTTCGGCGTGAAGACCCGGGAGAGCAGGCCTCGGTGGAGGTCGTGATTCGGCGGGTCCTCGAAGAGGATGGACCCAGGCGGGATCTCCACTCCGGCCTTGATGATCTCGAGGACCGAGCCGCGGCCCGAGATGTAGGTCTTCCAGTCGAGCATCGCCGCGTCGACGTCCTCCCAGCGACTCAGCGCGAAGAACTCGTACTTCTCGTTCCAATAGAGCGGCGCCTCGTCTCGCAGCCGCTTCCACACTGGGTACGGGTCCGCGTCGATGGCGAAGTCGTAGGGGTCGTAGTAGACCCCGGGTTCACTGGTCACAGTCATGTCGCGACCTCCCTCGCTAGGCCGCCGGCCAGGCCAGCGACTTGACCTCCAGATACTGCTCGAAGCCGGCCACGCCGTTCTGGCGGCCGATGCCGCTGTGCTTGTAGCCACCGAAGGGCAGGTCCGGCCCGTAGGGGGCGCCGCCGTTGATGCTGAGGCCACCGGTGCGCACGCGGCGGGCCACAGCGAGCGAGTGCTCCACCGACCCTGAGAACACACCACCGGAGAGCCCATACTTGGAGTCGTTGGCGATGCGGACCGCGTCGTCCTCGTCCTCGAACGGGATGACGACCAGAACTGGGCCGAAGATCTCCTGCTGGGCGATCGTCATGGAGTTGTCGACGTCCGTGAAGAGCGTCGGCTCGACCCACCAGCCCTTGGCGAACTCGTCGCCCGAGGGGCGCCCTCCGCCGACGGCCAGCGTGGCGCCCTCGGCCTTCCCCTTCTCAATCAGGTCGAGGACGCGTTCACGCTGCTTGGCCGAGATGACCGGGCCCATGATCACGTCGGGCCGCTGCGGGTCGCCGTAGGGCACCGCATTGAACAGGCCGGTGAGCAGCTCCACGCCCTCCTCGTAGCGCGAGCGCGGCAGCAGCATGCGGGTCTGAATGGCACAGCCCTGGCCGGCGTGGAAGCAGGCACCCATACCCATGAGGGTGGCGAAGCCGAGGTCGGCGTCCTCGAGCACGATCGTGGCCGACTTCCCACCCAGCTCCAAGAAGCTGCGCTTCATGGTGGCGGCGCCCTTCTCCATGATGCGCTGGCCCACTGCGGTCGAACCGGTGAACGAAATCATGTCCACCTTGGGCGAGAGCGTGAGCTCCTCGCCGATGAGGTGGTCCGACGACGTGACGATGTTGACCACGCCGGCGGGGATGTCCGTTTGCTCGGCGATGAGGCGGCCCAGGAGGGTGGCGTTCCACGGCGTGTCGGGTGCGGGCTTGAGCACCACGGTGTTGCCGGTGGCGAGCGCCTGGCCCAGCTTGTGCGAGGTCACCTCGAAGGGGAAGTTCCACGGCACGATGGCACCGACCACGCCCACGGGCTCCCGCCAGATCCGCCGCGAGTCGAGCGACCCCTGCAGGCTGATGGCGTCGGGCAGCACCGTCTCCCACTCGAACTCGTCGATGAGCTTGGCCGGGTAGCTCAGCGCGTCGGCGAGCGGCGCGTCGAGCTGCGGGCCATTCGTCGTCATGCGGGGGCAGCCCACTTCGAGGATGAGCTCCTCGCGCAGTTCCTCCTGCTCGGCCTGCAGCGCCTCGTGGAGCTGCTCGAGGCAGCGCTTGCGGAAGGCATGGTTGGTCGACCAGTCGGTCTCGTCGAAGGCGCGCCGGGAGCTGTCGATCGCGCGCTGCATTTCGGCCGTCGAACCGTCGGCCACCGAGCCGAGGATCTCCTCCGTCGCCGGGTTCACGTTCTCGAACGTCTTGCCCGAGTCGGCTTCAACGAGCTCGCCGTCGATGAGCATTCTCTGCTCGGGGTTGACCTTCACTGCCTCACTCACGGTCGTTGTCCTCTCGTCGTCCGGAACCACCCAGATCATGACGGCGGGCGCTGCCGGCTACGACACGGAATGCCGCGGACACGTGCCTGGGAAGCCTCTTCTCGGGAGGGTATCTGACTTTGACGTCGCTGTCAAAAACGGCTGTATGATGCCACCGTTTCGTCCCCGTCCGGCGCCCTGATGCCACAGTGGTGGGCCCCAGCCCTAGAGCAGAATCGAGAAGCCGATGTCCACCATTGCTGCGTTCGTCGACGCACTGACCCTCGAAGAGGTCGGCACGGATCGCTACCGGGCTGACAGCCTGAGCTCCACCCACGGCATCGTCTTCGGCGGGCAGCTGCTGGCGCAGTCCGTCATGGCGGGCCTGGCCGGCCAGGAGGGGAAGTCGGTCAAGACGATCCACACCGTCTTCGCCCGTGGCGCGTCGCCCGAAGCCCCACTCGACATCACGGTCGACCGCATGCACAGCGGGCGTTCCGTTGCCAGCAGCACGGTCACGATCTGCCAGGGCGAGACATTGGTCACCCGCTCGCTCGTCCTCCTGAGTGCCGACGAGCCGGACGTGATCCGGCACGCCGATGCAGCGCGCTCGGGCATACGCCCCGAGGACGGCACCGTCACCGTGCGCGGCGAAGGTGCCTGGGAAATCCTGATCGTCGGCGACGTCGATCTCAACGACCCCGAACTCGTCGGCCCCGCAGAGCTCGATGCGTGGGTCCGATTCGTGGACGCGCCCGACGACCCCGCCACCGATCAGGCCCTGGTCGCGTACTCGACGGACGGATTTCTCATCGGGACCGCCATGCGGCCCCACGCCGGCGTCGGGCAGGCGCAGGCGCACGTGACGCTTTCGACCGGGGTGCTGAGCCACACCCTGACCTTCCACGAGCGCTGCCCCGCGGCGGAGTGGCACCTGCTGCAGCAGCGGAGCTCCTTCGCTGGGCACGGCCGGAGCTACGGCCAGGGCGACATCTTCCGCCGTGACGGGCAACTCGCCGCCTCCTTCGTCCAGGACGCGATGATCCGTGCCCGATCCGGCAAAGCCGGCGCGCTCTGATTCAGCCGGTCTGCAACTGGGCCAGCTGGCGGGCCAGCCAGTCGTCCATGGCATGCATGGCGAGCTGCACGGCTGCCGCTCCCGGCACGAGGAGGTACGCGTGTGGCAGCCCGGCAATGACATGGAGCTCGCAGGGCACCCCCGCCTGATTCAGCCGCTGGGCGTAGGCGATGTCCTCGTCACGGAAGCCGTCGATGGCGCCCACGACGACGCACGTGGGAGGAAGGCCGGTCAGGTCGGCCGCCCGGGCGGCGGCGGCATACGGCGGAACGTCGTCGGAGCCGTAGAGAGCACCGAGGTAGGAGCGCCAGCCGAATTCGTTGGAGCCGGGCCCCCACACGTAGAGGCCGTCGGACCCGATGGAGGGCGTCTCCTGACGGTCGTCGAGCATGGGGCAGTCGAGCAGCGCGAACGCGAGCGGCACCTCGCCGCGATCGCGGGCCAGCAGGGCCAGGGCGGCTGCGAGCCCTCCCCCGGCACTGAGCCCGTAGATCCCGATGCGGTCCTTGTCGATGCCGAGGTCGGTCGCGTTGTCGTAGGTCCAGCGCAGCGCGGAGTAGCAGTCCTCGAGCGGCCCCGGATAGGGCGTCTCGGGGGCGAGGCGGTACTCGACGGAGACGCCGACGACCCCGAGGCCGGGACACCAGCGGTCGAACAGGGGGCTGTCCATGTCGTAGGAGCCGATGACGTACCCGCCACCGTGAATGGTGACGACGGCCGGCAGCAGCCCTGCCGCATCGTTCGCCCGGTGGACCCGGACCGGGACCGGCGGGTCACCAGGGACCAGGTGTTCGCTGCGCGCCACCGCGTCGGAGAGGTCAGGCGACACGAAGGAGGCGGACCGCATGGCCGCCACGCCTTCGGCGTCAACGGTCGGGAGCTCGAACGCGTCGAGGATCGGCCGCAGTTCCGGGTCGAGGAGGTGCTTGACGTTCACGGTGGAGCTCATGCCAGCAACCCTCCCCCGCGGACAGCCGCCACCAGACCCCCGTCGACCGGGAGATCGATCCCGTTGATGAAGCTCGCCTCGTCCGAGAGTAGGAACGCAGCCCCGGCTGCCACCTCGTCGGCACTCCCTTCACGTCCGATGGGCGACAGGCTCACGAGCATCTCACTGGTGTCGCGGGCCTCCGCCTCCTGGCGCCCCATGGGCGTGTCGATCATTCCCGGCGTGACCGAGCAGATGCGCGCGCCGACCTGGCCGAAGGGAACGGCCTCCCGCCGCACCAGGCGGTGCACCCCACGCTTGCTCCATGTGTAGGCCATCCCCGGATCCTCGATCTCGGCCCCGACCGCCTCGCGGATGTTCTGAAGGAAATCGGCGGCGAGCGGATCGTCGAGGATCACGTCCGCGGCGAGATCGGCGGGCTCGAGCGCGAGCAGCGCGGCGACGGACGCGAAGCAGACCACCGCCGTCCCCGCCGACGCCAGACGGCGGCAGCTCTCGACTAACAGCGCCGTACCGACCAGGTTGATGGTAAGGATGTCGCGCCAGTCCGCCATGGTGGGTGACACGCCGGCGGCGTGGGCGACGGCCCGCAAGGGGCCCAGCTCGGAAACGCGGGTGACGAGGCGGGCGATCCCGTCGGGGTCCTCGATGTCGAGGACGAAGGGCTCGACCTGCGCACGGTGGCCGGCGGCCGCCAACAGGTCCGCCTGGGCGGCCAGCACCGCCTCGTTCCGGTCGACCAGCACGAGCACGTCGACCATTTCGGCCACACGTTCGGCACACGCCGCACCCATGCCGCGGGCCGCGCCCGTCACGATCCCTACCGTCATGCGCAATGCCCTCCCCGATGGCTGTCCGGACCGGACGTTACAGCGAGGTCGGGGCCGTCCACGTCGGGAGCTGCGTCAGCCCGGGTTCGAATCGATCCGAAGGGTGGCCACGGCGGTGACCTCGACGTTTGCCACGACCCCGGACGAGGCGCCTTCGGCACCGCTGCGGTTGATGGCGCGCTCGTCGGTGCCGAGGTAGCTGGCGATGACCCGGGGGTTGTCGCGCACCTCGGCCGGCGCGCCCTCGGCAATGACCTTCCCCGTCTCAAGGCAGTACACCCGATCGCTGATGCCCATGATGAGCGGCATGTCGTGCTCAATGAGGAGCACCGAGGCGTCGAGTTGCCGGCGCACGGTCACGATCAGCGGACCGAAGGCCTCGGTCTCGCGTTGCGCCAGCCCGGCTGTCGGCTCGTCGAGGCAGAGGACCTTTGCGTCGAGCGCCAGCAATCCCGCCAGCTCGACCACCCGGCGGGTCCCGGTGGAGAGGTCGGCGATGTAGTGGTCCCGATAGGAACCCAGGCCGAGCAGGTCGACGAGCTCGCCGACAGCGGCGCGGTCATGCCGGCTCCGCCGCGTCGCCCGCGGGAGGGCGAGTGCCGTGGAGAGCATCCCGGTCTCGTCCTTGCCTTCCAGAGCCACCAGCAGTGTCTGCGTCACCGTCAACTCAGGAAACAGGGTCGCCGACTGGAAGGTCCGACCCAGGCCCAGACCGGCACGATAGGCGGGCGCTCTGTCGCCGATCTCCTCATCGCCCAGCCGCACTGATCCCGAAGCCGGGACGAATCCTCCGATGGCGTTCATCAACGTCGACTTACCGGCTCCGTTGCTGCCGATAAGGCCGACGATCTCGCGTTCGTTCACGCCGATGGTGGCGCCGTCGACGGCGACGTTCCCCCCGAACGTCACCCGGAGATCGGAGACGGCGAGTGTCGGCACGCCGGCCTCCCGGTGCTCGGGCACCGGCACCGGCACCGCCACCGTGGCGGGTGGACGTGCCGCGACCGGTGCAATGTCCTTGCCGAATCGCCGTTCGGCCCAGTTCAACACGGCATCACGCGCGTCGTAGACGACCTGCATCAGCCCACGGGGGAAGTAGAGCAGCACGGCCAGCAACCCGATGCTCGAGGTGAGCAACCCGAGGACCTCATTGTTGGGAGCGAGCGCGGGAATACCTATGACCCAGATGGCTCCGATGACCGCGGCTGTCACCGATCCCATCCCACCGATCACCACCATGGCGACGAGGCTCAACGAGACGTCGACGATAAAGAAGCTGCCGGGTCCGCCGAACGCCACGTTGGAATAGGCGCCACTCAGCAGCGCGCCGCCCATGCCAGCCAACGCCCCCGCAATGGCGAAGGCGCGGATCTTCTCCCAGACCGGCCGGACCCGGTAAGCGGACGCGGCGTTCTCGTTGTCACGCACCGACATGATGGACCGCCCGATGCCGCTGTCCCTGAAGCGGTTGGCGATAGCGAGCACCACGGCCAGAATGGCGAGAACGACGTAGTAGTAGGTGCGCTGACCCGGGAAGGAGAGTGAGAAGAGCTTGCCGGGAACGAACGGGAGGTCAGAACCGTCCTGTGACGCCCCACTCAGGATCCCGAGACTGAAGAAGTACTGCTGGGCCGCCAGAGCGAAGACGAAGGTGACAACGGCAAGGTAGAGCCCTTTCACACGCAGCGAACTCAACCCAAGGACCATGGCGAGGACGGCCGACCCCGCGGTGGTGGCCACGATGGCGAGCCAGAACGGCACGCCTCCCTCCACCAGGCGAGCGGCGAAGAGCGCTCCGAGGCCGGCGAAGGCCATCTGGCCGAGCGACAGCTGGCCCAACCAGCCGGTGAGCACCGTCAGCGAGGTGGCGCAGATGGCGAAGGCCAGCACTTCGGTGAAGGTCTGCTGTGTCGACGGCTCGGTGAAGATCAAGGGAAGCACGATGCCGATCGCCCCAAGAAGCAAGATCCCGCTCTTGTTGATATTGCGGGCCCAGCGCGAGGACTGCAGCCGCTCGGGGATCGGACGCGCCCTGGGAGTGAAAGCGAAGACCTCGCTCTCGTCCGTGCGCTCCCGGTTGAAGAGGACGGCCACCACCACAATGATGAGGAGCAGCAAGTTGATCAGGCCTGGCTCGTCAATGAAGTTGAAGTTCACGACGCTCTGCAGCAGGCCGATCACGACGCTGGCGACGATGGTGCGGCTGAACGAGGTCATGCCACCGATGACGGCAGCGACGAGCGCGAGCGACAGGGTTTGCGGCCCGAGGGTGGTCAGGTCGCCCGCCGCACCGCTCTGGCCGGCGATCAGGATCACCGAAAGGGTGGACAGCGCCGCCGCCAGAGCCCACACCAACGTCGAGACCACTTTGGGGCTGATGCCCGACAAGCGAGCGAGCCGTGGATTGCTCGCGCAGGCCTTGACAGTGCGACCGAGCGTCGTACGTTCGAGGAACCACGTGAGGGCGATGAGGGTGATCGGCACGATGATCAGGATCGAGAGATCCGATCCGCGCACGGTGACACCAGCGACGGTCCAGGTGCCGCTGATCGCACTCGGGAAGTGGATCGTCGTGAGCGTCGGGGTCGGGATCTTGATGGCGATGGCGAGGGCCAGCTGTGAGACGCCGATGGTGGCCACCAGGACCACGACGCGGGGCGACTTACGCAGGCGACGGATGATCGCCAGGTCCACGACGGCCCCGAAGGCCAGCCCCAGGAGCAGGGCGACGGCCAGTCCGACCCAGAACGGGACGTGATACTGGACGACGAGCAACGACAGGACAGCAGCGCCGACCACGCCCATGTTGCCGACGGCGAAGTTGATGATGCGGGTCGCCCGGTAGACGAGTACCACGCCCACAGCGATGACGGCGATGCCGAGCCCCTGGACGACGCCGTCGAAAATGATTTGGCTGTTCAACCACGTCACCGCAAGCATCAGCCCGCCTCGTGGCCCCCGAGGAACACGGCCCGTGCCAGGTCGTCCCGTTCCATCAGGTCGCGGATCCGGCCTTCGAACCTCACACGGCCCTTCTCCAGGAAAACGGCTCTGTCGGCGATGGCGGCGGCCACGTTCAGCGACTGCTCAACGATGATGAGCGTCTCCCCGGCCGCCTTCAGGCCGTCGATCACTTCAATCAGCTCCTGGACGATGATCGGGGCCAGACCCAGCGACAGCTCGTCAATCATGAGGACGGCCGGGTCGTGGAGCATGGCGATAGCCAGCGCGAGCATCTGTTGCTGCCCACCCGACAGAGCGTCGGCCCGCTCCCCCCGGCGATCCTGCAAGGTGGGGAAGAGCTCGTAAACCCGATCGGTCCGCCGACGCAGCTCGCTCTTGTCGGACCGGTAGACGAAGCCGCCCATTTCGAGGTTTTCCGCCACCGTCATCGGGCCGAAGACGCCCTTCCCGCCCTGCAGAAGATGGATGCCGAGCCGGGAACGCTGTTCTGGCGTGGTGTACGTGATGTCCCGGCCCTGCAGGCGCACGACCCCGCGCTCCGGGACCTCGAGGCCCGACGCGACGTTGAGCGCAGTCGACTTCCCTGCGCCGTTGGTCCCCAGAAGGGCCAGCACCTCTCCCTTCCTCACTTCGAAACTGACCCCGAAGAGGATCTGCACGTGTCCGTAGCTGAAGTCGACGTTGCTCACCTGGAGGACCGGGATCGACTCCGGGTCGGCCTCCTGGCGGCGGTGCTCCTCGAGCTCCTCCTGCAGTTCCACGACAACGAGCGAGAGGTCGTTGCGGATGTAGTGCGCGCTCCGGATGATCATGATCGCCCCGAAGATTGTCGAGGGGATCATGATGATCAAGACGGTGGGGCGGATTCCCCAGACGCTGTCGAGCAGGGCGGCGAGGACCGCGCCGCCGGTGGCCCCTATGAAGAACACGTAGATGCCGCCCACCGCCCCGACCATGCCGCGCAGTCGGTACGGTGCCACCGAGGTGAGTACCGGGGCGATCATGGAGAATCCCGTGAGCAGGAGTACACCGCTCGGGACACTGAAGATCGCCCAGAGGACGGCGTTCGGCATGAAGTACTGGATCGGGACAATGAGGGCCACCGGGAGGACCACCTTGCCGATGAGGGAGAGTGCTTGCGCCGGGTCCTTGCGGTAGAGCCGGTCGTAGTACCGCCCGATGATGGGGAGTGTGATCAGCACCCCTGCGGTCCCAACAGAGCCGATGATGCCGCGCTGGAAGGCGTCGAGGCCGAATCGCTGCTTGAGGTAGAGGTTGCCGAGCACGGGCCCGGTGAAGAGCCCGAAGCCAATGGCCGAAAAGGCGATGAGCACGGTCTTGATCGTGCGGATGCGCATGACCCGCTCGAACGCGGCCTCGAAGGACGGCGCGGCGGGAGGTGTGTCGCCAAGAACATCGCCGAGCACGTCCTTCTTCTCGAATTGACCGCGGGGCGGCTCGGGGATCCGGAAAGCGAAGACTGCGACCAGCAGGATCGGGACGGCCAGTATGTAGAAGGCCCAGCGCCAGCCGTCGGGGCCTCCCACTTCGGTTGCGATGAGGCCGACCAGGAGCGGGCTGGCGGCCAGCGCCAGACCCTGGCCCATGCCCATGGCGGCATAGATCCGGCCGCGCACGTTGATCGGATACGTGTCGGCCAGAAGCGAACCATGAACGCTTTGGGTGCTCGCCTGCGAGATGCCGGCGCCGAAACGGGCCAGGAAGAACACGAAGATGTTGATGGCGAACCCGGTCGCGGCCACCATCAGCCCGAACACGAGGGTGGCCCAGCCGATGATGGGTGCCCGCCGGTAGCGGTCGGCCAGCCAGCCCATCGGCAGGATACCCAGGACGAGGAATCCGCCCGTGATACCCGCCACGAAGGTGATGGCACCGGTCGAGACGTGGAACGAGGACTGGATGTTCGGGGAAAGGACGGCGAGCCCTTGACTCTGAAGATTGTCCAGCGTGACGATGATCGCCAGGATGACGAAGGCGCGTGCTCCCACGGTGCGCAGTCCCTCGCGCAGCGTGATCTGCTCCTCCCCGGCTCCGGGAAGCATGTCCTCGGGGAACAGGAACTCCGGCATGGCCTCGGCGGCCAGCTGCCGTTCGGCAGCCGAATCGACCACGAGGTGGGCCAGGTCCGCCGCGCTCATGTCGTCGGATGGGCCGGGACTCGTCACGTCTCCGCCCGTCGGCTGGCTCATTGAATTCCCGATCCCCGGTCTCGGCTCCGTCCCCGCGCCGGAGCACGCACGGTGCGACTGCGTGCGGGGGCGGAGCCGATCAGGATCACAACCCCTAGCTTGACGCGGGTACGAGCGTCTCGCTCGTGGGGCTGTACTTGTAGATGGTCACCGGACCCGTGGCGTAAGGCTGGTTGGGGCCGAACGAGACCACACCGATTCCGGGAACGTCCGCGTTCTTCAGCGCATAGCCCGCCTTGGTGAAGCTCGCCGTCGTCAGGTTCTTCCCTGCAGCGGTCGCGATGTCATCGAAAAGCCCCAGGTATTGGCAGGCCTCGAGGATCGCCTCGAAGCGACGTGTCGCTGGTGTTGCCTGCTCCCGGAGTGGTCGGGTTTACCGGCGCCGTCATCGGGTCGGACGGGTAGGCCTTGTGGTAGTCGGTGGCACACTTCTTGACCGCGGGATCCTTCCACTGCTGGTAGCTCGACGGCGCGGAGAGCGCTGAGAACGCGTACTTCAAGTACGGGTTGGCGCCCTTGGTGGACTCCACGTACGAGAGCAGCGACGACTCGCTGGTGGCGATGTAGGCGGGCTTGTAGGTGCTCTGGTTGTCGAGCTGCGCCCGGGGCCATGTGGTCGAGCCCGAACCACCGACGCCGATCACCAGGTTCACTCCCGCACTCTGGAAGCGTTGGGAGATGGACTGCACTTCCTGGTCGGACGCAACCGCGTCAGTGGCCTGCACGCTGTCCTCTGCCGTAAGCGCAACCGGGATCCCCAACTTCTTGAGCGCCGCTTGGTCCGTCTTCACCTCAGGAGCGTCCGAGTCGGCGCCATAGAAGAGCGCCACCTTCTTGCCCTTGAAGTAACCGGCCTTCTTGAACGCGGCGAACTGGAGCGGATCGAAATTCGCAGCCGGCGGAATGAGGGTGAAGTCGGCCCCTGCAGTGCCCGTCACTGGCTCCGGCAACGATCCCGCGATCACCGAGGTGTCATGGGTCTGCTGGTAGCAGGTCGGGAAGACCGGCGAGATGGCGACGAAGACGTGGTCGTCCTCAGTCAGCTGGGTGCACGACGACGTGGCGTCGGCCGGCACCGACGGGTTCATCTCCACCGAGCTCAGCACGAGCTTGCGACCGTTGATCCCCCCTTTGGCGTTGATGTCCCTGATGACGGACTGGTACGCGTCAGGAAAGTTGCCGTCGTTGATCGTGACGCCAAGGCTCTTCAATGCCACGAAGTTCACGTACGGCAGCCCGACGGCGATCGTCTTCGCCGTCACGCCTTGATCGGCCGGGCTCGATGCCCCGGCCGTCGCCGGCCCGACGGCCAACATCGACCCCAGTGCTGTGACGAAGGCCGCTGTTGCGGCCCAGATTGGTGTGCGGGTGCCCATGGCCCCTCCTTTTCGGGAGAGCCGCTCCCTACGGGGCTCCCTCCCTGTTCTTCCCCCTACGGATTGGATGTTGTGCGACATGATGGCTCCCTCTCTCCCGTTCGCGACCTCGGTGGACAACACGTCCTCTCCTAAAATGAGAGCCGCCTTCTCCTCTAGCGTCAGCGGGCCCACCAACCCTTTGACATCTGCCAATCCGCTGCCCCCGTATTCTCACTCTGGTAAGACGAGAATGTGATTTCTGAGGACTATAAGAAATTTTCCGGTCCCCCGCAAGGGTACCGACCGGTCCAATATCGAATTGATCGAGGGACTCTAGGCCTCGGCGGCGGGATCCGTCGGTCAGGCTCCAGCCTGGCCATTCGATGCCCCGACCTGGTGCTTCAAACCCTCCACCGATTCCAGACAGTGACACCCGGGAGCTCTTTTGACGCCGCACATCGATCCTGAGTCCAACCACACCATGGCCAGCCGCGCCGATGATCGCTCGGAGCGATCACGGGTCCCACGTGGCCGCGGCGCCCCGTTCGGCGAGAACGCAGGTGCCGACGAGCACAGTCGTCAACCCCGCGGTGACCTGCGCCGGCAACAGATCATCGACGCGGCGGTCGAGCTCTTCGCGTCCAAGGGGTACCGCGGCACGGGGGTGGCGGCACTGGCGGAGCGAGTCGGGATGACCGCCACGGGACTCCTTTACTACTTCGGTACCAAGGAACGGCTTCTGCGCGAAGTTGTCGCCGAGCGCGATCGGATGGACGCGATCGATCCCGGCCGGGGCTTCCCGTTGGAACTCACGCTTTCGAGCTTGCGCGACATCGGTCGCCACAATGTCGAGACCGCCATCCTCACCCGGCTGTACCTCGTCCTCGGCATCGAGAGCCTCGACGCGGATGATCCGTTGCACGACTTCTTCGTCGAGCGCTACGAGACAGGGCGGCAGTTCGTCCGCGCGCTGCTCATCGACGAGAAGGCGCAAGGGCGGATCCACCAGGACGTGGACGTCGACCAGATCGCCCTCGAGGTCGTCGCCACCATCATGGGCGCCGAGTACCAGTGGTTTACCGATCCGGAACGGGTCGACCTGCCGACGGCGATGGAGACGTACTTCGACCAACTCATTGCGCGCCTCGCTCCGGCCTAGACACCTCGCCGCGAGCCCCGGCGAGGTGCACGCGGCGACCGGTAGTGTCGCCCGCAATCCAGGCAAAAAGGAGGAACGCGCATGTCAGAGGAACTCGGCGCGGCGGGGCTGCGGTTCGAGCGCGAGGGCGCAGTGGCCTGGTGCGTCATTGACCGCCCCGAAGCCAGGAACGCCTTCACGCCCGCGATGTACTTCGGCATCAAGCGGGCTGTGGGCATCGTCAACCAGGACCCGGACCTGGCCGCGCTCATCATCACCGGGACCGGGGACGTCTTCGCCCCTGGTGGAGACCTCGGCGGGCGCTCGGACCCCGGTGACGAGCCGACCCCGGATATCGGCCACGACATCCTCCCATTCCTGACCATCCGCGACAGTCGGGCACCGGTCGTGTCCGCAGTGAACGGCATCTGCCAGGCCGGTGGCCTGCTCATCGCCATGTTGAGCGACATCGCCGTGGCGAGCGACCGGGCTACGTTCCGCGTGCCCGAACTCCTCCGCGGCATCCCCGATGCCACTTACGCCGCGGTGCTGCCGGCCCACGTCGGCCTGGCCGTCGCCCGCGATCTGTTGCTGTCGGCCCGGCGCTTCGACGCCGCCGAGGCGCAGCGGATCGGCGTGATCTCGCGCCTGGTGCCCCACGAGCAGCTACGGGACGCCGCGCTGCAAGCGGTCAAGGAGATCCTGCAGACGCCGCCGATGGCCCGCATGCACGTGAAGCGCATGCTCAACGAGCGCTACGGGCTGATCGACTACCAGACGATGTTCTGGGCCCTGGCCGAGTCGCCCGAACCGCGCGAGGGCATGTTGGCCTTCATGGAGAAGCGGGCGCCGAGTTGGGTCCCTGAGGAGTTTGCGTAGCTGCAGTCGCCTCGGGGACCGACAGCCTCAGCCCGTCACGGCGCGCAGGCAGAAGGCGGTCACACGTTCGACCTCGGCGCGCGTGGGCTGGACCTGGCGCCACAGACAGTCGGAGAGCAAGCCGAGGGTGGCGTGCGCGGCAAGCACGGCGTCGAACTCGGGCGCGGTGCTGCCCAGCGCGGCGAACGGGCCATGCAGCAGCGACGAGACAGGAGCACTGGCGAAATGGCGCCCGGCTGCCGGTCCCCCACCGAGCGCGCTGGCGTTCCACAGCACGGCCAAGGTCGTTGCCGCGATGTCCTTGTCGGCCTGGGCCAGAACGCCACGGACCCAGCGCCGCACCTGACCCTCCGGGTTCGACTCCTTGGCCAGCTGGTGCGCCAGGTAGCTCTGTAGCCTCTCGCCCCCGTCCTCCAAAAGGGCCGTGACCAGGGCGTCCTTGGAACGGAAGTGCCGGTAGAAGGCCTCGTTGGACAGCCCGGCCTCAGCCACGATGTCGGCGACGCGGGGCCGCGACGAAGTGCCGCAGCGGCGGATGACCTCGAGGGCCGCGTCGAGCAGGCGCCGGACTTCGCTGGCGTACTGGTCCTCCCGCTTGGACAGCGTCCGGCGCACGATCCGGCCGGCCACATCGTCCGTCGGCAAAGCTGGTATTGCGTTCTTGATAGTCAGAATCATATTCTGAATCCCGACCGAGGGAGGGTTGCACATGGCGTGGGACTTCGAAACCGATCCTGAGTACCAGGAGAAGCTCGACTGGGTGGACCAGTTCGTCCGCGAGGAGATCGAGCCACTCGACCTGGCGTTCCCACACATGCAATTCGTGCCACTGGAAGGGAAGCGCCGGGAGGCGATCGACCCGCTGAAGGAAGAGGTGCGGCGCCAGGGCCTCTGGGCCACGCACCTGGGCCCAGAGTTGGGCGGTCAGGGCTTCGGCCAGCTGAAGCTGGCGCTGCTCAACGAGATCCTGGGCCGGTCGCAGTGGGCATCGATCGTCTTCGGTTGCCAAGCTCCCGACACCGGCAACGCAGAGATCATCGCCCACTACGGCACCGATGAGCAGAAGGAGCACTACCTCATGCCCCTGCTCAACGGGGAATGCTTCTCGAGCTACTCCATGACGGAGCCGCACGCCGGGGCCGATCCCACTCTGTTCAAGACCCAGGCGGTCAAGGACGGCGAGGAATGGGTCATCAACGGCTGGAAGTACTTCTCGTCCAACGCCAAGACGGCCTCGTTCCTCATCGTCATGGCGGTGACCAACACCGATGTCAGCCCGTACAAGGGGATGTCGATGTTCCTGGTGCCGACGGACACGCCAGGCGTGAACATCGTGCGCAACGTCGGACTCTTCGGCGAGCCGGTGAACGAGGGCTCCCACGCGCTCATCCACTACGAGGACGTTCGCGTCCCCGAAGAGGCGCTGCTCGGTGGCGAGGGCCAGGCGTTCGTCATCGCCCAGACCCGCCTCGGCGGCGGGCGGATCCACCACGCCATGCGCACCATCGGCATGGCCCAGAAGGCGATCGACATGATGTGCGAGCGTGCGCTCAGCCGGGAGACCGCGGGCAGCAAGCTGGCCGACAAGCAGTTCGTGCAGGGCTACATCGCCGACTCCTACGCCCAATTGGTGCAGTTCCGGCTCTTCGTGTTGTACACCGCGTGGGAGATCGACAAGTACAACGACTACAAGCGAGTGCGCAAGGACATCGCCACGGCCAAGGTCGTCATGCCGACGGTGCTGCACGACATCGCCTGGCGCGCCATGCAGGTGCACGGCGCACTGGGCACCACGAACGAGATGCCTTTTATGGGCATGGTGCACGGTGCCGCGGTGATGGGGCTGGCCGACGGCCCAACCGAGGTGCACAAGGTCACCGTCGCCCGCCAGGTGCTGCGGGACTACAAGGAGAGCGACGACATCTGGCCCACCCAGTGGCTGCCCAAGCGGCAGGAGGCCGCCCAGGCAAAGTACGGGCAGTACATGGAGTTGGAGGTAGGGAATCTGTGAGCGTGATCGAAGAACCCCTCGGCGACGAGCCGACGGTCGCCGATGTCGGCAAGCTGACGGCCTGGCTCGACAGCCAAGGACTCGGGGTTGGGGCGCCGCTCGAGCACCGGTACATATCCGGCGGAAGCCAGAACGAGATTTACGAGCTGCGCCGGGGCGATCTGCACGGCGCCATGCGCATCCCCCCGACGAGTGCGCCGGCGTCACGCGATGACGGCATCGTGCGCGAGTGGCGCATCATCGAGGCGCTGTCCGGGACCAGCGTGCCCCACACCGAGGCGATCGCCGTCTGCACCGACCAGTCGGTGCTGGGCCGGACCTTCTACGTCATGGGCTTCGTCGACGGCTGGTCCCCCATGTCCACCCGACGGCAATGGCCGGCGCCCTTCGACACCGACCTCGAGGCGCGGCGCGGCCTGGCTTTCCAGCTCGTCGAGGGCATCGCGCTGTTGGGCAACGTCGACTGGCAGGCCAAGGGCCTCGCTGACCTGGGCCGGCCCGAGGGTTTCCACGAGCGCCAAGTGGACCGGTGGACGGCGTTCTTGGAGCGCATCAAGGGCCGAGAGCTTCCGGGCTTCGAGGAGGCCGCCGCGTGGCTGCGGGCCCACCGGCCGATCGACTACATCCCCGGGCTCATGCATGGCGACTACCAGTTCGCCAACGTGATGTTCGAGAACGGTGCGCCGGCGCGGCTGGCCGCCATCGTCGACTGGGAGATGGGCACCGTCGGCGACCCCAAGCTCGACCTGGGCTGGGTCGTGCAGTCCTGGCCCGACGAGACCACGGCCGACGAGGACGGAACCGGCGGGTACGTCGACATGACGGGCATGCCGTCGCGTGAGGAGGTGCTGGCGCACTACGCCAAGACGTCGGGCCGGCAGGTGGACGACATCGACTACTACTGCGTGCTGGCCAAGTGGAAGCTCGCGGTCGTGCTGGAGCAGGGTTTCCAGCGGGCGGGAGACGACGAGAAGCTGCAGGCGTTCGGCGCGGTCGTGCTCGACCTCATGCAGTCGGCGGCCGACCTGGCCGAGTCGACCGACTACTCGGTGTTGGCGTAAAGGTCAGCTCCGTGCGTGCCGCATTGTGCTCCACCTACGGCGGGCCTGAGGTCATTGCGGTCACGGACATCGACCCGCCGCGGCTCGGAGCCGGCGAAGTCAGGGTCCGGGTCCACATCGGCGCCATCAACTTCCCCGACCTGCTGGTGATCGCCAACACGTACCAGATGTCGGCTCCCCTGCCCTTCGTCACGGGCAGCGAGTTCGCGGGCGTGGTCGCCGAGGTCGGCGAGGACGTCAAGAACCTGGTCGTGGGCGAGCGCGTCTTCGGCTCGTGCTTCGTCGGGGCCTTCGCCGAAGAGGTCGTCGTCGGTGCCGGGGCGGTCACGCCGATCCCCGACGACGTCGACGACCGCGTGGCGGCCGCCTTCGGCGTGGCCTACAAGACGGCGTACCACGTGCTGCGCTCGGTGGCGACGTTGCAGCCAGGCGAGGAGCTCATTGTGCTCGGTGCCGGTGGCGGGGTCGGCTCGGCCGCAGTGCAGCTCGGCGCCGCGCTCGGCGCGACGGTGACGGCGGTCGCCTCCTCCCCCGAGAAGCTCGAGGCCGCCCGGTCCTGTGGGGCGGAGCGGCTGATCGACTACCGCGCCGGCGACCTGCGCCAGGCGCTGCGCGACGCCCTGCCCGGCGGTGCCGACGTCGTGGTCGACCCCGTGGGCGGCGAACTGGCCGAGCCCGCCCTGCGCTCGCTGCACTACGGCGGCCGCTTCGTGACCGTGGGCTACGCCGCCGGGTCCATCCCACGGATACCCCTCAACCTGGTGCTGCTCAAGGGCATCCACATCCTCGGCTTCCAATTCAGGGACTTCGCCACGCATCAGCCGGCCGACATGGCGCGCAACGACGGCGAGCTCCTCGGTCTCCTGGCCCAGGGCCGGGCCCGCCCGCTCATCGGGGCCGAGTTCGACCTGGCAGAGGTGGTCACGGCCCTGCGCCACGTGGCCGACGGGCGGGCGGTGGGGAAGGTGCTGCTGCGGGTGACACCCCCCGGGTGAGGCCCGGCGGACCCGGGGGGCGACCCCTCCAGGCACGAGGCTATTGTCGACGTCGATGTCAGAATTAGATTCCGCCGGACCGGTGAAGAGCTGCCGGTCGGGGCGGGCAGAGGGAGGCTTGCGGTGACCGCAGTGATGGAGGGCGTGCGCGTCCTCGAAGTGGCCGAGCACACGTTCGTGCCGGCGGCCTCGGCGCTCCTGGCCGACTGGGGCGCCGACGTCATCAAGATCGAGCCGATCGAGCGGGGCGACGCCATGCGCGGCCTGGCCGCCACCGGGGTCATCTCCATCGGCGGCGACGTGCACGCGCTGCTCGAGCACTCCAACCGGGGCAAGCGCAGCCTCGCCCTCGACCTCACCACGCCCGAGGGCCTCGACATCCTCTACAAGCTCGTGGCGACGGCGGACGTGTTCCTCATCAACAAGCTGCCGCGGGTGCGCAAGAAGCTCAGCATTGAGCTCGAGGACATTCGGGCACACAACCCGAACATCATCTACGTCGCCGGCACCGGGCAGGGCGAGCGCGGCCCCGACGCCGACAAGGGTTCCTACGACTCCCTCTCCTTCTGGTTCCGAGCCGGCGTCTCTCTCGGCGCGACGCCGGCCGACGAGGACCGGCTCGTCGGCCCGCCCGGGCCCGGGCTTCGGCGACTCCATCGGTGCCATGACCATCGCAGGCGGCATTATGGGCGCGCTGTTCCACCGCGAGCGCACGGGCGAGGCCACCACGGTCGACGTCTCGCTGCTCGGCACCGGCATGTGGGCCATGGGCCAGGCCTTCGCGCTGTCGCTCGTCAGCGGCAAGCCCTGGGCCGGACCGCCGGCGGGGGCGCCGCGGCTGAACCCGTTGGTGCGCGAACTACGAGACCAAGGACCAGCACTCGCTGGCCTTCTGCTGCCTGCAGGCCAGCCGCTACTGGGCCGAGCTCTGCGTCGCCGTCGGCCGGCCCGAGCTCGCCACCGACCCGCGCTTCGCCGACCACGCCGGGCTGATCGAGAACAGCATGGAGGGACAGCGCCTCATGGAGGAGGCGTTCGCCGAGCACACCGTGGCCGAATGGCGTGAGCTGCTGGCCGACTTCACCGGCCAGTGGTGCGTGGTGCAGGACACGCTCGAGTGCGCCGTCGACCCCCAGGCCGTCGCCAACGGCTACATGCAGGAGTGCGAGACGGCGAGCGGCACGCCCTTCCAGTTGGTGGCCTCGCCCGTGCAGTTCGGCGGCGAGCCCGCGCCGGTGCGGCGGGCCCCCGAGTTCAACGAGCACGGCGACGCCATCCTCGAAGAAGTCGGAGTCGACTGGGATACCATCGTCGACCTCAAGGTTCGTTCCGTCGTCGGCTGGACCGCGTCGTGCAGTAGTCGTTCATTTTCGTCATCGATTTCGTTAGTTTCGTTTGTCAGGAGGAGACACATGTCACTGTTCGATGCATTCCGCTACGACGGGAAGCGAGTCCTGGTCGTCGGGGCCGCCACCGGCATGGGCGCGGCCACGGCCCAGCTGGTGCAGGACGCCGGCGCCGAGGTCGTCATGATGGACTTCGCCGAGATGAAGCTGCCCGGCGCCAAGGCCATCCACGTCAACCTGGCCGACGAGGCCTCCATCGACGCCGCGGTCGACGAGTGCGGGGGGCCGATCCACGCGCTGTTCAACTGTGCCGGTGTGGCCGACGGGACGCCGGGGATCGAGAAGATCAACTTCGTCGGTCACCGTCACCTCATCAACCGCATGCTGGCCGGGGGGATGCTGCCCCGCGGCTCCGCCATCGGCTTCATCTCGTCGGCGGCCGGGCTCGGCTGGGAGGCCAGCCTCGGCGAGATCAAGGAATACCTCGACACGCCCGACTTCGACTCCGGCTCGGCCTGGGCCGTGGAGCACGGCTACGCCGACTACTTCCACTCCAAGCAGGCCGTGTGCGCCTATGTGGCCCGCGAGGCCTTCCCGCTCCTCAAGCAGGGCATCCGCATCAATGCCATCTGCCCCGGGCCGACCGACACCCCGTTGGCCCAGGCCAACGCGGACATGTGGCTCGCCTTCGGCGCGGACTTCCGCGAGGAGACGGGCATCGAGGCCTCCACGCCGCTCGAGCAGGCCTACCCGCTCGTGTTCCTGTGCAGCGACGCCGCGGCCGCCATCTCGGGGATCACCCTGATCAGCGACGTCGGCTACGTGAGCTCGGGCATCACGAACTCGTTCCCGCCGGCCAACGCGGCCGCCGGGTTCCTGCTCGCTCGCACCTGGGACTGACCGGCTCGGCCGTCCAGGAGATTCTGGCCGCTCAGGAGTTCTCGGCTGCCGCCGGCTTCTCCGGGCGCCAGTAGGCGGCCAACAGCGCGGCGGCACCGAGACCACCGGCACCGACCGCGATGCCGAAACCGGGCCAACCCCAGAGGTCCTGCAGCGCGCTCGATGTGCCCGTCGATGGACCACTGCCCGGGCCCGATTGTCCCGATGGCCACCGCCACGAGCGTCAACGTCATGACGTACTCGTAGCCCTCGCCTGGCCGGAAGATGAAGAACCCGTTCTTCATGTGGTTGGTGATGAACGCGACGAGCATCACGCCGACCACGCCGGCAGCAGCGATCGGAGTGAAGAGACCCAGCACGAGGGCGGCGCCGGCAGCCACCTCGACGAGGCTGGCCATCCAGGCGTGGAGTATGCCGGGCTTCATGCCGAGCGAGTCGAACCAGCGCGCCGTACCGGCAATTTTGCCGCCGCCGTAGATGTGGTTGAAGCCATGGGCGAGGAAGACGACTCCGACGGTTACCCGCAAGATCAACAGCGCCATGTTGACGGAGGATGTGCTCAGAGTCCCCAGGATCACGTGCGTCACGCTCACACCTTCATTCTCATTGGTTCCGCCTGGACCTGATGAGTCCAGTGGGCCGGCTTGCCCCCGCAGGATCTTCGGCGACAATCCCCTCTCTATCAACTCCACGTACGCGGTGGGGGGACAAAGGGTGATCACAGACCCTTGTAGACCTGCCCGTCCTTCATGACGAAGCTGACGTCCTTGGTCACCCGGATGTCCTCGGTGGGGTCGCCGGGCACGGCGATGACGTCGGCCAGGAAGCCGGGGGCGAGTTGCCCCAGGTCGTGCGCCCGCTCCACGAGGTCGGCGCTGGTCAGGGTGGCGGCCTGCAGGGCCTGCATTGGCGTCATGCCCCGGTCGCACATGGCGATGAGCTCGTCGGCCTGGGTCCCGTGGGGGATGGCCGGCGCGTCGGAGCCGCAGGCGATCTTGACTCCGGCGGCGAGGGCCTTGGCGAACATCTGGCGGGCCTGCGGGAAGATCTCGGCCGCCTTCTTCTGCAGGATCGGGTGGATGCGGTCGATCGCCATGTGGTCGGCCAGCGCGGTGGTGCCGACCAGGAAGGTCCCCGACTCGGCCATCAGCTTGATGGTGTCGTCGCTGGCGAGCGAGCCGTGCTCGATGCAGTCGACTCCCGCCCGGATGCAGGCCCGGATGCCGGAATCGCCGTGGGCGTGGGCCGCCACCCGCAGGCCGTTGCGGTGCGCCTCGTCGACGATGGCGGCCAGCTCCTCGTCGGAGTACTGCTGCGCGCCGGCGGCCGAGCTGAAGGACATCACGCCGCCCGAGGCAGAGATCTTGATGAGCTTGGCCCCGTACTTCATCTGGTAGCGAACCGACTTGCGCACCTCGGAGACGCCGTTGGCGATGCCCGACTCCACGCTCTGGGGCATGATGCCCGGCGCCAAGCCCTGGAACATGGTCGGGTCGAGGTGGCCGCCGGTCGGGGTGATGGCGTGGCCGGCCGGGAAAATGCGCGGGCCGGGGAACCACCCTTGGTCGACGGCGCGGGCCAGGTCCACGTCGAGCAGGAAGCCGGCCGTGTAGACCATCAGGCCGAGGTTGCGCACCGTGGTGAAACCGGCCATCAGCGTCGTGTTGCAGTTCACCGCGCCGCGCAGCGTCCGGTACACCGGCGAGTCCTTCACGCCGTGCATCGGGTCGGGCAACCCGTCGGGGCCACCCGGTCCGCCGATGAGCATGTTGAGCTCCATGTCCATCAGGCCCGGGAGCAACGTCACGTCGCCCAGGTCGATCTCGGTCGCCGTGGTCGGGAGCTCGGCCGGGTTGACCCCGACGATCTGGTTCCCGTCGACGACGATCACGGCGGGCGAGCGCACCTCGCCGGCCGTCACGTCGAGCCAGCGGTCGGCGCGCAGGATGATCACGTCACTCATTCGGGTCCCCTCTAACGGATCGGCTCGTCGCCGCTCATGGTGGTGCGGTGCATCTCGCGCCCTGAGTTGGGATCGTAGGGGTGTACCCGGTGCATCACGCCGGTGTTGTCCCAGATGACCAGGTCGCCCACCGTCCATTCGTGGCGATAGACGCGCTCGGGAGCCGTCGACCGTTCGAGCAGGTCGTCGAGCAGCGCCTTGCCCTCGGCGAGGTCCATGCCGACAACGTGGGAGGCCGAGACGCCGATGACCAGTGAGCGCCGGCCCGACCGGTGCCGCCAGACGAGGGGGTGCTCCTTGTCGGGCTTCGAACGCCACCCCGCCAGCTGCTCCGGTGTGGGGTCCGGGTAGACGAGGCGCTGCGAGGCCTCGAGGGAATGCAGTACTCGGAGGTCCTCCCACTGCGACTTCTCGGCGTCGGTGAGGTCGTCGTAGGCGGCGTACGTGCTCGCGAACTCGGTCTCGCCCCCCGTGGCGGAGATCACATGCGCGCTGAGAGTCGTTGCCTTGCTGGGGACGTCGTCCTGCGCGCCGTCGATGTGCCAGTAGACCGTCCCCCGCAGATACGCCGCGGTGGAGCTCTTCGTCGGATCGAGCGTCACGTTGAAGATCTTCGGCGGCGCGGCGGGCTCGGCCTTGCCGACGTCGTCGAGCCGCTTCGAGAAGGCGACCTGGGTGTCGTCGTCGACGTGGAGCTGGCGGAAGACCAGAACCCCGTTCTCCTCGAGCGCCTCCATGCAGGCCTGCGGCAGCGTGTCGTCGGACAGCAACCGCCCCGGGTCGACCCCGACCACCTCGGCCCCGACGGTCGCCCCCAGCTTCCTTGTCGTCAGCGTGCCCATGGTGCCGCTCCTCTCACACGTACCAGCCGCCGTTCACGTTGATCTGCTGGCCCGTGATGTAGCCGGCCTCGTCGGAGCAGAGGAAGACGCAGGCGGCCGCGATGTCGTCGGGCGTGCCCAGCCGACCGAGCGGGGCCCGGGCGATGACCGCGTCCACGTTCATGGTGCCTGCGTCAATCGGTCGCCGCATCATCGGGGTGTCGATGACGCCGGGCGGGATGGTGTTCACCGTGATGCCGTGTCGCGCCAGGTCGAGGGCGAGCGCCTTGGTGAAGGCGATGACGCCGCCCTTGGACGCCACGTAGTGGGACATGTTCCGCGTTCCCGACTGGGCCGACGACGAGGAGATGGTGACGATGCGGCCCCACCCGGCTTCGATCATGTCGGGCACCGCAGCCTGCACGCAGTGAAAGGTCCCGGTGAGATTGACCGCCATCATGCGGTCCCACACCTCGGCGGTGATGTCGAGGAATCCCGCGAAGCCTTCGATCCCCGCACTGGTCACCATGATCTGAACCGGTCCGAGGGCGGAGCGCACGTCGTCGAGCGCCGCCTCGATGGCGGCCCGGTCGCTGACGTCGACCACGCCGGCCCTTGCGGTCCCACCGGAGCCGGTGATCTCGGCCGCCACCGCGCTGGCGGCGTCGCCGTCGATGTCGAGCACGCTGATCCGGTGCCCCCGCTCGGCCAGCAGGCGGCAGATGGCCCGGCCCATGCCGGATCCACCACCGGTGACGACTGCGACGCGGCTCATCGACGACCTCTGTTTGCCATGCGGGCCTCCCCAACGTTGTGCGCCTCCACCAGCCCGAATGGGTGCCGGTAGAGTGGTCGGATGTTATTGACAGTGCAAAATCTTGTCAAGCCTTCCTAGCAGCTGGCGATAGCAGAATGTACTCTTTCTGAGAACACCATTTCCGGACTGAAAGGGGGTCCCGATGCGCATGGGCCTGCAGGTGAGCGCCGACCGCGGCCGCTACGCCACCAAGGTGGAGAAGCTCCAGGCCGACGCCCGCTGGGCCGACGATGCCGGCTTGGACTCGGTCTGGACGCCCCAGATCCCCGACGAGTTCGACGTCATGACGGCGGCCACGCTGCTCGGGACGGCCACGTCGCGCATAGAGGTCGGGACGGCGATCGTCCCCCTGCAACCGCGCCATCCCATTGTGCTGGCCCAGCAGGCGCTGTCGAATCAGGCCGTGTGCGAAGGCCGTTTCACGTTGGGCCTGGGCGTCTCGCACCACTGGATCATTCAGGACATGCTCGGCCTTCCCTACGAGCGCGGTGCCACGACCATGCGCTGCTACCTCGACGTGCTGGACCAGGCGCTGCGCGGACCGGGGATGGTCGACGTGCAGAACGAGCTGTTCACGATCCACAACCCCCTCGACGTCACCGACATCGCGCCAACACCTGTCATGATCGCCGCGCTGGGCCCGGTCATGTTGAAGCTGGCCGGGGAGCGGGCGGCCGGCACCACCCTGTGGCTGGCCGACGAGCGCACCATCGGGTCCCACGTCGTCCCGAGCATCACCAAGGCCGCGGCGGCGGCCGGCCGACCGGCGCCGCGCATTCTGGCCGGCGTCCCCGTCTGCCTCTGCCGCGACGACGAGATCGAGGCCGCCGTGGCGCGCACGAACCGCACGCTCAGCGAGGTGGAAGCGTCTCCGAATTACGTCAAGCTGATGGAGCACGGCGACGCGCAGAACATCGGTGACGTCCTTGTCTGCGGCAGCGAGGCCACCATGGAGAAGCGTCTTCGCAGCTTCGCCGACGCCGGCCTCACCGATTTCAACGCGCGCATCGTGCCGCTCGGAGAGGGCCGGGACGAGCTGAAGGCCTCAGGGGAACGGACGCGCGCGTTCCTCGCCGCGGTCGCGCCCTCGTTCCGGACCTGAGGTCCCTTACGGCTCAGGCCCGCGGGCGGGTCACGATGCCGCCCGACAGGAAGTCCCACAGCTGGGTGGCGGCGTGGTCCCCGTCCCGGGATTCCTCGACCCCACTGATGGTGTGGGCATAGGCGGCGTTGAACATGATGGTGGACAAGATCACGCCCGCCGCGTCGGCGTGGTTCAAGCCGCGGTGGACATCCCCCGCCTCGACCGCCTCGTCGAGGACCTTCTCGAGCAGGGTCACCAGCGGGACGAAGGCGCGGGCGGCCTCCTTCTGGTGCGCGGTCAGCAGCTGATGGCAGAACTCGACCATGACGGGAGTGGGGTTGTTCTTCGATGCTCGTCCCTTGGGCGCCGGCAGGCACATGCGGTAGTACTCCACGACGAAGGTGTGGAGTCGCTCCAGCGGCGTGTCCTGGCGGGCGATCTGCTCTTCGAGCCGGTCCGCCGTCGAGAGGATCGCCTCGTCGAAGAGGGCGAGGAGCAGCTCGTGCTTGCCGGCGAAGTACTGGTAGAAGCTGCGCAGCGACTGGCCGGAGCGATCCACCACCTCCTGGACGGTGAACTCCTTGCCCGACTCCGCCCTGCTGAGCAACTCGAAGCCGGCGTCCAGGAAGCGCTGGACCCTTCCCTCGCTGCGGAGCCGAGCCGAGTCCAAGGAGCGGGCCACGGCGAGGTCGCGCCGTCGGACCGGTTCGGTGGCGGTGGTCGAGCCTGCCGTGGGATCGTCGACTGACATGGCGTCAGCTTAACGGCTGTTGTACCAATTTGAGAGTACGACTCTCCTCAGGCTGGGCTTCGTTGGGAAGAAAATCTGCAAAACCATTCCGCCCGTGCGGGATGGGCTTCCGAGCGCTGGGCGGCTGTCCCGATCCAGGGTATACAGGCAATTACGGATTCGGAGAATGCTGTTATCGTATCGGCGCAGTTCCTGCCGGGACACCTGATCACGCCAGGAAGGACCGAGGAGAGCGCGGCCCCATGGACCAGTCCCAGATAGCCGACATCACGGAGATTGAGCAGTTGCTCGCCCGCTACGCCGTCGGCATGACCCAGGACGACGTCGATGCCGTCATCGACGTCTTCACCCCCGATGGGATCTACCGCGCGTTCGGCGACACCTACGCGTTGGCCGACTTCCCCGAACTGGTCGCGGCCGCGCCCAAGGGCCTCTTCCTGACGGGCACACCGTTCCTGGAGCTCGACGGGGACACCGGCACGGGACAACAGACGCTGTGCTTCGTGGAGCAGACTACCCACGACATGCGCATCGGCTACTACACGGACTCGTACCGGCGGACCGCGCAGGGCTGGCGGCTGCAGACCCGCTCCATGACCTTCCTCCGGCGTAACGGTGCGCGCGACGCCGGAAAGCCGCACGATCCGACCCGGCCCGCCCCCTCGGCCGACACCACCGACTAGACCCGACGCGGTGGAGCTCGCTGACTTCAAGGCATCCCTGAATGACTGGCTGGACGCGCACGCGGGGGAGCTCGCCTCTCCCTACGAGGGGATCGGGACCCTCGACGAGCAGATGGCACAGCTCCGCAAGGTGTTGCGGCTGACCCACGACGCCGGCTTCATGCGCATGGGGTGGCCCGAACGCGTCGGCGGACTGGGCGGAAGCAACCTCCTCCGCGCCTACCTCGGGGAGACGCTCACGGCGCGCGACATCGTGGAGCCCGGCATCTACTCCATGCCCGAAGTCCTCGCGCCGACAATGATCGACTACGCGCCAGCATCCCTGGCAGCCGAGATGGTGCCCCGGCTCTTGCGCGGCGACGAGATCTGGTGCCAGGGCTTCTCGGAGCCGGGGACCGGGAGCAACCTGGCCTCGCTCTCCTGCCGGGCGACGCGGACGGACGAAGGCTGGAGGATCAACGGCCAGAAGGTGTGGACGAGTCTGGCCCAGTACGCGCAGCGCTGCGTGCTCCTGACGCGCACCGGAACGCCCGAGTCGGCGCACAGGGGCATCACCGCCCTGTTCATCGACATGGACAGCGCCGGCATCACCGTCAGGCCGATTGAGTCGATGCACGGCGCGCGGGAATTCTGCGAGGTCTTCTTCGACGACGTCCTCGTGCCGCTGGACCGGGTCCTCGGTGAGGTCGATCACGGGTGGTCCATCGCCATGGACCTCCTCCCCTACGAGCGCAGCACGGCCCTGTGGCACCGCGCCTCCTACCTGCAGCGGCGGCTGGAGCAGCTGGTGGCCGTCGCCCCGGCCGGGTCGCTCGACCCTGTCGCCGTCGGTGAGGCAATCGAACTCTTGTGGGCGTTCCGGGCGCGCTCGCGGGGACCCAGCGCCGGCTCGCAGCGGGTGAGACCCTCGAGGCCGAGACGTCCATCGACAAGGTGCTGGTGGCGACCACGGAGCAGGCGGTGTTCGACCTTGTGGCCCAGGGACTCGGTGCCGAAGTGGCGCTCGGGGACGACCCGGTCAGCCAACGGTGGCGGGCGGAGTTCCTCTACTCACGCGCTGCAACCATTTACGGGGGCAGTGCCGAGATCCAGCGCAACATCATCGCTCGGCGGCTGCTCGACCTGGGAGCCGACCGGTGATGGAGGCGACCGAGCGCGCCCTCTTCGAGAGCGGCATCCGCGACGCAGCCGAGCGCGCCGGTGGCGCCGCGCTCGATGCCGCGCTCGACGACCTGGGCTGGCGGGACGCGCTGTCTGTCGACCGCCATACCGCGGTCTCCGTGGTCTTCGAGTGCCAGGGGGCGGCGGCGACCACCTCGGCCGCACTCGATTGGCTGTTGGCCACCGCACTCGGTGTGGACGAGGAAGGGGTCGCGGTGGTGCTGCCGCCGCTACGCCGGACAGACGCACCGGGACGAGTCGACGGAGACTGGTGCGTCGTCGAAGGGCTGGGGACTGCAGCCCTCGATCGTTGCGAGACGACACTTGTCGTGGCCCAGACGGCCGATGGTGCTGCCGCCTTCGCCGTCGACACGGGCCTGCTGACGCGCCGGCCGGTGGGCGGCCTCGATCCGGCGCTCGGCGTGTTCGAGGTCGTGGGCGAATTCGAGACGGCGTGGGCGGCGCAGCCGAAGGCCGCCGACTGGCCAGCCGCCGCAGCCCTGGGACAACTCGCTCTCGGGCACGAGCTCGTCGGCGCCGGCCGCGCCATGCTCGACCTGGCCCGCACCCACGCGCTCGAGCGCGTGCAATTCGGACGGCCCATCGCCTCCTTCCAGGCCGTCCGCCACCGGCTGGCCGAAACCCTGGTGGCCCTGGAGGCGGCCGCCGCGCTGCTCGACGCCGTCTGGGATGACCCCTCCGCCGTCACCGCCGGCATGGCCAAGGCCTTCGCCGGCCGGTCGACCCGCGCCGTGGCGCGGCACTGTCAACAGGTGCTGGCCGGGATCGGCTTCACCACCGAGCACCCGTTCCACCTCTTTGTGCGGCGGACGATCCTGATCGACCAGCTGTTCGGCGCCGGCAGCGTCCTGACGCGGCAATTTGGGAGCCGGAGTCCTGGAGAGCGGCACCTTGCCCGCGACCTTCCCGCTCTGATCCTTCCGCCCGGGCGGCTACACAGCCGCTCGATTATGCTCATGGCGCTTTTTGATAATCAGGTTTCCACCCGGTGAGAGACCGTTGACAGACAGGGGTCGGGCATGACGGAAGCAATCCACCACGAACAACGGATGCTCGTGGACGGCAAGCTCGTGGAATCCGACACGGGCCGGACGTTCGACAACATCAACCCCGCGACCGAGGAGGTCCTGGGGCAGGTGGCCGACGGCTCGAGCGCGGACATGCACCGCGCCATCGACGGCGCCCGGCGCGCCTTCGACGAGTCGGACTGGTCCACCAACCACGAACTGCGCAAGCGCTGCCTCTCCCAACTGCAAGAGGCACTCGAGAAGGACCGCGAAGTGCTGCGGGAGGAGCTCATCCTCGAGGTGGGCTGTCCGCGGATGACCACGCACGCCAACCAGCTCGACATCCCGCTCGACGGCGCGCTGCGCTACCCGATCAAGCTCATCGACGAGTTCCCCTGGCGGACGAACCTCAGTGAGATCGTCGATCGCCGGGGCACGGCGAACACCCGCCAAATCTGGAAGGAGCCGATCGGCGTGGTGGGGGCCATCGTGCCGTGGAACTTCCCCCTCGAGGTGACCCTGAACAAGCTCGGGCAGGCCCTGGCCACCGGCAACACGGTGGTCCTCAAGCCCGCCCCGGACACGCCGTGGAACGCCACGCGGCTCGGTCGCCTCGTCGCCGAGCAGACCGACTTCCCGGACGGCGTCGTCAACGTGGTCACCTCCTCTGACCACCTCGTCGGCGAGGAGCTCGCCCTGTCCCCGAAGGTCGACCTGATTTCGTTCACCGGATCGACGGCCGTCGGCAAGCGGATCATGGAGAAGGGCGGCGCGACGCTCAAGCGCACCTTCCTGGAGCTGGGCGGCAAGTCGGCCACCATCGTGCTCGACGACGCCGACTTCGCCACGTCCGTCCCGTCCGGCATCGCGGTCTGCTTCCACGGCGGGCAGGGCTGCGCCATTCAGACTCGCATGCTTCTCCCCCGCTCGCGCTACGACGAGGGTGTGGAGATCCTGAAGGCCACCTTGTCGTCCGTCGCCTACGGCGACCCGCAGCGCCCCGACGTCCTCATGGGTCCGCTCATCTCGGCCAAGCAGCGCGACCGTGTCCTCGGCTACATAGAGAAAGGCGTCGAGGAAGGCGCGACGCTCGCACTGGGTGGTGGGCGGCCGTCCGACCTCCCCAAGGGCTGGTACGTCGAGCCGACCCTCTTCACCGACGTCGACAATGCGATGACGATCGCCCAGGAGGAGATCTTCGGGCCGGTCCTCGTCGTGATCCCCTTCGACAATGACGACGATGCCGTGCGGATCGCCAACGACAGCGTGTACGGCCTCTCCGGTGGCGTGTTCTCCGGGTCGCTGGAGCGATCCCTCGCCGTCGCCGAACGGGTGCGCACCGGGACCTTCGCCGTCAACGGTGGCATGCCGATCGGTCAGGCGGACATGCCCTTCGGGGGATACAAGCACAGCGGGATCGGCCGCCAGAACGGACTCGCGGGCTTCGACCAGTACCTCGAGACCAAGTCCGTGGCGTGGCCGACGCCGCAGTAGTCCGTCCGGAGGTGCCGTGAGCGATCACGACCCTGTCCTCCGGCGGCACGGGTACCACCCGCTCCGCGTCGCGCGCGTCGTCCCCGAGACACACGACGCCAGCTCGTTCGTCCTCGACGTGCCCGAAGAGCTCGCCGAGATCTTCCGTTACCGACCCGGCCAGTTCTGTACTTTCCGGGTGCACGTCGACGGTGACGAGCAGCTGCGCTCGTATTCCATGTCCAGTGCCCCCGCGACTGACGGCGAGCTGACCGTCACGGTCAAGCGCGTGACGGGCGGGCTCGTCTCCAACTGGTTCCTCGACAACCTCTCAGCGGGCGACACGATTCAGCTGACGAAGCCGGCGGGTGTCTTCTGTCCCCAGGACTCGGAACGACCGGTCGTTGGCTTCTGCGGGGGCAGCGGCGTGACGCCGGTGATGTCGATCACCAAGCACGTGCTGGCAACGACGGAGCGACCGGTTCGCCTTCTCTACGCCAACCGCGACCCCAAATCGGTGATCTTCGACGCCGCCCTCGCGGCGCTTGTGGCAGATCACCCGGGCCGGTTGGAGGTGCGGCACCACTTCGATACGGACGACGGGTTCTTGACGACCGAGGCCATCGCCCAGTTCGTCGCGGCGGACCTGAATGCCGACATCTACATCTGTGGGCCGGGCCCGTTCATGGATCTGGTGGAATCGACGATGCAGACGCAGGGCGTCGGATCAGAACGCATCTTCATCGAACGCTTCCTGGTGGAGCAGGCGGAGAAGACGGACGCGTTGATCGACGACGAGGCGGCAGGTGCTGCGGACCCCGCGGTGCCCGACGAGGTGACGGTGACTCTCGAGGGCAAGACGGTTGTGGTCCGTTACCAACCGGGCGACACGCTGCTCGAGACGGCCCGCCGTGGCGGCCTGCGTCCGCCGTTCTCCTGCGAGGCCGGCAACTGTGCCACCTGCATGGCCTTCTTGAAGGAGGGCTCGGCGCGCATGCGCGCCAACAACGCCTTGACGCCCGAGGAGGTGGAGGAGGGCTGGATCCTCACCTGCCAGGGCCTGCCGTCCGGCCGGACGGTGACCGTCGAGTACGAGGCGATGTAGTCCGGTTCAGGGCCCGGGTTCGACCAGGAGATCGAGGTACGCCGCACCGGTGTCGGGCACACGCGGTTGCCCCCAACATTCGACCGGGAACGAGACCATGATCATGGAATACAGCAAGTGCAGGAGGTTCACCTGGTCGTCGGTCAACTCGTCGAGGGGAAACTGATCGAGATAGGTCATGGCTGCGTCGGCACGCGGCATGGCGGCGTCATAGAGCGCCTGCATCTCGTCCATGGTGCTGGCCAGCCGCGTGGCGTAGCGCTGGCGCTCGGTCGGCAGGCACCACTTGGCAGCGAACGGCTCCAGGTCGGAGAACTCGCTCGGCAACAGGGTCGCGTCCATCTGCGTCATACCTCCACGTCCTGCTTCTTCTTGTAGTCGTCCACCCACTCCTGCGCCACCTTGTGCATGTGGCGACAGAGCACCTCTTGGTCCATCAGCGGGAACCGTTCGATCACCCGTGACTCGAGCATCGTTTGCGTCGCTTCCAGCGTGTTGGCGTCCTGGAGCCCGAACTCCTTGAAGGTGACGGCGGCGTTCTCGTGCGCCACCCGCTCCCGCGCGCTCTTGGCCGGGACGAAGTAGAGCGTTCCCTCGAACACGTGCTCGCCGGGCGCGACGGGCCAGTAGTGATACGTGAGGTACCAACTCTGTTGCCAGACGAGGATGGTGAAGTTCGGCCATAACTGGAACGAGTCGAGTCCCCAGGGGTCGCAACCGGCCGGGTTGATGCCGGCATCCTTCTGGTCGTAGCCGAGGTCGGGACCGTCCCAAGGCCCGAAGAGTCCGCTGCGGGTCAGTGCGTCGATAGGCTTGACCATGTTCTCCGGCAGGTTCCAGGGATGGATCCCGGCGGTGCTCACCAGCCGGTGCGGACCGTCGATCTTGTAGGCGGGCGCTTCGAACCCGGCTTGCGCCGCCGCGGCCGACCAATCCGGCGGTGACTGCTTCGCGTGGAGAATCGGTGCGTGGTAGAACTCCTGGAAGGCATCCATATAGAGCTTCCAATTGCTCTTCACGTTTGCACGGTAGAAGTAACGCTCGCTCTGCTTCTCGAACGGGTAGTTCTCGAGCTTCGTGACCATCGGCCCGAGGAAGTCGCGCAGCGATTGCTCCGGCTCCTTGGCCAGGTTGACGAAGATGAAACCAGCCCAGATCTCGCAATGCACGGGGACGAGGCCGTAGTCCGCCTTGTCGAGGTTGAAGAACTCCTGCTCCTGCTGGACGAACGAGCATGCACCGTCGAGGTCGTAACGCCAGGCGTGGTACTTGCAGACGAACTGGCGCGTGGTGCCGCTCGTCTCTTCCTTGGGGTAGTCGTTCCAGACCAGCTTGTTCCCGCGGTGACGGCACATGTTGTAGAAGGCACGGACCTCGCCGTCCTTCCCCTTCACGATGACGATGGAGGTCTTGGCGACTGCCAGCTCCTTGGTGAAGTAACTCCCCGTACGCGGTAGCTGCTCGACCCGGCCCACGTTCAGCCAGGCCCGCTTGAAGACCGCCTCGCGCTCCAGCTCGAAGAACTCCTGGGAAATGGAGTCCTCGTAGTTCATTGGCTCTGTCCCGAGGTCGAAGTGCTCCGTCCAGCTGCCTTCGGGTGGCTTGGGCCAACGTGGCATGAGTCGGCTCCTCTCTGCGTGGCGTGCGTTGACGGCGTGATGGTAGCACCCCTCTCTGTAGATGAGAAGAGCGTTTTCAGTCCCGGAGGCCGGCTGCCGCGGCCCGATCCGGCCCCGGCCTGCCCGTTGACCATTCCCGGCATTTGATGTCATAGTGCTGACACCAATACTCCCGGGGGACACCGTGACGACGACCAGTACCAGCGACGTCTACTACGACACCTACGACGTCGGCATCAACGCCGACCCCTATCCCGTCTACCGACGCCTGCGGGAAGAGGCGCCCGTCTATTACAACGGCACGCACGACTTCTTCGCGGTGAGCCACTTCGCCGACGTGGAGAAGGGCCTCCTCGACGCCCAGACCTACATCTCGGGCAAGGGCGGGATCATCGAGCTGATCAAGGCTGACATCGAGATGCCGCCCGGCGTGATCATCTTCGAGGATCCCCCGACCCACACCATCCACCGGCGCCTGTTCTCCCGCGCCTTCACGCCACGGCGGGTCGCCGAACTGGAACCGAAGATCCGCGAGTTCTGCGCGCTCAGTCTCGATCCGCTTGTCGGGACGGACCGCTTCGACTTCATCGCCGATCTGGGCGCCCGGATGCCGATGCAGGTGATCAGCATGCTCCTCGGCATTCCCGAGAGCGACCAGGAAGCGGTGCGCGACCACGTGGACGCCAGCCTCCGCACCGAGGCGGGCGAGCCGATGCGGGTCTCGGAGAACTTCGTCACCGGCGCGATGTTCGCCGACTACGTCGACTGGCGGGCGGAGCACCCGTCGGACGACATCATGACGGAACTCTTGCACGTCGAGTTCACCGACGAGACGGACACCGTGCGCAAGCTGACGCGCAACGAGTTGCTGACCTACCTCGAGGTGCTCGCCGGCGCCGGGAACGAGACCACGACGCGCCTGATCGGCTGGACCGCCAAGGTCCTGGCCGATCATCCCGACCAGCGGGCCGAGCTCGTCGCCGATCCCTCGCTGATCCCGAATGCCATCGAGGAGATCCTGCGCTACGAATCGCCGGCCCCCCACGTGGGGCGGTGCGTGGCCAAGCAGGACCTCGTCGTCCACGGCACCGAAGTCCCCGCCGGCAGCGTGATGCTGTTCCTCCTGGGCTCGGCCAATCGGGACGATCGCCGCTTCCCCGACGGAGACAGCTTCGACATCCACCGGAACGACGGCCGGCATCTCACCTTCGGCAACGGCATCCACCTGTGCATGGGCGCCGCGCTCGCCCGGATGGAAGGAGTCATCGCGCTCGAAGAGGTCCTGGCCCGTTTCCCCGCGTGGGACGTCGACATGGAGAACGCCACCCTCTCCCCAACCTCGACCGTGCGGGGCTGGGAGACGCTCCCGGTGTTCACCAAGTAGTCGGAGCTTCGAACCCATGACCGCCGTGGCGACGACAGAGAGCGCGCATCTCACCGCGCCGACTGCGGTACGCCGACCGTATGACAGCACCTTGCGGCGACAGCGGGCCGCCGAGACCCGGGCACGCATCATCGCCGCCGGGTCCGAGCTCCTGCACGGCTCGTCCGTGCGGGACTGGCGGGGGCTGACGATCAGGGCCGTGGCCGATAGGGCCGGCGTCAACGAACGCACCGTCTACCGTCACTTCACCAATGAGCAGGGGCTGCGTGACGCGGTGATGCGCCAGTTCGAGGACGAAGCCGGGATCGACCTGCGCGGCATGCAGCTCGAGGACGTGGCCGACGTGACGGCTCGCATATTCGCCCACGTGTCGTCGTACCCACCGGACGCCGCGCCAGCCGCTCGATCCGACCTTGCTCCATGCCAAGCAACGCCAGCACGAGGCACTGCTCGCCGCCGTTTCCGCACGCGCACGGAGCCTGGCCCGACGAAGACCGCCGGATGGCGGCGGCCGTCCTGGACGTGCTGTGGAGCGTGGCCAGCTACGAGCGCATAGTCGTGGACTGGCAGATGGACCCAGCCGAGGCCACCCGAGGCATCAGCTGGGTGATCGGGCTGGTCCGCCAGGCCATCGCCGCGTCGCCCGGCGGGCTTTCCTAAGAGGACTCCCCGGCTCTTCCGCCAGCCGGGCCGCTTCAGGCACTGTGCACCGACTCGGGACGCTCGAGCCCGAGGTGCTCCCGCAGCGTCGATCCGGTGTAGCCCTCCCGGAAGATGCCCCGTCTCTGCAGCTCGGGCACCACCAGGCGGACGACATCCTCGTAGGCACCCGGCGAGTGCGTGGCGGCGATGGTGAAACCGTCGCAGGCGCCGCCGTCGAACCACTCCTCCATCTGGTCGGCGATGTCGGGGCCGGTCCCGACGAAGCGCGGCCCTTGCAGCAAGGTCGCCCGATGCCCGGCCAGGTCGCCCAGCGTCACCGTGTCGCCGCCGATGTGCGCCTTGATGTTCTGGACGAGGCCTCGTATCCCCGACACGGACTCGATGAGCTCGTCGGTGATGGGCGCGTCGAGCGACAGGCCGAAGAAGTCGTAGTTCATCAACTCGGAGAGCAAGGTGAGCGACGCCATCGGGTCGACGAGGTCGTGCAGGAACAGCTGCTCGCGCTCCTCGGCGTGAGCTTTGGACTCCCCCACGACCGTGTAGGCCATCGGGCACATCTTGATGGAGCCCGGGTCGCCGCCCGTGCTCGCTGATCTTCTCCTTCTGATCCTTGTAGTGCGCGCGGGCGATGTCGATGCCCGGATCGCCGGTGAAGATCAGTTCCGCCCACTTGGCGGCGAACTCGCGACCCCGGCCCGACGACCCCGCCTGCATGAGCACGGGCCGTCCCTGCGGGGTCCGGGGCACGGTCAAGGGGCCGCGCACGTCGAACCACTCCCCCTCGTGATTGAGTTCGTGCACCTTGTCGGGGTGGGCGAAGAGGGGCGTCTCCCGGTCGAGCACCAGTGCGTCGTCGTCCCAGCTGTCCCAGAGCCCGGCCGTCGCCTCGAGGAACTCGTCGGCCCGGTCGTAGCGCGGCGTCGTGTCCGAGGTGCTCCTTGAGGCCGTAATTCTGCGCCTCGCCGTCGTTCACCGATGTCACCACGTTCCAGGCCGCCCGGCCGCCCGAAAGGTGGTCGAGCGTGGCGAACGTCCGGGCCACGTGGAAGGGGGAGTAGTAAGTCGTCGAGTACGTGGCCCCGAGCCCGATGTTCCTGGTGGCCGCGGCCACGATGCCGAGCACGATGCTCAGGTCCAGCTTCACCGGGCGGGCACCGGTGCGCACCGCCTCGGCGACGGACCCGCCGTAGATGCCGGGCATCGCCAGCCGGTCGTCGAAGAACATGAGGTCGAAGCACCCGTCCTCGAGTGTGCGGCCGAGCTTCTCGTAGTAGCCCGAGGTGAGGAAACCGTGCTCCGTGGCGGGATGGCGCCACGAGCCGGCGTAGACCGTGGCATTGCCGGCCTGCATGAACCCCACCAACGCCATCTGCCGTTTGTTCTTGGCCATTCGCTCCCCTTTCGGGCGAGCACCGAACTTAATATGTAATATTTCAGATATCAAACTCATCGCGACCACCGTCCGGGCCCAAGCGGCCAGCGAGCTGCGCGACCGGATCCTGACCGGCCGGCTCCAGCCGGGCGACCGCCTGGACCTCGACCAGCTGACGGCCGAATTCGGCATCAGCCGGACCCCGATCAGAGAGGCCCTGCTCGAGCTGTCCTACGAGGGCCTGGTCGAGATCACGCCGCGCAGCGGCATGGCGGTGGTGGGCATCACCCCCGAGGACGCCGTGGACAACTTCGCCATCCTCGCGGCCCTGGCCGGCAAAGCGGCAGAGATGGCGACGGGCCGCATGACGCCGGCTGAGCTGGCAGAGCTGGTGGACCTGGCCGACGCCATCGAGGGCTCCGACGACGTGGTCGCCGCCAATCGCCGCTTCCACCGAGCCTTGAACCTGGCGGCCCGCTCACCGCGGCTCCTCACCTATCTGCGCCAGGCGGTGCGGGTCGTGCCCGGCAACTACTTCGAGCTCTTCCCCGAAGCGGAGCAGCGCAGCAAGCAGGAACACGCCGCGCTGCTCGAGGCCATGACGCGTGGCGACGCGCCGGCCGCCCGCGCTCATCGCCGAAGCGCACGTCCTGTCCGCCGGCGAGGCCCTTGGCGGCTGGCTGGCCGCCCGGGCGGCGCAGCACAGGGCCGGCGCCGCTCCTGCCTGACGTCGGCGCGGTTACTTCTTGTTCGCCTTGTTCGCCTTGTCGCGCTGCGACGAGAGCGCCCGATCGACGTTGGCCCGAAGCTCGGGCGTCGTGAAGGACCGGTCCTCGGCGCTCAGCGCGAAGTCGAGCGAGGCCAGGACGGCGCGCTCCAACTGGATGTTGATGATGCGCTTGGTGTCCTCGACCGCACCCTTGGGCAGTTTGGCGATGCGATGCGCACAGGCCATCGCCTGGTCCAGCACCTCGTCGTCGGGGCAGACGTGATTGACCAGGCCGATGGCGGCCGCGCGCTCGGCCGGAATGCGATCGCCCGTCAGCGCGTACTCCTTGGCCAGCTGCAGGCTGGTGAGCAGCGGCCACACCACGGGCCCGCCGTCGGCCGCCACCAGGCCGAGCAGCACGTGCGGATCGGCCAGATGCGCGCTCGCCGCCATGAACACGATGTCGGAGAGGGCGACGAGGCTGCAGCCGAGACCGACCGCCGGGCCGTTGACGGCGGCGACGATCGGCAGCCGGCAGGCCACCATGCCCGTCACGATCTGGCGGCCGTGCGTGAGGGTCTGGTGGCGGAGCTCGCCGTCCTTGGACAGCTCGTCGAGGTAGGCGAAGTCCCCGCCGGCGGAGAAGGCCCGCCCGGCGCCGGTGAGTGACCGCCACCCGCGCCTCGTCGTCGGCGTCGAGCTGCGGGAAGAGCGAGGCCAGCCCCGCGTGCAGCACGTGGTTGGTGGCGTTGAGGTCGTCGGGCCGGTTCAGCGTGATCACCCGGACGGGGCCGTCCGACCGGACCTGCAGCTCGTCGGGAAGGTCGTAGGCACTCATGATGTGGGTAGCTCCAGGATCCGGCCGGCGATGAGGTTGCGCTGTATCTGCGACGTGCCGCCCATGACGCTCTGGGCGCGACTGTAGAGGTACACCTTCAGCCAGGTGTCGTCGCCGTCGGCGTGCACGGCGCCACCGACGGAGAGCGCCGCATGGCCCACCGCCTGCTCGGCTGCGGTCATCAGGAGCTTGTCGACGGAGCCCTCGGGACCGTGCGACAGGCCGTTGAGGCGGTCCGAGAGCCGGCGGCTCACGTGGCACCGCAGCATCTCGGTCTCGACCAGCGCCCAGGCGAGGTCGCGCTGCGCCTCGGGGCCGAAGCGCGCACGGCTCCTCCTCGACGACGTGCGCCAGCTCGTTGACGAGCTTGCCGTAACGCGCCACGTAGCCGAGCTCGCCCGGCTCACGCTCGTGGCTGACCACCGTCATGGCGAGGCGCCAGCCTTCGCCGGGCTCGCCCACCATGTTCGCCGCGTCGACGCGGGCACCGTCGAAGAGCACCTCGCCGAACTCGCGCCTGATGCCGTTGATCATCCGCAGCGGCCGCTGTTCGATGGCGGATTGTCCCATCGGCACAATGAAGGCGGAGATGCCCTTGTGCTTCGGCACGTCGGGGTCGGTCCGGGCCAGGACCAGGCACCAGTCGGCCGCGTCCGAGTAGCTGGTCCAGACCTTGTGACCGGTGATCACGTACTCCTCGCCGTCCCGTACCGCCTGCGTCCGCAACGAGGCCAGGTCGGACCCTGCGTCGGGCTCGCTGAAGCCCTGGCACCAGCGCTCCCGGCCGCTCACCAGCCCGGGCAGGAAGCGGCGCCGGATGTCCTCGTTACCGTGCCGGAGGAGCCCCTGGACCAGGTAGCCCACGCTCGGCCTCGGCGGCGTGCCGGCTGCTGGTCAGCTCCTCGTCGAGGATCACCTCGTACACGCTGGGCAGATCGTGCCCGCCGACTTCGGCCGGCCAGGACAGCCCGAAGAAGCCGGCGTCGTAGAGCGTCTGGTGCCAGGCGGCCTGCCCGGCCCAGTACTCGTCCGCCGTCGACGAGGCCGGGAGGCCGGGGTTGTTCTCGCGCGAGCCAGTCGCGCAGGCGCAGGCGGAACTCGAGCTCCTCGGGCGAATCAGCGAAGTCCATCGACAACTCCGATGTTGCGGGCGGCAAGCACCCGGGCCAAGTTGGGCCCGACGCCGCCGAGCACGTCGCTCGACAACAGCGCGCGGCGCAGGAAGACGTGAGCGAGGCAGTCCCAGGTGTTGCCGATGCCACCGTGCACCTGAATGGCCGTCTCGCACACCGAGCGGCCCGCCCGGGCGCAGTAGGCCTTGGACGCCGACGCGGCGGCGAGCGCCTCGGTCGCGGGCAGCGCATCCACGGCCCACGCCGCGTGGAGGGCGATGCTGCGGGAACCCTCCATGGCCACGAAGGCGTCGGCCAGCAGGTGCTGCACCGCCTGAAACGACCCGATGGACGCGCCGTACTGGCGGCGCGTGCGGGCGTAGTTGGTGGTCAGGTCGAGCGCGCCGCGCATCACGCCGACGAGGTCAGCGCTCGTCATAGCCAGGCCCAGGCTGTGCCAGGAGGCCACATCGTCGCTGCCCAATTGGCGGGCCTGCCCGTCAATGGCCGTGACGCTCCCCGGTGCGTCGAGGGCCACGACGGGCCGCGTCAGGTCGAGGCCGCCGGTCGATGGCGCACGGGAAGGCGGATGCAGCGCCACCGCGCCGATCGTCCAGCCGTGGGCGCCACCGATGCCCACGAGCGCGGCGGCCGCGCTGCCGGCGTCGAGCGCCAGGGCACCCGGGGGCACGTGGCCGGCCTCGTCGGTGGCCAGCTCCTCGAGGTCGGCGCGTAGCGCGACCGTCTCAGCTCCTGCGGCGGCCGGCGCACCGGCTCGGCGACGGAGCTCGGCGGCCAGGGTCGCACCGACGAAGGTGGCATCGGCGAGGCCGCGTCCGAGCTCCTCGGCGACGAGTGCGACTTCGACCGCCGAGGCCCAGGGCGTCCCTTCGTCGGTCGCCGTGCGCAGCTCGCGCCAGCCCGAGGCGGTCACGGCGGCGTCGAGCTTGGCCGCACGCTCACGATCGTCGAGCTCGACAACGGAGTCCACACCCAAGCGATCCACGACCTGTGCGGCGGCATCGCGTAGTGCGACCTGCTCGGGCGAGAGGCGAACGTCCATCAGTCGGGCTGGGCGGGCGAGGAGGTCGCAAGCCACTCGTCCCTGAGCGTGCGGCGCAGCACCTTGCCCGACGGTGTCCGCGGGATGGCGTCGACGAGGACGACGTGGTGCAACCGCTTGTAGGTCGCCAGCGCGTCGGCGACGAGCCGTTGCAGATCCTCTGCCGTGACATCGGTGCCGGCCCCGAGCTGCACGGCGGCCACGGGCACCTCGCCGGCCCGCTCGTCGGGCACGCCGAACACGGCGCAGTCGACCACTGCCGGGTGGCCGTGCAGGACAGCCTCGATCTCGGCGGGGGCGACCTGGAAGCCGCTCACCTTGATCATCTCCTTGCTGCGGTCGGTGAGGTGGACCCAGCCTTCGGGCTCCAACCAACCGACGTCACCCGTCCGGTACCAGCCGTCGGCGAAGGCGCCTGCGGTGGCCTCGTCGGGCAGATAACCGGCCATGGCCGAGTCGCTCTTGACCTGCACTTCGCCGACACCGCCGGACGGCAGGACGTCCCCGGTTTCGAGGTCGACGACGCGCAGGGTCACGCCGCCGACCGGAAGCCCGGCGGAATCGAGGCGCCACCTGTCCGGATCATCCACCGGGTTGGCCGTGATCACCGGCACCTCGCTCGTGCCGTAGGCGGGGAGCCAGCGCACGCCCGTTCGGGCCGACACCTTCTCGGCCACGCTCGGCGTGATCGGGGTCGCGCCCCACATGATGTAGCGCAGCGACGAGAGGTCGTAGTCCTCGAGGCGTGGGTGGTTGGCCATGGCCAGCGCGATCGGGGCGACGGCCATCTCGAGCGTCATGCGCTCGTCCTGAATGCAGCGCAGCTCCTCGTCGAGGTCGAAGCGGCGGTGCAGCCGGACGGTGGCGCCGGCCGCGGCTGCGGCGAGCAGGTTCAACAACCCCAAGATGTGCGACGGCGGGGTCGCCACCTGGAAGCGGTCCTCGGGACCGAGGCCCAGGGCGGTGACCCAGTGCTGCGTCCCCAGGTCGATGGAGCGGTGGATGTGACGGACCGCTTTGGGCCGGTCCGTCGTCCCGGAGCTGAAGACGAAGACGGCATCGTCGGTCTCCTGCACGACGACCGATGGTGCCGGCGCGTCACTGGCGCGGTCGACCACCGCTGCTGCGACGCTGTCGTCGAGATTCAGCACGGCCTCCGCACCGAGCTCTTGCGCCAGAAGGGCGACACCCGCACCGTCGGCAACGCCGTAGCGGGGCGCGGTGAGGCCGACCGCCGTGCCGACCTCGAGCGCCTTCCAGGAGGAGTTGAGCATCACCGGGGCGGCGCCGAGCTTGCTGGCGGCATGGACAGCCACCACGAACTCCGGCCGGTTCGACGTCATGACCGCCACGCGGTCGCCGCGCCCTATCCCTTGTACGGCGAAGTGCTGCGCCAGCGAGTTGGCGGCCCGGTCCAGCTCCCCGTAGGTCCAGCGGTCGTCGCCGGCCAGCACAGCGGCGTGATCGGGGAGCTTCTCGGCCGCCGACTCGAGCCCGTAATGCATGAGGCTCGCTGCCATTGGGAAACATTCTTCTCCGAATTGAGATTCAGCGTCAACACCAGCGAAGTGTATGGTTATCGGCGCAATGAGCAGCCCTCTTCCGGCAGCGACCGACGAGGACGTCCGGTCAGAGATCATCGAGACCGTCCGACGCTTCGTGGAGCGAGAGGTCATCCCCGTCGCCTCCGACCTCGAGCGGGCCGACACATACCCGGAGAAGATCGTCGAGCAGATGCGCGCACTGGGTCTCTTCGGCGTCACCATCCCCGAGGAGTACGGCGGGCTCGGCCTCGACCTGCTCACCTACATCGGCGTCATTGAGGAGTTGGCCTACGGCTGGATGAGCCTCACCGGCATTGTGAACACCCACACCATGGCCGCCACCATGATCCTGACGCACGGGACGGAGGAGCAGAAGCGGCGCTGGCTCCCCGCCATGGCCTCGGGAGAGCGGCGCGGAGCGCTCTCGCTGTCCGAGCCCGATGCCGGAAGCGACACCCGCAACATCTCGTGTCGGGCGCTCTGCGACGGCGACGAGTATGTCCTCAACGGCAGCAAGGCCTGGGTCACCAACGGGGAGCGGGCCTCCATCGTCTTGCTGGCCGCCCGGGCCGAAGAGGGCATCACCGCCTTCATCGTCGAGAAGGAACCTGGCCCGCGCTTCGAAGGCATTGCGGTCAGCAAGCACATGGGGAAGCTGGGCTACCGCGGCGTCGAGACGGTCGAAATGGCCTACACCGACCACCGCATCCCGGCCGCCAATGTCGTCGGCGTGCTCGGGCGGGGCCTGCCCCAGATTCTGGGCGTGCTCGAGGTGGGCCGCATCAACATTGCGGCGCGGGCGGTCGGCGTGGCCCGGGCCGCCTTTGACGCCGCCCTCGCCTACAGCCTGCAGCGCGAGACCATGGGCAAGATCATCGGCGAGCACCAGGCCATTCAGCTGAAGCTCGCCGACATGGCCACCCGCCTGGAGGCGGCCCGATTGCTCACCCGCAACGCCGCCGAGCGCCGGGCGCAAGGACTGCGCTGCGACGTCGAGGCCGGTATGGCCAAGCTCTTCGCCAGCGAGACCGCACTCGAGCTCAGCACCGAGGCCATGCGCATTCTCGGCGGGGTCGGGTACACCACCGAATTCCCCGTCGAACGCTTCTATCGCGACGCGCCCCTCATGATCATCGGCGAGGGGACCAACGAAATTCAGCGCATCGTCATCGCCCGGGGCCTGCTGGCCCGGGCGCGGAGCGCGGTCAGGCCTGAGCTGAGCCCTCGGCCGCGATCCGGCGCGCCGCGTCCAGCTCGGCCAGCACCTCCTCGGTGTGCTCGCCGAGGAGCGGCGCCGGTGCGGCCCGATCGGCGGGCAGGTCGGAGAAGCTCACCGGGCCGTTGATGGAGCGCCGCGTCGTCCCATCGGCCTCTTCGGGGAGCCGGAGAAACCCGTCGTTGGCGGCCAGCTGCGGGTCGGCGAGCACGTCGGCCGGACCCTGGGCCGGCGCCCACCACACGCCCTCGGCATTCAGCCGCTCGGCCCATTCGGCCAGTGTGCGCTCCCCGATGATCTCGTCGAAGACCGCGATGACCTCGGTGCGGTGCTGGCGCAGCGCCCGGGCGTTCTCGAAGCGGGGGTCGTCCCGCAGGTCGGTCCGGCCGAGGGCGCGCAGCACCGGGTCGATATGGCGGTCCGCCTCGAGCCCGGTGAAGAAGAGCCAGCGGCCGTCCTTGGTCCGGTAGGAGTTCATCAACGGTGTCTGGTTGGAGTGCCGCGCCTCGGCCTTGGCCACCTTGCCGAGGGTCTCCTGCAAGCTGAGGTCCCACCCGAGCACGTAGGTCCCCGTCCGCAGCAATGAGACCTCGACCACGCGCCCGCGACCGGTCTGACGCTGCTCGAGCACCGCGGCCAGGAGACCGGCCAGCGCGGCCAGGCCGCTGATGTGGTCGCCGATGCCACCGCGGGCGTTGAGCGGGGCACCATCGCTGTTGGCCAGCTGCACCGAGAGCCCCGAGCGGGCCCAGAAAGCCCCGATGTCGTAGGCCGGCCGGTTGCGGTCCTCGCCCCGCAGGCCGTACCCGCTGACGCTGCAGTAGACGAGACGAGGGTGGCGTGCGACGGTGGCCGCCGGTTCGAGGCCGAGTCCGTCGAGCGCATCGGGGCGCAGATTGGTGAGGATGACGTCGGCGGTCGACAGCAGCTCCTCCAATCGCTCCCGTGACTCGGGCTGGCGCAGGTCGAGGACGACGCTGCGCTTGCCCCGGTTGTCCTGGGCGAAGGCGGGGTTGGGAAAGTCCTTTCCGATGCCGAGCGAGCCGAAAGCGCTGCGCATCGGATCGCCAGTGGGCGGCTCGACCTTGATGACGTCGGCACCCCAATCGGCCAGCAGCGCGCCGGCGGACGGTGCGGCGACCCAGACGCCCATCTCGACGACGCGCAGGCCGGTGAGCGCCGTCAGACCGGCCGGTTGGTTTGTCTCGGTTGGTCCTGTCTGTTCGGTCATGGAGCTTGGCTGCCCGACCGATCGGCGGGGGCACGCTCCCGGAGGACGTCCTTGAGCACTTTGCCGGTGGCGTTGAGAGGCAACGCGTCGACGATCTCCACGACCCGGGGGACCTTGTAATTGGCCATCTCGATTCTGCTCCATTCGATGATGTCGTCACCCGTGACGTCGTCCGAGACGACGACGAAGGCCATGCCCACCTCGCCCAGCCGATGGTCGGGGATGCCGATCACCGCGGCCTGCTGCACCGCGGGATGCCGCAGCAACGCGTTCTCGATCTCGGCGGGGTAGGCGTTGAAGCCGCCGACGATGAACATGTCCTTGACGCGACCGACGATGCGGAGCCTGCCGGTCTCGTCGACCTGGCCGAGGTCACCGGTGCGCAGCCAGCCGTCGTCCGACAACACCTTCCGCGTTTCCTCGGGGTCATCGTGGTATCCCGCCATGATGCTGCCGCCGCGCAGCAGCACTTCGCCCGACTGCCCGGTCTCGGCGTCCCTACCGCCGTCACCGACGATGCGCAGCTCGAAGCCGGGCCGTGGCCGGCCCACGGTCGTGGCAACCGCCTCGGCATCGTCGCCCTCGGACGTGGCGCAGGCGGTCCCGGCCTCGGTGAGGCCGTAGCCGGTGACGATGTTCGAAAAGGGAAGCTCTTCGTCGACCCGGCGGATCAGCTCCACCGGGATGTCGGCAGAGCCGGTCACCGCCACCCGCAACGACGAGAGGTCGTGCTGCGCGCGCTGCGGGTGGTCGAGGATCGATTGGTACAGCGTGGGTGGACCGGGGAGGACGGTGACACGCTCCGCCGCGACGCGGGTCAACACCCGGTCGACGTCGAAGACGGGCTCGGGAAGCATGGTGGCCCCACTGGCGACGCTGGCCAGAATGCCGGCCTTCAGGCCGAACATGTGAAAGTACGGATTCACCTGGAGATAGACGTCCCCTGGCCTGAGGCCGGTCATGGCTACCCAGTCCGTGGCCACAATCAGTGTGCGGCCGTGCGTCATGACCACACCCTTCGGGACGCCGGTCGTGCCCGAGGTGAAGAGGATGTCCGACGGATCGTCCGGGCCCAGAGCGGCACTGCGGCGGTCGACCTCGGACCGGGATGCCGCGGTCGCTCCAGCAAGGAAGTCGCGCCACGACACCGCGTGTCCCGTCGCATCACCTTTGGCCACGACGATCGTCCGCAGCTCGGGCAATGCGGTACCCGTGCCCTCGAGCATGGCCACGTAGTCGGTGTCCAAGAAGTCGGTGACGGTGACGAGCACGCGGGCCCCGCTTCGGGCCAGGATCACCGCGGCCTCGGCGCCCTTGAAGCGGGTGTTGACCGGCACCAGGACGGCGCCGGCGGCAAACAGGCCGAGGGCAGCCACCGTCCATTCGGAACAATTGCCGCACCAGATCGCCACACGGTCGCCGGGTTCGACCCCGGCGGCGACCGAGCGCGGCGCCGAACTCACGGGCCGCCTGGTCCAGCTCCGCGTACGAAAGTGTGGTCTCGCCGTCGCGCACCGCCACCCGGTCGGCAAACTGCCCGGCGGCACCGCCGAGCATGGCGGGGATGGAGGGCCAGAACGGCACGCCCGGCTCCGAACTCACCGGCGGACCGGCACCGGGCCGGCACCAGTCTTTGAGAATGGCCCTCTTTCCATACAATAATGATACTTTCGAAAGGCGACCTCACAAGTAGGTGGGTGTCCGCCAACTCGCCACGTTGCACGAGAGAGGGAATCGACATGGTCAGTACCGCGCCTGCGCCCTACTACGACCCCTACGACTTCGAGATCGACGCCGACCCCTACCCGGTCTGGAAGCGCCTGCGCGACGAGGCCCCGCTCTATTACAACGAGAAGTACGACTTCTACGCGCTCAGCCGGTACGTCGACGTGGAGCGCGCCAGCATCGAGTGGGAGACCTACAGCTCAGCCAAGGGCTCGGTGCTCGAAATCATCAAGGCGCAGATGGAGATGCCGCCGGGCCTCTTCATCTTCGAGGACCCGCCGGACCACGACCTCCATCGCGGCATCATGAGCCGCGTCTTCACGCCCCGTCGCATGGCGGCCATTGAGCCGCAGGTGCGGGACTACGCCGCGCGCACGCTGGACCCGCTGGTCGGGAAAGGCGGCTTCGATTTCATCCTCGACCTCGGCGCCGAAATCCCCATGCGCACCATCGGCATGCTGCTCGGCATTCCCGAGGAGGACCAGCAGGCGATCCGCAACAACATCGACGAGGGCCTCCGGTTGGAAGAGGGCGTCATGCCCGACGTCGACCTCAGCCAGGCTGGCGCGACCGAATCGGACTACGGGGCCTATATCGACTGGCGAGTCGAACACCCCTCCGACGACCTCATGACCGAGTTGCTCAACGCCGAGTTCACCGACGTGGACGGGACCGTGCGCACCCTGACCCGCGACGAGATCCTGGGCTACATCGGCCTCCTCTCGGGCGCAGGGAACGAGACCACGACCAGGCTCATCGGCTGGGCCGGCAAGCTGCTCGCCGAGCACCCGGACCAACGCGACCAGATGGCGGCGGACCCGTCGTTGATCCCGACCGCCATTGAGGAGTGTTTGCGCTTCGAGCCGCCGTCCCCCGTGCAGTCGCGCTACGTCACCACGGACGTGGAGCATTACGGCCAGACCGTTCCGGCCGGCAGCGTCATGGTGCTCCTCAACGCCTCGGCAAATCGTGACGAGCGCGAGTTCGACGATCCCGACCGTTTCGACATCCACCGTAAGGCCCAGCGTCATTTGAGCTTCGGATACGGCCTGCACTTCTGCCTCGGGGCGCACCTCGCACGCCTCGAGGCGCGCGTCGCCCTCGAAGAGGTCCTGAAGAGGTTCCCGGAGTGGGAAGTCGACACGGTCAACGCCGTGCAGGCACGGACCTCGACGGTGCGGGGCTGGGAGAAGCTGCCGGTACTCGTCCCGTGACCGAGACCCACTACAAAGTGGTGCAGTGGGCCACCGGGAACATCGGCTCGCATTCGTTACGGGCAGTCATCGCGCACCCGAATCTCGACCTCGTGGGCCTGTACGTCTATTCGGAAGAGAAGGCCGGGCGCGACGCCGGGGAATTGTGCGGTGTCGCCCCAACCGGCGTGCTTGCCACTCGTGACGTCTCAGAGATTCTCGCCCTGCAGCCCGATTGTGTTCTTTACATGGCGGACCGGGTGGACGTCGACGTGCTGTGCGAGCTGCTCGAGGCCGGCGTGAACGTGGTGTCGACGCGCAGCGAGTTCCACAATCCGGCTCGCCTCGACCCGGAGACGCGCCAACGGATTGAAGCGGCGTGCGCGCAAGGGGGCTCCTCGCTCCACAGCACGGGCTCGAGCCCGGGCTTCATCACCGAGGCCCTGCCGCTCGTCCTGACCTCGCTGCAGCGCCGCCTGGATCATCTGCTGATTGAGGAGTTCGCCGACATGTCGTCGCGCAACTCGCCGGAGCTGATCTTCGATCTCATGGGCTTCGGGCGCGATCCCTCCTCCTTCGACCCGCGTGGCGTCGAAGCGCACGGGGGCGCGTCCTTCGCCGGCACGCTCGAGGTCCTGGCCGACGCGCTGGCTCTCCCACTCGACGCGGTCGAGGCGACCGGTCAGGTGGCAACGGCCCGTCACGACGTGGACGTGGCAGCCGGTCACCTGGAGGCCGGCACCATCGGCGCGCAGCGGATGCAGGTCAGCGGCATGCGCGACGGTCGGCGCCTGGTGACCTTCAGCGCCAACTGGTATCTGACGAACGACGTCGAGCCGGCGTGGGACCTCCGCGAGACCGGCTGGCATCTGCTGGTCCAGGGCGACACGCCGCTGGACGTCGACATCCGCTTCCCGGTCCCTCCGGACGAGTGGGCCGCAACATCCCCCGGTTTGACCGCACACCGCCCGGTGAACGCCATCCCCTACGTCTGCGCGGCGGAGCCCGGCATCCTGACCATCGTTGACCTGCCGCAGGTCATCGCCAGGCTCGGCTGATGGCCCTCGTCCGTTCGCCTCGTCGCCCGCTCTCGTCGTGAGCACGGTCGGCCTCGTCGTCGGAAACCCCAAAGCGCAGTCGCGCACACTCGCGCTGGCGGAATCGGTCGCCACGGAGGCTGCCGACGCCACGGGGCTCGACGGCGCCGACAGGCTGACGGTCGACCTGGCCGAGCTGGGCCCACAGCTGTTCGACTGGTCCTCGGAAGCTGTGAAGGAGGCGGTCCACGGGATCCGGTCCTGCGCATTGGTCGTGGTGGCCTCGCCCACGTACAAAGCCAGCTACACCGGCCTCCTGAAGTCCTTTCTCGACTGGTTCAGCACCACTGACTTCCTCGGCGTCACCGTCGTCCCGGTCATGACCGGCGCCGGTGAGCACCATGCACTCGCCGTCGAGGTCCATCTCCGTCCCGTGCTCGTGGAGCTCGGGGCCACGCTGCCGACCCGGGGCCTCTACGTCACCGATGCCGAGCTGCCCGCCACGGACGAGATCCTGCAAGCGTGGCTGGATGCGGCCGGGCCACAGTTGCGGCGGGCCGTGACCGGGGGGAATCCATGACACCGCCGACCGAACCGCGGCTGACGCCGCTCCCCTATGCCGACTGGGACGACGAGACTCGCGCCACGTTGTTGCAGCACCTGCGCCGGCCCGAGTTGTACCTTTCCGGAGCACCCGATGCGCCGCCCATGCCGGTCGTGCTCGAGATGTTCGCCCACCACGTCCCCCTCGAGCGCGTCCTGGCTCCCCTTCACCGAGATGCTCGCCGGTGAGAGTGCCACGTTGCCGCGTCGAGCAGCGCGAGCTGCTGATACTGAGGGTCGCCTGGCGGACACAGTCGGGCTATGAGTGGGTCCAACACAGGCGCATGGGGGCCGAAGCTGGTCTGACTGCTGCGCAGCTTGACGCCATCCCAACCGGGCCGGCGGCCGCAGTGTGGACGCCGCTGGAAAGGATGCTGTTGACGGCGGTCGACGAGATGATCGACGACCATGCGGTCGGCGATGCCACCTGGGCCAGTCTTGCGTCGTCATTCGGTCCCGCCGAGATGCTCGAGCTGCTGTTCGTCATCGGGGGCTACCTGTGCCTGGCCGGCGTGCTGAACAGCATCGGGCTGCAGGGTGGGCTGCCCACCGTGCCGCAGGACGATGCCGATGATGTGGACGGAGCAGACGGAGCGAAAGGGGCAGCACCGTAGGTCGTGACAGATCGCGGACGCTGGTGACGTCATCCGCCAGCGCCGAAGTCGTCCACGACGACCTCGACGTGGAGTGATGCCACGCCCTCAGGACGGCTCGATCACCACCCGCAGTGCCCCCGCCGCCCTTTCGGAGGCCACCCGGAACGCCTCAGCGGCGTCTTCGATCGGGAACCGGTGCGTGATCAGGGTGCGGGCGATGTCGGGGTCGTCGGCCAGCATGGCGGCGGCGTCCTCCATCTCCCGACGGCCGTCGTGGGCGCAGTAGCCCAGTGAGGGGATGACCCTGGCCTCCTTGTGGAAGAGGGGCATCCAGTCCAGCTGCACGGGGCCGAAGTGGACGCCGAGGACGACGATCGTCCCACCGGGCGCAACGAGCTCGCCGCACCGAGCCAGACTCGCCTGGGTCCCGGCTGCCTCGACCACGACGTCGTAGACCCCGGCGGAATCCGGATGCGCGCCCAGCCGCTCTCCCGCCTCCTTCTGATGGGGGTGGCGCGCCTCGAGCGCGACATCCGCTGCGCCAAGGCGACGAGCCCCGGCCACGGCAAGGAGCCCCAGCGCACCCGCGCCGACGACCGCGGCACGAGTGCCCGGTCCGGTTTCGGCCAGGCGGAGGGCATGCCACGAGACCGCGGCCGGCTCCACGAGCGAGGCATCACGTACGTCGATGCCGGCCGGCAGGGGGACCAAGCGGGCCGCCGGCGCCCGGAAGTGCTCCGCCATGCCGCCGTCGGCGCTGATGCCGAGGGCTCGCTGGCCATGAGTCGGGCACAGGTTGTAGGCGCCGCGAGCGCACTGCGCACACTCCATGCAGCCGTAGATGGCCTCGACGACGACGGCCGTGCCGTCCTCTCGGACACCGGCAAGCTCATGGCCGAGAATGGCGCGGCTGCCGAACCGGATGTAGCTCAGGTCGGATCCGCAGATGCTGGTGGCCTTCATTTCGAGCAGCTCCCCGGTGCCGGGTGGATCGTCGAGCTCGACGACCGCCACTCCCCCCTCGACGCTGCGCACGGCCCTCATGGTCCTCCTCGTCCGCCCTCTTCACTACCACGCGGGGGACGGTGCATACACAGGGCGGTGGCTCTGCACTGCGAGATGGATATCCTCAGCCCCACGTGTCATGGGGGGTCGGACGAGGGTGCCGTCGACGCCGATCTCGCATGCGTCCCAGAGGAGGAGTTGCCCGTGAAGAGCCCGCTCGAGTTCTGGGTCTTTCTGCCGCAGATGCGGCTGACCATGGAGCAACTGGTCGAGCGCGCCCGCGCCGCGGAGGCGGCGGGGTTCGCCGGTGTCGCCGGCATGGATCACCTGACTCCCCCTTGGCCGAGAGCCAGCCCATGTTCGAAGCCATGATCACGAACACGTGGCTCGCCAGTCACACCGAGCACCTTCGGGTCGGATCACTCGTCCTCTGCGACTCCTTCCGGCATCCGGCCGTTCTGGCGCGCGAAGCGGTCTCCATCGACCACGCCTCGGGAGGGCGCTTCGAGCTCGGGATCGGCTGGGGCTCGGTCGCGACTGAACTCGGAATGTTCGGGGTCGGGTCACAGGAGGCAAAAATCCGAGTCGGCCGGCTGCGCGAATCGCTCGAGATCATCAGAGCGCTCTGGACCGGCGAGGTGCTCGACTACGAAGGCGAACACTTCAGCCTGCACGGTGCACAACAGGTACCCGGCCCAACCGGGAGGATCCCAATCGTCATCGGGGGAGCCGGCAAGGCGACGATGCAGTTGGTCGCCGCGTACGCCGACTGGTGGAACGTGCACACCCACATCGTCGACAAGCTCGACGAGATGCGGCCGCTCGCCGGAAACGCACGCTGTTCGCTCCAGGCGCAGGTCGCTTTCGTCCCGCCCTCGGGTCCACGCGACGAGATCGAAGCGGCCGCGCGTCGACGTTTCGGGAAGACTCCGATCGTCGGCACCGCGCCCGAGCTCGTCGACTACTTCGGCTCGGTCCAGGCGCGTGGCGTCGAACGGGTCTACGTGTGGTTCTGCGACTTCGCCGCACCCGAGACGTTGGCGGCATTCGGCACAGAAGTCATCGGCCATTTCGACCAGTCGGCAGCAATGACCTGATGACGTGATCGGCGAGATCCTACGACAGTAAATAAGTGAAATACCCCCCGATAAGGGGGTCGGTTCGTCATTCACGCGCTGCGGAACCGTCAATGTGCGCGTATTTCTCTCTGAAACGGGTGCAACTGCAACGACAAGGTCCGACCGGAGGTCTAGAGTCCGACTACGGACTGAGAGCGTCGGCACGACACGAGGTGTCGCCGCTGTCCCCGGAGCACTCCAAAGCGAATGCGGGGAAGCGGATGCAAACGGCCACTATCGAAACCACTCCAGCCGATTTTGGCGTCTTAGCGAAACAGGTCCGCGAAGCCGGCCTACTCGACCGCCGGTTCGGCTACTACGGCGTCATGATCCCTATCACCGTCGCCGCCTTCGCCGTGGGATTCGGCGCACTGATCCTGATCGGGAGCTCCTGGTGGGCCCTCTTGATTGCCGGCTTCCTGGGCCTGACATTCACCCAGCTGGGATTCGTGGGACACGACGCCGGCCATCATGAGGTCTTCCGCTCTCGAAAGTTGAACCGGCTCCTCGGACTCGCGGTGGGGAACGTGCTGATCGGCATGAGCTTTGGCTGGTGGGTCCCCAAGCACAGCGCGCATCACGCCCATCCCAACGAGGTGGGGCGTGACCCCGACGTCGGCGAAGGCGTCGCCGTGCCGGACGCTGACGGGCAGATCGCAACCGGGAACTGGCTTGCCCGCTTCATGACGAAATGGCAGGCCCCGCTGTTCTTTCCACTCATGGTCCTGCGCAGCACGGGCATCTACGTGTTGGGCGTTCAGAGACTGATCCGTCAGCGCGATAAAGCCGCGGCCCTCGAGGGTGCGCTCCTCGCCACGCACGTCGCGCTCTACCTGACCGTTGTGTTCTGGTTCCTCTCACCACTGAAGGCGGTGGCGTTCATCGCCATTCAGCAGGCCGTCTTCTCCGTGTACCTGGGGTGCAGCTTTGCGCCGAACCACAAGGGCATGCCCGTCGTCGATCCCAAACTCGGACTGAGCTTCGTCCGGCGCCAAGTCATTTCGTCCCGCAACGTGGCCGGCGGTTGGTTCACCAACGTTGCGCTCGGGGGCCTCAATTTCCAGATTGAGCACCACCTGTTCCCGAGCATGCCCAGGCCCAACCTGGCCCGGGCGCAGAAAATCGTGCGGACCTTCTGCCTCGAGAACGACCTCGGCTACTGCGAAACCAGCCTGGTTGGCTCCTATCGCCAGACGATCCGGCACCTGCGAGAGGGCGCGCTGGCAGCCGCCCAATCGCGCCTCGTCATGGCTCCAGCCGGTCAATAACACTCTGGACGAAGGCCGCCGTGGCATCGTGCCCGGCGGTGACGCCCAGCACCCGCTCGAGTGAGAGCACCTGGGTCAACCCGGTCATGAGGAGCAGGGCGGCGATCGGCGGGAACTGCTCTGGAGCGATCCCGTCGGCCTGCAGGGCAGCCGTCAGCGCCCGGAGCTGGGCGGCGCGCGACCGCTCGGCGTAGCGGGCGATCTCGGTGCGGATCGACTTGCGGTGGTTGGCCAAGGCGACGAACTCGGTCATGAACGCGGCGCCGCGGGGATCGGCATTGAGCCGCCACAGCGTGCGGAGTGAGGTGTCGGCGGCCACCGACCGTTCGAAGTAGGCGAGGTTCTCGTCGGCCCGACGACGGAACACCTCCAAGAAGAGGTCGTCCATGGTGCGGAAGTAGTAGTGCACCAGCTGCGGCTTGAGTCCCGCCTTCGCCCCCACCCGGCGCGACGTGACGGCCGCGTACCCCTCGTCGAGCAACAGTTGTTCGGCCGCGTCGAGCAGCTGGGCCCTGGTCTTGGAGTCAGCCGCGCCGATCCGTCTCGGCTGGGGTGCCGTCGTCACCCAGACAACTTGTCACATTCGAGAGGCGATGCTAAGCATTCGCCAAAACTTGCTGAGCAAGTGCACAGCGCAGTCCCGCCCTCCCGTTCGGGTGGCCAGGCGAAGGGAGACCACGTGAGCGACTGGGAGACGATCGACTTCTTCAGCGACCAGTCCCTGGTGGAGGACCCCTACCCCTACTTCGACCATCTGCGGTCGCAGTGCCCCGTGCTCCCGACGGACAACCTCGGCGTGGTCGCCGTCTCGGGCTACGAGGAGGCGATGGAGATCTACCTCGACACGGACACCTTCTCCTCGTGCAACTCGGTAATCGGCCCCTTTGCCTCCTTCCCGGTGCCGCTCGAGGGCGACGACGTCGGTGCGATCATCGACAGCCACCGGGATCAGCTGCCCATGAACGAGCACATGGTGACCATGGACCCGCCGATGCACACCCAGGAGCGGGCCCTGGTCATGCGCCTACTCACGCCGAAGCGCCTCAAGGAAAACGAGGAGTTCATGTGGCGGGCGGCCGATCAGCAGATCGACGAGTTCATCGCCGACGGCCGTTGCGAGTTCATCAGCGCCTACACGCAGCCGTTCGCCATGCTGGCCGTCGCCGACGTCCTCGGCGTGCCCGAAGCTGACCACCAGCGCTTCCGGGAATTCTTCGGCTTGAGTCACTCACCGGGCGAGGTCGGAGGGGACGGGGACATCGGCCTCAACGCGCTCGAAGGGCTCGATGCCTGGTTCGCCACCTACATCGAAGACCGGCGGCGCGAGCCCCGCGACGACGCACTCACGCGTTTGGCCCTCGGTACGTACCCCGATGGGACCACACCGGAGGTGAGTGCGGTCGTGCGGACGGCGACGTTCCTGTTCGCCGCGGGCCAGGAGACGACCGCCCGCCTCCTCGCCGTCGGCCTGAAATACCTCTGCGAATATCCCGACCTCCAGGACGAGCTGCGGGCGCACCCGGAACGGATCCCCGACTTCATTGAGGAGTCGCTGCGCATAGAGAGCCCGGTGAAATCGGACTTTCGCCTGGCCCGTCGCTCGACCACGGTCGCCGGCGTCGACATCGCCGCCGGCACTCCGGTGATGCTGCTCAACGGCGCGGCCAACCGCGACCCCCGGCTCTTCGAGTGTCCCGCCGAGTTCCGCCTCGACCGGCCCAACGCAAAGGTCCATCTGGCGTTCGGACGCGGGGTGCATGCCTGTCCCGGTGGCCCCTTGGCCCGCGTCGAAGGCCGCGTCAGCATTGCGCGCGTCCTCGACCGGATGCGCGACATCAGGCTGTCCGAGGAACACCACGGGCCACCGTCGGCCCGCCACTTCGACTACGAGCCCACCTGGGTTCTGCGCGGCCTGCACGATCTGCACATTGAATTCACCCCGGCGGAGCTGGCGCAATGAGCGGCCGCGTGGCGGTCGTCACCGGGGCTGCGTCTGGCATCGGACTCGGCGTCGCCAACCGGTTTGCGTCGGACGGCATCGCCGTGGCGCTGCTCGACCGTGACGATGCGGGCGTGATGAAAGCAGCCGAGGCGCTCACCGGCCAGGGCCGGTCAGCGGTGGGCTACGCAGTCGATGTCGCCGATCGCGGCGAGCTCGAGCGCGTTTTTGCCGACGTGCGAGAGAAGCTGGGACCGATCACAATCCTGGTGACCAGTGCCGGCATTGAGTCGTTCGACGCCGTGGCCGACATCACGCCCGAGAAGTGGGACCGTCTCCTCGCTGTCAACCTGACCGGCACTTTCACCTGCATGCAGCTGGCGGTGCCGGACATGACAGCCGCGGGCTGGGGCCGCATCGTGACCATCTCCTCGTCGAGTGCGCAGTCGGGAGCGCCCCACATGGCGCACTACGTCGCGTCCAAGGGCGGGGTGATCGGCCTGACGAAGGCCTTCGCCCGGGAGTTCGCGAGTCAGGGGATCACCGTCAACACCATTCCGCCGACCATCGTCGACACGCCCATGGCCAGGAACGCGGCCGGAGTCGGCAATGTGCCCAGCATCGATGTCATGGGGAGCATGGTCCCGACCGGGCGGGCTGGAACGCCGGACGACATCGCTGCGGCATGCGCCTTCTTGTGCTCGGAAGAGGCCAGCTACATCACCGGGCAGCTGATCGGCGTCAACGGAGGCATGTACGTCTGAGCCGGCTTACGAGGACGGGCTGCAACGCGTCCCCTTGGGCGGCACGACACCGTCCAAGAAGTACGACGTCACCACGTTGTCCATGCAGGCGTTGGTCGATCCGTTGAGCAGCCAGGTGTGCCCGTAACCCACGTACGTGACGAGTCGCCCTCCGACGGCCGAGGCGAGCTGGGGGGCCACGACGTAAGGGGTGTTCGGGTCGTAGACGTTCCCGATGACCAGTGGGGCCGGCACGCCATTAGGCGCGAGGTGGGCGATGGCCTCGCCCGAGCCGGTCCACCCGGGGCACGCGATGAGATAGTTCGCCACGGCCTCGGCTCCGCCGAGCGGATCGCGTGCTGTCAACGATCGGGCCAGCGCGGCCGTCACCTTGGCGTCGGGGTGGCTCACCGCGTCGTTGCAGGTGATCGTCCAGAGCGGGCCGACGAGAGATGCCCCGTTCAGATCGTCCTCCAGCCCGAGGGCGACCGACCGTAGCGGGGCGCCGTTCCCCGCCGCGGCCGCCGCCAGAGCGGGAAAGTAGCCCGATGTGAAGATCGGCGCCGAAAGGTACAGCAGGGAGGCGGTCGAGAGATCCCCCGCTGTCACGGGAGTCGTGTCACCGCCACCCGGAGCCGGAAGCGGCGACTGCAGCAGCTTTTGTTGCAACTGCTGGTAGAAGCCGACAGGGTCCGCGCCCAACGGGCAGCTTGGCATGGAGCTGCAGCTGTTCAGCGCGTGCACCAACGCGGTCTGTATAGCGGCAGCGTCCGCGGTGGCGTCGGTCACGAGACTCAGGTTGGCGTCGACCGCACCGTCGAGCACCATGGAGCGGACGTGGCTCGGGAAGAGGTGGGCATAGACGGATCCCAGGGCCGTCCCGTAGGACATGCCGTAGAAGTCGATGCGCGTGACCCCCAGGGCGATCCGCAGGCGGTCCATGTCTCGCGCCGACGTCGTGGTGTTCACCGTCGGGAACAAGCTGGGGTCGCTGGTCCGGCACGAGCGCTCCAGACCAGCGAAGGTCTGGGTCGCCGCCGCCGTCCCGGCGATGGCGCTCCCCGCGGCGGCGGCCGACGGCCCGCAGAGAAGCGGCCGACTCGACCCCGTCCCCCGCTCGTCGAAGCTCACGAAGGTGAATTGGTCTTTGAGCGCCTGCGGCATCAGGGACGCCAGGATCGGCAAAATGAGGTCGCCGCTCTCACCCGGTCCGCCCGGATTGAACACGATGTCGCCCTTGCTCTGCGGGACGGGTTTTTCCATCACCGGCAGGTTGACCGAGCCACGGGAGGGGTCTTGATAGTTAAGCGGGACCGGCAACGTCCCGCAGAGGTAGCCCGCCACCGTCGGGCAAGGCGCCCAGGCGATATGGGGACCGGGGACAGCCGCGGCGGCGGCGCAGGCACCGGGTACGAGCGAAAGAGCCAGCACGATTCCGGTCAGCAGCACTCCCTGCAGACGTCGGTGCCCGCCGTTCGCCAGTGCGAAGTCCACGAATTACCCAACCCCCTGAGCCACCGTCCGAGCGGGACCCATCCGTCTCTTCCCCAGCCGCTGCGCAGGCTAGCCCGCCGGTGTCGGTCGGATGGGGGCGCACGGTAACCCGGACGCGTCGGAGGTCCTCACCCGCGCCGGCGGCGCAACGGTGCGAGAGTAGGCGCCGTGCAGCGAGAGGCGCCGAGCGAGAAGATCCGTCCATGACACGCCAGTCGTCACACCCGTTCGCCGACGTGGCCATCGTCGGCGTCCACAACACTGTGCAGGCCCGCGTGTTGCCGGAGCACGACTCGACCTCCATCGCCCTGGCGGGCGCATTGGGAGCACTCGCCGATGCCGGCATCTCCCCCGCGACGTCGACGGCGTGGTCGGGACCGATTGCGCTCAGATCGTCCTCGAACTGGGCCTCGGACCGTGTACGAGGCGGCCCAACCAAATGGGTATCCCCGCCCTCCTCGATGCCGCGGCGCTCATCACCACCGGCCAGTGCGAGGTGGTCCTGATTGCCGCCGGCGGCGCCGGAGTCCACGTGAACCGGGCCTCCACGGCGCCGTGGACACGACCGGCGAACGAGCTCGTCGTCGGGTACGGGCTGTTCACCGCAGCCGAGTTCGCGCTCATGGCCCGACGGCACATGCTCACCTACGGCACCACGCCGGAACAGATGGCCACCGCGGCGGCGGTGATCCGCACCAACGGTCACGCCAACCCCGAAGCGGTCTACTACGGACGAGGACCGTTCTCGCCCGCGGACATTGTGGCCTCGCGCATGATCGCCGATCCCTTTCACCTCCTCGAATGCGCCATGACATCGGAGGGCGGCTGCGCTCTGGTCCTGACCTCCGCCGGCCGTGCCGGCGAATGCGAGGCACCAGTCTGGATTCTCGGTGGTGCGAGCGACGCCTTCGGCCCGGCCTACGTCGTCGCCCCTGTCTGGGACTTTCAGCCCCGGGCCGACTCCTTTCCGGCCGGGCTCGTGGGCGCCGGGGCGGCCCGGGCCGCCTTTGCGATGGCCGGCCTGTCGGTCGGGGATGTCGACGTGGCCGAGCTCTACGATCCGTTCTCGTTCGAGATCATCAGGCAGCTCGAAGCGTTCGGCTTCTGCGGACCCGGGGAAGGCGGACCGTTCGTCGAGGACGGGAACATCGGACCTGGCGCACAACTCCCGGTGACCACCGACGGCGGGACCATGTCGTTCAGTCATCCGGGGATCAACGCGCAGCAGCTGCAGCGGGTCATCAGGGCCACGCAGCAGGTGCGGGGATCGTGTGCCAGCAACCAGGTCGAAGCCGCCGAGGTTGCGCTGTGTTCGAACGGCGGCTCGGGCGCCCTCTTCTGCGATGTCCTCCTCCTGGGGCCAGAACGCCCATGAGCCTTCTGCTGCCGCAACCGGAGGGGATCCCCGCCCCTCGCCCCACCCTGCGCAGCCAGCCTTATTGGGAAGGTTGCCGTGCCCACCGGCTGCGGTATCAGCGCTGTTCTGTGTGCTCGTTCCGCGGCCTCGGCGCCTTCACGGTGTGCGCCCAATGTCACGCGACCTCTCCCGTGTGGGAGGAGAGCGCGGGAACCGCATCCCTCTACAGCTGGACGGTGGTCTGGCGGCCACCCGATCCCTCCTTCCAGGTGCCGTACGCCCCTGCCGTGGTCCGGTTGGACGAGGGGTTCTGGATGCTGAGCGCGATCATCGGCTGCGAGCCTGCGGAATTGCACGACGGGCTCCGGGTGGGCGTCGAATTCCACCGGGCCTCCGAGGACATCACTCTGCCGTACTTCCGCCCGACCTGACGGTAGGATCGTGCCGTGCCGTCCGATCGACTCCCTGTGACGTTTCCCTCCTTCGACAACCCCGAGGATGAGCGGCGGCATCGCAAGCAACGTCTCGCCGCCGCCTTCCGCCTGTTCGGGCATTTCGGCTTCGACGAAGGCATCGCCGGTCATATCACCGCCCGAGATCCTGAGCTTCTGGACCACTTCTGGGTCAATCCCTTCGGCATGAACTTCAAGATGATCCGCGTGAAGGACCTCATTCTGGTCAACGACCAGGGTGAGGTGGTCGACGGCAACTGGCCGGTGAACCTGGCGGCGTTCGCCATCCATTCCCAAGTCCATGCGGCGCGACCGGATGTGGTGGCGGCCGCGCATGCACATTCCGTGTACGGAAAATCCTGGTCGTCCTTGCGCCGGCTGCTCGACCCCATCACCCAGGATGCGTGCTCCTTCTACGGCGACCACGCCCTGTTCGACGACTACACCGGTGTCGTGCTCGATCTGGAGGAGGGGAAGCGGCTGGCCCACGCACTCGGTGGGAACAAGGCCGTGATCCTGGCGAACCATGGACTGTTGACCGTTGGGCAGACGTCCGTCGACGAGGCGGCCTGGTGGTTCATCACCATGGAGCGCACGTGTCAGGCCCAGTTACTGGCGGAGGCCGCCGGGACTCCCGTGCTCATCGACCTCGACCAGGCCGAGAAGACTGCCGGACAGGTCGGACCGTCCATGGCCGGGTGGCGGGCGTTCCAACCGCTCTACGACTGGATCGTGTCGGTCCAGCCCGATCTGCTCGACGAATAGCGCTTCGGCCCCGCGGTTCCTGGCTCGGGTCAGGTGCCTTCGCTCACACTGCCCCAGCCCTCGCCCGGCGCTTCGACGTGAATGATCTCGGGAGCCGCGGCAAGAAGGCGGGGCATGTCGGCCATCGCCGCCTTGAAGTGCTCGGACGACACGTGCGCCTCGCCGGCCTCGGCATCCCGGAATCCCTCGATGAGGAACCAGAGATTGGGGTCGTCGGCACTGCGGCACCAGTCGAAGAAGAGGTTGCCCGGCTCCGCCCGTGAGGCGGCGATGTAATCCGCGATCAACGTCGGAAACTCGTCGGCGTACTTGGCGCGGACCGGCTGCTTGACCACGTTGAAGATCATCTGATGCTCCTCAGTCCCACGGTCCGCCGTTCCTCTGCTCTCACGACGCCGGCTCGGCCGGTGTGAGCTCCAGATGGAGTCGGGACAGGCCGCGCAGGATGTAGGTCGGCATGTAGTCGTAGCGCCGGGCGTCGGGGGGACCGTGGTGCTCCTCGGAGATGCCGATGTGCGTGGTGCGGTCGAGGAGCCGCTCAATGCTGACCCGGGTCTCCAACCGGGCGAGCGGTCCTCCTGGGCAGCTGTGCACGCCGCGACCGAAGGCGAGGTGCTCGCGCGCGTTGTCGCGCTCGACCCGGAATTCGTTGGGATCGGAGAACCGGCGCGGATCGCGGTTGGCGGCGCCGTTGAGCACCATCAGCGTGACACCGGCCGGAACGTCGACCCCGCCCACGGAGGCCGGGCAGCGGGCCAGCCGGAAATCGCCCTTGACCGGCGCCTCCATGCGAAGCGTCTCCTCGACGAAGTTCGGGATGAGGTCACGTCGGTCGCGGAGCAGCTGCTGGAGGTCCGGACGGTCCCCGATCAGTTGTAGGGCGGTACCGAGGAGGCGGACGGTCGTTTCCTGGCCGGCCGCGAAGACGTTCGTGGCCACACGCACGACGTCGATGACCTCGGGGAGATCGCCATTCGGGAACCTCGTGCTGGCGAGTGCGGTCAGGACGTCGTCGCGCGGCGCGCGGCGGCGGTCCTCGATGTAGCGGCTGAAGCGCTCGTAGAGCCATTCCAGGGGGTTGTGCGACATTGCGGACCGCGTGCTGCCGACTCCCCCGCCCCGGTTCTGGCGGGACAGAGCCGTGCGGAATTCCCCGTGGTCCGCCTCCGGAACGCCGAGCAGGTCGGCGATGACGAACATGGCGAACGGGTTGGCGTAACCCGTCATGAGCTCGTGCTCGTCGCCCCCCATGAGCTCGTCGATCTGACGATCGGCCAGCCGCCACACGAAGTCCTCGTTCTCCTTGAGCCGCTTCGGTGTGAGCTGGCGCATCAGCAGGTGCCGGTGGTCGTAGTGCTCCGGGGGGTCCATGGTGATGATCTGGTCGCTGAAAGGCAGCTCCCCCCGGTGCTCCGCAATGAGGCCGCTGACGTCCTCCTGCCCCTCGAGCGGGACGGGGAAGCCGGGAAACGGGCCGGTGACCGAGTTGCAGGACGAGAACGTGTCGGGGTCCGTGTAGACGGCGAAGGCTTCCTCGTACCCGGTCACCATGTAGACGCCGTATGCAGGCTCCCGGTGGACGGGACACTGGTCACGCAGCCAGTCGAAATACGGATACGGATCAGCCACGGTTTCCGTGCCGCGGAAGAAGTCCAGGGCGTCGTAGTCGAGGGCGTCGGTCACATTGTCTCCTTGGCTGGGGGCGGCTCGGTCACGAATGTGGCCACACGATGATGGAATCGCCACAGTGCCCCGTCACGGTGCAGCACATCGCTGTAGCGACCTACGAGCTTGATGTCCCACCCTCCGTCTCCGAGCAGAATGAAGACGACATCGCTGACCGCCGTGGCCTCGTCCACACTCCAGGTCTCGACAACGGTATTGAGAACGAGGTGGCGCTGGGGGCGCCGCGGCGCCCACTTCGTGTACGCCTGACGGAGGGCGTCGTGCCCGGCGTGCGTGCCCATGCCCGGGATCTCGCAGACGCCTTCGGGGCAGAAGGTGGCGACGACGTCATCGGTCCGGCCGTCGTCCAGCGCCTGCGTGTAGCGCGCCAGGGCGGCACGCACCCCCTCGGAGACATCGGCGAACGTCGTGGTGCTCACGGTGCACTCTCCCCCGCGCCCGTCCCTGGCCTCACGTCCGCTCTCCCCTCAGAACCCGAGGTCGACAACGGGCTGTTCGAGCGGGTTCACGTTGACGGCACGCAGGGCAGTGGCGAGCTGGTCGTAGGGGCGTCCCGCCAAGAAGCCGTCGAGGGTGCGCTCGAAGTTGGCGATCCCGCCCTCGACGCCCTCGGACAGGCGCATGTACTCGAAGCCGGCGTTGTGCAGGCCGCGTTGTTGGCGCGGCAGGTTCGAGAAGTCCTGAGTGGGAATCGGCGGGATCCGCTCGTCGTTGTAGGAACGGGGCACGGGCGGGGTGGGGGCGGGCGGCTCTTGGCCCTGCGGATAGCGGGTGAGGGACCAGATCTCCATCAGGGTCTCTTCGGGCCCGAGGGGGCGGAAGCGATAGGAGGTGGCGCTCGAGTACATGGGGAGCACGAAGTAGTGGGGGAAGCAGTAGTACATCGTCTCGTCGATGCCCCGGGCCGCCAGCTCGTTGAGGTCGGGGATGACCGCACCGCGTGCGGCGTGCCATTCGACGACGGCGTCGTTGAGGCTGTGGTGCCACCGGGCCATGGCCTCTTCGGGGTCGTTCGACAAGGTGATGGTGCGCTGGCGCTCAGCGACGGCCACATCGTTGGCGTGGACCATGCCCCCCATGCCTTCGCTCATCACGTGGAGATAGTGCAGCTCGGCGTCGATGAAGACCGCTGGGTCGAAGGCGGCAGGGTCCTTGGGGGCGAAGCGCTTGGGGATGACCAGCTCGGGGTGGGTCTCGATCACGTGGTACTGCTCCAAGAACGCCTCTTGGGCCAACTTCCAGTTGACCGGAAGCCGGAAGGCCTCCCACCACTCGGTGCGCATGGCCTCGACCTTCCAGGCGTCGAGGATGCTGGCGGAAGGCTCGATGCAACTGCGCAGGGGCGGGGCGTCGTCGTCGAGGTTGATCCACGCACAGCCACCCCAGAGCTCACAGCGCACCGGGACCAGGTCGATCTGGCCCGGTTCCAGGTTGTGCTCGGAGAAGGACTTCTTCTTGGAGATGAACGTGTTCTTGCCGTCGAGGCCGTAGCACCAGCCGTGGAAGGGGCAGGTGAAGCCGGACTTGAGCGTCCCGTGTCCTTCTATGACCCTGACCCCGCGGTGGCGGCACGAGTTCTGATAGGCCGCCACCGCGGTCGCCGAGGTGCGCACCACGATCACCGACTGGTCCAGGATCTCGTACTCGGCGAAGTCACCGACGCCGGGGATCTCCTCGAGCCGGCACGCCATCTGCCACACCCGGAGCCAGAGCTGCTCAGCCTCCAGGGCGTAGAAGTCGGGGTCGTAGTAGCGCTCCTTGGGGATCTGGTCGGGGACCTCGACGGCGAAGGGGACGCTCACTGCTGCCGCAAGTCTTCGTCCAAGGGCACCCCGAAGGTCCGGAGCGCCATGGCCAACGTGTCGTACGCACCGACGGTAAAGACGACCTCCATCAACTGCTGCTCGTCGAGCTCGCCCGCCAGCGTCGACCATGTGTCGTCCGCGATCAGCGCGTCGCTGAGGAGCTCGTCCACGGCACGGAGGAGCGCCCGCTCCAGCTCGGACCACTCCGGCGCACCCGGCCCGAGGGGACGCGCACAACCTCATCGGGACCGACACCGTTGTCGCCGGCGCTGGCGACGTGCTGGCGCCACTCGTATTCGGCGTTGCGGACGGCGGCCACCCGCAGCACCAGCAGTTCGCGGTGGCGCGCCGACAGCGTCGACCCATACATGATTTGACCGCTGAAGGTGTTGTACGCCAGTGACAGCTGCGGATGCCTGGCCAGCACGCCGAGTGCATTGAGCCCCTTCGGGCGGTTCTCACCCTTGGGCCGCCCGGTCGGCGGCAGCAGCGGAGCCAACGCCTCGCCTGCCTCCTTGGACCACTCCCGCGGCGGCAGCGGCGTCAGGCGTGGCGGTTCAGGCGTCAACGCGGCCTCACCATCGCCGCCGAACATGGCGACGGCCAGACGACGTGCTCCGACGGCCCGGCATCACTCATGAGCTGCGGCATTCGCCCGCGCGCCGACCGCGGCGCCAAGGATCTCCCGTCGTCCGGACTGTCATCTGCCGAGCCTCCTCGTGCCTGGGACAGGCACAATCGAGAACATATACTAACCGGTCGGTACAATCTGGATCGGTGGCTCCGGCGCACAATTGTGTACGTCCGAGGGCCGTACGCGCCCGCGACCGGCTCATTGCCACGGAGGCTCATGACATCCCCCGAAGTCGTATCTGACCACACGACGAGCCGGCCGGCCGCTGATGTCGACGTGCTGGTTGTCGGCGCAGGCATCACCGGTATTTACCAGCTCTACCTGGCGCGGGAAGCGGGGTTCACCGTCCAGCTGCTCGAGGCGGGCCACGGTGTCGGTGGCACCTGGTTCTGGAATCGCTACCCGGGGGCACGCTTCGACTCGGAGAGCTACACCTACGCCTACCTGTTTTCGCGGCAGCTGTTCGAGGATTGGGAGTGGCGGGAGCACTTCGCCGAACAACCGGAGATAGAGCGCTACCTGAACCACGTCGTGGACCGCTTCGACCTCCGGCGCCACATGCGCTTCGACGCCCGCGTCACGTCGGCGACCTACGACGAGCGGGCCGGGCTGTGGACGGTGACCGACGACGCCGGCACCGTCACCCGGGCGCATCACTTCGTGGCCGCCACCGGCGTCCTCTCCATCCCGTACTTCCCTGACATACCGGGCCGGGAGGAGTTCGGGGGCGAGTCGTACCACACGGGACTGTGGCCGGCTGCGCCCGTCGACTTCACCGGCAAGCGGGTCGCCGTCGTCGGCACCGGGTCCAGTGGCGTGCAGATCATCCCCGTCATCGCCGAGACGGCGGCCTCCCTGACGGTGCTGCAGCGCTCCCCCAACTGGTGCACACCGCTGAACAACGGCTTCATCACGGCCGACGAGCAGGCCCAGCTCCGCAAGGACTTCGAATCGATCCGCGCCACCCTGAACACGTCACCGAGCGGATTCCTCCACGTCCCGCACGATCGTGCCGCCTTCGACGACTCGGAGGAGGAGCGCGCCGCGTTCTTCGAGGAGATGTGGAGAAGCCGCGGCTTCTCGAAACTCACCAGCAACTACAGCGACGTGATGTTCGACGGCGATGCCAACGCAGCGTGGTGTGACTTCCTGGCCGACAAAATCCGTGGCCTGGTCGACGACCCCGAGACGGCGGACAAGTTGATCCCCAAGGATCACCGGTTCGGCGAGAAGCGCCCGCCCTTCGTCACGGCCTACTTCGAGGTCTACAACCAGGCCAACGTGGAGCTGGTGGACCTGCAGGCGACACCCATGGTCCGGCTCACGCCGGGGGGCATCGAGACCACCGATACGCATCGGGACTTCGACATGGTCGTCTGGGCGACGGGGTTCGACTTCGGCACCGGCGCGCTGGCGCGCATGGGCGTCCGGGGGCGGGGCGGCCGTGCGCTCGTCGACCACTGGGCCGATGGTCCCAAGACGTTCCTCGGGATTCAGACCAGCGGGTTCCCTAACTTCTTCTTCCCGGGCGGGCCCCACGCCGCCGCCGGCAACAATCCCCGCTACAACGGCGACCAGGTGGAGTTCGTCACCGAGGCCCTGCTCCATCTGCAATCGACCGGTTGCGACGTGATTGAGGTCGAGGAAGCCGCAGAGGAGAAATGGACGGCCATGGTGGACCGCTGGGCGACCAAGGCCCCCTCGTTCGGGGAAAGCAGCTACTACTTCGGGACGAACATCCCCGGAAAGCCCCGCAAGTACCTGTTGAACTCGGCCGGCCGGCCGAAGCTCCTGGCCGAGATCGCCAAGGTCGTGGAGACCGACTACGCCGCCTTCACCCTGTCGAGGTGCGCCGGGTCCACCGGTCCCGAGGCCTGACCCCTCCCCCGGCGGCGCCGTTCAGACGGTTGCCACCGGCGTCAGCGGAGAACCCACCACGCCGGGCAGCCGCAGCGGCGGCGCGGTGAGCAGGAAGCGGCTGCGATTGTGCTCGCGCAACCACGTCGCCAGCTCGTGCAGGTACCACATCTCGCCCAGAGGCACGCCGAGCTTGAACAGACAGAGGTTGTGGATGGGGAGGAAGGAGTGCCGGCTGCTGTCGCGGTCCTTGCCCACCATCCCCTCCACCGCGTAGTTGTCCGCCACCAGCGCGGAGATCTGCGAGTCGGCGATCCACTCCAACAGGGACGGATCGCGGGCGTCCAGATACGCGCAGAGCGTGTGGATCTTCACCGGATCCGGGTTGCGGTTCCACTGCAGGATCTCGGTGGCGAAGCCGGTGTGCAGCAGCAGCATGTCGCCCGGCTCGACGACGACGTTGTCGGCCGCCATGATCTCCTCCAGCATCTGACGATCGACCCCGCGCCACTCGTGACCCAGGTGATGGGCCAGGTCGACAAGGACGCCCCGTCCCTGCACGCCGCTGGCCGCCATGTGTTCCAGGCCCAGGTGGCGGGCGAAGCAGCGATGGCGCCCGCCGTCGCCGGCTGCGTCCTCCTTCGGCCCGACCAGATCCTCGCCGGCGCGATAACCGTTGTAATAGACGGCCTCTTCCACCCCGTCGCCGTCGGCATCGAACTCGGCGCCCACGTGCGCCAGCGAGTCCCATTGTGTCGAGTACTGCAGCGACAGCGTCACCACGTCGTCCGCCCACACGTCCACGTACTTGAGGTCGCCGAACTTGTCCATGGTGCGCATCGGGACGTTGTAGAAGGTGCCGGGGTTGCCGTCCATGTCCTCGGTGGGCGCGATCACCGGCGGGTAGCGCCGCTGATTCAACGCGGTGCCACCGGGGTAGTCGAGCGGGAGGCTGAGACAGAAGCTGATCCCGGCCTCCACCTCCCGCACACCTTCGAGAACCTTCTCCGGGGTGAGCAGGTTGATCCGGCCGAGCTCGTCGTCGTCGCCCCAGTCCCCCCACGTCGAGCCAGGTGGTCGCTGCTTCCACCGCTTGCTCATGGTCTCGTCTCCTCCTGGCCACCGGGGTCGGTCGCCGGCCTGGTCACGCGTTGTCTGTACCGACCGGTTGGTCTACAATCCGCGGGCAGAGTAGCGCGTACGCGCGCGCTCGGTCACTGAGATCTTGCGTCCTCGCGCAGGAAGGGCACAACCATGACAGAGAACCAACTTGTCATCTCCGCCGATGGGCACATCCTGGAGCCCACCGATCTCTTCACGACCCGCCTCCCGAAGAATCTGCGGGACCGCGGCGTCTGGGAGGACGACTTCGAGATCGAGCCGCTCGTGGAGGGCGGCGCCCGCAAGTTCCGGCGACTGCACACACCGGGATTCGAGGGTTGGACGATCTCCCGCTACCGCCAGACGGGCGGGCGGATGCCCGAGGGCGACCCCGAGATCATCATCGAAGATCTCAACTCAGACGGTGTCGACGTCGGGGTCATGCACCCGAACCTGTCGCTCTTCGGCCTCTACTCCGACGACCACGAGCTCTCCATCGCCCATGCCCGGGTCTACAACGACTACATCGTCGAGCGCTTCTCGCCGTACTTCTCGCGCCTGGCGCCGACGGCCCCCATTCCGCTCACCGACGTCGACGACGCCGTGGTGGAGATCGAGCGGGCGGCCGCGCTGGGCTTCCGGGCGATCCTCCTGCCGGCGACGCCGCCGAAGCCGTACTACTCGCGGGACTTCGATCCCGTCTGGGCCGCGGCCCAGGCCCACGGTCTCCACGTGTTCATCCACACGCAGACGGGTGGGATCAAGGTCAACGACCCGACCTCGACCACCCTCAAGGTCGTCATGCAGAATGCCGCCGAGGTCAACCAGCCCGTGACCGAGAAATCGGCGTCCAAGCGCATGGTCACCCAGGCGATCTACAGCACCATCGTCCCCCAGCAGGTCATCTGCGAGCTTATCGGCGGCGGCGTCCCAGAGCGCTATCCCGATCTCCACTTCGCCTTGATCGAATTCAACGCGCACTGGCTGGCCTCCCTCGTCGGCAGCATGGACAAGTGCTGGATCACCGGCATCGGCCAGGACGCCGACTGGTGGCTCGGCGTCTGGGACGACACCCTGCCCGCCACCGAGCAGAGCGGGATCGCCCGGCTCTTCCGGCTGAACGAGAAGTGGCCCTACCCGCTGATGCCGAGCGAGTACGTGAAGCGCCAGTTCCACGTCTCGTTCCAGGACGACCCTGTCGCCGTCGCCTGCCGGCACATCACCGGTCTCTCGTCGATCGTCTGGGGCAATGACTACCCGCACGCAGAGGGGACGTTCCGCGGCAGCAAGCAACTCATGGCGCAACTGTTCGCCGGCGTGCCCGACGACGAGCGGGCCGCCATGGTCGGCGGGACCCTCGGAGACCTCCTAGGCTTCAAGGCCCCGCTTGCCGCGACGTCGTCGCCCAGCTAGACCGCACGCAAAAGCAGCAGCACCGGAGGGCGGGGACGGCGTGGACATGCACAGTTTCGAGGGGCGCGTCGCGGTAATCACGGGCGCGGGACGGGGCATCGGTCGTGCCTACGCACTGCTTCTGGCCAGCCGGGGCGCCCGCGTCGTCGTCAACGATCTCGGCGGCTCCATACAGGGTCAGGGGTCAGACGCCGGGGTGGCCACAACGGTCGCGGCGGAGATTGCCGACGCCGGCGGGTCGGCCATTCCCGACCAGAACGATGTGGCCGCACCGTCCGGCGCACAGGCGCTCGTTGCCGCCGCCGTCGACAACTTCGGACGTCTCGACATCCTGATCAACAACGCGGGCATCATGCAGTGGGCGGGCTTGCCGGACGTGGACCAGGAGAACCTGGAGCGGCACCTCGCCGTGCACGTCCTCGGGTCGTTCAACACGACGCGGGCGGCCTGGCCCCACATGGTCGAACAGGGCTACGGCCGCATTGTGATGACGACGTCCTCGGGGATCTTCGGACTGCCCAAGAATCTGTCCTACGCAACCGCCAAGGGCGGGGTCATCGGCCTGACGCGCAGCATCGCCAGCATGAGCGAGGCCCACGGCATCAGGATCAATCTCGTCGCGCCGGCGGCAATGACGCGCATGGCCGGACCGGACGCCGATCCGGACGACACCTCGTCGCCCATGGCACCGGGCCGGGTGGCGCCGCTGGTGGCCTTCCTGGCCCACGAAGCGTGTCCGGTCAACGGAGAGCTCTACGCCGCTGGTGCCGGGCGCTTCGCCCGCATCTTCATCGCAGCAACCCCGGGCTACGTGGCCACCCAGGCGACCGTCGAGGATGTGGCCGAGCACTGGGACGAGATCAACCGCGAGCAGGGCTATGTCGTGCCGCGCGACCTCCCCGACTGGTCGACCTCTTTCCTGGCCCACCTGCAGGCCGAGCGGTGACCTGAAAGGCTCCATGGACCTCTCCCTCAGTGAATCCGAACAGGACCTCGTCGGCCTTTGCCGCGACTTCGCGCAGGGGGAGATCGCCCGCCGCGCGCCGCTGGCCTGGGAGGAGGCCCGGTGCCCGACCGATCTCCTCCGCGAGATGGGCGCGCTCGGGCTCCTCGGCATCCTCGTTCCCGAGGAGTGGGGCGGGATCGGCATGTCGACCGTCGGTTTCGTGGCAGCCATGGAGCAGATCGGCCAGGCCGACCAGTCCGTGGCCGCCGCCTGGCAGGCCCACGCCACCATCGGCTCGCTGCCGCTGTACCTCTTCGGGAACGACGAGCAGCGCGAGCGCTGGCTGCGGCCGCTGGCGGAAGGGCGGGCGCTCGGCGCGTTCGGGCTCACGGAGCCGGACGCCGGCTCCGACGCCCGCGGCATCCGCACCCGGGCGGAACGGCGCGACGGCGGGTGGCTCATCAACGGTCGCAAGACGTTCATCTCCAACGCCGGCACCGACATGTCGTTCGGGGTGACACTGCTGGCGCGCACTGAGCCCGTCGAAGGCCGAGAGCTCGGGTTTGCCAGCCTGGTCGTTGAGAAGGACACACCGGGCTTCACCATGGGCCCGAAGATGCGAGGCATCGGATGGCGCGGGCTCGATACCCGGGAGCTCTACCTCGACGACGTCTGGGTCCCCGACGAACACCTGCTCGGGGACTCGAACCTGGGCCTGGGGCAGTTCCTCCGGACGCTGGAGGTCGGGCGCATCTCCATCGCCGCCTTGTCGCTCAGCCTGACGCAGGCCGTCCTCGACCTGGCGCTCACCTACGCCAAGGGGCGCGAGCAATTCGGGCAGCCGATCTCGAAGTTCCAGGCGGTGCAGTTCAAGCTGGCCGACATCGCCACCGAGTTGGAGGCGGCGCGGTGGCTCACCTACCGGGCCGCCTCTCTGCGTGACTCGGGGCAGCCCTTCCAGAAGGAGGCGGCGATGGCCAAGATGAAGGCCAGCCGCGTGGCGGCCTGGGCCGCCTCAGAGGCGGTCCAGATCCATGGCGGCCTGGGGTACATGCTCGAGACGCCGGTCGCCCGGTTCTACTGCGACTCCAAGGTGCTCGAGATCGGCGAGGGCACCAACGAGATCCAACACTTGGTGATCGCGCGTCAGCTGGGTTGCTGACTACACGGCAGCGAGCCGGCGAATGGCGTCGGCAATGTCCTCGCGATCAGGCAGCCAGGCTCGTTCGAGGTCGGGCGAGTAGGGCGACGGTGTCGGTGCCGCCCCGATGCGCTCAATCGGCGCATCGAGGTCCCAGAATCCCTCCCGGGCCACCGTGGCCGCGATCTCGGCGCCAATGCCGAAGGGCACCACGGCTTCGTGGGCGATGAGCAGCCGGCTCGTCTTGTGGACCGAGGCGAGGATCGACTCCATGTCCAACGGAGCCACCGTCCTGAGGTCGATCACCTCGACGGAGATCCCCTCTGCCTCCACCGCGGCGGCGGCCGCCACCGCCTCGTGGACCATGCGCGAGACCGACACGATGGTCAGGTCCGTCCCGGCCCGCACGACGGCGGCCTTGCCGATGGGCAGGACGTAGTCCGGCGGCGGCTGTGGCCCCTTCATGCCGTACAGCTGGCGGTTCTCAATGAACACCACCGGGTTGGGATCCTGGATCGAGGCCCGCAGCAGGCCATACGTGTCCGCCGGGGTCGACGGCATGACGACGGTCAATCCCGGTATGTGGGCCAGCAGCGCCTCCAGGCTCTGCGAGTGCTGGCTGCCCGAGGAACGCCCGGCACCGAACTGGGTCCGCACGGTGAGCGCCATCTCCGCCGCGCCGCCGGTCATGAAGGGCAGCTTCGCCGCCTGATTGAGCAGCTGGTCGAAGCACACCCCGATGAAGTCGAGGTACATCAACTCGACGACGGGACGCATCCCGGCCATGGCCGCACCCACACCGAGGCCGATGATCGCGGTCTCCGAGATCGGCGTGTCCCGCACCCGTCCGACGAATTCGTCGGCCAGCCCCCGGGTCAGCCCGAAGACGTTGCCGCCGGCGCCGACATCGACGCCGGCCAGAAACACCCGATCGTCCTCGGCCAGCTCGATCTCGAGCGCCGACCGGATGGCGTCCATGGTGCGGAAGACCGGCGCGTCCGCTCCGGGCGGGGCCGGTTCCGCCCGCACTGGTCTGGGGCGCACGACGAAGTCCGTGACTGTGGCAACCGCAGGCTTCGCCAGCCGGCGGGCCGCGTCGACCGCTCCGTCGAGTGCAGCGGAGGAGGACACCTGGAGCGCCTTCATCTGGTCGTCTCCGACGCCCCTCTCCCGCAGCAGCGCCTCGTGCAGCAGCAGGGGGTCGCGCGCCCGCCACTCCTCCAGTTCGTCCGGAGACCGATAGCGCTCGGGATCGCCTTCGTAGTGACCGTGCCAACGGTAGGTGGTCGCCTCGACGACCGAAGGCCCGCGCCCGTCGCGTGCGGCACCGACGACGTCCTCCATGACGGCCGCGGTGGCGACAACGTCGTTGCCGTCCACCGCGACAAAGGGGATCCCGTAGCCGGCCGCCCGTAGCTCGAGTGACGCCGCATGTTGGGTGGAAGCCGGGGAGAACTCGGCATACCCGTTGTTCTCGCAGAAGAAGACGACCGGCAGCTTCCAGACGGCGGCCAGGTTCACCGCTTCGTGGAAGGCCCCTTGCGCCACCGCCCCGTCACCGAAGAAGGCCACCGTCACGCTGCCGTCCCTGCGCAACTGCGCCGCAGTCGCCGCCCCCGCGGCGATCGGCACGCCGGCGGCGACGATGCCGTTGGCGCCGAAGATCCCGAGCTTCGGGTCGGCGATGTGCATGGAGCCGCCGCGGCCGCGGTTCGTGCCCTGGTCCTTGCCCATCAGCTCGGCGAACATGCCGGCCGGATCCAGGCCCTTGGCCAGGCAGTGACCGTGGCCTCGGTGGGTCGAGGTGATGACGTCGGCGGGGCCAAGGGGCCAGCACGCTCCCACGGCCGCCGCCTCCTGGCCGGTGGAGAGGTGGACGAAGCCGGGGACTTCGCCATCGCGATAGAGCGCCGCCACCCGCTCCTCGAAGCCGCGGATCAGCAGCATGCGGCGCTGCATCTCAATGAGGTCGACCATGGAAGCGCTGGAGTGGGCAGAAGGGCGGGCGGCCATCAAACGTGTACTGTACTGGTCGGTACAACGTGAGAACAGCGATGACCAGCCAGATCGACATACCAGCGTGCTTCCCGAGCCCCGGCAGCGTCTCGGGGAAGCGGGTGGTCATCACCGGCGCCAGCCGCGGCCTCGGAGCCTTGCTCTCCCACGCGTTCTCCCGGGCCGGCGCTTCCGTCGTGCTGGTCGCGCGCACGGAGCGAGATCTGAAGGCCGTTGCCGCCGCCCTCCCCGGGACGTCCCTCGTGCTCAGCGGCGACGTGACGGACGAGGACTTCAACGAAGCGGTCGCCGATGCCGCGGTGGCCGAGTGGGGTGGCATCGACGCCTGGATCTGCAATGCGGGGATCTCGCCGATCGTGGCCGGTCCCCGCCAGACCGAGGCCTCAGTCTGGCGGCACGTCATGGAGGTGAACCTCACCGGTGCGTTCCTGGGGGCACGCGCCGCGGCCCGGGTCATGGGCAAGGGTGGACGGTTGATCTTCACGGGGTCGGTCCTGGGCGAACGGCCGCGCAAGGGCCTCGCCGCCTACAGCGCATCGAAGGCCGGGCTGGTGGGCGTGGCCAAGGGTCTCGCGCTCGATCTGGCGGACGCCGGCATCACGGTGAACGTCGTGGCACCGGGGTGGTTCGAATCGCCGATGGCCGACGGGTGGGTGCAGAACCCCGAGCTCTCGGCCGCCATCACGGACCACACGGCGCAACGGCGCTGGGGAACATCCTCCGACCTCGCGGCGGCCTATCAGTTCCTGGCTTCCGACGCCTCCGCCTTCATCACCGGGACCGTGCTCAGCGTCGACGGTGGATACTTGCTGGCATGACGACGACGCGACGGGTCGTGACGATCATCGGCGCGGGCGGTGCGCTCGGCGGCGCGTTGGCGCGACAGTTCGCCGGCGAGCCCGACACCGACCTCGTCCTCAGCGACGTGAGCGCTCCGTCGCTCGACGCGACCGTCGCCGGCGTCGAACGACGTTGGAAGGTTCGGTCGAAACCCTGTTGGCGGACGTCAGCGACTCCGAGCAGGTCGAATCCGTGGTCACGCGGGCGGTCGAACGCTTCGGCCGCCTCGACGTCCTGATCAGCAACGCCGGCGTGCTCTCGCCGAACGGCCGCATCCACAACCTCAGCACCGAGGACTGGGAACGCGCCTTCCGGGTCAACCTGCTGGGAGCGGTCAACGGCATCAAGGCCGCCGTGGCGGTCATGCGACCCCAGCACTCGGGCTCCATCGTGCTGACGGCCTCGGTCTCCGGCCTCACCGCCTGGTCACACGCGGCGCCCTACTGCGCCACCAAGGCCGCCGTGATTCAGCTCGCGAAGGTTGCGGCGGTCGAATATGCCCGCGACGGCATCCGCGTCAACTGCGTGTGTCCGGGGACGTTCCGCTCGGCCATCCACGATGGCCTCCCGGCGAACGCGCTCGACGCCGTCGCCGAGCGCCACCCCCTCGGGCTCGGCACAGCCGGCGACCTCGTGGGTGCGTACTCCTATCTGGCGAGCGATGCGGCGCGCTGGACGACCGGGTCAGCCCTCGTCGTCGACGGCGGCTACTCGGCGCCCTGAGACCGGCTACGCAGGATCGGCAGACGGGTTCGTGATTCCTCGCATGAAGATGTCGGCGAAGGGCTTCGCAACGTCACGGGCCGAGAACTCGCCACCCGGCTTCAACCAGAGGTACGTGTAATTGTGCATCCCGAGCCACGCCAGAGCAGTCAGCCGGGGCTGCAACTCTCGGAACTCCCCCGAGTCGACACCGGCCTGGAGGACCGCCTCGACCCGCCGCTCGTACGCGCGGCGGCGCTCGCGGAACTGTTCGGCCCGTTCGCCGGTGAGCGCCGGGAACTCGTGCAGGAAGACCCAGACGTGATCCGGGTAGCGATGGATGACGTCCAGGAGCTCGTCACCGAGCATGGCGAGTTGCTGCGACGGCGAGCCACCCGCCTCGGCCACACGGTCTGCTCCGAGCATCACCTCGTCCATCACCCGGTCGTGGATCGCGGCGAGCAGATCCTCCTTCGAACCGATGTAGTGGTACAGCGCTCCCTTGCCGAGGTCGTTGGCGACGCAGAGCTCGGTGATCCCAGTGGCGTGGTACCCGCCCCGGGCGAACACACCCGCCGAGGTGTCGATGATCGCCTGGTAGCGCGCCTCCCAGTTCGCCTTGCGCCGAGATTCGCCCGTCGCTTCCACTCGTGCCATTGATGGCGAGACTAGCTGGCCGTCAACCGGGGGGGCCGCTCCCCGGCGGGCATCGGACGAGCGACGGGGCCGGGACGTTCTGGTGAGCACCGCGCCGATGGCCGCGGCCGACGTGAACTGGTTCACGCGTGCTGGCCCACCACGCTGCCCGCACACCGGACAAGGCGATGACGGTCTTCGAAGGGAAGACCACGACCTACCGGGAGATGGCCGACCGGGCAGCCGCGCTCGCCGGGGGCCTGGCCGCGCGTGGGACCGGTCAGGGTGACGTCGTGGCCCTCCTGTCGTACAACTGCCCCGAATTCCTCGAAGCCCTGTTCGCCGCCAACTATCTCGGTGCCATCGCCATGCCGATCAACTGGCGGCTGGCGGCGCCCGAGGTGCGCTACATCCTCGACCACTCGGGGGCTCGCGCGCTCGTCTGTGACGAATCGCTCCTGCCGCTCGCAGACGAGGCGACGCTGGGGCTCGAAGACTGGCTCGTGCGCGTCCAGCATCACGCCCGTCGCTGCGGAGCGGTGGACCTCCCTCGGTGACCTCCGTGCCGACCCCAACGAGGTCGAGCGGGTTGCCGCCGCCGGCGACGACGTGCACCGGCTGATGTACACGTCGGGCACCACCGGAAGGCCCAAGGGCGTCATGCTCACCCACGCCAACCTGGCCTGGAAGAACCTGGCCCACACCATCGAATTCGGCTTCACCGAGGCCGACCTCGGGCTGGCGTGCGGCCCTCTCTACCACGTCGGCGCGCTCGACCTCACGACGACCTCACTGATCGCGGCGGGCGCCACGACGATCATCCATCGGTCCTTCGAGGCGTCCGACGTCGTCGACGAGATTGAGCGCTCGCGGGTGACCACGGTGTGGCTGGCCCCCGCCATGGTCAACGCGATCATGGCGCTGCCCGACATTGAGCAACGTGATCTGTCCTCGGTCCGGGTCGTCATCAACGGCGGCGAGAAGATGCCGATCCCTCTCATCGAGCGGATACAGCGTGTCTTTCCCTCGGCCTGGTTCGCCGATGCCTACGGCCTCACCGAGACGGTCTCGGGTGACACCTTCCTCGACCGCGAGAGCATCGTGACGAAGCTCGGCTCCGTGGGCCGGCCCTGCCTCTACCTCGAGCTCGACGTCTGGGACGAGGACGGGGCATCGGTCCCGCCCGGGGAGCAGGGGGAGATCGTCATGCGAGGGCCCAAGGTCTTCAAGGGGTACTGGCAGGACAGCGATGCGACGGCTGCGGCGTTCACGGGGGGCTGGTTCCACACCGGGGACATCGGCGTCCGCGACGCAGACGGGTACCTGTACATCGTCGACCGCCTCAAGGACATGATCGTGTCGGGGGGAGAGAACATCGCCAGCTCGGAGATCGAGCGTGTGCTCTACGAGCACGACTCGGTCCTCGAGGCGGCCGTGATCGGCCGTCCGGACGACCGGTGGGGCGAAGTCCCCGTGGCCTTCGTGGTGCTGCGCCAGAACGCGAGCGCCACGCCGGACGAGCTCGTTGCGCACTGCCAGGCCCAGCTGGCTCGCTTCAAGGTCCCGAGAGAGATCACGTTCGTGGAGGCGCTGCCGCGGAACCCATCCGGCAAGGTCCTCAAGCGCGAGCTCCGCGTCGACGGGTGAGGACCCGTGCGGTGTCCACAAGGGACCCGGTACGATTGGAGGCGACATGATTCGTGTCAGCGGGCCCGTGACCGGTGGCAGCAAGGGATGGGCCTTTGCCGGTCCGACCACCGATCTGGCGGCGCTCGGCTACCGCCAGGACGAGTACTTCCTGGAGGGAGAAGCCGTTCGCTACGGGTCGGCGCCGGGCACCGACCTGGCGAGGGACGGGCGGTGGCGGGTCGAGCCGGTCGAGAGCGCGCCGTACAAGACCCGCATGGTGGTGGTTCGTCCGATCGACCCGTCAACATTCAACGGGACGGTGATCGTGTTGTGGAACAACGTCTCCGCCGGCTACGAGAACTTCGCCGGCGGCGACAGCGCCGAGGTGTACGAGGGTGGTTTCGCCTACATAGCCGTGTCCGCCCAGCGGGTCGGGATCCACGGGCAGCCCGACAACCCCCAGGGCCTTCGAGACTGGGATCCGGAGCGGTACGGGACACTGTCGATCCCGAGCGACGACTACTCGTTCGACATCTACACGCAGGCGGCCAATCTGGTCGCTCCCGATCGACCCCGCGAGTCCCCGGATCCCATGGACGGTCTCGAGGTGCGACGGCTCATCGCGCAGGGTGCTTCGCAATCGGCGGCGCGCCTGGCTTCCTATCTCAACGGCGTCCAGCCGATCACCGGATGCTTCGACGCCTTTTTCTTCGTGATGTACTTCGGCGGCGGCACTCCGCTCGAAGTGGGCGATGCGGTCATGACCGTCCACGAGGCGGCTGCCGACGCCAGCCAACCCCGGATCCCCGAAGGGCTCCATCACCTGCGTGACGACCTCGGCCTTCCCATCATGGTGGTGAACACCGAGTGCGAGGCGACATCCTGCTACGGGGTCCGCCAGCCGGACTCCGACCGCTTTCGGTACTGGGAGGTGGCCGGCGCCTCCCACGTGTCGCTGCCCGCCATGGCATCGTCGTCGCCCCGCATGGAGCGGGACTTCGGCTTCTCCATTCCGCTCGACCAGACCATGCAGGCGATCAACCAGGTCTCCGTCGCACCGGTGGTCGACGCGGCCCTGCACCACCTCCAGGCCTGGATGACCGATGGGTCCCCGCCACCGGCCCAGCCCCGCATCGCCTTCGGCGGGGAGCCGGCGGAGATCGTCCGTGACGAGCACGGCATCGCCCGGGGCGGTATCAGGCTGCCCCAGGTCGAAGTCCCGCTGGGGCACAACAGCGCCATCCAACAGGCGCCCGACATCTTCGCCCGGCTCGTCGGGTACCACGAGAGCTTCCCGGTCGAGAAGGTGCGCGATCTCTACGGAGACCGAGCGGCCTATCTCGCTCGTTACGAGGAGGCGACCCATGCGGCCGAAGCAGCGTCGGTCGTTCTCCCCCGGGACGTCGACCCCCTTCTCGCCGAGGCCGAGGCCATACTTCCGCTGTAATGCACGAGAACGAAGGTCCGGACGACCGCCTGGAGGACCGCTGCGCTGCACTCTTCCGCGACCACCGGGTCGAAGCCTTCGGTGGGGCATTCCACGTGCCCAACCGTGAGAGCTACCCGGCCCTCTTTGCCTGGGACAGCGGGTATCACGCCTTGGCGTTGCTGCACATCGATCCCGTTGCCGCGATGGAAGAGCTCACAACGCTGTACAGGGCCAACCGTCTGCCAAACGGACTGTTGTCGCATCAGCGCTTCGTCCCCGGCGCGGAAGAGCAGCAGCAGTTCATCGAAGAACTCTTCGGGCCGATGTTCGACGGGGACCGCACGCCGTTCATTGATCCACCAACGCCTGCGTACGCGGCAGCTCGTCTCTCGCTGGCCCTGGGTTCGTCCGCCGATGGCCTCCTCGACGACGGCGTTGCCCACCTGCGTGCGCTGGCGCGCCTTCGAACGGTCGGCGGCCAGTCCCTGCCGGCCGTCCTGCATCCGTTCGAGACCGGGACCGAGGGGAGCACCCTCATGCGCAGTCTGTTCCCTGGTGGCCTCGGGGGCTCCCTCGCCCGGTTCAAGGACCTGACCCTTTCCGCCCGTCACGCCGACATGGCACCGGAGGAGGCCCTCGCCTCGGATCACGGATTCGTGGCGTACGACCCCACCGTGTGCGGTTGGTACCTGCTCGCTCTCGAGGAGACGGCTGCCGCATGCCGCGCCCGCGGCCGTCACGACGAGGCGGCGGAGCTGGCGGCCAGGGCCGCGGCGGTGGCCCGGGAGATCGAGACCGTGCTCTGGTGGGACGAGGGGCGCATCTTCGTCGCCTACGACGTCTCACGAAGCGCTCAGCTGACGGGCACGGGAGCGATGGGCCTGCTGCCCGCCGCCTCCCACGCGCTCGCTGCATCGGGATTGTCCGAACGGGTCGCCGAGCGTCACCTGCAGCGCGACGGCCCGATGTGGGGCCCGTTCGGCTTCGCTGCGGGCACGATCTCGTCCGGGAGCGGGGTCGGTTCCTACGTGCAATGGGACGGGAACGCCGTATGGGGTGCAACGGCGTACTGGGCCTATCTGGTGGCAGCCCGGCTCGGCCGCTGGGTCGAAGCCGGCCGGCTACGCGACCAACTCACGGGCTTGATCGGCACGCACGGTTTCCGGGAGTTCTACGACGCGGATACCGGCGAACCCGGTGGCGCAGGCGCGACCTCGGGGTTCACGTGGCCTGCCCTGGCCCTGGACATGACCGTCCCGTCCGGGTGACCCCGCTCCACGTTCCTCGTCATTTGGCCGCCGGGGAGTCGGCGAACTGCAGCACGTTCTTCGCCTTGTCGAAGGTGACGAGGAACACCGGGCCGAGCGGATAGGCCCGACCCGGAGCGAACGACACTGGAACACCAGACCCGGGAATGGCGGCGTTCCGAAGTGCATAGCCGGCGTGGGCGAACGAGGATTCGGTCAGGTTCTTGCCAGCTGCCTTGGCGATCGTCGCGAACAGATCCATATTCAGGCACGCTGCCTCCACTGCGTAGAAGGTCTGGTCCGATCCCATCAGCGGGTTCGTCGGCGGGGTGATCTTGAGTGACGGATACGCCTTGCGAACCACACGGTCACAGGCCTGGACGGCGGGCGTGTGCCAGAGCACATAGTTCGAGGGAACAGGACTCGTCGTGAGGACATTCTGGAGGTACTTCGGCTGAATCGAGGCTCCCAGCACCGAGGTCTCCAGGCTTGACTCGCTCGTGGCGATCCACGGTGGCAGGTAACTGCTCTGGTTGGCCTGCAACGACTCGGGCCAGACGGTCGCGCCGGTCCCAACCGCGACGACCTCGTTGACACCGGCCTGCTGGAACCGTTGGACGATGAGTGCGGCTTGCTGGTTCGTCGCCACCTCGTCGTCCTGAGGCGCGCCGTCGACAGCGCTCTGCACGACGTGCACCCCCAGCGACTTCAGCGATGACTGGACGACTTTCAACTCGGCTCCGTCGGTCTCCTGACCGGCGAAAAGGCCCACCTTCTTGCCCTTGAAGTCGCCCTGGTGCGCCAGCACAGACAGCTGCACCGGGTCATAGGCGGTAGGAGGAGGGACCAGCGTGAAGTTGGGAGGGCCGCTCGAGGACGGCGCATTCTGGAATGTACCCGAGATCGTCGGGACATTGTGCTGCTGCAGGAAGCAGTCAGCCTGTTGAGGGTTGATTGCGACGAAGACGCTGTCATCTTCGGACAGCTGGGTGCAGGCGGTGATGGCCGGCCCCGTCCCGACGGGGTTCACGGCCACCAGATACGGCACGACGCGGCGACCGTTGATGCCGCCCGACGCGTTCAGGTTCGCGATCACCGCGTCGTACGCGTCGGGAAAACTGCCCTGATCCAGCGTGATCCCGAACTGCCGGACGGCCGCCAGGTCGACATACGGGATCCCCACTCGGATGGTCGTTGCTGTCACTCCCTGCGTCGGAGCGCTCGTCGCGGCTGAGACCGGTGCGGCGCCTCCGACGATTGCCACGGCGCTGAGCAGCAACGCGCCAATGACAGGGGGGACGAGCCTCTTTCGCATTCTGGGTCTCCGCGCAATTGAGCAGCCAACGACGGCCGCGCCGGGGCCTACAGTGTCACACTTCCGGACGCAAAGAGAGGCGCGCCACGGTCCGCGTCCGCGGAGGGCGCTTCCGATTCGGACCGTGTGCTGCGCCGGCTCTCAGGTCGTTGCGAGCAACAACTCCTCACCTCTGGCCGTCCGGAGCCCGTCCGTCCGCCCGGCGAAATAACGCTCGTTGAGCGCACTCGACGAGACATGCCGGGCCGTGCGAAATCCGGCCTGGAGCGCGAGGCCCGTCATTTCGTCCGGCGTGTAGAAGCTCACGAAGGGCGTCCCCGCTGCCCGCGCACCTTGCTGGGCCGCTTCGAATCCCGGCCGCAAGACGTCATCGACCAGCTCCGAGGGGACGAGGAACGTCATGGCCAGGGTCGACCCCGGCGCGAGCCTCGCGATCTGCTGCAACGTGGCGAAGTTGGCTTCCTTGGAGAGGTACAGGGTCACACCGGTCGAGACGACAACGGCTGACCGTTCGGGGTCGAAGTCAGCGGCGACCAGCTGCTCCCACCACGATCCGCCCGCCTCGAAGTCGACCGGCACCAGGCGCAGCCACTCCGGCACACCGAAACCGAGCTCGACGAGACGCCGGTGCTTCCAGGCCTGTGGGCCCGGTTGATCGACCTCGAAGACCCGGAGACGCGACGCCAGCTCGGGCCTCCGTTGAGCCAAGGAGTCGAGACCGGCGCCAAGAATGACGTACTGCAGCACACCGTGCTCGGCCTGCTCGGCCACGAGGTCCTCTACGAAGCGGGCGCGGGCGACGATGCCGGCGCGGAACCACCGCGTGCCGCCCGGATCCATGTCCGGTCGTTGGCGCCAGCCCTCGTCGGGCGCGGCCAGCCGTAGGCCGACCTCGTCTTCGAGGACGTGTGGAGGCGGATCGATCTGGACGTGCATGGCGCGCCAGAGGGCGACGCGCACCGCCGTTCCCTCGGCCGCCTCTGCGTGGTCGTGTTCGCGTTTCGTCAGCCACGCGCGCCCTCTCTTCCTCAGCGGCGCCAGTAGCGAGCGCGACAGGGTGCGGCGGCGCGGGCCACGCCACCGATCTGCGCGGAGACCGGATCGGGATGCTCCGACCAGGACGGCTCCCAGCGGAACCGTCTCAGCAAGCGGCGTGAGGTCAACGTCATTGCCGTCAAGGAGAAGGGACGCGCCGGGCAGGAGTGCCCACCATGCCCGAACACCGTGACGAGCTCGGCCGCAGCCAACCCGTTTGGCGTGCGCAGTCGCCGACGGTTCCATCGCGCCGGGTCCCAGCAGTCGAGCCCCGGCGCCGCACTGCGATTGGTGAGCGGCAGGAGGGTGGCTACCGTCATTCCCGAGGGGACCTCGAGCGGGCCTTCTTCGAGGTCAACGGAAAACGAAGCGAGGGTGAAGCGAGCCATGATGGAGCGCTGCGCCATTCGAGTCGACTCGAGTGCGCAGGTCTCGGCCAGAGCATTCTCGCCGAGGCGCACCTCTTCGGCTTCGTCGGGGTGCTCCATGAGATCGACGAGATGCCAGCCCAGCGCGGCAAACAGGTTCGACATGGATGCCACGTGAATGAGGGTGATGTCGAGGGAGATCCCGATGGCTGCCTCCTCGGCCTCGGCGTCGGCCCAGGCGTCCACGACCCGATCGAAGAGCATGTGCTCGGGAGCGCCGTCACGCTCGCCGTCGTGCTCGCTCGCCCGTCGTTGCTCCAGCCCCAGTCCGAGCTGCGCCGTGACCTCGGCCAGCGCAGCGCGCTCCTCGGCCTTGCCGGTCGCAGCCACCTGGGCCATGGCGTCTGGGTGCACGAACGACTCCGAACCGTCGAGCCGGTCGAAGGATCGGATCAGTGTCTCGAAGCGCTCACCATCGGCTGCGCCCGGCCCGCCCCACGAGGCCAGTCCCACCCGGTGACCCAGGCGCCGGCTGAGCGAGAAGAGATCGACCTCGCCTTCGGAGCCCATTTCGTCGACGGCGGTCTCGACCGCCAACTCGACGTTGCGGAGGTAGGCGGCGACGTCCTCCCGTCCGAAGAGCTGGTGCGGCAACACCCTGCGGCCTGCGAAGACCTCGTCGGGCAGCTTGCGCCGGAGCATCCGCCAGTCGGCCACACCCTTGCTAGCCGTCTCTTCCGGCAAGCCGTACAACGCGGTAACGCCCAAGGGCGAGAAGAGGAAGAGATAGCGATCGCCGCCGCTGTCCACCACGAAGGTGTCCCCCAGGTGCGACCGGGCGTCTGCCAAGGCCGCCACCGGGTCTTCGACGACATCGTCCCAAGGGAGCCTGACCCCGGTGGCGATCACCGGCAACGGATCCGGGCTGGGCAGCCCCGCGGACTGCCCGGGGGCCATGCGTCAGCTCCCTGCGTCGACGGCCGCGCTCTCCACCGGCGAAACCTCGGCCGGCCCGGCAGAGATGAGCACAGCACTGGCGATCGCGCCGAGCGCCAAGAAGCCCGCACCGACCGCGAAGGCCACGGCGAAACCATGGACGACTCCGGCCCGGGAGGCCGCCGCGCCGTGGGCGGCGATGTAACTCGCGGTGGCCGTCGCCGCCAGGGTGTTGAGCAGCGCCGTGCCCAATGAACCACCGATCTGCTGCGTGGTGTTGACCAGCGCGCTGGCCACGCCCGCGTCGCGATCGCGGACCCGCGTGAGGGCGGTGCTGCTGAAGGCCGGGAAGGCCAGGCCCAGGCCCACACTCATCAAGATCTCCTGCGGGGCGACGTGCACCCAGAAATCGCTCTGCACCCCTATCTGCGTCAGCCAGGCCAAGCCGCCGGCGGCGATCGCGAGGCCGACCGTCATGGGCATCCTCGGCCCGATCCGCGGGACCAGACCCGACGATGCGCCCGCAGCCAGAATGATGCCGAAGGCAAAGGGAAGGAACGCGAGCCCTGCTTTGAGCGCCGAGTAGTGCAGCACACTCTGCAGGTAGTAGCTCAAGAAGACGAACATGGCGAAGAGCCCGGCGCCCGTGAGCAAGGAGGCGAGGAACGCACCGCCCCTGTTGCGGTCGCGGACCACCCGGAGCGGCAGCAGCGGGTGGCTGGTCTTGGTCTCGAGGAAGACGAATGCGGTGAGGAGGACGACCGCGACGACGAGGAGCACGACGGTCACGGTGGCGCTCCAGCCGTCGCTCTCCGCCTTCGTGAAGCCGTAGACGAGGCTGACCAGACCCAGCGTCGAGAGCAGTGCTCCCGGCACGTCATAGCGGGTGGAGCCCGAGGCCCGGCTCTCGTGCACGATGGCGACCGCTGCGATGGAGGCGAGGACGGCGATCGGAACGTTGACGAGCAGGCACCAGCGCCAGGAGACGTACTCCGTGAGCACGCCACCGAGGAGGACGCCGATCGCCCCTCCGGCGCCCGAGACGGCACCGTAGGCGCCGAACGCCTGCGCCCGCTCCTTGGCATCGTGCTGGAAGGTGATGGTCAGGATGGACAGGGCGGCGGGTGCCATGAGTGCGGCGAACCCGCCCTGCAGGGCGCGGGCGGCGAAGAGCATCGCCTGGTCGACGGCCAGGCCACCGAGCGCCGATGCGCCCGCGAATCCCAGGAGCCCGACGACGAACACCCGCTTGCGACCCCAGTAGTCGGCGATCCGCCCACCCAGCAGCAGGAAGCCGCCGAAAGCCAGGGTGTACGCGGTGATGACCCACTGACGGTTGGCCGTGGAGATATGGAGGGCATGTTGCGCCGAAGGCAGCGCGATCGTGACGATCGACGCATCGAGAACGATCATCAGTTGCGCCACGATGACCACCGCGAGAATGCCCCAGCGCCTCGGGTCCGGACCCTCGACTTTCAGCAGCTCAGGGGACGAAGCGGTCGCCGTCACCATCTCGTTCGACTCCACGGTGTCTCTCTCTTCCGCTCGCCCGAGACTGACGGGACGTTGAGGGGTCATCGAAAAGCTAGCGGGAGCCCGGGCGCCCTCGTGCAGCCGCACGATAGCGAGGGGTTGTCTCACCACTCTCCGTCGGGCTGCCCGGGCCCGGTCTGGGACCGGCCCGCGAACGGAACCTCAGGCGACCTCGGAGCGCCCGGAGCGGCCACGCTTCTTCGTGTGGCGGGATCCGACCGCTTCGACGACCTGGTCCGAGTGCTCGACATCGAACTCGTTCCCGCTCGCCCGCAATTCGGCGAGCAGATCGACCAGCCTGCCTCGCTTCGGCTCGGACAAGCCGATGCATTCGTACACGGTTTCGTTCAAGTCCCGTGTCGCCTCGGTGGCCACCTTCTCGCCGCGGGCGGTGATCACCGCCAGGGTGGTGCGGGCATCCGATGGATGCGGCACGCGGCGGACGAGCCCTTCATCCTCGAGTCTGTCGATGATGTTCGTGACGGTCGCCGGCGGAATGCGGAGCGTCTTGCTGATCCAGCTCAGGGTCAGGGAGGATTCGGGGTCCATGGCCAGCCATGCCAGCACCTGGTGCCTGGCAAAGGTGAGGTCGTGCCGCCTCATCACGGCGTTCACCTGGTCGTTGAGGAGTTGGTACGACCGGAGCACGGCTGTGTAGACGGCCATACCGGAAGCAGCCTCGGGATCCCAGCGCTCGAGCCACACGCGGCGGGAGGCTTCGACGACATCGAACGGAGCTTTCTCGAACGCCATTCCCATCAGGATACGGCTCTCGAGACCGGCCCTCAGGCGCTCCGGACGAGCGAGCCGCCGATGATCCCGTCGGTTTCGAGCGTGTCGATATCGGCCGGCGAGAGGCCAAGGCCGCCCAGGATCTCCCCGTTGTGCTCACCGAGCAGCGGGGCATGCCGCTCGTGCAGCCGCGCCGGGCCCCGCGAGAACCGCATGGGAAGCGTGCTGTAGCGGGAGCGCCCGATGACGGGATGGTCCAGCTCTTCGAAGAACTGACGCGCCTGGAGCTGGGCCAGCTCGGGCTGGCAATGCGGCTGCATCACCTTGCCGACCGGGACACCGGCTGCCCACAGGAGCTCGACGATCTCGTCGGCCGAACGGGCGCGGCACCATGTTTCCAGGACCGCATCGAGGCGCTCGTGCTCCTTGGTCCGCCCCGCCAGGTCTGCGAGGCCGGGATCGTCCGCCCATTCCTGTCGGCCGACGACTCGGCACAACGAGATCCACTGCTCGTCCGTCGCCACGGCGATCGCGACCCAGCCGTCGTCGCGGCCGTTCTCGTCAGGTCCGGCCACCTTGTAGAGATTCTGGGGCGCCGCGCTCGGGGCCGCGGTTGCCGGCTCGGCCGAGGAGGGCGCCGTACGCAGAGAACTCGATGACCTGCTCCGCCGCCACGTTGAGCGCAGCATCGACCATCGCGGCCTCGACCAGGCCACCTTCGCCCGTCTTCTCGCGGTGCTGGAGGGCAAGCAGCAGACCCCACAGCGCGTGCAGCCCGGCGTTGGGATCACCGACACAGTACGGCTCGAAGGGCAACACGTCGGGGTGTCCGGTCAGCCAGGTAAGCCCGGCGGCGTCCTCGATGACGAACGCAAATGCCGGCAGATCCCGCCATGGCCCGTCGAGTCCGAAGCCCGGCATGCGCAGCATGATCAGATCGGGTCGCTCGCTCCGCAGCGTCTCGAAGTCGAAACCCAGCTGGTCCAACACGCGTGGCGTGTAGTTCTCGACCACGACGTCACACGTCGCGATGAGCTTGCGCACCAGGTCGATGCCGCGCCGGTCACTCAGATTGATCGTCACGCTCTTCTTGTTCGTGTTGAGCGCGGCAAAGATCGGCCCACGCTCCCAGAACTGATCCTCCGTCTGGGGCACGCCGCCCACCAGGCGGGCTCCATCGGGGCGGGTCGACGACTCCAGGTGGATGACCTCCGCACCGAGGAGCGCCAGCATGTGCCCCGTGAGGGGGCCGGCCCAAAAGGACGTCATGTCCAGGATGCGGAGCCCCTCGAACGACAGCGTCCTTGGCGCGGCGCCGAGGCGGTTCGGCACGGACCGGGCACGCTGCGCTGCCTCATGGATCGAAACGCCACCGAGACGAGGTGCCGAGGCCGGCGGTCGAAGCCGCCCGGCAGTCATCCGAAAAGGGGGCTGGGGATTGACTGCGCCGTCCCGGGGATTGGTCGAGAACGTCCCGCGTTCCTGGAAGTGCGGATTCGTCGTGGCGTTGGAGCCATTCGTGATCGGTGCGTTGGGGATCCGGAAGGCCGACGCCAGGTCGAGCACCTCATCGACCGTGTGGTCGGCGATCCAGGCGTCGATCGTCGGGGTCAGTGCCGTGCGGTCGAGGAAAAGGGACCGGTCCTCCATCCACTCCGGGTGTCCGACCAGGACGCAGAAGTCGAGCCACTGCTGCCCGGTGCCGCATCCGAGCCCGACGAGGCCGTCGCGTGCCGCCCCAACGCCGGGGGTCGCGACGAAGCGCTTGCGCCGCATCGGCCGTCCGAGCTGATCGTTGAACGTCACCGGGTAATAGGTGAGGCACATTGCCAAGGACTCGAGCATGGAGACGTCGACGAGCTCCCCCTCCGAGGCGGAGCGTCGGGTCGCCACGATCGTGCCGATGGCGCCGTAGAGGCCGACAAGCCACTCCCCGATCTGGCCGCCGACGAACACGGGCGCGCGGTCCGGCCTTCCACGTGCCAGCCCAACGACCCCTCCCGACCAGGCCTGCAGGGTGAATTCGGTGGCCGCCTTGTCGCTCCAGGGACCGTCGAGCCCGAACGGAGTGATGGAGGTGACGATCAGATGGGGGTGCTGGCGCAGTATCTCGCCGGGGGTCAATGACGGGTGCTCGGCGATCGGAGAGCCACGCGTCCAGACCACCGCGTTCGCCGAGGCCAAGAGGGCATGCAGTGATACCAAATCGTCCGACCGGCCGACGTCGACCACAACGCTCTGCTTCGTTGCGCCGAGGAAGTTGAAGAGTGCACCGTCGTCTCCGGTCGGGATCGCCGCACCGGAAGCCGACCATCGGCGCAGCGGGTCGCCCGTCGGGCGACTCGACCTTGATGACATCGGCTCCGCCGTCGGCAAGCAGTTTTGTGCAGTAGGCCCCGCCGATCCATGTAGAGAGATCGACCACCCTGACGCCGCCGAGAGGGGTCCCGTCTTCGGACGACTCCACCCCCGCGTCAGCCACCGTCAAGTGGGTTCGGTGCGCCGGCGACCGGATCGGCTCAGCCGCCACTCGGGAGGGAACGCGTCGTCATTGTCCTTGACGGCGACGTTCAGGCCGGCGTCCATGGTCTCCTTGCTCAGGGTCGCCCGACCGCCATCGTCGTCCTCTCGGAGCTGCCCGCCCATCGATTCGAGCCAGGCGCTCAGCAGGCTCCCCATGTACTCACCCTGGTGCTGCTTCATGACTTCGAAGAACACCTTCTGCATGAAGACGGTGTCGGTCGGCCTCGTGCGGGCGCACGCAAGTGCGTATTTCGCCACCTCCGCCTCGAGATCTTCACGCGGGACCACGCTGTTCACGAAGTTGCACTCGTACATCTGCTCCGCGGTAAAGGGCCGTCCCGTGAACACCATCTCCTGGAACTTCCGCATTCCCATCATCATCGCCCACTGCCACATGCGCGGCGCATACCCGACATAGCGGAAGGCAGGGTGCCCGAACAGGGCGTCGTCGGACGAGATGACGAGGTCGGCATCCGCCGCTTGGTAGAAGTGCCATCCGTAGCAGTAGCCCTTAACCTCGAGGATGCTGATCTTCTTGAAGTCCTGCAGGGTCCGGCACCCCGACCTCGTGTTGCCGTACCAGTGCAGGAGCGACGCACCGGCCCGATACGAACTCGGGTTCGGCATGGTGACGTCGTCGTCTCGTCGAGCCCGAATTCCTCCTGCAGCGCCACGCCCGCCGCCCGCTTCGCCATGAGTTCGTCGAGATCGGCCCCTGTGCCCAGATGATCGCCCACCCCACGCACGACCAGAACCTTGACGTCGTCGTCGATACTCGCCTTGAACAACAGATCCGCATAGCGCCGGCGGGCGGCGATCGTCGGGATGTTGAGCTGGTCGGGACGGTTGAGTGTGATCGTTGCGATCCGCGTCGCCGGATCCTTCTCGTACAGAATGATCTCCTCCGGCGGGGGAATATCGGCGTCGGTCACGTGATCGGGCTCCTTCCCTCGCGAAAGGGGGTTGTCGAAAGCAGTTCCGGTCCGGATGCCGTGATGACAACCGGCTCCTGAACGTAGACAGCGCCGGCGCCTTCTTTCCAGACGTAGCCAGTCAGAGCCAGAACCATGCCCGCTTCGAACGCCTGCTCGCCAGCCGTGCGCGGCAGGGCGGGCGTCACCAGCGGAAGATCGAAGCCGAGCCCCAGCCCACGGGCGACGGGCATCGGGGGCGGAGGAACCGCTGACTCGTCATAGGCATTGAGAAGGCCGTGCAACGGAGCTCCGACCCGGCAGGCGGCGATGAGCCGATCCCACAACTCGTCGAACCGCCGGACCAGCTCCTGGTCGACGACCCCGCCACCACCCACCGAATACGTCCGGCCTACTTCGCCCACGTAGCCGCCGGAGATCACGCCGGCCTCGAAGGCCACCAGATCGCCGGCCTGGACTGCGGCGTCCCGGCTCGAACGACGCCACGGATGCTCCCGCGAGGTCAGCCAGGCCACGTCCTGCCCGGCCGGGGTCGTCACGCCGGCCGACGCCATGGCTTCCATGAACACAGCGGTAAGCGCTCGCTCGGTCACGCCGGGCATGAGCGCCTTGGCGGCCTTGGCCAGCGCGACCTCCGCGATGCCGACCGATGCCCGGATTGCTGCGATCTCCTCTGGGGCCTTGACCTGCCGGACACGGCGCAGCAGGGGTTCACCGTCGATGAGCTCGGCGGACGGGAAGGCCTTCGGCAACAGGTTGGCCGAGGATCCCGTCATGGAGTCGGTGGCCACCGTCCGGGCCGTGGCGGCACCCTGAATCCCCTGAAGGACCTTCACGAAGCTCATTGCATTGAAGGAGATCCCGTAGAGGTTCTCGTGCGGGATGTCATTGGGAATCCCCTCGTCCCACGTGCTGAGCAAATGCACTGCCCCGCTCTCCCGCACCAACACGCACCCGGGGCCGAACGCCCGCGAGCCGGCGGTCCACAGCCGCGGCGCACCTGAGACGTAGCGGGCGTTGCCTTCGCGCCCCACGATGAGCACGTCGATATCCGCCGCCTCCATCTCGACCAGGACGCGCCCTCGGCGCGCCCGTCGAAGAGCCGCGTCATCAGGAAGTACCTCGACGACCGTCATCGCTGCTCTTAGAAGGGGTCGTACGGGTAGTCGGTCATGGGTTCCCAGCCACCTTCAGTGATCAGCAGCACCTCTTCGGCCCGGTACCCGGCGGCACCGTCGTCCCATACGAGCGGCTCCAGAACCAACACCATTCCCTCCGCCAGGACCAAGGTGGCGTCAAAGGCCTCGCCGATGTCGCTCCCGACGTAGGGCATTTCGGCGCTGTCGATCCCCAGGCCGTGGCCGAGGTAGAAGTGGGGCATCCAAGGTTTCTCGCCGCCGGCGGCGGCGATGGCTGCTGCGGTCAGATCAGCGGCCGTTGCTCCGGCTTTCGTCACCTCGAGGACGGCACTCATGATGGACCGCCACTGCTCGAACTGGGCTCGCTGCCGGGCGCTGGGCTCCTGCCCGACGACCCAGGTCCGCCCGAAGTCGGAATGGAAACCGCCGTAGCTGATGCCGGTGTCCACCCACAGCACATCACCCTTGACCAGCTCGCGCTCGGTCGAAAGAAGCGGGCAGGCGATGCCGCCAGTGGTCGTCCAGGGCCCGTCTTCCATCCGGTCAGGCATCACCTGCCAGATCGGGTCGAGAATGTTGGCGTCCGCTCCGGCCTCGAATGTCGTGCGGAGGAACGTCGCGGTCAGCTCTGTCTGCCGGACACCGGGAGCGATCCGGGCCTGGACGTCGGCGATAGCGCATTCGGTGATCCGCAGCCCTTCGCGCATGCACGACAACTCATCGGGTGTCTTCGTCACCTTGGCCGCGCTGATCACTCGACCGGCGTCAGGCGGCGGCTCGGCGGCGAACAGGATGGACCGCTCCCGACGCAGAGCATTGGTCCATTCATCCATGGCGATGACCGCACGGTCCGAGACCAGCTCTGTGAGCTGCGCTGCAAAGAGCTGCACGCCTTCGTCGAAGTCCAGGTACACAGGTCCGTGGATGTGGTCTGCGGGAAGGGCGGTGCGCAGACGATCGTCTTCTCGTATCGGGGTGAAGAGGTGGGGCCAGTCATCGTCCACCAGGACGACGGCCACCGGCTGCTCGAAGTTGGCGCGACCCGAGTCGGCGAGCGGCCAGATCGCTCCGGTCGCGTAGGCGACATTCGTGTTGCCGAGCAGGACAAGGGCGTCGAGCCCCTGGTGACGCATGATGCCGCGTATCCGGTCCATGCGCTCGCGCTGCATGCGGGCAAAGTCCGGCTTCTCCGGAATACGTGTCGGCGCCCCCGAGGCCATCAGGCCGGCGGGCATCAGTCGTCGAGCCCGAGGTAGCGCTTGATGTTGCCGCCGACGATCGCCGTTGCGTCCTCGGCCCCGACCGCGTCGACGACTGCCGCCAGGGACTCGCCGCTATACCCGTAGGTGCTCTCGTTGTGGGGGAAGTCAGTGGACCACATGACCCGCTCGACACCGATACGGTCAACGAGTTCGAGCCCGAGCGGGTCGACCATGAAGGACGCGCACATGTTGTTCTCCCAGTAGTACCTGGGCTCGTGTCGAATCTTCAGGTTCGCCAGGTGCTGGAAGGACGCACTGATGTGCTCCGCGTCCTGAATCGCGGAGGGGACCCAGTTGATGCCGCCCTCGAACCACCCGACTCGCAGCCCGGGGTGGCGGTCGAGAATGCCACCGAATATGTACTTGCCGAAGGTATCCCGGAACGGGGCAACCGACTGCAGCATGCCGATGCCGACGGCATTGAACTCGTTGGGAGTCGACGGCGGGCTCTCACCGATGTGATGTGAGACCGGTATCTGCGCATCTTCGATCGCCTCCCAGACGCCGTCCATGGCGATGCTGGCAAAGTCGATGGGACGCTTGTCCACGTCCTTTCCAGGCGAAAGCGGCATCAGGAAGGTCTTCAACCCCAGGGCCTTCAGCTCGTTCACGGTCCGGCGAGCGCCGTCCGCGTCCCACCAGTTGATGAGGCCGACGCCGAAGATCCGATTGTTCGAACGCTCCTGCACTTCGGCGATGTGCTCGTTGTAGATGCGGAAGCAGAGCTCGCGCACTTCCCTGTCGGGCCATCCGAACAAGGCGAGGATGGCGTTCGGAAAGGCGAGCTCCTTCGAGACGCCTTCCGACTCGAGGGCCGCCAGCCGGGCGGGGACGTCCCCGGTGTGCGATCCGGACACGGGGTCGTACTGCGTGAGCACCTCAATGAACTCGGGCACGAGCACGGACTTTCCGTCCATGCCGATCACCCAACCGCCGTCGACGTTCATCACCCTGGGCGCGCGCTCCTTCATACTCTCAGGGAAGCGCTCGTAGAAGATGTCCTCGCCCAGCGAGATGTGATCGTCGGCCGAGAACACGTCTGTACCGGCCGGCAGCCCGCACTCGACGAGTGGCCCCGGGTGGCGGTCTTTGGGCGCGCCAAGACCCTCGGGCGGGTAGGTAAGCGTCCTTGCGTTTCCCGTCATCTCCCCCACTCCGCTTCTGATCGGCTGTCGCGAGATTACTTCGGCTTCGTAGCAATCGTCAACGGATCCTGCTAACTTGCTGGTCCGAGGCTGCAGCAGGACTCGGGGAGGTCGGAGGGCACGTGACATGACGACGTGGGACTCCACCGTCGACTTCGTGATCGTCGGATCCGGCGGTGGTGGCATGGTGGCTGCATTGACGGCGGTCGACGGCGGGGCGAGCGCACTGGTGCTCGAGAAGCAGGAGCGGATCGGCGGTTCGACCGCCATGTCCGGCGGCATCGCCTGGGTTCCGAACAATCCGGTGATGTTGGCAGACGGCATCCCTGACTCCTACGAAGATGCCATGGCCCACTTCGAAGCCGTCGTCGGTGACGTCGGACCGTGCTCGTCGTTCGAGCGTCGCCACGCCTTTCTCACGGCTGGTCCAGAGATGGTCTCCTTCCTCCAGGAGGGCGGCGTCCGGTTCGTGTACTGCCCCGGCTACAGCGACTACTACTCGAGCGCGAAGGGCGGTCACGACAACGGTCGCGGGATCGAGCCCGTTCCCTTTGACGGCCAGGTCCTCGGAGACTGGCTCCAGAAACTGCAGCCCGGGCTGGCGAAGAGCCTGGGCCTCGCAGTCATGACGAACGAGGCTCGTTCGCTCTCCCACTACAACCGCAGCCTGCGCGCCTTTGCCGTCTCCGCCCGCGTCGTCCTCCGCACCTATCTGGCCCGACTGCGACGCCAGGAGCTACTCACGAACGGCGCCTCCCTGATCGGACAAATGCTGCGGCTTGCGGTCGCACGGGGGATTCCGATCTGGACAGAAGCACCGCTCGAAGACCTGATCGTGGAGGGTGGCCGCGTCGTCGGCGTGCGGACCCTGCGCAACGGGGAGCCAGTTTTCGTGCGCGCCCGACAAGGGGTGCTGCTGGCCGCCGGGGGGTTTGCGCACAATCCCGAGATGCGAAAGCAGTACGGCGGCGATCAGCCCAATCTGGCCAAATGGTCGATCGCCAACCCGGGCGACACCGGTGACGCCATCCGGAGCGCGATGGCCATCGGAGCGAAGATCGATCTGATGGACGAAGCATGGTGGCTTCCGTCGCCCCGTACGGGTCGCTTCGGACAGTCGACGCTCGACCAGGCGCGCCAACGGCCACGCACTATTTACGTCGACGAAGCCGGCAAGCGATTCGTGAACGAGTCGAACTCGTACATGGAAGTGGGCAAGGAGATGTACGCCCGAGACAAGACCAGCACAGCCGTTCCATGCTGGCTCATCTTCGACGACCGTTACCGCAAGCGCTACGCACATCAGCGTTCGCAACCCGGCCGCTTCCCGCGGAAGCTCCTCAAAAGCGGGATGCTGAAGCAGGCCTGGACGCTCAAGGACCTGGCGAAGATGTGCGGCATCGACCCCGCCGGCCTGACCGAGACGGTCGAGCGATTCAACAAGTTCGCCGAACAGGGCGTCGACCCCGACTACGGGCGGGGCGAGTCGGCCTACAACCGGTCACTCGGCGATCCGAACCATAGGGTCCACCCTTGCCTCGGGCCGATCGAGGAAGCCCCGTATTACGCCGTCCAAGTCGTGCCGGGCGATATCGGCACCTGTGGGGGCCTCCTGACGAATGAACATGCGCAGGTCGTCGACCAGGACGGCCACGTGATCGATGGGCTCTACGCCACCGGGAATGGCACCGCCACGGTTATGGGTCGTCACTACCTCGGACCCGGCGCGAGCATCGCCAACACCATGGTCTTCGGCTATGTGGCCGCACGCCACGCCGCACGCGAACGATGATCCGTACGGTGACGGGATTCAGGTCAGCGTCACGCCAGCCCGTCGGACCGCAATGGCGCTGGTCGGGCACTTGTTCGCCGCAGCGACGACGTTGTCCTCGGGAGAGGCCGTGGGATCGACCACAAAGGCAACGGAGTCGTCGTCGAGGTCGAAGACACCCGGCGCCTCGTACACGCAGTTCCCCGACCCCATGCACAGGTCGCGGTCGATCTCGACTTCGATGCCCATGGATTCGATCGTAGGCTTTCAGAGAAGGATCAGGTGCACACATGAGTGAGTTCGACAACGCCAACTTCATCGCGGACCGATCGATCCAGGACGATCCGTATCCGTATTTCGATTGGGTGCGGCAGCAGGGTCCGGTATGGCGGGAGCCCCACTTCGGCATGTACATGATCACGGGTCACCCCGAGGCGATGGCGGTCTACGGCGACCCGGCGACCTTTCCGGAGAACGCACCGGCCTCTGGCACCTTCTCGTCGTGCAACGTGGTCTGCGGTTCGTTCGTGAAGTTCTCGGTCCCCATGGGGGGCGACGACGTCAGCGACATCATCGCGAAATACCGTCACGAGCTCCCGTTCAGCGACCAGCTACCCTCGTTCGACCCGCCGAACCACACGGCGCATCGTCACCTCCTGATGCGTCTCATCACGCCGAAGCGCCTCAAGGAGAACGAGGACTTCATGTGGCAGTTCGCCGACCAACTCATTGACGCCTTCTCCGACGAGGGGTCGTTCGAAATGGTCGGGTCCTACGCCGAGCCCTTCACTCTGACGGTCATCGCCGACCTGGAGGGCGTGCCCGAGTCCGACCATTCCCTCTTCCGGGAACGGCTCTCGACCGCGCACAAGGACGTCGGCCACAAGCCGCTGGAGTTCCTCTACGAGCGCTTCAACGAGTACATCGAGGACCGTCGTCAGACGCCCCGGAACGACGTGCTCACCGGCCTTGCCACCGCGACCTTTCCGGATGGCTCGACTCCCGAGGCCAAGGACGCGGCGCTCATTGCTGCCAACCTCTTTGCCGGCGGTCAAGAGACCACAGTTCGACTGCTGTCGTTCGCGCTGCGGATGCTCGGCGAGCGACCTGACCTCGAGGCCAGCGTCCGCGAGGACCGTGCTCGAATCCCCAACTTCATTGAAGAGACACTCCGGTTGGAGAGCCCGCTCCGGGCGCAGTTCCGGATGGCACGTGTGGCGACCGAACTCGCAGGCGTGGAGATTCCCGCCGGTGGGTCGATCATGCTCATTCCCGGCGCCTGCAACCGCGACCCCCGGGTGTTCGCGAACCCGGACGAGTTCGATATCGACCGTCCGAACGCACGGCAACACATCGCCTTCGGCCACGGCATCCACACGTGCGCCGGAGCACCGCTCGCTCGCGCCGAGGGTCGGGTCACCATCAACCGGTTCCTCGATCGGACCGCCGACATCGCCATTTCGGAAACGGTCCACGGCCCCGCCGGCTCCCGGCGCTACGAGTACCTCCCGACCTTCTTCCTCCGCGGCCTGGAGAGCCTCACCCTCAACTTCACGCCCGCCAGCTGACGTCATGGCGGGCTGCCCGTTTCAGGAGGTCGGCGCCTTCTCGCCGTCCGGGGGCCGCAATGTCGACATGATCAGCTTCGTCTGGGCGTAGGGCGGCCCGGCGGTCGTGCCACCGTCGATCGGGAGCACGATTCCGGTGATCTGTGCGGCGCGGTCGCTGGAAAGGAAAACGACGGCGTTGGCGACGTCGTCCGGTTGCGCCTCCCGTTCCAGCGGCTGCATGTAGCGCAGCACAGGCCCCATCTCGTAGGTCGTGATACCGGTGCGGATGTGGGCAGGCGTGAGGCAGTTCACCCGGATGGCGTAGGGAGCGAGATCGATGGCCATGCACTTGCTGGCATGGGCAATGGCCGCCTTGGACGCCCGGTACGAGATCATGCCCGTCCCCGCGTTGATGGCTGCGATGGACGCGTTGTTGATGATGGAGCCACCCCCGTGATCCTTCATATACCGTGCCGCACGCTGCGAGCCGACGATCACCCCGAAGAGATTGACGTTCATGATGCGGGAAAAGTCCTCCAGATCGTCCGGCAGGAACCGCTTGAGCGGGCTGCCGATACCCGCATTGTTGAACATGATGTCGAGCCCGCCGAAGCGCTCGACCGCGAAGTCGACCAAGGCCTGTACCTGGTCCGCATCACTCACATCGGTCTGCTTGAACGCCACCGCCGCACCGATCTCCCGGGCTAGATCTTGACCGGCGTCCGCGTCAACGTCCCCGATCACGACGCTCGCCCCCTCGGTCACGAGCAGCTGAGCGGTCGCCCGGCCAATTCCGCCCGCGCCACCGGTCACGATGGCCACCTTCCCTGCGAGTTCCCGTGTGTTCATACCTCGACACTACGGTCCCGTAACGAACGCTGCAGGGCGGAGACGCGCTGACCTCGATGGCGTCCATGGAGCCGGAGGACCAGCGTGAGGTCGGCGATAGCGTCGTGAAGGGGACATTTGAGAGGAGCCGAAAATGACCAAATCGCTCTACACGGCCCAAGCCCATGTGACCGGTGGCCGAGAGCACGGGCATGGCGTGACCAGCGATGGACAGTTGGACGTGCAACTCCGCACACCGGTCGTAATGGGTGGCGAAGGTGGAGGAACGAACCCCGAGCAGCTTTTCGCCGTTGGCTACGCGGCGTGCTTTGAGGGAGCGCTCGGCGTCGTGGGCCGTCGGGAGCGAGTGGACCTCGGGAGCGTCTCGATCGAATCAGAGGTCAGCCTGATCACCACCGAGAAGCGAGGATTCAACGTGGCCGTCGGGCTCGATGTCACGCTTCCAGGCATCAGTGAGCCCGGGCGCGCTATTTCGATCGTGGCCGCAGCGCACGAGGTATGCCCATACTCCAACGCAACGCGCGGCAACGTCGAGGTGACGCTGACGGCCAACGGTCAGCCGGTGCCAACCGAAGCCTGACGATGGTCTGACGTAATGTCGACGCCGATGGTGGGCGCGTGCCACAGGGCAGCCGAGATGGTCCGCCGCTAGTGGACCGCCGAACCTTTCTACGCGGGGCCGCCGTGGCGGGATCGGGGATGATCGCCGGCGGCGCGGTGGCGGGGTGCTCGAGTCCAAGCAGCCGCTCCTCGAGCACCACCACCAGCACGACCGAATCGACCGAGCCGGAAAAAGGCCCGCCAGACTGGGCCAAGCTGAGTGGGTCGCTGACCGGCACCCTCTTCCAACCGAGTGACAGCGGGTATGCGGCAGCCGGCCACCTGTACAACTCGGTCTACACGCTGACTGCTGCGGCCATCGCCCAGTGCGAGTCGACGAGCGATGTCCAGCGCTGCCTCGCCTTCGGCCGCGAGCACGGCGTGGAGGTGACAGCCCACTCGGGGGGACACAGCTACGGCGGCTACTCGTCGTGCCCCGGCCTGGTCATCGACGTGTCGCGCCTGGACGCGATCTCGGCCGGGACCGCCGGCGTCTCGAGTCAGACACCCGTCACGGTCGGAGCCGGCTCAAAGTTGATCGACGTCTACTCAGGCCTCGCCGCGCATGGTCTCCTCTTGCCGGGCGGTTCTTGCCCCACCGTCGGGATCGCCGGGTTGGCGCTGGGTGGCGGCATCGGAGTGTTCTCGCGGGCCTACGGACTGACCTGCGACCAGATGGCGTCGGTCGAGATCGTCACGGCGGATGGTGTCCTGCACCGGTGCGAACCCGGGCAGAACGAGGACCTCTACTGGGCCTGCCGTGGCGGAGGCGGTGGGAACTTCGGCGTCGTGACCTCCTTCGGATTCTCGGCCCATCCCATACCCGAGGCGATCACCCTCTTCACGCTGGAGTGGCCATGGCAGGCGGCGCCCGACGTCCTCGACGCCTGGCTCCGGTGGATTCCGTCCGCGCCCAACGAGCTCTGGGCCAACTGCCAGATGTTCAGCAGCGGAGCCGTCGGCGGCGGGCTCGTGAAGGTGACCGGGGTGTTCGTCGGCTCAGTCGGTGCCTGTTCCGCCGCCCTGAACCCCCTGACGACTGCTGTGAGTGCTGCCACGACTTACCGCTTCGTCGGGCCGGAGGACTACCTGACCGCCACGATGATAGAGGCCGGTTGCGAAGGCCATCCGGTGGCCCAATGCGCCGCTCCCGCGCAGTCGCCGTTTGCGGCAAAATCCTCCTACCTCGGCGAACCGCTCCCGGCGGCTGCCGTGTCCGCTATCTCCACAGCGCTGTCATCGCTCCCTGCATCGCTTCCCGGCGCTGGTGGCGGCGTCGTGTTCGATGGCTACGGCGGAGCGATCAATCAGGTGGGAGTGAGCGAGACAGCATTCGTCCACCGGAACGCCATCTCATGCGCGCAGTACTCGATCACGTATGCGAGCGCACCTCCGTCGCAAAATGCACGATCAGCGGCCGCCGACTGGCTCCAGGATCTCCACCATGTCTTCGAATCCGTAACGCAGGGTTCGTACCAGAACTACATCGACCCGACCCTGGCCAATTGGCAGGAGGCCTACTACGGATCGAACCTGCCTCGTCTGCGCCAGGTGAAGCAGGGACATGACCCCGACGACGTGTTCCATTTTGCGCAGTCGATCCCGGCCTGACCCCTTCTGGCGGAGGCATCTCGGCGGAGAACTCAATGGGCGGAACCGGCGGCCCCGTACCTGCAGGCGCAGCTGCGTGCCAGATGGCCCGATCGTCGACCTGGACACGGTCATCTCCCGCCCGATCGGAAGGGGCCTTTGAGGCCGGTCAGCTGATGAGCGCGTCGGCCTCCACGCGATCAGTTTGCCAGCACGTCATACGCGACCCTGGCGGCAGCAACCTGATCGCGATGCTCCATCGCCCAACTCACCAGACCACGCACAGACTCGAGCAAGGTCGAACCCAGGTCGGTCAGCGCGTACTCCACCTTCGGTGGCACGACCGGGTAGACCGTGCGTTCCACCAAGCCATCGCGCTCGAGCTGGCGGAGGGTCAGGGCCAGCATGCGCTGGCTGATGCCCTCGATCTCGCGGCGAAGCTCGGTGAACCGGCGAGTGCCCTGGTCGAGCATGGCGATCACCAGAATCGACCACTTGTCCCCGACCCGGTTCAGGATTTGACGGACATCGATGGCCTCGGGGCCCTGACAGCGGTCGGTCACACCAAGGCCACCATCCGGGTTCAGGAAGGGATGGACCTCGACGCTCTCGCCGGTATCCCGGCTGTTACCGGGTGACCTCGATGTGCCGTCTTCCATTCCTTCTTATGATGACGGAAGATTGGATCACTTACAAGTAGGAACTGACCAGATGAAAGGGAACTAAGTGACCAAAAATGCTCGTCCAACGGTCCTCGTGATCGGGGGCGGCTATGGGGGCGTCAACGTGGCCAAGGCCCTCGATGAGGTGGCCGATGTCACGTTGGTCGAGCCTAAAGATGCGTTCTTCCACAACGTCGCCGCACTCCGCGGTCTGGTTGATCCGACCTTTCTCCCTACCATCTTCATCCCCTATGACGGGCTCCTCGCCAACGGTCGGATCGTCCACGATCGGGCAACGGAGATCGACGGCTCCAGGGTTGTCCTCGGCTCCGGAGAAATCCTCACCCCGGACTTCGTCATCTTGTCCTCTGGTTCGACGTATCCCTTCCCGGCGAAGGCCGGCGCTGATCGGGCCGCCGACTCTCAGGACCGCGTGCGCTCGACGCACAAGGCCCTGGCCGAAGCAGACCATGCGCTGTTGCTGGGTGGAGGGCCTGTAGGGGTCGAGCTGGCCGGTGAAATTCGCGCCGCGTGGCCGGACAAAGCCGTGACCATCGTGGACTTGGCGGACGACATCTTGAGCGATCGATTCTCGAACGAGTTGCGATCCGAGCTGCGGCGGCAGCTGGTGGAGATCGGTGTCGAACTGGTACTCGGGAGCGCCCTGCGGGAGGGGGAGCCCCCAACTTTTCCGGGCGAACTCGGCAGTTTCACCGTGACAACTCTCTCAGGCCGGGCCATCACGGCCGACATCTGGTTCCGCTGCTTCGGCGTCATCCCGGTCAGTGACTACCTCGCAGGCCCACTTACCTCGGCGCGCACGGCAGAGGGATTCATCGAGGTTGATCCGCATCTCCGGGTGCTCGGTTTCGAGAACGTCTTTGCGCTCGGCGACGTCTCGACCGCAGACGCCAAAATGGCGGGGTTCGCCGGCAGGCAAGCCGCGGTCGTGGCCTCGAACGTGACGGCAATGATCTCGGGGACGGGAGAACTCGAGGCCTACGAATCCCTGGGGCCGGCCATAGCGGTCACGATCGGGCCTGAGGGCGGAGCCGGTCAACTTCCTGGGCAAGAGGGCGTCGCAGGACCCGAGTTCATCGCTCAGGCGAAGGGGCGCACGATGATGGTCGACCGCTATTCGGACATTCTCGGTGCCACCCGTCCCTCATGACGATCGTCCCCATCATGTGAGACCGGTCAACACCTACTGTCCATCCCTCACTCTTCGGACTGCGGAGCACTCAGGTAGTCGAGAAGGCCGGTGATTTCGAGCACGCTTCGTACGGCGGGCTGTGGAGAGACAATGGACAGATGGCCACCCCGCTTGCTCACACGCTTCGAGGCAGTGACCATCGCAGAGATCCCGCTCGAATCGCAGAAGCTCAGGCCCGAGAGATCTAACCGCACGTCCCCGTCGTCCGCGCCTAACCCCTCGAGGCACGCTTCCAACTGGGGTACCGTCGACAGATCGAGTTCGCCGCGCAACTTCACGATAGTGGGGCCGCCGCCGTTCAATAATTCAGCGCTGAAGCACACTGCTCCGCCAATTTCGCCCGGTGGATCCTGAATCGCCATGTCGCCACTCACCCCCTGAGTCGCTGAGAACAACGCAACCAAATTGAGAAGCGGTACTTCCAAAGCCCCATGAGGCTTTGTGCGGCAAAAGTAATACCCCCCAAATGGGGGGTCAACTGGAATTCTGGTGCGGCAGTGGCGCTAACGAGGGGCGCATCTCCCCTGTTGGGCCGAGCTCTCCGTGCTTGGACCGGGACGTGATCAGATGAGGGTCCGTCTGACACGGTAAGGAGGACCACAAGTGCCTGAATCCCAACCCCTCGTTGCCGACCTGATCGTCGAATGCCTCGAACGAGAGGGCGTGACCCATGTGTTCGGGATTCCGGGAGAGGAGAACATTCGCCTCGTCGACGCCCTGTCTCGTTCATCCATCCGATTCGTCCTCGTTCGTCACGAGCAAGGGGCCTCATTCATGGCCGAGACATACGGAAGGCTGACCGGGAAGGCGGGGGTCTGTTTGGCCACCCTCGGTCCCGGGGCGATCAACCTCCTCCTCGGTGTCGCAGACGCAACGACCAACTCGACGCCCCTCGTCGCTCTTTCTGCGCAGGTCGGAATGAATCGGAGCTTCAAGGAGTCGCACCAGGGAGTCGACCTGGTGTCGATGTTTGCTCCGGTCACGAAATGGTCGGCCCTCGTCGCAACGCGAGAGGCGCCACCGGAGATGATCAGGAAGGCCTTCAAACTCGCACAGACCGAGCGGCCCGGCGCCGTGTATCTCGCCGTGCCCGAAGACATCGAAAGCGCCGTGTCACCAGACGACGCGAGACCACTGGACGTCAACGTTCCCCGGCCCGACGAACCGTCCCCGAGCCAGGTGGCCCGCGCCGCTTCCATCCTCAAGGCGGCATCCAATCCAATCGTCCTGGCCGGCCACGGCGCAGCTCGCGCCGACGCCGGACCCGCCCTGACGCGCTTCGCCGAAACCCTCGGAGTCTCGGTGGCGACGACGTTCCATGGCAAGGGTGTCTTCCCCGACGACCACCCACAGGCCTTGGGCGCGATCGGATTCATGCGGCACGACTACGTGAACTTCGGATTCGACCAGGCCGATGCGATCGTCACGGTCGGCTACGAACTCCAGGAGTTCGACCCGGTGCGGATCAATCCCCGAGGTGACAAACAGATCATCCATATCCACCGGTTTCCGGCAGAAGTCGACCGCCACTACAACGTCGCCGTTGGGCTGCAGGCAGACATCGGCCACAGCCTGGACGCCCTGGCGGCCGCGTTGGACTGTCACTTCGAGAATCAGACCGCGAACCTGCAAATCCGCGAGCTCTTGGCCAAGGAGTTGGCCCAAGGGACTTCGGACGACAGATTCCCCATGGCTCCGGCGCGCGTTGTGGCCGACACCCGGGCGGCGATGCGGCGCGACGACATCGTGTTGGTCGACACCGGCGCGCTCAAAATGTGGATGGCCCGGCTGTACCGCACGTACGCACCGAACACCTGCCTCATCTCGAACGGTCTTTCCACAATGGCATGGACCCTGCCGGGTGCCATCGGCGCCAAGGTGGCCCGACCGGACGCCCGGATCCTCGTCGCTACCGGCGATGGGGGGTTTCTGATGAACTCTCAGGAAATAGAGACCGCGCTACGAGAACGAATCCCCATGGTCATTCTGATCTGGATCGACGATGCCTACGGCCTCATCAGCTGGAAGATGGATCTCGAGCTGGGGCACCACGTCGACACCACCTTCGGGAATCCGGATTTCGTGGCGTACGCCGAGAGTTTCGGGGCGGTCGGCTACGAGATCACGTCACCCGACCAGCTGCTGCCGACCCTGCAGACGGCCCTCGCCGAGGACACCGTCTCCGTCATCGCCTGTCCGGTCGACTACTCGGCAAACCTGGAGTTGATCCGTTCCCTCGGGGATCTCGATGAATCCCTGTCGTAGGGAGCACTCGGATCTTGTCGATGCGGAGCGGTCACGAGTAGCCTGACGCCGAGCGTAAGTACCGATATTGGAGTTGCGTGCTGCGCAGGCCAACACCTCGGCAATAGGAGAGGCGACAAGCGACCGGTGTCCGAGTCTTCAGACGTTCTGCTCGAAGAAGCCGGTTCGGTCGTCACCATTCGGATCGACGACGGCAAGGTCAATGCCTTCACCGAAGAGCTTCTGTCGTCGTTGTCGGAGGCGCTCGAGTTCGCCGTGGCCCGAGACAGGGTTGCCTTAATTCTCGGCAGAGATGGATGCCTGTCCGCCGGATTCAATCTCTCGACCATCCGCGGCGACGCCGGCGACAGGAGAGACCTCGTTCTCGCAGGGTTGGAATTGGCCCTGAAGATCTTCGAATCCCCGGTACCTGTCGTGGTCGGGTGCACGGGCCACGCCATCGCCGCCGGCACCCTTCTCCTCTTTGGAGCAGATCACGTCATTGTCGGAGACCGGCCGGTGAAGATCGGGTTGAACGAGACCACCATCGGGATCGAACTTTCTCCTTTTGTCCTCGAGCTCGCCCGCTATCGACTCCTGCCCTCGGCGTACAACCAGATTCTGCAAGGAAACCTCTACGACGCAAGGGGGGCACAGTTGGCCGGCTACGTCGATGAGGTTGTCGCGTCACACGACTTGCTACCCCGCTCCATCGAGGTGGCTGACCATCTCGCAAGTTTCGACCTGTTGAGCTACCGCCGGACGAAAGCGACAATGAGGTCGAATACAACTTCGGCGCTGCGTTCGGCTCTCGAGCGTAAACGTTCGGAATAGATCGCTACCGGACATGAAGCATCGGCCCCACTCACGGAGGACCCCTTGAGCAAGCCTGGACCTCTTCTCCCCGCAGACGAGGGTTTCACGCACCAGATTGCGGATACTTTCGCCCGGGTTGGGCAGTCCGACCGCTCGTGGACCGAGAAGGTATGGGCCATGGCGGCGTCCCGGGACGGTTCGTTGAGCGTGGCGTTCGGTCTGGGAAAATACATCAATCGGAACGTGATGGACGGCTTTGCCGGTGTGTCACGGGGAACGGAACAGTGGACCGTCCGCTCCAGTCGCCGCCTGTCGCCAGACTTTGAACAGCACAGCGTCGGTCCCATCGCCTATGACATCGTCGAGCCGCTGCGGCGAACCCGGTGTCGGCTCGCCGCGAACGACATCGTCCCGATTCTCTTCGATGTCGAGATTGAGGGAGTGGCCCCGCCCGCCATGGAGGAACGTGAGACCCACATCAGCCGGAGCCGGGCTCGCATCGACGCCGACATAATGCGTTTCCACCAGAGCGGCGTGGCGAGGGGATGGGTAGAGGTGGAGGGGACGCGCCTCGAGATAGACGACCAGCTCTGGGTCGGTGCCCGCGACCGCTCGTGGGGCGTTCGCTACGGCGTCGGCGTTCCGACCGCTGACATCGAGGCGCAGCCCATGCCCGCAGACACATCGGGGATGTTCGTATGGATGCCGATAACGATGACCCGGACCGACGGGCGTCCGTTCACCCTCTTCGTCTACTACCAGCGATTCAGCGGACAGGGCTGGTCGACCGGCAGTGCTCGCGGGGCGATTGAGCTCCCTGATGGCAGAGTCAAACCCTTCGTGGATGTCGTCCCGGAATTGCGGTTCGAAGACGACAATCGGCGACTGCTCGGCGGCACAATTCGTGCTGTGCTTCCAGGCGGGACAGAGAGTTCCTACCGGATCGAGCCGGTGTCATCGACAGGTTTCCACCTCGGCACCGGGCTCTACGGCGGCTTTGAAGGGCACTATCAGGGTGAGTGGCGCGGCGATCTTCATACCGATGGTGAGCACATCACCGAATGCGACACCGCGCCGGTTGCTCACCGAATCCATCAGCATCGCGATTGCATTGTGAGGGTGGAAAGCCTTGAGGATGGGTCGATCGGCGTCGGAACCCTGCAGTCCAACGCGGTGGGACCCCATCCTGAGATGGGCCTCACCGCCGCCGCCTCGTTTCTCTAGGGCGATACCGCAGGAGCCCCTAGGCCTCGACGGGCGGCGCTCACGTCAAGCCCGCTAGACCCGGTGTCGACCAAGTTCTGCCACCGCTCAGAGATGGCGTGGGCGATCGGGGCGGCGTCGGCGCCTCCTTCGGACACGGCGAGATCAAGGTCCTTGAGCGCCCAGTCCAGGGAGAAATCGGCGTGGAAGTCCTGCTCCATCATCTTCTCCAGCTTCGCCATGCCGTAATCAGAAGCAAGTGGGTTCCCCCGCAGCGCTTCGAGCAGAGAATCGTTGGCGACGCCGAGTCGTTCGGCCAGAGCCGCCGCTTCCGCCGCCCCCTCGGCCTGGAAAGCGAGCCACGTGTTCAAGACAAGCTTCAATCGGCTGCCGCTCCCGGCAGGACCGAGCCACAGCGTCTCTCGTCCGAGCGCCCCGAACACGGGCTCGAGACGTTGCGCGGCCGACTCTTCACCTGAGGCCAGGATCAGCAATTGCCCCGCTTCGGCTGGGGCCCGACTGCCCGAGACCGGCGCATCGACGAAGGTCACGTCGGGGCGACTCCGGGCGGCTTCGGCCGCGAACTGCTCCGTGGCATCCACTCCAACGGTCGCCATCTGGGCCCAGATCGAGCCTGGCGTCATCGCCTGGAGGGCCGACGTGTCGAACATGACAGCCCGACTCACCTCGGCCGTCGGCAACATCGTGATGATGACGTCTGCGTCGGCCGCGGCCTCGGCGGCCGTTCGATGGGCGGTTGCGCCCTGCTGCGTGAGCGCCGTCGTCGACTCGATGTGGCGGGACCACACCACCACTTCAACGCCGGCGGCGAGCAGCCGCTTGGCCATAGCTCCGCCCATGGTGCCAACCCCCAGCACCGCCACTCGCAAGGGTCGTTCTGCCGCCTCATGTCCGACGCTCATGACCGCGCTCCCTTCCGCGAGTTCAGACCTCGGTCTTCCGCGCTCTGTACCCTGCTTTCAGCGGAGTCCAGCTCGTGTGCCACAGGCTGCGTCCCGGCGCCATCGTCCTACCTGGTCACAACGAACCCTGGGGATTGACGCCAATCCCCATTTTGCCGCTTCCACAGATTATGAGGGTCTTTCTAGCAAGAGGCAATCCCGGGAGTACCCGATGCACCGAAGCCGGTGGAATCAGCCCGCCAATCCGCTGTCGGCGCTGATCCGGGTGGCCAGACGCCCGAGTTCTTCCGGAAGGTCAGCGGGAATGTGCCGTATGGCCTCCCCGTCGTCACCGATATCGTCGATGGCCTTGACCAGTCTGCTCATGGCGTGCGTCAAGTCTGCGGCAGCTGTTGTGACGGCCTCTGTCTGTGTGCTCATGTCACATCCTTTCTGAACTCAGAATCACGCTAGCGGTCCAGGATCTTCGAATGCGACTGAACCCTCCTGCCGCGGGACTCTCTGCTACCGCGGCTCGTTGGCGACATTTGAGTTCTGACTCCTCGCCGTTGAAGATGGCCGGCCGCGAACTCGGCGACGACCTCGAGTGCCTGTGCCGGATGCTAGGTCTTGATCTCCTACGCCGGCCATGGACGTCCGGCACGGCTGGTGAATGCCAGGCCGAGCAGCTTAGGTGGGCGGAGCTGCGGCCGTCAGGGCCCGCCGGAGGGAGGCAAGCTGCATGCATTCCGCAAGATCCTTCGGTACGTGACCAAGTTGACCCATGTCGATGATGAACTCGGTGGCCGCTGCGACGCCATTCTTGAACAGGCTGTCCTGTTGCTCTTGGTTGAGGTCAAACTGTGTTGCCGTAATTCCATCGTTGTCTATGAAGATCGTTTTTGCTGCGGTCGCCGACTCGATGGCATAGACGTCCCACTCGTTCATCATGGTCTCTACGCAGTCGACCGCCAATCCGAGTGTGTGAGCACAGGCGGTCGTGGAACTTGAAGAGGCATCGAAGCTGTTGAGTTTTATTCCGATGGTCGGCCAACGCGGTGCTTTTCCATCGATACGATCGAAAGCCGTGATCGGGAAGTTCTCCAGCATGCCGCCATCGACCCAAGTACAGCTGCCGCCGGCATAACGTTTCAGTGCGGTCCGGCCGCCAGGCATCGCCACGTTGACAACCGCATCAGACGCTTCAAATTTGAACGGCTCGAAGAAGAACGGGATGGACATCTGTCGGTGGCCAGTCTTTAGTCCGAGCTTTTGGCCACCAAAAGTCCGCACCCCTCGGTGTGATTTTCAACTTTAGGTGAGCTTGGGGCCTCCCTCCCGTTGACGAGCCTCCTTGAGTCGGAATGACTCGCCGGAGGTGGCCACGACGACGCTGTGGTGCAAGAGGCGGTCGAGCAGACTGACGGCGGTGGTGTGCTCGGGGAGGAACTTTCCCCAGTCCTCGAAGGGCCAGTGCGAGCCGATGCCGAGAGACTTGTTCTCGTAGGCGGCCGCCACGACGCGGAAGAAGAGCTGAGCGCCGGTGTCGTCCATGGGGGCGAACCCGATCTCGTCGATCAAGACGAGGTCGGCCTTCATGATCTGCTCGATGACCCGGCCGACCGAGTTGTCGGCCAGCCCGCGGTAGAGGGTCTCGACGAGATCGGCGGCGCTGAAGTAGCGCACCCGTTTTCCCTCCTCGATGGCGCGGTGTCCGAGGGCGACGAGGAGGTGGCTCTTGCCCGTCCCGGCCGGGCCGACCAGACAAACATTCTCCTTGGCGCCGATCCACTCGAGGCCGGCCAGGTAGTCGAATGTCGCTGGTTTGATTGACGACGCAGTGACGTCGAATTCGTCCAGGGTCTTGGTCACCGGGAAGGCGGCCGCTTGGAGGCGACTCCGGGCGTTCGACGCGTCGCGCGAGGCAATCTCGGCTTCGATCAAGGTGCGCAAGAACTCTTCGGGCTTCCAGCGCTGGGTCTTGGCCAAGACCAGCAACTCGGGACACAGATGGCGCATGGCCCCGAGCCGCAGCCGGCGTAACCCCGCTTCGAGGTCGGGGGCGAGTGCAGCCGGTGTCGTGCTCATTGGTCCTCCCCGATGGCGTAGTCGCTGAGGGAACGAGTGGAGACAACGGGCAGGTCGACAATGAGCGCGTCACCCGGGGAACGTGGCCGTGGGACACCGCTCCCGGCCATGAGGATGGAGCGCACGTCGTGAGCCCGGAAGCGGCCGAACTCCACCGCCCGTTCCAGCGCGGCGATGAGCTCGTCTTTGCCGTGGGCGGCTTCCATGGTGCACAGCTCGGCGAGGTCGGCGGCCAGGGTGGTCACCCCTCGAGCCGCCGCCCCTTTGATGAAGGCCCCGGCCACCGGACCGAGGGCGCAGAACGCCACCTCAGCTGGGGTCTTGGGCCGCACCGCTCGGTTGGGGATCGGTCGTGCCCCGCCGTAGTGCTCGTCGGAGATAGACGTCTCACCAGGGGCGACGATGCCATGCTCGGCGATGATCTCGCCCAAGAACACGATCATGACCGTGCCGTCGGCCACCCGCAGCTCGACGGTGCGACCGATGTGCGCTGTCGGCACCGAGTAGCGGGCCGAGCCGAATCGGACACAGCTCAGCCGGTCGACCTTGCGCATGACCACCTGGCCGATCCGGGCCCGCAATGACGGCAGCGCACCGAGGAGCGGACGTTCGAGCAAGAGCCGCTCGGCTGGGATGGCGGCGATCTCAGAATGCACCTGCGCGTTCACCGCTCGATACCAGAGCGCCCCTTTGGCATTGGCGCCGTTGAGGTCGGCCGACACTGAGCTCTTCGGGGATCATGAGGTCGGACTTCACGTAGCCGACCAAGGCCTCGACGATGCCTTTGGACTCAGGATCCGCGCCCTGGCAAAAGTCCGGTCGCGTCCCGTAATGGGTGACGAAGCGGACGTAGTCAGGCGTCGGGATCACGAGCCCCGCCACCGTGCCTCCCTTCAAGCACCCCATGCGGTCGGTGAGCAGAGTTTTGGGCACACCGCCGATGGTCTCCATGCACGACGCCAGTGCGGCCATGGTCGTCTCGGCTCCCAAGTTGTCGGCGAAGAAGACGAAGCGGAAGCGGCTCCAGGCCAGCACGGCGCAGAACACGAACAGCGGTCCGATCTCCCCCCAGTCGAACACCAACATGTCGCCCGGCGCCCAGACCCCGGGCCGGCGCCCCCGGTGGTGATCTCGGCGCCACTCGGCCTTGGCGTCGGCCACCGCCCGGCGGAAGTTGCGGGCCGAGCCGGTGTAGCCGGCCGCCACCGCGACGGGCAGCAGTCGCTTGGCCGTGATCCGACCCGAAGTGCGGGCGACCCGCTCGGCGACGATGGCGCTGACCGCGTCGTAGTTGTGCGCCACGGCCACTTCAGCCCCACTCCCGAGCGCCTCAGTCCGCCTGGCCGCCTCTATGGCCCGCTTGACGGTCTTGTCCGTGGTGCCGCAGATCTCCGCTGCGGCTCGGAAAGAGCCCACCTCTTGGTAGGCAGCATGCATGTCCATTCGTTCCCTCACTGATTTCATGGAGGTGTCCCTTCGGTCGGAGCGGCGGTTGGGTTGCACCGCCACCGTGACCGGCCGAAGGGGCCCTCAAGTGGATGCTTCAGTGAGGGGTGCGGACTTCTCGTGGCCAAAACTGCGGACTTTTGGTGGCCACCAGTGCGGACCGCTCATGGCCATAAGTGCGGACTTTCTCGTGGCCATGGACAGACATCGATGCTCTGACCGCATCGATGATCGCCATGGCGTCGCGGTCCTTATCGTATCGGTCATAATCCCAAGGAAGGCGAGCCAAGACGCGCCGACTGACATCCGAAGTGTGCACAAGCAGCCGGTACCGACGCTCGACCGGAAGACTCATCCCCTCGTCTTCCTCTTGGGTGATCCTCAACTTGGCGAATGTCTCGACTTCGAGGTAATTGAGAATGGGTCCGAGCCAGTCGTAGAGGTAGGTTCCGGGATAGAGGCCCATCCGGGTCAGGAGGATGGAGAAATCAGCGGTCAGCTCCCCAGGTGATGGCCGATGTGATCCAAAAACTGATGGATCTTGCCCTCCGGCATGAATTTGGTGAACTCCATGGTGTCGAGGTAACGCTTGAGGTCGATCATGGGGCGATCACGCTGGACGATTGCAGCTATCAAGGAGGCTGCGATCGCTCCCGCACTAGTGCCGGCCACGCGTTGAATCTTGTAACCGGCTTCATCGAGCACCAAGACGGCACCAACAAGGGCGATCCCCTTGACTCCGCCACCTTCGAGGGCGAGATCGCATCTCAGTTCGGGTGGTCCAGGTGGGACGTCCCCGTCTTCGGTCTTCCAAGGATCGAGTTCGAGTAACCGCTTGGCCGCGGCGTCGAACTGTGTTTGCAACTGGGCTGAGCGTGCGTACCCCCGGTCTCCGTTGGGGTCGATAGAGATATCGCTGAGAATCGGTCCGTCCATGAGCTCCTCGATTCAAATGTCGGTGTCCACGCGTCTGGTGAGAGACAAGGTAACGAGAGCGGCCTCTAAGCTGCAGCCTCCGTTGTGATCGTTCGCTTCTGACAGTATTCGACGGTCAGTTTCCGCATCTCGTTAGCGCTCTTGCCCGGCAGATCAGGCAACTCCGTGATATCCCCCGCAACGAGGTCGGTGTAGACGTCCTGTCTGAGTCTGGTGGACGCGGCTTCCGCTTGATTCTTCAGATTGGTCTGGACGGCCGCCGTGGTGATGCCGAGTGCACTCAGGATGCCCAGGAAAGTGTTTGCCGTTGCACTGGTCTTGTCGTAGGTGGCCAGGAAAGTCAGGCCAACCAGAAGTGCCAGGCTGAGCCCAAGAGTGATCAGCTGGACAGCAAAGGTGCGAAGCCCCTGCAGCGCGCCTCTCCGGCTCTTCAAGATGGCATACGGCTGGATCAGCGTTGAGGGATCCTGACCAAGAACCAGCAACTCGTACCAACGCCGGATTTGGAGGTACAGCTTGCCCGGTGCCCCAGCCTGTTCTCTCCAGTGCTGTTGATCTGTTGGCGCTGTTGGATCCGGATCTGCTACTGCTTTCCATGCAGCAAGCGAGCCGCTAATGGCTGCAGGTGTGTAGGGGCTGAAGTAGGCCGAGAGGCGTCCCACTCCTCGAGAGAGCTCGCTGCAGCGCTTCGCCGCCGAGGAGGAAGTTCCAGCTCGTGACTGTCCCATCGCCCGCCGCCGGGTCCAGCGCCCAATAGGCCTCGGCAAGCCCGCGGCCAAGGAGATAGGCAGTGGCCTGGGTATCTGAGGTTGAAGACAGGGTGTCTTGAACCTGAGCGTCAAAGTAGAACAAGGTCTGCGTGAGCTGCGTCCAGAGGTCTGCGGCTGAGGGCACCGCGGCGCGGTTTTTCCTTGGCGCTGTCAAGATTGTGCGCGATTGAGTCGATTTCTCCGGCGTAATCCGCGTGGACCTGGTCACTATTGACACCGCAATCGACTGACAGCTTCTTGAACACCACCTGCGCTTCGATCCGCAGCTCTTCAGCGTCGCGCTCGGAGCGCAGCGGAAGGGCATGTCCCATTCGCGCAGGTCGGTTTTTGGCCTCTGGCTCGGGAGGATCCGGCCGATTGCGGCCTCGCACTTCAGCCACGTACCAGCCAAGGCGGAGCCTTAGTCACCTGATCAGCATCGGCGGGCAGGGTCACGATCAACCTCCTGCCTCACCCCCGTTGGTTCCTCCTGGCAGTATGGCATCGTTTGAGGCAAGCCGCACCCCGAACAGGTCCGGCGCCACAGCGCCCTGAACTACTTGACCCCCATCCAATTCGAAGACCTAGACTCAACCCACATTCACCTGGCCGCATTGTCAGAAGCGCGGTCCACCAAACCGGGTCAACGGCACCATCTCGGACTACTTAGACGACTCCCTGAACAAGCTAGTGAAGCGGCAGAGAGCATCAGGTGCGGGTTGGGTTGATCGCGTCGAGCAGTTCCGAGTTCGGGTCACCGCGGGCGATCGACTCGCGCCAGAAGAGGTGGAACTGATGGTCGTGACGTTCGACGGCGCGCTGACAGCTGCGAAAGGCAGCCACTGCGAAACTGGTACCCCGAAGCAAGAGCCGAGATCGAACGGCGCTGTGACGGAGCGCGACTAACCCCTCTTCGCTTTCTCACGCTCGAGAAGACACCCGTCGACCAATACAGAGAGTCCGCGCTCTTGGCCATCAAGGACTCGGACGACGCTTGTCTGATAGTTCGGCTTCAGGCTGCGTTGAGCTATCTCGAGCCATGGGACGACCCGGCGATTGTAGGTCCTTCGTGCAGCGCCTCATTCAAGAACAGCACCGCTTCCTAAGACGTTACATTCACGCTTTGGTCGGCCCACCTCTCGATCGCCCAGGCGTTGGCAATGGCTCGCCACACAAACCGGTCAGCCAGCCAGGCCGACCGGGACTGCTACATAGAAGCCGTCGTCGCTCGAATCGTTCACGACGACATCACAGGTCCCACCCGGGAGGCAGGTCCCGAGGGCGGGGTCCAAGTACGAACCCCCGACAAGAATCTTTACCCCGGTGGCCGAGAAGGTCACGACGCCGTTGGATGCCACGGTCCCGGTGATTTTGGTGGAGATGTCGCAGTTCGTGCCCAGATTGGCCACGGCCACATTGGCATTGCATTCTTGGGCCGTCACCGTGTCACCAACAGGGAAACTCCCGGCTGTCACATGGTCCACATAGTTCGCCGCAACATTGGATGCTTCGTGCACAATGGCGGTCGGAGCCGCGAAGGTAACGACCACCTCGGAGCCGACGGCTGCGTTATCGGTATCGGTGAAGACGACCTCACACGTCCCGCCGGCCACGCAGGCCCCACCCGCGCCGTCGGAGTACGCACTGCCAGCCCGGAGGGTCACCCCGGTGGGGCTGAACTTCACCACGCCGTTGGCTGCCACGGTCCCGGTGATCTCGGTGCCGGCATCGCAGTGCGTAGAGACCGTCCTCGGGACCAAGACACTCGAATCGCATTCGTGGGCGACGACGCTGTCGCCGATCGGGAAGTCCGTTGTCTTCACTCCGTCGACGTAGTTGCCGAGCACAGCAGTCGTCTTATGGACGGCGATAGTCGGTGAAGCGAAAGCGACCGCCGAGCTCAGGCCGATAGCGGAGTTATCCGAATCGGTGACGACGATGTCACACGTCCCGCCGGTCGGGCACGTCCCACCCGCACCGTCGGAGTACGCACTGCCGACCCGGAGGGTCACCTCGGTGGGGCTGAAGGCCACTGCCCCTTTGGATGCCACGGTCCCGGTGATCTCGGTGGCGGCATCGCAGTGCGTGGCGACCGTGCTCGGGGCCGAGACGCTTGCATCGCATTCCAGGGCGACGACGGTGTCGCCGATTGGGAAGGCAGCCGCCTTTACGGCGTCGGCGTAGTTGCCGAGCACAGCGGTCATCTTCTTGAGCGTGATGTTCGGGGCCGTGAAGCCGAGCACAGCACTGGTGGTGGAGTCCCCGGTATTTCCGACAACGACGACATAGCACGTCGTCGAGCCTGCAACACCGCAGGTGTCACCGTTGGTGTCGATCGTACCCACGGCCAGTTGAATCAGATCATTCTTGAAGGTACCTGCCGCACGACCGGCTCCGAGGGTTACGGTCACCTGGTTTGCCGCGTCGCACGTGTTCGAACCGTACGCAGAGCTCGCGCATTCATTGAGGGTGACGGTCGTATCACCATGTACTGCCCAACTCGTGCCAGACACCTTCTCGGGGTAGTTCCCGATCAAGTCGGTCGTCTTGCCGACAGTGATTGTGCCGCCTGGAGAAGATGACTCGCTGACTACGGCCAGGGTGAAGCTCTGGGTCGCATCGGGCGACACTCCATTGGAGGCGGTAATGGTGATCGGGAAGGTCCCCGATTGGCTGGGGGTGCCCGAGAGCGCACCCGCGCTGGTGAGGGTCACCCCGTTCGGGAGCGATCCGGTCTCGCTAAACGTCGGCGCGGGAAGGCCAGTCGCGGTGAACGTGAAGGTCCCCGACTGGCCCTGCGTGAAGGTGGCGCTGTTCGCCGAAGTGATTATTGGCGACGCGTTGACCGTCAACAGGAAGCTCTGCGACACTTCGCCCGAGATCCCGTTGTCTGCAGTGATGAAGATCGGGAATGAACCCGTCTGGATGGGCGTCCCGGATAGCACGCCCCCGGGGCTGAGGAACAGCCCGTACGGGAGCGGTCCCGACGTGGTGAAGTACGGAGCTGGGGTACCCGTGGCCGTGACGATGAAGCTCCCCGCCTGACCCTCCGTGAAGGTCGCAGTGTCGGTCGAGGTGATCGTTGGTGGCCCATCGACCGTGAGGGTGAAGCTCTGGGTCGCGTTGGGCGACACGCCATTGGAGGCGGTAATGGTGATCGGGAAGGTCCCCGATTGGAGCGGGGTGCCCAAGAGCACACCCGTGTCACTGAGCATCACCCCGATTGGGAGCGATCCGGTTCCGCTGAAGGTCGGTGCAGGGTTGCCGGTAGCCGTGACGATGAAGGTCCCCGACTGGCCCTGCGTGAAGGTGGCGCTGTTCACCGAAGTGATTATTGGCGGTGTCCCGTTGACCGTGAGGGTGAAGCTCTGGGTCGCATCGGGCGACACTCCATTGGAGGCGGTAATGGTGATCGGGAAGGTCCCCGATTGGCTGGGGGTGCCCGAGAGCGCACCCGCGCTGGTGAGGGTCACCCCGTTCGGGAGCGATCCGGTCTCGCTAAACGTCGGCGCGGGAAGGCCAGTCGCGGTGAACGTGAAGGTCCCCGACTGGCCCTGCGTGAAGGTGGCGCTGTTCGCCGAAGTGATTATTGGCGACGCGTTGACCGTCAACAGGAAGCTCTGCGACACTTCGCCCGAGATCCCGTTGTCTGCAGTGATGAAGATCGGGAATGAACCCGTCTGGATGGGCGTCCCGGATAGCACGCCCCCGGGGCTGAGGAACAGCCCGTACGGGAGCGGTCCCGACGTGGTGAAGTACGGAGCTGGGGTACCCGTGGCCGTGACGATGAAGCTCCCCGCCTGACCCTCCGTGAAGGTCGCAGTGTCGGTCGAGGTGATCGTTGGTGGCCCATCGACCGTGAGGGTGAAGCTCTGGGTCGCGTTGGGCGACACGCCATTGGAGGCGGTAATGGTGATCGGGAAGGTCCCCGATTGGAGCGGGGTGCCCAAGAGCACACCCGTGTCACTGAGCATCACCCCGATTGGGAGCGATCCGGTTCCGCTGAAGGTCGGTGCAGGGTTGCCGGTAGCCGTGACGATGAAGGTCCCCGACTGGCCCTGCGTGAAGGTGGCGCTGTTCACCGAAGTGATTATTGGCGGTGTCCCGTTGACCGTGAGGGTGAAAGTCCAGTTTCCGGTGTCGCCGACGGCGTCGCGCACCGTCCCGCTCACCATGACGGTCCCCAGCGTGGTGACCGACGTCGGAACGGTGACCGCCCCGGAGGCCGAGACCGTGACCTCGGAGGAGCTGTTGGTCGTCGTCCAGGTGAGCGAACCGCCGCCTGTTGGCGTGTTGGTCGCGGTCAGCTGGCCTGAGTAGCCGGCACCTGGAGAGGTGGTGGTCGAGGTCAGGCTGCCCTGCGAGAGGGTGACGGCCGGTCGCACGACTGCGTAGTCGGTCTCCGACTGCGGCCCCGAGCCGAACGCCGTCGGGACCACCCCGGCTGGGAGGGAGGCGACGACAGGTGTCGTCTGGGGGAAGGTCGTCGTGCCGTTCCCGAGGTTGCCGTCTGCGCCTGTCCCCCACGCATACAGGGTCCCGTTCGAACCGATCGCGAACCCGGTGAACTCGGAGGCACCGATCGCGGTGGCGGTGACCCCACTCGGCAGGGAGACGGCGACCGGTTTTGTCTGGGGATCGCTCGTGGTGCCGTTGCCAAGTTCGCCGCCAAAGCCGTTGCCCCAGGCATACGGCGTGCCGTTGGAGCCGAGGGCATAGCCGTTGACAGTTCCGGCGGCAATCGCAGTGGCGGTGACCCCGCTCGGCAGGGAGACGGCGACCGGTGTCGTCTGGGTCGATGTCGTCATGCCATTCCCGAGCTCACCATTGGTGCCGAAGCCCCAGGCGTAGACGGTGCCGTTCGAGCCCAACGCGTAGGCGGTGTACTCGCCGCCGGTGATGGCCCTCGCGGTGACCCCGGTCGGCAGTGACACAGCAACCGGTGTGGTCTGGGGGTCGGTCGTCGTCCCGTTCCCGAGCTCGCCGTCCGCGCCATTGCCCCAGGCATAGAGGGTGCCGTTCGAGCCCATGGCATACCCGGTGTAGCCCGCAGCGCCGATCGCGGTCGCGGTGATCCCGGTCGGCAGAGACACCGCCACCGGTGTCGTCGTGGCGTCGCTCGTCGTGCCGTTCCCGAGCTCGCCGTCGGGGCCGTAGCCCCAGGCATAGACGGTCCCGTTCGAGCCGAGCGCGTAAGTCGTCAACTCCCCAGGGGCGACCGCGGTGGGGGTGACCCCAGCCGGGAGAGAAACGGCGACCGCACTGGTTTGGGTCGCGGTCGTGGTGCCATTGCCCAGCTGGCCGTCTGTGCCGCTGCCCCAGGCGTAGAGGGTGCCGTTCGATCCGATCGCGTAGCTGGTCGCGCTCCCTCCGGCGGTCGTGGTCGCGGTGACCCCTGGCGGGAGGGAGACGGGAACCGGTGTCGACTGAGTCGACGTCGTTGTGCCGTTGCCGAGCTCACCGTTGGTGCCGTTGCCCCAGGCAAGCTCGTCCGAGGGCACCGGGTTGGTCGACGTGACGACCGTCAAGGTGAACGACTGGGTCGCGTTCGGTGAATTGCCGTTCGACGCGGTGAAGGTGATCGGAAAGGATCCCAACTGGGTCGGGGTGCCCGACAGCACCCCCCCGCTCGAGAGCGTCACGCCGGTCGGAAGGGTCCCGATCTCAGTGAAGGCCGAACCCGGGAACCCGGTCTCAGAGACGGTGAAGGCATCGGCCACCCCCATTGCGAAGATGGCGCTGTTCGCCGAGGTGATTGTCGGCGGTGCATCGACGACCACGATGAAGGACTGGATGGCGTTCGGTGAGACGCCGTTGGTCGCAGTGATGGTGATGTAAAAGAGACCAGTCTGGGTAGTGGTACCCGAGAGCACGCCGGTGCTCGACAGCGTGACGCCTGTCGGGAGGCTCCCGGTCTCGGTGAAGGTCGGAGCCGGCGTGCCGGTGGCGGTGACCGTAAAGCTTCCGGCATGACCTTGTTCGAAAAAACCTTCGTTGGCGGAGGTGATTGTCGGCGGCGCGTCGACGAACAACGTGAAGCTCTGGATGGCGTTCGGCGACACGCCGTTCGTCGCGGTGATCGTGATCGCGAACGAGCCCGACTGGGTCGGCGTCCCCGAGAGCACCCCTGTGCTCGAGAGCGTCACGCCCGTTGGCAGAGTCCCGGTCTCGCTGAAGGTCGCCGCGGGAGTTCCGGTGGCGGTAATGGTGAAGGTCCCGGGCTGACCCTGCGTCAAGGTGGTGCTGCTCGCCGAGGTGACGGTCGGCGGCGCCGTCGGGCGCACGACCACATAACCGGTCAAGGAGTCCGGCTCTGGGCCGAGTGCCGTCGGGACTACCCCGGCCGGAAGCGAGACGGCGACCGGTGTGGCCTGGAGACCGGGCGACCCGGTGGTGGTCCCATTGCCAAGGTCGCCGTTATTGCTGGCGCCAAAGGCGTAGAGGGTGCCGTTGGACCCGATGGTGTAGGCAAAACCTTGCCCGGCGGTGATCGCGGTGGGGCTGACCCCCACCGGGAACGTGACGGGAGTCGGGTTTGGCTCCATGCCGCTGGTGGTGGTGCCGTTGCGGGTCTGCGGGACAAATCCCCAGGTGTACAGGGTGCCGCCCGAGATGGCATACACGCCGCCCACTCCGTCAACATCTGGACCGCCATAGCCGATGTTGCCGGCGGCAATCGCGGTGACACCGCCGAACTCCGACACGGGCGGATCGGTGCCCGAGAAGAGGAAGAGGTTGAACGGCGTCGTCTCGAAGTCCTCCGTTGCGTTGGGGCCGAGCGTGGACCACGCAGCGGTGCCCCAGCCGTAGACATTGCCGTCCGAGCCGATGGCGTACCCGTCGTCGGAGCTGGCCGCGATGGCGGTGAAAGTGACGCCGGGCGGGAGCGTGACTTGGACCGGCGTGGAGGACGAGTTTTGCGTTCCATTGCCGAGCTGACCCTCCGAGCCGTCGCCCCAGGCGAAGACGGAGCCATTTGAGCCGAGGGCGTACGCGGTGCCCATCGCGGCGGCGAGCGAGGTGACGGTGACCCCGGCCGGGAGCGAGAGCAGGACTTTGACCGGCGTCGTCTGATACTCGGTCGTCGTGTTGTTGCCGAGCTCGCCGTCAGAGCCGTAGCCCCAGGCGTAAACGGAGCCGTTCGAGCCCAGGGCGTACCCGGTGTCCTCCCCAGCGGCGATCGCCGTGGCGGTGACCCCGGGCGGGAGCGTGACTTGGACCGGCGTCGTCTGATCCTCGGTCATCGTGTTGTTGCCCAACTCGCCTTCGGGCCCGTAGCCCCAGGCGTAGACGTTGCCGTTCGAGCCGATGGCGTAGCTGGTTGAAGACGCGGCGGCGATCGCGGTCGCGGTGACCCCGGCCGGCAGGTTCGCTTCGACCGGCGTGGAGGACGAGTTCTCCGTGCCGTTGCCGAGTTCGCCGTCTTCGCCGTAGCCCCAGGCGAACTCGTCCGAGGTATTGATCGTGAGGCTGAAGGACCAGTTCCCGGTGTCGCCGACGGCGTCTGCGACCGTGCCGCTCACCGTGACGGTCCCCGGCGTCGTGACCGACGTCGGGACGGTGACCGCCCCGGAAGAGGAGACGGTGACCTCGGAGGAGCTGGTGGTCGTCGTCCACGTGAGCGAGCCACCTCCGCCCGGCTCATTGGTCGCGGTGAGCTGGCCCGAATAGCCCGCCCCCGGGGCGATGGCAACCGAGGTCGGGGTGCCCTGGGTGAGGGTCGCCGTCGGGCGCACGACCACATAACCGGTCAAGGAGTCCGGCTCTGGGCCGAGTGCCGTCGGGACTACCCCGGCCGGAAGCGAGACGGCGACCGGTGTGGCCTGGAGACCGGGCGACCCGGTGGTGGTCCCATTGCCAAGGTCGCCGTTATTGCTGGCGCCAAAGGCGTAGAGGGTGCCGTTGGACCCGATGGTGTAGGCAAAACCTTGCCCGGCGGTGATCGCGGTGGGGCTGACCCCCACCGGGAACGTGACGGGAGTCGGGTTTGGCTCCATGCCGCTGGTGGTGGTGCCGTTGCGGGTCTGCGGGACAAATCCCCAGGTGTACAGGGTGCCGCCCGAGATGGCATACACGCCGCCCACTCCGTCAACATCTGGACCGCCATAGCCGATGTTGCCGGCGGCAATCGCGGTGACACCGCCGAACTCCGACACGGGCGGATCGGTGCCCGAGAAGAGGAAGAGGTTGAACGGCGTCGTCTCGAAGTCCTCCGTTGCGTTGGGGCCGAGCGTGGACCACGCAGCGGTGCCCCAGCCGTAGACATTGCCGTCCGAGCCGATGGCGTACCCGTCGTCGGAGCTGGCCGCGATGGCGGTGAAAGTGACGCCGGGCGGGAGCGTGACTTGGACCGGCGTGGAGGACGAGTTTTGCGTTCCATTGCCGAGCTGACCCTCCGAGCCGTCGCCCCAGGCGAAGACGGAGCCATTTGAGCCGAGGGCGTACGCGGTGCCCATCGCGGCGGCGAGCGAGGTGACGGTGACCCCGGCCGGGAGCGAGAGCAGGACTTTGACCGGCGTCGTCTGATACTCGGTCGTCGTGTTGTTGCCGAGCTCGCCGTCAGAGCCGTAGCCCCAGGCGTAAACGGAGCCGTTCGAGCCCAGGGCGTACCCGGTGTCCTCCCCAGCGGCGATCGCCGTGGCGGTGACCCCGGGCGGGAGCGTGACTTGGACCGGCGTCGTCTGATCCTCGGTCATCGTGTTGTTGCCCAACTCGCCTTCGGGCCCGTAGCCCCAGGCGTAGACGTTGCCGTTCGAGCCGATGGCGTAGCTGGTTGAAGACGCGGCGGCGATCGCGGTCGCGGTGACCCCGGCCGGCAGGTTCGCTTCGACCGGCGTGGAGGACGAGTTCTCCGTGCCGTTGCCGAGTTCGCCGTCTTCGCTGTAGCCCCAGGCGAACTCGTCCGAGGTATTGATCGTGAGGCTGAAGGACCAGTTCCCGGTGTCGCCGACGGCGTCTGCGACCGTGCCGCTCACCGTGACGGTCCCCGGCGTCGTGACCGACGTCGGGACGGTGACCGCCCCGGAAGAGGAGACGGTGACCTCGGAGGAGCTGGTGGTCGTCGTCCACGTGAGCGAGCCACCTCCGCCCGGCTCATTGGTCGCGGTGAGCTGGCCCGAATAGCCCGCCCCCGGGGCGATGGCAACCGAGGTCGGGGTGCCCTGGGTGAGGGCTGACGACGCATTCGCTCGGCTGCTCGTGATCAGGGTCATTGACGCTACGAGCGCGATCGCGACGGTACAGAGTCCAGTGGTCCTGCGAAAACTGCCTCTAAATCCGCCGTTCATGACGCCGTCTTCTCTCTGGGGTCTTAGGCGCATGCGACCGCGAGTATCCCCACCGTCTTCAGCACGGCGGCCGTCGCGGCCCCAGTGCGAAGCGCCACCCGGCTGCGAGGGAAGTGGATCCTCGGCCTCTTGATCGGCACGCCGTACACCCCTGCCTTTCTGCCAACCGGCTTCCGACGCCACCGAAATGTGGCAGGTCTCCCTTCTGGAGAGTGTGGCAGCGAGCACCCTGACGGAACAGGTGGGCATTTGCCCCTACGCCTCTCCAAAATGCAAGGCCACGACCACCTTCAACCTCACCCGAAAACGTTGGTTGGTTTGGTCTGGCGGTCAGCCAGGCGGGAGCAGGCCGCGCCGCCAGCCGGCCGATACCGCTTCGGCGCGCGAACGCACGCCCAGGCGGCGGTAGATGCGGGTGGTGTAGTGCATAACCGTCTTGGGGCTGAGGACCAACAGGGCAGCGATCTCCTTGTTCGAGCATCCCGAGGCCAGCAGCCGGAGCACCTCGAGCTCGCGGGGTGGCAGCGCAATGGCGGAAGGGGATGAGGGCGGACCGGAGCTATTCGAACCCTTGTCCTCCCCAGCCTGGCGCGGACGTGACGGAACCGACGCCAAGCGCGTCGCGACCCGCCGAGCGTCCTCGAGCGTCTCGTTCCATGACCGGCCGGCGGTCGCTGCGCAGGCCCGCTGGAACTGGGCGTGTCCCAGCGCCTCCTCCACGGTGCGCACCAGGATGGTGTACTCCTTGAGCGCCGCCCCTGGGATCCTGGGGGCGATCGCCGGGAGGACGGTGTCCAGCGAGCCATGGAGCGAGGCCGCCCACTGGGGGCGCCCGCCGAGAGACGCCACCATCACGAGTTCGAGGACGGCCAGCTCCTCGAGGTACCAAGCCTCGGTCCGGCGGGCGAGGTCGAGCGCCTCGAGTACACGCTGTGCCGCGCCGACCACGTTTCGCTGGACCAGCTGATTCAGGATCACCCCGCTCACGATGTGCCCCTCGGCATAGGGGTCGCCCAGCCGCCTCGCCCGATCGAGCAGCTCCTCGGGTTCAGGCACCGAAGCGCGGGGATCAGCACGCGCCCCGGGGATCCCGGACAGCACATGGGACGTCAAAAGGAGTTGGTGCTCGTCCCCAGCCAGCTGTGCCAGGTCGCGCGCTTGAACACCAGCTTCGAGGGCTGCCTCCCGATCGCCGGCCATGTTCAACGCCATCGACCACCACAGCAACAACCGCATGCGCCAATACGGCTCAGGCGCAAGGCTCTCGCTGACGAGCGCGGCGCCGATCTCTTCCAACGCCTCGTTGTAGGACCCGCCGATCACCAGCAGCTGGATCCGCAGATGCCTCGCCTGCCAGGCCAAGTCGACCAGACCGGCCCCGAGAGCCATCTCCTCGGCCTTCGCCAGACGCCCCAGTGTGGCAGGCCCCGTATCCGCGCCCGCTATCCACATCGCCAGCGTGCTCACCCCGACGATCGTCCCTGCCTCCAGATCTGGGGAGAGGGGTCCCCCGGTCTGGTTCTCGGCCCGGGAGACGAGGCTGCTCAGGGTTCTGAGCCCGGTGGCCTGGGTGGCGGCCCCAACCCACAATTCGGTCAAATCGACCGCGAAGCAAAGCGCTGCAACGGCGTCACCGGACGCAACCACCTCGGCGAGAGCGGCGAGAAATTCAGACTGGTCCGCCACCAGCCGACGCGCCAGCGCGGTCCCTCCGAACGCCCACTGGTGCTCGGCAATCCGCCGGGCCTCCGCGCGGTAGTACCCGGTATGACGCCGGCGCACTTCCGCCAGCAATCCTGCGTCCTCCAACAACACGCCCACCATTCGGCGGATCGAGGGCGCCACCGAGTAGCGCGTCACCCAGGCGATTCCCGCCGGGACTCTGGCCGACACCAGCCCGGCCGTCACCAGCACCTCCAGGTCGTACGCCATCTCCCGGTCGGTTGCCCGGCTGTACTGCGCGGAGATCGACGGTCCGACGACCGCAGTGAGTGCCGCCCAATCGAAACTCCCGGCGAAGACGGCACACAACCCGAGAAGGACCCGCTGGCGCGGGGTGAGCAGCTCGATGCTCCAGCCCAGCACCGTCAGCTCCGCCGAGCCGTCGACGGCAGCCGTCGACATCTGCTCGTTCGAAGGAGGCGTGAGGACCTTGCGGAACCGGGTGAGCACGGCCCGGGGGCTCATCGTGCCCACGCGTGCTGCGGCGAGCTCGATCGCCAAAGGCACACCCTCGAGCTCGTGGCAGAGCTCCGAGACCACCCCTGCGTTCCTGGCGGTGAGGCGGAAGCCTCGACGAGCAACCGCAGCCCGCTCGCAGAACAGCCGCACGGCCGGCGACGCGGCTGCAACGACGGGATCGTCACCGATTTCGGTAGGGAGGGTCAGGGGCTTGAGCGGGAACACCCTTCCGCCGATCGCCCGAAACGGCAGGACGCTCGTGGCCAGGATCTGGAGAGAGTCGCCTCGCGCCAGCGCGTCGCGGACGGCTTCCCCTACCTCGGGCATGGCGTCCATACCGTCGATGACGAGCAGCGTCCGTCGCGCAACGCGGCCGTGGCGCCATATTGCCTCCGCCCATCGGGTCTCGCCCAGATCGTCCGCTCGCCCATCCGGCGTCCCGGCACCGTAGACGCCGGGGCGCACCGTCCTGACGGTGAGCTGCTCCTCGGCGGCCAGCTGGATGGCGGCTGTCTGGGCGAGGACGGTTTTGCCCAAACCGCTCCGGCCGGTGACCGTCACCAAGCGGATGTCGGGCCGGCGGAGCAGGTTGACGAGCGCCGTGAGCTCGGCCGCCCTGCCGATGAGCGGGGGCACCCCTTCTCCCCAACCGCTCTCAACCTGTCCAAACAGAGTCATCAGGCCCTCCAGGCGGTTTGCGCCGGGTCCCGCTGAATGTAGGTTGCCGAGCCGGTGCAGTCGACAACCGGCGACGGGTCCCGCTTGGCTGACTGTCGCTCGGCTGACCGATCCGGCCTTCGAACGCTCACGGTGGGTCCAGACAGCAGAAGGGCCGGTCCCGAGGGCCGGCCCTGACCTGCGCTTTCATTGGTCGCGAGGGGAGGATTTGAACCTCCGGCTTTCGGGATACTCCTGTGACTTGTCAACCCCTCAGAGAGGGTTCTGAGAGCGAAGACGGCGGACGAAACAATGAACTGCCACTCGTGCGCCTCAGGAGATCCCCGCCCATGGGTTCCGCCGAGACCGCGTCTGCGACGGCCACGAGATCGGTCGCCTCAACTCCATCAAGCGCAACTGAGTTCCGTAGTGCTTCGACCACACGCCCACCAAGGGCAGACGCCCAGGGAGGTCTGTGGGATCGGCCGCCGAGAGGCCGGCCCCCGCGTAGATCGTGAGCTGTCTGTCTATTGCTCGTCCCGCCAGGTTTGCGGTGATCGAATCAGAGGGCTCGACCAACGACTCTGGCTGGTACACAGTCGAAGATTACGGGACGGTTGGGGACTTTGGAGACCCGAGCCTGCCAGCGCTCACCGAACAGAATCTTTCGTTGTCATGAGTCGGAGTGGGCCGCATCCTCAAAGATCCGTCCCAGCGTCTCCGCTGCTTCCTGATCAGTTTCTGGGACGAAATGACAGTAGACGTTGAGGGTCGTACTGGGGTTCCTGTGTCCCAACCTCCCTGCGACCGTGCGCACGTCGACGCCGGCGCTCAGCAGCCGTGTCGCCACGTAGTGCCTGAGATCGTGGAGGCGAACGCCGGTGACCCCCGCCTGCTCCAGCCGGTCTTCCCGGTCCGAGAGCTCTCCCAGCGAAGGGCGTTCACATCCTCACGGCCGGCAAACAAGAGTCGGAAAAGGGCGGTCTTGGCTTCAGCCGGGGAGTCCCCGTTGATGTCGTCTGTGAGGTTCCTCCGATCCGAGTCGGCAAACAGCGTCGGTTCCCAGGGTTGGGGTGATGTGATGCCGGCTCGCCTGGTCGATGCCAAGCAGTGATCTCAGGCGCTGATTTTCAGCTCGGAGCGCATGGATCTCGTCGATGAGTGCATCGTTTTCCGGAGGTCCCATGTCGTTCATCGACACCTACTCGGTGGGGGTCGCGGTCAGCTGGGTTCTTGATTCAGTCGCCGGAATGCGGCCCTAGCTATAGCTACCAAACCCTACGTTATTTCGTACCGTGTGCGATATTTCAAACGGCGTGCGCTACAATCTACGTCGTGCGATATTTCAGAGGATTGGGGGCTGAGGCCTAATGAATGTCAGTAGTCCCATTTCTAGCGTGATACCCAGCCTCGACGGCCCGGTTTACTCCGCCCTGAGCTCGACCAACGGCCCAATGACGTTGGGAGCGGTACACCAACTCACGGAAGGGGCCTCTAAGAGTGGCGTCCGGACCGTATTGCTTCGAATGGTCGCTTCGGGACTTGTAGACCTCGTCCCTGGCGGCTACCGGCTGAACCGAGAGCATCTTGCAGCTGGACCGATCGAGGTCCTCGCATCCCTCTATGGCGAGTTGACCGAGCGCATTCGGGCTGAGGTCGACTCTTGGCAACCGAAGCCGCTGCTGGTCGGCCTCTATGGATCGGCAGCGCGCCGGGACGGAGATGAGGGAAGTGACATCGATCTACTTATCATCGGGGATGTCGAGAGCCTTGGCGATTCGGCAGTGCATCTTGCCCACCTCATCGGGCGTTGGACCGGCAATCCGGCTCAGATTGTCCTTAAGAGTCCAGCAGAGATCGGGCGTTTGCGACGCGCTCGAGGAGCCAATCGTGAGGAGCTGGGAGCAGGACCTCATGGAGATCAGCGGGAACCGCTCGGCGCTGGCAAAGGCCTCGTGACCCCTCGAACACAAACGTGCGGCAGGCCTGAGGCGCGGACGCGACTCGAGCAAGCCGATGCCTTCGTACTCGCGGCGGAACTCGTTCTTGAAGATACAACGGCCGTCGCTAATTCCGGCGTAGCAGCCGCCCTGGCCATCCTCGCTGGCATTGCGGCGTCAGACGCCGCCTGCTGCGCCCGCCTTCGCCGACGAGCGCGCGGGCAAGCTCACGAGGAAGCCGTCGCTCTTCTGGAGACCGTCGAGCCGGGCGGGACGGAAATGGCCAAAGACCTCAAGAGGCTGCTGCAGAAGAAGGACTCGGCCAGTTATGGCGTCTCCTTCTATGCTCCTGGGGAGGCACGGGATCTCGTTGGATGGGCCAAGAGGCTGATCGGGCGTGCGCGAACGGCTGTAGAGGCTTAATCCCTTATTCGACCCTCAACCGCGGAGCCTGACCGCAGCTGCCAGGGTGAGCTTGAAGCGATCCACAGATGTCGCCACCCTTTTTCGGCGGAGACATCATGATCAGCACGCCTATGTCATCAGCGACTCTTCGCAGGGCTTGCCCATCGACGCCAGTGCAGGATGGTCAGATGGATGGGCAGGGTGGTATGGAGCTTCGCCGTAGAACTCTCCGACCAGGAAATTTGATGACCTTGACCCCGTTTGGGCGACAGCGGTTGTAAGAGTTGGGTCGTGATCTACCAGGAGGTAGTCATGCCCAAGCGATACCCACCGGAGTTCCGCAGGACTGCGTGTGCCCGTCTCATTGCCGGCGAGAAGGTGGTCGCGCTTTCGAAAGAGCTCGGTGTTTCAGAGGCCACCCTCTACTTGTGGAAGCGCCAGGCGCTGATCGACGCCGGCCGTGCGGAGGGCGTGAAGAGCTTCGAGGCCGACGAGTTGGCTCAAGCGCTCAAGACCATCGCCGAGCTCGAGGCCGAGCTCGAGATCACCAGGGCTGCGGTCGCGCTTTTCAACGGCGAGGAGCCCGTTTCCCCAAAAGGCGGTGCCAGGTCGCCAAAGGACTAAGCGACCTGGGCTTCAAGGAGAACATGGCGTGCCGGGTCACTGGTGTCTCGCGCTCGTGTTACTACGAGTTCAAGTACCACGTGCCCTCTGACCGCCAGATCCGCCGGCTGTTGCTCAGCGGGCTGGTGGCCGACATCCACAAGCGCTCGCGAGGCACATATGGGATGTTGCGCATCCGTGCCGCCCTGATGCGCGAGCAGAACATGGTGGTGAACAAGAAATTGATCCTCTCCATCATGCGCGAGCTGGGGATCAAGGGCCTCCCCGGGCCCAAGCGACGTAGGAAGAACCTGGTCAACGAGGCCACCGAAGAGGACCTGGTCCAGCCTAATTTCACCGTGGACCGGCCCAACGTGCTCTGGCTCACCGACATCACCGAGCACCCGACGCGTGAGGGCAAGGTCTATTGCTGTGCGGTCCTCGACGCCTTCAGTCGCCGGGTGGTGGGCTGGGCCATCGACCGGCGCTGCGAGACTGCTTTGGTCAACGACGCCGTGCTCATGGCGAGCGAGTCACGACCGATCGGTCCCGGTTCGATCATCCATTCCGACCATGGGTCTCCCAGTTCACCTCGTGGGCCTTCAGCGAGCTGATCCGCACCAAGGGACTGGTCGGCTCGATGGGGACCGTCGGTGACTGCCTATTTACCGGCTATCGCGGCGAAGTGGGAGAGCAGCAGAGGCAACAAGTAGCGTCATAAATGCTTGCCTTCAGTGACGCCTTCGGTTACAGATGTTGTGGTGATCGATGCTGAGCTTCGGCTTGAGCGGGGAGCGGATGGTTGGGTCCTGGCGGGCGGTGACGCCAATCGGTTCGCGTTGGTGAACGAATACCTGAGCTACCTGTCGGATCGGAACTACTCGCCGCAGACGGTCCGCGTCTACGGGTTCTCGCTGCTGGCATTCTGCCGTTGGTTGGCGAAGGAGGAGATCGATCTCGACGCAGTGAACACCGACGTGCTGCTGCGCTATCTCGCTGCATGCCGACAGGCAACGGTTCCTGGTCGACCGGGCCCGAATGTGGTGCGCATGGACGGCCGACGTGCCGACGGATACGCGCCGGCGACGGTGAACAATCGTCTGGCCGCGATCTCGGGTCTGTTCGAATTCCGAGCGATGCGTGACCCCGATGCGAAGAACCCGGTCCCGAGAGGCAGGGAAGCGAGACGGCTCTCTTCTGGCGAGCGCAACGGCTTGCTCGCACACGTGGCACGTCGTCCGAGACTGCGATCAGCGCTGCGAGTTCGAGAGCCCCAGCGCCTTCCTCGTGCCTTAGACGCGGGAGATGTCGTGGCCCTGGTGGGGAGCCTGCGGACCTGGCGGGACCGGGCGATGGCGGGATTGATGGTCTTTTGCGGCCTGCGGGCCGGTGAAGTGCTGGCTCTCGATGTTCGTGATGTCGACATCGGTGGGCGGTGGCTGCGTGTGAGCGGCAAAGGGTCCAAAGAACGTCGTGTTCCACTCGACGTGGACGTGGCGGGTGTCATTCAGACCTACCTGCTCGCCGAACGTCCCGAGACCCAGACCTCCCGCCTGTTCGTGGTGGCCAAAGGACCCAACCGCGGTCAGCCGCTGACTCCGGCGGGCTTGCGCACGGTCTTTCGCTATCACCGGGCGGCGGCTGGCGTCCCAGGCGGTCATCCGCATGCACTTCGCCACACGTTCGGCACCGCACTTGCCGAAGCGGGCGTCGATCTTGCTGTCATGCAGGCGCTGCTCGGCCATGCCCACATCGACACGACCGCCCGTTACATCCACCTCGCTCCTACTCACGTAAAGGCCGAGTTCGATGCTGCCCGAGACCGCCAGCGTTCGCGCAGCTGACTCCTCAGCGAGGGACTACCTCGCCGAGTACGCGCGCCATCAGTTGCTCACCGGTCGGGGCAACCACAGCACCACCCAAGGAGCCAAGACCTTCATGCGGCGCTGGCCACACCCACAGGACTGGGCCTCGCAACCACTCGCCTCCAGACTGGCCGAGGGTTCACAGACAACTTCGTTCCTGATCTTTTTGATGGTCCACGGCTGGCTCCAGCCCGGCTACGACTACCTGGTCTCCCGCAAGCTCTCGAGCTTTTGGCGAGAGGTTGTCGCCAGTCCGCTGGCCGCCGACATGGAGCGCTTCTGCCAAGGTGCCGAAGCGATCGGGTTCACCTCCACCCAGAGCCTGCGCATGGCCTCGCAGTCCGTCGGTCGTCTGCTCATCGAAACCAACGTGAGCCTCGAGCAGTTGACCCTCGACGACTTCGATCAGTTGGCCCGAACTTGTCGACGCCGTGGCCTCGAGACTGGCAAGGGGTGGCGCCACTACCAGGGCGCCCTCAGTGGCGCCCACCGGGTGTTGTTCCATCTGGGCATCCTTGACGCTCCGCCTCCTCACTGGCAGCAGCCCAAGGCGTTCGACGCTCGCGTCGTGGATGTCCACCCCGCTCTTCAGCCGGCATTCGTGGCCTATCTGGAGCGCAAGACCGGGACGTGTAAGCCCAAGACCGTGACCGGCATGGCGACGCGCTTGGTTCACTTCGGCCGTTTCCTCGCTGACCACGACCCAGATCTCACTTCGCTCGCTGACCTCGACCGACAGCGCCACATCGAGCCCTACCTGAACTCGGTGGCCAGTGCGATCAACTCCAAGAACGGCGAGCCGATCACGACCGCTGATCAGGCCCGGCGGATCTTGACTGTTTCGGTCTTCCTCAACGACGTCACCGAGTGGGGATGGAAAGACGCACCAAAGCGGCGCCTCATATTCCGCACAGACACCCCGCGTCTGCCCAGGCCTCTTCCTCGCTACCTGCCCGTCGACGCCGATCGGTGTCTCGGCGAGGCCCTGGCTCGCTCCGATTTCCGGCTGGCGGCCGACGCGTTGCTCTTGGCTCGAGCCTGCGGGTTGCGCATCGGCGAGCTCCTCGACCTCGAACTCGACTGCGTGCACGAGATCCCCGGCAATGGGGCGTGGCTCAAAGTTCCGCTCGGCAAACTCGACACCGAGCGGATGGTGCCCCTCGACGATGAGACTGTCACTCTGATCGACCGGATCTGCGCCACCAGGTCGGAGGGTCGGCCGCTCCCGCACCCTCGCACAGGCCGACCCGCGCAGTTCCTCTTTACCCACCACGGACGACGGCTGGCCCAACAGGCTCTGCGCCTCGAACTCAATCGGGCCGGCGAGGCGGCCGGCATCGGCCACGTCAAACCTCATCAGCTCAGACATACCTTCGCCACCGCCATGGTGAATGCCGGGGTGTCGCTGCAGGCCCTCATGGCCCTCCTCGGTCACGTCTCGGCGGAGATGAGCCTTCGTTATGGCCGGCTCTTCGACACTACGGTGCGCGCCGAGTACGAACGGGCCCTCGAGCTTGCCAAGTCCCAGCTCGGACAGCTGCCCAATGGACGCACTCGCATCCCCGTGACCGGCGACGGTGACTGGCGCGACGCGCCGGCAATCAAGGCTCGTCTCGCCGGTGGCTACTGCCTGCGTGCCCCGGCTCAGGGCTCGTGTCCTTATGCCAACATCTGCGAGCACTGCCCCAACTTCCGCACTGACGCCGCCAGCGTCTCTGTGCTGTCGGCTCAGCGGAGAGACGCTGAAGCGCTTGTTGCCGACGCGGAGTCCCGCGGTTGGATCGACGAGGCCGACCGTCACCGGCGCCTCATCATCCGCCTCGACGCGCTCTTGGCTGAGGGTGAGAATCTGGCCGGATGACCAGCCCCGAGACTCTGGCCAAAGTCGAGCAGACGTGCGCTGATCTCCTCCAAGAGGGTGAACCCGTGACCTTCACGACGGTCGCCTCCGCCGCCGGCATCAGTCGCACCACGCTCTACCGGGATCCGACTCTGCGGATGGTGGTCGAGGAGCAGCGGATCCACAGCCACGACCCCCGGACCATGTCTGGCCTGGTGCTCTGAGATTGGCCATCTGCGGATTGCCGTCGAAGCCCTGGCCGAACGGGTTCGACGCCACGAGGAACAACTTCGTCGTCTCGAGCTTCCGTCCCGCCACAAGGCGAGCGGTCGATGAGCCCTCGCCGCAACAGTGAACTGGACTCGCTCATCGCCGACATCACCGTCGACTGTTACAACGACGACGAGCAACTCACCGCCTTCGAGGCCGCCTTCGACAACGACGCCAACCTTCCATGTCCCGGCCGCGCCATCGGAGAGGAAGTCAGCGTCATTTCCATCGGCATGGCCGGCGGGCGGCGAGAACTCATGGCCACGTGCGAGCACAAGGGCCGTCGTTACCAAATGGCTCTCCTCGACATCGAACTCAACGGGGACCCGACAACCAAGACACTCGTCGCCGCCTACCGGCGCTGGAATAGCAGCTGACCGCCCGTTTAGAACCCCACTCGTTTACTCGGCCGGGTCCCTATTAGCCGGTTAATGTTACGACAACGCCACCATGGAGTCGTTCTGGGGAACCATGCAGATCGAGCTGCTCAATCGAAAGAAATGGCGGACCAAGATCGAGCTGTCGATCGCCATCGCCGAATGGATCGAGCACTGGTACAACCCCGAACGTCTCCACAGCTGCCTCGACTACCTCCCCCCGGTCGAATTCGAGGCCTTACACTCATTGCAGAACCAGACCTAACTCTTATAACCGTGGCCCGGAAAACGGGTCAAGGTCATGAAGCAGCCCCAACGGGATTCGAACCCGTGTCGCCACCTTGAGAGGGTGGTGTCCTAGGCCTCTAGACGATGGGGCCGGGCGGTGGTCTCCGTGACACGTAGGAGGCCGCCGGTGCTCGGGGGGAAGGACTCGAACCCTCAATAACTGGACCAGAACCAGTCGTGTTGCCGATTACACCACCCCCGAATGGGTGGGCGTTTAGATTACCCGAGCCGCCCATGTCGGGAGTTCGCCCTGCTGAAGGCGCCGGGGCCCGTTGGAAAGACGCCCCCAGGGCCCTGGGTCAGCGACGGCAGCATGCGCAGCTCCCCCATCGCCCGCCTCACGCGCCCCCACACTCAGGCGTCGTGCAGCCACTCCAGGTGGTTGTACCCGATGATCCGCCCCAGCCCCACGCCCAGCGCCTCCTTCAGGAAGTAAGGCAACGTCGACCATCCCCTGATAGGCGAGGTCTGGGTCGGCGTGGGCGACGGCTTCAGCGACAGGTCAGTGGCGATGGCCATGGAACGATCCTCGTGGAAGGGGTCGGTGGTGACCAGGATCACCGTGGCGTCGTGCGTCTTCAGCGCCGGCGCCGCGTCGGAGATGTTCTCGTAGCTGTCGTTGCCGCCCGCCTCCAGGATCGCCGTCTTCGGAACGCCCTTCATCTGCTCGAGATACATGGCACCCGATTGCGCCTCGGTGCACTTGTCCCCCGGCTGCTTGCTGCCGGTCAGCATGATCAGCTTCGCGTAGCCCTGGTGGTAGAGGGTCGCCGCCTGGTCGAGCCGGGCCTGGAGGTCCAATGTGGGGACGCAGTCGTCCTGCGCCGCCCCCATCACCAGGATGGCGCCCGCCGCATGCGGGTCGTACTGGCGCGAGGTCAGCCACACCTGCACCAGGGTGACGGCGAAGTAGAGGACCACCACCGTCACCACGAGGATCGCGATGCGCAGCGCCCAGCGGAGCGGTGCGAAGAGCATCAGGGAGCAGGCGTCACGCGGTCGAGCGCGGCCGCCAGGCGGCGGCACGTCTCGCTGCGGCCGAGCACCGCCAGCGAGTCGAACAAGGGCAGCCCCCGGGTCCGGCCCATGACGGCCACCCGGATCGGCGCCTGCGCCTTCCCCAGCTTGCGCCCGACCGCCTCGGCGATGGCCAACGTCACCTCGTGCAGCGAGTCCTTGTCCCATGTCGACAACGCCTCGTAGGCGGCCAGCGCGTCGGCCAGAATCCGCGACGCACCCTCGTCCCCGGCGATCGCCTTCTGCCAGCTGTCCGGATCATCCGGCGCGTCCGCCAGGAACAGGAAGTCGACCAGCTCGGGCACCTCGCTCAGCACGGTCACCCGCTCCTGCGTCACTGCGGCCACAGCCGAGAAGACCACGGCGTCGAAGCGCTCCGGCGCCCACGCAGGTGGGGACACGACAGGCGCCCCGCTGTCGGGGTCGGCCCAGCCCCCCGGCGCCCACTCCCCCCGCACGGGGTCGACCCAGGGGCGCGTCGCCGCGATGAAGTCGTCCACCGGCAGGTCGCGGATGTACACGCCGTTCATGTGGGTGAGCTTCTTGACGTCGAAGAAGGCCGGCGACCGCTGCACGTCCTCCAGGCGGAAGCGCGACAAAATCACCTCCAGCGGCACGATCTCCTCGTCACCGGGGCTCCAACCCAACAACGCCAGGTAGTTGCGGAAGGCCGCCGGCAGGTAACCCTGCTCGCGGTACATCTCCACCGCCACGGGATCGCGACGCTTGGAGAGTTTCTTCCCCTGCTCGTTGACCAGCAAGGGCAGGTGGGCGTACGCCGGCAGCGCGAGGTCGACGCCCTCGGCGCGGTTCGAGCGCGCCCCACAGCATGATCTGCCGGGGCGTCGTCGGCAGCTGGTCCTCGCCCCGGATCACGTGCGAGATCGCCATCGTCCGGTCGTCCACTGCGTTGGCCAGCACGAACAGCGGCTGGCCGTTGCCCTTCACGCAGATGAAGTCCTCGAGCGCCCGCTGCGGGAACTCCACGTCGCCCCGCACAATGTCGTGGACCTCCACCACGCCCTCGTCGGGCGTGCGGAAGCGCAGGGCCCGCCCGTCGCCGCGGGGCAGCCCGAGGTCGCGGCAGTACCCGTCGTAGCCCGGCGTCGGGTCACCGGCCGCCGCCCGCTGTTTCGTCCGCTCGTCGATCTGCTCCCGCGTGCAGGCGCAGGCGTACAGCGCGCCGCTGTCCCACAGTGCCTCGATCGCCGCCGCGTGCACGTCCGCCTGCGCCGACTGGAAGTAGGGCCCCTCGTCCGGGGACATGCCGAGCCAGTCCAATGCGGTGATGATGCCCTCGGTCCATTCGGGCCGGTTCCGGGCTGCGTCGGTGTCCTCGATCCGCAGGATGAAGGTCCCATCGTGCTGGCGCACGAAGAGCCAGTTGAACAGCGCCGCCCGCGCGCTGCCGACGTGGAAGAACCCCGTCGGCGACGGGGCGAAGCGCGCCCGGGGCGGAGCGGCCGAATCAGTCATGCGGTGTTCCGGCACACCCCGGGCGCCGGCGGGATGCAAAGGGAGAGAGCGGGCGTCAGTCGTCCTCTATGGAGATGGCGCCCGTCGGGCAGCCGTTGACCGCCTCGCGCAGGCGCTCGCGGAACTCCTCGGGCGGGTTCTCGTTGAGGACGTACAGGTAGCCGTCGTCCCGCACCTCGAAGACCTCGGGCAGGATCCCCATGCAGACGGCGTTGCTGGCACACTCGTCGAAATCCACGACGACCTTCACGGAGACCTCCTGGTCAGGGCTGGCTGGGCTTCGCCGAGCATATCGGCAGGGCCCTCTCGCCTCAGGGCTTGTCGGCGCCGACGACCCACATGGCGAAGAACTGCGAGCCCACCACCGTAGGCCTGGCCGAGGGCCCGGCGGGCGTCGGCCACCTGGTGCTCCCCCGCCATGCCGCGCACCTGCAGGGCGGTCTCCAGGAAGCGGAGCATCCCCGACGCGCCGATCGGGTTCGACGACAGCACGCCGCCCGAGCAGTTCCACGGGATGTCCCCGCCCTCGATCATCGACGTTGCGCCGGCCTGGGTGAGCTTCCAGCCCTCGCCCTCGGGGCAGAAGCCGAGGTTCTCCAGCCACATCGGCTCGTACCAGCTGAAGGGGACGTAGACCTCGGCCATGTCGAAGTCCGCCCGCGGGTTGGTGATGCCGGCCTGGCGGTAGAGGTCGGCGGCGCAGTCGCGGCCCGCCTGCGGGTTGACCTGGTCCCGGCCGGCGAACATGGTGGGCTCCGAGCGCATGGCCATGCCGTGGATCCAGGCGGGTGGCCGCCCGGTCGCCGCCGTCGCCGCCCCGGCGGCCTTCTCCGATCCGATGACCATGGCGGCCGCGCCGTCGGAGGACGGGCACGACTCGAGGTAGTGCAGCGGGTCCCACAGCATGATCGACTCCTCCACCATCTGCATGGAGATGTCGGGCAGGTGGAGGTGCGCGTACGGGTTCTTCAACGCGTGCAGCCGGTCCTTGACCGCCACCATCATCCCGATGTCGCGCGGCGCGCCGGAGCGGTACATGTAGGCCCGGATGATGGGGGCGAAGTAGCCGCCGGCGCCGGCCAGCAGCGGCGCCGAGAAGGGCTGGGGCACCGACAGGGCCCACATGGCGTCGGAGTCGCTCTGCTTCTCGAAGGCCACGGTGAGGACGCGCTCGTGGATCCCCGAGGCGACGAGGTGCGACGCCACGATGGCCGTCGACCCGCCGACCGAGCCGGCCGTGTGGACGCGGAACATCGGCTTGCCCACCGCGCCGAGCGCCGGCGCCAGGTAGAGCTCGGGCATCATGACGCCCTCGAACATGTCGGGGGCCTTGCCGACGACCACGGCGTCGATGTCGGCGAACGTCAGCCCGGCGTCCTCGAGGGCGGCCAGCGCGGCCTCGCGCACCAGCCCGGCGATCGACACGTCCTCCCGCTTGGACTTGGCCACCGTCTGGCCCACCCCGATGACTGCGCAGCGCTCGGCCATCACACACCCTCCAGGACGCAGACCAGGTTCTGTTGCAGGCAGGGCCCCGACGTGGCGTGGGCCACGGCGCGGTCGGCCTGACCCGACCAGATGCGCTGGGCCGACTCGCCGATGCGGATGAGCCCGGCCGACATCATCGGGTTGGCCGCCAGCGCGCCGCCCGAGGGGTTCACGTCGACCCCGTCGCCGAGGCCCAACGCCTCGGCGAGGATGAGCTCCTGGTGGGCGTAGGGCGCGTGCAGCTCGGCCACGTCGACCTTCTTGGCCCCCACCCCGGCCTTCTCGCCGGCCAGCTTGGTCGAGGGCGAGACAGCGTGAGGTCGCGGGCACCCACCGAGTGCGTCTCGATGCGGTGGTCGATGCCCGTGATGAAGGCCGGCCGCTCGCACAGCTCGTAGGCCCGGTCGCCGGCGGCGAGCACGATGGCGGCGCAGCCGTCGGTCAGCGGCGGCAGGGCGTGGCGGCGCAGCGGCGCCACCTCGTAGTCCTCGGCCAGCAGCTCCTCGGGCGAGCGGTCGTAGGCCACCTGGGCCTTGGGATTCGCGAGCGCCGAGCGCCGGGACCGGCTGGCCACGGCGGCGAAGTCGGCCTCGCTCGCCAGTCCCTTGTCGATCATGGCCTGCGCCTGCAGCGCGGCCAGCGAGGTGGGGTCCGGCCACAGCGGGGCCAGGTAGTACGGGTCGAGCTGCACGGACAGGATCTCGGAGAGGTCGCCCATCGACGAGCGCCCGAAGGCGTAGACGAGCGCGGCGTCGATCTCGCCCTCCTGCAGCAGCACCCAGGCCTCGTAGAGCGCCCAGGCGCCGTCCATCTCGACGTGCGACTCGGCCCGGGGCGGCCACACGCCCACGGCGTCGAGCGCCGCCACGAAGGAGAACGGTCCGCCGATCAGGTAGTCGGTCGAGCCCGAGCAGATGAAGCCGACGTCGTCCTTGGTGATGCCGATGTTGCCGAACACCTCGGCCACGACCGGCATCAGCATCTCGACCTCGTTGCGCGCGTCCTCGCGCCGCACGTTGTCGTACTGGGCGAAGGACACCACGCCGACCGGGCGGTGGCCCGAGACGAGCCCGGGGAACTCGCTCACAGGTACTCCTTGTAGGTCTCGTAGTCGGCGTCGGGCTCGCCGGTGGGACGGAAGTACTTGACCGAGGCCAACGTCGGCCCCAGCTCCTCGGGCGGCGCCCACACGGCCTCGACCCGCATGCCCATGCGGATCTCGTCGATCGGGATCTCCTGAATGAGGCCCATGAACGACAGGTTGGCCCCGTCGAGCAGGATCTGGCCGCAGATGTAGGGGATCTCGATCGACTGGCCGGCGAAGGGCACGTTGACCACGCAGTAGGTGGTCATGGTGCCGGTGTTGGGCAGCTCGACGATCTCGTCGGTGGGCAGGCCGTCGGTCGGGCACGAGCCACGCGAGGGCACGTAGACCTTCTTGCACTTGGGGCAGCGCTGCCCGATGAACTTGCCCTCCTCGTACCCGTGCAGGTTCTTGCTCATGGCCACGCCGGCCGTGAAGACGTAGTCGAGGTGCGTGGTGCGCCGCCATCATCGTCACCGGCTCGCGCTCGCTCACGTGCCCCCTCCGACCGCCACGAAGTGGCTGATGTCCTTGACGTGCCCGACCCGCTCGTCCTCGGGGGCGAATTCGGGGCGGACCCGCATGCCGGTCGAGACCTCGTCGGGGCTCGCCGCCGGCAGCACGTGCAGGAACGAGGTGTCGGCGCCGTCGAACTGCACCAGCACCCAGGCGAAGGGCTCCTGCAGGGGGTGCTTGGGCCGCGGGTGGGCCACCCAGGACCACGTGGTGACCGTGCCCTCGGGCCCGACCTCGACCACGCCGTCGGTCTCCTCCCCCGTCTCGGGGTCGTACTCCGTCGGCGGCACGATGACGCGCCCGCCCGTGCCCCGGATGCCGACGACCTTGCCGTCGCGCAACCCGGTGAGGAAGGCCCCCACGACCGGCCCCACGGAGCGCACGTAGGGGTACTCCAGGACGTGGTCGGAGCGGTAGATCACCGCTTCCTCTGCCATGTCACCTCCCCATGTCTGCGGGCCTCCAGCAGGCCCCGGGTGAAACTAGAACAGATTCCAGTTTCGTGCCAGGTCCGGCCCGTCAGCCCAGGTCGGACATGTCCACGCCGGCCAGCAGCTGGCTCGATGAAGGCCCGGTCGTTGAGGATCGGCACCTCGGAGACGAACATGCGGCCGTAGCGCTCGAAGTACATCAGCTGCTTGGCCAGCAGGAAGGTGCCCCGGTCGAACTCCGACATGAGGCCGCCGGACTGGTCGGCCATGCGCCGCACCTTGCGCTGGGTGCGCAGGCGGCGGAGGATCGCCCGCACGCTGCGCTGGTGCGCCTCCACCCCCTGCGCCTTGGCCATCTGCAGCTGGATGGTCTGCATGATGCCGGCCAGGCTGACCTCCCCGAAGGGACGGGTCAGCGCCGGCTCCATGATGGAGCGGACGAAGGCGGTGAGCTCGCTCGTCGGACAGGCCGACCGCCACCCCGATGGCCGGCCCGTAGACGTCGGTGATGTGCTTGGTCACCACCGGCCAGGCCGACTCGTCGCCCATGGCGGCGGACAGCAGCGAAATGAAGAAGCGGTGCGTCGAGGGGTCGAGCCGGCCGACGATCCCCCAGTCGATGACGCCGATGCGCCCGTCGCGCAGCAGCATCATGTTGCCGGCGTGCACGTCGCCGTGGAAGGCGCCCCAGCGCACCGTGGTGAGGAAGAAGGCCCGCATGACCTCCTGGACCAGCGGGGTGGGGTCGAAGCCGAGGTCGGCCACCTGGGCCAGGTCGTCGATGGGGACGCCGTCGAAGAACTCCATCGTCAGCACGTTGCGGCCCGAGAGCTCGGGGTAGGGCTCGGGCACGGCCATCAGCTTCAGGTCGAACTCGTTCTGCAGCCGGCGGAAGTGCGCCAGCGAGCGCGCCTCGTTGCGCAGGTCCATCTCCTCGCCGATCTGCACCCGGAAGCCGTCGAGCAGCTGCAGCGTGGAGCCGGCCATCTGGTCGCCGGTCTGGCGCACCAGGATCTCGAGCAGCGGCTGCATGAGGTCGAGGTCGGTGGCCACGACGTGCTCGATGTCGGGCCGCAGCACCTTGACCGCCACCGTGCGCCCGTCGAGGAGCCGGGCCCGGTGCACCACGGCGATGGAGGCCGTCCCGATCGGGTCCGGTCTCGAACTCGGCGAAGGCCTCGCTGAGGGGCCGGCCGAGGTCCTCCTCCACCCGCTGGCGCACGTCGGGGAACGGCACGGGCGGGCCCGGTGTCGAGGCAGGCGCGGAACTCGTCGGCCACGTCGTCGCCGAACATGCCCGGCGACGAGGCGATGATCTGGCCGAACTTCATGAAGGTCCCGCCGAGGTCCTGGAAGCTCTTGCGCAACGGCCGGGCCAGCTGCGCCGCCGGGAGGGGCCCCTGGCGGATGGTGCGGAGCTGGCGGAAGGCGGTCGGGGTGAAGTGGATCGCCACGACCTTGGCGATGGTCCGGCTGCGGCGCAGCAGCTCGCGGTGCGTCGGGTCCGGCAGGCGCCGCGGGTAGATGCGCGGCACGTCCTCGGTCAGCGGGCGCGGCACCGGGGTCTTCGGATGTCTCTGCCTGCACCCGGCGTGTCGTGCCAACCGGTGCGTCCGCCGCGCCTTGGGTCACGGCGTCAGGGTAGGCGAGGCACCGGCCGCGCTCAGCCCATTCCCTGGTCGGGACGGCTACGAGAAGGAGTTCTCGAGCGCGGCCAGCGCGCCCTTGTAGGTGTCGCCGAAGATCGGCGCCATTTCGTCGGGGGACACGTCGTAGGCCCAGATCACCTTGGAGCCCGCGCCGTCGGGCTCGACCGAAATGGTGGCGGTGTGGCTCTCGATCGGGACGCCGTCGACGACCGAGTAGGTGAGGACGCGGGCCTCCTCGTCCCGGGCCAGCAGCCGCTCGCGGATCTCCATGCCGAACATGCCGATGATGCGGTCGTCGCCCTCCAGGCGGAAGGACTCGAGACCGGGGAAGAGGACGTCGATACCGGCGAAGTCGCCCACCTTCGCCCACACCTCGTCGGGTGTGGCTGCGATCGTCACGTCAACTGCACCTGCTGCCATTGCGGCCTCCTCGTCACTCGGGGTTCCCCAACCAGAAGTCGCCGGTACAGTACTGCCGACCCGGTCCCCGCCGCAGGAGGCCGGCTGCCGCGGAGGAGGAGAGGCTCCATGGAGACACGCACGATCGGCTCGCTGGAGGTCAGCGTCGTCGGCCTGGGCTGCAACAACTTCGGCATGCGCATCGGGCACGCGCGAGACCAAGGCCGTGGTGGACGCCGCGCTCGACGCCGGCATCAACTTCTTCGACACGGCCGACATCTACGGCGGGGCCAAGAGCGAGACCTACCTGGGCGAGGCGCTCGGTCGCTCGCCGGGACGAGATCGTGCTGGCCACCAAGTTCGGCGCCGCCCTACGAGGGACACGAGGGCGGGGCCTCCGCCGACTACATCCGCACCGCCGTCGAGGACAGCCTGACCCGGCTCGGCACCGATCGCATCGACCTCTACCAGCTGCACGTCCCCGACCAGAAGACGCCGATCGCCGAGACCATCGGCGCGCTGGTCGAGCTCGTGGCCGAGGGCAAGGTCCGCGAGTTCGGCTGCTCCAACTTCACGGTGGCCCAGCTCGACCGAGGCCGCCGCGGCGACGCCGGACGGCAGCCCGGGTTTCGTCAGCGTGCAGAACCAGTACAACATCTTGCACCGCGAGCCCGAGGACGGCGTCCTCGAGTGGTGCGACCGCACCGGGACCGCGTTCCTGCCCTTCTTCCCGCTGGCCAGCGGCCTCCTGAGCGGCAAGTACCGGGCCGGCGAGCCGCCGCCCGAGGGCACCCGGCTGGCCGCCATGGGCGACGGCGGCCAAGAGCCAGCTCTCCGACGAGCGCCTGGCCGCCGTGGCCGACCTCGACGAGCTGGCCGAGCGGGAGGGCCACACCGTGCTCGACCTCGCCTTCGGCTGGCTGCTGTCACGGCCTGCCGTGGCCTCGGTCATCGCCGGCGCCACCCGGCCCGAGCAGGTCACCGCCAACGTCGCCGCGGGCACCTGGCGCCCGGACGCCGAGGTGCTGGCGGCGGTCGACACCATCGCGCCGCGTTAGGGACGCTTACGGCATGCCCGCACCACTGCGGGCGGCTCCGGCCCGGCGAGGGGCCCGCACCGGCGCCAGGTGGACCAGCAGGTTGTAGGTGACCAGCGCGATGGCCACGTGCATCGCCATGAGCACCAGCACCGCCTGCGCCGGCTGCCCCTGATGCCAGATGTAGAGGTCCGGCAGCCAACAGCACGAGCGTCACCACGATGGCCAGCCGGAAGAACAGCCAGCGCGGCGCCGAGCTAGACGCGCCACGACCGGCCAGGCCGCGCAGGCGATGAGCACGCCGATGACGGTCAGCTTGGCGTAGTCGTGGAACTGGAAGTGCACGTAGCCCTTCGTCGACGGGAACACCCGCGTCCCGATGGCGACCAGCGCGGCGTCGGCCGCCAGCGACAAGGCAATGGAGAGGACGGTGGCCAGGGCCACCCGCCACCATTCCGGCGGCCGGTGGTCGGGCGAGAAGTCGATGTGGGCCCAGGCCAGGACCCGCTCGCGTCACATCGGGGGCTGCCGCCATAGACCCAGGTTACGGACGGAGGTGGCCCCGCCGAATCAGCCGCTGAGGCGGAATTGGGCGGCGGCCTCTCATCCTTGCGACGCAACCGCGGTGCCGCTCAGCTGCATCACGGCCGCCTCCACGATCTGAATGTCGGGCGGCTGAATGGCGAGCGGTCCGCCCGCCACCGGGACCTGCCACACCAGGGAGACGTACGGCGTCGGCTGCAGCGTCGAGCCGCTGGCGCACGGCGGGAAGCCGGTGATGTCGAAGGGCATGGTGGGCGACGGCGTGGCCGGCCCGCACACCTGGGTGCGGCGATGCCACTGCACCAGCGCGCCGTAGGGCATCGGGACCTTGGTCTCGGTGGCCGGGAGGATGTACATGGCGGCCGCGAGCACGTCGGTGCCCGACGGCGTCATGGCGTAGACGAGACCGTCGACGTGCTTGGGGTCGAGCGTGCGCTGCGCCGCCGCGTTGGCCGCCACGATGGTCGGGTTCACGTAGGTCACGACCGGGTAGTCCGTCGGCGACGCGGGGACGTACCCGGCGGCGACCGCCGCCGCCGGCGTGGCGTAGCCGCGACACGGCCGGCTGGTCGCCTGCACGTACTGCACGGCGCCGATGTCGTCGGCCGCCGTCAGGCTCGGCGCGCAGCCGCTCTCCGCCATGTGGATGTCGCTCGGCCCGTTGTTGCCGTCGGCCAGCAGGGTGCTCGCCTCGGCCTGCGGAATGGCGGGGCCCGTGTAGTGCCAGTTGGGCGTCGTCGTGTTGAAGCCGGCCGCCGCGCTGGCGTCGGCGCCGTTCATGTCCATGCCGTTGGTGCCGCTCATGATCATGTACGGGGTGTTGGCCAGGTCGAGCCCCGAGATCTTGAGGCCGCTCTGGTGCGGCACGCAGGTGCTGACCGTGGCCGACTGCGTGCCCGAGCCCGAGCCCGACGCGCTGCTCCCGTCCATCACCATGCCGCTCATGGCGCTGCTCGCCGACTCGGTCGTCGCCAACGCGGGATAGCTGGCGCTCAGGGCCAGCGCGGCGCCGAGGGCGGCGATGCCGAGGACGGCCGCCGCCGGGCTCCGCCGCAGGACCTCGCCGGCGGGCGAACGCCAGGCCTCCTTCGACGCGATGACGGTGGGCACCATGGCCGCGGCCAGCAGGATCACCAGCGGCCCGGTGTTCGGGTCGGTGTCCGAGCCGCTGAAGACGTCGCCGACGAGGCCCTGGCCGGCGATCCACATCAAGAAGGCGAGCAGCGCGCCGGCGGCGAGGAACCAGCCGGGTCGCCGCGCCACCAGCGGGCCCAGCCCGATGGCCACCGAGACGGCGGCCAGGATCCAGGCCGTCTGGGTCCCGGTGGTCGAGAACAGGTTGCCGAGCTGGTGAGGAAGTGGCGTACCACCCGGGCGCGCCGTCGGCCATGCCGACGATGGCGCTCTGGATCGACGTGCGTGGTCCGGTTGGCGGGCAGCAGGAAGAGGACGGCGGCCAGCGACCAGTAGCCGGCCCACACGGCCAGCGGCGTGATGGAGCGGCCGATGCCCTGGGCGGCGGCCGACGAGGCGACGCCGGCGGGGCGGTCGCTCCAGCCGACCCAGCGCCGCGGCGGGCGGGGCCAGGCCATGAGGCCGAGCAGCCCGTACAGGAACACCGAGCCCGGGGCGCCGGTGAGGGCGCGTGGCCGTGCCGGTGAGGAGCATGCCCAGGCCCTCGCCGATGACCCAGACGCCGAGCACCCAGACGAACGAGACGGCCAGCGCGGGGCGCACGGTGCGGCGGAACAGCAGGCCGACGCCGATGAAGAGCTGGATCAGCGCGAAGAACGTGTTCCACACCGCGATGTCGGGCGACACGAAGTTCCCGATGTGCGTGATGAGGTCGCCGAGGACGAAGGGCTGCCCGCTGGCGTTGGCCAGGATGTTGTCGCTCGACGAAGCCCCGGCCGAACATGAAGGGCTGGAACTGCAGGGCGGCGTCGAGGATCCAGAACAGGCCGAGGACGATCTGGAGCACCCGCTGCGAGCGGATGGCGAGCGGGAAGCGGCTCGTGCTCGCTCCTCCGTGCTCGTCCTGCTGCGTGCCCGCGGTCGCTGTCCATGCCCTGCTCTACGCTACCGGCGGCCCGCCGGATGGCCGGGTCAGGGCAGCTGGACAGGTCAGGCAGCTGGAAGTCCTGGGCGATGCAGTCGGTCGGCGTGACCGCCTCGGCCACCGGCTTCCCGTTCACGTTGTCGTAGACGTTCAGCGCAGCGCCGTTGAGGCACGAGTACGCCGCCACGTTGGACTGGAAGTCGGTCAGCGTGCCCGCCGGCACCACGCCGAGCACCGGCTCGAGGCGATCGGCGTCAGGTTGACCGTGGCGCCGTTGTACACCCCGGTGATGGACGGGGCCGTGGTGGTGGTCGTCGGCGCCGGCCGCGGCCGACGGCGACGCCGGCTGGGCCGCCGGGGCCGGAGGCAGCTGCGCTGCGGGAGCGGGGGTCGGCGCGGCCGCGCTCGGGGCGGCCGCGGCCGACGTCGAGCCACGCCCGCCGCTGGGCGCGGCCCGGACGCGGCCGGCGCCGGCGCCGGCGCCGCGGCCGGCGCCACCGCGCTCGACGAGGTCGACTGGGGGCCGGTGCCGGGGGGAGCGCCCGGCGAGATCCCGTCGAGCGCCGCGATCATCTGCGCCCCGTCGCTCTCCATGCCGAGCGCCCAGATGCCGACGCCGCGGGCGCCGTCCTGCGTCACCAGCTGCGACACGTCGTACAGGCCGTTCTCGCCCTCGTAGTACGACTCGTGCCACTGGCCGCCCACCTGGTAGCTCGTCCACGCCGTGTCGGTGACCGGATCCCAGTACTCGGGCCCGTTGCCCTGCGGCCTGCGAGTCGGCGATGTCCGCCGCGCCGCCCGTTGCGGTGGCCGCCATGGTGCCGTTGTTGGTGGGCCAGTCGATGCCGAAGAACGGCGTGCCGAGGATGACCTTGGAGGCCGGCACCGCCGCGTCGTACTGCGCCAGCGTCGTCTGGGTGCTGAACATGCCGCTCGTGAGCGGTGACGCCGCCGACGCGGTGCCCGGCGAGGTTGAGCTCGTAGTCCATGACGAAGAAGGCGTCGACGACCTGGCGCCAGGGCGGGGATGTTGTAGAAGCCGCCGGGATCGCCCGCCGACGAGGCGTAGGTGTCCATGGTGATCTGCCAGTGCGGATCGGCCGCCCGCAGCGAGCCCGCCACCGACGTGATGAGGTTGGTCAGCCCGGCCTGGTCGCCGCTGCCCTCGCCTTCGAAGTCGAAGTTCACGCCATCGAGCGACTTGGCCTGCAGCAAGCGGGATGAGCGCGCCGGACAGGGTGGCGGGTGCGGTGGGCGACGACGTCAGCGAGTCGAGGGAGCTCTGCCCGAAGTCGTTGACGGTGAGCACGACCCGCTCGCCCGGCCGCGTGGGCCCGGGTGATCAGGTCGGCGAGATCCTGGCTCTGGAAGCCGTTCCAGCCCGGGCCGCTCTCGTCGAGCGTCCCGTTGCCGTTCACGTCGATGGAGAAGTAGGCCAGGGTCGACAGCCCCGTGATGGCGAACAGTGGGCGACTGGGCCAGCGTCCAGTAGGGCGCGAAGGCGAAGTCCTCGCGGGCGGCCAGCGGCGGCTGGTCGGTCAGCGTGGCGGGAGCCGCCGTCGGCGCGGCGGTGGCCGGCGCCAGCGCGAGGGAGGCCGTGGCGCCCAGCTGGTCGAGGGCCGCGTTGCCGCGGATCGTCCGCCAGCCTGGCGTCGGCCCGGGTGCGGTGATGGCGGCCGCGCTCGTGGTCGGCGGCGCGCCCGGCCGACCCGCCGCCCATGGCGACGGCAAACCCGGCGGCGAGCATGACGAGGCAGAAGGCGACGGCGCCGATGACCCGCGCCGCTTGCGCAGTGCGGGTTCGAGCCATGGCGCGTACTCCCGGACCCGAGCCCGTGCGCTCGCAGCTCCCCTCCCCAACCCCGACGGGATGCCCCCCCTGACGAGGTGGGCCAGCTTGTCAGCCAGCTCCATCCCTGGGGAACGGGCCGGGACGTCGGAAACTCACGGTGCGGGCCTCAACACCGGCTGCACCAGGAGGGGCTGCAACCCCACGGCCCCGCAGCTCAGGCGTCGTCGACGGCGGCCACCAGCTTCTGCAGGGTGTCCTTGGCGTCCCCGAAGAGCATGGTCGTCTTGGGGTCGTAGAGCAGGTCGTTGTCGATGCCGGCGAAGCCGGGCCGCATGGAGCGCTTGAGGAAGATGATGTTCTCGGCCTCGTCGGCGTGGATGATCGGCATGCCGTAAATGGGGCTGCCCGGTGTCGACTTGGCGGCCGGGTTGACGGTGTCGTTGGCCCCCACCACCAGCGCCACGTCGGCCGTCGCCATCTCGGGGTTGGCCTCGTCCATCTCCTTGAGCTCGTCGTAGGGCACGTTGGCCTCGGCCAGCAGCACGTTCATGTGCCCGGGCATGCGGCCGGCCACCGGGTGGATGGCGAAGAAGGTCTCGACGCCGCGTGCCTTGAGGGCCTCGGCCAGCTCGCGCACCGTGTGCTGGGCCTGGGCGACCGCCAGGCCGTAGCCCGGGATGATGACGACCTTGCGCGCGTAGGCCAGCAGCACGCCCACGTCCTCGGGCGTCCCGGTCCGCACCGGGCGCGTCGCGTCGCCCTCCTCGCCCGCCGGTGGCCGTGATGACCGAGCCGAACGCGCTGAAGAGGATGTTCGGCAGCGAGCGGCCCATGGCGCTGCTCATGAGCCGGGTCAGGATGATGCCCGAGGCGCCGACCAGGGTGCCGGCCACGATCAGCAGGTCGCTGTCGAGCACGAAGCCCGAGGCGGCCACGGCCAGGCCGGTGAACGAGTTCGAGCAGCGAAATCAGCACCGGCACGTCGGCGCCGCCGATGGGCAGCACGAAGATCACGCCCGAGCACCAGCGCCAGGACCAGGATGACCCAGACGTAGACGATGCTCCCGGTGACCAGCGCCAGGATCACCATGACGCCGATGGCCGCGCCGACCAGCGCGTTGATGACCTGCTGGCCCGGGTAGGTGATGGGCCGCCCGGTGATCAGCTCCTGCAGCTTGATGAACGCGATCGCGCTCCCCGAGAAGGACACCGAGCCGATGAGCACGCCGAGCAGCACCTCGGCGGTGACGTAGACGGCCGGCTGCAGCCCGAGCGAGTGCAGGTGGAGCAGCTCGACGATGGAGATCAGCGCGGCCGCGCCGCCGCCCACGCCGTTGAAGATGGCCACCAGCTGGGGCATCGCGGTCATCTTCACGAAGCGGGCCACCGGCACGGCGATGGCCGCGCCGAGCGCCATGGCGATGAGCGCCAGCACGAGGTTCCAGCCCGAGTGCCGCAGCGACGGCAGGGTGAAGGTCATGCCGATGGCGAGGGTGGCCGCCGCCGGCGCCGACCAGGTTGCCGAGGCGTGCGTGCCGGGGCGAGCTCAGGCCCTTCAGGGCGAAGATGAAGCCGGCGATGGCGACCAGGTAGGCCAGGTCGCGGGCGGTCGTCAGCGTGAAGGAGACGGCCAGCATCAGGCGGCGCCCCCGCTGGGCTCCGACGGCGGAGGCGGCGCAGGCGGCCGCGGCCTCGGCCGCCTGGGCGGCCTGGCCGGCCGCGGCCCGCTCACCCGGCTTGGCCTTGAACATCTCGAGCATGCGGTCGGTGACCACGAAGCCGCCCACCACGTTCAAGGTGGCCAGGAAGACGGCGAGGAAGCCGAGGACGACCTCGGCCGTGCCGTGGGCCTCGCCCATGATGGTCATCGCGCCGACCAGCACGATGCCGTGGATGGCGTTGGACCCCGACATCAGCGGGGTGTGCAGGATGCTCGGCACCTTCGAGACGACCTCGATCCCGACGAAGGCCGCCAGGACGAAGATGGTCAGGTACTCGACGATCCCGGTGGTCGACCCGCCGATCGGCGTCGACTCCAGCAGCAAATGGATCACGACTGCGCTCCTTGTGTCCTGCTCCTTGTGTCCCGGCCCCCGTCGTCCCGCCCAACAGCTCCACCGCGGCGGGCGCCACCGGGGCACCGTCGCGCAGCACGCACATGCCGGCCACGATCTCGTCGTCCCAGTCCGGCGCCAGCGTCCCCTCGGGCCCCATCAGGCCGAGCACGTTGGCCACGTTGCGGGCGAAGAGGAAGCTGGCGTGCGTCGGCATGCCCGAGGGCGGGTTGGCCATGCCCACCACGTGCACGCCGTTGTGGTCCACGATCTCGCCCGCCTCGGTCAGCTCGCAGTTGCCGCCCTGGTCGGCCGCCATGTCGACCACGACCGCCCCCTCGGCCATGCCCTCGACCATCTGTGTGGTCAACAACACGGGGGCCTTGCGCCCCGGCACCGCCGCCGTGGTGATGACGACGTCGGAGCGCCCGACCTCCTCGGCCAGCGCGGCGCGCTGGCGGTCGAGCTCCTCGGGGCTGAGCTCGCGGGCGTAGCCGCCGGCGCCCTCGGCCGAGACGCCGGTGTCGAGGAAGGTGGCGCCCAGGCTCTCGGCCTCTTCCTTGGCCGCGGCCCGCACGTCGTAGGCCTTGACCACCGCGCCGAGCCGGCGCGCCGTGGCGATCGACTGCAGGCCGGCCACGCCGACGCCCATCACGAGCACCTTGGCCGGCGGCACCGTCCCGGCCGCCGTCATGAACATGGGGAAGAACTTGGCCAGGTGCTCGGCCGCCGACAGACCGGCTCGATACCCCGACACCGTCGCCTGTGAGCTCAAGGCGTCCATGCCCTGGGCCCGGCTGATGCGCGGCAGCAGGTCGAAGCTGAAGACGGTCGCCTTCTTGGCCGCCAAAGCCCGCACGGCATCGCCGGCCTGGGCCACGCCGAAGAAGCTCAAGAGCGCCGCGCCGTCGGGCAGCCCCGCGACGTCCTCGGCGCTCGGGGGGTTGACCCGCACCACCAGCCCGGCGCCCGCCAACGTGGCGGCGGCGTCCGGCGCCACCGTCGCGCCGGCTTCGGCGTAGGCGCTGTCGCTGAAGGCGGCCTCGGTGCCGGCGCCGGCCTGCACGGTGACCTCCCAGCCCGCGCTGGACCAGCTTCTTGACCACGTCGGGGACGAGCGCGACGCGGCGCTCGCCGGGACGGGTCTCGGTGGGGACCGCCAATTTCACGGTCGCTCTGTCTAGCAGCTGACCCCCCGTTTCCCCATAATCGAGGTGGTCAGGCACGCCTGGCCGTGCCTCAGGTCCCGGCCACGGCCCCCAGGAACGGCGGCGGCTCCCCGCCGCCGTGGACGACCAAGTTGGCGCCGGTCACGTAGGAGGCGGCCTCGCTCGAGAGGTAGAGGCAGGCCTCGGCCACGTCGGCCGGCGTGCCCATGCGGCCGAGGGGCACGGTGGCGGCCGCCCGCTCCATGCCCTCGGGCCCGCCGTAGAAGTCGTCGCCGGCGCCGGTGTCGAGCAGCCCGGCGGTGACGCAGTTGACCCGCACCAGGGGCGCCCACTCGACGGCCAGCGTCGCCGTGAGGTTGATGAGGCCCGCCTTGGCCGCGCCGTAGGCGGAAGCGCCGGGAGACGGGCGCATCCCCGAGACGCTGGAGACGTTGACGATGGCGCCGCCGTCCTCCTGCACGGCCATCACCTTGTGGGCCGACTGCGCGCACCACAGCGGCGCCAGCAGGTTGAGGTTGACGATGGCCTCGACGAAGCGCGGCGATGCGTCGGCCGCCAGCACGTGGGGCGAGCCCCCGGCGTTGTTGATCAGCACGTCGAGGCGGCCGAAGTGCTCCACCGCCTTGGCGACGACCCGCTCGGCGTCCGGCGGCTTGCGGATGTCGGCGGTGACGAAGACCGCCCCTTCCACCTCGGCCTCGTTGCGCCCGCACGCCACGACGTGGGCCCCGGCCGCGGCGAACGCCGCCACGATCCCCGCCCCGACCCCACGGGAGCCCCCCGTCACCACGACGACACGCTCGCTGAAGTCGTACACGGGCTGGGTCACGAGCCAGACCCTACGCCGCCGCCCGCACGCCCGGCCCGGGCCCCGACCCGCCCGGCCACTGCGCCCCCACGCGACGGCGCGTTGGCCCGGCTGCGCACGCTCGCCTAAGTTCCGCTGCGGCTTTCTGACGCGGCGTCAGGGCCGAGACGAAGGAGAGCCCGGCGCCCGCATGCCCATCGATGTGGTCCAGGAGCACGAGGGGATCGCCGAGGTGGTCATCGACCACCCCCCGGTCAACGCGCTCGACGTGGCGGGCTGGTTCGAGCTGGCCGATGCGCTTCTCGCGGTGGGCCGGGTGCCCACCAACCGGGTGGCCGTGCTGCGGGCGACCGGGCGCGGCTTCTGCGCCGGCGTCGACATCAAGGAGATCAACGCCAAGGGTGACGAGGCGCTGGTCGGGGTCAACCGGGGCTGCGCCGCCGCCTTCGCCGCCGTCTACGACTGCGAGGTGCCGGTGATCGCCGCCGTGCAGGGCTTCTGCCTCGGCGGCGGCATCGGGCTGGCCGGCAACGCCGACATGGTCGTCGCCTCCGAGGACGCCACGTTCGGGCTGCCCGAGGTCGACCGCGGCGCGCTCGGCGCCGCCACCCACCTGGCCCGCCTCGTCCCCCAGCACGCCATGCGCAAGATGGTCTACACGGCGAAGCCGATCACCGCCGCCGAGCTGGCGTCCTACGGCTCGGTCGCCGCCGTGGTGCCGCCTGACCGCCTCCGGGCGGCCGCGCTCGAGCTGGCCGCCGAGATCGCCACCAAGAGCCCGACCATCATCCGCCGGGCCAAGGAGTCGCTCAACGGCATCGACCCGGTCGACGTGAAGCGCAGCTACCGCTTCGAGCAGGGCTTCACGTACGAGCTGCACGTGCGCGGCGTGGCCGACGAGCAGCGCGCCGCCTTCGTCGAGAAGCGCGACGCCGACACCTCACAGTGAGGATCTGATGGCCGACAAGCGCACCACCGTCGACGACATCGTCGGCGAGCTCCGCTCGGGCATGACGATCGGCATCGGCGGCTGGGGCTCGCGCCGCAAGCCCATGGCCGTCGTGCGCGCCATCTGCCGCTCCGACCTGACCGATCTCACCGTCGTGGCCTACGGCGGTCCCGACGTCGGGCTGCTCTGCGCCACCGACAAGGTGCGCAAGGTCGTGTGCGGCTTCGTCACGCTGGACTCCATCGCGCTCGATCCGCACTGGCGCGCCGCGCGCCAGCACGGCCGGGTCGAGGTCATGGAGGTCGACGAGGGCATGTTCTTCCTCGGCCTGCAGGCGGCGTCGTGGCGTGTCCCCTTCCTGCCCACCCGGGCCGGGCTGGGCTCCGACGTCCTCACCGTCAACCCCGGGCTGCGGCTGGTGCGCTCCCCCTACGGCGCGGACAGCCCGTACCTTGCCGATCCCGCCGACGCCGACGTCGAGCTGGTCGCCATGCCGGCCCTCCGCCTCGATGCCGCCATCGTCCACACCAACCGGGCCGACGCCGCCGGCAACGGCCAGGTGCTCAGCCCCGACCCGTTCTTCGACCCGCTCTTCCTCGGCGCCGCCGACCGCCGCTTCATGACCACCGAGGCGATTGTGGAGGACGGCGCGCTGCCGGCGAGCACGAGCAGCTCTCGACCGTGCCCATCCATCGCATGCTCGTCGACGGCGTGGCCGAGTCCCCCGGTGGTGCGCACTTCACCGCCAACCCGCCCGACTACGGGCGCGACGAGAAGTTTCAGAAGGAGTACGCCGCCGCGGCCACCGACCCCGCCGAGTGGGAGGCCTTCGCCAAGCGCTACGTCCTCGTCGGCGACGACGAGTACCGGGCGCACGTGGCTGAGCGGTCGGCGGAGCGGTCAGCATGAGCGACCCCGGCGTGACCCGGGCCGAGTCGTGCGTCATCGCCTGCGCCGATGTCTGGCGCGAGGCGGGCGAGGTCATGGTCAGCCCGTTCGGCACCATCCCGGCCCTCGGCGCCCGGCTGGCCAAGCGCACCTTCTCGCCCGACATCGCGCTCACCGACGGCGAGGCCGCGCTGATGGTCGGTGCCCCGCCCATCGCCACGCCGCCCGTCCGAGCTCGTCCGTGAGGCGAACATGCCGTACCGCACCGTCTTCGACGTCGTGTGGTCGGGCCGCCGCAACATGATGATGATGGCGAGCCAGATCGACCGCACGGGCAACCAGAACATCTCGGCCATCGGCCCGCACGCCAAGCCCAAGGTGCAGCTCGTCGGCGTGCGCGGCGCGCCGGGCAACTCGGTCAACCACCCGACCAGCTACTGGGTGCCCGACCACACCGTGCGCACCTTCGTGGAACAGGTCGACATGGTCTGTGGGGTCGGCTACGCCCGCGCCGCGGCGGCCGGCCCCGGTGCCACCCGCTTCCACGACATCCCCCGGGTCGTCTCGAACCTCGGCGTGTTCGACTTCGAGACGCCCGAGCGCACCATGCGCCTGCGCTCGTACCACCCCGGCGTCACCGTCGACGAGATCGTGGCCGCCACCGGCTTCACGCTCACCGTGCCCGACGATGTGGCCGAGACCCGCCTGCCGACGCCCGAGGAGCTCGACCTCATCCGCGTCGTGCTGGACCCGGGCTCGCTGCGCGACCGCGAGGTGCGGAGCTGAGCGCCGGCGCCGCTGCATCCGACGCCGCTGCATCCGGCGCCGGGCCGCCGCCGCCGTCGCCACTGCACCCGGCGCTCCACACCGAGCTGTGCGAACGGATCGGTGTGCGCTACCCGCTGGTCCAGACCGGCATGGGCTGGGTGGCCGGCCCGCGGCTCGTGGCCGCCACCACGGAGGCGGGCGGGCTGGGGATCCTGGCCTCGGCCACCATGAGCCTCGAGGAGTTGGCGACGGCCATCGCCGAGGTGCGGAGCCGCACCACTGGCCCCTTCGGCGTCAACCTGCGCACCGACGTGGCGGACGTGCACGAGCGCATTGAGCTCATGATCGAGACCGGCGCCCGAGTGGCCAGCTTCGCCCAGGCACCCAATGCGGCCCTGGTCACCCGCTGCAAGGAGGCGGGGCTGTTCGTCATGCCCACCGTCGGGGCCCGGCGCCACGCCGAGAAGGTGGCCGAGTGGGGGGTGGACGCCGTCATCGCGCAAGGAGGCGAGGGGGGCGGGCACACGGGCACCGTGCCCACGACGCTCCTGCTCCCCCAGGTGGTCGACGCCGTCGGCGACCGCGTCCTGGTCCTCGGCGCCGGCGGCTTCTACAACGGGCGTGGACTGGTGGCCGCCCTGGCCTACGGCGCGGCCGGCGTGGCCATGGGGACCCGCTTCCTCCTCTCGGCCGAGAGCCGGGTGCCCGACGCCGTCAAAGCGCTCTACCTCGGGACGCCGGTGACGGGCACCGTGGTGACGACGAAGGTCGACGGCGCGCCGCAACGCGTCGTGCGCACCGACCTGGTCGACCACCTGGAGTCACAGTCGTGGCTCCGCGCGCTGCCCCGCGCGTTGCGCAGCGCCTATGTCTTCCGCCAGGAGACGGGCGCCTCCGTCGGCTCGCTGTTGCGCGAGGGGCGCGCCATGAAGGAGGGCAACGAGCTCACCTGGTCCCAGGTCGTCATGGCGGCGAACGCGCCGGTCATGACCAAGGCCGCACTCGTCGAGGGGAAGACCGACGTCGGCGTGCTGCCCACGGGTCAGGTCGTGGGCGTGATCGACTCGCTGCCGACGGTCGCCGACATCATCGCCGCCGTCATGAACGAGGCGGACGCCGTGCTGCGGGGGTGGACCGTTTAGGCGCTCTCGCCGTTCGCCGCCGCGGCGGCGTTGCCCTGCGCCACGCGGCGCAGCAGGTTCGACACCCGCTGGTGCGTGACGCCGAACAGGTGGGCGATGCTCGGGATGCTCTGTCCCTCGGCGCGCAGCGCCACGACGAGCGACCGTCGCAGGTAACCGCTGGCCTCGGACTGGCGGCGCAGGATCGTGCTCACCAGCTGCACGGTCCCGGGGTCGTCCTCGTCCCCGAGGATCGCCTTCCATTCGCGGCCGTTCTCCCGGGCCAGACGCACCTCGGCGATGCGCTTGGATAACAGGCGCTCACTCTCGGCGTTCTCCCGCAGCACGGATTCCAGCTCGTCGAGCGCGTTGAGCACCTCGTCAGACCCGGTCCCGCTCCGGTCGTCTTTCTGGTCCGGCATTCCGTTCTCAGCTCCTCTTCGCCGCGCCTCGTCACGCAGTTCGGTCGCATCAGTGGCCAACATGCAGTGGTTTCCTCCAATCGGGGGCCGTTCCGCGCCGGCCCCGAACAGACGAAACACCCGTTCCCCAGCCTATGGAGCCAGTTCACGCGTGTGACGTCGCCCTGCCAATACCCCAAACGGCCTGGCTCACACACGATGCGAGATCTCAGGCACGAACTTGCCTGCTACCTGGGTGTCAGCGACTGAGCAGGACCGACGAGCCGTGCCCGAACAAACCTTGGTTTGCCGTCACGGCCACCCGGGCGCCTTCGACCTGGTGCCCCGTGGCCGTGCCGCGGAGCTGCCAGACGCACTCGCACACCTGGGCGATGGCCTGGGCGGGGATGGCCTCGCCGAAGCACGACAGGCCACCGGACGGGTTGACCGGCACTCGGCCCCCGATCGTCGTCACGCCGTCGCGCAGCAACTTCTCGGCCTCGCCCTCGCCGCACAGGCCGATGTCCTCGTACCAGTCGAGCTCGAGGGCGGACGAGAGGTCGTAGACCTCGGCCAGGCTGACGTCCTCGGGGCCGATCCCGGCCTCGGCGTAGGCCGCCGTGGCGATGGAAGGCCGGAAGCCCGCGGCGGCCACCGCCGTATCGTGCCCACCTGTCGCGGCGGCCGAGTCGGTGGAGAAGTTCGGCATCTCAATGACGGTGTTGGGAAAGGTCGGCGTGACGGTGGACACGGCGTCGATGGTGACGAGCGGTTCCGCCCCGCCGGCGTGGCGCCGGGCGAACTCCATGGAGGTGAGGACGAGAGCGGCTCCGCCGTCCGAAGTTGCGCAGATCTCGAGGAGGCGCAGCGGGTCGGCCACCATGGGCGAGGCGAGCACCTCGTCGACGGTCACCTCCTTGCGGTAGCGCGCGTAGGGGTTGGCGAGCCCATGCCGCGCGTTCTTCACCTTGACCTGTGCGAAGTCCTCCTCGGTGGCGCCGAAGCGGTCTATGCGGCGCCGGGCGTAGAGGCCGAAGTAGGTCGGGTTGGTGGCGCCCATGAGATGGAAACGCAACCAGTCGGGGTCGTTCTTGCGGTCACCGCCGCCGACCGGAGCGAAGAAGCCCTTCGCCGTCGTGTCGGCCCCGACGACGAGCGCGACGTCGCACAGCCCGGCCAGGATCTGGGCGCGGGCGTTGGCGATGGCCACCGCGCCGGAAGCGCAGGCGGCGTAGACGCTCGACACGCGCGCACCGGTCCAACCCAACGCCTGGGCGAAGGTCGCCCCCGACACGAAGCCGGGATACCCGTTGCGGATGGTGTCGGCCCCTGACACGAACTGCATGTCCCGCCAGCCGAGGCCGGCGTCGGCGAGGGCGTCGCGGGCGGCGGCCAAGCCGTATTCCACGAAGGGCTTGCCCCACTTGCCCCACTCGTGCATCCCGGCACCGAGCACGGCCACCTTCTTGTCGTCTGCCACGCTCATGCTCAGGCCTCCTCGGCGCCCACGGGGCGCCATTTCCACACCAGGTAGTCGGTGCCGTCCTCCGAGTACAGGGTGTCGATCACCAGCTCGACCTCGTCGCCCACGGTGAGGTCGTCGACCGTCACCCCCGGTACCACCTGGCCCATGACCACGAGCTTCTCCGCCGCCAGCTCCACCGCGGCCAGGCAGAAGGGCACGTAGGGATCGGCCGCCACGTACGGCGGGGGGGGCTGGTAGCGGGCGTCGGTGTAGGACCAGATGCGGCCGCGCCGTGACAGCTCGACCGTGTCGAACGTGGTGGAGCTGCAGTCGGGGTTCCGACAGAAGCTCTGTTCGGCCGGGAACGCGTACGTCCCGCACTCGGTGCAGCGTGAGCCGAGCAGTGCCGGTGCTGCGCCGGCGCCTGCGCCATCGCCATCGCCGTCGCCGTCGCCGGTGGTGAACCAGCCCTCGATGGCCGGCACTCTCGTGCTTCCGGTGGCCGTCATCAGCCGATCCGCTCAATGATCGTCGCGTTGGCCTGCCCGCCGCCCTCGCACATGGTCTGCAGTCCGTAGCGGGCGCCGGTGCGCTCCATCTCGTTCAGCAGCGTCGCCATGAGGCGGGCACCCGAGGCGCCGGTGGGGTGCCCGATCGCGATGGCGCCGCCGTTCGGGTTCACCTTCGTCATGTCGGGCCGGTACTCGCGCTCCCAAGCCAGCACCACCGAGGCGAAGGCCTCGTTGATCTCTATGACGTCGATGTCGTCGAGTGACATCTTGGCCTTGCTCAGCACGAGCTCGGTGGCCGGGATGACGGCCGTCAGCATGATCTGGGGATCGTTGGCCGCCACGGCGAAGGTGTGGAAACGGGCCCGGGGCTTGAGGCCGAGCGACGACGCCCGCTCCTCGCTCATGATCAGCACCGCCGCGGCGCCGTCGGAGATCTGTGACGACGTCCCCGCCGTCACGGTGCCCGTCTCCGAGAAGGCTGGCTTGAGGTTGGCCAGCTTCTCGAGCGAGGTGTCGCGGCGCACGCCCTCGTCGGCGGAGAACAGTCCGGTCACCTCCGCCGCTCCCGGGACGTCGGGGTGCACCCGCGCTTCGAGCGGCGCGATCTCGTTGGCGAAGCGTCCCTCGTCCTGCGCGTGCGCCGCCCGCTGGTGCGAGCGCAGCGCGAACTCGTCCATCTCCTCGCGCGAGACCTTCCAACGCCGGGCGATCTCCTCGGCGCACTCGCCCTGATGGATGAGCTCGAAGCGTTGCGTGTAGAGCGGGCCCGTAGGCCTCGCCCGGCCCGTGGTCGGTCGTCGACCCGATGGGCACGCGGCTCATCGATTCCACGCCGGCCCCGATGGCGACGTCCATGGCCCCGGCCATGACGGCCTGGGCGGCGAAGTGGATGGCCTGCTGCGCCGAGCCGCACTGGCGGTCGACCGTCGTGCCCGGGACCGACTCGGGGAACCCGGCGGCCAGCGCCGCGTTGCGGGCGATGTTCATGGCCTGCTCCCCGACCGTCATGGTGCACCCCATGACCACGTCCTCCACCAGCGAGGGGTCCAGGTCGTTGCGGGCCAGCAGGGCGGCCAGCGGCTGGGCGGCCAGGTCGGTGGCGTGCCATCCGGAGAGGCGGCCCCCGCGGCGGCCCACCGGGGTTCGGACGGCGTCGACGATCACGGCGTTTGGCATAAGGGGGCAATTCTGACGCCGAATCAGATCTACCGCCAGACGTCGTATCTGGCGGGTCGCCGGGCGGGGCCGCCTGAGGGCCGCGAGGCGGGGCCGCCCCGGTGCCCCGATCGACCAACATTGAGGGATATGCGGAGGGGGTGGGCCTGCTCGATCGTGGTCGTCCTGGCCCTCCTGGCCGGCCTGGCCGGCGGGGTCATCGCGGCCTCGTCCGCCGGCGCCTCCACCACACCGACCCTTTCGGCCGCGGAAGGGCCACTGACTGCGGGCCGCCAGGTCATCATCCGGTACTGCAACAACCAGGAGGCCCGCATCACCGAGCCCGCCATCTTCCACGGGCGGGCACCCGCCGCTGTCTACGTCCATGGTGGCTCGTGGGTCTCGGGGGACTACGACACGGGCGGCTTCATCATCAACCGCATCGGCCCCGCGCTGGCCGCCCGCGGGTTCGTCGTGGTCAGCCTCAACTATCGGCTGGGGCCGCACGACCACTGGCCCGCGCAGATCGTCGACGTGAAATGCGCCATCCGGTACCTACGCGCCAACGCGCGCCGCTTCCACATCGATCCGAATGCCATCGGGGCCTGGGGGCAGAGTGCGGGCGGTCACCTCGTGGCACTCCTCGGCACGGCCGGACCAACGGCTGGGTGGGACATCGGCGCCTACCGCAACGAGTCGAGCGGCGTGCAGGCGGTGGTCGACATGGCAGGGCCGAGCGACCTGCTGACCATGGGGGACCAGGGCGACGCCGTGCTGGTCGCCGAGAGCTTCATCTCACTGCTCGGCGACGTGCCGAACGAGCAGCTGGGCGCCGACCTGAAGAGGGCCAGCCCGACGACGTACGTGCACAGGGGTGACCCGCCCTTCCTCATCCTCGACTCGAACAACGACGAGATCGTCTATCCGGAGCAGTCGCAGGAGCTGGCCTGGTATCTCGGTGTGGACGGGGTGCCACGCCAGCTCCTGACCGTGTACGACGGCGGGCACGAATTCGACACGGTGGGCGAGGTGCCCTCCGAATCGCAAGTGGTAGAGGCGGTGGTCGACTTCTTCGTGCGCACGGTCATGGAGCACAAGGCGCCGGTCCCGGTCGGCTGACGGCGTGCTCGCGCCGCCCTCCGCGACCGGCGCCTTGGCACCGGCGTGATCGCTGTGGAAGATTCCCCTCCGTCATGGACCTGACCTTCGATGCCGAGCAGGAGGCCTTCCGGGCCGAGGCGCGGGCGTGGCTGGAAGCGCACGTCCCTGCCGACCCCCTCCCCTCCCTCGATACAGCCGCAGGCTTCGAAGCCCACCGCGCCTGGGAGCGCACCATGTACGAGGACCGCTGGTCGGTCGTCAGCTGGCCCGTGGAATACGGCGGGCGCGACGTCGGCATCTTCGAGTGGCTCGTGTTCGAGGAGGAGTACTACCGCGCCCGGGCCCCGAAACGGGTGAGCCAGAACGGCATCTTCCTGCTCGCCCCGACCATGCTCGAATACGGGACGGACGCCCAGAAGGCGCGCTACCTCCCGCCGATGGCGAGCGGTGACGAGATCTGGTGCCAGGGCTGGTCCGAGCCCGACGCCGGCAGCGACCTCGCCGGCATCCGCTCCCGCGCCGCCCGCGACACCGCGCACGACGGCCACTGGATCCTCAACGGCCAGAAGACATGGGCCAGCCGCGGCGCCTTCGCCGACTGGTGCTTCGGCATCTTCCGCACCGACCCCGAGGCAGAGCGCCACCGCGGCCTCACGTACTTCCTCATCGCGATGGACACGCCCGGCGTCACGGTGCGCCCCATCCCCCAGATCGACGGCGAGACGGGCTTCGCCGAGATCTTCTTCGACAACGTCGAGGTGCCCGAGGACCAGGTGCTCGGTGAGGTCGGCGCCGGCTGGTCGGTCGCCATGGCCACCGCCGGCTCCGAACGCGGCCTCTCGCTTCGTTCGCCGGCGCGCTACACCGGGGCAGCCGACCGCCTCCTCCAGCTCTACGCCGAACGCGGCGGCCCGGCCGCGTCCGCCGACGCCGTGGCCCAGGCCCACATGGACGCCGAGGCCTACAAGCTGCACACCTACTGGACGGCCTCGCGCGTCGGCGCGCGGCCACGCTGTGGGCCCGGAGGCCAGCTGCAACAAGATCTTCTGGTCCGAGACCGACGTCGCCATCCACACCGCCGCGCTCGACCTGCTCGGACCCGAGGCCGAACTGTTGGATGCGGGCGCGCCCGGCGAGTGGCTCGACGGCTACCTCTTCTCTTTGGCGGGGCCCATCTACGCCGGGACCAACGAGATTCAGCGCAACGTGGTGGCCGAGCGCCTGCTCGGACTGCCCCGGGGCTGAACGGACGAGCCGTGGACTTTGCGTTCAGCGACGAGCAGGAGGCGTTGCGCGAGGGCGTGCGCACGGTCCTGAGTGCCGAGTGCGCGCCTGACGCGCTGCGCGCCTTCGAACTGGCCGACGAGGCCGGCCGGGTCGAGCAGTCCCAGAACCGCTGGGCCGTGCTGGCCGAGCTGGGCGCGCCGGCGCTCGTCGTGCCCGAGGCCGCCGACGGGCTGGGCCTGAGCGACGTCGACCTCGTGGGCGTGCTGGAGGAGGCGGGCCGGGCCTGCCTGCCCGAGCCGTTGCTCGAGACCGCTGCCCTCGCCGCACCGACGCTCGCCGCGCTGCTGCCCGACGCCGCCGCCGCCGCCGCGCTGGCCGCGCTGGTGCGCGACGACGTCAGCTTCGCGGTCGGCGGCATCGACGTGACGCCCGGTGGAGTGGTGTCCCCGACCGAGGTGTCCGCCGACGGGACCCTGCGCACGCCCCGGGTGGTCGGCGCCCGCGACGCGGGACTGCTGCTGCTGGCGGTGCGCGACGCCGACTCGGGGTGGCAGCTGCACGCCGTGCCCGCCGCGTCCTGCACCGCCTACGCCACGCCGGCGCTGAGCGCGTCCCGCGATCTCTCCACCGTGCACTGGCCCCTGGGCTCGGACACCCTCCTGGCCTACGGCGTGGCGGCCGAGGCTGCCGTGGGATTGCTGGCGGACCGCGCCGCCGCCGGGACCGCCGCGCTGCTCATCGGCCTGGCCGAGCGCATGCTCTCCATGAGTGCGGCCTACGCCAAGGAACGCCACCAGTTCGGCAAGCCCATCGGGAGCTTCCAGGCCGTCAAGCACCTGCTGGCCAACGCGCGGGTGGCGCTCGAGTTCGCGCGGCCCGCCACCTACCGCGCCGCCTGGTCGCTGGCCACCGCGCAGCCCACGCTCTCCCACGACGCCTCCATGGCGAAGGCCATGGCCTCGGACGCGGCCGACCTGGCCGCCCGGGTGGCCCTGCAGGTGCACGGGGCCATCGGCTACACGTGGGAGTGCGACCTCCACTTCTTCTTGAAGGAGACCTGGGCGCTCTCGCGGGCCTGGGGCGACGCCGCGACGCACCGCCGGCTCGTGCTGGCGCAGCTGCGGTCCCGCTGACGCTGCATTCAGCCCCGCTGGCGATCAGCCCGACGGACGGTCCTCCAGGGCCTTCACCCGTTTCCGCAGGGCGCTGACCTCGGCGAACAAGGCGCCGACCAGCTCGTCGTTCGACAGCTGGTACGTCTTGCCGTTCTCCCACTCGTCCCAGTCGAAAACCTCAGGCTCGGCCATGGGCCAACGATAGGTTCGGCCTCCCCAGACGCGCCCACGACGCGCCCGTGGTTGACTGAACGCAAAGACACCGTTCCAACAAACACCACATGAAGGACTACAGCGACAAAAAGCCTGTGTTCACCATCGTGGACAAGAACACTGGCGAGATTCGCTCCCAAGTCGTCAAAGACGTTCGCTCCAACACGTTGCGCCCCATCTTCAACGCCAACGTGGACCGCCACAGTTCCATCCTGTTCACGGACTCCGGTTCGCAGTACACCGCCATTGGCTCACGGTTCGTGCAACACCACAAGGTTGACCACTCCAAGGGTGAGTACGTCAACTACACGACTGGTGCCACAACCAACATTGCGGAGTGCTACTTCGGCCAACTCAAGGGTGCGATCACTGGCACCTACCACGGCGTCAGCGACGAGCACCTACAGCGTTACGTCGGGGAGTTTGACCTTCGGTTCAACACTTGCCACGACGCCGACAGCGAGCGGGCACAGCAGGTCGTAGATTCAGACCTATGGCGTACTACTCAGCTACCAGTCGCTGATTTCGGAGGGTACGTCACGGCAATGTCCGATTCCCGCCAGTAAACGTCACAGCGGCGTGCCACGCTGTCACCCGTGATCGAGGACCCGGACCGCTGCTACCAGGCGGCGCAGAGCAAGGACGCCCGCTTCGACGGCCAGTTCTTCTGCGCCGTCACCTCCACCGGGATCTACTGCCGCCCGAGCTGCCCGGCCCGCACCCCCAAGCGCGAGAACATGCGCTTCTACGCCACTGCGGCCGCCGCGCAACAGGCCGGCTTCCGCGCCTGCCTGCGCTGCCGGCCCGACGCCACGCCGGGCTCACCCGAGTGGAACATCCGGGCCGATGTCGTCGCCCGGGCCATGCGCTTGATCCGCGACGGCGTCGTCGACCGCGAGGGCGTCGAGGGCTTGGCCGCCCGTCTCGGCTACAGCACCCGTCAGCTGAACCGTCTCATCACCGCCGAGGTGGGCACGGGTCCTCTGGCCCTGGCGCGGGCGCAGCGCAGCCAGACGGCACGCGTCCTGCTCGAGACGACCGATCTCCCCGTCACCCACGTGGCCTTCGCCGCCGGTTTCGCCAGCGTGCGCCAGTGCAACGACACCGTCCGCCAGACGTTCGCCGACACGCCGAGCGGGTCTGCGGGCGCGCGCCGCGCGCACGGCGCTGGGCCGGCGCTACAAGCGTGAACCGGCCGCGCAGGCCATCCGGCTCCGCCTCCCCTGCCGCCGGCCCTTCAACCCCACGTCGGTGCTCGACTTTCTCGGGCTGCGCGCGCTGCCCGGCGTCGAGGCGCTCGACGGCGCCTCCTACACGCGCAGCCTGCGGCTCCCCCACGGGCACGGCATCGTGACGCTGCGCGCGCCGGAGTCCGAAGGCAGCGACGGCCCGGCCTACGTGGAAGGCGAGCTCCTCCTCTCCGACCTGCGCGACCTGCAGACGGCGGTGGCGCGTTGCCGCCAGCTGCTCGACCTCGATGCCGACCCCGTGGCCATCTGGGAGGCCCTGCGGGGCGACCCGCTCGTCGGCGCGTTGGTGCGACGCGACCCCGGGCGGCGCGTCCCCGGCGCCGCCGACGGCTTCGAGCTCGCCGTGCGCGCCGTCATCGGGCAGCAGGTCTCGGTCCCCGGCGCCCGCACCGTGGCCGGGAGGCTGGTGCTGGCCGCCGGCGAGCTCGTGCCCGCGGCCCGTCGGCGCGGTGACCCATCTCTTCCCCACGCCGGCCGCGCTCGTCGAGCTGGCCGAGCGCGACCCGGGTGCTTTCTCCATGCCGGCGGGACGGCGACGCGCCCTGGTGGCGCTGGCCCAGGCGGTCGACGCCGGCGACCGTGGTGATCGACCCCGGCGCCGACCCGGCCGAGCTGCGCCGTTCGCTCGTGGCGCTGCCCGGCATCGGCCCTTGGACGGCGGAGTACGTCGCCATGCGCGCGCTGCGGGACCCCGACGCCTTCATGCCGACCGACCTCGGCATCCGCCGCGGAGCCGTCGCGCTCGGACTGCCGGACAACCCTGCCCACCTGCCGCGAGCTGACCGAGCACTGGCGGCCCTGGCGCAGCTACGCCATGGCCCACCTGTGGGCGCTGCCGGCCGCCGCCACATCGCAACTCCCCACCCGACGGACGAAAGGACGTGCCGCATGACCCCCGATACCTCCACCACCCTCACCGCCACCATGGCGCTGGACACACCCATCGGACGGATCGTCCTGGAGGGCGACGGCGACGTGCTCATCGGCCTCCGGCTCCCGAATGCCGTGGGAGCCGGCCGTCATGACGAGGAGTCGCCCATTCTGAAAGAGGCGGCGACGCAGCTCGAGGAGTACTTCGCCGGTGAGCGCACCGAGTTCGACCTGCGCATGGAGCTCGACGGCACGCCTTTTCAAAGGGACGTGTGGGCCGAGCTGACGCGCATCCCCTACGGCGAGACCATCAGCTACGGCGAGCTCGCCCGTCGCGTCGGCCGCCCCAAGGGCCCGCGGGCCGTGGGCCAGGCCAACGGCCGCAACCCGATCGCCATCATCGTGCCGTGCCACCGCGTGCTGGCCAGCAACGGCATCGGCGGCTACGGCGGCGGGCTGACGGTCAAGCGGTCGCTGCTCGCGCTGGAGGGCGTCTCCGCCTAGCGGTCTAGGGTGCGCGCATGGAAACCGCCCAGAGTGTGCACAACGCGTTCGACCTGACGGGCCGGGTGGCCCTCGTCACCGGGGCCGGCAGCGGCATCGGGCGCACGACCGCCGAGGTGCTGGCCGGCGCCGGCGCCACCGTGGTCTGCGCCGACATCAACGGCGTCACCGCGTCCGAAACCGCCGCCGCCATCCTCGGCCAGGGTGGACGCGCCGAGAGCGCCGAGCTCAACGTGGCGGCCCGGGGTGCGGCAGAGACACTGGTGCAGAACATCGCGGCGCGCCACCGCGGTCTGCACATCATGTGCAACATCGCCGGCATCATGATCGACAGTCCCATCATCGATGTCGACCCCGACGAGTTCGACCGCATCCTGGCCGTGAACCTCAAGGGTGTGCTGTATGGATGTCAGGCCGCCGGAAAGGTGATGGTGGCGCAGCGCGGCGGCTCCATCATCAACATGACCTCGGCGGCGGTCCTGGCCCCCGCGCCCGGCGTCGGGCCCTACGCCATCTGCAAGGCCGGCGTCGCCCAACTCACCAAGTCGATGGCGGCCGAGGTCGGCGAGCACGGCGTGCGGGTCAACTCCGTGGCGCCGGGCTTCGTCCCGACCAACATGACGGCGCGCTACTACACGAACCCCGACGGCACCGTGAACGAGGCGGCCAAGGCCGCCACGCTGGCGCCGATGGCGCGCTTCGCCCCGCTGCGGCGGGTCGGGGAGACGGCGGACGTGGCCTACGGCGTGCTGTATCTCGCCTCGGACGCCAGCAGCTTCGTGACGGGACAGCTGCTCAGTCCCAACGGCGGCGTCTCCATGTCGTATTGATCGTCAGGAAAGGCGCATGAGGTCGAACTGACCCGTGCTGGTGTCGGACACCACGACCGCCGGGCTGGGGCCGAGGAGCGTGACGGCCGAGCCCACGCCGACCGCGTTGCTGACCGTGCCCTGCGGCACGATGTCGAAGACACACGACGTCGGCGTGGACGGCGACGACTCGGGGCAGGCGGGATTGCTGCCCGCCGACTCGAGAACGAGCGCGCCTCCGGTCGTGTCCACCACCGTGCTCGTCACCGAACCGCTGTAGGAGCCCAGCTCGTTGAGCGTGGCGGCGTCGTAGGTGGTGTACGTCGCATCGAGGCCCTGGCCGGCGGGCTCGCTGACCCACACCGCCCCTCCCGCCACGACGTCGAGGTACTGCACGCCGCCGCCCAGGCCGTTGGGCGCATCGGCCAGCATCGGGCCGACGGCGGTGCGGCCGTTCGGGCGGCGCGCCGCCAGGTGGTGGTCGGTGCGCTCGTAGTAGACGGAGCCGTCGGACCCGATGGCGTCACCGAGTCCGCTCAGGAGCAGGTGCGGCGCGGCTGAGGTTCCCGGGTTGACCGTGTACACGCTGACCGTGTTGCCCCGGGTCACCGAGACGAAGACGGAGCCGTTCGCCGCAGCGAGGGCAACGAGATCGTTGTTCGAGCTGTTCGCCGTGGGCACGGCGGGCATCGTCCACTGCCCGTCCTGGTTCCCGCTCTGGCGGTTGTAGGCGTACAGGGTCGAGTAGGTCGCCACGTAGAAGTTGGTGCCGTCGGCGGCCAGCGCGGCGATGCCGGTCGGGACGTGCTCCGCGATCTGCGCCGGCCCGTTGCCGTCGATCACCCAGGCGATGGAGGGAGAGGGGCTGGTCGGGCTCTGGGGGGCGGCGAACACGGCGCCGTCGGGACTCTCCGCCGCGGTGACCTGGTCCGCCGCAGAACGGCAGCGCGATGGGCGAGCCGAGTGTCAACGGGCCCGAGGCCGCCGCGGGGGGCGCCGTGGTGGGCGTGGCGGCGGTCGTGGTCGTCGTCCGGTTCTGCGGGGAGGTCGGCGTCGGTGTCGGGGAACCCGAGCCGCAGGCCGCCAGGACCAGTGCCAGCGGAGCCGCCAGCGCCACCACCAATCCCAATTGCAGTCGCTGACCAGCTTTCCGGCGCATCGCCGCCAGTATGGCTGCAAGGGGTGGAAGGTACGGTGCACCTATGGCCACCACCCGCGACATCACCTATGAAGCCGACGGCCGCACCATGATCGGCACCCTCGCCCTGCCCGACGGCATCGACACCGACCAGCGTCCGGGCGTCCTGGTCTGCCACGAGGGACCGGGGCTCGACGATCACGCGCGGGGTCGGGCGGCCCGCCTCGCCGACGAGCTGGGGTACGTCGCCTTCGCACTCGACTATCACGGCGACGGGAAGCCGATCGGCGACCGCAACGAGATGATGGCCCGCATCGGCGAGCTGCGGTCCGACCCGGCGCGTGCGTTCGCCGTGGGGACGGCCGGCCTGGACATTCTGCGGGCGGAGGAGCGCTGCGACCCGGCGCGCCTGGCCGCCATCGGCTTCTGCTTCGGCGGCACGCTCTCACTCGAAGCTGGCCCGGGGCGGCGCCGACCTCAAGGCCGTCGTCGGCTTCCACTCCGGCCTCTCGACCGTGCACCCCGAGGACGCCCGCAACATCACCGGCAAGGTGCTGGCCCTCATCGGCGCCGACGATCCCATGGTCCACGCGGACGAGCGGCGGGCCTTCGAGGACGAGATGCGGGCCGGGGGCGTGGACTGGGAGCTCAACGTCTACGGCGGCGCCGTGCACTCCTTCACCAACAAGCTGGCCTCGCCGGACACCTTCCCCGGCATCGCGTACCACGCCGAGACCGATCGCCGGTCCTGGCAGGCCATGGTCGACCTGTTCCACGAGGTCTTCGGCTAACCCGGCCTATCAGCGGCCGATCGCCGGCCAGCGGCGGCGCCAGCGGCCTCGTATCTGACGCTCCGTCAGGTGCGGGCTACGCTCGATACCCATGCCTGAGCCCCTGCCGATGATCATCTCGGTCGACGATCACGTGGTCGAGCCGCCCAATGTGTGGCAGGACCGCCTCCCTTCCAAGTACGCCGAGGTCGGGCCGCGGATTGTGCGCGCCCCCATGCCCGAGGTGGAGTTCCGCGGCGGCTCGCTCAAGGTCAAGCCCGGGTCGAAGGGCGTGCCCGTCGACTGGTGGTACTACGAGGACCTCAAGCGCCCGCTCCTGCGGGTCGACTCCGCCGTCGGCGTGCCGCGCGACGAGGTGACCATGAAGGGCGTCACCTACGAGGACATGCGCCCGGGCTCCTACGAGGTGAAGCCCCGCCTCGAGGACATGGACGTCAACCACATTGAGGCGGCGCTGTGCTTCCCGACCTTTCCCCGCTTCTGCGGCCAGACCTTCACCGAGGCCAAGGACCACGAGCTCGGCCTGCTCTGCGTGAAGGCCTACAACGACTGGATGGTCGAGGAGTGGTGCGGTGACTCGGGCGGCCGGCTCATCCCCCTCTGCCTCATTCCGCTGTGGGACGCCGAGCTGGCGGCGGAAGAGGTGCGGCGCAACGCGGACCGTGGCGTGCGCGCCGTGTGCTTCAGCGAGATCCCGCCGTTCCTCGGCCTGCCGAGCGTGCACGATCCCGACCACTACTGGGATCCCTTCTTCCAGGCCTGCGCCGAGACGCAGACCATCGTGAACATGCACATCGGGTCGTCGTCGAAGATGCCCTCGACCTCTGCGGACGCGCCGCCTGCCGTCGGCTCGACGCTGACGCACACCAACGCCACCTTCTCCCTCGTCGACTTCCTCTTCAGCGGTGTCTTCGTGCGCATTCCCGAGCTGAAGGTGGCCTACTCGGAAGGGCAGATCGGCTGGATTCCATACATTTTGGAGAGAGCCGACCGAGTCTGGGAGGACAACCGCGGGTGGGGCGGGGTCGCCGATATCGTGCCGGACAAGCCTTCGAGCTACTTCAAGGACCACGTGTGGGGCTGCTTCTTCGACGACGCCCACGGGCTGAAGTCGGTGGACGAGATCGGTGTGGACAACATCACCTACGAGTCGGACTACCCGCACTCGGACTCGACCTGGCCCCGCACGCGGGAGATCGCCGAGGAGCAGATGGCGGATCTGACCGACGAGCAGCGCCGCAAGATCGTGCGCGGGAACGCGATCAAGCTGTTCGGCCTCGACTTCGTCGCCTGATCGCCCGCACCGCTCCCAGCCGCTCCTCGCTCCCGACGCATGGACCTCCGCTACACCGCGCCGGAACAGGCCTTCCGCGACGAGCTCCGTGCGTGGTTGGCGGCGACGTTGCCCGGAGTGGGAGCTGCAGCCGCCCCATGACGACTGGCCGGCGCGGCGGGCGTACGACCTGCGCTGGCAGCAGCTCTTGTTCGAGGCGGGCTACGCCGGCGTGGACTGGCCGGCCGAGGGCGGCGGACGCGGCTCCTCGCCGGTGGAGCAGCTGATCTTCAAGGAGGAGTGCGAGCGGGCCGGCGCGCCCTACGTGGGGGTCAACTTCGTCGGCCTCCTGCACGCCGGGCCGACCATCATCGCCGAGGGCACGGCGGCCCAGAAGGAGCGGTACCTGCCGGGCATCCTGCGCGGCCAGGAGGTCTGGTGCCAGGGCTTCAGCGAGCCCGACGCGGGGTCGGACCTGGCGTCGCTGCGGACCCGGGCCGTCCGCGACGGCGACGACTACGTGGTGACGGGCTCGAAGATCTGGACGTCGCACGCCGAGGTGGCCGACTTCTGCGAGCTGCTGGTGCGCACCGGGGAGGACCGCAACCGCGGCATCACCTGGCTGATCATGCCCATGGACGCGCCGGGCATTGAGATCCGCCCGCTGCGCACCATCGCGGGGACCACCGAGTTCGCCGAGCTCTTCCTCAACGAGGTGCGGGTCCCCGTGGCCAACCGCGTCGGGGACGAGAACGACGGCTGGCGCGTCACCATGGTCACGCTCTCCTTCGAGCGGGGCACGGCCTTCGTGGGCGAGCTGCTCGAGTGCATGCGGCTGCTGGGCGAGCTGGCCCGGGTCGCGCGAGCGCCTCGGTGCATTGGACGACGCCGGCGTGGCCCGCCGCTTCGGCCACCTGGTGGCCGCCTTCGACGCGCTGTGGGCGCTCACCAAGCGCAACGTCTCGGAGGCGGCGCAGACCGGGATCCCCGGCATCGGCGGGTCGGTCTTCAAGCTCTCGTTCTCCGAGCACGCCCAGGCCCTGGGCGACCTGGCCATGGAGATCCTCGACCGGGCCGCGCTGAGCGCCGACCCGCTGGTCGGGCCCGACGGCGCGCCGCTCGGCAACGCGGAGCAGCTGGCGGCCTGGTTCAAATCGATCTCGCTGACGATCGCGGCGGGTACGTCGCAGGTGCAGCGCAACATCGTGGCCGAGCGCATCCTCGGGCTGCCCAAGGCGGCGCGGCGCTGATGGACTTCCGCGTCGGCGAGGACCAGCGCGAGCTGGCCGAGGGCATCCGGGCCATGGTGGCCGGGCGGCTGCCGCTCGACCACCTGCGCGCCCGGGAGGGCGATGCCCGCGCCATCGCCGCCGACGACTGGGCGGCGCTGGGCGAGACGGGCGTGTTCGCGTTGACGCTGCCCGAGCCCGCCGGCACCGGCCTCTCCATGGCCGAGGCCGTCGTGGTCTTCGAAGAGCTCGGACGCGCGCTGGTCCCGGGCCCGCTGGTCGGCACCTTCCTGGCGGCGCGCGCCGGCGTGGTCGAGGGGGCCGCCGAGGGCCGGGCCCAGGTCGGCGTGCACTGCACAGGGCAGCCGGGCCGGACCTGGTCGAGCATCTGGGCTCGCTGGACGCGCTGCTCGTCTTCGCCGCGGATGGGCGGGGGCCGGCGACACTGCTCGACTCGTTGTCGCTGCCGAGGGAGCCGACTCGAGTGGACGCGCCGCTCGACCCGCTGACGCCGCTGTGGCGCGTCGACGCCCTCCCGGCCGGCGAGCCGGTGCCGGGCGACGACGGGGCGCTGTGGCGTGACGGCGCGCTGCTGACGGCCGCCCTGCAGGTGGGTCACGCCGCCGAGGCCTTGGACCTCGCCGTGGCCTACGCCAAGGAGCGCCAGCAGTTCGGCACGCCCATCGGCAGCTTCCAGGCCGTGAAGCACATGTGTGCCGACATGCTCGTGCGCGCCGAGGTCGCCCGCGCCGCGGTGCACGCCGCCGCCTGCCTGGCCGACGCGCCCGACGTCGTCGACACCGAAGCGGCCGTGGCCGGGTGCACGCCCGGGCAGCTGGTGGACCGGTCCGTCGGCGGCGCCAAGCTGCTGGCCGACGAGGCCGCGCTGGGCAACGCCCGGGCGGCCATTCAGGTCCACGGGGGCATGGGCTTCACCTGGGAGGTGCCGCTGCACCTGCACCTCAAGCGGGCGCGGGTGCTCTCGACCACCTTCGGCACCCCGGCCGCGCACGCCACCGCCCTGGCCGCCTACGCCGGAGCGAGCACCACCACATGAACACCACCTCGCCGTCTGATCGGAGTCCCGCCATGACCGACCCTGCACTGATTCCCGCCGACGTCGTGCGCGCCGTCCCCGAAGGGGAGGTCGTCTACGGCATGCAGCTCCCCATTCAGTCGCAGTCGACGCTGTACGTGGCCGACTGGGAGAAGGAGTCCGGCCCCGCCGAGCTGGCCCGGATCGCGCGGGTGGCGGACGAGGCGGGCTTCTTCTATCTCGGCGTGTGCGACCACACGGCCATCCCGCGCCGCCTGGCCGACGCCATGGGCACCATCTGGTACGACACGACCGCGACGCTCGGCTGGCTGGCCGCGGTGACGACGCAGACACACCTGCTCTCCCATGTGCTGATCCTCGCCCAGCGTCATCCGCTGCGGGCGGCCAAGGAGCTCTCGACCATCGATGCGCTGTCGGGCGGGCGCCTCATTGTCGGCGTGGGCGCCGGCCACGTGCCCGAGGAGTACGAGCTCCTCACCGGAGACTTCGCCGAGCGGGGCCGCCACACCGACGAGGCCGTCTCCGCGCTGGCGCTCGCCTTCACCGAGCGAATTCCCCGAACTGCCCGGGCCGCGCTTCCCGGCCCGGGACATGGGGATCGCGCCGCGTCCGGCGCGCCGACCCCGTCCGCCGATCTGGATAGGCGGCTCGTCCCCGGCGGCCATCCGCCGCACCGCCGCCTTCGGCGACGGCTGGCTGCCCCAGGGGACGCGCCGCCGCGACCTGCCGGGACAGATCGCCCGGCTGCGCGAGCTGCGCGACGAGCTGCGCGGCGGCGCGCCGATCGACATCGGCACCATCGTGGAGCCCATCTACCTCACCGTCGGTGGGCTCGGGCTGGGACCTGCCCAGCTGGGTCCTCTCCGGCGGCGCGGACGAGGTGGCGTCCTCGCTGCGCGAGCTCGTCGACATGGGCGTCAACCACCTGCAGGTGCGCTTCATGGCCCGCAGTGCGGAGGAATTCTGCGAGCAGACGGCCCGTTTCGGCGTCGAAGTGGGAGCCCCTGCTGAACCACTGAGCGGGGCGGCGGCCATAGGCTGTATGCCGATGTCGTTCTTCTCCTACGCGCTGGGGGCGCTGATCCTCATCCTGGTGCTGTTGCGCCAGGTCAGAGTGCGCCCGGTGCCGCGGGTGTTCCAGCCCCGCCTCCCGGTGGTCATCGGGGTCATCGGCCTCTTCGAGATGTTCTCCTACGCCGGCAATCACCACGTTTCGTCCGCCGCCTGGCTGTGGGTGGCGGGCACCCTGGTGGTCGGCGCCCTCGGTGTGGGTGTCCTGCGTGGCCTCTCCATGCGCGTCTGGACCGGCAACGGCTGGGTGCTGCGCCAGGGCAGCGCCATCACCATGGCGCTGTGGCTCGTGTCGCTGCTGGTGCACTTCGTGGGCGACGCCGGGCAGGGCCACGCTGGGGCGGCCGGGCTCGAGGGTGCGAGCTTCCTCCTGTATCTAGGCGTGACGCTGTGCGTGCAGTACTACGTCGTGTACCGGCGGGCCCTGCCGCTCGTGGGGGCAGCTCGGGCCCGACGCCGGACGGCCGCTGCGGGTGCATCACAGTTCACCCAGTCGCCCGGCGCCTTCTTCGCCACCTTCATCGGGCCGGGCGGTGGCGGGGCCGGCGGGTCCGGGCTGGGGCGCAAAGTCCGGGCCAGCGGGCAGGCTCCGTCGGGCTCAGCTACGACGATCCCAACATCATCGACGCCGAGGTGGTCGAGGACGACGACGACCACGGCCCGCCCGAGCTTCACGCGCCGCGCTGAGCAGTCCCTACACTCGGCGCCCGTGACGTCGCCCCGCAGTTTCAGCCAGCGGCCCTATGTCGGCCCGCCCGGCTCCACCGAGCTGTTGCTGGTCCGCCACGGCGCGTCGGCCGACTCGCTGGAGGGCGAGACTTTCGAGCTTGTCGAGGGCCAGGGCGACCCACCGCTTTCCGAGGCGGGACGCCACCAGGCCGAGCAGGTCGGGTCTCCGCCTGGCCCAGGAACCCTTCGACGCGCTCTACGTGTCCACGCTGCAGCGGACTGCCCAGACCGCGGCGCCGCTGGTGGCCCGCTCCGGGATGACCCCGGTGGTCGACGCCGACCTGCGCGAGGTGTTCCTCGGCGAGTGGGAGGGCGGCCTTCTGCGCCTGAAGGCGGCCGACGGCGACCCCCTGTTCCAGCGGGTCATGGCCGAGCAACGCTGGGACGTGATCCCCGGCGCCGAGTCACGCGAGGTGTTCGGCGGCCGCCTGCGCCGCGCCGTCGAGCGCATCGCCGCCGCCCACCCCGGCGGGCGCGTCGTCGTGTTCAGCCACGGCGCGGCCATCGGCGAGATCCTGGCCCAGGCCACCGGTTCGACTCCCTTCGCCTTCGTGGGTCCCGACAACGCGTCCATTTCGAAGTTGGTCGTGACGCCCGACCGCTGGATCATCCGCGGCTACAACGACACCGCACACCTGGGGGGCTGACGGCCATGGCACGCATCGTCATCGTCCACGGGGCCTTCAACGAGCTGTGGGGCCCGAACGAGCTCAAGGCCCGGTGGTTGCCGGCAGTGCGGGACGGGCTGTGGCACCACGGCGCGGAGGTAGAGGCGGACGATGTCGCGTCTGCTTCTACGGCGATCTCTTCCGGCACCATCCCGGCAGCGCCGAGGACCGCAAGCTCGCGCAGTCGCGCGCCGGCGTGGCCGACATGCTCTCGGAGCTGGGCGGAGACGACGTCGCCAAGCTGTCCCAGGCGGCAGGCGAGGCGACCTTCGACCGCACCATCGACCTGGCGACGGCGATGCTGGCCGAGAACGATCTGCACGCCCGGCTGCGCGCCCGCATCGAGGCCGAGATCACCGACGACACGCGGGTGCTGGTGGCGCACTCGTTGGGCACGGTCCTCTCCTACTCGGCGTTGGCCCTGCACGACGACTGGCCGGTCCATACCTTCGTCACGCTCGGCTCGCCGCTCGCCGTGCCGATGATCTTCAACAGTCTGGAGCCGGCGCCCGTCGACGGCCAGGCCATGTGGCCCGGCTCGGTGCAGCGCTGGGTCAACGTCCGCGCGCTGAACGACGTGGCCTGCGAGAGCGTCGCTGACCGACCACTTCGGGCCTCGGGTGGAAGAGTTCGTGATCGACAACGGGCACCGCGCCCACTCGCCCGAGCCCTACCTCAACTCCCGCCCGACCGGCGCCGCCATCGCGGCCGCGCTCGGCTACAGCTACGACGGTCTGAACGTCATCAGAAAAGTCGCGACACCGCCCTGATGGCGGGACCGTTCTCACAACTGATGGCCGAGAATGACGCTGCCGTGTCCCCCATGCCCACTCTTGGTACCGACCTCATCAGTCGGCCGGTGGCCGCTATGTCGAACGAAGAGCTGACAGCGGCTCGCCTCGATCGAGGCTCTTCGCTCGATAAGACGGCCGCTGAGGGAGAGGTTCCTCCCCTAGTCGGCGAGGCCGACCGGAACGAGAGACGTTCCGAGATGACGGAGCGACCTCGACCGAGGCCTGGTCGGCGAGCGCTTCGGCGTCTCGACGCCGCCGCCCGGGTGCTGACCTCACGTTGGCGAGAAGGTCGTGCGACCTGCCCGCACCTCATGGGCTCCCTCTGTGCTGGCGATGTGTCCTTCGACAAGGTCCGGGCGGTGGTCGACGTGGCGACCCCGGCGACCGACCGAGGGCTCTGTGACCAGGCCCAGGTGTGCACTGTCCGTGAGCTGGCCGAGGTCGCCCGCAGCGCACCGCTGAGCAAGAGCCTCTTCGCCGTGGTCGCGCTCGGATCACGACCGGAGCTATCTGCGCTTCAACGACGAGCACTGCACCATCTCGTGCAGCTCCCGCCCGAGTGCCTACGTCGAGACCAAGGCCCACTCGAACGCCCGAGTAGAAGAAATCCCCTCTGACGGAGACACACCCTTGGACCAGCGTCGCTGCTGACGCATTCATGGAGCTGATCCACTCGGGCGCCGGGCCAGGTTCGACCAAGAAGGCGAGTCCCGTTCTCCGTGGTGGCCCATGTTCCCCTCGGCCTCCCTGGTCGACGGCGTCAGGCAAGGCGACTAGCGGCCTGGCCGGCGAGCTCGAGAGGCCGGCCTGATCGATGGCGAGACGGTGCAGCGGATCGCCTGTGACGCCACCATCGCCGTGGCGGTCGACGACGATGTCGGGCACACCATGTACGAGGGCCGGGCCGACGCTTTCCGACCGCAGCCCAGCGCCGAGAAGTCATGCGCCGAGACCGCCACTGTCGCTTCCCGGGCTGCACCAACATGACCTTCACCAATGTGCACCACATTGTGCCGTGGAAACCCGGGCGGCAGAACCGACCTCCCCAACCTCGTCCTCTTGTGCAAACACCACCATGGCCTGGTGCACCGCAAGGCTGGACCATGTCGGGCAATGCCAACGAGGAGCTCACCTTCCTCAGCCCGAGCGGCCGGGTCATGGTGTCGCGCCCTTCGGCCCTGTGGACCAGGGTCACGGCCGGGCAGCGGGCCGGGTCATCGGACTGAGCGGGTCTCCTCAGGCGATCGGCTGGTCCGACGTGGCCGGTTGGCGAGACGGTCAGGGATCCGATCCGTGCAGCGGAGAAGTGATCCGTGCGCCACACTCGGCGGGTGAGCCAGGGACGCGAACCGCAAGCAACGCCGCAAGCCCAAGCGCCCGCTCCCGCCTGTCCCCGACTACGTGCGCTACACCGGCGGGGGCCGACGGTACTGGCGGCTCGGCGGTCCGCTCACCAAGGACCACGAGGCCGAGGCCAAGGCGGCGCAGGCCGCGAAGTCCCCCAGCCGGCTGGGGCGCCTGGTGCTGCGCATCCTCGGGGGCGGGAAGGCACGCTCCCCGCACGCGACTCGGATCAGGCCAGGCCGCCGGCCGTGCCCGAGGGGCGCAGCTCCGCGATCGCTGCGGGCTTGGGAGCGTTGAGGGCCGACTCGACCACCTCGGTGATCTCGGAGCCCACGAGCTCGTCGCGCTCGAGCAGCGCGTCGCGCAGGGCCTCGACCACCTCCGGGTGGGTCGGTGACGATGGCCTTGGCCGCGTCGCAGCTGCCCATGAGCAACGTGTCGAGCTCGGCCCGGGCCGTCGCGTCGCCGAGCACCTTGTCGACGAGGCCGCCCTCCAGGTAGCCGTTGCCGGCGGCGGCGACGGAGATGAGCGAGGTTCCCATGCCGCAGGCGCCGATCATCTGCGCCCCGATGGCGGTGGCAGCGGCCAGATCGGAGGCGGGACCGGTCGACACCTCGTCGAACCAGTGCTCCTCGGCCACCATGCCGCCCATGGCGATCTGGAGCAGCGCGTGCAGCTCCTCGCTGCTCTTGGTGAAGCGCTCCTCGGTGTCGGAGTGCTGCAGCAGGCCGAGCGAGTCCCGACGCTTCACGATGGAGAGCACGTCGAGCTGGCGGCGTCTGGCCCACGAAGTAGGCCACCGTGGCGTGCCCGGCCTCGTGGGTGGCCACGCGGTCGCGCTCGTTCGGCGTGTAGATGGTCTCGTCCGTGACGCCGAGCTCGACGAGCATCTTGGCCTCGGCGACGTCGGACATCGTCATGGCCGAGCGACCGTGGGTCAGTGCGATCACCAGTGCCTCGTCCATCAGCCGCTCCAGCGCGGCCGGGGAGTAGCCGAAGGTCATGCCGGCGACGATGTCGACGGCGCCGTGCTCGTCGAGATCAGCGGCGTGCGCCTTCTTGCCCAGGTAGTAGGCGATGATGTCGCCGCGGGCGCGCCGCCCCGGCAGCCCGAAGTAGATGGAGCGGTCGAAGCGTCCCGGGCGGATGAGCGCAGGGTCGAGGTCGTCCTTGCGGTTGGTGGCCCCCACCACCAGCACGTTGGCGGGAACGACGGCCGGCTTGTGCAGCTTGCCGCCGTCGGGGAGGTAGCGGTTGAGCAGGTCGATCCAGGCCCAGGTGATGCGCTGGCCGCGGGTCGGGGTGTCGAAGGACTGCAGCTGCACGAGCAGCTCGTTGACCACGCCCGACACGCCTTCGTTCCCGCCGCTGCCACCCATGCCCGCGCCGAGTGGCCCCGATGGCGTCGATCTCCTCGATGAAGCCGATGGCGCCGCCCTCCTTGCGGGCGTGCTTGCGGAGCTGCTTGAAGAACGACCGGATTTTGCGGTTGGTCTGCCCGTAGTACATCGACTGGAAGGCCGACGCCGACACGAACAGGAAGGGGACGTTGGCCTCCTTGGCCATGGCCTTGGCCACGAACGTCTTCCCCGTTCCGGGCGGCCCCTCGAAGAGGACGCCGCGCCGGGCGGAGCCGCCCATGGCGTCGCGGAACGTCTGGTGGGCGAGGAACAGGTTGATGGAGCGCACGACCTCGGCCTTGATGGGGTCGATGCCCACCAGGTCCTCCAGGCCCACCTGGGTCTCACCCGGGCCGGATGAGCGTGTGCGGAGACCGCCCGGCGAAGAGGAGGGGCGCCAGCATGACCGCCCCCAGCATGCAGATGATGAGAAGGATCGGGATGCACGGTGCCCAACCCGTGCGGGAGGTGCAGGGAGGGGAAGATGCCGTGCCCGCTGATCCGGCGGATGACTACCCAGCCCAGGGCCAGGGCGGCGACCGCCACCAGGCGGCGAAGCCGGGCCACCCGGCGTCGCTCCCGGGCTCTGGGAGACGTCCGCACTGCCGAGGATGGTGTCGCCCACGATCCCGGAGATGGACCGGCCGGCGGTGACCTGAGCTTCCTCGCCGGGACGTGCGGAGCCAGGGACCTTTTCGGCTAGGCCTACTCATGACGACTCCGTTCACTCCCCCGAGGACGTATACCAATGTAGAGAATCCCATAGGTCCTATGACCTTGCGAAGTGACAAAAGTCATAAATGAGCCGATTAGTCCTCCTCAGACCCCCTCAATGCCGCTCGGGAGGCCTCAAAAGGCCTCAGGAGGCTGGATCCCGGGCCCATTGGGGGGCCGTCGTCCCCGCTGGGCTGGGCCAGAAGCTGAAGACCACTCGGACGGGCTCGCCGAGCTGAATCGGCGCAGGATCAACGCCGTTGATATTCCCAGCCGGCTCGGTCACCAGCGTGGGCTGCGGCTTTGGCGGACCCCGCTCCGGCGGGGTTGAATGTGACGCGCCGTCAGATCGGCTGGCGGCACCCGAGTCGGGAGCACACATGGCCGAGACCACCCAGCGCAACGAGCACCAGCTCCTCATCGGAGGCAAGTGGGTCGACGCGTCAGACGGGACCTACGAGATCGTCAACCCCGCCACCGAGGAGATCGTCGGGCTGGCCCCCAACGCCAGCGCGGACGACGCCCTGGCCGCCGCCGCGGCCGCCAAGGAGGCGCAGCCGGGGTGGGCGGCCTGGTCGGCCGAGGAGCGCGGCGCCCTCATGCGCGAGGCCGCCGCCGCCATCCGGGCCAAGTCCTCGGAGCTGCTGCCGCTGGTGATCGCCGAGACCGGTGCGACGGCGACCGTCGGCTCGCGCATGCAGGTGCCCGTGGCGGCGGACCGGTTCGAGCGCTACGCCCGCGACCCCCGCGCCGTGCTGCAGACGCCGCTCCTCCCCCAGCCCGCGGTAGGCGACGCCGCTGGCACCGGGCGGGATCATCGGCGGCATGGTCAACCGCCAGCCGCTCGGCGTGGTGGCCTGCATCACCTCGTACAACTTCCCCATGGTCAACATGGCGGGCAAGGTGGCCCCCGCGCTGGCGGCCGGCAACACCGTCGTCGTCAAGCCGGCGCCGCAGGACCCGCTGGCCATCGTGGAGCTCGTGCGCATTCTCAACGACGTCGGCTTCCCCCCGGGTGTGGTCAACCTGGTCAACGGAAACGGTCCGGCCTCCTCCGCCGCCCTGGTGGATTCCGACGAGGTGGACTGCGTCAGCTTCACGGGCTCGACCCAGGTGGGCGTGAAGATCGGCGAGCAGGCGGCGCGCACCATGAAGCGCACGCTGCTCGAGCTCGGCGGCAAGGGCGCCTGCGTCGTCTTCGAGGACGCCGACGTGAAGGGGGCCATCGGCTGCATCGGCTCCACCTGGTCCTTCCACTCCGGGCAGATCTGCACGGCGCCGACGCGGGCGGTCGTGCACCGCAGCCTGTTCGACCAGGTGCGCGACGGGCTGGTGCAGATGGCGGGCTACCTCAAGGTGGGCGACCCGACCGACACCGCCACCATCATCGGGCCGGTGATCTCGGCGGCGCAGCGGGGGCGGATCGAGGCGCACATCCAGACGGCGATCGAGGACGGCGGCGAGATCGTCATCGGCGGCGAGCGCCCGGCCGACCTGCCGACCGGCTTCTACGTGGCGCCCACGCTCATCACCGGCGACAACACCATGCGGGTGGCGCGGGAGGAGATCTTCGGCCCCGTCATCACCATGATCCCCTTCGACGACGAGGAGGAGGGCATCGCCATCGCCAACGACACCGAGTTCGGGCTCTATGACTACGTGTTCTCCAAGGACGGCGCCCGTGCCTTGCGGGTGGCCAAGCGCCTGCAGGCCGGGCACGTCGGCGTCAACACGGCGCAGCGCAACCACGATGCGCCGTTCGGCGGCTTCAAGATGTCGGGCGTCGGGCGAGACGGGGGCGACTACGGGCTGCTGGCCTACACCGAGCCCCAGGCCATCATCTGGAGCTCGTAACGACGAGGCGGTCAGCCCATCGTCTTGGCGCCGTCGATCGTCTCGCGGATGATGTCGGCGTGGCCGGCGTGCTGTGCGGTCTCGGCGATGACGTGCACGAGCACGCGCCGCGCCGACCATGACGCCCCCTGCTCGAACCACGGTGCGTCGGGCAGCGGGTGTGAGATCCCGAGGGACGGCAGTGCCATGACCAGTTCGTCGGTCGCGCTGGCCCTCTGCCCGGTAGCGCTCGAGCAGGAGCGCCACCGTCTCGTCGTCCGTCATCTCGAACGTGGCGGAGAAGCGGGCGGCGGTGGCGGCCGGTCGGCCCCGCCCCGCTCATGGCCGATCGTGCCCTCCGTGATGAACTTGGACCAGCTCTCCTCCATGGAGGTCATGTGCTTGACCAACCCTCCGAGGCAGAGGGCGCTGACGGTGGGACGGAGACGTGCCTGTTCCTCGGAGATGCCGCGCAGGGTCCGCACCAGGAGCCCCCGATGCTTGGCCAACGCCCGATGAACTCTTGGCGCTCGGTGTCGGTGTCGGTGCTTCCTTGTTGGTCGCTCATGGGGACCACCGTAGGCTCCGGCTGTTCGCGGCGGCGGCTGCCCCGAGTGGGGCCCCGACCTCGTCCTCGCCGCTCGGTCGCAGCGCCGGTGGGGTAAGAACAGTGCATGGCAACGTTCCCCCATACGCCGATGCCCGAGCACGGCCTCCCCCGCGACGAGGTCATGCAGCAGCTGATCACCATGAAGCAGGACGACCAGGACTGGCGGGGCGGCCGCGTCTTCAGCCTCGTCTACTCGGCCGGGGACGACGTGCACGAGCTCCTCTCCGACGCGCTGTCGCTCTACAGCGCCGAGAACGGCCTCAACGTCCTGGCCTTCCCGAGCATCGGCGTCATGCAGCACGACATCGTCGCCAACACCGCCTCGCTGCTCGGCGCCGACGACCCGGCCGCCGGTGGCGGCGTCGAGGGCTACCTGACCTCGGGCGGCACCGAGAGCCTGCTGCAAGCCGTGAAGACGGCCCGCGACGTCGGCCGCGACCGTGGGCGTGGCCCGGCCACGGGTGGTGGCGGCGAGAGCGCGCACGCCGCCTTCACCAAGGCCGCCGACTACTTCGACGTCGAGTTGGTCCGCGTGCCGGTGGACGCGGATTTCCGGGTCCGGGCCGATGCACTGGCCGACGCCTGCACCGACGAGACGATCATGGTGGTCGGATCCGCGCCGACCTACCCGCACGGGGTGATCGACCCCATTGCCGAGATCGCCGCGCTGGCGCTGGACCGGGGCATCCTGTGCCATGTCGACGCCTGCATGGGCGGCTTCCTCCTGCCCTTCCTGACCGAGCTGGGCCGCCTGGAAGAGCCCTTCGACTTCCGTGTGCCCGGCGTGACATCCATGTCGGCCGACGTGCACAAGTACGGCTACGCGTCGAAGGGCGTCTCGGTGATCCTGTACCGGACGCACGAGTTGGCCCGCAAGCAGCTCTTCGTGACCACCGACTGGCTGGGCGGCTTCTACGCCTCGACGGCCATGGCCGGGACACGGCCGGCAGGGCCGGTCGCCGCGGCCTGGGCAGCCCTGATGCACATCGGCCATGACGGCTATCTGGAGTTCACGCGCACGGCACACGACGCCGCCCTGGCGCTGCGTGCCGGTGTGGAGTCGATCGACGGCCTGGCGGTCCGCGGCGACCCGCCGGCCACGGTCTGGCCTTCGGCGCCCGCGATCCCGACGCCCTCGACATCTTCGCCGTCGGCGAGCGCCTGGCCGCCGAGGGCTGGTACCTCGACCGGCAGAACCGGCCCGACTCGCTCCACGCCACGGTGCACGCCGGCAGTGCTCCCACCGTGCCCGCGCTGGTGACCGACCTGCGGCGGGCAGTCAAGGAGGTGGGGACGAGCCGGACGGAGCGGCGCGACACGACCTACGGGCAGACCTGAGACTAAGCGGGCTCCACGCCGACCTCGTCGACGTAGCACCAGATCCAGTCCTCGCCGGGCTGGAACGACTGCATGAGCGGATGGCCCGACTCGTGGAAGTGCTTCGTGGCGTGCTGGTTGGGCGAGGAGTCGCAGCAGTTGACCTCACCGCAGGACAGGCAGAGGCGCAGGTGCACCCAGGTGCCGCCGATCTTCATGCACTCGCCGCACCCCGCGGGCGTCTGCGGATCGACCTCGGTGATCTGGTCCAGATGGGTGCACGCGGCCATGGTGGTTCTCCTGTCGATTTTCTTCGGGGGTGGTCCTGCGAAGTTGTCTTAGGAAGCGGTCATGCCGCCGTCGACCGGCAGAACCGCCCCGGTCAGGCCGGAAGAGGCGGGGCCGCACAACCAGGCGATCAACGCGGCCGGCTCCGCCGGCTCGAGCAGGCGCTGCAGCAGGTGGTGGCTGGCGAACTCGTCGGTCGAGGGCAGGTCGTAGACCGCCGCCGACGCATCGAGCATCGGCCCGCGGGTCGAGCCGGGGCACACCACGTTGGCGGTGATACCGCTGCCGGCCAGGTCGGCCGCCAGCGAGCGGACGTACCCGATGACCGCATGCTTGGACGCGCTGTAGGCGCTGAGGCGCGGGAGCCCGAGCACGCCGGCGGTCGACGACACGGCCACGAAGCGTCCCTGCCGCGGCTTCGGGGCCGCCGAGCAAGGCCGGCACCGCGGCGGAGGCCAGGTGGCGTACGCCGTTGACGTTGACGTCGAACTGCACGTCCCACTGGGCGTCGGGGATCTCCCAGGCCGGGGTGCCGCCGCTGATCACGCCGGCTGCCGCGACGGCCGCCTGCAGCCCTCCGAAGTGCGTGACGGCCTCCTCTACCGCCGCCCGCATATCCGACGCACTGCGCACATCGCCCACCACCGGGCGCACGTTCGCCCCGTGGCGGATCGCCACCTCCTCGAGGTCGGTCTTCGTGGCGAGGGCGTAATCCAGAGCCGGGATCGTCGGCGGCGCTGTCCACCGCCACCACCTGCCACCCGGCAGCCACCAGTAGGTCCACGGTCGCCGCGCCCATGCCGCGCGCCGCGCCTGTGACGACAGCCACCGGGCTCACGACGGTGACCAGTGCGACGACACGGCCGCAGTCAGGTCGCGCACGAGGGCGTCCAGGAGCGCCTGTCCCTCTTCGGCACTCGCACCCGTGGGATCACCCAGCACGCCGTTGGACGATACCGGTCGCACCCCTTCGGCGCGCAGACGGGGCAGCAACGTGGCGATCGGCTCGGCGCGGCCCGGCTCGGCCAAATGGAGTCGCACCGCCTCGGGTTCGATGGCGAGCAGCAGCGACGTCTCGGTCCGGCCGGCGTGTGCGTCCCCGCCCTGCGTCATGGCGCGCCAGACGAGCACGTCGTCACCCTCGGCCGCGGCGCGGCGCTCCACCACGACGAGCGCCTCCTCGTTGCCGCCGTGGGCGTTGACGAACACCACGCCGGCAAAGGAGCGGCGGGCGGAGCGCACGAGCTCGACGAGCAGGTCGGCCAGGACCCCATGGCCGACGAGCAGCGTGCCCGGGAAGTCGGCGTGCTCGCCGCTGGCGCCGTAGGGCACGGCGGGCGCCACGGTGACGCCCTGCACAGCGCGCCGCCAGCCCTGCGGCAACGGCGCCGGCGATGCGGGTGTCGGTGTCGAGGGGCAGGTGAGGCCCGTGCTGCTCGAGCGAGCCCAGCGGGACCGCCAGCACCGTCCGCGCCTCGGTCGCCTCCACCTGGCGCCAGGTGGCGCCGGCGAGCTCCACGGGCTCAGGTGCGGGCCGGCGAGCGGAAGCGGACGGGCATGGGCACCGGCATCCGGCGTCCCGTCCCGGGCGACCTTGGAGTGGCCGAGCGCCGACTGCGGACGGGTGTCGAGCGCAGTGCGGCCAGCGCGGCCTCGCCGTGCCCGTGCACGCACTCGGGGTCCGGGCCGTCGAGGGGCAGTCCGGTGAAGAACTTGGCCGCCATGCAGCCGCCCTGGCAGGCGTCGAAGGAACCACACGACGCGCACGCCCCAGCGCTCTGCGGCTCACGGAGTTCGGTGAACAGCGCCGACTCGCGCCACACGGCGGGAAACCCACCGGCGTCGCGCACATTGCCGGCCAGGAACTGGTTGTCGATCACGAAGGGGCAGGCGTAGACGTCGCCGACGGGGTCGATGAGACAGACGACCCGCCCCGCCCCGCACAGGTTCAGGCCGTCGAGCGGCTCACCCAACGCGGAGAGATGGAAGAAGGAGTCGCCCGTCAGCACGCCGGGCCGCTCGACGAGCCAGTGGTAGAGCGTGCGTTGCTGCGCAGCGGTCGGATGCAGCGTGTCCCAGGTGTCGACGGCGCGGCCCGATGGGCGCAGGCGTGTCAGGCGGAGCTGGGCACCGTAGGAGTCGGCGATGGCGGCCGAGCGCGTCGAGCTCCTCCACGTTCTGGCGGGTGACGACGACACTGACCTTGAAGGGGCCGAAGCCCGCCGCGGCCAGATTGTCCATGGCCGCTCGGGCGGCGGCGAAGGAGCCATCGCCGCGCACGGCGTCGTTGCTGGCGGCGGTGGCACCATCAATGCTGATCTGGACGTCGAGGTAGTCGAGCGCCGCCAGCTGCCGGGCCCGCTCGGCGCGTGAGCCGGGTCCCGTTGGTGGAGAACTTGACGCCGACCTTGCGGTCGACGGCGTAGGAGACGAGGTCGAAGAAGTCGGGCCGCAACATCGGCTCGCCGCCGCCGATGTTGACGTAGAACACCTTCATGTCGACCATGTCGTCGACGATGCCGCGGGCCTCGGCCGGGCTGAGCTCGTTGGGGTCCCTGCGGCCGGACGAGCTGAGGCAGTGCACGCAGGCCAGGTTGCAGGCGTAGGTGAGCTCCCAGGTCAGGCAGATCGGCGCGTCGAGCCCGCGGCTGAACTGCTCCTTCAGGGGCAGCGGCGCCGTGTCAGCGGGCATCGATCACCTCCGACGCGGCCAGCCGGGCCAGTGCCCGCTCGTAGGAGCCATGCTGGCCCTCGGGCACCACCGCGTCGATGGCCTCGGCCGCACTCGGGTACTCGTGCAGCGACGACACCAGCTCGACGAGCAGGCGCGACTTGAGGAAGACAAGACGGCGGTTGCCGTAGTGGTAGGCGAGCGCCCCGAAGGACTCGTCGCGCAACGCGACCTGCGGGTTGAGCTGCCACGCCTGCTCGACTGCGAACGCAGCCCGAGCGGGCTGCGCCTCGGTCACGCTCAATAGACGCCGCACATCCCGTCGATGGAGACCTCTTCCACCAGGAGCTCGTCGACGTCTTCGTCCGACAGCTCCTCGACATCCTGGGTGTCTTGGTCCTCAACCTCAACCAGCATCCCGACCTCCTTGGGCACGGACCCAGCCTATCCCCGGCCCCGGACTGCCAAGATTGAGCGGTGGCCCAGCCCAGCGCACCCGGAATGCCCTCCGCGTTGCGCCCCGCCCCCTCCCCGACCGCCACGCCGCTGCCCGGCTCCTTCACCCTGACCGAGGACGCGTCGACTCGGGAATTCGACGGCGGGACCGTGCTGCTCGGAGGCAGCCCGCTCCGCCTGTTCCGGATTTCCGAGCGCGCCGGGCGGCTGGTGGAGCGATGGAGGTCCGGCCAGGTGGTGGGGCCCGGTCGGGGGTCCCAGCTGTTGGCGCGGCGATTGGTCTCCGCGGGCGCGTTCGTCCCTCAGGCAACGGGCGGGGCCCTCGGGGACGACGACGTGACGGTCGTAGTGCCGGTGCGCGACCGGCCGGCGCAACTGGACCGGCTCCTCGGCGCCCTCTCGGGCTTGGCGTGCATCGTGGTCGACGATGCGTCGGCCGATGCGGGAGCGACCAAGGAGATCGCCGAGCGGCACGGCGCGCGCTTCGTGGGGCTGACCACCAACGTCGGCCCGGCCGGCGCACGCAACGCGGGGATGGCCGTCGTGCACGGCCGCGCTCGTCGCGTTCGTGGATTCGGACTGCGTCCCGGCCGACGGGTGGCTGGAGCCGCTGCTGGGCCAGTTCGACGACCCGTTGGTGGCGGCGGTGGCGCCGCGCATCACGCGCGCCGGTGGCGCCGCCCGCTACGAGGCGGCGCGTTCGTCGCTCGACCGGGGGGACAGAGCAGGGCCGGTGCGGCCCGGGAGCCGCGTCCCCTTCGTGCCCAGCGCCGCCCTGCTTGTCCGCGCGGACGTCGCACTGGGCCCCGACCTCTTCGACGCCTCGCTGCGCGGCGGCGAGGACGTGGACCTGGTGTGGCGCCTGGGCGAGGCCGGCTGGGACGTGCGCTATGTGCCGTCGAGCACGGTCGCCCACGAGGGCCCGACGACACTGCGAGCCTTCCTGGCCCGCCGGGCCTTCTACGGGACGACGGCCGCGCCGCTGGCCCGGCGTCACGGCGAGGCCCTGGCTCCCGTGCACCTGTCCGGCTGGTCGCTGGCGGTGTGGAGCCCTGGTGCTGGCCCGCCGGCCCGTGCTCGCGCTGGCGACGCTGGCCGCCTCCGTGACGATCCTGGCCCGCCGCCTGCGCGGGCTCGTACGTGACCCCGTCGGCGTGGCGGCGCACATCGCGGGGGGTGGCACGGCGCGCGCGGCGGTGCCGGCGCTCAGCTCATTGGCACGCGCCTGGTCGCCGGCGCTCGTGCTCGGGCTGGCCTTCCGGCGGACCCGCGCCGTGTCGGCGCTGGCGCTGCTGATCCCCGCTCTGCGCGACTGGGCCTCCGACCGGCAGGGGCTGGACCCGGTGCGCGCCGTGGCCGTGCACGTGGCCGACGACGTCGCCTACGGCACGGGCGTCTGGGTCGGCTGCGCGCGGGAGCGAACGCTCGTGCCGCTCGTTCCCCGCGTGTCGTGGCGGTCGCGCGTGTGGTCCGCGCCCACGCTGCGCCACGAGCTCCGAGCTGCCCCCGGCTGAGCCGGCACGACGCACCCCTCCCCGGGGAGGCGCTATTTGGCGAAGCGGAGCTGCCCGGCCTGGTGCTCCCAGTCGGTCGCATCCCAGAAGGCGACCGCGCCGGCGCTCGATGCCACGACGATGGCGTGGGCGCGCCGCACCCCGAGGCCGCGCAGGCGGTCCTCGGCGGCGCGCAGGAGCGACTGCCCGAGCCCGCGGCGGCGATGCTCCGGCCCTACCGCCAGCCGGTAGATGGAGCCCCGCCAGCCGTCCCATCCCGCGATGACGGAGCCCACGATCTTCCCGTCAGTCTCGCCGACGATCAGGGCACCCGGGTCACGATGCAGGAGCGTGCCCAGCGCATCAGCCGAGTCGGTGGACGTCGGCTCCGCCGCATGGAGCCAGAAAGCCAGCACGTCTTCGATGTCGTCCACGGTCGCCGGCCTGAGCGCAATCTCCATAGGCACCAATGGTAGAAAACCAAACCCGACCCGCCCGCAGGCGCGCTCAGCCGTGCCGGCGCGCCTTCCAGACCTCGGCCCGATAGCCGATGTCCACGGTCACGTCGCCGGAGACACCGAGCGCGTCGCGCAGGACGCGCCGCGCCGTGTCGAAGAGCCGCTCCCGCGCCGCATCCTCCATCAAGATGACCCAGCTCATCGTGCCCAGCAACCCGATGAGCTCGTCGGCGTTCAGCGCCACGTCCCAGGTGAATACCGTTTGCTCGGGCTGGTCGAACGGGACCCCAGGCGGGATCTGAAGCTCCTGCACCAGCGCGGCGCGGTCGCCCAACGCCGTCGACAGCTCGGCCTGGCTCTCGTCGTCGATGCCGGCAACGCCCGCCCCGTTGCCCTCACCACTGAGGAGCGCCTGCGCCTGCGCGATGAGGCCCGTGTCCGGGTCGGGCCCGGACCACATGGCGGCCAGCGTTCCCCCGGGGACCAGGATCCGGCCGACCTCCAAGAGTGTGGGGACCGTGTCCATCCAGTGCCATGAGGACGACGCCAGCACCGCGTCGACGCTGGCGTCGGGCAGCGGGATCGATTCGCCCCGGCCGGCGACCGCCCGCACGCCCGGAACCGACTCGGTGAGCACGGCCCGCATGCGATCGTCGGGCTCCACCGCGACCACCTCGTCGGCCCGCCCGATCAGGAGGCGGGTCAGGGCGCCGGTGCGGCCCCCAGGTCGACCACGGTCCGCACCTGTTACGGGAGGACCCAGTCCACGGCCTGGACCGGAGGGCCCGGGCGGTAGCGCTCGTAGTGCGAAGCGGCGCCACCGAAGCTGCCGGCTCGCTCGGCCTTCTGTTCCGTGGTGAGGGGAGTGCTTTCGGGCTCAGGCATGCCGTTGACCATATGTCGGCGGCTCGCCAGACGGCCCGGAATGGGGCGGGTTCCAGCACGTCGCGTAGAGTTTCGGTCCCCGGTGCGCCTCCTAGGGGCAGCGGGAAGACGCGGCAGCACGAGAGGTCCCTATGGCAAACAAGTGGTTCGAAACGGTGGCCGAGGCCCAGCGGCGCGCCAAGAAGCGCCTGCCCAAGTCGGTCTACGGCGCGTTGGTCGCCGGCTCCGAGCGGGGCCTGACCCTCGAGGACAACATCACCGCCTACTCCGAGCTGGGCTTCGCCCCGCACGTGGCCGGCCTGGCCCCCAGCCGGGACCTGGCCACCAAGGTCATGGGCCAGGAGATCTCCTTCCCCGTCCTCATCTCCCCCACCGGGGTCCAGGCCGTCCACCCCGGGGGCGAGGTCGCCATGGCCGCCGCCGCCGCCGCCCGCGGGACCGCCATGGGACTCAGCTCGTTCGCCTCCATGCCGGTCGAGGACGTCGTGGCGGCCAACCCGCAGACCTTCTTCCAGATCTACTGGATCGGCACGCGGGACCAGATCACGGAGCGGGTCGAGCGGGCCCGGGCCGCCGGGGCGGTCGGCCTCATCGCGACACTGGACTGGTCCTTCTCGCACGGGCGCGACTGGGGCAGCCCCACCATCCCCGAGAAGGTGGACCTGCGGGCCATGGCGCGCTTCGCCCCCGAGGCACTGGCCCACCCGCGCTGGCTGCTCTCCTTCGCCCGCGGTGGAAAGTGGCCCGACCTGACCACGCCGAACATGGTGGCCAAGGGCCAACCGGGGCCGACCTTCTTCGGTGCCTACGGCGAGTGGATGGGGACGCCGCCCCCGAGCTGGGACGACGTGGCCTGGCTGCGCGAGCAGTGGGGCGGCTCCTTCATGCTCAAGGGCGTGAGCCGGGTCGACGACGCCAAGCGGGCCGTGGACGCCGGTGTCAGTGCGATTTCGGTGTCGAACCACGGCGGCAACAATCTCGACGGCACCCCCGCCACCATCCGCGCCCTTCCCGCGGTGGCCGCCGCGGTCGGGGACCAGATCGACGTGCTCCTCGACGGGGGCATCCGGCGGGGCGGCGACGCGGTCAAGGCGGTGGCGCTGGGGGCCAAGGCCGTGATGATCGGCCGCGCCTCGCTCTGGGGCCTGGCCGCCAACGGGCAGGCGGGCGTGGAGAACGTGCTCGACATTCTGCGCAGTGGCTTCGAGTCCGCGCTCCTCGGGCTCGGGCACAGCTCAGTGTCGCAACTGAGCCCCGACGACCTCGTGATCCCCGAGGGCTTCAGCCGTCATCTCGGCTGAGCGGCCCCGCAAGAGGGCGCCGGCGCGTGACCGCGGCAGGCGCGTCAGCTCAGCTGTCGAACTTGACGACGCCACGCACGATGGTGCCGGCCGCCTGGTCCTCGTAGCCCTGCTGCACCTGGTCGAGCGAGTACTCCTGCGTGATGATCTCATCGATCTTCAGCGCGCCCGCCTCGTAGAGGTTGAGCAAGTTCGGCACCTGCACCCGCGGGCTCTGCGACCCGAAGACCGTGCCGAGGATGGCCTGGTTGAACATGGCGAGGCTGAACAGGTTGAGCTGGACGTCCATCTGGTCGAACGGTGCGATGGCCGTCACCACGATGCGGGCATCCTTGGAGCCGCAGGCACAGGCCTGGGCGATGAGCTCACCCTTCAGCAGGCCCGGCGTCAAGATCACGACGTCGGCGTTGCGGCCCATGGTGAGCTCGGGGAGCATCATCTGGGCGTCGAACAACGAGGGCGCCGTGTGGGTCGCGCCGTACTCTTTGGCCTTCTCGAGTTTGAAGGGCACGGGATCCACCGCAATGATGGTGCGCGCACCGGCGATGCGGGCTCCCTGAATGGCTCCCGAGCCGACGCCGCCGGCGCCGGCGACGACCACGGTCTCACCGGGCATGACCTTGGCCCGGTCGACAGCGGAACCGAAGCCCGTGGCGATGCCGCAGCTGATCAGCGCGGCCGCCTTCATGTTGTCCCACGGGTTGATCTTCACGAGCGAGTTCTCGTGCACGACCATCTCGTCGGCAAAGGTGCCCAGCTGCGCCATGCGGTTCAGGTCCTCGCCGGCCAGGTGGTAGCGGTAGGTCCCGTCGCTGATCATGCCGCCCGCCAGCGTCATCATCCCGAGATCGCACAGGTTCTGTCGTCCGGAGGCACACCAGTGACACGTCCCACAGGAGGGTATGAACGAAACAGCGACGTGGTCACCCTCCGCCACCTGCGTCACATTGGTCCCGACTTCGGTGACGATGCCGGACCCCTCGTGGCCGCCGACCACAGGGAACATGGACTTCACGCCCATCATCTCGAGCACCTCGGGGGACTGGCTGATGGCGCCGTCACGCAGATGCTCGTCGGAATGGCACAGGCCCGCCCAGACCATCTTCACCCGCACCTCACGGTTACCCGGGGGGTCGATGTCGATCTCTTCCGTCTTCCAGGGCTCGTTGAGCCCGGTGCACACCGCCGCCCGCGTCGTCGTCATGGCAATCCCTCCCTGAGGTTGCTGCAATTTACCTGCGCCCCAGTATCGTCCGGCACCCGGCCGGGGACAACCGAGGCCGCCGGGCGCCGGCGGCGGGGCCGTGGCCGGGGCAGGGGCGAGGAGGGGGCGGGGTGGCGGGGCGGGCGGCAGACCAGAGGGAAGACGGGCGGCAGGCCGGCGGGAAGACCGGCGGTAAGGTGCGCGCGTGGCCGCCCCTTCCGTGTTCACCGACATGGCCGCCCGCGTGCGCAACTGGGGGCGGTGGGGTCCCGACGACGAGATCGGCACCCTCAATCTGATCGACGAGGCGGCCCGGCGACGTGGCGCGGCGGCCGTGGTCACGGGCAAGGCGTTCGGGCTGGGGTTGCCCTTGTCGGAGGCGGAGGGTATCCAGCTGGGGTTCGTCGAAGGGCGGGTCAACCCCACTTTGACGATGGTCCAGGTCAACCAACCGGTCAACGCCGACCAGCCCGAGTGGGTCTGCTTCAGCGAGGACGTCCTGACATTGGCCACCCAATGCGCCACCCACTGGGACGCGCTGGCTCACGCCAGCTACGGCGGCGTCATCTATAACGGCTACCCGGCATCGACGGTCTCGGCCGACGGCGCTGCCCGTAGCGGGATTGCACGAATGGGCACCATCGTCAGCCGGGGCGTCCTGCTCGATGTGGCCCGTGCGCTCGGACGTGACGTGCTCGAGCCTGGCTACCCGATCATGCCGGCCGACCTCGACGCCGCAGTGGAGCTGGCCGGCGTCGACGTGGCGCCGGGCGACATCATGCTGGTGCGGACCGGACAGATGGTGCACCTCGCTCCCGAGAGCCGTGACCTGGTGGCCTATACCTGGCCGTCGCCCGGGCTGACCATCGAGACGGCCGAGTGGTTCCACCGTCACGACGTCGCCGCCGTGGCCACCGACACGTTGGTGTTCGAGGTCTACCCGAGCCAGCACGACGACGCCTACCTGCCGGTGCATCTCCTCCACCTGGTGGAGATGGGCCTCATGCAGGGCCAGAACTGGGTGCTCGATGCCCTGGCCGAGGAGTGCGCCGCCGATGGCCGCTACAGCTTCTTGCTCGATGCCACTCCGCTGCCCTTGACCGCGGGGCTGGGCACACCCCTCAATCCGGTGGCGCTCAAATAAGCGGGACGGAGTTTTCGCCTCTCAGCCCTCAGCCCTTTGCCCTTTGCCCTTTGCCCTTTGCCCTTAACCAGCACTGCCCCGCCGGCGGGCCGTCGAGCCCCCGAGCGTCGGTCCGGTACGTGGTCGGGTGCTCTCCCTGGACGGGATCTCAGCCGGCGCCGGGGCCTGTCGTCCGGTCACGGCCCAGTGCAGCGTCCGCGCCTGGGTGTCGATGAGGTTCCGGGTCCGGATGCCCCAGAACTCGAAGCCGTAGCGGTGCGCAGACACGCTGGCGAACATGGCGACCAGCGTGCCGGCCACGGCCATGGGGTCGGCACCGGCGGGTGAGCACGTGGCTCCGGCCGGCCCGCCCGCGGGCGACGGCGAGGCGGTGGCGATCACCTGGGCCAGGGCGACGGTCACCGCGTTGAGCGCCCGCACCCGGATGCCCCGGAGCTGCCCGTCGCCTTCCTCGGTTGCCAGGTCGACCACCCGGAAGACGGCGCGATTGTCCTCCCAGTAGCCGAGAAAGCCCTCCGTGACCGTCAGTGCGGTGCACCAGCTGGCCTCCTCCGACCAGTCGCCGCCGACCAGCTCGGCGAGCTGCCCCGCCTGGTCCACCATCCCCTCGGCCACCACCTGGATCGCCTGCTCCACATTGGCGAAGTATTGATAGAAGGTCGCCGGCGAGGTCTGCGCCTGCCGGGCGATATCTGTGACCTTGACGGAGCGCCAGGACGTGGTGGCCAGGAGCTCGACGGTGGCATCGAGCAGACGCTGGCGCGTCTGGCGGCCCCGCTCACCGGGCACCCGTCCGTCGGTCGTCGCCACCTGCTCGGCATAGGCCTCGAGGTCCACGACGGTGGCCTCTCGCCCGGAGGTTGGTCCCGCCATGGGGGCCCAGCGTATCGGCCCCGTCCCCGAAGACCCAGGTGGCGGTGCGGATACGCTGTGAGGATGGAGCAGACGCTGGCCCGCCCGCTCACCCGTGCGCAGCAGGCCAGGCGCCAGCGCGTGATCGACGCGGCCATGGCGTTGGGGCTCGAGGGGGGCTACGAGGCGGTCCAGATGCGGGACGTCGCCGCCCGGGCCGACGTCGCCATGGGCACCGTGTACCGCTACTTCACGAGCAAGGACCACCTGCTGGCGGCCACGCTGGTGCACTGGGTCGAGCTGCTCGACTCGCGGATCGGTCAGCACCCGCCCCGGGGCGACCACCCCGCCGACCGCGTCCTCGACGTCCTCGACCGTGCGCTGCGCGCCATGGGCCGTCAACCCAAGTTGGTGACGGCAGTGTTCACCTCGCTGTCCTCGCCGGACCCGGCGGCGGTGGGGTGCCAACAGCAGATAACCCTGTTGATGGAAGGCATCATTTCGCGTGCCATGGGCGAGCGCGACGTTCCCGACTTCGCCGACCGGGCCCGCATGATCGGCCACGTCTGGTACTCGGCCCTGGTCGGCTGGGTCAACGGCTGGTCGACCATGGCGCGCGTCTACGACGAGCTGGCGGTGTCGGTTCGGCTGCTGCTGCCCGATCAGCTCGTCGAACGATCAACGCCGGCCTGACCTGCACGTTCCCTCCCCATCAGGTTGACCGAATCAGCGAGTGCGCCCGCGCTAGGGTCGCCTCGATGACGGCGGGCGCCACCACACGCGGGCTGCCGATCGAGATCCGGGGACTCTCCAAGTCCTTCGGGGCGGTGCGGGCCGTCGACGACCTGTCGTTCACCGTCGAGCCCGGACGCGTCACCGGCTTCCTCGGGCCCAACGGCTCGGGCAAGACGACGACCCTGCGCATGCTGCTCGGCCTCGTGCATCCCTCCGCCGGGACCGCGACCATTGCCGGGCGCAACTACCAGGACTTGGCGAACCCCACATCCACTGTCGGTGCCGTGTTGGAGGCGACCAGCTTCCACCCGGCGCGCCGCGCCCGTACCCACCTGCGCATGGCGGCCCGCGCCGGTGGCCACGACGAAAACCGGGCCGACGAGGTCCTCGCACTCGTCGGCCTGACCGGTGACGCCAAGCGCAAGATCGGCGGCTTCTCCATGGGCATGCGCCAGCGCCTGGAGCTGGCCACGGCCCTGATCGGCGATCCCGACGTCCTCATCCTCGACGAGCCGTCCAACGGGCTCGACCCGCAGGGCATCGCCTGGTTGCGCGACTTCATGCGCTACTTCGCCGGCGAGGGCCGCACCGTCCTCGTGTCCTCTCATCTGCTCTCCGAGATGGCCCAGACCATCGACAACGCGATCATCGTGTCGTTCGGGCAGCTCAAGGCACAGGGAACGCTCGCGGACATCACGGCGGGCATCACCGGCGTCGTCATGCGGGCCCGTACGCCCGAGGCCGATCGCCTCGCCGGCGTCCTCACCCAGGCCGGCATCGCCTTCCGCCGGCTCGGCCCTGACGAGATCGCGATGGACGGCGTGACCCCCGAGCAGGTCGGGCCGCTGCTGGCCTCGAACCAGATCGTCCTCTACGAGCTGGCCCAGGAAGGCGGCGACCTCGAATCGGTCTTCCTCTCGCTCACCGCCGGGCTGGGGTTCGGCGACGTGGCGGCGGCGACAGGGACGGCGCCTCCGCCATCGACAGATGCGCCACCACCACCGCCTCAGCCGCCACAGGACGCACCATGATCAACTCATTGCGGGCCGAGCTCCTCAAAATGAGGACCATGCCGGGCGTCTGGGTCACGTTCGGCCTGGCTTTCCCGCTGACCGTCCTCGGCATCCTCATCGTGCTTGCGTCCGCCGGCGGGTTCTCGGGACACACCTTCTACTTCGTCTCCTCCATCAGCCAACGCCGCCGTCTGCTGGGCGCCGGCTTCTTCGGGATCGAGATCCTGGCGCCGATCATGGGCGTGCTGTGCATCACCAGCGAGTACCGCCAGAAGACCATCACCACGTCGCTCGTCCTGGTCCCGGTGCGCAGCCGGGTCCTGCTGTCCAAGGTCATCGCCACCGCGCTGTGGTCCATCTACATCGCGTTGCTGGGGCTCGCCGCCGTGGCCGCCGTGGCCCTGCCCTGGAACGCCGCCCTCGGTGGTGTCACCACCCAGGTGACGGATCAGCTCGGCGCGGTGATCCCCGGCCTCCTGGCGTCTGCCGTCCTTCTCGGCCTCTTCGGACTGGGTTTCGGGACCCTGGTCAAGAACCAGGTCGCCGCCATCCTGTTGACCATCGGCGGGACCCTGATTCTGGAGGGCATCCTCATCGCGCTGGCGAAGGCCATCTTCCACTACAACCTCAACTGGCTCCCCAACGGGGCCGGGGCGGCGCTGGCGGGCGACATCGCACGGGGATTCGGCGGCGGCGGGAACGGGAACGGCCCGAACGCCTTCCGCCTTCTGACCTGGTGGGAGGGCGGCCTGGCCCTGCTGGCCTGGGGCCTCGGGCCCCTGATCCTCGGCTACTTCACCACCTTCCGCCGCGACGTCACGTAGCGACGGCGACGCTCAGCCGGCGTCACCCCCGTGCGCCGGACAGAAGTCGCTGTCGCCGATCCGCGTCCAGCCGACCTCGACTGCGGCAACCGTTCGAACGTGTTCGACCAGCTCGACCTGGCCCGGTTCTTCGCGCATGAGCTCGTCGACATAGACCACGCAGTCCGGGTTGTCGCACAGAATCCGATGTACGCGCAAGGTTGACATGGTGCCGTCCTTTTCGAAGTCGTAGCCGATGCGGTGGCACGCATACTCGCGCGTGCAGCAGGTGGCCTCAGCTGCGCAGCACGACGCCGGGCCGTTCCGCCAGGCCGTCTTCTGCGGGCGTGCCGTCGACCCGCATCGGCACGCCGTTCACCAGCGTGTGGGTCATCCCCACCGGCAGCGTCCGCGGTGAGGCGTTCGCCATTGGCGGGAAAGTCCCGCACCCGCCGCAAAGGGCCCGGGCCCACCGTCTCGGCGTCGAAGACACACACATCAGCAGCCTTGCCCACCTCCAGCGTGCCGCGGTCGGACAGGCCGTAGACGCCGGCCGGCTCGCCGGTCAGCTTGTGGATGGCGCGCTCGAGCGGCATGACCTGGCGTTCCCGGACCCAGTTGCCGAGCAGGTCGGTCGAGAAGCAGGCGTCGCACAGCTGCGAGACGTGCGCCCCGGAGTCGGCCAGGCCCAGGAGCACGTTGTCGCGCGGCAGGAGCCAGGCGATGGCCTCGGGGTCGTCGTTGGCCAGCACCGACCAGAAGCGCGCCTCGAGGTCGTCGTCCAGCGAGACGTCGAGCATGACGTCGAGTGGCGTGCAGCCCCGCTCCTCGGCCAGCACCGCCACGGGGTGGTCGGCCAGCTCGGGGTGCGCGCGCGACTCGGCCACCGAAATGGCCGCCCAGTTGAGCGGGAAGCCGCCCGCCCGGCCGCTCACGTCCTCCCACGCCGTCGCCCGCCAGGACGGGTCACGGTAGGCGGCGACCCGCTCGGACTTCGACTTGCCCATCAGCGCGGCGAAGGTGGGGCGCATGTTGAGCGTGAAGGGCTCGGACAGGTTCATCTGGAAGACGAGGGGCCGGCACGAGACCTGCGGCCACACCTCGACGCCGTCGGCCCAGGCCGCATCGTGCTCCGCGATCACCTTCTCGTGGTACGGGTAGCCCTTCACCGTCAGCAGCGCCGTCCAGGTGAAGGGGCGCCCCACCTCGCGCTGGAGCCGGAAGACCTCCTCGTTGGGGAAGACGCCGCCCGGCAGCAGTGCCACCACGCCGCGCCCGCACTGCTTGACCGGCTCCAGCAGAGCACGCAGCTCGGCCAGGTCGGCCACCCGCGAGGGCACCGGCCGGCCGCTGTCGCCGTTGTGGGTCGGTGACGCGCTGGACGCGAAGCCGGCGGCGCCGCCCGCCATGGCGTCGGCCACCACGGCCTGCATGAGCGCGATCTCCTCGTCGGTCGCGGAGCGCTCGTAGGCTGCTTCCCCCATGACGTAGAGCCGCACGGCGGTGTGGCCGACGTAGCAGCCGAAGTTGAGCGCCGCGCCCCGCGCCTCCACGGCGTCGAGGTACTGGGGGAACGTCTCGAACTCCCCCCAGGGCACGCCGGCGGCCAGCGTGTCGAAGCTCATGTCCTCCACGTGCTGGAGCGTGCGCGCCAGCAGCGGCACGCCCTCGGCGCGGATGGGTGCGATCGAGAATCCGCAATTGCCCGCGATGACCGATGTCACCCCGTGGAAGGACGACGGCGTCAGGTTCGGGTCCCAGAAGACCTGCGCGTCGTAGTGGGTGTGGATGTCGATGAAGCCGGGGCTGACGACTTGACCGGTCGCATCGAGCACGCGGCGGCCCTCGAGACCGGGGCCGATATCGCTGATTCGGCCGCCGGTGATGGCGACGTCGGCGGCCCGACCAGGGGCACCGGTGCCGTCCACCACGGTTCCCCCCCGTATGACGATGTCTGCGTGCATGCACCCATCGTCGCAGCCCCCACGCCCCGTTGCACGCGCGAGTGGACGGATCCCGCCCTGGGTCGGATACCGTGGAGATGCAGGACCTGGCTGAATTGGCGGGTCGGGGGAATAACGCGTGTCGGGTGAGCGCGGGAGTGGAGGACGCATGGCGGTTCGGTTTTTCGGGTCCAAGGCGGCGGCGCCCCCTGACGATTCCCTGCAGATCTCGGGCGCCATCGTCGCCCCCTCCGACGGCCCCTCCCCCGTCCAGCTGGTCGACGCCGGGCGCGCCCCGCACGGCCTCGGGGTGGTGCGGGACCAGTACGAGCGGAAGATCCGCAAGAGCCCGACCATCCGGATGGTGCCCAGCTCAATGATGGTGGAGGGACGGCGCCTGCGCTTCGCCGTCTCCGACAACGTCGACGCCTACGGGCCCGACGGCCCCGGCTCACCGCCGATCTGGGCGGTGAACATCCACGGCTATTTCGCCGGCGGGGGCATGTACTGGCGCGAGAGCGCTCGCCTCGCGGAGCAGCTGGGCTGGCGGGTCATCAACCCGAGCCTGCCGGGCTTCGGGGGCAGCGACCCGCTCGACTGGTCGGACGTCTCCATGGAGAGCCTGGCCAACCAGGTCATGGCCATTGCGCACAAGGTGGACGCCGGGCCCGTGGTGTTGCTCGGCCATTCCATGGGCGGCGCGGTGGCCGTGCAGTTCGCGCACGACCACCCGCGGCGGACCCTCGGCGTCATCTATCGCGACGGCATCAGCACGCCCGCGTGGAAGGACCGGCGGGGCATCCTGCCCAAGGTGCTCTCGCCGCTGCTCCCCGACGTGGCGCCCATGGTCGACATGATCGCCGCCGTCGTCTTCGACCTGCCCGACCTCTTCATCGGTCGCATGTACTCGACCGTGCGCGCCGTGCTGCCCGACATGCGCCAGAACATCCGCACCATGACCCAGACGCTGCCGGTCGGCAGCATGCTCATGGCCGTGGACCAGCGCAGCGAGGTGCGGCATCTCGTGGCGCAGCAGATCCCCATCCTCAACGAGTGGGGCTGCTTCGACCGCATCACGCCTTCGAGCACCGCTCTCGAGTTCGCCTCCATTGCGCGCTCCCCGGTGCTCTGGGTGCCGGGCGGCCACAGCTGGATGCTGGCGCGGCCCCAGGGCCAGGCGGACATCCTCACGCATCTCGTCCAGGGCGTGGCCTTCAGGGCGCAGGTGGACGACCGCTGGCGCCAGCTCACCCCGCGCGAGTACACGCTGCGCGCCGTGAACTGACCTGACCAGCATGTGACGCGGGCCCGCACAGTCGCCCGCGCCCGGCCGGCCGCCGAGGGAGCACGGTGATCGACCGGCTGCTCCAACCGCTGCTCTCGCTGCACGGCTGGGAGGCCTACCTGTTCGTCGGCCTTCTCGTCTTCGCCGAGGCGGCCATCATGCTCGGCTTCGTGTTCCCCGGCGAGACCGCCGCCATCCTCGGCGGCGTGCTGGCCTCCAAGGGAGGGGTGGACCTGACCGTCATGGTGGTCGTGGTCGTCGTGTGCGCCATCGTCGGCGACTCGGTGGGCTACGCGGTGGGCGACAACTGGGGGCCCCAGCTGCTGCGGCTCGGGCCGCTGCGCAAGCGCCAGAAGGGCATCAACGCCGCGCTCGACCAGCTCAACCGCCGGGGTCCCGCCGCGGTCTTCGTGGCGCGCTTCTCCGCCTTCCTGCGCGCCGTGGTCCCGGGCCTGGCCGGCGTGTCCTCCATGCGCTACCGGACCTTCCTCTGGTCCAACGCCGCCGGCGGGCTGTGCTGGGGTGTCCTCTACACCCTGCTCGGCTACTTCGTCGGCCAACGGGTGGAGAAGGCGACCGGCATCGCGTCCGACGTGGTGCTCGGGCTGATCTTCGTGGTCATTGTGGTGCTCCTCGTGCGCCACCACCGCCGGGACAAGAGGAGTTCGTGGGGCCGGCGGACGCAGTCGCAGTCGTCCGTGCCGGGGAACGACGCCGCCGGCTGATCAGGCCGGCCGGCCCAGCACGCTGCGGTCGCCGGCCCGCAGGCCGGCCACGACCCGGGCGAAGGCCCCGGCGGCATCGTCGCCCACGGCATCGGTGTCCATGAAGTGCACGGCCTTGGGGTCGCTGCGGTCCACCCCGAAGATGCCGTAACGGGGCTCGTAGGTGCCCCACTCGTAGTTGTCCATCAGCGACCAGTGGAAGTAGGCGGTCACGGGAGCGCCCGCCGCGACGGCGTCCACCATGGCGCCCAGGTGCTCGCGCACGTAGCGGGGCCGGTCCATGCCGTCATCGCGCGGGACGGCGCGCCCGTCGACCGTCCGCGTCGCCATGCCGTTCTCCACGACCCACAGCGGGAGGCCGGGGCGCAGCGCGGACTCCGTGAGGCACCAGGCGCGCAGGGCGGCCGGGTGCGACTCCACGTCCCAGTACGCCCGCCCGAAGGACCAGTCCCTCCGGCCGTCCGGCGTGCGCCGTCCGGGGACGCGCATGGCATGGCTGGCCACCGGGTCGTACCAGTCGAAGCCGACCGCGTCCATGCTGCGGGGCCGCGACGACGCGTAGACCGCTTCGATCACCCGCCGCGGCGCCTGGCGCCGGGTCACGCCGCGCAGCCGGGACCAGGCCGCACCGCGGCTGGGCTCGCGCACCGCGCCGTAGGGGGACACCGCGGCGAAGAAGCGGCGTATCACCGCCTCCCCGGCGTGGCGCGGTGGGAAGGCGGCGTCGTGCACCGTCCGGCGCTCGTCGATGTAGCGGTCCACGTCGTCGGGGTCCACGCCGGCGTCGCGCAGCTGCAGGAGGTCCAGCAACATGCGGTCGTGCTCGTAGACCGACGACGAGCTCGTGTTCACCGTCACTTCCGCCTCGGGCTGCAGGGCCGTGACGACGTCGGCCGCCAGCACGTGCGCCGTCAGGATGTTGTCGAGCGCGCTGAAGGCGTCGGCGACGGCCATGCGCCGTCCCGGCGGGCACGACCCCTCGATCCACCCCATGAGGGTCACGATGTTGGGCTCGTTGATGGTCACCCAGCGGCGGCAGTACGGCGCCAGCGCCGGCACGACCCGCTCCACGTGGCGGGCGAAGATGTCGGGCGAGCCGGGCCGCAGCCAGAACTCCTCGCCGAGCCAGAACGGATGGGTGAAGTGGTGCAGCGTGACGATGGGCTCCAGGCCCCGCTCGACGCACATGGAGAGGATCTCGGCGTAGCGCTCGAGCGCAGCGGGGTCGAAGGCGCCGGGCTGCGGCTCCAGTCGCGCCCACTCCACCGAGAGGCGGAACGCGTTGCAGCCGATGGCGGCGGCGCGGTCGAGCGCCTCCTCGGGGTGACGCCAGAAGTCACAGGCCAGGCCGGAGCGGGCGGCCTTGCCGGCGCCCTCCCAGGCGGCCCAGTTGTTGTGGGGCTCGCCGTCGCCGTTGAAGCCGCCCTCGACCTGGTACCCCGACGTCGCCACCCCTACGGCGAAGCCGTCGCCGAGCAGGCTCGCCTTTTCGGCGGGACGGCGTCGGGGCCGTGACCGTGGCCGTGGCTGCCGCCGTGCCGGGCCGGGCGGGTCGGGTGGAGTGGGGGTCGGCATCCGATCAGCTTGGCAGGCGCAGCGGAGCGCACGTCCCGCCGCCGCCGCGCGCCGGATCAGTGCGGACGGGCCGTCGAGCGCATGCTGGCCAGCGCGGTCGAGACGATGTCGACCTCGTCGCGGGCGTGGCGGACCAGGGAGCGCACCTGCGGCTCGGTGGCGTCGCTCCCGGCTCGCACCGCCGCGGCCTGCACGTCCCGGGCGGCGCCGATCACCTCGGCCACCTGGCGGCGCACGTCGGCGCGGCTGGCGCCCGGGGGCAGCCGGCGCTCCAGCCGGAGCAGCCCGTCCAGCTCGTCGGCGACGCGCTGGAGCGAGCGGCACACCGAGGGGAGCTCGGCCACGGGCAGCGTCGCGGGACTCGGCGTGGGCAACGGCGATCTCGGCGTCCTCGACCGCCACCCGCAGGCGCCGGCGCACGCGGGAGCGTGGCGCCGCGGCTGAGGTCCTCGGGGGTGGCCCGTCCGGCGTAGCGCTCGCGGCCTGCGGCCAGGAGCGCCAGCGTGGCCAGGATGCCGCGGACGGCGACGTGCCCGTGCAGCAGGCGCCAATGCCGCCGCACGTAGCTGCGCCCGACCAGGAAGGCGGCAATCAGCCCCAGCACGACGACCAGGCCGGCGATGAGGAAGAACTCGAGGACGTGGGCCACGAAGGACACTGGGACAATGCTACGCAGGAGAATCGGGATTTCCTGCCGCACCCCCGGCGCCCCGCCTCCCGCCGGGCCGGACGCCGGGTTCGGTAGCCTCGGCGGCGCACCACGCCGGCCGGCGGCGAGTCTCGGGCACGGAAGCCGCCGAGGCACCGAAGGCACCAGGGAATCCAGGGAATATGGAAGAGCGAAGAGGGAAGAGGGAAAGGGAGCACCATGGCAGACGAAGTGCTGCAGGAACGCAGGGGACACGTCGTGATCCTCACCATCAACCGGCCCGAGGCGCGCAACGCCATCAACGGCCCCGTGAGCCTGGCCATGTCCGGCTTCATGGACGAGCTGGCCGAGGACCCTGACTGCTGGGTGGTCGTCATCACGGGGAGCGGCGACAAGGCCTTCAGCGCCGGCATGGACCTCAAGGCCTTCGCCAGCGGCGAGGGCGGCGACATCATGGGCGCCAGCGGCGGTTTCGGCGGGCTCACCCAGCGCTCGTTCCCCAAGCCGATCATCGCCGCGGTCAACGGGTCCGCCTTGGCCGGCGGCTTCGAGATCATGCTCTCGTGCGACCTCGTCGTGGCCGCCGAGCACGCCACGTTCGGCATCCCCGAGGCCAAGCGGGGCCTCATCGCAGGGGCAGGGGGTCTCATCCGCATGCCCAAGCGCCTGCCCATCGCGGTCGCCCTCGAGCTGGCCATGACCGGCGACACCATCGATGCCGCCCGGGCCTTCGAGCTCGGCCTCGTCAACCGCGTCGTGCCGTCGAGCGTGGTGATCGAGGAGGCCGTGTCCCTGGCCGATCGCATCGCGGCCAACGCGCCGCTGGCCGTGCGCTACTCCAAGAGCGTCATGAAGCAGGCCGCCGAGCTCTCCGAGGCCGAGGGCTGGAAGATCAACGCGGAGGCCGTCGGCGTGGTGTTCACCTCGGCCGACGCCATGGAGGGCCCCGTCGCCTTCGCCGAGAAGCGCCCGCCGAACTGGCAGGGCAAGTAAGGCGATAAGCGACTAGAGCGCCAGGGCGCAGAAGCGGTGCTCGCCCCCGCCATCGACACCATCCGCCTGACCCTCCACGTCCTGGCGGCGACGATCTGGGTCGGCGGCCAAATAGTGATGACCGGTCTTGTGGGACCGGCCCGAGGCCTCGGCCCCGACGCCCCCAGGACCCTGGCCCGGGCCTTCGCCCGCCTGGCCTGGCCCGCCTACGCGGTCCTCGTCGTGACCGGCATCTGGAACATCACCGCCGACGGCTACTCCAACGGCGATACGGCCTGGAAGGCCGTGCTCATCGCCAAGATCGCCGTGGTCGCCCTGGCCGGCCTGGGCGTTCTCCTGCATCAGCGGGCCACGACACCCAGGGGACTGGCCATCTGGGGCTCGGTCGGGGGCCTGGCCAGCGTGGCGGCGCTGGTCATGGGCATCCTGCTGGCCGGGTGACTCCGAACACTCGTCACAGAACTGTCGCGCGCGGGAACCCCGTACCTGGGAATGGGTCTAACGTGGAAAGCAGTTCACCGCCTTTGGACTCGGGTGAAGGAGCACCTCATGCTGGCTGACATTTTCGGTCTCGATGCGGTCTGGGCGATCGTCATCATCGCCATACTTCTCTTCGGCGGGGCGGCCATCCCCAAGCTGGCCCGGAGCCTCGGCTCGGCGAAGACACAGTTCGAGAAGGGCCTCGATGAGGGGAAGAAGGCCGGCGCGGACACCACCTCCGCCTCCGCCTCCGCCGACACCCCGGCCCGCCCCGGCCCCATCGTCCGAGGAGAAGGCGCCGGGCGCCTGACCCGACGCCATACGCCGTACCACTGACAACGCCGGCCCGTCCGGCCGCGTCGTACGTACCAAGCCTGGGGGGCCATGCCATCTGACGTCCTCGCCGTCGCCGACCGCCTGTGGAACGGCGAGGTCTCGACGTCCACCTTCCACCCGGTCGATCACATCGGCGGCTTCGTCGAGATCACCGACGGCGTGGGCTTCTGCCCCTCCTTCGCCAACGTGTCGTCCTTCGCCACCGAGGATGGTCTCGTCCTCGTCGACACCGGCAGCGCCCCTCTGGCGCAGGTCGTGCACGACGACATCCGCACCTGGAGCCCGGACCGCCTCAACACCGCCGTCTACTCGCACGGTCATATCGATCATGTCTTCGGCGTGCCCGTCTGGGAAGCCGAGGCCGCCGCGCAGGGCTGGGCCGCCCCCGAGGTCATCGCGCACCACGCCCTGCCCGCCCGCTTCGACCGCTACATCTTCACCGCCGGCTACAACACCATCATCAACCGCCGGCAGTTCGGCTTCACCGACCTGAACTGGCCGACCGAGTACCGCTACCCGGACCGCACCTACCACGAGACGTTGGACCTCTCCGTCGGCGGCCGGGACTTCTCCCTCCGCCACGAGAAGGGCGAGACCGACGACCACACCGTCACCTGGCAGCCCGACAGCCGGGTGCTGTGCTGCGGGGACCTCTTCATCTGGGCGTCCCCCAACGCCGGCAATCCCCAGAAGGTGCAGCGCTACCCGCGGGAGTGGGCCGCGGCCCTACGCCGCATGCTGCAGCTCGACGCCGAATTCCTTCTCCCCGGCCACGGGTTCCCGGTCATGGGAGCCGACCGGGTGCGTACTGCCCTCACCGACACGGCGGACCTCCTGGACTCATTGGTCGACCAGACTCTGGCCGTCATGAACGCCGGCGGGCGCCTGAGTGACGCCATCCACGCCGTGCGCGTCCCCGCCGCCCTGGAGTCCCGTCCCTTCCTGCAGCCGGTCTACGACGAACCCGAGTTCATCGTCCACACGGTGTGGCGCCAATACGGCGGGTGGTGGGACGGCAATCCCGCCACCCTGAAGCCGGCGCCCGAGCGCGCCCTGGCCTCCGAGCTGGCCGACCTGGCCGGCGGGGCCGGCGTCCTGGCCGACCGCGCCCTCGAGCTGTTGGCCCGCTCCACGTCCGAGCCCGAAGCGGCGGAAGGGGCGTTGCGCCTGGCCGGCCACCTGGCCGAGCACGCCTGGCTGGCCCAGCCCGACGACGAGGGCGTCCAGCGGGCACGCCAGCAGGTCTTCGCCGCCCGGGCCGCCCGGGCCACCTCGACCATGGCGCGGGGCGTCTTCACCTGGGCCGCCAACGAGTCGATCGCCCATCCGCACTGATGCTGCGATTTCCAATTTTTTTGCCGCGTTCGATAGTGTCGGCGCGGTGGACTCGTCGTTGACCAGCCCGTCTTCCGACACACCTGAAAACCCAGCTCGCAGCGCCAAGAAGTCACGCCGTCGGCTCGCCGCCGTGGCGGTCGGCCTCGGTGCCCTGCTGCTCACCGGCTGCCAGCTCCCGACGTTCGGCGCCTACAAGGGTGCCACGTCCCAGGCCCAATCCACCTTCCGCCTCTGGCAGGGGTTTTTCATCGCCGGCATCGTCGTGGGCGGCTTCACTCTGCTGCTCATCGTCTGGGCCATCTTCCGCTACCGGCGACGCTCCGACGAGATGCCGGGCAGTCGCAGTACCACACGCTCACCGAGATCATCTACACCGTCATGCCCATCCTGATTGTGCTCGGGCTCTTCTGGGCCACGGTGGTGGTGGAGAACGAAGTCACCGCGGTGACGCCCGATCCGGGCACCGTCATCCACGTCTACGCATTCCAGTGGGGCTGGGAGTTCCAGTATCCCAACGGCGTCAAGGTCATCGGCCAGACCACCGAATCTCCGACCATGGTCGTGCCGACGGGCCAGACGACACGTATCTACCTGCGCTCCTACGACGTGCTGCACGGCTTCTACGTGCCCGAGTTCAACTTCAGCCGCTACGCCAGCCCCGGGTACTGGACCAGCTTCGACCTCAACGTCCTGCACGACGGCGTCTACCGCGGGCAGTGCACCCAGCTGTGCGGGCTGTACCACTCCCTGATGTTCTTCAACGTGCGTTCTGTCTCGCCGACCGCGTACGCCACGTGGCTCCGGACCACCCGTGCCTTCCAGACGGCCCATCCCTCGTCCATCGGTCAGCTCCCGGCTGCGCTGCACGCCAACCAGAACGGAACGGTGCCCAGTTCATCGGGCAGCAGCGGGAACACCGGCAATACAGGAGGTGTGCTCTACGGTGACTGACGTCATCGCCCCCCCGGGCGTCCAGGAGCACGAAGAGGTCCACCTACCGCCCTCCGTCCCCGGCGGCCACGAGCCGTCGCACGGCGGGCACGAGGACCACGGGCCCACCGGAATCCTCAAGTGGCTCACCTCGACCGACCACAAGGTCATCGGTCTCAGCTACATGATCACGGCCGTCGTGATCTTCTACCTCTCGGGGATCATGGCCCTCCTCATGCGGCTCCAGCTGACGACGCCGCACTCGTCGCTGCTGAGCTTCTCGCAGTACAACGCGCTGTTCACCATGCACGGCAGCCTGATGCTGTACCTGTTCGCCGGCCCCTTCGCCTTCGGAGGTCTGGCCAACTACATCGTGCCGCTCCAGATCGGGGCGCCCGACATGGCGTTCCCCCGTCTCAACGCGCTGAGCTACTGGCTGTACCTCACCGGGTCCATCACCATGATGATGACCTTCTTCGTGGCCGGCGGCGCTGCGCAGTTCGGCTGGGTGGCCTACGCGCCGCTCTCGAGTGCCACCAGCTCCCCCGGGGCCGGACCGGACCTCTGGATCATGGCTCTGGCGCTCACGGGCTTCTCCGCCATCTTCACGGGCGTCAATTTGTGCGGGACCATCTTCTACCTGCGCGCGCCGGGCATGACCATGTTCCGCATGCCGATCTTCACCTGGAACATGCTGGTGACCGGGATCCTCATCCTCATCGCCTTCCCCGTGCTGACCGCGGCGCTGATCATGCTGTTCGCCGACCGCCACTTCGGGACCCACATCTATTCGGCGGTGGGCTGCCACCTCGTGAGTGGTGCGCCCATGGCGTCGTGCGGATCACCGCTGTTATGGCAAAACCTCTTCTGGTTCTTCGGCCATCCCGAGGTGTACATCCTCGCCCTGCCGTTCTTCGGCATCGTCACGGAGATCCTGCCCGTCTTTTCCCGCAAGCCGGTGTTCGGCTACAAGGGCATGGTCTTCGCCACCATGGCCATCGCTGCCCTGTCCACCGGCGTGTGGGCGCACCACATGTTCACCACCGGTGCCGTCCTGCTGCCCTTCTTCTCGTTCCTGAGCTTGTTGATCGCCGTGCCGACCGGCATCAAGTTCTTCAACTGGATCGGCACCATGTGGCACGGCCAACTCACGTTCACGGTGCCGATGCTGTTCAGCATCGGCTTCCTCTTCGCGTTCCTCATGGGCGGCGTCACGGGCATCATGCTGGCGTCGCCCCCGATCGACTTCGCCACCCATGACACCTATTTCGTGGTGGCCCACTTCCACCAGGTCCTCTTCGGGACGGCCGTGTTCGCCGGCTTCGCCGGCCTCTACTACTGGTATCCCAAGATGTTCGGCCGCATGCTCCGGGAGAGCCTGGGCAAGTGGCACTTCTGGCTGATGTTCATCGGCTTCTGGGTCACGTTCATGCCCCAGTACGTGGTCGGCCTTCTCGGCATGCCCCGTCGCGTGGCCAGCTACCCCTCCAACCTCGGCTGGGAGAGCTACAACATCGTGTCGACGGTCGGCGCCTTCATCATTGCGATCTCGTTCGCCTTCCTGCTGGTGAACTTCGTCGTCTCGTGGCGCAAGCCGATCCCCGCCGGCAACAATCCCTGGGACGCACAGACGCTGGAGTGGTTCACCACCTCGCCGCCGCCGCACCACAACTACACCCACCTGCCGCCGATCCGTTCGGAGCGGCCGACGTGGGACTACAACCACCCCGACCACCTGACGACGCCCCACGGCCGGAACGCGCACTCCAACGGGAACGGGAACGGGCACGCCAACGGGAAGGGCAATGGCAAGGGCAACGGAAAGGTGGCTGCAGGCGTATGAAGGTCGAGTCGCTGTTCCTGCTCTTCCTCGGCGCCTTCTTCGGCATCGTCGGCCTCATCTACTGGTTCTGGGGCTACGACGACGGCGGCGGCATCATGCTGCTCGGCGCCACGCTGCTCGGCTTCCTCCCTGGCCTGTACTACTTCTTCTGGCACCGGCGCTTCCACGGTCACAAGTACTTCTACTGGGGCACGGTCCACGCGGCGGGCGACCGGCCCTCCGACCGCGAGGACGCGGAGATGGCCGACGGTGCCGGGACGATCGACTCCTTCCCCGGCTCTTCCATCTGGCCCTTCGTGCTCGGCATGGGCGCCTTCACGGTGGTGCTCTCGCTGGTCTTCGGCGTCTGGCTGGCCTTCATCGGCGTCCCGCTGATCCTGACCGCGCTGACCGGCGTCACCGCCGAGAGCCGGCGCGGAGGCACCGTCTGATCTGACCCAGCAGGCGCCGCCGGTAGCCTGACCCGGTGGCAGCGACGGACAGCGGATCGCAGCAAGCGCAGGGGCTCTCCCGCGGGCTCGTCGTCCTCATCGCCGTGGCCACGGGCGCGGTGGTGGCCAACCTCTACTACGCCCAACCCGTCCTGCATCAGATCGCCGGCACGTTCCACTCCGGGCCCGGCTCGACCTCGACCATCATCACGGCCACCCAGATCGGCTATGCCGCCGGCCTGCTGCTCGTCGTTCCCCTGGGCGACCTCCATCCACGCCGGGGGCTCGTCACCCGCCTCTTCGCCCTCAGCGCGGTCGCACTCATCGCCTGCGCGTTCGCCCCGAACCTGTGGGTCTTCGCCGTGGCATCCATCCTCGTCGGCGGGGCCTCGGTGGCCGGGCAGGTGATGATCCCCTTCGCGGCCGACCTCGCACCCGAGGAGCGTCGGGGCCGCGTCGTGGCCCGCATCATGACGGGCCTGTTGCTGGGCATCCTCCTCGCCCGCACGGTGTCGGGTGTCGTGGCCCAGGCGGCCGGCTGGCGGGCCATCTACTGGCTCTCGGCCGCGCTCATGGTCGTCTTCGCCGTGGTGCTGTGGCGGGCCCTGCCCTGCGAAGCGCGCGCGCCCCCACCGCAGCTACCGCGAGCTCGTCGGGTCGTCGCTCCGCCTCCTGGTGGACGAGCCCGTGCTCCGGCGCCGGGCCTGGCACGGCGCCTGCGCCTTCGCCGCCTTCAGCGTGCTGTGGACCACGCTGGCCTTCCTGCTCTCGGGCAGCCCGTACCACTACTCCAACCTGGTGATCGGGCTCTTCGGCCTCGTCGGCGCGGGCGGGATCTTGGCGGCCAACCTCGCCGGCAAGCTGGCCGACGCCTCCCGGCACACCCTCACCACCGTCGTCGCCGGCGTCCTCTTGGCCGGCTCCTTCGCGCTGCTGTGGGCCGGCCGTACGTCACTGGCCTTCCTCATTATCGGGATCGTCGTGCTCGACATGGGCACGCAGGGCATGCAGATCACGAACCAGGCGGTGATCTACGCGCTGCGTCCCGATGCCCGCAGCCGCATCAACAGCGCCTACATGGTCTGCTACTTCCTCGGGGGAGCCGCCGGCTCACTGGCCGCCGGCGCGCTCTACGGCACGCACGGCTGGGCGGGTGTCTGCATCCTCGGTGCCGGCTTCGGCCTCCTCACGCTTGGCCATGTCGGCCTACGACCGCCTGCGGCCGCCCGCCCGCGTTCAGGCCTCTTCGACGATGTCGAGCCCGTTGCCGTCCTGATCGCGGAAGGCGAACATCGGCGGCACACCGGGCCAGCGCAGGACGTCGTCGACATCGACGCCGCGTGCGCGCAACGCCGCGTTGGCGGCATCAGCGTCGCCTGTGGTCAGACGGATGCCCGTCTCGGTGCCGGGAGGCCGATCAGCGTGGGCGGGCTCCAGGGCGAGGGAAACCGCCGCCCCCGGGGGCGCCACCTCGATCCACCGTGCACCCTCCCCCATGGGCACGTCCAGGCGCGTCTCGAATCCGAGCGCTCGGTAGAAGGCCAGGGCGGCGTCCTGGTCGGAGACCGGGACGCCGACTGTGTGGAGGCCGGTGATGTCGGTCATGCTCGCTCCTCTCCTTCGTCGTGGTGGCAGATCACATGCAGTCGTAGCTGAGCATCACGACACCGGTGCTGGTCTGCTGCACGCTGACCAGTTGCAGGGGCTGGGGCTGGTCCAGTTGGCCGAAGAGGCGCTTGCCGCCGCCGAGGAGCAGCGGGTGCAGGAACAGGCGGTACCCGTTGACGAGGTCGAGGGCAGCGAGCTGCTGGACCAGGACGCCGCTCCCGAGCACGGCCAGGGTCCCGTCCCCCTCGGCCTGCGCCCGTCGCACCCCCGCCGTGAGGTCTCCTTGGAGGACCCGGGCGTTCGCCCACGTCAGCTGCGCGTCGTCCAGGGTGCGGCTGGCGACGTACTTCGGCGCGGCGTTGAGGTGCGCCGCCATCGGGTTGGTGTCCGGCTGCTGCGGCCAGAACGCCTGCATCTTCTCGTAGGTGCGCCGCCCGAACAGGTACGCCGTGGTGGACGCCATCCCTTCGAGCGCGGCCGCCTGCTGGATGTCGTCGGCGTAGGCCGCGCCCCACCCGCCGTGGGCGAAGCCACCGTCGCGATCCTCATCGGGTGACCCAAGGCCCTGCATCACGCCGTCGAGCGTCACGAACTCAATCACGACCAGTTGTCGCATGTCGCCTGCCTCCCGTCCGTCGCCGTCAGCTGTAGCGAATCGATCCGGGCGTGGTCAGAAGCTCGCCCGTCTCGAGCCAGGTCTTCAGGCCCGAGAGGATCATCGGCCACCCGCCGTAGATCTGCGAGTTGGCACCCTCCCGCATCTGGTCGTGGGTGAGCGTCAGATGGCACGAGTCGTCTCCCACCGTCTCGATCTCCCACGTCACCCTGGACACGCCCTCGGCCTTCACGTCGTCGTCCCACAGTGCGGCCATGGTGTGGACCAGCCGGCGCGGCGGGTCGACTTCGAGTACCTCGCCCTCGCCCAGGTGCACGCTGTGTTGGGTGACGTCGACGCTGATCGGCGCACCCACCTTCCAGTCCGAGTAGACGGCGGCACCGAAGTTGTACTTGGCCCGGATCTCGGGGTCGGTGATCGCCTCCCACAGCCGTTCGGGCGTGGTCTTGATGAAGATCTCGTACACCTTTTCCATCTGGCTCTCCAGTCTCTCCTTGATTTCGCTGAGCCCTGCCACCCAGGGCTCCGCGTACTTGCTGACCCAGCGGTCGTGGATGAGCCGGATCGGGACCGGGTTGAGGAAGTGGAGCTTCTCGCGGCCCCGTCGCCTGGTCACCACCAGCCCGGCCTCTTCGAGCACCTTGAGGTGCTTCATGACGCCGAACCGGGTCATGGAGAACCTTTCCTCCAACATGCCCAGGGTCTGCCCGTCCTCGCGGAACAGCTCGTCGAGCAAGTCGCGCCGAGTGGGGTCGGCCAGGGCCTTGAACACCTCATCCACCACCGCAGTATATGTGACCGTTTAGTCACATGTCAAGAACGGGCCCGGGCCGTCGGTGCCGATGCACGCGCAACCCGTGCCTGTGGGTGGGAACGAAAAGCGCCGGGCGCCGGGCTAGGAAGGGGCAGGCAGAACCGCGGCTGGGTCCTGGTGGACGACGGCAGCGTGCCCCTGCCCGCGTGGGCACGGCAGGGGCGACTCGGCGAATCAGCCGACCGCTTTGGCTGGGGTCACCTTCCGGGCTGACGGATGGCGGGGCCGCCGGCCCAGCCACTGCAGCCCCGCCTGAGCCTCCGCCGCCGGCTCCCACGCCGCGGCGCGGTTCCGACCGGAGCGCTTCGCCACGTACAGCGCCTCGTCGGCCCGGCGGAGCAATGCCTCGGGCGCGTCATTGGGGCCCAGCCACGTGCTGATCCCGATGCTGGCCGTGACCCAATCAGAGCCCGTGACGTCATGCAGCGCGTTCACCAGCCGGGTGGCCGCAACCAGCGCCGCTTCCTGATCTGTCCCGTGGAGCAGCAGCGCGAACTCGTCGCCACCGAGGCGTCCGACGACGTCGGTCTCCCGTGCGGCCTGCCGCATGACACCGGCCAGGAGTCGGAGGGCGCGATCGCCGCAGTGGTGGCCATTGGCGTCGTTGAGCGCCTTGAGGTTGTCGAGGTCTGCCACCACGACGCTGAAGGTCCCGCCGTGGTTCTGCGCCACCATCGACTCGTGGACCAGACGCTCCTGGAAAGCCCCCCGGGTCAGGCACCCGGTGAGCGCATCGACGCTGGCCGCGGCCACCAGCTGGCGCATGAGGCGGTCCCGCTGCGCCGCCGCCGCCGAGGTGATGACGCCGGCGATCACGATCGCCAAGGCCAAGAAGGCTGTCGTCGACCAGCTGCGGTCAGGGGTGAGAAGGCCGACCACGAGGCTGGTGATGACGCCGAAGCCGGCCAGGAAGGTCACCGTCCCGGCGGAGTACGCCAGCCCGGCGAAGAGCATCGGGAGGATCAGGAAATACGAGACCGGACTGCGCACGCCTCCGTCGAGGACGGCACCGAGGCCAATGAAGAGGAACGTGAAGGCGGCCCAGGAGGTGAAGAAGGACTTGGACCAGCGTGTCTCGACGAGGCGCAGGCCGAGCAGCCGGAACGGCCCGATGGACGCCAGCAGGCTGAGCCCGCTCAGAATCACCATCACGCTCTGGTGCGGACCCGGCGTGGCCAGCGAGTAGCCCAGTACGGCGGCGGCGCCCATGCTGTACGTGAGCACGCCGATGTAGACGTAACTCCGCCAGAACCTGGTCACGTTCGAGGACATATCGGGTGCTGGGGATGGGCGCATGCCTGGTTCCTCGATTGCCGTTCGAACCCTCCTCATATCGGCCGATTGGCAACAGATGTTGAGGGGGAACTCGGGGTTCACGCCCCCGGCCCGGGTCCGGCGGTCGGAGCGGGGCGGCGCCGTCAGGCGGAAAGCGAACGTGCCGGGCGCCGGCGCCAGGTGTCGACGCAGCCCGGCGAGCAGAACAACACCATGGAGCCGCGGACGTCGTGGGCGATCTCCTGCGCGGTGTCCTCGGTCAGCGGCAGGCCGCAGATGGGGTCGTGGGCGCTTCCGCCGTCGGTCCTCGCGATCCGGATGCTCGAGGCCGGCACCGGCTTCTCGACCCCGCGCAACGTCACCTGGGTCTCGGAGAGGACCTCACCCCAGTTGGGAAGGCCGCCCATCACGGCGGGGGCCGCCAGCGCCTCGCCGGCGGTGGCGAGGTCGCACAGCCGCGAGGCGACGTTGACGCAGTGGCCGACGTAGTCGTCCCCCTCCATGAGGATCACGTCGCCCTCGGTGAGACCCGAACGGATGGACACGGTCTCGACCGCGCCGACCTCGCCGACGACGTAGTGCAGTTCGAGAATCGTCTCGAGGAGCGGCCGGGTGTCGACACACACGAGCATCACGCCGTCACCGAGCCATTTGACGATGCGCACGCCACGGCGTGAGCAGATGTCGCGCAGCAGGGCCCGGAACGCGGTGAGCACGTCGACGGCGCGCTCGTCACCCTCGAGCTCCGTCAATGCGGTGAAGCCCGAGACATCGACGAAGGCGAAGCTGCGATGCACCCGCATACCGGCATATTCCCATGTCAGCCGACCTCTGGCCCAATTCCGGGCGGCCGCGGGAACCGGATGGTGGCGCCGGGGCGGCCCTCCTACGATGGCCCCATGGCGCCGGACGGAGGACAGCTCGACGGCAAGGTGGTCCTGGTCAGCGGCGGTGCGTCCGACATCGGTCGCGCCACGGCGCTCCGGCTGGCGGGAGCCGGCGCCGCGGTGGTGATCGGCGACGTGTCGATCGACGGCGCGGTGTCGGTGGCCGAGGAAGTGGAGGGTGTCGGGGGCCGGGCCATCGGCGTGCTCTGCGACGTCAGGCGCGAGGAGTCGGTCGCTGCCTTCGTCGAGCGCGCCGTCGCCGCGTTCGGGACCGTCGACGCGGTCGACCACAACGCCGCGTGGAGCCATCCGCGTCTCGACACCGATGCCGTCGGCGTGGATCTCGGCGTCTGGGAGCGTGCGATCGAGATCACGACGCGGGGGGCGTTGTTGTTGGCGCGCCATGCCATCCCGGTCATGGCGGCGGGTGGAGGCGGATCGATCGTGATGATTTCGTCGGGAACGAGCACCATCGGCGAGTCGACCAGGGTGGCCTACGGCGTATCCAAGGCCGCGCTGAACCAGCTGACGCGTCACCTTGCCGTCCGCTACGGCCGCGACGGCATCCGCGCCAACGCCATCGCACCCGGGTTCATCCTCACGGAGACGGCGGCGGCCCAGGTGCCGGCCGACGTGCAGACGCGGCTGGCCGAGGCCAACCCGACCCGGCGTCTCGGCACACCCGACGACATCGCCCGAGTGCTCGTGTTCCTCTGCAGCGACGACGCGGGCTACGTGAACGGACAGGTGCTCCACGTCGATGGCGGGCACCAGATTGCCGGGATGATGTGATGACTGGGACACGGCGGGTCGCCCTCGTGACCGGCGCCAGCCGGGGCATCGGCCGCTGCGCGGCGATCGCGCTGGCCCGGCGCGGCTTCGACGTCGTGATCACCGCCCGGACGGTGCACGAGGGCGACGGCCGGGCCCACGCATCGAGCACCCTGGTGCGCGACGACCCGCTCCCCATTGCCGGGAGCCTCGACACCACTGCGGCGGAGATCGAGGCGCTGGGGCGGACCTGCCTGCCCGTGCCCATGGACCTGCTGGACCGGTCGTCGGTCGAGCGTGTCGCGGCGGTCGCGCTCGCCGACCTGGGGCGGGTCGATGTGCTGGTCAACAACGCCATCTACCAGGGGCCCGGCACCATGGACCGCATTCTCGACCTGCCGCTCGAGCTGGCCGAGCGCTGCCTGGTAGGCGACTACCTCCACCCCCTGCTCCTCACCCAATTGCTCCTGCCCGGCATGCTCGAACGGGGGGACGGCCGGCTGGTCAACATGCTCTCCGAGGCGGCCTTCACCACGCCACCAGCCCCCGCCGGCGCCGGTGGGTGGGGCGTGGCCTACGCCGCGGCCAAGGCGGCCTTCCACCGTGTCACGGACATGTGCCACGTGGAGTTCGCGGCGCTGGGCATCTGCAGCCTTCTCCATCGCCCCCGGCCTGACCCTGACCGAGTCCATGCGAGCCTCGGGCATGGACTCGGTGCTCGTGGGAGCCGGTCACGTCCCCGCGCCGCCCGAGGTGGCAGGCGAAGTGGCCGCCTGGCTGGGCGACGACCCCGATGCCCTGCGTTTCGCCGGCCAGATGGTCTCGTCGCGCAAGTTGTGCAAGGAGCTCGCGCTCGTCCCCGGCTGGCCGCCGCCCCGGCCGGCCTAACGCAGCGGAGGCCGCGGCAGCCCCATCGGGTTGGGGAACGGCACCACGCCGGAGGCGGCCACGTCCGCGGCGCAGGCGGCCAGCACGCCGTGCAGCTCCTCGAGGGCCAGGTCGCTCAGCCCGGCATAGGCGGGCTCGGCCAGCTCGTCGGTCAGCTCCTCGACCTCGCCGTGCAGGGTGCGACCGGCATCGGTCACACGCCCGTCGGCGTGCACCAGGCCCCGGCTGCGCGAGCGCAGGCCGTGGCGTCGTCCCATTCCGCCTCGCTCCAGCCCCGGTTGTCCCGCAGCAGCTCCACGGGGATGGCCTTGGTCCCCGCGGCCAGCACGTGCGCCTCCAGGCCGCTGACGCCGTGCGTGACGAGCGCCGCCACGTGCCCGTCGCCGCGGTGCTCGCGCAGCGTTGTGCAGCCCTGCCAGACCTCGCCGAGCCCCCCGGTCCCGAGCGCAGTCGCGATGCGGGGCCAGAGCGACCGGTTGGCGCCCGCCATCATGCGTCCGGCCCCGTCGCAGGCCGCCGCGGCCCGTCGGAGCAGCGGCAGAGAGGCCAGCAGAGCGGAGCGTGAATGCAGTGCTGCACACCTCGCCGAGCGCCTCCGCCGCCGCGATGGCCCGCACCCGGCAGAGCGTCTCGGGCGCCACGACCTCCCAGCAGGCGGGCACCGCCCTCGCCACCATGGCGGGGTGGAAGTTGAAGAAGGCCGCGGTCACCGGGCCGGCGGCCGATGCGGCCGAGCGGGGCGGCGCGTGCGGCGAAGTACCCCGACCAGAAGCCGCGCAGCCCCGCCTCGCGCAGCGCGGTGCGGCATTCCGGTGCGAAGTAGGTGACGGCGTGAATCGATTCGGCGGCGACCCACAGGTCGCGTGCGGTGGCGCGGCCGCGGCCCCGCGGTGGGCTCAGCGGCTGACCTGTCGCGCGCCGGTGGGCGAGCTCTCGGGCTGACGGATGCCGCCGTTGCTCAGCGGCTCGATGTCGATGCGCACCGGCACCGGCTCGGGGTCGAGCTCGTGGTGCTCGTCGTCGGGCCGCGGTGCCGCCGGCACGGTCGAGTACTCACCCTCAGCGGAGCGCCGCACGATCACGGGCACGCTTGCGCTTGCCGATGCCGTGCACGCCCTGCATCTCGCGGCACAGCTGATACACCACCAACCCGGTGATGATCGGGATGATGAAGAACGCGAACCGGAAGAACCAGAGCACCTCGTTCAGCGACACCTTGAAGTAGTTCGCCAGCACGTCGGTCGAGCTCGCGGCGAAGAGCGTGAACAACATGGCGAAGAACGCTGCGCCGAACGCCGTGCGCTTGGGTCTGTCGCGTGGTCGGTCGAGCAGGTTGTGCATGGTCATTGTCTCCTGTGTACCGACGCTCGATGAGGGGCCACATGATGGCGATTTGAAACACGATGCCAGGGAAGATCACGGCCGGCAGGAAGACCTCGAGCGGGACGGTGTGCCCCCAGAAGGCCAGCTCCCAGGACGGCATGATGCGCAAGGCGCCGTCGAGCCAGCCCATGTACCAGTCGGGCTGTACCGCGTAGGAGATCTTGGACGCGTCGTAGGAACCGAACTGCCAGATCGGGTTGATCTGGGCGAAGGCACCGAGCAGCGCCGTCGCTGCCGTCACCATGAAGAGGAAGCCGGTCGTCTTGGCCATGAAGGTCGGGAACATCGGCGAGCCGACCACGTTGTTCTCGGTGCGGCCCTCGCCCTTGAACTGGGTGTGCTTCTGGCGCACCAGGAGGCCGAGGTGCGCCGAGAGGAGACCGATCAGGACGAGCGGGATGATCAAGACATGGATGATGAAGAAGCGCGGAATTATGACGCCGACTGCCGGGAATTGGCCGCCCCACAGGAAGGTCACCAGGTAGCTGCCGATGAAGGGGATCGACTCGGCGATGGAGTAGCCGATGCGCAACCCGGTGCCCGAAATGAGGTCGTCAGGGAGCGAGTAGCCGATGAAGCCTTCGAGGATGGCCAGGATCAGCATGGTGGTGCCGATGATCCAGTTCAGCTCGCGCGGCTTGCGGAAGGCTCCGGTGAAGAAGATGCGAGCCATGTGCACGATGATCGACCCGGTGAAGATGTCGGCCGCCCAGTGGTGCATCTGGCGAATCAGGAGGCCGCCGCGCACGTTGAGAGAGATCTGGACCGTCGACTTGTAGGCCTCCGACATCCACTGGCCGTCGAGCGGCTTGTAGCTGCCGTGGTAGATGACCTGCTGGCTCGAGGGGACGAAGTAGAGCGACAGGAACACGCCGGTGGCCAGCAGCACCACGAACGAATACAGGGAGATCTCGCCCAGCATGAAGGACCAGTGGTCCGGGAAGATCTTGTCGAGGAAGACGCGGCCGCCCTTGGCCACTCCCAGGCGGTCGTCGAGCTCGCCGACGGCCTGGCCGACACGTCCGTAGGGGCCGAGGGCCTGCTTCCTGCTGCGCTTGGTCGTCGAGGCGGTGGTGCTCACGAGTTGCGCTCCCAGAAGCCGGGCCCGACCGGCTGGTTGTACGGCGCCATGGCGATGAGGTAGCCGTCGTCGTTGTAGCCGAGGTACATCTGCGGCAGCGGCCGGGGCGCCGGTCCGAACTGCGGCACCGCGCCGTTGCGCACGTTGAACATCGACTGGTGGCAGGGGCAGACCAGCAGCTCGAGCTCCTGCTCGTAGAGGCCCACGGGGCAGCCGAGGTGGGTGCAGAGCTTGGAGTAGGCGACGTAGCCGTCAGGGGTCCAGTTCTCGCGTCCCGGCTCGGTCGTGAAGGGCTCGTCCGACACCCTGATCAGCACGGTCTGGTCGACCGCCTGCCCCTGGTCGGTGATGAAGCCGGTCTGGGGATTGACCGTGTCCTGGGGGTAGACGGTCATGATGCCGCCGACGACCAGGGTGTCCTTCCGCACAGGGCGGCCGGTCGAGTCCACCAGGACCATGCCCCTGCGCCAGCCGGTGGTCTCCAGGGAGGTCCCGGGCAGCGGGCCGAGCGAGCGGATCAGGGGGAAGGCGGCCACAATCCCGAAGACCGTGGCGCCCGCCGCGAAGAGGCCGCCGAGCATCTTGCGCCGCTTGACGACGACGGCCGAGCGCTCGACCAGGGCGGCCGACATGGAGTCCCGCTCCTCGGGCGTCGAGGCGAGCGTGTGGCGCTCCTCGACGAAGGGGCCCTGGGGCATGAGGTACTTGCCCCAGGCGGTGAGGCCGAACCCGAGCGCGAAGAGGCCGGCGCCGAGCGCGCCCCCGAACGTCCACGGGCTCCAGTTCTGCACGTAGGCCGCACCGGCAACGGCGAAGAAGACGATGCTGAGAAAGAGGATGAAGGCGATGATCTTCTCGGTCCGCTCCGGGTTCTTCGCCGCGTCACCCATGTGCGGGTCGCTCAAGGCGGCGACCGGCATGGGCACCCGGGTGCGCGAGGGCTGGTGGTCCGTGTCGCTCACGAACGCTCCCCGATCCAGAAGCAGATGAGGGCGAGGCCGCCGACGCCGATGAGCAGAGCGACGAAGCCCTCCGCCACCGGGCCCACGCCACCGAGCGCGGCCCCGCCGGGGTTCGTCGGGTGCTGCAGCCGGCCGGTGACGTACGAGACGATGTCGGTCACCTGGCGGTCGGTCAGGTTGCCCGAGAAGCGCGGCATGTTGGCCGGCCCGGTGCGGATCGCCTCGACCATCTGCTGCGCGGTCACCGCACGGTTCTGCAGCGACGGGGCGTTGGTGCCGAAGGCCAGCGCGTCACCGGATCCCTCAATGGTGTGGCAGGCGGCGCAGTTGAGCGAGAACAGGTCCTGCCCGGCCGACTGGTTCGCCCCGGCCAGGTGCGGCGTTGGGCACGGCGGGGACCGAGGGGTCGAGCGAGTTGACCCAGGCGGCGAGCTCCAGCGCCTGCACGGGGGTCAGCCGCGACGGCTTGCGCTCGGCCTCGACCGCCTTGACGTCGGTGGCGGGCATGCGGCCCGTGCTCACCCAGAAGTCCACCGTGGCGGCGCCGACACCCTGCAGGTTCGGCCCGATGGTGGCCTGCCCCGTCGGGATCCACGCCGTTGGCCTCGCTGCCGTGGCAGCTCGAGCAGGTCTGGGCGAACAGCAGGCGGCCGGCGGAAACGAACGCCTGGGGCGGGTTGGCGTAGGTGATGGCCGTGTTGCCGTAGGAGATGAGGTGGCCGTTCAGGCAGGTCTTCGAGTTGCTGAGGAAGGGGTTCCCGGCGTTGGGCACCGAGTGGTGACGCCCTTGACGTTGACCGTCCCGCACGCACGCGTCGTGACCTGGCCCGGGGTGATGGAGACCTGCGCCGCGTCCGCGTGGCCGCTCGCGCCGGCGAGGGTGCCCGGGAAGAACATCGCCAAGCGACGCCAGCGCGGCCACCGAGAGGAGGCCCGCCGGAAGCAGGAATCGGCTGCTTCACTGTCCTCTTGAGTGGTGCGCGCACGCCTCGCATGCCTACTTGAGGAGGAACAGGCAACTGTAGAGCCCGACCCAGACGATGTCGACGAAGTGCCAGTAGTAGGAGACCCCCTGTACCGCGGAGAGCTCGCCGGGGTCACCGCCCTTGTCGCCCCGCATGCGACCGAGGAGGAAGACCATGGCGATCAGTCCGATGAAGACGTGGAGGCCGTGAAGGCCCGACATGATGTAGAAGAGCGACCCGTACGAGTTCGTGTACCAGCGCGTCGTGCTGAAGAGCCACTCGTAGACCTGGTTCCCCAGGAACGCCACCCCGAGGATGAGGGTGCAGACGATCCAGATCCGGGCCGAGCGCCGCTTGCGCCACTCCACCTGGAAGACGGCCCGCTGCATGGTGAAGCTCGACGACACCAGGATCAGGGTGAAGAAGCCGGCCCGGAGCGGTGTCGAGATCCGTCCCCGCCGGGGGCCAGGGCCCCACCGTGTTGGCCCGGATGGTGAAGAAGGCGGCGAAGAGCCCGCTGAAGAACATCAGCTCGGACCCGAGCCAGATCATGACGCCGATGGCCAGCATCGGCGGCCGGTCGTGGATGATCTTTCCCTGGGGAGCGGGGACCTCCGCCGAGACAGCCTGGGTCACAGGTGAATTTCTAGTCGACCCGATGCCGAACACGCCAACCAAGAGGTAGGGCGGTTGTCGCTCCGCCAGCCGGTGCCGAAGACCCAGGTCAGTGCAGCTCGACCGGCAGCGGCTCCGCGTGCAGCACGGTCAGCCGCCGGGTCGGTCTCGTGAAGGCGACGTAGAGGGTCCGCAAGCCCCGTGTGGTGGCCACCGGCGGCCCTTCTCCGGCCGGCTCGTCGCCCACCGAGGCGATCAGCGAGGGCTCCACGACGATCACCGAGTCGAACTCGAGACCGTTCGTCTCGTCGGCCGGCAGCACGACCAGGCCCGCCGCCAGACCGTCGCCCGCGGGGTCGCGCGGATCGATCGGGTCCAGGCCCGCCTCGTCGAGCGCCCGCGTCAGCTCGGGCAGCATGACGGCGGGGCCGAGGACGGCGACCCGGCCCGGCGCCACCGCCGCCACCTCCTCGCGGGCCAGTTCGGCCAGCGCTGGCGGAGAGCCCGACCCGGCTGGTGGCGACCACCCGGGGAGGGAAGCCCGACTGGCGGACCGGGCGCGGCGGTGTGATCTCGGGCGCGGCGACGGCCAGGACCTGCGCCGCCAGCGCCACGACCTCGGCCGGGGTCCGGTAGCTCACCGTGAGCTCCACCAGCCGCGGGGGCCGCTGGGGGCTCAGATAGCCGCGTGATGTCGTCCCATCCCGCCGGGGCCCACGGCCCGGTGGCCTGCGCGATGTCGCCCACGACCGTCATGGAGCCCGACAGCGAGCGGCGGGCCAGCATGCGCAGCTGCATCGGCGAGAGGTCCTGCACCTCGTCCACGACGATGTGGCCGAAGGCGCGGATGTCGTCCTCGGACGCGGTCGCCACGCTGGCCGCCGGCTCCGGCGAGGCCGCCAGGCCCTGCGGCCAGAATCCCGATCTCGGACGCCGTGCCCTCCTCGGCGCCGCTTGGACCGCACCCGGGCCGGACGGCCCCGGCGGGGGCCGAGCAGGGTGCGCGCCTCGTCGATGAGCGCGGCGTCGCCCACCGTCCACGGCACGGTCTCGAGCGAGGTGCTGCGGGGCCGGTACAGCCGCTGCACGTCGAGCGGAGCTGAGGATCCCCTTGCCGGCGGCCGCCAGCAGCGCCCGGGCGCCGAGGAGATCGTGCAGGAACTCGTGGGGCGACAGGCGCGGCCACATCCGGTCGAGGGCATCGCTGACCTCGGGCACCCGGCGCAGCCGCTGGGCCAGATCCTTCTGCTCCTCGGCGGTCGGGGCGTCGTCCGCCCCGTCGACGCCGCTCCGGCCGAGCCTGGCCCGGTACTCGTCCGACAAGCACGCGCAGGACGTGGGACTCCACGAAGCGCCGGCGGGCGTTGTGCGTCCCCGGCCGGCGACGGGCCATGCCCACGATGTCCTCGGTCGTCCGGGCCCGCAGCCGCAGCACCCCCGCGCCGAAGGGGACCTCGACGTCGCTGGCGGAGCGGGCGCTCGCGGGTCCGCACGGCCCGGGTCAGCACCTTGACCATGCGCACGTCGCCCTTCAGCTTGGCGACGGCGGCGTCGTCGACCCCGCGCACGCGCACCTCGGGCACCAGGCCCGACACCGTCGACAGGCTGACCCCGGTCTCGCCGAGCGAAGGGAGGACCTGCTCGATGTAGCGCAGGAACAGCGGGTTCGGGCCCACGACGAGGACGCCCTGGCGCTCCAGCGGAAAGCGGTGGGTGTAGAGCAGGTAGGCGGCACGGTGCAGCGCCACCGCCGTCTTCCCGGTGCCGGGCCCACCCTGGACGACGAGAACCCCGGGCAGCGGCGAGCGGATGATCTCGTCCTGCTCGCGCTGGATGGTCCCGATGATGTCGCCCATCTGGCCCGTGCGCGCCTGGCCCAGCGCGGACAGGAGCGCCCCGGGGCCGCCCAGGACGAGCCCGTCGGACAGCAGGCGCTCCCCGCCGTCCCGGAACTGCGCGCCGCCGGCACCGCCCGGGGCAACCGCGCCCGGCCGGCCATCCGGATCCACGAAGTACTCGTCCTCGAGCCCGAGCACGGCGCGGCCCCGCACGGAGAGGTGACGGCGGCGGGCCAGGCCCTGCGGATCGAGGCCCGTCGCCCGGTAGAAGGGCTCGGCCACCGGGGCGCGCCAGTCGACCACCAGCGGCTCGTGGTCCGGGCCCGAGACGGCGAGCCGGCCGATGTGGAAGGACTCGCCCAGCAAGCGGGGTCTCGGCCGTGGCGTCGTCCCGCCGGTTCGGGGAGGCGGTCGATGCGCCCGAAGTAGAGGGCCTGGTCGCCGATGTCGAGCTGCTCCAGGCGGGCCAGGCTGGTGCGCACCACGATGTCGCGCTCGGTGCGCGACTGGAACGTGCCACCCCGGCCGAGGTCGAGCACGCCCTGCAGCATCTGGCGCGCCTCGCCCCGCATGAACTCCAACCCGTCGTAGGCACGGTTGAGGAACTCCTGCTCATCCTAGCAGATCGGGATGTTCGGGCACCTCTCCCCTTCCTCACCCCGGCCCACGGGGAAACGGTTCAGTTTAGACGCCCGTCCACGCCCGGGAGTCCAGGGTGGTGACGCGTACGATGAGCCGGACCGAAAGGATTGCGATGCTCATTTCGACCATGAACGACGTCCCCGGCTACAAGGTGACCTCGGTGCTCGGCGAGGTCTTCGGCCTCACCGTGCGCTCGCGCAATGTCGGCTCCCAGTTCGGCGCGGCCTTCAAGTCCCTGGCCGGGGGCGAGCTCAAGGGCATGACCAAGAACCTGCAGCTGAGCCGGGAGGACGTCACGAATCGCATGGTCGAGGAGGCCGAGGCCCGCGGCGGCAACGCCGTGCTCGCCATGCGGTTCGACACCTCGGAGATGGGCGGGAACTGGACGGAGATCTGCGCCTATGGGACGGCCGTCGTCATAGAGCCGATCGGGTGAGCCAGGCGGCAGATGCCCGCACGGACCTCGTGCGCGCCTGCTTGCGGGAGCCGGTGTCCCGCACCCCCGTGTGGTTCATGCGCCAGGCGGGACGTGCGCTGCCCGAATACCGGGCGGCCCGCGGCTCGGGGTCCATCCTCTCCGCCATCGGCGACGCCTCGCTGTCGGCCGAGCTCACCCTGCAGCCGGTCCGCCGCTACGGCGTCGACGCCGCCATCCTGTTCTCCGACATCGTCGTGCCCCTGCACGCCATCGGCTTCGGCGTCGACGTGGAGCCGGGCCGGGGCCCGGTGGTGGCCGAGCCGTTCCGCAGCACGGCCGACCTGGCCCGCCTCCGGCCGTTCGAGCCGGCGGCCGACGCGCCCTACGTGGCCGAGACGGTCGGCCTGGTGCGCCGGGAGCTGGCGGGGTCGGGGGTGGCGCTGATCGGCTTCGCCGGCGCGCCCTTCACCGTGGCCAGCTACGCCGTCGAGGGCGGGCCGTCCCGCACCTTCGCCAAGGTCAAGGCGCTGATGCACGGGGACCCCGACCTGTGGCAGCAGTTGACCGAGCGGCTGGCCGCCATGGCCGTGGCCTCGCTCCGGGCGCAGATCGAGGCCGGCGCGCAGGCGGTGCAGCTCTTCGACAGCTGGGCCGGCTCGCTCGCGCCCGACGAGTACGCCCGCTTCGCCCTCCCGGCCACCCGCGCCGTCCTGGACGGCATCGCCGACCTCGGCGTGCCGACGATCCTCTTCGGTGTCGGCACCGGCGAGCTCCTGGGCCTGATGGGCTACGGCGGGATCCGACGTCGTCGGCGTCGACTGGCGCGTCCCCCTCGACGAGGCGCGCCGGCGTGTCGGGCGCGGGCCACGCGCTGCAGGGGAACCTCGACCCCGCGCTCTGCCTGGCGCCGTGGCCCGTCGTCGCGGACGCCAGCCGAGCCGTGCTCGCCGCCGCGCGCCGACGGCACGCGGCACGCGGCCACATCTTCAACCTGGGTCACGGCGTCCTGCCCGAGTCGGACCCGGGCATCCTGGCCGCCGTCGTCGAACTGGTCCACGCGGAGACCGCGCGGGCATGACGACGGGCGTCCTGCTGATGGCGCACGGCACGCCGGCGAGCCACGAGCGAGATCGCCCCCTTCTACACGCGCATCCGGCGCGGCCGCCCGCCGACGCCGGAGCAACTGGCCGACCTCGAAGGCGCGTTACGCCGCCATCGGCGGCGTCTCGCCGCTGGCGCTGCGCACCGCGGCACAGGTCGACGCGGTGCGCGCCGCGCTCGAGGCGCGCGCACCCGGCCGCTACGTCGTGTCGTTCGGCGCCAAGCACACCGACCCGCTCATCGAGGAGTCCGCCGCGCTGCTGGGCGCGGCCGGGTTGGAACGGGTCATCGGCCTCGTCCTCACGCCGCACGGCTCCTCCCTGGGCTCGCAGGAGTACCTCGACCGCGCCGAGGCCGCGCTCGGGCGCCACGCCCTTCGTGCCCGTGGCGCCCTGGTACGCCCACCCTGCGCTGGTCGCCCTGCTCGCCGCCCGCGTGCAGGACGCGCTGCGCTCCGTCGACGGGCCGGACGAAGGTGATCTTCACGGCGCACTCGCTGCCCGAGCGCATCCGGGAGACCGGCGACACCTATGCCGAGCAGCTGGCCGAGTCGGCCCGGCTCGTGGCCGACCGCGGCCGGGCTCGACGAATGGCTGGTGGCCTGGCAGAGCGCGGGACGGACCCCCGAGCCCTGGCTCGGCCCCGACGTGCGCGACGTCGTGCGGCAGCTGGCGGCCGACGATCTGGCCGACGCCGTCGTCGTCTGCCCGATCGGGTTCGTGGCCGACCACCTCGAGGTGCTCTACGACCTCGACGTCGAGCTGGCGGGCATCGCCGCGGCGAGCGGCCTCGGCTACGCCGCGCACCGCCTCGCTCAACGACGATCCCGCGTTCATCGCCGCGCTGGCCGATCTGATCATCGCCGCCGACGAGGCGCCCTGACGTGCGGCGACGCGCGCGGCGGGTGGTCGTCGTCGGCGGCGGCATCAGCGGCCTGGCCGCGGCCTGGGAGCTGACCGGTGGGGCGACCCCGCTGGCCGGCGCGCCGGCGGTCACCCTCCTGGAGGCGTCGCCGCATCTCGGCGGACCCTTGCAGAGCGAGGACATCGGGGGACGCGTCGTCGACCTGGGCCCCGACGGGTTCCTCGGCCGCCGGCGCGAGGCGGTCGACCTGTGCGGCGAGGTGGGGATCGCCGACGACGCTCGTGCCCGTTGCGGCCCGGGGTGCGTCGGTGTGGGCCCGCGGGCGCCTGCGCGCGCTGCCCGAGGGCCACGCCCTCGGCATCCCGACCCGGTTCTGGCCGACGGCCCGCTCCGGCATCGTCGGCGTCCGCGGCACGCTGGGCCTCGCCCGTGACGCCGTGCTGCCCCGGCCCGACGTCCGGGGGCCGATCGGCGACCGCGCCATCGGCCCGCTCGTGGCGCGCAAGCTCGGCCAGCGCGTCGTCGACACGCTGGTCGACCCGCTGATCGGCGGGATCCACGCCGGCTCGGTCGACGACATGTCCGCCGCCGCCACCTTCCCGCCGCTGCTGGCGGCCGCCCAGCGCCGCGGCGGCCTCATGCGGGCGCTGCGTGCCGAGGTGCCCCGCGCCGGACCCCGACGGTCCACCGCTCTTCTGGTCGCTCGAGGGCGGCATGGCGTCGCTCGTCGACGCGCTGGCGGCGGGCCTGCGTGCACGCGGGGCGGACGTCCGCCTCTCGTCCCCGGCCGACCGTCTCGAGCGGTCGTCGACGGTGGGGGTGGACCGTCGGCGTGCGCGGGCCGGACCGTCGAGGCGGACGCCGTGGTGCTGGCCACGCCGGCGCCCGGCCACCGCAGCACTCGCTCCGCCCGCATGACGACGAGGTGGCGGGACTGCTGGACGCCATCGACTACGCCTCCGTCGTGCTCGTGACCTTCCGCGTCGGCGCCGACGACATCCCCTCGACGTTGCACGGCACCGGGTTCCTCGTGCCGCGCCGCAGCCCGCACAAGGGACGCGAGCCGTGGGCGGTGACGGCGTGCACCTACCTGGATCGCAAGTGGCCGCACCTCGACACGCGACGGCGAGGTGCTGCTGCGCGCCTCGCTCGGGCGCATCGACGACACGCGCGCCGCCGGGTGGAGCGACGAGGAGGTCGCCGAGCGGGCCTGGGAGGAGTTGGGCGCGCTCATGGGCGTGGGCGGTCAGCCCGCTGCGGCGCGGGTGACGCGCTTCGACCGACGCCTTCCCGCAGTACCGGGTGCACCACCTGCTGCGCACGGCCGGAGTCGAGTCGGCGCTGGCCCGCCTCGGCGGCGTCGCCGTCGCCGGCGCGGCGTACCACGGCGTCGGCATCCCGGCCTGCATCGCCAGCGGGCGGGCCGCGGCGCACGCGCTCTTGTGAGCGGCCCGCCGCGCCGGGGCCGCGTCGCCGCCCCCTCGGTCGCGGCGGGTGTCCTCCTCGCGCTCTCGCTCCCACCCTGGGGCTGGTGGCCCCTGGGGCTCGCGGGTGCCGCCCTGCTCTACTGGCGCCTGGCCGGTCTGCGGTTGCGGACCCGTCTCTGGTCCGGCTGGCTGGCCGGCCTGGGCTGCTACGCCATCGGCCTCTTCTGGGCCCGTGCCTTCAACTGGTACGGCGCCGTCGTGCTCGTCCTCGTCGAGGCGCTCTTCTTCGCCGCTGCCGCCGGCGCCACGCCGCCGCGGCGCGGGCGTGCCCTGGCCTTCGTCGGCGCGTGCACCCTGGCCGAGTGCGTCCGCATGACGTGGCCCTTCGGCGGGCTCCCGCTCGGCGGCGTGTTCCTGGGCCAGGCCCGTGGCCCGCTGGTCGAGCTGGCCCGTCTCGGCGGGCCGCTCCTCATCACGGCCGGCGTCTGGGCCGGCGGGGTCGCGCTCGCCACGCTCGCCGCGTCCCTGTGGGCGCGCCGCGGACGAGTCGGCGGGCCCTCCGTCGTCGGGGCCGCCGCCATCGTCGTCGGCATCGTCGCGCTGGCCGTGGTCGGCACGGTGGCGCCCGACGGCGGGGCGCCCGTGCGGACGTTGCGCGTCGCCCTGGTGCAAGGGGGCGGGCAGCGGGGCCTGAGCAAGCAGCAGGTCTCGCCCACCACCGTCCTCGCCGCCCAGCTGGCGGCGACGTCCGCCGTGGCCACGGCCCGCCCCTCCCCCCGGCTCGTCCTGTGGCCCGAGGACGTCGTCGGCCCTCGACCGCCCGCTGGCGGGCTCCCCACAGGCGGCGCTCCTGGGCCGGTTGGCCAGGCAGCTCGACACGACGCTCCTCGTCGGCGTCACCGAGCCCGCGTCCGCCACCACCTTCCGCAACGAGGTCGTGGCCTGGGGGCCCGAGCGGCCACATCGTCGGCGTGTTCGAGAAGGTCCACCGGGTGCCCTTCGGCGAGTACGTGCCGCTCCGCTCGCTCTTCTCGCACTTCGCCGACCTGTCCGGCGTGCCGGTCGATGCCGTCCCCGGTCACGGCACCGGCCTCATGCGCACACCCGCCGGACCGCTCGGGCTGCTGGTCTCGTTCGAGATCTTCTACGCCGGGCGCAGCCACGAATCGGTGCGCGCCGGCGCCCAGCTGCTGGCCGTTCCCACCAACACGTCCTCCTACAGCACCTCCCAGGTGCCGACGCAGGAGATCGCCGCGGCGATCGTGCAGGCCGTCGAGACCGGGCGCGACCTCGTGCAGGCCGCCCCGACCGGATTCAGCACGGTGGTCACCCAGCGGGGCGTCGTCCTGCAGCGCAGCGCGCTCGGCCGGCGCCAGGTGCTCTTCGCCACCGTCGCGTTACGCCGCGGTCTCACGCCGTACGACCACTGGGGCGACCTCCCGGTGCTGGTGCTCGCCGCGCTGGCGCTCGCCGCCGGGTGGGCCCGCCAGCTGCGCTACTCGTAGTACCCCGAGTGGATGTAGACGCAGGGCACGCCGGCCGCCACGTACATGGCGTGGTTGGACGGATCGTCCTCGAAGGCGAGCCGCAGGTCGAAGCCGTGCGCCCTGAGATCCTCCACCACCGACTGCTTGAATTCGGTGACCTGGGCGTAGTCCCCGCGCGAACGCATGACCAGGAGGTCCCAGCGCAGTCCGTACCGCTTGAGCCAGGCCAGCGTCTGGGGATGGACGCGGTGGGGGCGCCCGGTGAGGAGGATGACGGCCAGCGAAGGGTCGAGCAGCTCCAGCAGCCGGGCGATCTCCTCGATCACGGGGTCGTCGCCGCAGGCCTCGAAGAAGGACGCCCAGTCCCGCCTCCCTCGTTCGAGGAAGTGCTGGCGACCGGCAGCGTCGGACAGGACGCCGTCGATGTCGAAGATCACGGCCGGCCCACTGGGGTGTGGCCCGTCGCCCTCGGCATGCCACGTCCAGTTGATCCGGTCGTCCTCTGGCTTGGTCTCGGGCACGAACGACCAGCCTAAGGGTCCACTGCGGCCCCCGGGAGAGGGGAATCCTCCGAATTGCGGAGGAGCCGGGGGCCTCGAAGGTGACACGATGGACGAGGAATGGAAGCCGACGCTCGACACGGGGGTGGGAAGCGAGCCGGCCACTGCGGGTGGCCCGGACCGCACGCTTCCGGTGGCCCTCGGCCGGAGGGTCGAGGTCATCGGCGACCTCCTCCTCCCTCCGCGAGCCGACCGACAGCTCGCGTGCCGCCTGCCGCGACATCGCCCAGCGGCTCGAGGAATGGCAGGGACCCGGCATCGTCATCCTCTGCGGTCGGCTGGTGGCGCCGGGTTGTCCGGACGGATCCGACGGGCGTCGCTGGACGACGCACCCGGAGCTCATGGACGCGCTCGGTGCCTTCGCCGCCCGCGCCGACTCCCAGGTGATCGTCGTGACGGCGCCCTTCCGAGCGGGATCCCGCGCTGGTGCAGGCGCTGGAGCGGCGCGGTGTGGCGGTGCGCGACGGGGTCGACCTCGCGTGCGAGACGGGCGCCGGGACGCGCACCGTGCTCGTGCGCGCCGGGACGCTCCGACCCGACGGCAACCCCCCCATGGACGCGACACCCACCGACGACCGGCCCTGGCTCGCCGGCATGGAGCGCCTGGACGATCCGCGGTCGGCGCGTCGCTTCGTCACCTCGCGCGTGCTGTACCGGCGGCTGCGCCGCTACCTCTGGGCCCCGCCGCTCGCGCTGGCCGTGATCGCGCTCCTGCTGCGCGTCGAGTTCGTGGTCGACGGTCTGGGCCGGGTGTTCCGCACGCACCGGCAACAGACCGCGCTCCAGCGCGCCTACGACGCCACCTGGCCCTCGCGCTTCATCGTGACCCTCGTCATCGCCCTGGCGCTTGCTCGCCATCCTGGCTCTCGTCGTCGCCATCACCTCACGCGGCATTTGGCGGGCGCTCGGCGGCGAGGGTCTGCCGGCGCCCGTGGGCCGGCGGCCCGTCGGGGACGCGGCCCATCGCCCACGCCCAACTCGAGCTGGACGGGGTCGACGCGCTCGACGCGGCGCGGGCCGCCGTCGAGGCCGGGGCCTCGGGTGTGATCGTCGGGCGGGGCGCTCGTGCCCGAGCTGACCCATCTCGACGCCGGCTTCTTCGCCTGCCCGGGCGCCACCTCCGAGGTCGTGCACGAGCACCGGGGGCGCCTCGGGCTCCCACCCACCTTCCTCCACCACCGCCAGGAGTCGACCCTCGAGATCGAGACCGGGGCGGAGCTGCACGTCCGCCTGCTCCTGGCCGAGGCCGACCTGCCGCTGGCCACCATGGGTGAGCGGCTCGTCACCGCCGACACCGTGGTCAAGGGCCGATCCAAGGCCGCCCAGGTCCACGCGGAGCTGGCGGCCAGCTGGCCGGGCGGCGCGTCATGGCCGCCCGCGCCCGGAGGTGGCGGCGGACCACATCCGGGTGCGCCGCATCCGCCGTCTCGCTGCGGTCCTGTTGTTCGTGGCCGGGGCCATCGATCTGCTCTCCTCGGTCACGACCCCGCTGCGCGAGCACCTGCATCTCATCGCGCAGTACCTGCCCGTCGCCGTCGTCCAGGCGGCCGGGGCGCTGACGGCCATCGCCGGCATCGGCATGATCATGCTCTCCCGCGGCATCCTCAGGGGTCAGCGTCGCTCCTGGCTGGTCGCCGTGATGCTGCTGATCGCCTCGCTCGCCCTGCACCTCCTTCACGCGGCCGACGTCATCACGCTCGTCGTCTGTGCCGGCGTCCTGACGCTGCTGATCGTCCAGCGGGAACGCTTCCGGGCCCAGACCGAGCAGGCGACCCTCGTCTCCGCCTTCGTCATCCTCGCCGTGGGCGGAGTCGTGGCGACCCTGGGCGGCTTCTTCGCCGTGGAGGTCGCCGGCCGCGTGCACCACCACCCCCTCCCCGGTTGGCCCGAGGTGCTCCTCGGCTCCGCGGAGCGCCTCGTGGGTGTGGACTGGATCGCCTTCCCCCCCACCATCGACCGCTACGCGTCCATCAGCCTCCTGGCCGTCGGCCTCAGCCTGATTGTGGTCGCGCTGTACCTGCTGACCCGGCCGGTGGTCGACCGCCGCCTGTCGTCGGGTCGGGCCGCGATCGGCCGGCGTGCCGCCGAGCTCCGGGCGCGCGACATCGTCCGGCGTCACGGCACCGGCACGCTGGACTACTTCGCGCTGCGCGACGACAAGCAATGGTTCTTCCATCGCGACTCGCTCGTCGCCTACGCCGTCTTCGGTGGCGTCTGCCTGGTCTCGCCCGACCCCATCGGCCCGTTCTCCGAGCGCGCCCACGTGTGGGACTCGTTCCGCCGTTACGTCGATCGGCAACGGATGGGGCCTCGGCGTCATGGGGGCGGGAGAGGAGTGGCTGCCGACGTACCAGGCGTCGGGCATGCGCTTCCTCTACATCGGGGACGAGGCGGTGGTCGACCCCCGGGAATTCTCGCTCCAGGGCGGCAAAATGAAGGGTCTGCGCCAGGCGGTCAACCGGGTGGCCCGCTACGGCTACACCGTCCGCTTCCTCGACCCGGCCCGGCTCGACCCGGCCGACGCCGCCCGCATGGCCGAGTTGATGGCCAAGAGCCGCCGGGGCGAGCAGGAACGGGGCTTCTCCATGATGCTCGGCCGCCTGTTCGACCGCCGGGACACGGGCCTGCTGCTCACGCTCGTCGAAGGTCCGGACGGTGCGCCCGTCGCCATGTGCCAGTTCGTGCCCTCGCCCGCCATCGGCGGCTACTCGCTGGACCTCATGCGCCGCGACCCCGGCGAACATCCGAACGGGCTGCTCGACTTCGCCCTGTGCTCGACCATCGACCATCTCAAGGAGATGGGCATGAAGGGCCTCAGCCTGAACTTCGCCGCCCTGCGGTCGGTGCTCGAGGGTGACAGTGGCGACGGCGTGACCCAACGCGTGGAGCGCTGGGCGTTGCGACGCCTTTCCGGCGTCCTCCAGATAGAGACGCTCTGGCGATTCAACGCCAAGTACGAACCGCGCTGGCTGCCGCGCTACATCGTCTTCGACTCGGCCGAACAGTTCGTGCCGGTCGTCGTGCAGATCATGCGGGCCGAGTCCCTGACCGAGGTCCCGGTCATCGGCCGCCTGCTCACCACCAGCGGGGCCAAGCGGTCGGGTCCGGCCGTGCCCGAAGAGGTCCTGGCCGCGGCCGCGCAGGAGCACGCCGGGCGACGGCACGGGCCGACGCCGGGAAGAGGCCGGGACGGCGCCGCGCCCGTGACCGAGCCCCGCTGCCCCCGCTGCGGCCATCCCGGCGTCCACCACAGTCGCGGCGACAACGGTCCCTGCGAGGACTGCGACCGTTGCTGGGCGGACGAGCAGCGGCGCGACCGCCCTCCCCACCACGTCTCGCTCGGGGGTGCCGCATGACGCCTCACCATGAGCCGTCGCGGAACGCGAGGACTTTCTCGCCGGGCTGCACGTTGCCGTCCTCAGCGTCGACGATCCCGGCCGGGGTCCTCTCGCCGTCCCGGTCTGGTACTCCTACGTGCCCGGATGGGACGGTCAACGTCATTACCGGTGGGCAGAGCGTCAAGGCGCGAGCTCCTGCGCGCGGCCGGCCGGCTCTCCCTCTGCGTGCAGAACGAGTCCATGCCCTACCGCTACGTCAGCGTGGAAGGGCCGATCACCGCGATGGACGAGACCGTCTCCGCCGACGAGCGCCGCGCCCTGGCTCACCGCTATCTCGGTGCGGAGGGCGGCGACCTCTATGTGGCCTCGACGTCGGACCAGGCCGCCGAGCAGCGTCGCGTTCCGCATGTCACCGGAGCGCTGGCGCACCGTCGGACTACGGCAAGCTCGGCATAGGCACCGGGCTCCAACCGACCCGTTGTGCGGGTGTTGCGCAGGTTGATTCGAACGGCCCTACTCGCCGGACGCACGGCCTCGCCACAATTGCTGCGAGGGGCGGGGTGGTCGAGGTTGTCTGGGGATCGCCCCGCCCTGCCCATGCCGTCACCGATCCGCATCGCAGCGCCATTCGCCGCAGATGACGGACGCCGTCGTCGTGGTGGTGGCCGGTGACGCCGGCGGGTCGTCGCCCGGGCCGTGCTCAACCCCGTGCGCGTTCATGTCGATTGCATTCCAGGGTCTGCCTGCGATGTCGGTGGCGCGGCCGGGGAAGCGGAAGCAGGCGGGATGGCTTACGGTGGCCACGGGAGATTGGCGCGCCCGAAGGGCCGCCGACCTGGGCAAAGATGGAAGCTGAGTTCGGAATGGGAGGGGAGGGACGCCGTGAGCAAGACCCAGATCCACTCCGTTCCTGCCAACCGTCGCAGCCAAGTACGACCTGGCGGCCTCGGAGGCCGAGCGCCGCGAGATGGGTCGGCAGGCCCGGATACTGGCGCCCCGGGCCGACCTGGGTGACTGGGACGAACGGACCCGCGGGCACGATCCCGTGGACACGCTTCTGGCGCAGAACCACATCCGGCTCGCCGAGCTCGCCGGGCTCCGGCATCAGCGCATGGCCCTTTCGCCGTGGAACTTCTACCGCGGCGCCGCCGCGGTGATGGCGGCCGACCTCGCCTCCCGGCCGCACAGCCGCATTGAGGTCCAGCTCTGCGGTGACGCCCACGTCCTGAACTTCGGCCTGTGGGCCACGCCGGAGCGCAACCTCAACTTCGATCTGCGCGACTTCGACGAGACCTTGCCCGGGCCCTTCGAGTGGGACGTGGCCCGCCTGGCCGCCAGCCTGGTGGTGGCGGCGCGGGAGAACGGGGTGAAGCCCTCGAAGGCGGATGCCGCGGTCACGGCGGCGGTCGACGCCTATCGCAACCGGATGCGCTACTACTCCACGTTGCCCCTCCTCGACATCTGGTACGAGGGCACACGCTTCGACCAGTTCATCGACTACTTCGAACCCGCCGACCGCGGCCAGGTGCAGGTGGAGTTCGAGAAGAAGAAGGAGACGCGGACGAACCGCGGCGCGTTCGAGAAGATGACGACCGAGCGGCGTGGCCGGGCACGCATCACCCCGCAGCCGCCGCTGCGCGTGACCCTCGACGACGACGAGCAGGGCGACATCGTGGAGGGGCTGCTCGCGGAGTACCGCCTCACGCTCCAGGAGGACCGCCGCCGGCTGTTCGACCGCTTCACCGCGGTGGACGTCGTCCGGCAGGTGGTCGGGGTCGGCAGCGTCGGCATGGTGGTGTACCTCGTACTTCTCGAAGGGAGCGCGACCGGGGACCCGCTCTTCCTGCAGTGCAAGCAGGCCGGCCCCTCCGTCTACGAGTCCTACACGTACTCGAGCGGGCACGACAACCATGGCGCCCGGGTCATCGCCGGCAAGCGGATGGTGCAGAGCGCGACCGACATCTTCGTGGGCTGGGGCTCACTGGGCGACCGCGACTTCTACGTCCGCCAGTTCCGCGACATGAAGCTGATCCCCACCACCGAGCTCATCGCGCCCGTCCTCGTCGAGTTCGCCATCGCCTGCGGCAACTCGCTCGCCCGGGCCCACGCCCGCTCCGGCGACCCCGCGGCCATCGACGCCTACATCGGGCAAGAGCGACGTGTTCACCAAGGCCATGCGTCGGTTCGCCCGTCGCTACGCGGACCAGAACGAGCGGGACCATGCGGCGCTGATCGCCGCCATCCGCCGAGGCAAGGCCGAGACCGTCCTGGACTGACCCGCACTGTCCCGGGCGGCCCTACTTGGGCAGGAACAGCAGGGTGGCGTGGTTGGCGAAGTCGATGAGCGGCTGCGGCCACACGCCGAAGAGCACCGTCACCCCCGTGCACAGCGCGATGGCCAGGCCGGCGAGCGCCGGGACCGGGACCCGCTCCGGCGCCCCTCCGTCGCCGTCGTCGCCCTGGGGTCGGTGGCCTCGTCGTCCAGCAGGATCTGCTCGTTGAGCGTGGTGACCGTGCGGGCCGCCGACGCCGGCGTGGCCCACGCCAGCCCGCCGCCCGTGTCGCTGCCCTCGGCCCCCGCCACGATGATGCCGCCTCCGGTCATGCCGCCCTCGGCGCCCAGCTGGGCCGAACCGCCGGCTCCCGCCCTCGGACTCGCCCAGCCCACCACCGGCGTACATCAGGACGGCGACCCGCAGGTAGAAGTAGGCCGCCACGGCCGCGGTCACCATGGCGATGACGGCCAGGGGCACCTCGCCCGCCCCGACGGCGGCGAAGACCACCTGCAGCTTGGCCCACAGGCCGGTCGTGAAGGGCGCGCCCGCCTGGGCCAGCAGCAGGACGGCCAGCGCCAGGGCGATGACCGGCTGGCGGCCGGCCAGGCCCCGGTAGCGGGAGATGTCGTGGTCGCCGTCGCCCTCGCGCCCCGAGCACGGTCACGATGGCGAAGCTGCCGATGGTCATGAACATGTAGGCGAAGAGGTAGTAGAGCGACGCGCTGGCGCCCCGGGCCGTGCCGGCGGACACCCCCAGCAGAATGAAGCCGGCATGGTTGATGGACGAGTACGCCAGCATCCGCTTCACGTCGCGCTGGCGCAGGGCCACGAAGGCGCCGAGCACGAGCGACAGCACCGCCAGGCCGTAGATGATCGGGCGCCAGTCCGTCTCGATGACCCCGAAGGAGGAGAAGAGGACCCGGAGCATGGCGGCGAAGGCGCCCGCCTTGGCCACGGCCGCCATGAACCCGGTCACGGGCGACGGGGCGCCCTGGTACACGTCGGGCGTCCACATGTGGAAGGGCACCGCCGCCACCTTGAAGGAGAAGCCGACCAGCATCAGCGCGAGCCCGGCCAGCAGCAGGCCGTTGGTCAGGACGACGTTCTTGGACAGGTAGTCGGAGATCTGGGTCAGGTTCGTCGACCCGGTGGCCCCGTAGGTCAACGCAATGCCGTAGACGAAGATCGCGGAGGAGAAGCCGCCCAGGATGAGGTACTTGAGGGCCGCCTCGCCGGATGCGGCGCGCTTGTAGTTGAACGCCGTCAGCACGTACAGGGCGAGGGAGAGGATCTCGAGGCCGAGGAAGATGATGATCAGGTCGTTGGCCATCCCCATCAACATGGCGCCGGAGGCCGACAGCATCGCCAGCACGTGGAACTCCGCGCCGTGCATGCCCTCCCGGCGCAGGTAGCCGTCCGCCACCAGCGCGGTGAGCAGCATGGCGATGGCGACCAGCATGGTGATGAGCACGCTGAATCCGTCCATGACGACGGCGTGGTTGACGTAGGTGTGCGCGCCGTGTTGCTGCACGTCGGTCCACTGCCAGAGGGCGACGCCGAGCGCGCCGCCCGAGATGATCACCGTGGCGATGGTGCTCACGCGGACCCGCAGCGGCTTGCTCACCAGCGAGGCCAGGCCGAGAAGGACGACGGCGCCGCCGATCATGATGATGGGCGGCAGGATGGCGAGCCAGCGGATGGACGGCACCGTGATGGAGTTCGAGGCGGCGTGCGTCGCCGCGTGCGACGTGACGTGGCGAACAGGGATGCGATCACTTGGTTCCCTCCACGCCTCTGACCGCCACCGGCGGCTGGTAGTGACCGGTCGAGGACTCCACGTGCGCAATGAGCTGGTTGACCGACGGGTTGATGCGGTCGAGCACCGGCTTGGGGTAGACGCCCAGGAACACGATCAAAATGATGAGGGGCGCCATGATCAGCCGCTCGATCAGGACCAGGTCACGGGTCTTCTCGTCGGCCTCCCGCGGCTCGCCGTGGAAGACCTGCTGGTAGGCCCAGAGCAGGTAGATGGCGGCCACGATCACGCCGAGGACGGCGACCACGGCCCACCAGCGGTGGGTGATGAAGGTGCCGGAGAGCACGAGGAACTCGCTCACGAAGCCGTTGAGTCCGGGCACGCCGATGGACGCCATCATGACCACGGTGAAGACGGCGGCCAGCACGGGCGCCGCCTTCTGCAGGCCGCGCATCTCGCTCGCCTGCCAGGTGCCGCGGCGCTGGTAGATGAAGCCGATGAGGATGAACAGCGCCGCCACGATGATCCCGTGGTTGAGCATGAGCAGGACGGCGCCGGAGAGGCCCTGCGTGCTCAGCGAGAAGGTGCCGAGGGCAATGAAGCCGATGCCGGCCAGCGACGAGTAGGTGACGAGGCGCTTCAGGTCGCGCTGGGCGCAGGCCACGATGGCGCCGTAGACGATGCCGATGACGGCCAACGTCAGGAAGAGCGGGGCCAGCGTCCGCGTGGCGTGGGGGAAGAGGCTGAGGTCGAAGCGGATGATGCCGTAGGTCCCGATCTTGGCGAGGATGCTCGACAGCAGGACCGAGCCCTCCTCCGGGGCCTCCGTGTAGGCGTCGGGCGACCAGGTGTGGAACGGGAAGAGCGGCGCCTTGACCGCGAAGGCCGCCGTGAAGGACAAGAAGAGCAGGATCTCCGTCGACGAGGACAGGTGCGTCTGCATCAGCGGCCCGAGCTCGAAGGTCAGGTAGTGGTACTGCGACTCGTGGATGAAGGCCAGCGCCAGGATCCCGACGAGCAGGAAGGCCGAGCCGAGGAAGGTGTAGAGGAAGAACTTGATGGCCGCGTAGGCCCGCCGCTGGTGTCCCCAGCCGGCGATGATGAAGTAGGCCGGCACCAGGGTCAGCTCGAACATGAAGAAGAAGACGATGAGGTCGAGCGACAGGAAGCTCCCCATCACCGACGCCTCCAGGAGGAGGATCCAGGCGAAGTAGGCCCGGGGGTTCTCCCGGTTGCGCCCGAGGATGATGGTGAGCGGGAAGAGGAGCGCGGTGAGCAGCACCAGGAAGATGGAGATGCCGTCGACCCCCAGGTACCAGTGCACCCCGAGGCTCGTGCCGGTGTACTCGTGGTTCGAGACCAGCTGGAAGCCGCCGTCGTGCACCTTCATGGCGACGAGGGCCGCCACGGCGATCGCGGCCGTGGCCAGCGAGACGATCAGGGCCGAGCGCGTAGACGACCTCCTTGTGCAGCGAGCGGTCGAAGGTGAGCAGGCCGAGGGCGCCGCCCCGATGGCCGGCAGCAGGATCAGCAGCGTCAGGAACGGGATGGAGTGGCTCATCCCCACCACGTCCGGCTCAGCAGGAAGGCGATGATGAGGGCCATGCCCAGGGCGATCCCGAGCGCGTAGTTCCGGCGCGTAGCCCGTCTGCAGCTTGCGGGCTGCGTTCCCCGTGGCCTTGGCCAGCTGCGCGGTGCCGTTGACCGCCCCGTCGATGACGCGGACGTCGACCACCCAGGCGCAGGAACGTCGCCAGCCGCTGGGCCGGGCGCCCGATGACGAGGTCGTAGAAGTCGTCCCAGTACCAGACCCGCTGCAGGAAGGCCGGCTCCAACTTCGGCTTGTAGACCTCGTCGCCCCGCCACAGGGTCCAGGCGATGATCAGGCCGATGAAGGCCGCCGCGATGTCGGCCAGCGCCAGGGCCCACTGCGGCCCGGCGCTCGAGGTTGTCGTTGTAGAGCGTGCCGGCGAACACCGGGGCGAGGAAGTTCGCCAGGCTGTCGACGTGGACCCAGGGCAGGTCCAGCGCGCCGGCGAAGAAGGCGAAGAAGGACGAGGACGACGAGCGGGAGCCGCATGATCCACGGCGACTCGTGGGGCGTCGTGCAGCGCCGGCTCGCCGTGCGGGCCCGCCTTGTCGAAGCGCTCCTTGCCGCCGAAGGCGAGGATCTCCAGGCGGCTCATGTAGTAGGCCGTGAGCACGGCGGTGACCAGGCCGATGACCCACAGCACCTTGAAGTGGGCGAACGTGTTGTCGAGCACGTCGCCCTTGGCCCAGAAGCCCGAGAGCGGCGGGATGCCGGCGATGGCCAGGAAGCCGATGGTGAAGGTGACGGTGGTCCACTTCATGTAGCGGCGCAGCGCGCCCATCCGTTTGAGGTCCTGCTCGTCCTCGAGCCCGTGGATCACCGAGCCCGCGCCCAGGAAGAGCAGGCCCTTGAAGAAGGCGTGCGCCACCATCAGGAAGACGGCGGCGATGTAGGCGCCCGTGCCGACGGCGAGGATCATGTAGCCGATCTGCGAGACGGTCGAGAAGGCGAGCACCTTCTTGATGTCCTGCTGCGCGCAGGCGATGGTGGCCGCGGTGAAGGCGGTGACGGCCCCGATGGTGGCGATGATCTCGGACCCCGTGGCCGTCACGTGGAGCAGCGGGTTCATGCGACAGAGCAGATAGACCCCGGCCGTGACCATGGTGGCGGCGTGGATGAGGGCCGAGACCGGCGTCGGGCCCTCCATGGCGTCGGGCAGCCAGTTGAACAGCGGGATCTGGGCCGACTTGCCCGCCGCGGCCAGGAAGAGGAGCAGCACGGCGGCGAGGCCGTAGCCGCCGTCGAGGTGGTGCAGCTGGCCGAAGATCCCCCCGCCCGGGCCGCTCTCGTACTGGATGGTGCCGGTCCGCTCGAAAATCAGGAAGATGGCCAGCAGGAAGCCGACGTCACCGATGCGGTTGTAGATGAAGGCCTTCTTGCCGGCCGAGGCGGCGGCGTCGCGCTGGAACCAGAAGGACACCAGCCAGTAGGAGCAGACCCCCACGCCCTCCCAGCCCACGAAGGTGAGCAGCAGGTTGTCCGCCAGCACCAGCAGCAGCATGGAGAAGACGAACAGGTTGAGGTAGATGAAGAACTTCGAGTAGTCCCGGTCGTCCTTCATGTAGCCGATGGAGTACAGGTGGATGAACGCGCTGACGAACGTGATGAACATGCACATCGTGATCGACAGCGGGTCCACCAGGAACCCGACGGGCACCGTCAGGCCGCCCGAGCTGAACCAGGTGAAGTAGTTGTCCACCACCACCCGGCCGTTGTCGGGCAGGCCGAGGAGGCCGGCCAGCACGAAGCAGGCCACCACGAACGCGCCGCCGACCGCGACGGTCCCGATCCAACCCGCCACCGGGTCGCCGAGGCGGCGACCGAAGGTCACCAGGAACAGGAAGCCCGCGAGAGGCAGCAGCAACATGAGGTACGCGAGATGGACCACGGGTCAGCCCTTCAGCGAGTCCAGGTCGTCCGCCACCGTGGTCTCGCGGCGGCGGAAGTTGGTCACCACGATCCCCAGGCCCACCACGACCTCGGCTGCGGCTACCACGAGCACGAAGAACACGATCGCCTGCCCGCCGATGTCGTTGAGCATGCGGGCGAAGGTGACGAAGGTGAGGTTGGCCGCGTTGAGCATCAGCTCAATGCACATCAACATGATCAGGACGTTGCGCCGCACCAGCAGGCCGATGGCGCCGATGGTGAAGACGATGGCGGCCAGGCCGAGGTACCAGGATCCCGGCGAGGCTCATGCCGGCAACTCGCTCTCGGTGCTTTCCTCCTGGTCGGCGTGGATCGTCGGCGGCCGGCGGGCCAGCACGACCGCGCCGACCACCGCGATGACGAGCAGCGCGGCGGTGGCCTCGAACGCGAACAGGTAGGTCGTGAAGAGCTGCTTGCCCAGCTGCGCCGGCTCCCCCGCCGGCGAATTCGGGCCGGCGACGTGGCCCTGAATCGGGCCCACCACCTGCTTGGCGCCGGTGACCCAGTGCGCGGTGGCCGCCATGGCCAGGACGCCACCGAGGGTGATGAGCGAGAACACGACGGCGAGGGGGCGCTGGCCGACCAGCGGCTCCACGGTGATGTCCTCGGAGCGGTCGACCCCGAGGAACATGATCACGAAGAGGAAGAGCACGACGATGGCGCCGGCGTAGACGATGATCTGCACGGCGGCCAGGAAGTCGGCCTCCTGCTCAATGAAGAGCACGGCGACGCCGAAGAGCGTCATCACCAGGCTGAGCGCGGCGTGCACGGGGTTGCGGGACGTGACGACGCCGACGGCGCCGACCAGGATCACCGCAGCGGCGGCGGCGAAGACCAGGATGTCGGGCCAGGTGGCGCGCGTGGCAGCCAGCAGCGGCACGGCGTGGAGCATGGGTCAGTCGCTCCCCTCGGCGCCGGCGTCTGCCGCGCGCCGTGTCCGACCGCCGGTCCGGCTCCACCACGGTGCCGTGATGGCGGCCGCCGCCTCGACGGAGGCGTCCTTCGCCTCTTCCGCCGCCGCGTCGGCCCGCTCGCGCCTTGGCATCGGCCTTGGCCGCCTTGCGCGAGGCGCGCAGGTCCTTCATGCGGGCCCGCATGGCGTCCATCTTCTTGCGGTTGGCCGCCGCCCCCTCCTTGGCCCGCCAGACGCGGCCCTGCATGCCGCGGTGGGCCAGCGGGATGTCCTCGTCGAGCAGGTGGGCCTCGAGCACCTCGCGCAGCGGCTTGGTGCCGGTGGCCTCGTCGTCCCGGTGCGCCGACTGGCCGCCCTCGGGGGCGCGCACGCCGTAGCCGAGCTCGCCCGACCACTGCACCTCGCCCTCGTAGGCGGCGCTGCCCGACGGGGCCGTGGCGCGCATCCAGCCGGAGGTCATCAGGTCGTCGCCCTCGCGCCAGTCCTCCCAGGGGAGCTTCTTCGGCGTGCCGTCGTCGTTCACGACGAGCTCTTCCTTGGTGTAGATGGCGTCGAAGCGGTTGGTGAAGGAGAACTCGAACAACTTGGACTCGGTGATGGCCTCGGTCGGGCAGGCCTCGACGCACATGTCGCAGTGGATGCAGCGCAGGTAGTTGATCTCGTAGACGTAGCCGTAGCGCTCACCGGGCGACACCGGGTGGTCGGGCGGGTTGTCGAGCCCGCGCACGTAGATGCAGTCGGCCGGGCACACGCCGGCGCACAGCTCGCAGCCGATGCACTTCTCCATGCCGTCCTCGTAGCGGTTGAGGACGTGGCGGCCGTGCTGGCGCGGCTGCTTGGGCTTCTTCTCGTCGGGGTACTTCGTCGTGACCCGGGGCCGGCGTCAGGTGCTGGAAGGTCAGCTTGAAGCCGCCCAGGAACGAGAGCTGGTCCTTCAGTTCGTCGCCGACGCCCATTACGCCTTCCCTCCGGAAACAGGATCAGGGACCGGCGACAGCCGCGAGGGCCGGGTCACCCGGCGCCCGATCGCCGGAATGATGAGGTCCTCGTCGCCGCGACCCTTGCCCAGCTTGGTGGCCCGCATGAGCAGGAAGGAGGCCAGGATGACGACGGGCACCAGGAACAGCCCGGCCCAGCCCCAGGCGACGATGGCGGCCACCAGGAGCAGCCACCCCAGCGTGAGCGGGATGAGGCGCTTCCAGCCGAGGTCCATGAGCTGGTCGTAGCGCAGGCGGGGCAGGGCGGCGCGGAACCACACGTAAATGAAGCAGAACGCCACCGTCTTGAGGAGGAAGTAGATGATCGGCATGTAGATGGTGGCGCCGGGGATGTGGAAGATGTAGCCGTTGGGGCCGCCGAAGAACAGGGTCACGACGATGGCCGACATCGTGATGGTGTTCATGAACTCGGCCAGGTAGAAGAGGCCGAAGCGGATGGACGAGTACTCGGTGTGGAAGCCGCCGACCAGCTCCGTGTCCGCCTCGGTGAGGTCGAAGGGCGGCCGGGTCAGCTCGGCCGTGATGGCGATCATGAAGAAGATGAAGGGCAGGAAGCCCAGCCGGATGAGGTTCCAGTTCCAGAACCCGTTCGACTGGGACGCCACGATGGCCCGGGTCGACAGCGAGCCGGTCACCAGCACCACCATCACCGTGGTCATGCCCAGCGCGGCCTCGTAGGAGATCACCTGGGCCGACGCCCGCACCGAGCCGAGCAGCGGGTACTTCGACCCCGAGGACCAGCCGGCCAGCATGACGCCGTAGACGGCGATGCCCGACATGGCGAGGACGAGCAGGATCCCCATGGGCGGGTCGGCCACCTGCAACTCGAAGGTGTGGCTGCCGATGGTGATCACGCCCCCGACGGGGACCACGGTGAAGACCAGCACGGCGGGGATCACCGCGAGGTAGGGCGCCAGCTTGAACACGAAGGAGTCCGCCCGGTCCGGCAGCAGGTCCTCCTTGAAGATGAGCTTGGTCCCGTCGGCCAGCGTCTGCAGCAGGCCCCATGGCCCGGCCCGGTTCGGGCCCACCCGGCTCTGCATGTCCGAGATCACCTTGCGCTCGAACCAGATCATCAGCGCCGTGGCGACGAGCAGCGCCACGAAGGCGACCACGCACTTGATGATGACGATGAGCCAGACTTCCCAGTTGAGGCCGAAGGCGAAGAGCGGGTCGCCGTTCCCGCTG
>CAVSUH010000017.1:0-101386 GCA_963731065.1 uncultured Acidimicrobiaceae bacterium | reverse complement strand
ATTGCATTTGATGCATGTTCTCGAGCGCGCTGCGCTCAGGCGTGTGTCCTGCATGTTTGCAAGGCTCGAGAGAGCCGCTGCGAGGGTTGGTGGCGGTCGCTTTCGTGCCTTGACGTGGACATCCCCGGCTTCGATTGCATCTGATGATTGAATCCGCGTTCACAACGAGGCATGGAAGGGGCTTGCATGGGTCGATCACGAGGGCTGTGGCTGGCGGAGGTGGAGTCGCCTGACGCCCGCGTCGCCGGTGACGCATTCGACGCGATGTTTGCCGCTTGGCGCGATCAACAACTGTCGCGGTGTCTCAACGAACAGACGATCGATACCCGCGAACGCCTGGTGCGCCGGTTCCGTATTCACACTCAGGTCTGGCCGTGGCAGTGGCTGCCTGGGCACCTCGAGTCCTGGGTAGGCGAACTGCGCAGCGACGACGGACTGGCCCACTCGACCATCCGCAGCTATCAGCTGGCCGTCGGCGCCTTCTGTGACTTCGTCTGCGACAGCGCGTATGGCTGGGGGACGTCGTGCATTGTCCAGTTCGGCTCGGCACCAGTGCAGATCTGCCGGGCCGAGAACCTGGCCCGACACTCGAGCGAGTACGAAGGACGACCCGCTCGACGCTCGCTGACTCGGATCGAGCTCCAGGCACTCTTCGACGCCGCCGACGACGATGTCGAATCGATCCGGGCCGGGGCCAAGAAGGGTTGGGCTCCGGCCTTTCGAGACGCCACCATGCTCAAGGTCGCCTATGGCTGGGGGCTCCGACGACGCGAAGTCCGCATGCTCGAGCGAAGCGACTTCAGCTCCAATCCCAAGGCACCCGAGTTCGGCGACTACGGCGTGTGTCAGGTGCGCTGGGGCAAGGCGGCCAAGGGCGGGCCGCCCCGTCGGCGCGGGGTGCTCACCGTGTTCGGCTGGTCGACCGAGGTGCTCGCCGAATGGATCGACGAGGTCTGGCCGACCATGGAGAGCGCCGGGGCGGGCCTGTGGCCCTCGAGCGCGGGCCGCTGGTCAGCGAGGACCGCATCAACGACGCCTTCACCCGTTCGGCCCGCTCGGCCGGTCTGCCACCGGGGCTGACCCTGCACTGCTTGCGCCACAGCTATGTGACGCACCTGATCGAGGACGGCTTCGATGCCCTCTTCGTCCAACAACAGGCCGGCCATGAGTACGCCTCCACGCTGGCCATCTACACCTCGGTGTCGTCGGACTACAAGACCCGCACGCTGCGTGCCGCACTCGACGGGGCAGTCGAGGCTGCCGCTCAGCGCCGGAGAGCACGGTGAGGGCCCGTCGCAAGGTCGCCTACACCTGGCGACTACGTGAGGTCATGGCCGCCCATGGGCTGTGGCAGACGACCGAGCTGCGGCCGCTCCTGGCCCAGCGTGGTGTCGAGTTGTCCGCCGCCCAGGTCTATCGGTTGGCTGCGGGCACGCCCGAACGGCTGTCGCTCACCACCTTGGCCGCGCTGTGCGACATCTTCGACTGCACCCCCGACGACCTAATCGAGACGACGGCGAGCGCAGGCCGGGCACCGGCCAAGTCCAAGGCCGCCAAGCCCGTCGTCCGCCGACCCCGACGGGCCCGGATCACCGACGAGAGCCAGCAATGACGGGCTCTGTGTGTGCTGCGGGCTGCGGACGCACCACCAGGCGACCGGGGTGGCCGGGCGGGCCGCTGTCCGCGACATGTGCCACACGCCGCGTCATCCGTCACGGTCGCTGCCCGGGCTGCGGACTGGTCCGTTCCTTGCCCGGTGGCACCGCGGGGCAAGCTCCTCTGTGCGCTCGTTGCGGCGGGATCCGCGAGGCGCTTCGGTGCCGAGGCTGTGGTGCCGACGATGACTTTCGGACCTTGAGTCAATGCCGGCGCTGTTCGCTCAGGGCACGCCTGGAGCGTCTCTTCGATGACGGGTCCGGAGCGGTCAAGCCCGAGCTCGCATCTTTCATCGACGCGCTGGGCGACATGGAGGTGCCACGAGGCGGGCTGTCGTGGCTCTCTCATCAGGCGACCGCCGAGCGCATCAGCGCCATCGCCACCGGGGTCGTCGCGCTCAGCCATGACGGTCTCGACACCTTGGCCATGTCCAACGGGCGCGAGCACTTCCGCGCACTTCTCGTCACCCACGGCGTGCTGCCCGAGCGTGACCGCTACCTCGCTGCCTACGAGCGCTGGGCCAAGAGCCGCCTGGCCTCCGTCGAAGAGCCCGCCGAGCGCCGGCTCATCGCCGCCTATCTGCGTTGGCATCACGGCTCTCGGCTCTCGGCCCTCTCCGATGCCGGCGATCTGACCGAGAGCCGCTACACGGTGGTGCGGGCGCAGACCAACATCACGGTCAAGCTCCTGGCCTGGCTCCGAGAGCACGAGACCGATCTGCTCACTTGCACCCAAGCCAACGTCGACGCCTGGTTCGCCCAAGGACCGAGTACCCGACTGCACTCCCGCTCCTTCTTGAACTGGGCCATTCGCACCCACCGCCGAGCGGCGCTCGAACTGCCCCCCGACCGTCCCGCCGTGCCCCGCGGTATTCCCGAGCACCAACGCCTCGACCTGCTCGGCCGCTTGCTCGACGACGACAACATCGACCTGGTCGACCGGGTCGCCGGTTGCTTGGTCCTGCTCTATGCGCTCCCGCTCACCCGGATCAACCGCCTTCGTGCGACCGACTTCGAGTCGGCGGACGGCGGGCATGCGTTGCGCATCGGTGACGACCTGGCGCCTGTCCCCAGCGCGCTGTCCGCGCTCGTCCGAGCACTCCTCGAGCGGCCGGGTCACGCCAGCAGCGCCGGACATCGGAACGGTGACTGGCTCTTCCCCGGAGGCCGAGCCGGGCAGCCGATCGAACCCGATCAGCTCGCCGAACGCCTCAACCGACACGGTGTCACGAGAGCAGCCCGCACCGCAGCGCTCGACGCCTTGCTCGCCACGGTGCCCGCACCGGTTTTAGCCAAACTCATCGACCGCCGGCCCTGGCGCGTCGCTCAACGAACGAAACTCCTGGGGACGGACTGGAGGAACTACGTCGCCCTACGAGTACAGTCCTGATCAGATCCGGGAGGAATACACGGCGAATCGAATATGCGTCTCCGCCAGTCACTCCCGGCTCACGCTGAAACCACCCATATCCGCACTTCCGACAGGGCCTGTGGGACGACTGACCGTCCAGATCCGAGCTGGCGTCAGCTCGCTCCATCCGCCTCGACCTGTCCCATCGGAACAAGCCAAGTTCGTCCTCGATGTATGCGTCGCCTCCCAGAACGGCCGTTTCTCGCCGGGGAGACTGCACCCTTGCCCTGCAAGGGCCGAGGTGGCCATGATGGCTGTGTCCGGCTCGCCCGCGTGGGTAGTGCGGCGGGGGGAGCCGGAGGTCAGCGCAGGCGATCCACAAGAAGGGTGAGCGAAGGAGGTATGCCGATGTATGCAGCCGTTCGACGGTACGAGGGCATCACAGACGACGCAGAAGCGGGACGCCTCGTCCGTGAAAGCTTCATGCCTCTCCTTGAAGAAGTGAGCGGTTTCATCGCCTACTACTGGATTGACGCTGGCGAGGGCACGATGGCGTCCCTCAGCGTGTTCGAGGACAAAGCCGGTGCCGACGAGTCCGTCACAGTGGCGCATCAATGGGTTGAGGATAACGCTGCTGCGCTCTTCCCAAACCCGCCGCGAGTTACCGAGGGATTGGTGGTCGCGAGCGACACGAAGCAGTAAGGACCGTCGTGGTTCGGCCCGTCTTGCACCGTTGAAGTTACCCCTCGTCCTCGCACTCCTCTTGGGCGACGCGGTCGCACCGAAGTCCAGAACGTGCTCACGGCGCTCAGCCGCGAAGACTTCGGCGGCGTGTCCTAGGGCGCCCCGCCATGGCCCGCGCCGCGATCGCGGTGCACCCGCCCGCGGGCTGCAACAGGCCGATCCGCTCGTAGTAGCGCAGGGTGTCCGCCCGAAGCCCGAGCCTCCCCGCCAGCTCGGAGATGGTCGTCGTCGTCATGCACCGTCACGGTAGACCTTAGAGTCAGGTCCAACGTCAAGCCCTCTCGCCAAGGCTGGTTCAATGTTCTCGACGGCAACCGGCGAGCCATCTCGACTATCTCCGATGTGCCTGCTTGGACGGAGGCACCCAGGTAGTCAGTCATTCCATCTCGGAAAAACATGTCAGGCATCGGGGTCCCAACCGATGCGACCGTTCCCCCGCATGCTCGCTGCGGTCGCCTCTGCCACGCTCAACGGGGCCGTCGGGCGCCCTGTCTCCGTCGAAGTCCACGTCTCCAACGGCCTGCCTGGATTCACCGTGGTCGGTCTGCCCGACGCCGCAGTGCGCGAGGCCCGCGACCGGGTGCGCGCCGCCCTGCTCTCGAGCGGGCTGCCCTGGCCGTTGCGGCGCGTCACCGTCAACCTCGCGCCGTCCGGCGTGCGCAAGGGCGGCGCGGGCCTCGATCTCCCGATCGCCATCGGCCTCCTCGTCGCCGCAGGCGAGCTGAGCCCTTCCTGTACGGAGGGCTTCGCCTTCTGCGGCGAGCTGGGCCTCAACGGCTCGCTGCGCCACGTCCCGGGCATGATCGCCCTGGCCGACGCCGCTGCCACACCGCTGGGCCTCATCGTGCCGCTGTGCGACGTGCGAGAGTCGGCACTGGTGCGCGGTGAGAACGCCCACGGCGCGGCCACGCTGGCTGATCTGGTGCGCGTGCTGCGCGGCGAGGCCCGCTGGCCCAGCACTCCGCCACCGACCGGAGACAACAGTGCCCCCGACCCACCCGACCTATCCGACGTGCGGGGCCAGGCCCTCGGACGTCGGGCCGTCGAGGTCGCCGCGGCGGGTCGTCACCACCTCCTGATGATCGGACCGCCCGGCTCGGGCAAGACCATGCTGGCCGAGCGCCTGCCCGGTCTCCTCCCGCCTCTCACGGCGCCCGAGGCCCTCACGGTGACCCGTATCCACTCGGCGGCCGGCTGTGCCCTGCCCGATGGCGTTCTGCTGGAGCGGCCGCCGTTCCGCGCGCCGCACCACCAGGCCTCCATCGTCTCCTTGGTCGGTGGGGGGAGCTGGTCGCTCCGGCCCGGCGAGGCCAGCATGGCGACTCCCAGGGTGCTGGAATGTCCCTAGAGACGGTCACAGATCTGGCCGCAGGACGCCACCGTGCCGGCAGCGTTAAGGGCCGGGCAACCCCCTGGCGAAGTTCTGCTCGCGAATCGGGGACACCTGCTGTCCCACTTGACGTTCCCCAGCGAGAACCATCATCGGGCGGGTCATTTGGGACGCCTCCGGGCTGCGACCCTGGCTGACGTGGGCTGTTGCCGCATGGAGTTCGGCTTACGGATTTTTCCGCGGGCTGGAGATCAGGGGCGAACGCCGCTGGCCAGAGGCAGCTATGTCGGCGGTAGGCCCCGTGGAGCCTTGTTGCCGAAACCGGCAATGTACTGGGGCAGCGTCGTCCCGACCTACGCCTCATTCTCCAGAGCCCGCGCTGTCACCGCGCTGACCCAGTCTGCCTTTCCAGCCCGATACTGGTCCCGTTCATTTGGGTCGGATCCGTGCTCAGTGGATAGTCGGCTCTTTAGTTCGCCGTATTCGTGGGCGGCATCGAGGTTCTTGCGCAGGTAGTTACGAAACGCGAGCCAACCACGCCACCCCGAGAACTCCTCTTCCACGACGTGCAGGTGATGCGTTCGCAGCTCTCTCGAAGGCGTGCAGAAGGACAGCCTTCTTTCGACATTGTCGGCAGGCTCAGGAGCAAGCAGCCAGCCGATCTGCCGTAGCGAGTCTTCCTCCACCATCACCGGCGAAATATCTTCGACCACAGCCAACATGTCAATAATCGGCTTGGCTACCAAACCGGGAACTGACGTGCTGCCAATATGCTCCAGCGGCCGAACCAGGTATGGATGCAGAAGCGGCGTCAGGTGAAGTTGCTCTCGCTCGAAGCTGGAAGCCCAATCAGGGTCATGCGGGTACATGCGAATCGGATCTTTCCGCACGCGACAGTCTCGCCCATAGCAGGCCGGAGAGTGCCCCCTCCCGGCAGCGAGGGCAGGGGTCTTAGCCGTGCGGCCCTTGATTTGCAAGACTCAGGATCGTGGAGGCTGTCGATGTACCGCAACAGGTCGCTCGTCTACGTCTCCAATTCGCCGACCAGGTCGAATCGCTCGACGAGACGGCGTGGAACGCCGCATCCTGGTGCGCTGGTTGGCGGGTGCGTGACGTGCTCGCCCACCTTGTACGAGGCGCTGAGATGACGCCTCTGGCACTCACGCGCATCCTCCTTCGAGGCGGACTGCGACCGGATCGAGCGGTGAGCAACGCGGCCAAACAACTCGGTGACGTGCCCGTGGCGGACCTGGCTGATCGTCTTCGCATGGCGGCCGAGGGGGGATTCCGTCTCCCCGGATTTCCCGAGGCGATGGGGTTGGGTGATGTCCTCGTACACAGTGCGGACGCCTACCGGCCGCTCGGCCTCGATGTCGATGCGCCGCTAGCCGCTGTGGCCCTTGTACTGGACGCCTATTGGCGGAGAGGTCGAATGCTCGTCCATGCCGAACCTCAACGGGGTCGTCGCCTGGTGGCGACGGACCTCGATTGGACCAAGGGAAGTGGTCCCGAGGTGAGAGGCAAAGCCATAGACCTCGTGCTTCTGGTGTCGAACCGACGCCAGGTTCTCCCGTGTCTTGAAGGATCCGGACTCGCTGGGCTGTAGACCGAGGTGTGGCACTTAGCCGGCGTACCGGGGGCATCTTCGGTGGGTCCGATCAGGGACCTACTTCAACCTCTACCCGACCTTGGCCGGTCGCCTGAGTCGTCTCAACAAAACTTTTGCCCTCTGGGTGATCAGGAGCGAAAAAGCCTTTTCCTGCCACACGGATCAGGAGCGTCGGGTGGGCGTCAAGGATTACAGAGATGCCTCCCTCGCCAAGGGTGTCGTTCCATGCATCAAGGTTGCGACCGAACCAAGCAGGAAGCCCGCATTGCTCTTGGAGGGCATCCCACGAATTCTTCCCATGAGGCGATGCCTCGGTTGCGGAGGTCTACTACCAATGGCTCTCCGTCCTGAACGCCCAACCTGGTCATGCGGCAACGGTACGTCCGATAAGACACGCACTGTCCCGGCAATGTACTGGGGCAACTCACTCGCTGGCCTGGCCCTGCGAAATGGATTGGTGCCAGCAGAGTACGGTCGCAGCAGGAAAAGGGGGTTGACATGTCCGACAAGTCTCCTCGAAAGACCGCCACCAAGAAGTCCGGCAAGTCGCTCAAAGAGAAGCGTCAGGCCAAGAAGGACAAGGAGCAGACTCGTAAAGAGTTCGGTCGCTGATCTCGGTCGCCCATCGGATATGCCGCAGGCGCGATTAGGGAGTGTCGGGCGACCCTGCGGGGGTGCCTCACCCCCGGCAGTGTGGCCTCAAGCGATTAACGCAACGCCTTGGCGAACGCCTGAGATGGTGTCATCCAACCGAGCGTCTGTCGAGGCCTGGTGTTGAGTGGGCGAGCGATGGCGTCGAGTTCTCGCTGGGTGCACTGCGAGAGGTCCGCAGTCTTCGGGAGATACTGGCGAAGCAGGCCATTGGTGTTCTCATTGCTCCCACGCTGCCAAGGGCTCTTCGGGTCGCAGAAGTAGATCGGTACACCGGTCTCGACCGTGAAGCGGACGTGCTCTGCCATCTCCTTGCCTTGATCCCAGGTGATGGAGCGGCGCAGTTGCGCCGGCAGCGTCAAGATACGCTTGGTCATCGCGGCGCCTGTCAACCTTTGTGAGACAGAAAGTTTGAGGAATCACTGTGCCGTCGTGGTTGCCTCCTCGGGTCGGTTGATCCACGCCACGGTCGGTAGTTCCGGAGGTGTGGGGGCCTTGCGGACGAAGCGCTCCGGGTGGGCGGCGTAGGCGACGTCGAGTACCTGTCCGCGCTGTGCTCGGATTGACTCAGCTCGTCCGTAGTGGACGTCGGCTGGGGTGTGGAACCCAATGCCCGAGTGCCGGTGGTCGTCGTTGTACCAGTTGAAGAACCGACCGCAGTGGGCGTGGGCGTCCTCGAAGGAGCCGAAGCTCTTGGGGAAGTCCGGTCGGTACTTGAGGGTCCGGAAGTGGCTTTCTGAGTACGGATTGTCGTTGCTCGTATGGGGGCGGCTGTGTGATTTGGTGACGCCGAGGTCGGCCAAGAGGTGGGCCACCGGCTGGGCGATCATCGCTGATCCGCGGTCCGAGTGGATGGTGAGCTCGCCGGTTCGGATGCCCTGCTTGTCGATGGTCTCGGCCATGAGGGCCTCGGCCAGGCTGGCCCGTTCGGCTCGAGCCAGCATCCACCCGGGCACGTAGCGGCTGTAGATGTCGATGATCGAATAGAGGTAGTAGTAGGTCCACTTGACCGGGCCGTGGAGCTTGGTGATGTCCCAGCTGTAGACCTCATTGGGCTTCGTCGCTACCAGCTCGGGCTTGACCCGGGCCGGGTGGGTGGCATGGCGTCGCCGGTCACCCACCTCGTCGTGCTCGCGTAGCACCCGGTACATGGTGGAGACCGATCCGAGGTAGACGCCCTCGTCGAGGAGCTTGGCGTAGACGGTGGCCGGCGCCTCGTCCGCGTGGTCTTCACCGTTGAGGACGCGGCGGATCTCCTTGCGCTCGACCTCTGAGAGGGCCCGGGGCTGGGGGGTGGCCACCCGCTCGGGCTTCGCTGGTGCCGGGCTCTTTCGGTGCCGGCGGTAGTGACGGGCCCGGCTCTCACCGAGCGCCGCACAGGCGGCGCGCACCCCGACGGTCGGCGTCAGTTCACAGATGGCCTGGTCGATCACTTCGTCTCGCCTCGCTCGTCCTGCTCGCTGTCGGTGGCGAACTGCTCCAACAGCGCCGAGAGTTTTCCCTGGACTTCGATGACCTTCCTGGCCTTGTCCAGTTCGCCGCTGAGCCGCTCCTTGTCCTTCTTCAGCGCGGCGATCTCCTTGTCCCGGGGGTCGGCGACCCGGCGTCCGGCCGGTCGGGCCAGGGCCTCTTCGGCGCCACGGTCACGCTGACGGCGCCACTCGGTGAGGAGGGACGAGTAGAGGCCCTCCCGACGGAGCAGCGCCCCTTTCTCGGCCTTGCCCAGCGTGTCGTACTCGGCCAGGATCCTGGCCTTGTAGGCGGCAGGGAACCGGCGCGGCCCGCTCGCTCGTTCTCGGACCTCGGGATCGGGGTCAGTGGTGTCGTCCATCGCACCAGCATGGTGGCGCGTGTCGTCGGAGTGGTTGATTGTCGTGGTCATTTCGGGGCTCGTTTCCCCGCCCTCAGTTCAATGAATCAGCAGCTCGATCTGCCTCACTGAAGGTTGACACAGAGGGTCGCCTTGCGGACTGCCTCGGCGCCATGGCCGTTGGGGAGTTTGAGCAAGATGACGTAGCGGCTGTGCCGTTCGACCAGGGTTCCGATCGACGTCATCTTCTTGCCGAAGATCAGGTCGCCCTCCCAGTGACCCGGCACGGCCCGGTCCTTCACCTCGGCGGGCCGTTCGGAGATCATCACCATGTTCTTGAGCTGGCTCTGTCCGACGTTGCCCTTTGTGTAGGCCTTGGCCCGGCGCATGGCCCGACCGCTGCGCAGACACGAATGGAGCTCTTTGCGCAGCGCACCACGGCTCTGGACAAAGAGCGACTGGTAGATGGTCTCGTGGGACACCTGCATCTCCGGATGATCGGGGTACTCCAGAGCCAACCACGCCGAGATCTGTTGGGGTGACCTCTTCGCCTCGAGCTTGCGTTCGACGACCCCTCGGAGCCTCCGGCACTGGGCGAGCTTGGCCCGCTTGGGCCGCAGCGCCCGCCGGCACGCCGCGCGGTCGGCCACCAGAGCTCGGTATCTCTTGCGCCCGCCGTTGGCGTTGACCTCCCGGCACACCGTCGAGGGAGACCGGCCCAGAGCATCACCAATGGCACGGATCGAATGGCCGGCTGCCAGCCCCCGTGAGATCTCCTCGCGCTCCTCTAAGGACAGCCGCAGATCAGAGCGTTGTCGAGCCGTCGGCCGGGTCCCGCCGGCATCAGCGACGAACCTTCGCAATGAGGAGTTCTGCCTGCCCAGATGCCTGGCGATGCGTTTGACCGGCACTCCGGCTTCGCGCATGTCCCAGATTGTTTGCCTGTCCTCGGACGAGAACCGTGCCATTCGAACACCTCCTGATCCACGACGTCACTGTCCGCCAATCAGGCATGTGTTGCAACGATCGCTTGAGGCCACAAGCGTTATGGGGCAGGTGGGGGGTGGGACTGGGAGTGGCAATCTGAACTGCCCATCTTGAGAGTCGCAAGTGATCCTAGGATGCGCCCAAATGGGCGGTCGAGGAAGACGCTGGACGAAGCTCCCAATTGCGCTGGCTCTGGCCGTCGTTCTGATCGGGCTGGTTGGCAGTCCCACAAGTGCCAGCAACTCTCCGACGCGTTCTTTCCTACTCTGTCCGGAATCTTCCTGAGGATCAAAACCAGGATTTTCTCAATACCGTGTCTTGTACTCCAGGCGGATCGTGTATCGCACTCACATATGGGGGCGACGTGTTCGAGCTGAGTGGCAGCCTCTACGTTCCGGTCGCCGCAACCGGCTACTCGGTGACCGCAGTGTCCTGTCCAACCAGTTCCTTCTGCGCAGCTGTCGGTGCAAGTAGCGACGCGATGATCCTTGGCTCTCGTGGAATCACGGCCTATCCGTTGAACCTCGGATATCCCACCAGTGCCACGAACTGGGTATCTGTGTCGTGTCCATCTCCCCGTTTCTGCATGGCGGGGGGCGGAATCATCCAGGGTCCGCACTCGGGCGCTGGGGTGGTCGCGACTTGGGTCGACAACCGCTGGTCCGACGCCAAGGTCGTGGATCCATATCTCCCCACAGACACCCATACCTTTATCAACTCGATGTCGTGCACCAGCCCGTCGTTTTGCGTAGCCGCTGATGGAAACAACCGAACTCTGCAATGGAACGGTGCCAAGTGGACCTTTCCACATCTGCTCAACGAGCGGGCAACGAACGACTCGTTCGAAATTTCGTGTACCTCGTCCACCTTCTGTCTGGCGCTCGGACAATTATCAAAGGACGACTTTTCGTGGAACGGACACGTTTGGAAGCGTCGATCGCCGGTGCCATTCAAAAACAGTGACAACCTCAATTTCGTCCAGGTCAGCTGTATCGCGACGACCTTTTGTGTCGCCGTCGAAGATGGGGGCCAAGCCTCGTTCTGGAATGGGAGGCAATGGAGCCCCGTCCAGACGGTCGATCCCAACGACTCCTTCATCGCGCTTTCATGTTCTTCGGCCTGGGTCTGTGAGGCGGTGGGAGGCAACAACGACAACAACGACTTCGTCTATTTCCATAACCCGCGTAGACTCCCCATTTACCACCGCTGTGCTCAGCTTTCAGATGCAAGAGCACAGCGGTCTGAGTTCGTTCCATGAGCCGACCATGGCAGTTTTCGGGAGCACGACCCGGTGCCGGCGACGAAGTGGGGCAGTCTGCCTGCAACGGAGCCAGGTATCTTCGGAGCGATGCTGAAACAGATCGCAGAGCGAGTCGCCGGGGGCGAGACCGTCTCATTTCGGCCAACCGGGCACTCGATGGTTCCGCTGATCCATAGCCGTGACGAGGTGGTTGTCTGTCCTGTGGACCCCGCCCTGGTGGAGGTGGGCGATATTGTTCTGACGAAGGTCGCCGGGAGCGTCTACATCCATCTCCTCAAGGCCATTGAGCCCGCCAAACGACGGGTTCAGATCGGCAACAATCGAGGCGGCATCAACGGATGGACGGGCTTCGACCGGGTGTACGGCATCGCCGTCTCAGTGGCAGGAGCTGAGCGGCCAGGAGCAAAGGCAAAGGTGGTTCGACGGGATACGTAGGGTCACTGTCCCGGCGAAATGGGGCTCACTCCCGGCGCCGGGTCGGCTCCTCCCTCAAAAACAGCGTCGGTGGAGATCCAGCCAGCGGATGCAGGATGGCCACGAATCCCCATGCCGAAGGGAGCGGGAAGATCCTTGCTTTCGCTACCGTCCTGAAGCGCGTGCGCTTTGGCGCTCGTGATCCCGCTCGTCGGCACTGATGGGCAGCATCTCAATCCGGTGGCCGTCCGGGTCCGAGATGAACACCGAATTACGCGGTGTCATTTCGAAGACGTGGATCCCAGCCTCAGAAAGACCAGCTACGAGCAGGTCAACATCCGCTGCGTCCACGTTCAGGGCCATGTGGTTCATCTCCTCGCCGCCGTGGACGTTGCAGTCAGCCATTTCGAAGAGGTCGAGGCCCTGCATGCCACAGCGCAAGAAGCATGCCCTCATACCTGGAACGGAGATGCCGCGGTCATCGAAGCCCAGAGCTTCCATGTAAAACGCCCGGGAACGATCAAGGTCTGCGACGTGGAGCACCACATGATTGATGCCCGTCACCTGAAGCTTCGATGTACCCATTCCTGCCCTCCTTATTGTCGCCGGCGCCAGCCTAAAACCCAACGCCCTAGAACCTGTGCCGCACACCCTGCGAACTGGGCTAGGGGCTCACCATGGTCCGTACCTTCCTCAGGCTGCGTCCGGAGGGTCAAGGCGGCCCCGATAGAAGTCCGACCACCGCCAGACTTCTCCCGTCTGATGCGACTCGACCACCGAGCGCTGCTCGTTGTGCGTGAACTGCTTCACCGGTCGTTCACCGGAGGCGATCTGGCGGTTTCGGTCGTTCAGGACCTTCTCGGAGTCCGCCCGGCAGGCCGCCTCGCGCAGGCGCTCCAGCAAAACCATTTTGGCCTGCTGGAGGTTCTGCCATTGGCTCCTTCCGTGCTCTACGACGACGGTCATGCCGGTCGGTCGATGGACGACGCGCACGGCTGAGTCGGTCTTGTTGCGGTGCTGGCCACCCTTGCCGCTACCTCGGTAGGTGAAGACATCGATTTCCTCATCGGCGATCTCGACCACGCTCTGAGGTTGTTGTTTGATGATGGCAACGGTCGCCGTGGAGGTGTGACGACGCCCGCGGCGGTCATTTTTGGGGATCCTCTGGATTCGGTGCACGCCGGCCAGACGTTCATAGGCGCGCCGATGCCCCTCGACTGCCACTTCGAGGGTACGGCGGCCCGATAGCGCTTGACGTGACTGTGCGACGTCACCACGGCGACGGGCGTAGGCGACGACGACTGATTTCAGTTCCAAACAAAAGGCGTAGGCGTCATCTCCGCCTTCGCCGGGACGCAGCTCAATCGTGAGCTGAGACATGGTGATATGACCTCCAAATAGTGGGGAGCCCGCCTGCTCGGCGGACACGACGAAGAGTCCGGGTCGCCCCGGACCGGCGCTAACTGGCTAGCGCCTTCCTCTCATCGGTGACCCACTGTGGTCATGATCACAAGGATAGCTCCGCGTTGGCTGCTCCCAAGACCGGCGTACTGGGCGACCCGTGGGCACCAGGACCGATGCATAAATGGAAGCACCTGTGTCCATCGAAGCGGGTCAACCCCATTGACCAACTTCCTCAGCGTTGTTTCGCACGCCTGGCATACCTCGCGGAGCTCGACGAGGTCCAGCCGACGCGGGCCTCGCTCGTACTCGCTGATGAAGGACTGTGGCCTATCTATCGCCTCTGCGAGGTCAGTCTGTCTGAGATCGGCTCGCTCGCGAATCTCGCGTAGTAGTTCCTTCAGCGTGTCCTAACTTGGTGGCCGCGAGGTAGCTATCCTTTCATCGACGGTGCACCCTGCTCGCGTGGGCCGTCGGAGGGGACCCACAGTGAGACGCCTTGAATCTGGACGCATTCGGCGCCACTATTCAAGTGCGGCTGAATGGCTGAGGGAGTTGTCTACCTTCAAGGCGACCGTCTTCTGCCTTCTCGTTCCTCTGCTCTCTGTCGGCGTCGTGCTGTCTGAGCCTTCGGTCTCCGGGGCCAGCCCTGTTCTATCCATCTCGATCTCGGGCGACCATTTCGTCAACCAGAATGGACTCACCGTCCGGCTCTCGGGTGTGAATGTGCCCGGTTCCGAGTACGCCTGCGAACAGGGCTGGGGTTATGGAGGACTGGAAGGCTCAAGCCCGGCCCAGGACGCAGAGACGGCGGCCACAATCGCTGCCTGGGACGCCGATGCGGTACGTGTGCCGCTCAACGAGGACTGCTGGCTCGGTCTCAACGGACAGCCGTCCTTCGGTAGCCAGTCCGGATACCAACAGTCCATCGAAGACTGGGTGAACGCACTCAACGCGGACGGCATCTACGTCATATTGGATCTGCACTGGTCAGCACCAGGGACCACGGTGGCCGACGGTCAACGCCCCATGCCCGACAACCACTCGGCCGCCTTTTGGACCTCGGTGGCCACGACCTTCAAGAGCAACTCAGCCGTGGTCTTCGACGTTTTCAATGAGCCGTACTCGCCGGCTGCAGACGGATTCACCAACTGGCCTGTGAGCTGGTCATGCTGGCTGAACGGCGGGTGCACCGTTCCGGACTCGGCTGACGGCCAGACCCCGAACCCGAGCCAGACCTACACCGCTGTGGGAATGCAAACTCTTGTGAATGCAATCCGCACCACCGGGTCGAGCCAGCCCATCATGGTGGGTGGGCTGAGTTACGCCAACGATCTCTCTGGGTGGCTGGCCAACGAGCCCACCGATCCCGACGGCCAACTCGCGGCCTCCTTCCACAACTACGACGGCGAGAGCTGCGATTCCCTCAGTTGCTGGAACAGCATCGTTGCCCCGGTCGCAGCCGAAGTGCCGGTGGTGACTGGGGAGTTCGACCAGGGATACGACTGTCTTAACGGCCCGCCAAACGACGGGTTCGACAACGCCTACATGAACTGGGCCGATCAGAACGGCGTCAGCTACCTCGCCTGGGGCTGGTGGGAACTGAACCCTGGATCTCCCAGCCCTGGTTGCAGTACTTACTCCGATGACGGCAACAGCACATACGCCCTCATCGACGGCAGTGGCAATGCCTTGGCGCCCGACGGGACGGCGCTACAAACCCACCTGGCTGCGCTCTCCGGGTCGATACCCGCCCCTGAACTGATCGGGATCAGCCCCACATCTGGGCCAGAGGCTGGTGGCACCGCGATCGTCATTACCGGGACCAACTTCACTGGAGCCAGCAATGTCTCGTTCGGCTCGACGTCAGCGGCTACCTTCACTGTTAACTCGGCCACCAAGATCACAGCTACGTCGCCCGTGGGCACCGGCACGATCGACGTGACCGTCACCACTTCAGCCGGTGTCACCGACACGTCAGCGGCCGACCAGTTCACTTACATGGGGTCAAGTTGCGATCCGCCGAGCTTCACCAGCACCGGCTCGGCCACGGCGGCCGCGGGTGTCCCCTTCACCTTCACGGTGACAACCTGTAGCACGTCGACGCCCGTCATCAAGGCGTCTCACCTCCCAGCAGGCCTTCGGCTGGTCAGTAACGACAACGGCACGGCGACCATCTCGGGGACACCCGCAGCCCACGATTCCGGCGCATACGCGGCGAACGTCACGGCTACGGTCAGGGGCCAGCCGGCTGCCACCCAGAGCTTCGTCATCACCGTGGACAACGCCCCGGTCTTCAAGTCCAAGACTCTGTACACCGCCCACGACGGGGTCTCCTTCACCTACCCGATCACCACCCAATACGCCTACCCGACACCCACGATCACCACGACTTCGACCCTTCCCACAGGGATAACCCTCGCCGACAATGCCAACGGCACTGCCACACTGGGGGGCACGCCAGGTCCGGACGCCGGTGGCGTCTACGGGATCACGATTACCGGTACCAACGGGATCGGGGTTCCGGTCAACCAGTCCTTTGTACTGATCATCGACCAGTCGCCGGTGATCGCCCCCATCGACACCGCCACGATCACCAGGGGGGTGGCCATGACGCCCCTTCCGATCACGATTACCGGGTACCCGGACCCTAAAGTCCGGGTCTCCGGACTGCCCAAGGGGATCACGCTGGCCTATGGGTCCATCGCGGGAACAACCTCGGTGGCATCGGGCACTTACACCGTGAAGATCACCGCATCAAGCACGGCTGGATCGACGACCCAGACCATCACCCTCACCGTCAACTCATAGGCAAGCCGAGCACCCTACGCGCCACTCACCCGGCGAACTGGGTCAGTCCAGCGAAGGGTGGTGGCTAGGTGGCGCCCACTTTTGTGCGGATCGCTGCCGCCACCTCGTCAGCCCGTGTCTGCCGATTGGTCCATCTCGATACGTTTGATTTCTGCACGGCCCAGACGGTGACGTCACCCTGGTTCTTGGTTATGAGCCTGAGTCCGTAGTAGCCGGGTTTTACGCCCAAGATGGATTCGTACGGCACGGTTCTCTTGGTGATGCGGTTCTGAATGACTAGTGCTTGAGTCGTCAACGCCACGTAGGGGCGAAAGGCCAAGAGCCAGACTCCCACGGCCACAACAAGCAGCGCGATCCACAGCAGCGCTATCACTCCGGCAGATGTGTTCTTCCGGGTACTTACGATGACCACCAGGACCAACCAAATCATAGCGACACCAATCGCTCCGCCCCGTCCGGTCCGTGATACGCGCCAGACTTGGTTGTCGATCGATCTCCCCGGCAGCCATTGGTCAAGAAGCTATCCGGCCACACCAAGATCGCTCGGTCTCTGAATCATGCGAGAGGCGCCCAAGCCCGGCGGTCGGGGGCACTCCCTCGGGCGGATCACCCATGTAACCAACCGGATGGGGACACGATCACCCGTATAACCGGCGGATGGGGCTACCTCGAAGACGCTCGACGCCAGACCTGTGGTTCTTTCGACCCGGGAATTCGCCTGGGAATTCCCATGTGACGTAAGTAAACTGCCTGGTGGCGGTGTGCTGGGCATGCTCAATCGCGCAGTACCCGCTTCGCTTCGTTGTCATGAGTTGCAGAACTTCTTGAGGAGGTCACGATGGCAGATTCCGCAGAAGACGAGGTCCGGTCGACGTTCAACGAGCTCGTCTCGGCGATCAACTCAGGCGATGTCGAGGCTCTGGGATCGCTCATGCTGAAGGGCAAAGATCACATCCACATTGGGAGTGAGGATTCCGAATGGTGGAGTGCCGACGAGTTCCTTGAGGCCTTCAGCAACGTCAACCTGGACCAAGGAGTCACAGCAGAAGCGGGTGAGGTCGGCGTCCATGTGCGAGGAAACGTCGCTTGGGTCGAGGGCCAGGGTTACTTCAAGAACGCGAGCGGTGGGGAGAGAGGAATCCGCCTCACTGGCGTCTTTGTCCGAGGGGACGACGGACGGTGGAAGTCGGTGCAGTCACATGTCTCCATACCTGTACCGAACGACCAAATCTTCGTTTAAGAAGGTTGAGCACCAGCGAGGTGATTTGTGGCCGCTGGTCGGCTCACACCCACCAGCCAAAGCCTGCAAACAGGATTTGTCCGCCCGGGGCTCCAAGGCCCAGTGCCCCACCCGGGCCGCATGGTGCGCCCAAGCCCGGCGTTCGGGGCTAGCCCGGATCTAAACGATCGGCGTGCCAGGATTGCGGTCTACAACGCACCCGACCCCGAGGACCCATCGTGGCACCTAACAAGAAACAGTTTGAAGCGTGGAATGGGGGCGAGTCGGTGCACTACGTCGACCACGCCGACCGCTACGACCGCCAACTAGCGCCGTTCACCGAGGCGCTGCTCGAACAGGTCCGGCTGACACCGCATCGCTCCTTGCTCGATGTGGGCTGCGGATGCGGCGCCCTCACCCTCGCGGCAGCTCGCATCGCCGACTCGGCGGTCGGCGTCGACATCTCCGCGCCACTGACGGAGGTCGCGTCCGAGCGGGCCTGCACAGCGCAGATCGACAACGTCGAGTTCGTCGTCGCCGACGCCCAGACCTACGCCTTCGCTCCGGGCACGTTCGACCTCGTGGTCAGCCAGTTCGGGCTCATGTTCTTCGATGACCCTGTGGGGGCATTCTCGAACTTGCGACGCTCGCTCGCTCCCGGCGGCCGGCTGGCGTTCGTCAGCTGGCAGGGCCTCCCCGCGAACGAATGGCTCACTGTCATCGCCAGCGAGGTGGCGAACCGCGTCGAGATCCCCGAGTTCGGCGGCCTTTCAAAGGGGCCGGGGATGTTCGCGCTCAAGGACCAGGACGAGACGACAGCGCTCCTCGAAGCGGCGGGGTTCACCGAGGTGGCGTTCGAGTCGCTCGCACCGACCATCCTCATCGGCGGGGGCGGCACGGTCGATCAGTCGATGGAGTTCCTACTCGGGATGGGGATGGCCCGAGGTCTGGTCGGCCTGGCGGGGACGGACGCTCATGACGAGGTGGTCGAGGCTGTCCGCTTGTCCCTCACGGAGCGCTACGAGCCCGGTGTCGGTGTGCGTTTTGGGGCAGGCGCATGGATGGTCACCGCGTCCACCTAGCGCCTCGGTTGGGGAAATGAGGCATAACCGGCAGCGAGGATTGACGTAGCCCGCTGACGGTCCACCACTGCAGAGGCAGAACTGGTCAGCGTGTGGGTGTGTGCCCGAGCCAGGTCTGACCCAATGCAAGTCCGGCTGACGTCCCTTGGGACTGTCCTCAAGACGATCCGTCGGCCCGGCTCGGACACTCACCCGACGCCAACCGGTCGGACGGAGTGACCTCATAGGAGCCTGCCTTCACAGGCCCTTCGCTGTCCTGTCCATCGTTCCGGCTGTGCGGTGCCACCCACCCCAAGCGAAAGGAACAGATGACGATGACCACTATCGCGCGCACGATCACCGGAGGGGTCGACACTCACCTCGACGTCCATGTCGCGGCCGCGCTCGACGAACGAGGAGCGCTGCTAGGGACCGAGAGCTTCCCGACCACGCCGAGGGGCTACGTGGCACTTTTGGCCTGGCTCAAAGCTTCGGGACCGTCGAGCTCATCGGGGTCGAAGGAACCGGCAGCTACGGGGCCGGGCTAACCCGCCACCTGCACCGCCAGGGGATCGCAGTGGTCGAAGTGGATCGGCCCAACCGCCAGAAGCGCCGGCGCCAAGGCAAGTCCGACACGCTTGACGCCGTCTCCGCCGCTCGGGCCGCCCAAGGTGGAGATGCCAACGGATCGGCCAAGACCAGAACCGGAAACGTCGAGGCCATGCGGGTGTTACGGGTCGCTCGGTCCTCGGCCCGGCGCAGCCGGACCCAGGCCATCAACCAGATGCGCAGCCTGATCTCGACCGCCCCCGACGAACTGCGCGCCGAACTGCGTGACCTCTCCATCTACAAAGTCCTCGAACTGGCCAGGCGTATCGCCACACCGGAAGGACCGACGTCACGGGGGTCACGAAGCTCACCCTGCGCATGCTGGCCCGCCGGGCCCTCTCCCTCGAAGACGAGGTCAAAGAGATCGACCGAATCCTCAAGACCCTTGTCGCCGAGACCGCTCCCGAGCTCAATGCCATCGATGGGGTGGGCACCGACGTGGCCTCGGCCCTGCTTGTCGCCGCCGGGGACAACCCCGAGCGCCTGAAGAACGAGGCCACCTTCGCCAAGCTCTGCGGCGTCTCCCCCCTCGACGCCTCGAGCGGCAAGCAGGAACGCCATCGTCTCAACCGCGGTGGTGACCGCCAAGCCAACTCCGCCCTCTGGCACATCGTGTTCACCCGCATGGTCAACGACCCGAGGACCCAGCACTACATCGAGCGTCGCATGAAGGAGGGTCGGACCAAAAAGGAGGCGATCCGCTGCCTCAAGCGCTACGTGGCTCGCGAGGTGTTCGCTGCGCTCCCGAGGTCAGACTCGCCCCCCTCTGTGTCAACCTTCAGTGAGGCAGATCGAGCTGCTGATTCATTGAACTGAAGGGCGGGGAAACGAGTCCCCGAAATGACCACGACAATCAACCACTCTGACGACACGCGCCACCATGCTGGTGCGATGGACGACACCACTGACCCGGACCCCGAGGTCCCTGAACGAGCCCGCGGGCCGCGCCGGTTCCCTGCCGCCTACAAGGCCAGGATCCTGGCCGAGTACGACACGCTGGGCAAGGCCGAGAAAGGGGCGTTGCTCCGTCGGGAGGGCCTCTACTCGTCCCTCCTCACCGAGTGGCGCCGCCAGCGTGACCGGGGAGCCGAAGAGGCCCTGGCCCGACCGGCCGGACGCCAGGCCGCCGATCCCCGGGACAAGGAGATCGCCCGGCTGAAGAAGGACAAGGAGCGGCTCAGCGCGAACTCGACAAGGCCAGGAAGGTCATCGAAGTCCAGGGAAAACTCTCGGCGCTGTTGGAGCAGTTCGCCACCGACAGCGAGCAGGACGAGCGAGGCGAGACGAAGTGATCGACCAGGCCATCTGTGAACTGACCCCGACCGTCGGGGTGCGGGCCGCTGTGCGGCGCTCGGTGAGAGCCGGGCCCGTCACTACCGCCGGCACCGAAAGAGCCCGGCACCAGCCGAAGCCCGAGCGGGTGGCCACCCCCCAGCCCCGGGCCCTCTCAGAGGTCGAGCGCAAGGAGATCCGCCGCGTCCTCAACGGCGACGAGCACGTCGACGAGGCTCCGGCCACCGTCTACGCCAAGCTCCTCGACGAGGGCGTCTACCTCGGATCGGTCTCCACCATGTACCGGGTGCTGCGCGAGCACGACGAGGTGGGTGACCGGCGACGCCATGCCACCCACCCGGCCCGGGTCAAGCCCGAGTTGGTGGCCACCACGCCCAACCAGGTCTACAGCTGGGACATCACCAAGCTCCACGGCCCGGTCAAGTGGACCTACTACTACCTCTACTCGATCATCGACATCTACAGCCGCTACGTTCCCGGCTGGATGCTGGCCCGAGCCGAGCGGGCCAGCCTGGCCGAGGCCCTCATGGACGAGACCATCGACAAGCAGGGCATCGGCCGGCGAGCTCACCATCCACTCGGACCGCGGATCACCGATGATCGCCAAGCCGGTCGCCCACCTGCTGGCCGACCTCGGGGTCACCAAATCCCACAGCCGACCCCATGTCGAGCAACGACAACCCGTACTCGGAAAGCCACTTCCGGACCCTCAAGTACCGACCGGACTTCCCCAAGATCTTCGGCTCCTTCGAGGACGCCCACGCCCACTGCGGCCGGTTCTTCAACTGGTACAACGACGACCACCGCCACTCGGGCATCGGGTTCCACACCCCTGCCGACGTCCACTACGGCCGAGCCGAGTCGATCCGAGAACAACGCGGCCAGGTACTGGACGCCGCCTACGCCGCCCACCCCGAGCGCTTCGTCCGCAAGGCCCCCACCCCACCGGAACTACCGACCGTGGCGTGGATCAACCGACCCGAGGAGGCAACCACGACGGCACAGTGATTTCCAAACTTTCTGTCTCACAAAGGTTGACAGGCGCCGCCCTTGACAACCCATAGGAGCATCGTTTGGGGACAGGGGGCGTCTCTTCTACGATCAAGTAATGACGCCGTCCCCGATTGACCTTTCCGAGCTGTATGGGGAGCTGGCGAGCCTCCTTCCCCGGAGAGAGGATGAGGAGATCGTGTTATCTCGGGACAACATTCCTGAGCCGCCTGACGAAGTCGCCAGCACCCGATTCTGGTTCAGAAGACCCGTTTTCAAGTTCTACGACAACTACCCCGTGCCTGTGGCATCCCTGTGCATCGACCAGGAGGGGTGCGCCCTGTTGGCACTCCTTATCCTGGCTCGTGTCTTCTACCGAGACCCTGGGGCGATTGAAGTACATCTCACACACCATGACATGCAGCTCGATCGACTGAGGCTACGGGTAACGGACGATTGGCCCGATTACCGCTGCATCCCTGAGTCGTTCACGTATGCCGCAGTGTCCCTGCGTTCACAGAACTCCGAGAGATCGGGGGGATCGCACACCCTCCATCCGCATTGGACGGAGAGCGGAGTTCCTCCTGCCGAGTTGCCGAAAATTGAAGTCACCACACGGGACGAACTCGGAGCCGTGGGCAGGCCGTGGCCTGAGGGTTACGACACTGTTGTCGCCTTTGGGTCAGATCGGGCGTCGGTACGGATGGCCGAACTACTACTGAATCTTTCCCTGGAGGACAACACCATCGACGAGGTGCAGTTTTGGAGCCTCTTCTACTACCGCAGTGTCGCAGTCGGCAGCTCAGAACTTGTGATCTGGCTGCCCGACAGCCTCGGCCACATCGACGAAGACTGACGCCCATTCCCGGCGTTCGGGGACAGGCCAAGCGCACCCTCCCCGCCTACGCTGCCCCTATGGCACGTGACGGTGATTTTGGAGAACTGGACTCGCTTCCGCAATCGGATCAGCAGGCGGTGACAAGGACGCTGACTGCGCTTCTGGAAGGGTTTCAGCAACGGGATGCGGACAAACTTGTGGGCGTCTACAGCGGCACAGCCGATTGGGTGAATGCGTTTGGCACAAGCAAGCGTGGGGGCCAGGAAATCGTCTCCTACCTCCGGGGACTCTTCTCGGACGACAACTTCAACGCGGGAACTTTGAAGGCACCTCCGGAGAGCAATCTACGAGTGCTTACGCCTGACGTGGTTCTCGTTTCGACGCATCTGCAAGTTGAGGGTCAGAAGCTCGTTGGCGGAGGTGAAATTAAGGAGCGGAACAACTTTTCACTCCGCGTGCTGCAGCGTCAGGCAAATGGCGAGTGGCTCATAATCTCCGAGATGTACAACGACGCCAACCAAGAATCAACCTACGAAGCCTCGTAGTTCCGAAAAGGTAGCCACAGCTCCGGCGTACGGAGACAAGTCGCCCAGAATGGCTATGTGTCCTCCCGCGTAACATCCAAGTTGCGAAAGATCGGAGGAGCGTCACAGATCTTCGCAAGTTGCGCTGCGAAGTCCGCCGTCTCGGGACGGTTCGAGTTCTCCATAGCGGCTTCGTAAGAGGCAAACTCCACGATAGAGAAGTAGGTGTGATCGCTGCCTCGATCGTGGCCGGACATTGCCCTGCTCGACGTCCGAGTACCTTCAGTCCTGACGAGCCATTCGTCGAGGGTCCGGTTGAATGCGTCGATATCGCCGGTCTTGAACTCGATGAGCTGTATGAACTTCACTTTGAGACAGTCACGAGTAAGAACGTGGCCGGAATAGCGGTGAGATCCTTGCTTGAGCTTGCATTCTGCGCGTTGAACAGCGCCTCTAACTCGGCTTGCAGTTCCGCTTCCCGCCCGGCGCCTGTCGCAGCCTCAAAGGCGTTCATCGTGGGTCCGTAGTAGGTCCGGAACTGAGCCAGTAGGTCCGACGGCGCACTCGGATACGAAAAGGTGTACGTGGCGCGGTCAAACGAGATCTGCCCCTCAGGTACTCCAGCTGCAACGAACCGCTCAATCACATTCTCCTCGACGCCCCAGGTCATCGGGCTCACGAAACCGTCGGGAGGCGGCGGTGAGTAGGCGGAGCTGATCTTCAGGATCTGCGCCACGAGTGTCGGATCGCCCGGGATCCAGTTCCCCATTACAATCCGTCCGCCAGGACGTGTCACGCGGACTGTCTCTCTGGCGACATCAAAGGGCTTAGGAGCGAACATCGCGCCGAAGATGCTCACCACGAGGTCGAAGCGCTCGTCCTCGATGTCGTGGAGATCAGAAGCGTCCCCGTCTTGGAACCGGCAGTTATTGAGGCCGAGCTGCTTTGCCCTTTCATTGCCGGCCTCCACGAGGTTGGCGGCAATATCGACACCCAAGACGTTGGCTCCGAGCATGGCGGCTGGCAGAGCCGTCGTTCCGTCGCCACACCCGAGGTCCAGGACCTCGAGTCCATTGGTGATTCCCAGCTCCTTGACTAGCCCCTCGCCGCTCTCCCTCATGCTCTCCGCTATCCGGGTGAAGTCGCCCTTCTCCCAAAGTGCCTTGTTCGGATTCATGGTCTGCCTCCTCGGCCGTCGTCTTGCAACCACAGTGACAGAAGGAAGCTGTTGTGGCTAGTACAAGTTCTGAAGCGCGTCTAACCTGCCGGAAATGAGCGGGTACGGACAGTTCTGCCCGGTGGCCAAAGCGACAGAAATCCTCTGTCAGCGCTGGACACCTCTGATCTTGCGGGAACTCCTTGTGGGCAGCTCGCGATTCAATGAGATCCGCCGAGGTGTCCCGACCTGTTCGCCTGCTCTGTTGTCCAAACGCCTCAAGGAACTCGAGCTGGCCGGGGTCGTCGTGCGGACCGTCACCGAAGAAGGTCCCGTCTACTCCTTGACCGAGGCAGGGATCGAGCTGTTCCCGCTCATTCAAGGGCTCGGGGTCTGGGGTCAGCGCTGGGCACGTAGCGATTACGGGCCCGACGACTTGGATCCAGGCCTGTTGCTTTGGGATGTCCGTCGCTTCCTCGCACCGGGCGCGTTCGGCGATCGTCGAGTCGTCGTCCAACTCACCTTCCCCTCAATGCCGCCAAAGCGGCGCTACTACTGGGTCGTCGTCGACAAAGACGAGGTGGATCTGTGTCTGACGGATCCGGGTTTCGAGGTCGACGTGCTCGTCGATGCCGACCTACGCACCCTCACACAGGTTTGGATGGGCGATGCCACCTTCAACGACGCCTTGGCCGATGGTCGAATCACGCTGGCAGGCCAGCGAGAGTTGACCCAAATCGTCCCGGACTGGTTCAGCCAGCATCCAATCTTGGCCAGCGTCGAGCGAGGGTGGTCGTCGGGTCCTGTGGGGGCAACGGCCTGACGACAAGCCCATCTGAAACGGCTTGCCTGAGGTCGCGCAGTCGTCGACGCCCTCGCCCCGAGGTGCCGTTTCGGTGGGTTAGCTCGCGGTGAGCACAGGACCCAAAAACGGGCCTGTCAGCAGCCGCTCTTGACCTGTGACATGCGGCCATTGGGTGTCGAACAGGGCGAGCTCGGCCGGCGTGCAGAGGTGGCGAACCATGAAGGGAGCGCTAACCGATGGCCTTCCGGGTTGCGCCTACGGAAAGTACGGTTGGAATCGGGAAAGTAGCTCATCCTCAATTAGGTAGATCAGGCGGGACAGAAGCGGCAGAACCAGCCTCTCAGCCCCTGGCGAGTCTTTCGACAGCCTAAGGAATGTCTCGAACTTCAAGTGTTCGTCCGGATCAGTTCGTGGCGGGTCATAACCGGCCACTGCCACGAGTGCTCCGTCCCGTATGTGTGCCCCCGTGAATCTGATTGAGGGCGGATTGATCTGCGGGTTGATGCTCTCTCCGAAGTTCGCCACAACTGGAGTCGACTCGTAGTGTGTTTGAGCCGCATGAATTGCGCTAGCGACCACGACCAATTCCCGATGCTTGTCAGTGTTGTCGAGGTCACCGAGCACACCCAGAAGTTCACCTGTTTCGGATTGCTTGTATGGCTGTACCTCCTCAATCATTCGGAGGGCTACTGGATCGACTCCACCTGCGATGTTGAAGTCAATGGGAATTCTACGGCGCGGTCGTTTTGCCCACTGGGGGAATTGAAAGCAATCAGTGCTTGAGGGACTGAAGTGGAGAATCGGGAAAGACGTACGCGACGTGGGGCTGTGCCCGTTGGCAATAACGAGCTGGCAAGCAAGATGGTCAAGCGCTGAACGGAGGTTGTGGGCACAGTCTCCTACGAGAGCGCTCCATTGGTCATTGACGGGAATCGAACCTTTGGCTCGGTATAAGTGCTTGCGTCCGCCGTCGACCACCTGCGGGTCGAACGAATAGTTGCTGGCTTTGCAGTCGTCATCGAAGACCTTGGCAAGACATTGCAAATGCTCGGAAGCGCGACTGATTTTCAGTCTTGTTCCGTGGAGACTCGCAACGGGCATATGAGGGAATGTACGCCCTACGACCGACGAAGTCAGCGCCCGGTCAGCGATCCGCCGGCGCGATCAGGTAGCTGGTGTTCGGCGGCCTCGATCGCGAGCTCCCCGATGCCGACGACCTCGGGCGCTCCGGGTTGTGGCCACAAGCTCCCGGGCTTTCTCGTTGTCCGGCTTACCGCGTCCGCCGAGCACCCTCCCCCAGGAGAGCCCTGCATCGTCGCGCTCTGAATCCGGGATTTTTTGCGCGCTGATGGATGGTTGTCCGTCAAGATCGGCAAGGCATGTCCGAGACGAACCTGCGGGATCTGTCCGTCGTCGACGCTCTGCCTTGCCAGTGAGTCTGAGTATTCGCGTTCCCGAGGACGGCCGCGGATAACGCTAACGTGGTCAGACGGAACCGGAGACCGCGTGAACATCGGACACGACGGTAGCGGAGTGCCCTCGAAACCACCGGCTGAAGGCGAACAAGATGACCGGCTACTGAGCGACGTGAACGTATCGGACACAAAGGCCCTCTGTCCGCGCCTCGTCATTGCCGGTACCGGAGCAGATGTTGGCAAGACCGCGATCGCCATCGGGATCATGGCCGCACTTCGCGCACGAGGTCGTCGTGTTGCTTCCGCGAAGGTGGGGCCCGATTACATCGACCCGGGATATCACCGCGTCGCCACGGGTCGCCCGGGTCGAAATTTAGACGTCCGCATGTCAGGAGTCGACATGGTCCCCCGTTTGGCGGCACGGGCGGGCGACGGAGCCGACCTCCTTGTCATCGAGGGGACGATGGGACTCTTCGATGGCGTGGGCGCAACGGATGAGGCGAGTACGGCCCAAGTCGCTTCGCTGCTCGACGCTCCGGTGGTGCTCGTCGTCGACGCGTCGAATATGAGCGGATCTGTGGCTGCGGTTATCTATGGTTTCAATGGGGTGCTGCAGAAAAAATTTGGGAGCAGGTTGGCCGGAGTCATCCTGAACCGTGTCGAGAGCGATACGCATGAGGCGATTCTGAAGGAGGCAATCCGGGAGACCAGGGTGAAAGTCCTCGGTGTATTCCGACGCAGCCAGGAGATTAACTGGCGGGAACGGCACCTCGGTCTCATTCCCGTCGTGGAGCAATTCGAACATGTTGAGAGTTCGGTGAAAGTGCTGGCGGATCTTGCGGAGAAGCATGCAGACCTCCGCAGCCTCGAGATCATCGCGGGACAGGCACCGAAATTGCGTGCAGCGCCGCCTGATGCCGCACACACCGCGTCGTCTTCTCGTATCCCAATTGCGGTCGCAGGTGGGCCGGGGTTCAGCTTTGCGTATGAGGACAATCTCGAACAGCTCGAAGCCGCCGGCGCAAAACTCGTGGTTTTCGATCCGCGCACGGCATCGTCATTGCCGCAGGGGGTGAAGGGGCTGTACGCGGGTGGCGGATTTCCCGAGGAGTACGTCAAGGAGATCTCGGCGAACTCGACGCTTTTGTCCGATGTGTACAAGAAGGTGACCGACGGTCTCGTGACCTGGGCGGAATGCGGCGGTCTTCTCTGGCTCTCCAGATCGCTCGATGGCACGGCGATGTGCGGGGTGGTGTCCGCCGACGCATCGATGACAGATCGCGTGACGGTCGGGTACCGGACGGCGACACTTCGCAACCGCTGTCCCATCGCACCCGCTGGTGCTCTTCTCGTCGGGCACGAATATCACTATTCAGAGATGTCGCCGACGGGTAGCGCATTGCGTCTGGGTGGGAATGGAGGCAGCTCGAGAGGGGGTTGGGCTACGCAAACGTTGTTCGCTTCGTACCTTCACCTCCACCTCGGGGCCGACCCATCCAAGGCGGAGTGGTTTGTCGCGACCGCCGCTGGCGCCCCCCCACCCGCAATACGGGAAAGGTTGCCCGATACCGGGGTCGAAGGAGGGGCCGACGCAATCAATCTGGAGCGACCACGCGACGGGAACGGGAAAAATGGGAACGCGCAGCGCCGTGGTGGGAGAGGCTCCCCTTCAGAGCGCAACCGTGGCGGGGGTCGCGGGGACTCGGAAACTTCGGCGGATGCACAACGCAGGCTGCCCCCACAACACCCAGGTGCCGGTCGAGAGTCACCCAGGGGCCCGGGATCGCGCAGGCGTCCCCGTCCTCCGCGTTCGGATGGGCATGCAGGGTGAGAGAGCACCAGGCCGCGCACGCGTCGTGTGCCACCGGCTGGGGATGCAGCCAAGCTCCAGCTTTCTTCGGCGCACGAACCGATTGCCGGATAGAAAGTGAGCCTTGTTCGAGTGTGGATAGGGACACATGCAGGAAGGAGCCTCCGAGTTGTCAAAGGTGTTCTGGAATCGTGAGCTACTCAAACGCTTGGCTCGGTGATGGGAGGGACAATGTCGAACAGGGTTGCAATCGTCACGGGCGCCTCCGCCGGCATAGGGCTGAGCGTGGCCTCTCGGCTCCACGGACGAGGGTGGGTGGTCGTCGGATCGAGCCGCCGAGGCACAGGCTCGAGCGGATGGACGTCCGTGGTGATGGATGTCGATGATGACCAGTCAGTGACCGCCGGGGTGCAGAGAGTGGTTGTCGAGCACGGGCGCATCGATGCCGTGGTGGCCAGCGCTGGCTGGGGATTGGCCGGGGCGGTTGAGCAGACTCCGATAGCAGAGGCGAAGGCTCAGCTGGAGACGAACTTTTGGGGCGCTGTGCGGGTCGTGCAGGCCGTGCTGCCGACGATGCGTCGCCAGGGATCTGGTCGGATCGTCCTCATCAGCTCCATCGGTGGTGTCATCGGCATCCCATTCCAGGCGTTCTACAGCGCCAGCAAGTTCGCGCTGGAGGGCTTTGGCGAGGCGTTGGCCTACGAGGTCGCAACGTTCGGCATCCAGGTGAGCCTTGTGGAACCCGGCAACGTCCGGACAAATTTCACTCAGAGCAGGCGTCAGGTCAGCGCGCCCGCGGATGATGATCCTTACGGCAATGCCGTCGCCAAGGCGATCGGCGTGATGGAGCACGATGAGGCCAACGGGGTTCCACCAGACAAGGTGGCCGTCGTCGTTGAGAAACTCCTGAACTCGGCTCGACCTCGCCGGCGCGTCTCCGTTGGCAAGGTGGGGGAACGGGTGGGTCTCCCAGCCAAGCGCCTGTTGCCGTATCGGGTGTTCGAAGGGGCGGCCAAGTCCAGCCTCGGCGTGTAGTCGAACGACTATCCCCATGCCAGTAGATGGCAGGGGGAGCGCCATCGCCACGGAGCCCAGAAAGGAGCCGCTTCCGGGCACCGCTGGGTCTCCGAGGGTGAGGAGGATCGGCGCCTCCAGGGTGGGGGAATCTACCCAGAGGGCGCCGGGAGGTTTGGCTCTCCTCCGTTGCCCGGACCGATCCGTCGGAGAACCGAGGTCGGACTGCGCCTGCCGAGGTTCGAAACTGCTCCGCCTTTCCTTATCGTTGGCTCTGCGATGGCTCCTCCCGAATGCCCCCCGGGATCGAGGCCTCGAGAGGCTCCCAACGCCATGGAATGGCAAAGAAACGGCGCGTCTTGCGTGATCGGAGCAGTCGGCTGGAAAGTGTCAGAAATCAGGCCTGGGAGTCGCCGTATTTGGTGACGGTTCCGGATGTGGTGATGAGCCCGTAACCCTTCCCGTCGACAGTGGCAACGACCCCGACCGTATTGCTGGTGGTCGTCAGGTCTGCGGTCGAGCCGTAGAACCGTGCGTCACCGAAGCTGAAAACTCCTCCGTCCGCGGCCACCAGCCAATAGCCTTGTGCATCCGGGGTGGTAGCTATCGCGACGACGAGCTCGTTCAGATGGGTGCCGGCAGTGGACCCCAGGAACCGTGCGTCACCGAAGGCGAAGACGCCTCCGTCCGCGGTCACCAGCCAGTAGCCGTTGCCGTCGGGTGTGGGGGTCAGGCCGGTGACGAGCTGCTGGAGCGGATGACCACCCATAGAGCCGTAGAATCTGGCGTCACCGAGGGCGAACACACCGCCGTCTGATGCCACTTCCCAGTAGCCGCCCCCGTCGGGCGTGACTGCGATCCCGACTATGGGCGCATTGAGAGGATATGCGGCCAGCGAACCGTAAAATTGAGCATCACCGAAGCTGAACACGCCGCCGTCCGACCCGACCTCCCAATAGCCGTGCCCCGTTGGAGTCGCCGAGAGAGCCACGATCGACGCGTTGAGAGGATGGCCCGCCATGGAGCCGTAGGTCACGGCGGTCCCAACCGCCGTCACGGCACCACTCGGGCTGGCAACCCAGAACCCCCGGCCGTCAGGGGTGACAGTCGACGACCCACCGCTCGTCACCCGGCGCACCACGGGACTTGCTACGGGACTCGATGCGGGGCAGGCAAGGAACGTCGCAGTAACCGATCCGTTGCCGGTCTGGGTCGTCACAGAGTTAACGGTCGCGTCTGTGGGCGCCAGATTGGAGCCGCCTCCGCCACCGCCGGCGTGGAAGTCGCCGTCGTCACTTCCGCCACCACCGCCAAAAAGACCGCCGCCGCCGCCACCAGCCGCACCCGCGGCGTTCATTTCGCCCGCACCGCCCACCATGCCAGCCCCAGGCTGGCCGTAGGTCGTGCCGAACGTAACGCCTCCGGCGCCGGGAGCGGTCGTTGTGGCTCCTCCGCCCCCGCTCATGCTCGCGTTGTTGGGATTCGGTCCGTTGATGCCGTTCTGCCCGGTGGCTCCGCCGTCACCTCCGGCGGTGACAATGGAATTTCCGTCCCCCCGGGGCTGGCCAGGCTGCTTCCACCCCCGCCTGCGGCGACGATCACCGGCGAGGTCGAACTGCCCAATGTCACAAGCGAGGCCCCGCCACCGCCACCGCCGAGGTCGCTGTCGTAGCCGGTGCCGCCGGCACCCCCAGACGCCGCTCCGCCACTCAGACCGGCGGTGCCGGTACCCCCTGCACCGCCGACCGCGACGAGATAGCTAGACCCGGGGCTGACCGCCACGGTGGCGATCACCTCGCCGCCTTGGCCGCCTTGGCTGCTCCCGCCTTGGCCGCCAATCGCGTCAAAGGTGATGTCGCAGACATCCGCGGGGACGGTCGAGGTCATGGTGGACGCCGGATCGGTATAAGTCGTCGGCGACGGAACCGACGCGGACGCACTTCCAGTGCTGAGCGCAACTCCAGCGCTCGATAAGGCCACTATCACGCTCATTGCCGCGATCTTCGGTACTTGATGCCGGAGCAGACAGCGGACGCGACCTCCATCTGGCGTCTTCGATACAGAGTCGTGCACACCGCAATATCGGCACGAATCCACTCGAAGCTGAGCGTTCGCCGGGGATTCCATCAAATGGAGCGAGATCAGTCGATTTGAGTCCTGGGCCGTTGCAACACGAAGGGGATGACTCACTTCGAGGACGCGACCGTTCTCTGGCGTGCTCGCTGCCATATCCGCCGCCACCCTGACCGGCGCCCTCGGCCGACCTGTCTCCGTCGAGGTCCACGTTTCCAATGGCCTCCCCAGTTTTACCGTCGTCGGCCTGCCGGACGCCGCCGTGCGCGAGGCGCGAGACCGCGTGCGTGCTGCCGTGCTTTCGAGCGGTTTGCCCTGGCCGCTGCGCCGCGTCACGGTCAACCTCGCTCCATCGGGCGTGCGTAAGGGCGGTGCGGGTCTCGACCTCCCAATAGCCATCGGCCTCCTCGTCGCTAGCGGCGAGCTCAGCTCGAGCTGCACCGAGGGCCTCGCCTTCTGCGGCGAGCTGGGACTCAATGGCTCGCTCCGCCACGTACCGGGCATGATCGCGTTGGCCGACGCTGCTGCCACGCCACTCGGCTTGGTGGTGCCGCTCTGCGACGTGCGGGAGGCGGCACTCGTGCGCGGAAAGGACGCTCACGGCGCGGCCACTCTGGCCGATTTGGTGCGCGTGCTTCGCGGCGAGGCTCGCTGGCCCACCACACCGCCGCCGGCGGCGGCGGCAGCCAGTGCTCCCACCCAGCCCGACCTCTCCGACGTGCGGGGCCAGGCCCTGGGCCGCCGAGCCATTGAGGTTGCTGCGGCGGGGCGCCACCACCTCCTCATGATTGGGCCGCCCGGGTCTGGCAAGACCATGCTCGCCGAGCGCCTGGTCGGATTGCTCCCACCGCTCACTCGGGATGAGGCGCTGACGGTGACCCGTATCCATTCGGCCGCAGGCTGCGCCCTGCCCGAGGACACGCTGCTCGAGCGCCCACCCTTCCGGGCGCCGCACCACCAGGCCTCGGTCGTCTCTCTCGTGGGTGGCGGGAGCTGGTCCCTGCGCCCTGGCGAAGTCAGTCTTGCTACCAACGGCATCCTGTTCCTCGACGAGCTCGGAGAGTTCCCGGTGGCCGCGCTGGAGGCGCTGCGCCAACCGCTCGAAGAGGGTGTCATACGGGTCAGCCGCGCCGGCGGCACGGCGACCTTTCCCGCTGCATTCCTCCTCGTTGCCGCCATGAACCCGTGTCCGTGCGGTGAGGGCGTCTACGAGGGTGCCTGCACCTGCAGTGCCGTCGCCCGCGCCCGGTACCGGCGTCGCATCTCGGCTCCGCTGCTCGACCGCTTCGATCTGGTCGTGCCGCTCAGCCGCCCCGACCCCGATGCACTCCTCGCCGGCGCGCCGGGGGAGTCCTCCGCCGCGGTTGCCCGTCGCGTGGCCAGCGCGCGTAGAGCCGGGCACGACCGCCCCGCTGAATTGGAGCTGGCCCCAGACGCCGGCGCGCTCCTCGCGTCGAAATTGCGCGCCGGTGGCTTGAGTGCCCGCGGGTTGCACAAAATCACACGCGTCGCGCGCACGGTGGCCGCGCTCGCCGGCGCCGACGTCGTGTCCTTCGCCCACACCTCCGAAGCCCTGTCGTTGCGGGCCGGCCGGGCCGTGGTGGTGGCGTGAGCACGGGCGACGCGTCCGGCCTCCCCCCGGAGGCGTTTGCCGCCGCACTGGCATCCATGCCGTCGATGGGACCCGCCCGCCTGCGCACGCTGTTGGCGGAGGAACCGCCTGCCATCGCATGGGAGCGGGCGAACGCACGAGACCGGTGCGTCCGTGCGCGACGTCGCACGCGCCTGGCAACGGCACGCCTCACTCGGCATCCGGGTGCTCCTGGCCGGGCAGCCGACCTACCCGGGGCGGTTGGAGGACGACCCGCAGGCTCCCGCGCTCCTGTTCTGCCTCGGCGACCCGGCGGTGCTCGGCGCCGCCCCGACCGTGGCGCTGGTGGGGACACGCGCGCCGACCCGCTATGGGATCGGCGTGGCCGCGGAGTTCGGGGCCGACCTCTCCGCAGCGGGCGTCAGCGTGGTGTCGGGTCTGGCTCTGGGGATCGACGGTGCTGCGCACGAGGGCGCCTGCGGCGCCGGCGCGCCGCCCGTCGGCGTGGTTGCCGGCGGACTCGACCATCCCTATCCGCGGCGGCACGAGCGGCTGTGGGAGCGGGTGGCCTCGTCGGGCGTCATCGTGTCCGAGTCCCCCGCGGGGGTGCCGACCGAGAAGTGGCGCTTTCCGGTCCGCAACCGCCTCCTGGCCGCGTTGAGCGACGTCGTGGTGGTTGTCGAGAGCCGCCACCATGGAGGAACGCGGCACACGGTCGACGCGGCGATCGACCGGGGGGTCCCGGTGGGAGCGGTCCCCGGATCCATCCGCAGCGCCACCTCGGAGGGCACCAACGCGCTCCTCGCCGACGGCGCGTTCCCGGTCTGCTCGGCCGGCGACATTCTGGTGGCGCTCGCGCTGGCCGGCGCGTCCGTGGCCGTCCCGCGGCAGGCCGTCGGCCGTGGGTCGCCACCGCCACCCGATCCGCCCCAGGGGTTGGACCGCCGGGTCTACGACACCCTGACCCCCGACCCGTCTTCTCTGGACGAGTTGGTCCGGGTGACCGGGATCGACCTGGCCGAGCTGTGCGGCAGCCTGGAGCGGTTGGCCCAGGCCGGTCTGGCCCGCGACGCCGGAGGATGGTGGGAACGGGCGTGACCGCCCGACTCCGTCGGTGACTCTCCGGCGCCCTAACCTGCCTCGCCGTGGAAGGACGGTTCCTGCAGGCGGGTGACACGGCCGGGCTGCGTGCGGAGGCGACCCGGGCCAGTGCGCAGGGTGTAGCCGCCGTCTTCCTGCGCAAGAGCGCCCTGGGTGACCCGATCGTCCTGGCGGCCGGGCTCGCTCCGCTGGTCCCACGGGTGTTGCTGGGCGCCCGGATCGATTGGGGCCAAGAGGAACGTCACCCGGCCCTGCTCGCGCGCGATGTCACGAGCCTCGACCTCGTGTGCGGGGGGCGGAGCGTCCTGTGCTTCGCCCCGCCCTTCACCGAGCCGCTGGCGGAGGCGATCTCCCTCTGCCGGGCTCTGTGGCTCTCGGGGGAGGCGGTCCACGAAGGCCCGCTCTTCCCGGTGCAGCCAGCGGCCAACCGCGCCAGGCCGGCGGGGCGGGAGATCCCGCAGATCGCTCTCGACCTCACCGCCGGAGACGAGGTGCCGTCCTTCCTGGCCGGCACCGCCGACCTGCTGCTGTGGCCCCTTGCTGGTGCCCCCGCCGGCTGCCGCCTGGAGAGCCTGTGACAGATACCACCGTGGTACGCCGCGAGATGGAAACGGCGTCGGCCACCACCGCGGTCACCGGCCGACACCTCCCCGCCCTGAACGGCCTGCGTGGCCTGGCGGTCATCGGCGTGGTGGCGTACCACCTCCAGCTGGGGTGGGCCCAGGGTGGCTACCTCGGAGTCGACCTGTTCTTCGTCCTCTCCGGCTTCCTGATCACCACGCTCCTCCTGGAGGAGTGGGTCGGCGCGGGCCGCATCAACCTGGTTGCCTTCTGGGGGCGCCGGGCCCGGCGGTTGCTGCCGGCGCTCTTCCTCGTCGTGGCCGCGCTCGCGCTGTACCTGATCTGCAACGCCCGCTTCGGCGGCCCCGGCGCCAACGGCCTCATCGATCTCTCCGGGCTGCGTGGCGATGCCATCGCCACTCTGCTCTACGTGAACAACTGGCACCTGATTTTCGCCCACCAGTCCTACTTCGCCCAGTTCTCCACACCCTCGCCGCTCCAGCACACGTGGTCGCTGGCGATCGAGGAGCAGTTCTACCTCGTCTGGCCGCCACTGCTGCTGGTATTGCTGCGCTACGGGCGGCGCGGCTGGCGCCGGGTCGGCGTGACCGTGACTGTCGCGCTGGGAGTGGGCTCCTCGGTGCTGATGGCGGTGCTGTTCCACCCCGGGGTGGATCCCTCGCGGATCTACTACGGGACCGACACGCGCCTGTTCGACCTCATGGCCGGAGCGACCATCGCGTTCCTGGCGGCAGCGCGGCCCCAACCAAAGGCGCCGGCGCGTCGAACCCTGCACCGGGTCGGCCCCGCAGCGGCGGTTGTTCTCGCGGTGTTCTGGGTGCGAGCGGGCACGCCCGGCGGCCTGCCGACCAATTTCATGTTCAAAGGCGGGTTCCTGCTCTGCGCCGTGCTCGCCGCGCTGGTCGTGGCGGACGCCCGCCTCATAGAGCCCGGGTGGTTCGCGCGTGGGGCTGGCCTGGAGGCCGCTGCACTTCATCGGCACCATCTCCTACGGCATCTACCTGTGGCACTGGCCGGTGATCGTCTACCTCAACGGCGCCCGGACCGGCCTCTCGACGTGGCCCCTGGACCTCCTTCGGGTCGCCGTCACGCTGGCCGTGTCGACGGCGAGCTACTACCTGGTCGAGCGGCCGATCCGGCTGGCCAAGCTGCGTGGCGGTATCCGCCTGTGGGCGCCGGTGGCCGGCTTCGTCACGGCGGCGGTGATCGTGATCGCCACCTTCCCGGCCGTCGCCGATCCCTCCACCGTCGTGGGGACGACCCACCTCGCCTCGACGGGGCCCGAGCAGACCGTGCCGGGTGCGGGGGGGTACGAGGGCCAGCCACCGATCCGGCTGGCACCGGCGCCGTCCCCCGCCGACCCGTTGCGCGTCCTGATCCTCGGGGACTCGGTCATGCACGATGCCTCCTACGGCATCACCGCGTCACTTCGGGCCACGGGCGAGGCCACTGTCGCAACGAGGACCATCGACGGGTTCGGCCTCACGACCGCGACCGACTGGCCGACCTCCATCCCCAACCTCATCCGCCAGACCCGGGCACAGCTCATCGTGGCCTCCTGGAGCTGGGACCAGTACGGACCGACCACACCGAACGCGCTGCACCAGCCGGTGCAGTACACGAGCCTCCTCCGCCGGGCTGTGTCCACCATGCTGACGCCCGGCAACGGCGTCGAGGGGGTCATCTTCACGCAGTTCCCCCAATCGGGCGACCTGGCCGCGTCCAACCCGGCCGACACGGCGAGCTACAACAAGGAACGCCACGCCGGCGTCATCGCGTGGAACGACATCGCCGAGAAGATGACGTCGGACTTCCCGGGTCGGGTCATGTACTTCCCGCTGGCGGACTCCGTCATGTTGCGACGGCAAGTACTCGGCCTGGCTCCCTCCCGAGGGCGACCCGCATGCCCCCAGCGACCAGTGGATACGCGTGCGCAAGCTCGACAACGTCCATCTCTGCCCGGAGGGCAGCGCCCGCTACGCCGATGCGCTGTTGGCGGACATGACAGCCGTCTTCAAGCTGGCGCCGGCGGCGGGGGACTGGTCGCAGGGCAGCTGGACCTCGGATCCGGACTTCAACAACCCGCCCGGAGCCTGCCCCGATGATCATCCCCCCGGCTAGTGCAGCTCACGAGCAGCCCGAGCTGGAGATGATGCGCTCTGCGCTGGCGGCCGACTTCGCGCTGGCCCAGTTGGAGCCGACGTCGGCCACCACTTCGTACCAGTAGTCGCCTGTGGCGAGTGCCGCGGTGGTCCACGAGGTGGTGGCGACGCCGCTCGTCTGGAGGGTGTACGTCCCGGTCGCCGTGGTGTTCGACTGGTAGACCGCGTAGGCAGTCGCATGGGTGACGGCGGTCCAGCTGACCTTCACCGTCTTGGCGCTGGCCGGGCTGGTGCAGGCGGACGTCGTCGTGGGCGCCGCCGGCAAAGCCCGCGCCTGGGCCTCCCCCGAGTTCACGGTGGCCACATGGACCGTCCAGTTGGCCGTCGCCCAGGCCGTCCCGGACGAGACGAGGAGGCTCAGGGTGCCCGCCACCAGGACAGCGACGAGAAGAGCGCCACGCCGCCTACGTGGGCTCCCCTCGTCGCTGTCGCTCGGTGTTCTGTGGAGCAACGGGAGGACTAGCTGATCCAGGCGTCGGTCGCCGGGCTCGTCGTCGAGGTGGCCGCACCACCGGTCGCCGTCACGCCGGTGAGGGCAGGCAGGGAGAAGTAGGTGTTGGCGCACGCCGCCGGCGTGGTCGTCGCCATGAGGGCGTCGTTGGTGAGCGTCACCACCAGGGGGTTGTTGGCGGCTGCGCTCGCGCCCACGACGAGGTTGCTCTGCAGGGTGTGGGAGCTGCCGCTGGTCGCCGTGGCGAAGTTCCACGTGACGCCACTCGGGGTGGTGGCGATGCAGCCGGTCTGCGTCGTCGTCAGTGCGCTCGTGGTGTAGCCGGCCGCATAGGTGGTGGAGGTCGGCAGGTTCACCGCCGAGATGGTGACCGGGAACGGGTTCGGGTTGGCGATGGTGACGACCACGTCGCCGCTCCCTCCGGGATAGAGGAGGTTGCCCGCCGCCGGCGAGGCCACCGCGGTGATGCTCAGGTTCGAGATCGTCGCGGACTGCCCCTCTCCCGACGAGCCGGCGTTCAGGCCGACGACCCAGTTGGTTGCGGCGTAGGCGCCCGCTGCCACCAGCATGCATCCGCACACCGCAGACACGATCTTCATCCGAACCGACCAGCTGCTCACTTTGCCTTTCGTGCCCTTCACGGTGTCGCCCTCTCTCTCCGCCCCCCAGGGACGGTTCCATTTGTGTGATCAATGGGAGTTCGGTGGGGCCACGAGGCGTCTTGAGGAGCGCTGAGGCATTTGGACGCGGGCCGGTTTCCCAGTTCCGGAAGATCGAGACGTGAGGTCGTCCAGAGAGGCTGTCCGGAGGGCTGGCGCCGCATTGGATCCCCGGGGGGCGCTGGCAGGGACTTTCCTGGGAGAAGACGCTCAGCCCAGGGCGGATTTGCGCCGATACCGTGAGAAATGCCCCCTCCCGATCTGCGCGATCGTCTGGCCAGCTACCTCCCCTTCGCCATCGTCGCCGTGGCGGGGCAACTCAGCGCGGCCTGGCCACCCGGGCCCACTGACACCGGGCTCTATCTCGTCAGCAGCCTGTTGCTGACGGTGATCCTCACGCTGATCCTGGTCCGCCGCGGCAGGCCGCCCCGGACGTTCGTCGTCGGGGCGGGGCTCTACATGTCGTCGGTGGCACTCCTCATGCTGGCTTCGGGCGGCATGGGGAACGGCCTCGGCGTCCTGCTGTTCATGCCGGTCGTGGGTGTCGCTCTCTACGGCAAGCGTTGGGAGTCCGTCGTCTGCGTCGCCTTCATGGTGTCCGCCCTCTTCGCCGTCGCGGTCGCGTCCACGCCGGAGTCCGCGTCCACCACGCTGCGCCGGCTGCTCCTCACGGGCGCCATCGCCGCCATGTTGTCGGTGGCCATCCACGTCATACGAGGACGGCTCGAGGATTCGAGCGTGCGCACGGAACGGATGCTTCGGCACGAAACGGCCCTCAACGCCGCGGCGCGCCAGCTGGTGCAGATGTCGGAGCCGCCGCAGATCACCGCGCTCGGCGCGCAACTCGCCCTGGGTATCGCGTCGCCGGACGGATCGGAGATCCTGCGGGCGTCGTACTTCCGGATCGAAGACGACGTGGTGGTCATCGACGCCCAGTTCGACCAGCTCGGCACGCTCGTCGATGAGCGCTGGCCGCTGCACGAGCATCCGGCCCTGCAGGAGGCGGTGGAGTCTCTCCAGCCCGTCGCGGCCCGACTCGACAGCGACACCGTCGGGCCGACCGTGAGGGCGATCCTCCAGGCATCGGGCGTCACGCACGGAGCCTGGGTCCCGGTCTGCCCGGACGGGGAGCTGCACGGGGTGCTGGCCATCGCCAGCAGGGGTGCCCCCATCCCGGACGAATGCGTGGAGCGCTGCGTGGCCCTGGGTCACCTGCTGGAGCTCGCCCTTTCCAACTGGGCCGCCCATCGCTCGTTGCGGGAGCAAGCGACGCAGGAGGAACGCCGCCGGATCGCCCGCGAGCTGCACGATGGCCTGGCCCACGAGCTGGCCTTCATCGCCAGCAAGACTCGCGGCGCCGTTTCCGGCGCGCCGGCGTCGAGCGAGGCCCGGGAGCTGGCGGGCGCAGCCGATCGCGCCCTGGACGAGGCCCGTCGGGCCATCACGGTGCTCTCGGTCGCGCAGCCGCAGTCGCTCGATGACGCCATCTCGCAAACGGTGGAGGACCTCGGGTCCCGCCTCGGTGTGGCCTGGGACCTCCAGTTGGCCGATGACGTCCATGTACCGGGCGAGGTCACGGAGAACCTGCTCCGCATCGTCAGGGAAGCCATCACCAACGCGGCCAACCACGGTGCCTCGGAGCACGTGCGCGTCTCGCTGGAGCGGAGCGATGCGTTGCGGCTTGTCATTGAGGACGACGGCTGCGGGTTCGACCCGGATCGGGAACCGGCTGCTGGCGGGTTCGGGTTCCAGAGCATGCAGGAGAGGGCGGCCCGGGTGGGCGCCGTGCTGAGCGTCGACTCCGTGCCCGAGCAGGGGACGAGGGTCGCGGTGGCCTTCCGATGAACTCGCCCATCACCGTCCTCCTGGCCGATGACCATGCACGGACGCGCGCCCTCGTGCGCAACGCGCTCGAGCGGACCGGTGACTTCCGCGTCTGCGTCGAGGCCGCCGATGCCGCGGCCGCGGTCGAGGGAGCCAAGCGCGAGCGCCCTGATGTCTGCCTGCTCGACATCAACATGCCGGGCAACGGCATTTCCGCCGCCAACCAGATCACCGGGGCGCTCCCGAACACCTCGGTCGTGATGCTCACCGTGTCACGCCAGGACGAGGATCTCTTTGACGCGCTGCGGGCCGGCGCATCCGGGTATCTGCTCAAGGGGTTGGACGAGGCCACCATCGGCGACGCGCTGCAACGTGTGCTGGCCGGCGAGGCGACGCTTCCCGGCACCCTGGTGGCACGCCTGGTCGACGAGTTCCGTGACCGCGAGCACCGCAGGGTCGCCGTGCCCGACGGTCAGGCGGCCCGGCTCACCGGACGTGAGTGGGATGTGCTCGAGCTCATGCGAAAGGGCGCAAGCACGTCCGAGATCTCCGAGCGCCTCTTCGTCTCGCCGACCACGGTGCGCAGCCACGTGTCCTCCATTCTGCGCAAGCTCGGCGTGCCCACCCGGGAGGCCGCTATCCGGCTGCTCGACGGCCAGTCCGGAGCGGAGCAGAGTCTCCGGCAGTGGGACACCGGGGTTCGCTGACGAGGGGGTGAGTCCGGGCCGGCTGGGCGGCCGCCGTGCCGCTCGAGGGCCGGCCCGCGGCGCCCCGTCGTAAGCTGTGTCCGTGACGAACACGCGGATTGAAAGCGACAGCATGGGGGAGATCGAGGTCCCGGCCGACCGCTACTGGGGTGCCCAGACCCAGCGGTCACTGCACCACTTCGACATCGGCACCGAGACGATGCCCAAGCCGCTCATCCGGGCCTTCGGGATCCTGAAGGCGGCGTCGGCCGCGGTCAACCGCGACCTCGGCAAGCTGGACGAGGCGCTGGCCGGGCTCATTGAGCAGGCGGCGGGGGAGGTCGCCAAGGGAGCGCTCGACGACCAGTTCCCGCTCCACATCTGGCAGACCGGGAGCGGCACGCAGACCAACATGAACGCCAACGAGGTCATCTCGAACCGGGCCATCGAGTTGAGCGGCGGAGTCATGGGCTCCAAGAAGCCGATCCATCCCAACGACCACGTCAACATGTCGCAGTCGTCGAACGACACGTTCCCCACCGCCATGCACATCGCGGCGGCCGAGGAGATCGTGTTCCGGCTGCTCCGCTCCGTCGCCGCGCTGCGGGACGCGCTGGAACTGCGGAGCGTGGAGTTCGCGGACATCACCAAAATCGGGCGCACCCATCTCATGGACGCCGTGCCCCTGACCCTCGGGCAGGAGTTCTCCGGCTACGTGGCGCAGCTCACGGCCGACATCGAGCGCATCGAGCAGACGCTCCCGGGCCTTTACGAGCTGGCGGCCGGCGGCACCGCGGTCGGCACCGGGCTGAACACGCACCCCGAGTTCGGGGAGCGAGTCGCCGCCGTGATCGCAGACGTCACCGGGCTGCCGTTCGTCACGGCGCCCAACAAGTTCGCCGCGCTGGCCTCGCACGACGCGCTCGTCTTCACTCACGGGGCGCTCCGCACCCTCGCCGTCTCGCTCATGAAGATCGCCGACGACATCCGCTGGCTGGGTTCGGGGCCCCGCAGCGGGCTCGGCGAGCTGGCGCTGCCCGAGAACGAGCCGGGCTCGTCCATCATGCCGGGCAAGGTCAACCCCACGCAGAGCGAGGCCATGATCATGGTCGGGATCCAGGTGCTCGGGAACGACATGGCGGTGGCGACCGCCGGCAGCCGGGGCAACCTGGAGCTCAACGTGTGCAAGCCCGTCATCGCCTACAACGTCCTGCAGTCCATTGAGTTGATGACCGACGCGTGCCGCGGCTTCCGCGAGTTCTGTATCGAGGGGTTGCAGCCGGACTACGAGCAGATCGACGAGCACCTCCGGAACTCGCTGATGTTGGTCACGGCCCTCAATCCGATCATCGGCTACGACAACGCGGCGAAGGTGGCCAAGAAGGCGCACAAGGAGCGCAAGACGTTGCGCGAGGCCGCGCTCGAGCTCGAGCTGCTGACGGGGGAGGAGTTCGACGCCGCGGTGCGCCCCGAGGAGATGACCCACCCGTGAGGGAGCCGCTGCTCAGTGAGGCCGATGTCGACGCCGCCCTCGAGGAGCAGCAGCTGCACTGGACCCGCGACGGCGACGTCCTCGTGACCACGGTCAAGCTGCACGATTTTGCGGCCGCCCTCACCTTCGTTAACGCCGTCGGGGCTGCGGCCGAGGTGGCCAACCATCACCCCGACATCGACATCCGTTGGAACACCGTGCGCCTCGCCCTCACGACGCACGACTCGGGCGGCCTCACGCTCCTCGACCTGGCCCTGGCCGGTGTCGTCGACCGCTTGCGTCCGGACATCCGGGACGACGACGACGCCGACGCCCACCAGAAGTAGCGCTAGGCCCGCGGCTCCAGCAGGGCCGCCCGCAGGCGTTCGACGAGACCGGGCTCCGCACCGAGCCCCTCGACATAGGCGCTGACCGAGCCGTACTGCTCCTTGATGTGCTGGAGCAGCTGCTCCATCTGCGCCGGGTCGGCCGAGAAGACCTCGTCGATGTTCTCGAGGGTCTCCCGGCCCTCGGGGTACTTCTCAATGAGCTTGGCCCGCAGTCGCAGCATGGCCGCGCCGCTGAGCGCGTAGTCGGCCACCACGGTCGGCTCGTCCACGCCGAGCAGCGACAGCACAATGGCGGAGAGCACCCCGGTGCGATCCTTGCCGGCCGTGCAGTGGAACACGGCGGGCAGCGCGTCGGGCGAGGCCAGGACCTCTAGCGCGGCGAGGATCTGCCCTCCGGCGTCGCGCACGATCTCCAGGTACTGCGTCCCGAGCAGGCCGGGCCGGCGGTCGAAGTCCTGGGCGTCGGGCAGCTCGTCGATGAAGGGGAAGTGATGGAAGGCGACGGGGTGGGCCTCCACGTCGAACTGGCCCCGCTCCAGCTCCGAACCCGAGCGCAGGTCGATGACCGTGCGGATGTCGAACCCACGCAGCACGGACAGGTCCGTCTCGGTCAGCTCGCCCAGCCCATCGGCGCGGAAGAGCGTGCGCCAACGCGTCCGGTGGCCGTTGCCGGCCTCGTAGCCGCCCAGATCGCGAAAGTTGACGGCGCCCTCCAGCGCGATCATCCGCTCAACGGTCTCTACCACGTCAGTACGCCTCCTTGGATCTCGCCCCTGCCCCATGCTGCAGTCTGCACGCCCGACCGCCGGGCCCGATCGCGTCCCGCGAACTCCAGGTGACAAAACGTCAGGCGACCGGCATGTCCCACAAGGGGAACCAGCGGGTGAGGTCGGCCTCCACGGGCAGGTCGGCTCCGACCATGGTCCGGATGCGCAGCTCCAGCTCGGTGTCCCGCCGTTCCTTCTCCGCGTCGACGGGCGCGAACGGGTAGAAGGTGCCCCGCTTGAAGAGGTACACGAGCCGGAAGGCCCGGGCGTCGCTCGGCGCGTCGGGACCCGGGACGAAGCCGAACGCCGAGCACAGGAGCTGGGGGCCCCAGCCGTTGTCCTGCAGCGTGGAGTTGGCCATGTGGATTTTCGTCACCAGCTCCTCGAGATCGCCGTCGTCGAGCAGGAGCCAGCCGTAGTCGAACTTGTCCTGGGCGTACCGGAAGTCGTCGTCGCCCACCAGCTCGGCGATCTCCTTCTGGGCGTCGACCGCCGCCTGCCCGGGCGGCGGCTTCCAGCACACCCCGGCGTGCCCCGAGCTGACGAGCCCCCCGGCGCTCTGCAGCGTCAGCGCAGCCGTCGGCAACGCGAACAGCGCGTCGAGATTGGCCCGGACCGGCTTGCTCCGGCCGAGGATGGTGTCGAAGAGGCCCACCTGGTGGCGCAGCCGCTCAGACGGGGGCCTGGCCGGCCTGGCCGAGCTGGCGCTCCAGCGAGTCCAGCTGGGCCAGACGCTTCTCGAGCGTCGGGTGCGTGCGGAAGAGGTTGCCGAAGCTGAAGCCCCCGCCGCTGCCCTGGGTGGCCCCGTTGGCCACGGCCGGGGTGAAGAAGAAGGCGTTGAACGGCTCGGCGGCCCTGAGGTCCTTCGTCGGGATGCTCCCCATCTCCCCGGTGATCTTGACCAGCGCCGAGGCCAGCAGGGAGGGCCGGCCGATCAGCAACGCGCCCGACCGATCGGCGGCCAGCTCCCGGTAGCGGGAGAGCGCCATGGTGAGGAGGAAGCTCACGAAGTAGACGACGACCGACACCAGCAACACGAGCATCTCTATCAGCGCGGCCTGGCTCTGCTGGTTGTTGCCGCCGCCCCGGCCTCCGCCGAAGATCTCGGAGTAGAACAGGACCCGGGTCATGAGCCCGGCGATCATGCCCAACCCGCTGGCGATGGTCATCACGGCGACGTCGCGGTGGGCGACGTGGGAGAGCTCGTGGGAGAGCACCGCCTCGACCTCAGGCTCGTCGAGCCGGCGCAGCAGCCCCGACGTGACGCAGACCACCGACGACTTGGGGCTCCGCCCGGTCGCGAAGGCGTTGGGGATGTCGGTGGTCGCGATGGCGACACGCGGCTTGGGCATGTCGGCCAGCGCGCACAGGCGATCGACCACACCGTGGAGCTCAGGCGCCTGCTCGGGCGTGACCTCCTTGGCGTGCATGGCGTACATGGCGATTTTGGCGCTGAACCAGTACTGGCAGAAGATCGAGCGCGACGGCGATGATCAGCACCAGGGCGTACGAGATCCCGATGGCGATCAGAATGCCGACGACCACCCCGTAGAGGAGGACGAGGAGGAACCCCGTCATCAGCATGCGGTAGGTCAAGCCCCGGTCGGGCTTGATGTTGCGTGAGATTGCCATCAGGATCCTTCTCCTCCAGTTGCCCCCTGATCGGCTGACGGCAGCGCGGCCGTCGTGTCGGCGCCGCCCCCGGCGCCCAACTCCGCTTTCAATGCCGCCAGTTCGTTGTCCACCTGCGACGTCGCCGACACCTTGTCGAGCTCCTTCTGAATGTCGTCGACCGGGTGGGACAGGTCGTCCAGCGCGCCGGACGCCAACAGCTCGTCGATGGCGCCGGCCCGCGCCTGCATGCCGGCGATCTTGTCCTGGGCCCGCTGCATGGTGGCGCCTGCACTGCGCGTCGAGTCGGAGATCCCCGACACCGCCTCGCCCACCTTGGTCTGGGCCTCGGCCGCCGTGTAGGAGGCCTTCATTGTTTCCTTCTGGGTGCGGAAGCGCTCGACCCGGATCTGGAGCTCCTGCGAGGTCTGGACGAGCTTCTGTTCCTGCTCGCTGATCTGGTCGTGCTGGGTCTTCAGCTCGGTCAGCTGCTCGCCCAGCGCCGCCCGCCGCGACAGCGCCTCGCGGGCCAGGTCCTCGTTGCCCTGCGTCAGCGCCGCCTTGGCCTGGCCCTGCAGCTTGTCGGCCTGCTTCTGCAACCCCTGGGCCTGCAGCTCGATCCGCTTCCGTGCCGTGGCGACGTCCGCCACGCCCCGGCGCACCTTCTGCAGCTGCTCGAGCTGCTTCTCGTACGAGAGGTCCAGCGTGTCGCGTGGGTCCTCCATCTTGTCCAGGGCCTTGTTGGCCTTGGACCGGAAGATGTCCGCAACCCGACTGAACGTGCCTGCCATGGGTACTGAGCATAAGGCCCAGCGGGGGAGGGGGGACACCGGGCGGCCCTGCGCCAGGCACGCCGCTAAGGTCGGCACGTGCCCGATCGCCTGTGCCTGCTCAGCGTCCACGCGCACCCCGACGACGAGGCCTCCAAGGGTGCGCCGACGGTGGCCCGCTACCACGCCCAGGGTGTGCACACGGTGCTGGTGTGCTGCACCGGGGGGGAGGAGGGCGACATCCTCAACCCGGCCATGGACACCCCCGAGGTGCGGGCGGACATCGGCCGGGTGCGGATGGCCGAGCTCAAGGCCTCCACCGAGATCATCGGCTACGACGACACGGTGCTGCTCGGCTACCGGGACTCGGGGATGCCCGACACCGAGGCCAATGCCCGGCCGGACTCCTTCGCCCAGGCCCCCCTCGACGAGGCTGTGGAGCGGCTGGTGGCGGTCATCCGGCGGGAGCGGCCTCAGGTGATCATCACCTACGGCGACGACCAGAGCGAGTACCCGCATCCGGACCACCTGCGGGTGCACGAGATCTCCGTGTTGGCCTTCGACTCCGCCGGTGATCCGGACCGCTTCCCGGACGCCGGGCCTCCGTTCACCCCGGCGAAGCTCTACTACTCGGTGTGGTCGGGCGAGCGCTTCCGCCAGATCCACGAGAAGTTCGTGGAGCTCGGTCTCGAGTCGCCCTTCGACGACAAGTGGCTCGTTCGGATGACGCGGACCGAGCCGTTCACCACGACCATCGACGTCACCGGCTTCACCCACGTGCGCGCCGAGGCGTTGAAGGCACACGCCACCCAGGTCGACCCGACCTCGAAGTTCTGGTTCGGCCTGCCGCCGGAGGTGATGCGCGACATCCACCCCGTCGACGAGTTCCGCCTGGCGCAGAGCCGCGTGGGTCCGACCGATGTGACGGAAGACGACCTGTTCGCCGGGGTGGGCTGATCAGGCGACGGGGCCGAGAAAGCTCCAGTTGATGACGCCGGCGCTCTGCAGCAGCACCAGGGTCACCGCTGTGGCCAGGGCGCCCAGCAGCACGATGGTCACGAACACTCTCCACGCGCTGCGCCGTGGAGGCGCGGCGGACTGACGTCGGGCGGAGCGGGGTACCGTCACCGGTGCCGCCGCCCCGGACTCGACAGCGTTGGGCTCGACCGCCTCGGATGTGACGGTGGCGGCCGGCGGTGGGTCGGTGGCGCCGGTGGTCGCCTCGCGCATGACGGTCTCGAGGTCCTCGAGGTTCCATCCCTTCACCATTAGCGGGGTGACCGAGCCGCCGCCGCGCAGAGTCAGCACGAGGCAGCCCGGCCTCTCCTGTATCTCCCACTGCGCAATTCGCTCCCAGCTCATGTGCTGCTCGCTCTGACCGGGCCGCTGGATCGCAATCCCCTCGGAGGAGAGCGCGATGTCGAAGTGGTCGGCCTTGCGCTTGCGCTGCCTGGAGAAGATCGAGACACCCCGGATCGTCGTCGTGGTCGTCGCGGTCACCGGGCCTGACTCAGCCTCCGGCCCTGGCCAGATCGCGCAGCGGCCGGTATCCGATCAGCGTCGCTCCGACGAGGTCGAGCGAACGGCGGACCCAGTCCTCGTCGCAAATGATGCGACGGTCGTCGACCCGGGCGGCCCAGTCATCGGTCGCCAACGAGCGGAGCTCGGCGCTGTCCACCGCCGGGTGGAGGTGCAGCTCGGTCACCCCCGGACGCAGCGTGGCGATGTCCCGCTCGAAGATCTCGCGGGATCCCACGCCGGGAACCAAGCGGAAGTGGTCGGTGAAGACGGCTCCCTCCGCGGCGGCTACGGCCCGGGCCGGGAAGCCCACGTAGCGCTCGGTGGCGGGGCTCACCATCCGCAGGGGCAAGCGGAACTCGAGCGCCAGCTCCAGGTAGACGTCGAAGAACTCGGGCCTGAGCTGCAGCGTGGCCATGTGCGCATCGAGGTGGCTGACGTCGAAGCCCCACAAAATGGCCCGCTCGATCTGGGCTCGGCACTCGCGGCGGACCTCGTCGAGGTCGGCGTGGTCCCAGACGTCCTGGACCGTGCGAGGGAATCCGCCGTCCCCGCCCAGGAGCGACGGCGCGTAGGTGATGGGGCCCCAGCGGTACAGCTCGTACTCGGCGTTCAGCGTGAGGTGGACCCCGATGTCCTCGCCCCGGTAGCGGCTGCTCGCCTCGCGGGCCCACGGGCAGGGCACCATGAGCGTGGCACTGGTGACCGTCCCCGTGGCAAGGCATTCGTAGACCCCGACGTTGGCCGAGTGGCACGAGCCGAGATCGTCGGCGTTGATGATGACCAGCTTGTCCTCGCCGCTGTAGCCGAGGCGTTGGGCCAGGTTCGGCTCAGCCATCTCGGTTCGCCCCTTCGGCCGCGGCGCCTCGGGAGACGTCGGCGTCCTGGACGCGGGCAGCCGATGCCAGCTCCTCTTGGAAGGCCTCCATCTGCGTGGTCAGGCGGGGATCGGCCTGGGCCAGGATGCGCACCGCCAGGAGGCCGGCGTTGCGGGCGCCGTTGACCGCCATGGTGGCCACCGGGACGCCCTTGGGCATCTGGACGATGGAGAGCAGGCTGTCGAGGCCGTCGAGTTGGGAGAGCGCGACGGGGACGCCGATGACGGGGAGGGTGGTGACCGAGGCCAGCATGCCGGGCAGGTGGGCCGCCCCGCCCGCCCCGGCGATGAGCACCTTGAGCCCGCGGCCGGCGGCCTCCTGCCCGAAGGCCAGCATGTCTTGCGGCGTGCGGTGAGCGGAGACCACGCGCACCTCGTGGGCCACGCCGAACTCCTGCAGCACGTCGACCGCCCCCTGCATGACGGGCAGGTCGGACGAGCTTCCCATGACGACGGCAACCAATTGCGTCGAACCACTCACCGCAGCACCCCCGCCGGCAGGTCGATGCCATCGGGCACCGGCGTCCCGAGAGCGATGGCAGCCGACCACGCCCGGGAGCGCACCGCCTCTGCTTCGTCGCCGCAGACCGTCACGTGCCCCAGTTTGCGTCCCGGCCGGGCCTTCTTGCCATACAGGTGCACGTGCGCGCCCTCGACCGCGAGGCCGCGGGAGAGGAGCACGGCGGGATCGGCGCCGTCCGGGCCGCCGAAGACGTTGACGCTGGCCACCTGTGGGTGCTGGGGCGCGGTGGACCCGAGAGGGAGATCGAGCACGGCTCGCACGTGGTTCTCGAACTGCGAGGTCACGGCGCCCTCTATCGTCCAGTGCCCCGAGTTGTGGGGCCGCGTCGCCACCTCGTTGACCACCAGCCGGCCGCCGGACCAGAAGAGCTCGACGGCCATGACGCCGACGCCGCCCGCGATCTCGGCCACCTTTTGGCCGAGGGCCGACGCGGCCTCCAGCACGTCGCCGTCGAGCCGCCCCGGCACGAGCACCTCCCGGCAGACGCCGCCCACCTGGGCGGTCTCCACCGCCGGCCAGGCCGCTGACGCGCCGGAGGGACGGCGCGCCACCATGACCGCCAGCTCGGCCTGGAGTGGGAGCAGCTCTTCCACCACGACCCGTCCCGCCACTCCCGCCAGCACCGCCGCCGCCTCTTCCCGGTCGGCGACGGGCCACACGCCCTTGCCGTCGTAGCCGCCGCGGGCGGCCTTGACCATCACGGGCCAGCCGTGGGCCGCGGCAAAGGCCGCCACGGCTTCGAGTGCATCGGGTCCCTCCTCGACCACGACGTAGGCCGGGACGGGCACGCCAGCCTCGTCGAGCACGGTCCGCATGCGGGCCTTGTCGACCGCGAGCTCCAGCGTCTCCGCGCCGGGTCGCACCACGGCACCCGCGGCCGCCAGCGAGTCGACCATGCCGAGATCGACCTGCTCGTGGTCGAAGGTGAGGACGTCGCAGCGGGCGGCGATGGCCCGGAGGTCTGACGCGACGAAGGGCGATCCGAGGATGACCTCGGACGCCACGCCGCAGGCGGCATCGTCGGGGTGCTCGGCCAGGACGGCCATGGACAGGCCGAGCGCGCTGGCGGCCTCACCTGCCATACGGGCCAGCTGACCAGCACCGACGAACCCGATCGGGTGCGTGCTCAGGTCGCTCGCCCCCGTCCGGGGATTCGCCTAGACAGTGGGGCGGACACAACCGGCAGACTACGCGAGGAGCACCAGGGTCATGGCCAAGCCGCTGCGCATCGGGAGCATGCTGGAGACCGACAAGCCGCTGCCCGAGGTCGTGTCCGTGCTGCAGCGGTACCGGGAGGCCGGGCTCGACCACGCCTTCGCCTCGCAGATCTTCGGGCCCGATGCGCTGACACTCCTGGCGGTGGCCGGCTCCCAGGTACCCGGCATCGGGCTGGGCACTGGGGTGGTGCCGGTGTACCCGCGGCACCCGATGATGCTGGCCCAGCAGGCCCTCACCGTGCAGATGGCGACGGACAACCGGCTCCTCCTCGGCATCGGCCTGTCCCACCAGATCGTGGTCGAGAACATGTGGGGCATGAGCTTCGAGCGGCCGGCCGCGTACATGCGGGAGTACCTGACCGCGCTCATGCCCCTGCTCCGGGGCGAGACCGTGCGCAGCGAGGGTGAGCGCGTCACCACCAACGCCTTTGCCCCGCTCGACATCGCCAACGTGGAGGCGCCTCCGGTGCTGGTCGCAGCCCTGGCTGACACCATGCTGAAGCTGGCGGGACGCGTTGCCGACGGGACCGTCACGTGGATGACCGGCATGGCCACCATCGGCGGTCACATCGTCCCCACCATCACAAGGGCCGCCGAGGCGGCGGGCCGACCGGCGCCGAGGGTCGTGGTGTCGTTGCCGATCGCCGTGACCAACGACAGCGAGGGGGCGAAGAAGCGGATCAACGAGGTCTTCTCCATCTATCCGAACCTGCCCTCCTACAAGGCCATGCTGGACAAGGAGGGTGCCGAGGCGGCCGCCGACATCGGGTTCATCGGTGACGAGGAGGCCGTTGCCGCATCCATCTCCCAGCTGGCAGACGCCGGTGCGACGGACTTCGTGGGTGCGATCGTGGGGGACGCCGAGGAGCGCGCCCGCGGCTTCGCGCTGCTCAGCGAGATCGCCCGCTCCTGAGCCTGGCCAGGCCCATCTCGTCGCCGCGGCGGCTCAGATCGAGAGCTTGGTGTACTTGAACTCGTTGAGGTCGGGCATGGTCTCGAACAGGTCGAGCACGCCTTCCATCGTCCGCAGGGCGAGGGCGGCGTCGCCCGCCGGCCGGCTCATCAGACGCACGAACACGGCACGGTCGTCCACAATGAAGGTCGGCACTCCGAAGACGTCGAGCTCCCTGACGGCGCGCTCGTGGGCCCGTCGTATCTCCTGCACCGGCTCACCGGATGCGACCTCCGCCAGCACCTTGTCGCCGGGCACGCCGACCCGCTCGAGAACCGACGCGACAACCTCGGGCAGCCGCAGATCGAGCCCTTCGTCGTGTCGCGCCGTGAACAACGCAATGTGGGCGTCGAGGAAGCGGCCGGGGTACTGATCGCGTACGACCACCCCTGCAGCCAGCGCCAACAGGTCGCCGGCCTTGTCGGGGTCGTCCCACACCGGCGCGCCACCCTCGGGGACGTGGGCCTGACTCAACGAGAAGGGCAGGAAGGTCACGTCCCAGTCGGCTCCGCTGGCCAAGGCCAAGGCGAGATGCTCATGGGCGTTGCGGGCAAAGGGGCAGCGGTAGTCCCACGTGACGGCAAAAGGCTTCATAGTTTCTTCAACACGACCTCAGCCTGCCTGATTCCCCGGCTGCCGCGGCGGCGCCGCCCACGCCGTCCGCCGCTGCCGGGCGTGACGATATCGACGATGGGGCGCAGCCCCAGGCCCAGCACCGAGCCGATCACCGCGCCCCCGATGACATCGGTGGGGTGGTGGGCCCGCAGGTGGACCCGGCTCGCCGCCACCGCGGCGGCGAAACCGACATTGGCCGCCGTCCCCGCTTCGGAGTCCCCCAAGACGAACGCGGTGCAGAAGGCGGCCAGGGTGTGGCCGCTCGGGAAGCTGCTGCTCGATGGGGTGCGGACGCCGGCGTCGAGATGGTCCTCGGGCCGCTGCCGCTCGACCGCGGCCTTGACGACCCGGCTCACGAGGAGGGAGGAGAAGCCGGCCGTCGCCAACGCGACGACGGCCCGCCGGCGGTCAGGGCCGCGTCGTCGTGCCTTCAAGCCGGCCAGGAGCACCCAGATGAGCCCATAGTCGGCCAGGTTGGACACGACCGCGGCGGCGCGGTCGACCTCGGGGCGGCCCCGCAGCGGTTCGAAGGCGGCGTCGACGGCCTCGTCGATGGTGGTCACTGCGAGTTCGTCACGCGGCGAAGGCGGGGCAGGAGCTCTTGAAGTGACAGTGGTTGCACAGGGGGCTCACGTGGGGGCGGAAGTCCTCGGCGTCGCAGGCCCGCTCAATGGCCGACCACACGGCGACGGCGCGTCGGCGCTGGCCACGGATCGTCTGTTCGGATGGCACCGAGGAAATGGCGATGGGCTGGCGCAGGTAGAGCAGCCGGACCTCGGCCGGGGCCCGGCCGAGCAGGCTCTCGCACAGGAGCGCATAGGTCTGGACGCCGCCCATGCTGCCGCGCTCGAAGCGCTCCGAGGGGGCCCGCCCCGTCTTGTAGTCGACGACGATCAGGCCGCCGTCTGCGTTGACGTCGAGGCGGTCGATGATGCCGCGCAGGCGCATGCCGTCCACAACGGTCTCGACCCCCAGCTCGATCCCCACTGCCCGCGCCTCGTTGGGGTCCTCCAACAGGAAGTAATTGTCGACGAGCGTGCGCGCGTCGGCCAGGAAGGCGGCGCCGGCCTCCGGACCGAGCGCCAGCTCCATGTACTCCTCGTCCTGTTGGATCTCGTCCCAGCAGCGACTGAGTTCGGCCTGCGCGGCAACGGGCGTCCGCGCCCCGGGAGAATGGTTCCAGAACAGCCCCTCCAGCGCGGCGTGCACCAGCGTGCCCTTGACCGCGTGAGGGGACGGCGGCTCGGGCCGATGCTCGATCTGTGAGAAGCGGAAGGCCAGCGGGCAGTTGGTGAAGGCGACGACCTTCGACGGGCTCAACGTGCGTGGGAGGTCGAGCGCCATGCGATCAGGATACGGCGGGGTAGCGACGCGCCGGCACATCCTCCCGAGAAGGTAGAAAGGACGGGATGCGCACCGGCTCCCTCGACTACAGAAGTGGCTGACCTGCGCCGCAGCACCCGCTGGGCCGGGCTGCGTCCGGGTGATCCGGTGCAGGTCGACGGCACCCGCCTGCGCGGGGCCTCGTGGGAGTTCGTGGCGCACGTCACCAACGGCGAGACGGGCGAAGTCTGGGTCGAAGTCGTCGGGGGGCGTGCCGGTGACCGTGCCGTAAGGTCGTTCCGGCCGGACCAGCTTTACGCCGCGACCGCCCGGCCCGGACGCGATGCCTCGTTGGCCGACGCGCCCGGGCTCCCACTGGGCTGATCGGTGCCGACCGACGCCCCGGGCATCCCCACCCTGACGACGCCGCGGCTGGTGCTGCGCCCCTTCGTCTTCGACGACCTCGACGAGCTGGCCGCCATTCACGCCGAGGAGTCGTTCTGGTGGTACCCGCTCCGCTCCGCCATGTCCAAGGACGACACGGTCGGCTTCCTCGAACGCGTCCTGGCGCGCTACGAGAGCGACCACTTCGGGATCGAGGCGCTGCTCGACCGGGACAGCGGAACCATGATCGGGTGGGCCGGATTGGCCGTGCCGCACTTCCTGCCCGAGATCCTCCCGGCCGTGGAGGTGGGCTGGCGGCTGTCGAGTCCCTGGCGCGGACTAGGGCTGGCGACCGAAGCCGGCGCGGCCGCGCTCGAGTTCGGCTTCACGACCGGCGCCCTCGAGCGCATCGTCAGCATCTACGAGCCGGAGAACGTCGCGTCGGGCCGCGTCATGGACCACCTTGGGTTCACGTACTGGCGCACGGCCACGGGGAACCGCGGTGATGAGATGGTGGTGACAGAACTGACGCGGACGCGCTGGGAAGACGGCCGTGGGTGACATCGAGCGGCAAACCACGGTCGAGCCCATGGGGGACGGCCGTTTCACCGGCATGGTGCACGCCGACTGGGAGATCTGGGGACCCTGCGGCGGGTACGTTGCGGCGCTTGCGCTGCGTGCCGCGGGGGCCGCGAGCCACCTCGCCCGTCCGGCCAGCTTCTTCTGTCACTACCTTTCGGTTGCATCGTTCGCGCCGGTCGATCTGGTGGTCACCCCGTTGCGGTCGGGACGCACCGTGCTCGCGCAGCGTGTCGCCATCAGCCAAGAGGGACGCCCGGTGCTCGACGCGATGGTGTGGTCGGTCGGCGAAGTGGAGGGCCTCGAGCACGAGGACGTCGATCCGCCCGACGTGCCCGATCCCGAGGCGTTGCCCACCTGGGCCGAGCTGCGGCCCGACGACGTGCGCCCGCCGATGCCCTTCTGGGACAACTTCGACCAACGGCCTCTGGTGTGGTCTGAAGAGTGGCCTCCGCCCGGCCCGCAGCCACCGACCTGGCGCGCCTGGGTGCGGCCGCGACCCACGGCGACCTTCGACGATCCCTGGGTCGACGCGGCGCGCTCGCTGATTGTGCTGGACGTCGGGAGTTGGCCGGCGGGCTCGCGCCCGCACATGTACCTGGAGCCGCCGTTCATCGCGCCCAGCCTCGATCTCTACGCGTCGTTCCAGTACCCCGGCACCACATCGGAGTGGCTCCTGCTCGATGCGCATTCGCCCGTCGCCCATGGAGGCCTCCTGTCGTGGACAGGGAGGGTGTGGTCGAGGGACCGACGGTTGATCGCCAACGGCGGCGGGCAGGCGGTGTTCCGCCACACCTAAGCGCGTTGTTTCGTCGGTTGGCCGACGTGTATGCCGCAGACACTGACGAGCGGCGCAACGGTTTTCATCTCAGATCAGCAGCGGCGGAACGACGTCTTCCGACTACGCCGTTCGGCGTAGACGACTCGGATCACAAGCGGTTGACCAGCAACGCTGCAAGCGTCGCGGATGGTCGCAACCGTCAGTCTTTCGCGCTACCAATGTGAGCGAAATCGGTGAGAAGCGGTAGTGCTACCACTACCAAACTGGGGTGGGGAATTGCCTATTGCAATCACTCACGGCGCTTCTTAAGGTTTTCGACGTCAGGCAGGATCGTTGCGCGGCATTTGGCGTGTCGCGCTGAGGGGGCACCAACCACTCCGGATGACGCCGGTGGAAGAGGTACTCATGAGGCGGTCGCGGATCGGAGCGAGTCTCGGGCGGGCGCCCGCAAGTGCACCGCTCGTCCTTACGGCCTTCACCTCCTTCGACGCGGCGCTTCTCGTCAACAACACGCAGGACTACGCGCTCGCGTCCTGCACTGAGTCGTGGACGGGTGCAACGGGCACAGGGGGACAAAATGCGTAAGGGACGATCGAGTCGTTTCACGTCCGGTATGGCTTCTCTCGCACTCGTTGCGGGGGCGGTCACTGGCTTCGGCGCGGTGGGAGTCGTCGCGCTGGCGACGGCGCCGCCGGCATCGGCCGTGACCTGTTCGGCGTCATGGACCGGGGGCGCCGGTACGACCGATTGGAACACGGCCACCAACTGGAGTCCGGCCGCGGTGCCGACGGGGACGAATGTGTGCATCACTGCTGACGCCACAGTCGTGGACTCGAACGTGTCGCCCAGCCTGTCCGGACTCGACGTCGCCCAAGGGGCCACGCTTACCATCGGCACGAGCGGCGGGTCGAACGGCCTCAACCTGACGGTGAACGGTCCCACCACCGTCGAGGGCTCCCTTGTTCTCGGTGTGTCCGGCACCTCGTTCGCGACGATGAACGTCGATGGCACTGGCCTGACCATCTCGTCCACTGGCAGCGTCACCGAGGACGGGAGCATGACGATGGGGAGCAACGGCAGCAGCCCCAGCGTCACCAATGACGGCTCTCTGACCGTCGGCACCTCCGGAGGGCTGGGCTTCGACGGCGACAGCTCCCTGACCAACGGCGGCACCCTGACCGATAACAACACGGCGGCGGACTCCATCGGCCTCTCGGCCGGCGGCTTCACCGTGACCGGCGGCACCATCTGTGGCACCGCCCCGAGCCTGAACTCCGGCCCACTGACGTTCTCCGGCACGCCCGACGGCCGGGCCGAACTGCACCTCGGGAACGCAGGACCAGATCCAGGCCCGCACGGGGACCGACGCCGTGTCGGGGGACATCCCGGCGGGCTACACGATCGTCGTCAACTCCGGCATCTCGACGGCGGCCTCGCTGACCAACAACGGCGACGTGCAGCTGGCGGGCGGCATCCTGACCGTCGGGAGCACCACGACCTTTACCAACAGCGGCTCCTTCGACGTCGCCGCCAGCTAACGGCACGATCGACGCCAGCACGACCACCGGGGGCGCGTTCACCACGACGTCGAGCGGCGCGTTCACCATTGAGGGCACGCTCACGGTGGGGAGCAACGGTAGCGAGCCGGCCCTGACCAATGACGGCACCATGACCCTGTCGAGCACCGCGCAGGTTGGCTTCGACGGGGACAGCTCCCTGACCAACGGCGGCACCCTGACCGACAACAACACGGCGGCGGACTCCATCGGCCTCTCGGCGGGCGGCTTCACCGTGACCGGCGGCACCATCTGTGGCACCGCCCCGAGCCTGAACTCCGGCCCGCTGACGTTCTCCGGCACCCCGACGGCCGGGCCGAACTGCACCTCGGGGACCCAGGACCAGATCCAGGCCCGCACCGGGACCGACGCCCTGTCGGGGAACATCCCGGCGGGCTACACGGTCGTCGTCAACTCCGGCATCTCGACCGCGGCGTCGCTGACCAACAACGGCGCAGTGCAGCTGGCGGGCGGCGTCCTGACGGTGGCTAGTGGCACGACCTTCACCAACAGCGGCTCCTTCGACGTCGCCTCCAGCAACGGCACGATCGATGCCAGCACGACCACCGGCGGCGCGTTCACCACGACGTCGAGCGGCTCGTTCACCATCGAGGGCACGCTCTCGGTGGGCAGCAACGGCAGCGAGCCGGTCCTCTCCAACGATGGCACCATGACCCTGGGGACCGCCGCAGCGCTGGGCTTCGACGGGAACAGCTCCTTGACCAACGGCGGCACCCTGACCGACAACAACACGGCGGCGGACTCCATCGGCCTCTCGGCCGGCGGCTTGACCGTGACCGGCGGCACCATCTGTGGCACGGCCCCGAGCCTGAACTCCGGCCCGCTGACGTTCTCCAGTGCAGCCCGTGGCCGGGCCGAACTGCACCTCGGGGACCCAGGACCAGATCCAGGCCCGCACCGGGACCGACGCCCTGTCGGGGAACATCCCGGCGGGCTACACGGTCGTCGTCAACTCCGGCATCTCGACCGCGGCGTCGCTGACCAACAACGGCGCAGTGCAGCTGGCGGGCGGCGTCCTGACTGTCGGCAGCACGCACGACCTTCACCAACAGCGGCTCCTTCGACGTCGCCGCCAGCAACGGCACGATCGATGCCAGCACGACCACCGGCGGCGCGTTCACCACGACGTCGAGCGGCTCGTTCACCATCGAGGGCACGCTCTCGGTGGGCAGCAACGGCAGCGAGCCGGTCCTGACCAATGACGGCACCATGACCCTGTCGAGCGCCGGCGCAGGTGGGCTTCGACGGGGACAGCTCCCTGACCAACGGCGGGGTATTGACCGACAACAACCCGGCAGCGGACTCCATCGGCCTCTCGGCCGGCGGCTTCACCGTGACCGGCGGCACCATCTGTGGCACGGCCCCGAGCCTGAACTCCGGCCCGCTGACGTTCATCGGGACGCCGGTCGCCGGGCCTGACTGCCCCGCCGGTGTGGCCGAGGACGTGATCCAGGCCCGCACCGGCACGGACGCCCTGTCGGGGAACATCCCGGCGGGCTACACGATCGTCGTCAACTCCGGCATCTCGACCGCGGCGTCGCTGACCAACAACGGGTCGCTGGTACTGGCCGGCGGCACCCTGGTCATCAGTAGCACGAGCACCTTCACCAACGACGGCGGCTTCGACACCACCAGCGCCAACGGCACCCTCGACGCCAGCACGACTACTGGCGGAGCGTTCGTCAACGGGACGGGCGGCAACTGGACCATTGAGGGAAGCCTGTCCGTCGGGAGCAACGGCAGCAGTCCCGCTCTGACCAACTCCGGCTTCCTCGGCATCGCCCCCGGGGCCGCGATGAGCCTCGACGGCTCCAGCGTGCTCACCAATTCCTCCTCTGGCACGGTCGCGTTCGGCATCGATGGGGCCAATACCTCGAGTTCGAACTATGGGGAAATAAGCGGGAAGACCGATCTCCAGGGCGGCACGCTCGACCCGGTGGACGACAACGGATACACGCCGACGTCCGGCACCGAGTACTTCGTGATGGTCGGCACCAACACGGGGACCTTCACCACCGTCCTGCATAACGCGACGGCCGACTACACCCACAGCAACGAGACCGGGGTGATCGGGGGGGCGCCGGCCACCCCCACGACCACCACGGTCACCAGCACCGCCAACCCCGCCGTCGTATCGGGCAGCCCGTCAGCTTGACGGCCACCGTCACGACCTCGAGCGGCACCCCGACCGGCTCGGTCACCTTCTACGACGGCACCACCGCCATCGGCACCCAGTCCGTCAGCACGTCCAACGGCACGACCACCGCCTCCATCGAGATCTCGGCCCTGCGCGTGGGCAGCGACTCCATCACGGCCGTCTACACCGGAGACGCCGTCTTCAACTCGAGCACGTCCGCGGTCTACAGCCAGACGGTCAACCAGGACGGCCCGACCGTTTCGGTCAACCCGAACCCCACCAGCCTGGTCCCAGGCCAGCCCGACGTCATCACGGTTGACGTGACCGCGGCCGCACCCGGGGCCGGTACACCCACGGGCGACGTGTCCCTGACCGACGGGGGCAGTCCCGATTCCCGGCTGCCAGAACCTGGTCATGGGTCCGACCGGCCCTTCGCAGGTCAGCTGTGACGTCACCTACCAGTCGGTGGCCGACCACACCATCGGCGCCACCTACGCCGGCGACACGGACTTCACCGGCGGAAGCGGCAGCAGCCCACTCGACGTGACTGCCGCCTCGACCACCACCTTGCTCACCCCGTCGGCCACACCCGCGCCGCTGGGCGAGCCCATCACGTACACCGCCACCGTCACGGTGAACGCGCCCGGCTCGGGCACGCCCACCGGGACGGTCAGCTTCACCGACGGTGGCAGTCGCCATTGCGGGCTGCCAGAACCTGACCCTGCCGGCCAGCGCCCCGCTGTCGGTGCAGTGCCAGCAGACGTACTCCGACTGTCGCCAGCCACAGCATCGTGGCCACCTACGCACCGGGAACGATCAACTACAAGACCAGCTCCGACTCGCTCAGCGAGGGTGTTGCACAGCTCGGCACGACCACGACCATCGGCGACTCGACCGGCAGCTCCACGTACGGCCTCCCGGTCACCTTCACCGCCACCATCGCTCCCAGCCCGGGGGGCAGCGTCAGCCCAACCGGAACCGTGAGCTTCACGGACAACGGGTCGACCGGTCTCGGCTCGGCGCCTGTCTCCACGACAGGTGGCGTGACCACGGCCTCACTCACCTTGTCCAGCCTCCCGGCCGGAGGCCACTCGGTGCAGGCCACCTACAGCGGTGACACGACGTACGTGACCAGCAGCTCGTCGACCGCGGCGACGGTGAACGTCGCCCAGGCCGGCACCAGCCGTCGCCGTGTCCAACGCGGCCAACCCCTCGGTGGTCGGACAACAGATCTCCCTTAGCGCCACGGTGACGCCGGCTTCCGGCTCCGGCCCGACCGGGACCGTCCAGTTCTACGACAGCGGGACGGCCCTCGGGCCGGCGGAGACGGTGTCGGGCGGCGTCGCCACGCTGACCACCTCGAGCCTCGCCCTCGGCTCGCACCCGATCACCGCCATCTACAGCGGCGACGCGAACTTCCAGGGGAGCACCACCCTCGGGACCTTCTCCCAGGTCGTGAACCAGGCGGGGACCGCCACCTCACTGGTTACCAGTCGGCCAATCCCGGGCCGCTGGGCGTGCCCATCACGTACACGGCCACCGTGACGGTCAACGGCCCCGGCTCGGGCACGCCCTCGGGCACGGTCAGCTTCACCGACGGTGGCAATCCCATTTCGGGCTGCCAGAACCTGAACCTGCCGGGCACCGCCCCCTTCTCGGTGCAGTGCCAGCAGACCTACACGAGCGACGTGGGCCACGCCATCGAGGCGTCGTACACCGAGCGCCACCACCAACTACCACTCGAGCAACAGCGGCATCTATGAACGAGTCGCTGGCCGAGGCGATCCACGACCACCGCCGTGTCGGTGTCGACCGGGTCCACGACCTACGGCCAGCCCGTCACCTTCACGGCCACGGTCACTCCCGAGCCGGGTTCGTCGTGCAACCCGACCGGCTCGGTCACCTTCGTGAACAACGCCACCGACCCCGCCACGGACCTCGGTTCGGCGCCCGTGTCCACGACCGCCGGCCTGACCATGGCCCAGCTGGCCCTCCCGTACCTGCCGGCCGGCTCCTATTCGGTGCAGGCCACCTACGGCGGTGACTCGGTCTTCACCGGCAGCACTGCTCGACCACCCCGGCCACCGTGACGGTCGGCCAGGTGACCGCCGGCGTGGGCGTCACCAGCTCCGCGGCCGCGTCGGTCGTGGGGCAGTCCGTGACGCTCACCGCCACCATCACCCCGCCGGCCGGTGCGGGACCGACGGGCACCGTCCAGTTCTACGACAACGGGACGGCCCTCGGGCCGGCGGAGACGGTCTCGGGTGGCGCCGCCACGCTGACCACCTCGGCCCTCGCCCTCGGCTCGCACCCGATCACTGCGATCTACAGCGGCGACGGGAACTTCACGGGCGCCACGACCGCAGCGTCCTTCCCCCAGGTCGTGAACCAGGCGGGGACCACCACCGTGGTCACCAGCTCGGCCAACCCGGGCGAGGTCGGGGTGCCGATCACCTATACGGCGACCGTGACGGTGAACGGGCCGGGCGGCGGCACGCCCACCGGGAAGGTCAGCTTCACCGACGGTGGCAGCGCCATTACGGGTTGCCAGAACCTGACCCTGCCGGCCAGCGCCCCGCTGTTCGGTGCAGTGCCAGCAGACCTACGCGACGAACTCGAGCCATTCGATCGTTGCCACCTACGCCGGTGACACGAACTACGCGGGCAGCGCGAACCTGGCGTATCCCGAGTCGGTCAGCCAGGTGAGCACGTCCACCGGCATTGCGGCCTCGACCGGCAGCACCACCTACGGCCAGTCGGTCACCTTCACCGCCACGGTGACGGCCGCCACGGGCACCCCGACCGGCTCGGTCACCTTCTTCGACAACGGCACCGCCATCGGGACGCTCGACCTCTCTCGACCACCGCGGGAGTGACCACGGCCACCCTGACCCTCACCACGCTGCCCGCCGGACCGGACACGGTGACCGCGTCAGTACGGCGGCACCACCGAGTTCGCCGGCAGCAGCACGCCGCCCGCCGGGGTTGTCGTCAGCGTGGCCAAGGCCGCCACCACCACGGCGACGGTGACGAGCAACCTGAACCCCTCGGTCAGCGGGCAGTCGGTCACCTTCACGGCCGCCATCACAGTGAACGCGCCCGGGGTCGGCACCCCGACGGGGACCGTGACGTTCTACGACAACGGCACGGCCATCGGCACCGGAACGGTGGGGACCAGCGTCCCGCCCGGCCCGGCCATCGGAGCCTCGTTGACGATCAGCTCGCTCGGCGTGGCGACGCACCCCATCACCGCCACCTACGGCGGGGACTCGAACTTCGTCGGGTCCACCACGACGGCACACCCTGCAGCAGGTCGTCAACGGGTCCCAGGTCGGCACCACGACCGTCATCGAGAACACGCCCAGCGTGACGACGACGGTCAGCCAGGTGCCCACCCTGGTCGCCGGCGTCACGGGCGGCTCCGCCCCGTTCCCGAGCGGCACGGTGACCTTCAAGCAGGGCACGACCGTCCTCGGCACGGCCCCGTTGGTCGAGCAGTCCGCCGCCGACGTGGCCCAGCTGCCGGTGCCGCAGTTCTCGTCCACCTACGCCATCGGCACCCACACCATCACGGCTGTGTACTCGGGCGACGGCACCCACATCGGCAGCACCTCGGCCCCGGTCACGCTGACCGTGGTCCCGCCCATCTTCGAGGACATCGACCTCGGGGAGGAATTCGTGGTCCTCAACTCGCAGACGGGCGCGGTGGCCAACTCCTTCTTCGACGGGTCCAACTCCTGCGGCTGCAACGGCCAGGACTATCTGGCCATCAGTCCAGACGGGACGCGGGCGTACATGCTCGACCCGGGCACATCGACGAGCACGGTGCACGTCATCAACACGGCGACGGGTGCGGTGCTGACGACCATCTCGATATCGGGCTGGGCCGGCGACATCGTGGCCTCGCCTGATGGCACGCACGTCTACGTCGGTTCGGAGAGCTACCCGAACAACTACCTCTCCGTCATCAGCACTGCCACCAACACGGTCACCGGCACCATCGCCGTGACGGGGCCGGCTGAGCTCGCTGCTCACTGCCATGGCCATCAACCCGGCCGGCACGGAGATGTTCGTGACGCTGCAGACGGCCGTCGCCGTGGTGAACCTGTCGACACAGCGGACGGTCGCGGATATCACTCTGAGCGGAGCCGAGGGCATCGCCGTCAACCCGAACGGCTCGGCCGCCTACGCCACCAATGGGTTCCACGGCGGGGCCGCCCACTCCAACACCGTGAGCGTCATCAGCACGTCGACGAACACGGTCACCCGCACCTTCACCGGGTTCACGGAACCCACCAACCTGACGGTCAACCCGGCCGGCACCGAGTTGTACGTCACCAGCGTTGCCGGGGGGAACGGCTTCGTCACCGGCGTGAACCTTTCGAGCGGCACCGAAACGAATCTGACGTTGCCCAGCAGTGACTCGGGCCAGGATCTCGCGGTGAGCCCGAACGGCGCGACGTTGTACCTCAGCTTCAACAGCCTGACCAACAACGACGGCGTGTTCGAGATCAACACGTCGAACCTGCAGATCGCGACGACGTTGTCGCCGCTCGGCGGCTACGCCACCGATGACACCATCCGTCCCTTCGGCGGCGCGCCCACCCCGCCGACGATCACGCCGATGAGCATCACGACGACGAGCCTCCCAGGAGCAGCGAAGGGCCAGTACTACTCCACGACGCTGGCCGCCACCGGGGGGACTCTCCCCGTACTCCTGGCACCTGACCGGGGGGACCTTGCCGAGCCGGTCTCACCTTGAGCCCGGCCGGCATGCTCTACGGCACGCCGACGACCGCCGGTGGGCCGGTGAGCCTGACGTTCACGGCCAGCGACTCCAACTTCCCGACGGACTCGGCCACCGCCACGCTCCAGCTGACGATCGCTTCGGGGTCGACCGCGCCGCCACCTTGTGGCGGAAGCGAGGCCGGTTCCGCACCGGGCCTGCCCGTGCCGAGCGGTTGTGCCAGCGGGTCGAACACCAACCCGAGCGGGTCCGCCACGGCCACGAGCACCGGCACCGACGGGTCCATCGCGGTGACGGCGACGGGTACCGGCGGCGTCACGGTGGGCCAGTACGGCACGGAGCCAACGAGTGGAGTCCCGTTCCGGGGTTCCGGCAACGGCTTCGACGTCTCCCTGTCGCAGATCAACACGTTCACCACGGTCTCCATCCGGGACTGCGCCCTCGACGGAGCGACCAGCCTCTCGTGGTACAACCCGGCGGCCAACGGCGGTCTCGGAGGTTGGGTGACGGTCACGCCGGCCGTCTACACGCCGGCCCGAGGGGTCACCGCGGCATGCCTCACCATCACGCTGAGCGCCACGAGCAGCCCACCGCTGGCGGACCTGGACGGCACGAACTTCTTCGGAGTGCAGCCGTCCGAGACGGTCGTCGGTCACGGTGGGAGGCAGCTCGCCCTACACCATCTCCGGGACGGTCATCGGCGGTGCCATCTCCGTCAACCAGACCGGGCTGACGACGAAGGTGACCGGAACGGTGACGCTGTTCGACAGCTCCGACCGGCCGGCCACCGTGACCGACAACCAGACGTGCATCCTGGGGGCATGCTTCGGGACCGTCTCGGTCAGCGACCCCGCCGCCGGGGTGAGCTTCACCACGCCGGCCTTCGTCAGCTTCGGGACGCTGACCACCTCGAGTGCCAACGAGCAGGGCCTGGTGATCCCGGGCGGCCAAGCCCGTCCGTATCCGATCCAGTGGTCGGTGACCGAGACGGTGCCCTCAGTCGGGGAGCTGACAGGGTGTCGTCCACGCATTCGAGGGCGGTCTCCCTCCACCTCGAACGCAGCTCGGAGGCCTGAGCGCGTGGTGGGTCAGTCGGCTGTGTACCCGTCCATGCGGGCGAGGATCCGCAGCATGACCTCGTCGGCGCCCGCCCCGATGGAGTCGAGTCTCGTGTCACGGAAGTAGCGCGAGGTCCAGTTCTCGTCCATGTAGCCCATGCCGCCGTGGAACTGCACCGCCCAGTCGGCCACCTCGCGCTGGAGCCGGGAGCCGAGCAGCTTGCCGATGGTGGCGTAGCGGGTGGCGTCCTCGCCCTGCACCACCGCCTCGGCCGTCGTGCGGGCGTAGTGCTTGAGCACGTCGTGCCGGGCGCCGAGCTCCGCCAGCACGAATTGCGGGTACTGGTTGGCCATGAGCGGGGCGCCGAAGGCCCGGCGCTCGCGCAGGTAGGCCTTGGTGCGCTCCAGCGCCAGCTCTATGGAGCCCACCTGCTTGTAGAACGTTGTCAGCCGCTCGGCCTGGAACTGCACCATCTGCTGCTGGAAGCCCCGTCCGATCTCCCCGATCGTGTTGGAGAGCGGGACGCGCACGTCGGTGAACGACAGCTCGGCGGTGTCGCTCGACCACATGCCGAGCTTCTCGAGCTTGCGCGACACCGCCACTCCCGCCACGTCCGTCGGCACCACGATGAGCGACATGCCCCGAGAGCCGGGATCGTCCGAGGTGCGGGCCAGCAGGCAGAGCCAGTCGGCCTGGGTGCCGTTGGTGATGTAGAGCTTCGAGCCGTTGATGACCCATTCGTCCCCGTCGCGCACGGCCCGGGTGCGGATCCCGGCGACGTCGCTGCCGGCGTCGGGCTCGGTGACGGCAATGGACGTCACCACCTCGCCCCGGATCGCCGGCGCCAGATACCGCTCCTTCAGCTCAGGGGAGCCGTAGCGCGCCAGCGCGGGCGTCGACATCGACATCTGGACGGCGATGGCCATGGGGACGCCTCCGCAGCTGATGCGGCCCATCTCCTCGGCCGCCACCAGGGTGAAGGTGTGGTCGGCCCCCATGCCGCCGTAGGCCTCGTCGTACTCGAGGCCGAACAGCCCCACGGCACCCAGCTTGGGGAAGAGCTCGTGGGCGGGGAAGGTCCGGGCCGCCTCCCACTCCTCGACGTGCGGCTCGATCTCCCGTTCGAAGAGGTCCCGCAGCGTCTTGCGGAACAGTCGGTGCTCGTCGGTCTCGACCACCGGCGCACGATACCACCGGCGTTTTTTCGTCTTCCGGCGCACACCCCTACACTGCGCCACGTGACGGATCCGTTGGTCGAGGTGCACCACGGCGAGGGCGTCCGCACCCTGACGCTGGACTCGCCGCACAACCGCAACGCCCTGTCGGCGCAGCTGCTCGACGAGTTGGACCGGGCATTGCGTGACGCGACGGGCGACGCGGGCGTCCGCGCCATCGTCCTCACGGGTGCGGGCACGGTGTTCTGCTCCGGCGCCGACCTCGCCGAGCGGGGCAGTGCGGCGCCGAACCGGATGCCCGACATCCTCACGCGCATCGTCGAGAGCCCGGTGCCGGTCATCGCCCGCGTCAACGGCCACGCGCGCGCCGGCGGACTCGGACTCATCGCGGCGGCGGACCTCGCCGTGGCCGCCGCGGCGAGCACGTTCGCCTTCACCGAGGTGCGGGTCGGAGTGGCACCCGCCATGATCTCTGGTGCCGGCGCTGCGCGTGATGGACCGCGCTTCCTCTCCCGCATGACGCTGACCGGCGAGCGCTTCGACGCCCGCGAGGCGGCCGATGCCGGCCTGCTCACCGCGGTCGTCGACGACGAGCCCGCCGCTCAATGCCTGGGTGACGGCCCGGACCGACGCGCTGCGTCAGGCGGCGCCCGGCGCGGTCCGCGCCACCAAGGTGCTGCTGCGGGGCCTGCCCGGCCGCAGGCTGGGCCGAGAGCCTGGCCGAGGCGGCAGGCACCTCGGCCGCGCTCTTCGCCGGCGACGAGGCAGCCGAAGGGATGGCCGCGTTCCTGGAGAAGCGACGCCCCGCCTGGGACACCACGACGTGAGCACGCCGATCCGGTCGCATCTCTCCGCCGGTGAGCGAGGAGTTCACGCGCCAACGCCGAGGCCATGGGGGCGCTGACCGACGAGGTCCGCGGGCTGCACGACGAGGTCCTCGCCGGCGGTGGCGCCCAGTACGTGGAGCGCCATCGGTCCCGCGGCAAGATGCTCGTGCGCGAGCGCCTGGAGGCCCTGGTGGACCCCGGCACCCCGGTGCTCGAGCTGTGCCCGCTCGCCGGCCTGCACACCGGCGACCCGGTGGGCGGCGGTGTCGTCGTGGCCCTGGTCGAGGTGGCGCACACGCAGTGCCTGGTCATCGCCAACGACCCGACCGTACGCGGCGGGACGACGAGCCCGACGACGATCCGCAAGCTCCTGCGCGCCATGGACGTGGCGGAGAAGAACCGCCTCCCGCTGCTCCTCCTGGTCGAATCCGGAGGGGCGGACCTGCCCCGCCAGGCCGACGTCTTCGTCCCCGGCGGCGAGCAGTTCCGCCGCCTGACCCAGCTCTCGGCCCAGGGGATCCCCACCGTGTGCGTCGTCTTCGGGTCGTCCACCGCCGGTGGCGCCTACCTCCCGGGCATGAGCGACTACACCGTCATGGTCGAGGGCCGGGCCCGCGTCTTCCTCGGCGGGCCGCCTCTCGTCAAGATGGCGATCGGGGAGGACGCCGACGAGGAGGAGCTCGGGGGCGCGCGCATGCACGCCGAGACGTCGGGCCTGTGTGACTACCTGGCCCGGGACGAGCCCGAGGCGATCCGCATGGCCCGGGGCATCGTGGCCCACCTGCACTGGCGGCGCCTCGGTCCCGGCCCCGTCGACCCCGCCGACGAGCCGCTCTACCCGGCCGAGGAGCTGCTCGGCATCGCGTCGGTCGACGTGCGCGTGCCCTTCGACGTGCGCGAGATCGTCGCCCGCATCGTCGACGGCTCCCGTTTCGAGGAGTTCAAGGAGCTCTACGGCCCGCAGCTCGTCTGCGGGTGGGCGTCGCTCGGCGGCTACCCCATCGGTGTGGTGGCCAACAACGGCATCCTCTTCTCGCCCGAGGCGCAGAAGGGGGCACAGTTCATTGAGCTGTGCAATCGCATCGACACGCCGATCCTCTTCGTGCAGAACATCACTGGCTTCATGGTGGGCACGCGCTACGAGCAAGGCGGCATCATCAAGGACGGCGCCAAGCTGATCAACGCCGTGTCGAACTCGACCGTGCCCCACCTCACCCTCATGGTGGGCGCCAGCTACGGGGCGGGGAACTACGCCATGGCCGGTCGGGCGTACGACCCGCGCTTCGTCTTCACCTGGCCCAATCACCGCATCGCGGTCATGGGCCCGAAGCAACTGGCGGGGGTGCTCTCCATCGTGCGCCGCAACGCGGCCGCCGCGGCGGGGCGCCCCTTCGACGAAACCGCTGACGAGGAGTTGCGCCAGGCCACCGAGAGCCAGATTGAGGAGGAGTCGACCGCGCAGTACGCCACGGGGCGGCTGTGGGACGACGGGATCATCGATCCGCGGGACACGCGTACCGTGCTCGCCATCGCCCTCACCGCGGTCCACTCGGCGGCGGTGCAGGGGACGGCGGTCTTCGGCGTGGTGCGGCACTGATGCTCCGGCGCCTGCTCGTGGCCAACCGCGGCGAAATCGCCCGCCGTCTCATACGCGGCGCGCACGATGCCGGCTGCGAGGCCGTCGCCGTCTACGCCGCGGACGACGCGGCCAGCCCCCATGTCGGAGAGGCTGACCTGGCGGTGTTGCTGCCCGGCGCGTCGCTCGCGCAGACCTATCTCTCGACCGCGGCGCTGGTGGGCGCAGCCGCGGCGTCCGGTGCGGACTCGTTGCATCCTGGCTACGGCTTCCTCTCCGAGAACCCCGCCCTCCCGGAGGCGTGCGCGGCCGCGGACCTCGTCTGGGTCGGGCCTTCGCCCGAGGCCATGCGCGTGATGGGGCACAAGGCTCGGGCCAAGGACTTGGTGGCGCAGGCGGGTGTGCCCATCCTGGCGAGCGTCGTGGTGGAGACCGGCGCCGCCGGGGCCGCGCTCGAGGCCGCCGCTGCGAGCGTTGGCTATCCCCTTTTGGTCAAGGCGTCAGCCGGCGGTGGTGGCCGGGGCATGCGTCTCGTGCGCGCGCCGGGCGAGCTGGCCGAGGCCGTGGCCGCCGCCCAGCGCGAGGCCGGAGCGGCCTTCGGCTCGGACGAGGTGTTCCTGGAGCGGTATCTCGAGGCCCCCCGGCACGTCGAGGTGCAGATCATGGGGGACAGCCATGGCACCGTCCTGCACCTGCTGGACCGGGAGTGCTCCGTGCAGCGACGGCACCAGAAGGTGGTGGAGGAGGCGCCGGCCGTCATGGTGCCCTTGGCGACCCGGCGGCAGATGTGGGAGGCCGCCGTGGCGGTGGCGCAGGCAGTCGGCTACACGGGCGCCGGCACGGTGGAGTACCTCGTTGACGCCAGCGGGTTCTACTTCCTCGAGATGAACACCCGGCTGCAGGTGGAGCACGGCGTCACCGAGCTGGTGACAGGGCTCGATCTCGTCGGGTTGCAGTTGACGGTCGCCGCTGGGCACCCGCTTCCGTTGCGCCAGGAGGACGTGCGCGCCGACGGGCACGCGGTCGAGGTCCGGCTGTGCGCCGAACGGCCGCGGGAGGACTACCGGCCGACGCCAGGCACGGCGGCCCACGTGCGCTGGCCGGAGGGACCGGGGCTGCGGACCGACCGCGCCATCGAGTCCGGCAGCGTCGTGAGCCCTGCCTACGACTCGTTGGTCGCCAAGCTCATGGCGCACGGCGTGGACCGGGACTCCACCGTTGCCCGATTGTCGATGGCCCTGCGCCGTCTCGAGCTCGACGGGCTCGAGACCAATCGCCAGCTGCTCGCCGCCGTGCTCGACGATGTCGTCTTCCGGGCGGGCGAGGCAGACGTGCATTACTTGGACAGCCGGCCCGATCTGCGTGACGCGGTGGTGCCCGATGACGTGCGGCACCGCCACGCGGCAGCTGCGGCCTCGTGCCTGACCGCTGAGCGGGCGGCTCGGAGCCTCGTCCCGGTCCCCGCCGCCGGTTGGCGCAACGTCGGCCGGGCACTGCACGCCGATGCCCTCACGGACTCCGTCGGGACGTTGGAGGTGCGCGCCCCGGCACCGGAGGCGCCGGCCACCGTCCTGGTCGACGGTGTCTGGCGGGAGGTGGGAGTGCCACGGGCCCACGAGGGGGTGGTTGATCTCGTGGCGGGGGACGATCTGGGCCGACGCTACGAGGTGCGGCTCTCCGCGCACCGGGCGGACGTCAACGGGCCCGAGGGCCAGTCCAGCTTCACCCGGCGCGCCGAGGACGACGCCGATGAGCGGGGTGGCGTGGCGGGGGAGTGCCGCGCACCGCTGCCCGGCGCGGTGACCAAGGTCCTCGTGGCGGAGGGCGACGCGGTGGCCGAGGGTGACGGACTCGTGGTCCTCGAGGCGATGAAGATGGAGCACACCCTGCGCGCCACCGGCGCCGGGACGGTCGCCCAGATCTCCTGCGCGCCCGGTCAGCAGGTCGACGTGCACGACCTCCTCGTGACCGTGGAGCCGGCGTGAACACGCCTGGCGGCGGACCGGACGTGCTGCGGATCGCGAATTGCAGCGGGTTCTTCGGGGACCGGACACACGCTGCGCGCGAGATGGTCGACGGCGGCCCGATCGACGTGCTGACCGGCGACTGGCTGGCCGAACTCACCATGTACATCCTCCACAAGACACGCGAGCGCAGCGGTGGGTACGCCCGCACGTTCTTGCGTGAGCTCGAGGAGGTGCTCCCGACCTGTATCGAGCGGGGCATCACCGTGGTCTCCAATGCCGGAGGGCTGCAGCCCGAGGCTCTGGCGGCTGCCGTGACGGAGCTGGCTCGCCGCCAGGGGCTCGACGTGCACGTGGCCTCCGTCTCCGGAGACGACATCACCCCGCAGCTGGCCGAACTGCGGTCCCAGGGCGAGAAGTTCGTCAACCTCGACACCGGCGAGGTCCTTCCCGCCGGAGCACCGGTGGTGACGGCGAATGCCTACCTGCGGGCCCGCCCGATCGCCGACGCGCTGGGCGCCGGAGCGCAGGTGGTGGTCACGGGCCGGGTGACCGATGCCGCCCTGGTGGTCGGGCCGGCGTTGCACGCGTTCGGCTGGGCCGACGGCGACATCGATGCGATCGCCGGAGCGGTGGTGGCCGGGCACGTCATCGAATGCGGCGCGCAGTGTTGTGGCGGGAACTACGCCTTCTTCGAGGAGGTGCCGAACAGGGATCACATCGGCTTCCCTCTGGCCGAATTGCACGCGGACGGCTCCTCGGTGATCACCAAGCATCCGGGGACGGGCGGCATGGTGACAGTCGGGACCGTGACGGCGCAGCTGCTCTACGAGATCGGCGGCCCGCGCTACCTCAGCCCCGACTCGGTGGCGCGGTTCGACAGCATTCAGCTCTCGCGGGAGGCCTCGGACCGCGTGCGGATCGCGCCCGTGCGAGGGGAGGCGCCGCCCGAGACGCTGAAGGTCACGGCCAACCTCGACGCCGGCTGGCGCAACGCCATGACGCTGGCGTTGACCGGGGCCCAGGTCGCCGACAAGGCTCGGTTCGCCGCGGAGGCGGTGTGGGCCGGCATCCCCGGAGGGCGGGCCGGCTTCTTGGAAACCGCAGAGGACCTCTCGGGCGACCTGACGGGCGGCGGCATGGCGTACCTGCGTCTCGCCGTGCGCGGTGACGATGAGAAGACGGTGGGGCGCGCGTTCTCCGGCGCCGTGATCGAAACGAGCTTGTCGAGCTACCCCGGGACGTTCTTCACCTCCGCGCCGTCCCGAGCGCAGGGTGTGGCCCGTTACTGGCCCACGACGGTCAGGGCCGCGGCGGTGACGCCCCACGTGGAGTGCGACGGTCTCCCCGTCCCGACGACACCACCCGTTCCCTTCGACCGTGGTGTCGATGGCGATGATGACGTTGCCCAAGACGATGCGGTGACCGATCAGCCCGGCGGGGACGCGGTGGAGACGGTGGTGGTCCCGCTGTGGGTGCTCGTCGGAGCGCGTTCGGGGGACAAGGGTGGGGACGCCAACGTGGGGCTCTGGGCGGACGACGATGCCGTGGCGTCCTGGCTCCAGCAGGGCTTCTCCGTGGCGGCGCTCAAGGCGCTGCTGCCCGAAGTCGAGCCGTATCCGGTCAGCCGCTACCCGCTCCCGAACCTCCGTGCGGTGAACTTCGTCGTCCATGGTCTGCTCGGTTGGGGGGTGGCCTCGAATCTGCGCCTGGACACGCAGGCCAAGGGCCTCGGGGAGTTGTTGCGCTCGCGTCCGGTGGAGGTGCCGGCCGCGCTCGTGGCGAGCGGGCCGGCGGCAGCGCGGCTCGCCGCGAGCTGAGGGGCTCCCGGGTCGATCCGCCCGGGCATCTGGCAGGATGACGCCGTGGAGTCGTTCGCCCGCGTGGTCGCGCTCATTGCGGGCATCGCCCTCGTCCTTTTGACCGCGTGGAGCGTCTTCACGGCACTGGTCGTGCCGCGGGTGACCTCGTCGCCGGCCATGCGCATGCTGGCACGCACGCTCGGCGGCTCCGCCCGCGCCATCGGCCCGAAGCTCCGGAACTACGAGACACGCGACCGCGTCCTCTCCTTCGTCGGCCCCGCGGCCATGGTCCTCCTGTTCGTGATCTGGCTGGCTTTCATCGTTCTGGGTGTCGGTCTGATCGAGTGGTACGCCGCGGGAACCGACTTCGCCACGGCGCTCGGCATCGCAGGCTCGTCCGTCTTCACCCTCGGCATCGTCTCGTCGGGCCAGGCCGGGCCGAGGGTCGTCGAGGTCGTCGCCGCGGGCATCGGCCTTCTGGTGGTCGCGCTCGAAATCGCCTACCTGCCCACGCTCTACAACCAATTCTCCACCCGCGAGACAGAGGTGACCCTGCTGGAGGCGCGGTCGGGAAACCCGGCTTGGGGCCCCGAGATCCTGGCCCGTTCCCACTGGCTGGACACCATGGACGAGCTCCCGCCGCTGTACTCGGACTGGGAGCGCTGGGCGGCCGCCGTGTCGGAGAGCCACGCCAACTACCCCGGGTTGATCTGGTTCCGCTCGCCCGTCTCGACCCGCAGTTGGCTGATCGGCTTGGTGGCGATGATGGACTCGGCGGCGCTCTACCACGCAGTCAGTCCCTCGCAGACGCCAAGGCAGGCCCGCCTCTGCCTGTCCATGGGAATCAACTGCCTGCGTTCCATGGCCCGGGCGCTGCGCATCCCCTACGACGACGACCCGCTTCCCACGGCGCCCGTCCGGCTGTCGCGCCAGGAATTCGACGAGGGGTTCCGCCGGCTCGAGTCGGTACATTTCCCGGCCGAGCGCTCGGCGGACGACGCCTGGCTCAACTTCAAGGGTTGGCGGGTCAACTACGAGCCCATCGTCGACGCCTTGACACGGATCATCGTGCCCCCGCCGGCGCCGTGGTTCATCGCTCGCCCCACCCTCGGGATGGCGAAGTTCCCCCTGATCCTCAACCGCACCCCGGAGGAGCCCGAGGGCGCTCAGGGGTTCGGCGTCAACAAGACCTTCAAGACCCCGTCGGCCCGCGAGTCGAACAATTCGTAGGCCTCGGGGGCCTGGCTCAGGTCCATCCGGTGGGTGAACGTCTCAGCCAGCCCGGAGAGCCGTCCCGACTGCAAGAGCGGGACGAGGAAGGGCCAGGTCCCCGGAATGGGAGCGAACACGGCGCGCAGGGTCAGGCTCTTCAAGAGGACGATCGCCATCGGGAAGGGGAGGTCCATGGTGAGGTTCACCCCGACCACCGAGATCGTGCCGCCCGGAGCGGCGCAGGAGACGGCGTCCACGATGGTGGCGTTGGCCCCGACGGCCTCGATCACGCTCTCGGCACCCCGGCCGCCCGTCGCCTCCAGGACCTGCGCCGAGCCGGGCGCGATGCGGGCATCGATCGGCTCCGCCCCGAGGCGCTCGGCGCGGGCCAGCCGCTCCGGCACGACGTCCACGGCAAGGATGCGCGCCGGTCCGAAGAGCGATGCGCACTGCAGCGCCATGATGCCGACGGGGCCGAGGCCCACCACCACCACGGTGGCGCCCGGCGCGATGGAGGCCCGCAGCGCACCGAGGTAACCGGTGGGGAGGATGTCGGTGAGCAGGACGGCTTCTTCGTCAGGGACACCTTCGGGGATAGGGAGCGCGAAGAGGTCGGCGAATGGCACCGCCATGGCCTCGGCCTGGCCGCCCGGGAGGCCGGGCATGGTCCCGAAGGCCGCGTTCTTGTCGGCGAGGCAGACGTTGGGTTGGCCGGCCAGGCAGGCCGTGCAGATGCCGCACCCGATCACACCTGACACCAGCACGCGGTCGCCTCGCCGCAGGCTGCGGACGTGCGGCCCGACTTCTGCCACCGTCCCGATGGCCTCGTGACCGAGCTGAATGCCCGCGCCCGTGGGCGCGTCGTGGTAGAGGTGCAGATCGGACCCGCAGATGGCGGTGCGCTCAATCGTGACGATGACGCCTTCGGGACCGGGCAGGACGGGATCGGGGACGTTCTCGACCGTGACGTGGCGCGGTCCCTGGAGGACGGTGGCTCGCATATCCGCACGCTACCGCGCGGGACTACACTTTTACGGGCCTAAATCCGGCCCTCCTGCGCGCCCGTTTCATTCCCCGGAGACCCATGCCTCGGACACTCGAACCCAGTACGACCGTCGTCGTCGACGAGGACATCGACGCCTTCTTCGACTACGAGGACCTCTGGGCCGTCGTCGTCTGGAACGACGACGTCACGACCTTTCAGACCGTGATCCAGGCCTTCGTCGAGATCTTCGGTCACACGGTCGAGCGGGCCGACAAGCTCGCCTGGCAGATTCACCGGACGGGCAAGGCTGTGGCCGCGGTGCGACCCAAGGACGAGGCCGAAGCGGCCGTGCACGCGCTGCACCTGCGCAAGATCTCGGCGTCGCTCACCCGGGCCTGAGGCAGGCGTCGCTCGAACCGACAGGGTCCCCGTCGGTGCTGGCGCCTCAGCGGGGATCCGAGCATCCGTTCCAGGAGGGCGGTGAGGCGGCGGGCCTCTGTGAGGTTGAGGGCGCTCGTCATCGGTGAGAGGGCGTGCGAAATTTCCGCGGCACCGTGCTGCCGCTGGCGGACCTTACTCATTATGCGTATGCTTTAAGCATTCGCTCAAAGTAAGGTGGCCGATGGCCAAGTCCGGAACGTCGAGCAGTGTGGTGGGCCGGGATTCGTCCCGTTCGGCCGGCACCCGGACCAGGCTGATCGACGCCGCGATCGGGGCCCTGAAGGACGAGGGATTCGCGGGCTCGAGTGCTCGAGTGATCGCCGAGCGCGCCGGGCTCAATCAGGGCTTGATCTTCTACCACTTCGATTCCGTGGCCAACCTGCTGTTGGCCGCGCTCGATTCGGTGAGCGCCCGGCGCATGGAGCACTACGGGGCGGCCATCGAGCGGGTGGGCTCGCCCACCGAGCTCGTCGACGTGGCGACCGCCATCTTCCGGGAGGATCTCGACAACGGCTACGTCGCTGTCCTTGTCGAGATGATCGCCGGGGCGTCGTCCACGCCGGGGTTGGGCGCAGAAGTTTCCGCTCGTCTGGGGCCGTGGTTCGCCTTCGCGGAGCAGGCGGTGACGAGCACACTCATGCCGCCGCTGGACTCGGTCCTGCCCCCCGGCGACGTCGCGTACGGGATCGTGGCCCTCTATCTCGGGCTCGAGATGCTGACGCACCTCGACGGCGACCGAGCCAGAGCGCTGGGTCTCTTCGCCCACGCCAAGAATCTGGCCGGTCTGCTGGAGGCGCTCGCCCCGGCGGCAACAAAGAGGCAGCCATGAGCGCGATGCCCTCCTCGGAGCCTCTCGCCGCGCTCCGGTCGAGCGACACTGGACTCGACGTGGTCACTGGGGCGTTCAGTTACTCAGGAGCCTCGGTGTCCCGCGCCCTGCTCCAGGCGGGCCGACGAGTGCGCACCCTCACCGGGCATGCGGGGCGAGCCGCCGAAGGAACTGCCATCGACGTGCGCCCGCTCGACTTCGACGACCACCTGGGCCTGGTGGCGTCGCTCTCGGGTGCGACGACTCTCTACAACACCTACTGGGTCCGCTTTGGTCGTCGTTCCGTCGATCACGAACTGGCCGTGGCCAACTCGCGCACGCTCTTCCATGCGGCCAAGCAGGCGGGGGTCCAGCGGATCGTGCACGTGAGTATCACGCACCCCAGCAGTAGCTCGCCGTTTCCCTATTTCCGGGGCAAGGCGCTTGTCGAACGGGCCCTCGCCGAGAGCGATGTCTCCTACGCGATCGTGCGCCCGGCCATCCTTTTCGGCGGTGACGGCGTGCTGCTGAACAACATCGCCTGGCTCCTTCGCCGGCTCCCCGTTTTCGCGATCGGTGGTCGAGGCGACTACAGGATCCGGGGCATCCATGTCGACGACCTGGCGCATCTCTGTCTGACCAAGGCGGCAGAGGAGCACGACAGCGTCACGGACGCCGTCGGTCCCGAGCGCCCCACCTTCACGGAGCTCGTTGGCGCAATCAGGAACACAGTCAACAGCCATGCCCGCCTCGTCCACGTGCCGGGAGCCACCGTGCCGCTCTTTTCCCGGGTACTCGGGCTGGCGTTGCACGATGTGCTCCTTACCGCTGACGAGTACCGGGCCATGGCGGCCGGCCTGGCCGACACGGACGGTCCGGCGACCGGATCGACGGCCCTCTCGGGCTGGCTGGCCGAGCAGGGGGAGTTGCTCGGCCTCCGCTACGCCAACGAGCTCGAGCGCCACTTCGCAGGCACGTGATGAGGGCAGTCGTGTCCCGCTCGCCGGTTGCAGCCCCGGCCACCATCGCCGCACTCGTGATGCTGGGTGCTGCCGTGATCGTGATCGCCTTCGGCGTCATTGCGACATCGGGCGTCTACGGATCGAGGATGGGGTGGCTCCTGGGCGTGGCGCTGCCGCTGTTGGCGGCGAGCATGCTGCTCTCCTGGTTGGCCGTCCGTACCTCTTCACGAGCCCGACCGAACGATCTGGCTTCGGCTCCGACGCATGGGTCTGCCGTGGGTCGAGTGATCTTCGTGTTGGCCGCTCTGCTGTTCGCGATCCCGTTCGCCATGGCGGCGCTGTTGTTGGTGCTCTACGCCTTGATCATGGTGCTCCACGGTCTTTCATCGCTGCTCTGAGCAGCGAGGTGCGCGCTCGGGTTGTTACGACGTCCCGGTGCCGGCGAGGCGTGCCGTCAGCCGGGCCTTCACGTCCGGCCACTCGGCGGCCACGATGGAGAAGCGGGCGGAGGTGCGCACCGTGTCGTCGGACCCGGGCCGGTCCGCCCGCATGATGCCGTCGAGCTGGCCCCCGATGCGTTCGATGGCGGCCCAGGACCGCTTGTTGCGCACGTCGGTCTGGAGCGCCACCCGGTGGACCTCCCAGACCTCGAAGGCGTGGGTCATCATGAGCAGCTTCGCCTCTGTGTTGACGTGCGTCCGCTGCGCCGGCCCGGACAGCCAGGTGTAGCCGATGTCGACGACGTCGGGCACCCCGTGGCGTTGGTGGCTCGCCCCCGGCGGCCACTGCCAGAAGGCCAACTCGCAGAAGCGGGTGGCGCCGACCACCAGGTCGGATCCGTCGGGGCCGGCCCCCCGCTGGACCGTGGCGAAGGCGACGTGTGCCTGCGACGCGACCTTGGCGAGCGCGTCGCGCACGTAGTCGGTCATCTGGTCCACCCCGTCGGGCGTGTACGCCCACTGGTAGGTGCTGCGGTCCAGTGCTGCCGCCTCCACCAGCGCGGGGATGTGGGCCTCGGTCAGCGGCTCCAGCCGGACGAATGTCCCCTCGAGAGTGAAGGGCTCACGCATGCACGGCCGGGACGGCATCTTCTGGGGCTACGCCTTGCGCGCCTTGAGCCGGGGGCCCGGTCGGCGCCCCCGTGGGAACGATGAAGTCGCGCTGGCGGACGAGGGCGAACGCGCTCACTGCGCCGACGAAGGCGACCACCGCTCCGATCACCATCAGATGGTTCAGGGTGATGGAGAAGCCCGAGTGGTAGGCGTCGAGCAGCGCGTTGCGGACGCTCGCCGGCAACGAGGCCGCCGCCTGGCGTACCCCCCCGCCCGCCATGGCGGCCTGGAGTTGCGGGCCGCCGCGGTGGATGATCTGGGGGCCGTACACGCTCTTGCCCAACGCGGCGGTGGTGTGCGCCACTATCTGGCTCTGGAAGACCGCGCCGAGCACGGCGATGCCCGTGGCGATGCCGACCTGGCGGAAGGTGTTGTTGGCGCCGGAGGCCATGCCGCTGCGCTGGGGTTGGACGACCGAGACGGCGCCCGAGGCCAGGACGGGGTTGACGATCCCGACCCCGAAGCCGCAGACGAGGAACCCCGGCAACAGCACGGTCCAGGTCGAGTTCGGATGCGTCGTCGCCATCAACAGCAGCCCGCCGCTCACGACGAGCATGCCGACGCCCAGGAGCAGGCGCGACTGCAGGCGCACGGTGAGGCGCCCCGCGAAGAACGACGTGAAGAAGATGAGCAGCGTCATCGGCAGGAAGCGGATACCGGCGGCCAGCGGGCCGTAGCCCAGGTTGTCCTGGATGTAGAGGGTCAGGTAGAGGAACATGGCGAAGATGGAGGCGGCCAGGCAGAAGGCCGTCGTCGACAGCCCGACGAAGGCGGGGATCTTGAAGAGGCCGAGGTCCAACATCGGGTCCTGGGTGTACCGCTCGTTGACGAAGAAGGCCACCATGAGGACGGCCGCGCCGACGAGCAAGGCGATGGTCTTGCCGCTGCCCCAGCCGAAGTCGTTGCCCCGCACGAGCGCGAACACCAGCAGGAAGAGGCTCACCGAGAAGGTGACGAAGCCCACCCAGTCGATGCGACGCACCCGCAGGTCTTCGGACTTGGCGATCTGGGTGAAGGTGATGAAGACGGCGATGGCCCCGATGGGCACGTTCACGAAGAAGATCCAGCGCCACCCGATGCCGCTCGTGATGGCGCCACCGATCAGGGGCCCGATGGCGACGGCGCCGCCGATGACCGCGCCGTAGACGCCGAAGGCCGTCCCGCGGTCGCGCCCGGTGAACGCGGCGGCGATCAGCGCGAGCGAGGTGGCGAACATGATGGCGCCCCCGACGCCCTGCACGGCGCGGGCCAGGTTGAGCATGAGGGGTGTCGTCGAGAGGCCGCAGACCAGCGACGCGAGCGAGAAGACGACCAATCCGATGGCGAAGATCTTCCGCCGGCCGTAGATGTCGCCCGCCACCCCGGCCGTCAGGAGGAAGGCGGCCAGCGTCAGTGAATACGCGTCGACGACCCACTGCAGGTCCGAGAAGCTCGCGTGCAGCGACTGCTGAATGTCGGGCAGCGCCACATTCACGACCGTGATGTCGAGAAGGAGCATGAAGGTCGCCGTGCAGACGGCGATCAGGGTCCACCATTTACGGTCGAGAGCGGGCATCCGCGGAGTGTATCGACCCGGTGTTCTGCCTCGTACAATGTGACGTGATCGTCGGATCAGCCCTCACCATCGAAATCGGGGACCGGACCCTGCTGGCCGACGCCTCGTTCGTGGTCGGCGCCGGCGAGAAGGTGGGCCTGGTGGGGCGGAACGGGACCGGGAAATCGTCCTTCATCTCCGTCCTGGTCGGGGAGACCTCGCCGCAGCTGCGCCACCGGGGCAACGTGCGCCTCCTCGGTTCGTTCGGGTACCTCCCGCAGGCCCCGGTGCCCGGCGGCCTCGGGCTCGAACCGACCGGCTTCTCCCACATCCTCTCCGCCCGCGGCCTCGACGTGCTCGACGATGCGCTGGGCGCCGCCCGCAGCGCCATGGCCGACGATCCCACGGAGGAGAACATCGAGCTGTTCACGGACCTGCAGGAGCAGTTCCAGTCGAACGGCGGCTACGAGGCCGAATCGGTCATGGCCCGTCTCGCCGACGGCCTCGGCCTGCGCCAGGAACTCCTCCTGGAGGACATCGATTCGCTGTCCGGCGGCCAGCGCCGCCGGGTCGACCTCATGCGCGTGCTCTTCCAGGAGCCCGACCTGATGATCCTCGACGAGCCGACGAATCACCTGGACCGTTCCGCCAAGCGCTGGTTGCTCGATGAGCTGGCTCGCTTCAACGGCGCACTCCTCGTCGTGAGCCACGACCTGAAGTTGCTCGACCAGTCCATCACCAAGGTCCTCAACATCGCGAACCAGCACATGACCGAGTGGAAGGGGAACTACTCCAAGTTCGAGGCGGCGAAGGAGGCCGACCAGTCCCAACGTGAGCGGTCTTCAGAGCTGGAAGCGCGTGAGATCAAGCGGCTCTCGCTGCTCGCCGATTCCATGCGGGGGAGCACGGAGAAGCGGGCCCGCAAGGCCAAACAGCTGGACCGGCGGGTCGACCGCATGGAGGGCAGCCGGACGCAGGTCGAGAAGCGAGACAAGGCAAGCAAGTTCTCACTCCCCGCCCCGCCCCGCTCCGGCGGCGTTCCGCTCGAGGTCGCCAAGCTCGGTGTCCGCTACTGCAGCAACGAGGTGCTGTCGGAGATCACCTTCCATGCCAGCCGGGGCGATCACATTGTGATCATCGGCCGCAACGGCGCGGGGAAGTCCTCGCTTTTGCGTTGCCTGGCCGGGGTCCAGGAGCCGTCGAACGGCGTCATAGAATTCGGGACGAACGTCCAGCTCGGCTACTTCGCCCAGGAGCACGAGCAGATCGATCCCGACCGCCGGGCGCTCGACAACGTCAGCGACGCCGTGCTCAAGGCCGAGCGGGACCGACGCGCCCTCCTGGGGTCGTTCGGGCTGCCCTCCAAGGCGGCCGACCAGCTGCCCGGGACCCTCTCGGGTGGTGAGCGGGCCAAGCTCGGGTTGGCCATGTTGTCGGCCGGCGAGGCGAACCTCCTCCTGCTCGACGAGCCGACCAACAACCTCGATCCCTCGTCCATCGCCGCCGTCGGCGCCATGCTCGGTGCCTGGCCGGGCACCATCGTGGCGGTCAGCCACGAACGAGGCTTCGTCGAAGCTCTCCGGCCGACCTATTGCCTGCGCCTGCCCGAAGAGCGCTTCACCCACTGGCGTGAGGAGTACCTCGACGACGTGGAGATGCGGTAGGTCCTACGAGATCCAGATCTGGGCCGGCCAGAGCACGCCCTCGTCGTAGGCGATGGCCTTCGAACCCTTGACCGTCGTCGGGTTGGCGAAGTTCTGCACCTTCGGGTTGGCCGCGAGGCACCAGGTGTCGCGGGCGAGCCAGAGGTAGGGGATGTCCTCCGCCAGATACCCGTTGATCTGCTGGTAGGCCTTCACCCGGTCCGACTTGTCGTTCGTCTCCCTCCCTGCGGTGAGGGCAGTCTGAATCCGGGGGTCGTTGTTGCGGGCCATGTTCAGGGGCAGCGGCGGGCCGACCGTCGTCGTGCTCCACCACACGTAGTTGAGGTCGGGGTCGACGGCACCGAACTGGCGCCACAACGTGGCTTCGTAGGTGCCGGCCAGCGCGTCGTTGATGATCGTCGCCTGGGCGATGATCTGAATGGTGACCTTCATGCCGGCCGTCTGCCAGGCCTGCTGCAGGAACTGGGCGGCCGCCAGGGTCTCGGGGTCGCTCGTCGAATTGAGCGTGAAGGTGGGCGCGCTGCCCGTCTCTTGCTGCACCTGCTTGACCAGCTTGGCCGCTTGCGTCGGGTTGTACTTCGGGTAGGCGGTCTTGCTGTAGAACTCGCTCCCCGGCAGGAAGAGGCCGTCCATGGGCGCATCGATGCCCTTGTCGATGACCTTGGAGAACTGGGCCTGGTTGACGCACATCGCCATGGCCTGGCGCAGCGTCTTGTTGTTGAACGGGGTCTTGGCGGTGTTCAACATGATGCACTGCACCGTGGGCTGTCCCACGATCTGCCCGCTGTTGTCGTAGTAGGAGTACTTCTTGTCGCCCCGGAACTGCAGGAGGTTGTTGGGGGAGTTCGAGTGCATGATGTCGATCTCGCCGGTCTCGAGCGCGTCGGCGCGCGACCCGTCGTTGATGATCGGCTTGTAGGTGATGGAGTCGAGATAGGGGTACCCCTTGCGCCAGTAGTGCGGGTTCCTGGTGGCCGTCATGTGGGTGTTGGGCACCCAGTCCTGGAAGACGAAAGGCCCGGTGCCGATCGGGTTCGACGTGCCGCCGTCGGGGGCGTTGAGCATGGACGGTGCGGCGATGTAGCCGGTCTGGGCCTGGGCCAGGTAGTAGGGGAACGGGGCCCACGGCGCCTTGAGGTTGATGGTGACCGTCAGCGGCCCCGTCACTGTCGCGCTGCTGAAGTCGGCGAAGGCGGGCCCGGTCAGGACGCCGGACGCCGTGGCCTCAATGTTCTGGTGCAGCGCGTCGGCGTTGAGCGGCGTGCCGTCGTGGAACAGGATGTTCGGGCGCAGGGTGATGGTGAAGGCCGTGAATTCGGCGTTCGACGTGATCGACTCGGCCAGGTACGGCTCCACCTCACCGGCGGTGTTGACGATGGCGAGGGGGTCGAAGACGGTGCGGCCGTAGAGGAACCCGCCCTCGTCCCACCGGGCGGTGGAGGGATTGAAGCCGCTCTCCTCGGTGTCGATGCCGAAAGTGAGCGACCCTCCCTTGACGGGCTTGGCCGTGGAGATGCCGTTGCGCCCGGGCCCGTTGGTCTGCGAAGCGCCGGCCTCGCCCCCCAGGGCGCCGGCCATGGCGGCCCCGGCGCCCAACGCCAGTCCTCCGGCCAACAACGACCGGCGATCAAAAGAGTGCGTCATGGCAAAACCCCCGAATCTCGATCCCCACTGCCTACGGCTCTGTCGCGCCGCAGGTTACAACTTCGTGACCGTTTGAGGGTGGCGGGCGATTGGGGGGTTGCCGGCGGCATATGGCAACCTTGGCCCCAGCTCATGACCTCGAGAGGGAGGCAGCAATGACGATCGCAGTCGGTGACCAGATACCCGAGGTGAAGGTCTTCACCTTCGGCGACAAGGGACCCGAGGCGACCACGTCGACCGAGGTCCTGGGCCAGGGCAAGGTCGTCCTCTTCGGGGTCCCGGGGGCCTTCACCCCCACCTGCTCGGACCATCACCTCCCCGGGTTCGTCCTGCGCGCCGAGGAGCTGCGGGCCAAGGGTGCGAACAAGGTGGTCTGCGTCTCGGTCAACGACCCCTTCGTCATGGGCGCCTGGGGAAAGGACCAGAACGTCGGCGACACCGTGGTGATGCTGGCTGACGGCAACGGCGAGCTTGCAGAGGCGCTGGGGCTCACCATGGACGGCACCGGCTTCGGTCTCGGTTCACGCGTGCAGCGGTTCGCCGCCATCATCGACGACGGCGTGGTCAGCTTCATCGCCGTCGAGCCCGGTCCCGGCCTGAGCGTCAGCTCGGCCGAGGAAGTGCTCGCCGCGCTGTAGCGCAACACATCCCGCCGCACGACGCCGCGCACGCCACGGCAACGGGCGTCGCAGCCTGCAGACGGTTGCAGCATGGTGGCGGTGTCCACCCGTAGTGGCAATTGTCGTCGCGTAGTGCAAATTCTTCCGACCCCTCGGGCACAATCCCAGTCGCACGACAGCGGCATGGAGGCGGGAACAGAGGGGATTTTGCAATGCGCAGGCCGGTGGGAGCGCGCCGACAAGCTCGACGCGCTGGCATGTGGAGCATCATCGCGGCGGCGGTGGTCACAGTCTTGACGGTGGCGGCGGCCGGTGCCGGAACGCTCGCCGGGACGCCTCGCGCCACGGCGACAGCCCACGGGGCTCGCGGACAGCAGTCCACCGACGCCACCGCCCAGCAGCCGGCCGGCATTCCCGCGCCGCCGACCTCGACGACGTCCACATCCACATCCACATCCACGCAGCAGCCGATCGAAACGGGCGCGCTGGTGGAGGCGCCCGAGGCGGGAGCGCCCGCCGCCGTCCCACACGTGACTGCCGCCTCCCACAGCTCCCGCTCCCGGCAGCCCGCCGACGCCGCGTCCAAGCAGTCCCCGCAGCCGGGCACGTCGACGCAGCCCACGTCGGCCACGACCACGACCACGCAGCCGACGGGAAGTTCGGGCGGCGGCTCGGCGTGCCAGGGGACGACACCGCTCGGGCTCCCGGGCGATTGGACCTGCACCTTCGACGACGAGTTCAACGGCACGTCGCTGAACACCGACAACTGGGTGCCCCAGGCGACGGCGAGCAGCGGCTACGCGAACGGGGCGACGGCCTGCTACGTGGACAACCCCAACACCATCTCCGTCTCGGGCGGCTACCTGAATCTGACCGCGCTGCAGGTGGCACCGTTCACGTGCGGGGACGGGAGCAGCAGCTTCACGACGAGCTACGAGGCCGGCATGGTCTCGACGAGCGGTCTCTTCGATCAGGCCTACGGCGCGTTCGAGGTCAGTGCCAAGCTTCCCCCGTCCGTGGTCGAAGGCCTGCAGGAGACGATGTGGCTCTATCCGCAGACGCTGACCTACGGCCCCTGGCCGGACTCGGGCGAGATCGACTTCGCCGAGTTCTACAGCGAGTACCCCGGCCTCGATGTGCCCTACATCCATTACGCGGACTCTTCGACCGATCCGAACGCCACGTCGTACGACTGCCTCATCAACCAGGACGCCTTCAACACCTACGGCGTGGACTGGACGCCGGCCTCCATCACCGTCATGTACAACGGCCAACCCTGCCTGGTCGACTCTCCGAGCACCGGCAGCGAGCCGTTTGACCAACCCTTCTTCATCGCCCTCACCCAGGCGCTCGGGGTCGGCACCAACGCCTTCACGCCGGGCGTGACGCAGCTGCCTGCCACGACCGAGATCGACTGGGTCCGCGCCTGGGCTCCCGCCTCGTAGGGGAGGCCACCCCGCCGGGCCGGCCCGCCTCCGTCCCGGGCGGTGGCCTCGTGCCGCCCTTGACATGCAACCAGATGGCTGCTTAAGTAGTTCATGCAACCAAATGGTTGCATGACAACGAGCAAGCGGACCATGCGATGCGAGAAATGGATGCGGTCTTCCGGGCACTGGGCGACCCCGCCCGGCGCCGGCTGCTGGACAGGCTCAACGAACGCAACGGGCTCACCCTGACCGAGCTCTGCGCGGACATGGGCATGACCAGGCAGTCGGTCTCCAAGCACCTCGACGTGTTGGAGGAGGCCGATCTGGTGACCACCCTCCGCCGGGGGAGGGAGAAGCTGCATTACCTCAACGCCGCCCCCATCAACGACATCGCCGACCGCTTCATCCACCACTACGACCGGACGCGGGCCGAGGCCCTCGCCGATCTCAAGACGGCATTGGAGGCCACCCCCATGAACCAGAAGAGCAGCGAGACGAGCTTCGTCTACACGACCTACATCCACGCCACGCCCGAGCGCGTGTGGCAGGGGCTGACCGACCCGACCTTTACCGAGCGCTACTGGCGGCACCCGGCGTCGGGCGGTGTCTCGTACCGCACGGACTGGCAGAAGGGCTCCGCCTACGACGTGGCCTACGACGAGGTCGGCCTCGTGATCAGCCAACCCGAACAGGTGGTCCTCGAGTCCGATCCCCCCCGGCGTCTCGCCTACACCTGGCACACCTTCACCCCGGAGTGGGCCGCCGCCCACGGCTTCGACGAGGCCACGGCTGCTGCCTGGCGGGCCGAGCCGCGTTCGAAGGTCGCCTTCGACATCGAGGAGGTGGGGGAGGGCGTGGTGAAGCTCACCGTGGTGCACGACGGGTTCGCAGCGGGGAGTGCGGTGCTCGAAGGTGTGCGCGGCGGGTGGCCCGCCGTCATCGCCAGCCTGAAGACCTTGCTCGAGACCGGCTCGGCTCTCCCGTAGGCGTCAGCAGGACCGGGCAGAGCAGGAGGAGGCCATCGTGCGCAGCGAGACGAGCTTCACCTACACCACGTATGTGGAGGCGACACCCGAGCAGGTGTGGGAGGGACTGACGGACCGGGCCTTCACTCGGCAGTTCTGGCGGCACTCGACGATGGGCGGCAAGACCTTCCCTTCCGATTGGAGAAAAGGTTCGACCTGGGAACTGGTCCACGAGGACGTCGGCCTCGTGGTGAGTGACCCCGAGCAGGTCATCCTCGAGGCGGACCCCCCTCGCCGCCTCTCGTATACGTGGCACACCTTCACGCCGGAATGGGCGGCGCGCGCCGGCCTCGACGAGGAGACCGCTGCGGCGTGGCGGGCGGAGCCGCGTTCGAAGGTGGGGTACGAGCTGGAGGAGAGGGGTCTGGGCGTGACCAGGTTGACCGTGACCCATGACGGCTTCGGCCCAGGCAGCCAGGTGCTGCCGGCCATTTCCGAAGGCTGGCCGGCGGTCCTCTCGAGCTTGAAGACGCTCCTCGAGACGGGCTCTGCGCTCCCGTCGACGTAGGTCCTCCTTGCGGCGCGCCTCAAAAGGTCGTCGGGTCCGAAGCTCCCTCCGGTCGCGCTCAGCCCCGCGCGTCAGAGGTGAGGGCGTCGCGGTCCGAAGGCAGAGATGGGGGAGTGAGGGCGGGTCCGAGCATCGCCGCGGCAAAACGTAAGGCGCCGGACGAATAGACGTCGCACTGTTCGAGGCCACCGACAAGTGTGGTCTGGCCGTTCGGGCAGAAGTGCACACCGTCAGGAGCGCGCACGATATTCGTCCCGGCCGCTCCCGTGCACGGCTCGCCGGAGAGGCACGGGAGTGTCCAGGTGAACTGTCCGTTGGCCATTACCGCCAGGCCGGCATCGTCGTACGTGACGCCGACGTTGCTGTCCGCCAACGACTGGAAGATCTGATTGAGGGCGGAGACGTTCTGACTGAGGGCCGCGGACGAGTCAAGCGGCAGCCCGATCAGTATGACCTTGGTGCCAATTGACCGGAAGATGGAGATCGCCGTCTGGGTATCGACTTCGTACTTCGAGTAGTACTGCGGCGTTTCGAGCTGGTAGCCCGCCATGCATGGCGTGAAGGCGTCCCCTGAAAAGGCCAGGACCGCGGCAGTGGGCTGCCATTCCTGCGCGTCGGCGGCCATTGACGAGAGGAAGTCGCAGGTGGCGGTCCCGGGAAACGTGCGGACCCGCACCGATGCCCCCGCGTTGCCGGCGAGGAACGAAAAATCCTGCCCCGCCTCCGCGGCGAGGGAGTCGCCGTAGAGGGCGATCCGTGGTGGCCCGGGAGGTGGCAGCTCCGGCACGGATCCGTGGAACGGGGCGTCGCCGAACGCGAAGATCCCGCCGTCGGAGGCCGCCTCCCAATAGCCGGCACCCTCTGCCGAAACAGCCATCCCGACGATCGGCCGGTCGAGGTTGAGGCTTCCGGTACTGCCCCAGAACGTGGCGTCGCCGAACGCGAAGAGCCCGCCGTCGGAAGCGACCTCCCAGTAGCCACCACCATCGGGATTGGATGCCATGCCGACGATGGGGTCGTTGAGGTGATGACCGCCCTCGGAGCCGTAGAAGCCCGCGTCGCCGAACGCGAAGATCCCGCCGTCGGAGGCGACCTCCCAATAGCCGCGGCCGCCTGGAGCGGACGCCATGTCGACGATGGGGTCGTTGAGGTGTCGACCACCCTCGGAGCCAAAGAAGGGCGCGTCGCCGAACGCGAAGATCCCGCCGTCGGAAGCGACCTCCCAGTAGCCACCACCATCGGGAGTGGACGCCATGTCGACGATGGGGTCGTTGAGGTGTCGACCACCCTCGGAGCCAAAGAAGGGCGCGTCGCCGTACGCGAAGATCCCGCCGTCGGAAGCGACCTCCCAGTAGCCACCACCATCGGGAGTGGACGCCATGTCGACGATGGGGTCGTTGAGGTGTCGACCACCCTCGGAGCCGTAGAAGCCCGCGTCGCCGAACGCGAAGATCCCGCCGTCGGAAGCGACCTCCCAGTAGCCACCGCCATCGGGCGTGGACGCCATGCCGACGATGGGGTGGGCGACGACCAGCGCCATGGCCCGCGAGGCGGTGACAACCGACAGCAGACCGGTCGCCATGACGCACATCGCAACAAAACCGGTGGAGACCCGTCGGCCATGGCCCACGTGAAGAGTCTGGTCGCACTGCCGAGGGCGTAGGGCGGGAGGGGGCTGGCCCCCCTTGCGATCCGGCGGCATCATGAGTAGCATACTCAGTATGCTTCCTCGACCCGCCGGGATCGCACGCCGGCCGACGGAGTAGGCGATCGTGACCATCCGCAGCGACCCCGGCTCGGTGACGGGGGAGGTCCCCTCGCCGTCCTCGAAGGGTGCGGTTACTCAAGGCCGCCGGATGCGTGCCCGCTTCGCTGTCCACCTCTGCCTGCTGGCGACCTTCGCCGCCTCGCTGGCCACGGTGACGCTGATCACGGAAGGGTGGCCCCACCTGGTCGTCGGGTTGGCGTTCGTTGCCCTGGCCGGCGTGCACGTGGCACAACGCCGCCACACCGTGGCGCGCCTGCTCGGGAACCTGGGACGAGCCCGCACGTGGTTCCGCCGTCGGGGGCGTCTGGCGTGGTCGGACGTCGTCCTGGCCCTGTTGACCTTGAACGTGCTTGTGTCGGGGACCTACGACTTGCTCTCGGGCAACCAGGTGATCCTCCACCCACGCGACGCCGGGATCCCGTTCCGCGACATCGGATGGCACGTGGCCTCCGCGCTCGTGCTGCTCGTCTACCTGTGCGTGCACGTGGCACGCCGCTGGGGCCGTATCCGTCGTTCTGCCATCCGCTGATTCGCCTCGAGCGACGGGGTGGCCTTACGGCTCGGCCGTCACACCGAAGCGCTCGCTGTAGAAGGCCAGGGCCTGCCGCCGCTCACGCGCGTCGAGGCCGAACTGGGACAGGTCGTAGGCAACAGTCCCGTAGCGACCCCGGGGATGCGCCGCCATGAACGCGGCCATGGAATCCAGAGCGCGTCGGTCGAGGGGCTGGCCGGCCAGGTCGTAGACGCGCGCCACCATGGCCAGATCGTCGGCCATGAACTCGTCGAAGTGCACGTCGATGGTGCGGTCGGACGGCAGGACGTCGCGCTCCTCGGCGCAACGGCGGAGCATCCGCTCGAGCCGGTCGGCCCAGTAGCCGCCCATGGACTCGACGTCGACCCGGTCGCGGGTGAGGCGCGCCGTGTAGCCGATCATCGTGACCATCGACGCCGTCACCGAGACCGGGTCCCGGTGCGTGACGACGAACGTGGCGTCGGGGAACGTCTCGACGAGGGCCGGGAACTGCTCGAGGTGTTGGGGCGTCTTGAGCACCCAGCGAGTGCCACCCCGGAGCCACTGCAGCACCTTGAGCACCTTTTGGAGGTAGGCGTACGTGGGGCGCTGGTCGCGGGACAGGTAGGCGTCGCGCCAGGCCGGCATCGGAGCCGTCGTCTCGAACAGCATGGTGGAGAAGTCGATGGCCAGGAGCTGTATCTCCTCGTGGGTGTGGCCGACCGTCATCTCGTGCATCCGGTTGAAGTAGGGCAAGGCGGTGTTGAGGAAGGTCAGCGCCATCTCGGTGCGCTCCACGCGGGGGTCGGGTGCGCCGGCCTCGGGGATCTCGCGCTCGGCGAGGACAGGCTCCAGGCTCTCCCAGTACGGAAGCGACCGCAGGGCGGGGTCGGCGGACATGAGGTTGTGCAGGTGCGTGGTGCCCGTGCGCGGCAGCCCGCAGACGATGATCGGCGCGGCGATCTGCTCGTCGAGGATCTCGGGGTGCCGCCCGATGAGATCCTCAATCAGCAGCCGGTTCTTCAACAGCCCGAGGATGAAGACGTGCTGTTGCATGATGCCGGCGCCGTTGAAGCCGCCCTCCTCGCGCATGGCGTCGCACAGCACCTCGAGTCGCCCGACGAAATCGTCGGCGCCGAAGTCCTCCAAACCGGTCTCGGCGCGGGCGGTGGCCATGAGCTCCGCCGGCGCGAGGGTCAGCTGTGACCCCGCCTCTTCCATGAAGTCGAGGATGGCGCGGACCTCCTCGCTGTAGTGGGGGACGGCAAGGTCGTCGATGCGGACGGTGGCGGGCCGGGCGCTCATACCGTGTCGACCGGGAGGACCTCGACCTGGGGCTGTTCGGGCGTGGCGGCGGGCAGGAACCAGCGGAACCAGATGCGGCCCGACCGGTGCCCGGCCGTGGAGACCCAGTTGGGGTGGGCCGGGCGGCGGGCGGAGACCACAATGATGAAGGAACCGTCGGCCTCGTACTGGACCTCGGCACCGTTGATGGTCACCCGCTCGTAGTCGTAGTTGTAGGTGTGGAGCAGCCGGTTCCACAGACACATGTTCCAGAAGACGCACTCGGGCGAACGCCCGCGGATGACGAGGGCCTCGTCGTCGGCCAGCTCGAAGGCGCCCATCGCGTAGGCGGCGTCGCCGGCCGCCCAGCCGAAGGTGGTGGTGGGCACCGGGTAGGGCGGGTCGATGGCGTTGGGCGTGCCGAGCGGGATGGGCACGATGCTGGCCTGTTCACGGACCCACGTCGTGGCGGCCCGGATGCGCCGGGCCAGGTCGGCGTCGTCCTGGCGGTAGGTCTCGGGTGGGTCGTCGGCCTCGATGTGCCAGGCGGCGCGCCGTCCCACTCGCGGGTCCTCGAGGTAATCACGCGTGATCGCGGCCACGGCGTCGGGCTCCAGGCGGATCCAGGCCACGCCAGGCTCCGCCGGGTCGTCCGGCGAGATCACCATGTGGATGGCCCCGTCCTCGTCCCGCTCCGTTTCTTGGCTGTTGGCGGATCCGACGATCCGGGTGGAGTAGCGCCCGTCGTCGGGACCGCCGTAGACGGTCAGTGACATGTAGACGGCGTCACCGGGATCGAGCCGCACCCGGTAGGTGCGGGTGGGGTCGATCGGGGCGTAGTAGTAGAAGGCGTCGGAGTTGTCGCCGCCCCATTTCTTGTACGGGCCGACGATCTCGGTGAAGCGGGGGCGGGCCTTGTCGGCCCACAGGTTCACCTCGGCTGCGACCTGCAGGATGGAGAGGACCCACTTGTGGGCCTCGAGCAGCGTGGGCTCGTCGTCGGCCAGCTGCTCGACCATGCGCGCGTGGGTGGCCTGCACCTCCGCCAGCAGGTCGTTGAAGGCCGTCTCTGTCTCAGTCGTCATCTGTCCCCCGAGGTTGGCGTGCGCCGATCATAGGGAGAGACCTGGCGCTCGACATTCCCCGCTCAGAACGGCGCGAACTACCGATGCGAGACATTGAGGACGAGTGCAGTGAGCGCACCTCGTCCTCGTACACCCATCTTCGTATAGATGTTGTCGAGGTGCTTCTTCACCGTCCCCGCGGACAGGTGCAGGTCCTCACCGATGGCGGCGTTGGACTTTCCGTCGACCACGCCCCGGACGACCTCGGCCTCACGTGACGTGAGCCCCAGGGTCTCGAATTGGAGCTGACCGCGGTCGGGCGACTCCGTTCGGAGCAGCAGCGCACCCGGGTGATCCGACTGCGAGGGGAGGTAACGGAGCCACGCCGGGGCTTCCCGCGGCCCAGCCCGCAAGGGCTTGAGGAGCGCCAGGGAATCGGACGCCGTGACGAGGGATCGTTGGAGCTCCAGCCACCGTTCGACCCGAGAAGGGAACGGGCTGGTCTGTGTGGGTCGTCCGAAATGCCGATAGAGGGAGACGAGCGCCAGTGGTGTCAGCTCATGGGGCGGGTCGGAGAGGACGATCACCTCCGCCCCGCCGTCGGCGGCGGCGTCGGCGGCGACACGCAGCAGGGATTGGAGGTGATCCTGGTCCTTGGCGTTGTACCAGGCCTGCGCGAGGTGCGGCCGAAGCCTGTTGAGCACCGACAGGTCTCGCTCGGAAAAGTCTCTGTGCGTCCGCGTCGCGACCATGGCGACGATCTGCGGCCTCGGCGCGGGGAGCTCAAGCGACATCTGATACTCGATCCCGATATGTCGGTAGACCTGCTGGTAGACCGAACTTGCGTGGTACTGCTCTTGCGTCCAGAAGTCACTGATGCGCTTGGCCGATCCGTCCCCGGTCAACGCGTAGTACCGCATCAGTGGGTGCTCATCTGCCAATTCCATCAAAAGTGGTTCTAGCTCCCGCGGCGGGGCAAATGATTCCGGCTCGGCGATGTAGCTGATCCTTCCGGCGCTGGGATCGACTTCGTTGAGTGCCAGGACATCGGACCGAACGAGTGCGGCCAGCTCCGTTACCGCGACCCGCGAGAACTCATCGCGCGTCCGAGCTCTGCTGACCTCTTGCACGACACGTAACACGGCTTCCAGGTCGGAGTGGGTCAGCCGCGCCATTCCTGAGAATATCTGCTTTTCCGGGCAGAATCCTGGCCCGGAGAAATCTCGTTCGGTTGGAGATGCACCACCATTTGAGGTTGATCGAGCTCGTCGAAGTGCGGCGACGGGCTGCATTTCCGTCGGCCGTGACAGGTCGGCGGAGCGCGGAGGCGGCCGGGTGTCAGGCTCACGAAGCCCGAACTCACGCCGCTTCGGTACCCTCTACAGAGTGAACGCCAGCCCCAAGGTTCCCGGTGCCCAGCCCGTCTTCCGACACATCGACGACCCCGAGGTCCCGTGGCAGGCCGTGAAGGCGCAGCGGAACGGCGATGGCTCCGACTCGTTCGTGCACGAGAAGTGGTTGGCCTTCTCGCCCGAGCCGGCCTATCTCTCCCTGTATGCCCGTTACGACCCGGGCATGGTGGTGCGCCGACATGGCCACTACAGCCCCCACGTGGTCTTCGTCATCGCCGGCGACCTGTGGTGCGGCACGCGGCACTGCCCGGCTGGGACCCACATCGAATTGCCCCTCGGTGCCGCCTTTGGGCCACTTGTCGCCGGGAACGCGGGCGTCACGCTGTTCGAGGTGATGATGGGCGACCCGCGCTCGTGGGGCGATGACCCCGAGGCGTTCGAACGCGCGCTCCATGCAGCGGGCGCGGAGCCGCTGCCTGATCCACCACTGACCTTTCCCGACTGGCTCCAGGACCTCCGCTCCCACTGGTCGGAGAGCTAAATGTGGCGAAGAGACGCCGCCTACCGCGTCGGGAATCGGATAAGAAATGGCAGAAACGCTCGCGCAAAAGCGAAAGCGGCGCTTTCCGGCACAGGCATTGACCTCAATTGAGGCTTCCCTCTCCAGTCTGCGAGGGACCAAAATGGGTCCGTGATGTCGCAAGCGAACGCCGACGCAATGCCCTAGGTTCGGGTCGGTAGCAATTGCCAAATATCACGGGTCGGAGGCAGCGAGAAGTCGGAGGGGGAGTCCCTGTGCAAGCACGGAGCATCCGATGACCAGTTTGATGACGATGGAGCACGCGGGCGGTGGCGGGATCCCGGTTGACGAAGCCAACTACGACCGTCGTTGGTGGATTCTCGCTGTACTGGGGATCGCTCAGCTGATGGTCATCTTGGACAGCACCATCGTCAACATCGCTCTCCCGACCGCGCAGCACGACCTGCACTTCTCCAACGCCGATCGCCAATGGATCGTCACCGCCTACTCGCTTGCGTTTGGCAGCCTGCTCCTGCTGGGCGGCCGCATCGGGGACGTTGTCGGACGCAAGCGCGCCCTCGTCATCGGACTGGTTGGCTTCGCAGCGGCCTCAGCCATCGGTGGTTTCTCGGTCAATTTCATCATGCTTGTCATCGCCCGGACGGTCCAGGGCGCGTTCGGAGCTTTACTCGCTCCTTCGGTGCTTGCCCTCTTGACCACGACGTTCACCGATCCGGACGAGCGGGGGCGGGCCTTTGGGGTCTACGGCGCCATAGCCGGGGCAGGGGGGGCGCTCGGACTCCTCCTCGGCGGCATCCTGACCTCGTACGCCTCGTGGCGCTGGACGCTTTTCGTCAACCTCGTGTTCGCCATTATCGCCATCACCGGCGCCACGCTCTGGCTGAAGAACGACGAGGGCGCTGACCACGATCCATTGGACCTGCCCGGCCTCTTCTTGGTCGCCGGCGGGTTGTTCTGCCTCGTCTTCGGGTTCTCCCACGCCGAGACCACGTCGTGGAGCGATCCGTACACCATCGGCTTCCTCGTCGCAGGGGTGCTCCTCCTCGCCGTCTTCGCCGTCTTCGAGACCAGGGCGAGGTATCCCCTTCTTCCGCCACACGTCGTGCGCAACCGGACGCGCGGTGGATCTCTCTTGGTGATGCTCTTCGCCAGCATCGGGATCTTCGGTGTCTTCTTGTTCTTGACCTATTACCTCCAGGGCACGCTTGGTTACAGCCCGGTGAAAACGGGGATTGCGTTTCTGCCCCTGGTCGCGGCCTTGGCCACGATGGCCCAGGTGTCCAATCGCGTCCTGTTGCCGCGATTCGGACCCAAGCCGATCGCACCCGTTGGGCTTTTGATCTCCGCTGCCGCGCTGTTCGGGCTCCATTTGGTGGGCCTGCACTCGTCCTACGTCAGCCACGTGCTCCCGTATCTTCTCGTGTTGGGTATCGGCTTCGGGCTGAGCGTCTCGCCCGCGTTTAGCACCGGCACCCTCGGTCTGGCCCCCCAAGATGCAGGAGTGGGCTCGGCGACGCTCAACACCGCCCAACAGGTCGGGGGATCGATCGGAACAGCTCTGCTCAACACGCTGGCCGCGAGTGCGGCCACGGCGTACCTGGTTGGTCGGGTGCCGACCCCCGCCAATGTCCAGGCCGCCCTGCTCCACAGCTACACGACGGCCTTCTTGTGGTCCGCCTTGATCTTCGTGGCCGGAGCCGTGATCGCCGGACTGGTGCTCCAACGCGGCGACCTGAAGACACTGGCTGCCGAGAACCAGACCGCGAAGGTCGACCCTCCAGTCGAGGCAGCACCTCGACACCACGTCTGCCGAGTACGAGTTGCGTGTCGGTGAGCTGGCTGGAGTCGCCGCCGCACCTCGGCCGACGAGTGCTCAGGCCACTGTGCCACCGAGCTGAGGGTTCACGAGCACCTTTGCTCCCGTGGACTGCTTGATGCACTGAGAGAACACGCTGGGATCGAGGATCTCGGCGAGGGAGATCTCGCTGGAGTAACTGCTGGCGAAGGTCGTCGTCAATCCCGTCGCCACGGCCTGGCGCAGCTGCGCGAACCGCTCGGGGCCGATGCTCTGGAGAAACGGCGTGAGCAACCACCCGCCCACGTTCCATGCGAAGCCGAACGTCCGGGTCAAGATGGTCGGGCCCGGGTCGAGGCCTCCGTAGATGTACACCTGCTTGCGGACGGTCGACCCGTACCTCGAGTACTCCGTGGCGGATTGGGAGGCCGCCGCTTCCATGGCGCTGAGGATCTGGCTGGCGAGATTCCCTCCACCGGTGGCGTCAAAGGCGAGCGTGGCCGACGTGGCGGTGACGGCGTCCCTGAGATCACGCCTGAACGACGACGCACTGGAGTCACAGACGTGGACGGCGCCAATGGATCGCAAGAGGCTCGCTTGCTCGGGTCTGCGCACGATGTTGACCAGCGGCACGTCCTCTTCGAGACAGAGCTTGACCAGCATCTGACCGAGGTTCGACGCCGCTGCCGTGTGGACGAGACCGCTGTGACCCTCCCGACGCATCGTCTCGACCATCCCGAGCGCGGTGAGCGGATTGACAAACGATGACGCCCCCGCCCTGGCCGGCGTCCCTTCGGGCAGCACGAGGCACGCTGCTGCTTCGCTGGCCCGGTACTGCGTGTACATCCCACCTCCGGCCACCGAGACGGTTCGGCCCATGAGATCCTGCGCTTCAGGAGAATCTCCCGCGGCCACGACGGTGCCCGCTCCCTCGTTGCCGACCGGCAGCGATCGCCCGACCCGAGCCGCCAGGGCCCGGCGTGCGCCGTCGGAGAGCGGCGTCGTCACCACGGGGCGAGCAGGGGTTCCCTCGACCGTTGCTGCACTCATGTCCGCGCCAGCGAACAACAGGCCCAGGTCGGACGGATTGATCGGCGCTGCCTCGACGCGAATGAGGACCTGGCCGCGCCTGGGGACCGGCACGGGGACATCGCTCAACGACAGTTCCAACGTTCCCAGCTCGGTGACCAGTGAGCGGAGCTGGAGCGAGGTGGACGGAATCTCAGGAGTCATGGCGCTCTCAATCTTCTGGTGAGGTTTGGTTCAGGGCTCGCTCCGCGGTGAGGGGGAATCAGTCCGCACCTAGATCTACCAGGTAGTGCCCGAAGCGGAGTTCGAAGTCAGGTCCGACCTCGCCCGCCCGACGGCGGAGCCTCGGCGGCCGCGATCTCTGCGATCTGAGCGCGTGCTGCATCGACGAGCTCCGCATTGGTGTTGGCGTGGCCCGCGAGCCCCCAGCCACCCTCGATCGCCTCCGTCAGAAGAACCCACGTCCGCTCTTTCAGCGAAGGTTCGTTGGCCGCACGGCTGACGAGCTCGGTGAACTGGCTCACCACGGCGAGCTGCTTGTCGCGGTCGAGCGCACCGGCGTTCGTGAGGACCTGCACGCGCACGTAGTTCCCCTGACCCTCCACGTTCGAGAGGCTGCCGGCCGGCAACTCGTGGATGAATGCAGCGGTGTTCTGGCGGAACATCGGGATGTCGGGCACGCCCTCGATGACCATCAGCGTTCGGGCCAGGTCTGCGGCCAGTTGGCCACCCTGCTCGAAGGTGCCGTCAGTGGCGTAGACGTCGATCATGGGCATGTGAGGAGCCTTTCTATGTATGTAAGCAGACAGAGTAACCGAGACTATGATGACTTGCATAGCCCCGGCGGGCACCCGACGGAGCGGCATGATCAGGACCAGGGACATGGCACAGAGCGACGTTCGGACGAAAATGGTGAAAGGGGCCGCTGGGCTCCTGGCCACCAAGGGGGTCGAGGGCACCTCCTTTGCCGAGGTGTTGGCCGCCACTGATGCCCCGAGGGGGTCGATCTACCACCACTTCCCGGGCGGAAAGTCCGAACTTGTCCACGCTGCGCTCGACCTCGTCAGTACGCGGGCACTGGCGGTGATGGAGTCAAGGCGAGGGAGCCCGGCTGAGGCGATCGTCGAGCAGTTCCTGGATCTGTGGCGTCAGCTCTTGGACCATTCAGAGCTGACGGCGGGTTGTGCCGTCCTCGCCGTCACCGTGGCGGGGTCCGACGATGATCTCCTCGACCACACCGGAGCGATCTTTCGAGACTGGACGGTCCATCTCGCCGGACTCCTCGCCGCCGGGGGAGTGGCCGAGAACTCTGCTCAGGAGCTCGCCCTAGTGATCATCGCAGCGACCGAGGGAGCAGTGGCGCTTTGCCGGGCCGAGCGAAACCGAGAGCCATTCGATGTCGTCGACAAGGCGCTAATGCGGCTGGTTTCATCACGGTCCTGAATCGGAACCGTGCTCGGCTTGCTGGGACACTCTGTCTACGGCAAGAGAGCGCGGCCGAGGACCACCACTGACAGCGGTTGCGATGCGGGTGTCTACGGTGTGGCGATCCGCACTATCGGGCGAGAGCCGCGTGGCGCAGCCGCAGCGACCGGCAGGCGTCGCGCATCCCGGGACTTTCATCCCGGGATGACACGAGCACCCTTGCGCCGAGGTACTCGGCTGCGGCGACCGCTTCTGAGCTGAGAGTTGACAAGCCACGATGCTCCGCGATGAGTTGACCCATCCTCCAGGCCACATCGCGCATCGGAACAACCTCGAACTCGTCAGGCAATGCCACCAGGGCAGCAATGAGAGCGTCGCGCTCGGCCGGGTCCCAGCCGCCAAGCAAGGCTCCGCCGCGCTGGCCAGCCGCGCTCTTGCACAGACGGGCGTAGAAGAGATTCGTCGTCGCCAGGCTGTCGCGCCGGATCGCGCGCCGGAGTGCTGAATCGGGCCCAGCGAGCCAATCACGAAGCAGATGGTCGTCGAGCAGGACCATCAGCTGCGCAGATCGGGATCATCCTCAGCGGCAGCGGCCCGGTAGAGCGTCTCAGCAGGAAGAAGCTCGTCGACCAGGCGGCCGCGGTACCCGGCAGGAAGGGTCAGGACTCCAAAACCCAGGTCGAGAACGTCCACCCTGCCGCCCCCCTCGAGGTGCCATCGCCGCCGAACTGCAGCAGGAAGGCTCATTTGCCCTGATGACGAGACCTTGAACTTCTCTGCGGTACCCACCTTGAAACCTCCTACTTGGTAAACCCAGGGTTTTACCAAGTATAGGCCCCGCCTTTGCCCAGCCTCATACACGCCTACTCAGGAGTCTGGGAGGGCGGTCGGCGACCGGGCTGCAGGCGGATTCTCAGCAGGGCGCTACTCACATCTTGACAGTGCTACGACTTCGTAAACGGTCTCCAACGGCTAGTTACACAGAGAAGCCCTAGATGATGTACAGCTTCACCGTCGACTCGCGTCTTTGTCGACCGGTGGCGATCACCTTTAGTCATCGGACTTCTATGAGTGATTCTCGAGGACAGGCACTGGGCTGCTCGCATGGCAGCACTTGGCGAGCGGAAGCGACAAACGGTGCGATCTCGGCTCAAGATCCGGATGGGTGAGCAAGTCCCGCAGAGGGTCCCAGATCACCCGGTTCCGGGTTCGCAAGCCGACGAGAGAGATCGGATCCTCTGGACGCACAAGTGCTTATCCGGTTCCTTATTATGAGTCCATGGGACCACCCAGTCTCGCTCAGCAGGAACGCAATACCCTCTGCGACCTCTTTGTCGAGCGTGGTTCCGAGGCGCCCACGTTGTGTGAGGGCTGGTTGACCGCCGATTTGGCTGCGCACCTCGTTGTCCGCGAACGGAGACCCGACAGCGGGCCCGGACTCGTCTGGCCCCCGCTGGCCGGCTACACCGACAGAGTGCGGCGGGCGGAGCGGGATCGCACGGCCTGGGAGAAGCTTGTCGAGAAGGTGCGGCACGGGCCACCCTTGCTCCTTCGTCTCTTCGATGAGCCGATGAACACGGTGGAGTTCTTCATCCACGTGGAAGACGTACGCCGCGCGCAAGAGACCTGGGAACCCCGCCCGATCTCTCCCGAGCTCGCCGATGCCCTTTGGGCGCGCGTCGGGCCCGGCGGAATGGCGAAGAACGTCCCCGCCACGATCGTGATCACCTCGCCGGGACGAGCCGACAAAGTACACGGTACGGGGCCGCGCCTCACTCTGGCCGGTGACCCGGGCGAGCTGACCATGTTCAGCGCCGGTCGCCAAGGGGCAGCAAGGGTCGAGATCAGCGGTGACGCGGCGCTCGCCGCTCAGTTGCGCGGTGCGATATTGGGTGTGTGACTCTCGACGTCTGAGTCAGAGCTGTCGCCGACTCCCTCGACGAGGAAACATCAACTGGCCAATCGGCACGACCGTCGTCGCCTACACCTCTGAAGAGAGCGGCCGACCAGGATCGAACTGGCATCATCAGCTTGGAAGGCGTGCCCGGTCATCGCTCGGAACTGGTGGATCTATAAAAGTTCCTGGTAGCCGGCAGCGCTGAATGCCGCTGGCCCGCCGCATTGACCACCATTTCCCGATGACTTGTGGTCTGTTTGTGGTCCGTGCGGCTCGAGATCTGGCTCATGCGCATTCGGTAGCGGTGAACGATTGAGTGTTCTGGTGACTGGGAGATGACGAGACGCCAGAAAGCCAGGCATGTCAAGGACGCCGGAGGCGAGCGAGGAACGGAGCGCAGCGGCGTCCCGCAGCGGTCCTTGACGTGCCGGAGCTGATTTGAGACGACAATGAATGAGGCCGGCCCTCCGGGCCGGCCTGTTAGCGCTTTGGTCCTCCCTTAGCCGGATTCGCAGGCTGGTCTCTGCTCTTCGTACTTCGTGGGTGGAGACCATCACGAAGACGCAGGGCCACGGATACGCCGAATCCCCACGCCATCCAGAGAATCTGTCGGCGTCGAACGGATGCACCATGTCATCCCTGAATCCTCTGTCATCGAGTTGGAACGACCGTCTGGTTTACACCGTCGCTGAAGCTGCTCAACTCTTGGGAGTGTCGTGTGCATTCGCTTACGAGCTTGTTGCGAGAGGAGAGATTCCGGTTATACGCCTCGGAAGACGAATCCTGATTCCTAAGATGCGACTGTTGGCGTTGCTCAACCTGCCGCCAACAGAGGGCGAAGTCTGACCTCGTCAACCATCTGCAGATTCGGCGGTTCTCCTCAGTTGGGCGCTACTACGACCCGGGCACAGGACAGTTCTTGAATGTGGATCCGGACGTGGATGAGACCGGGCAGCCTTACGTTTATTCCACGGATGATCCAGTGAACACAGCGGATCCGACCGGTACTTCTGGAGAAGGCTTAACCCACGCGAACCTAACCTTCTTGGAGGATCCAAACAGGCTCGTCGCCAAGGCTTGGACCACGGGGTGGGGGGTCGCTCAGAACCTGATCGTCTACGCCGATCTGTATCGATATGTACCAAATGTCCCCTACGCTTCCTTGATGCCTATACGCGTGTGAGTCCCGGCCCGCGCAGGTACATAGCCGAAACCGATCCCAAAACGTATCGGACACAACCAAATTATGAGGACTAACGCGCTACATTTTGAAGGTGACAGCGTACGGCTCAGTTAGCGGAGAAGGACATCCTGATAGTTACGAGGAGGTGGTTGACGGACAAGATGTTGTTGTTTGATGGAAATCCGACAAACGAAATGATCGTGCGGCTGGCGTTGTCGGGCTTGGACGGACAGATTCCCATTTCTGACCAATGGCCGCTGGCGAAGGGTCCTCAACTCCTTGCATTGGATGTAGTCGGTCACCAAGCGAGCGTGTGGGCAGCTCAAGTTGAGGAGGAAGGACGTTCGACTGAAGCGACTGTATGTCTGAACCGTGAAGACGGACAATGGAGTGCTCATGCTGTTAACCGTGAGGATGGGTTTTCTCAGCGCACACGGAGTGACCCTGCTTCACCTCTGCACGCTTGGTCGTTTCAGATTAGTTTTCGGGATCTCGAACCGAAAGGCGTTGCAGTCGTCTGGGGACGCGCTAGCGCAGGGATCTATCAGGTTGCATCGGGGTTCGGCTTCGCAGAACCGCGGATAAGAGCCATCCAGAACACGACTGGATGCTTTCTCATTGTTCAAGAGGTCGATCAATCACAGGCAGCAACATTGCGTACGATCAGAGACATGCGTGACGATGCAGGCGAGCCCATCCTGAGAGCGTGGTCTCGTGATGGATCGGTCATAGATCTAGGAGGCGGTTTCCAAGTTCGGCGAAATGAAAAACTGTCGTCCTAGCAACTAGGCCCTAACTAACTTGGCTTATTTGGAAGTCATCGCCTTCCCGGCTGGTGTCGGTCAGTCACGACGGTTTTGTATTCATAGCTCATCGGTTAGGTGTCGGTGTTGGAGCTCCGACCGCTGAATCTCTAGTCGGACCCCAGTCGTTCAATCTCTCCGGCGTAAGCATCCTGCCCGCCCTGCCCGGTCTCGCCCATATGGGGATCATCGCTCAAGAACTGTCAGTGGTGGGCCGTAGTAGCCGCCTACTCAGGAGTCAGTGAGGCCGGCCGGCGACCCGGCTGAAGACGGGTTCTTAGTAGGCGGCTACTACGACTGCCGACTGGAGGACACGGGAAGGATGGAAGGTTGGAGCCTCACCACAACGGTCGTGCCAGGGCCGGCGGCACGGGCCGCGTGCGCCATGTCCTAGGGGTAAGCGAAGCCGGCGCACAAGACCTCGAGGACTACTGCTCGATGCCCCCACTCCAAGGACTGCCAATCGATGTCCTCCAGGAAAATCTCATCCGTTCGGTGTCCGACCTTGCGCTTATTCGGTATCGAGGCAGTGCAGAAAGATTGTCGGTCCATTTCGTGTCCGCGTAGGTCCTCAAATAGGGCGCACCGTACTGAGGCTTGACGACGCCGACCGGAACTTTCGTGGCCCCATCTCCTACCATCACCGAGTTGCCGTTCTCGATGAAGTTGACAAGATTAGCTGTCGGTTGATTCCGCTCTTATAACTGTCCTCTAATACCCACACCAGCTGCGAGACATGTTCGTGCTGATCTCCCCCAGCCATGTGAACGGCCGCAATGAAAATGGTCACCTACAAGGACCCCCTGTCCTCACTAGACCGCCGACCCGGTTTCCCTCCCGTCAGTATAGCAGACGGGTATTCGTAATACAGCGCCAGCGACAAACTGCGCTCAGGATGGCGGCTTCTGCGCCTCGACGCCAGAGAAACGAATCAGGCAAAACGCAGTGTTTCATCCATTCCAGCTCTCGCAGCATCAAAATCCGGATACATGGTCCCTTTCGATATCCGGAGGAGCCGCAGGGCTTTCAGGATCGTGGGCTTACACTCGGCTGGAATTCTCCACGTCACGCCGTAGGTCTCAGCTGAATTCCAACGTCGGATCCGGCTCTCCGTCTATTCAGACTCATCCAACACGTCATGGTTGCTGCAGATTGAGGGAAGCAATAGCCGCCGTGCGTGATTCATACATTCAATGATGGCAGGGCATCCCGCAGCTCGTCGGCATCGCTGTCAACGATCACACGCGCGGCTCTCTCAAAATCAAGCCATTGTCCGGCTCTATGGGCGATTCTCAGCCGACACCTCGCGGTCCAGATTTCTGCTTTGTTGGTCCAAGGCCGACCCAGGAGAGCCGGTTCAGCGCCGTTTACGCTTGCCCATTTGTAGCGCTGACTGGATGACGACCTCTGGATGGGCGCATCGAACGGATCACCAGGTCCTCCAACAGCCTCTCCGGGCAACCTTATTGGTCCGACATCGGTGGCAATATCCCATGCCCAGCCAACCTCACTCACGTCGATGATCTCGCTAATCCCCAATCTGCTGCCAATCTTCCCGATTCTCAGGCCTAAGCGCTCCGCCTCGGGTTCCGGTAGCTAATTCCATTCCACGACCTCAATCCATATTCTGTGCCCCGGATCGAACGATGCCACATAACGCTCACCTGGCCGCGCTGATGCGGGAAGAATCACGCGGTCCTTCCAGCGAGGGTCGCTCAGATCCACGTAATCGATTGGTCGACCCCATCGGTCATTTGCGACATCGTCCGAAATCCAGTCACGAAGGATCCCCAAACTGGTCGAGCGAGTTTCCTCAACCGTAGGCCCATCACTGGAGGCGAGCAACGAATCAGGTAGCCCTCGATCCTCCCAGCGAATCGACCGTAGGTCGGGCTCGAGAAATTACCATCTGCTCGTGAGGCGTGGTCCACCAAGACTCACCCAGCGCTTGCGTCCCTAAAATGAGTGTTGCCACTGTGGACACCGCCATCGATCGCCTCGACAACGGAGCCAGTCTTGTGAGTTCAACGCAGAGTCCTGAACGAGACGCACCTAATGTTTCCGCAGCCAGACCGAACAAGCAGGCCTGGTTCAGGTCTGTTAGATGCAGCAGCTCCGCCACCATATTTGCCGCCTGGCTCTGCACCGGGTCAAGGATTTGTTCTTCTGTCATCCTGATTGCGAGCGATCGGAAATCAATCGCTAGGCCAAACTGCGTCCAGAATCGGACCCCATTTCCATACACGCCTCATATTAAGCTTCTCCGACACTCAGGACGAGATCCGCTCGGATTTGGGTACTGG
>CAVSUH010000016.1:0-9569 GCA_963731065.1 uncultured Acidimicrobiaceae bacterium | reverse complement strand
GGCGACCCAGGACACACCCACCTAGGCTCGCGCCCGGGCCCGGCACCCCGCCACTCAGCCCCCGCACCTGCTCCCACTCCAACCCCCGAGCCGGTGGTCGTCGCCCCCCAGGACGTGGCCCCACCTCCACCGCCACCCCCGCCATCTGCTCCAGCCCCGGCACCCACGCCTGCCGCCGCCCCGGCACCATCGACCCAGAGCAACGGCGACGGCGTGGGCCCCAACCTGTTGTCGCCCATGGTGCGCAAGCTCTTGGCCGAGAACGGGATCAGTGAGACCGAGGTGACGGGCACCGGCGCCGGTGGCGCATCACCCGCGACGACGCCCAGCGTGTCGTCGACCGCGCCGGGCCGCGGCCGCGGCCCGGCCGCCGGCTCCGACTCCCGCCGCTCCAGCGCCCACACCGAGCGCGCCACCACGGCGGCCCCGCCCGTCCAGGCCGCGCCGGCCTCGGCCGTGGAAGCGCCCCAGGCACCAGGGGTCTCCATGGCCTCGTTCCGGGCCGCCGGTGACCAGATCGTGCCCTTCTCCAACATGCGGCGCCGGACGGCAGAGCACATGGTGCGGTCCAAGGCCACTTCGCCGCACGCCTTCATCGCCAACGAGGTCGACTTCGAGAGCGTCGAGCGGGTGCGCAAGGCCTGGGGCGACGCTTCAAGGCCGAGGAGGGGTTCGCACTACCTACCTGCCCTTCGTCGCCCGGGCCGCCGTGGAGGCGTTGCGCGACTTCCCCCTGCTCAACGCCTCGGTGGTCGACGACTCGCTGCTCGTTCACGCCGAGGTGAACCTCGGGATCGCGGTCGACCTCTCCCACGAGGGTCTGATCGTGCCCGTCATCCACCGCGCCGAGGAGGTCACGCTGCGCGGGGTCGCCCGGCGCATCCGCGACCTGGCCGAGCGGGCCCGGGGCCGCCAGCTCAACGCCGACGACATCGCGGGAGGGACGTTCTCCATCACCAACGACGGCCCCTTCGGGACCTACTTCACCGTGCCCATCATCAACCAGCCCCAGGTGGCGATCCTGGCCACCGACGGCATCGCACGGCGGCCGGTGGTCGTGACGCAACCCGACGGGTCCGAATCCATCGCCATCCACTCCACCGGCATCCTCGGCGTCAGCTGGGACCACCGGGCGGTCGATGGCGCCTATGTGTCGCTGTTCCTGCGCAAGGTCGCCGACCTTCTTGGGACCCGCGACTGGGCCGCGGAGCTCTAAGGCCGCGCCGGTGCTCGCGTCCGGTTGCTCGGGACGGTTCCCTACCACGAGGCGTACACGCTCCAACACGCCCTGGCGAGCGAGGCCGTCGACGACTACCTGCTGGTCCTGGCGCACCCGCACACCTACACGCTGGGCGCGCACGCCGACGAGCGTAACGTGCTGGTCGACCCGGCGGCAGTTGGCGCGGTCCTCGAGCGGACCGACCGCGGCGGCGACGTCACGTACCACGGGCCGGGCCAGCTCGTGGCCTACCCGATCGTCACGGTGCCCGACGACCCCGCCGCTGGCCCCGAGCACGTGCACCGCTTGGAGCAGGTCGTCATCGCGACATTGGCCGACCTCGGTCTGAACGGGGCGACGAGCGAGGGCGAGTACCCCGGCGTCTGGCTCGACGCCGGCGGTCCGCACGCCCGCAAGATCGCCGCCGTCGGCATACGCACGCTGCGCACCGGTCCCGGGCGACGGCGCACCCTCCATGGCGTGGCGCTCAACGTGAGCACCGACCTGGCCATGTTCGGCCATATCGTGCCCTGCGGGATCGCGGATCGCGGCGTGACCTCGCTGCGCGCGGAGGGCATCGATGTCCCCGCCGCAGCGGTCGTCGACGCGTTCGTGGCACGCGCCGCCGCCGTGTTCGGCGTCGGGCGGCATCGACCGCCACGACGTGCTGCAGGGCCCCGCCGACGCGCCGGGCACCTCGGCTGCGGGGGAGCGCCCCCTCCTGCGCCGCCTGCGCCAGGCAGGGGTGGCGCCCGAGGACGGGCTCGACATCGCGCAGCGTAAACCGGATTGGGTGCGCGTCCCCGTGCGCATCGGCAAGGGCTACCGCCAGCTCGGGTCGACCGTCCACGACCTCGGGCTCGTCACCGTCTGCGAGGAGGCGGGGTGCCCGAACATCTACGAGTGCTGGGCCGACGGCACGGCGACCTTCATGATCAACGGCGAGCGCTGCACGCGGGCGTGCGGCTTCTGCCAGGTCGACACCCGCCATCCGCTCGCTGTCACCCGATGAGCCCGAACGGGTGGCTCAGGCGGTGGAGCGGATGCGCCTGGGGCACGCCGTGATCACCTGTGTGGCCCGCGACGATCTGCCCGACGGCGGCGCCGGCGCGATGGCCGAGACGATCAGGGCCATCCGGTCCCGCACGCCCGAGACGACCGTGGAGGTCTTGATCTCGGACTGCCGTGGCGACGCGGCGTCGCTGGACACGATCTTCGAGGCTCGCCCCGACGTGTTGAACCACAACATCGAGACGGTGGCCCGCCTGCAGAGGGCCGTGCGGCCCTCGGCCGGTTACGCTCGCAGCCTGGCGGTGCTCGCCCGTGCCGGGCAGGCGGGGCTCGTGACCAAGTCGGGTCTGATGGTGGGGCTCGGCGAACGCGAGGACGAGGTCGTCGCCACCATGGCCGATCTGCGCGGCGTGGGCGTCTCCATCGTCACGGTCGGGCAGTACCTGCGGCCGAGCCGGGACCACCTCCCTGTCTCGCGCTACTGGGCCCCCGAAGAGTTCGACCGCCTACGCGAGACCGGGGCGGCGCTCGGCGTCGCCCACGTGGAAGCGTCTCCGCTCACCCGATCGAGTTATCACGCCCGCGAGGCGGCCATGGCCGCGAATCGGGGGGCCTGAGCCGGCGTTCTCTACCCGGACGGCGGACCCCCATCCGACGTGTGCTCCGTCCACTGAGCGCCGTCCCACCACCGGAGACGGGCCTGGCCGGCGTCTGGGTACCAACCCGCCGGGGCCATGGCGGGAATCGGGAGCGCAGCCGGGAAGGGCTCCCACCCCGCATACGTCATGTGGCCTGGTCCGTACTGGCCCTTCGCTGCGGCCGATTCGACCGCCTGGAGCTTCCTGCGAATGTTGAACCAGTAGATGAGGGACGGGATGGCCAGGAAGTTGACGAGGATCACCAGCAGCAGCCACAGGATCTTCTCCTGGCCCGCGAGCTTCCACTGCCAGTCCGGTCGTCTCACGATGTCGACCAGGGCGACGATCAGCATGACGAGCAATCCGATGCCGATGACAAACCAGATGATGACGATGAGGGCGAAGCCGATCCCCACACCCACGTCGTCGGCGATCGTCATGGTCGCCACAGAGTAGGGCCCGACCGGCATCTGGGTCGGCGGCCTGACGTTGTGCCGAGTCCTCCCGGCCCGGCTCTTTCTCGCCGCTACGCTCGTCGGAGACCGACTCGGGGCCCCATCGGCCCGTGAGCCCGAGGACACGACAGGAGACCCGGGAGAACCGCAATGGCGAACGTCGCACAGAGCCCCGAGGCCGTCGTCGACCAGGCGCAGGCCCAGCCCGTGCTCACACCGCTCACGGCCAGTGCCGTCATCGTCGTCTTCACGATCGATGACGGGGGTGAGCCGGTGGTGCAGGGCCTGCTCGCCGACCTGTCCGGGCTCGCTCGGACGGTCTCCTTCCGGTCCCCGGAAAGCGGGTTGGCCGTCGTGGCAGGGGTGGGATCGGGCGCGTGGGATCGTCTCTTCACCGGTCCTCGGCCGGCCGAACTGCACCCGTTCCAGGCCCTCGACGGCGATCCGCACCGGGCGGTGGCAACTCCGGGTGATCTCTTGTTCCACGTGCGGGCCGCGGCGATGGGTCTCTGCTGGGAGTTGGCCTCTCTTGTTGTCGGACGGCTGGCGGGAGCCGCCACGGTCGTCGACGAGATCCACGGGTTCCGCTACTTCGACGAGCGGGACCTGCTCGGATTCGTCGACGGGACCGAGAATCCCACCGGGCAGGCAGCGGACACCGCGGTGACCATCGGAGCCGAGGATCCGGCGTTTGCCGGCGGGACCTACGTCATCGTGCAGAAGTACCTGCACGACATGGCGGCCTGGGACGCGCTGAGCGTCGAGGAGCAAGAGCGGGTGATCGGACGGGCCAAGCTGTCCAACGTCGAGATGGATGACGATGTCAAGCCCTCCAACTCGCACGTGGCCCTCAACACCATCATCGACCCCGCCGGCACCCAGCGCCAGATCCTGCGGGAGAACATGCCCTTCGGATCACTGGCCGACGGGGAATTCGGCACCTACTTCATCGGGTACGCCGCGACCCCCTCGGTCACCGAGCTGATGCTGCAGCGGATGTTCCTCGGTGATCCGCCGGGCAACTACGACCGGATCCTCGATTTCTCCACTGCGGTGACGGGCAGCCTCTTCTTCGTGCCCACCGCTGACTTTCTCGACGATCCTCCGGCGTTGCCGGATGCAACCGATGACGGAACCGGGAATGGCGACGCCGACTCCGAGGAGGAGACCGATCCCGTCGCTCCGGACATCGGGTCACTGGGCATCGGCGGCCTCACCGGCTCGTCGCCCTAGGAGCCTGCCGCGTGGCAGCTGGTGGATCGCCCGGCGTGAGGGCGCGCCGTCCCCGCCATAATGCTCTCGAAGGTCAGAGATCACAGCCGGAGGCCACGTGTACCTGGAGTTGACGGAAGAGCAGCGGAACCTGCAGCGGGAGCTCCGCCAGTACTTCGAGGCGCTCGTCGCCGACGTCGAGGCCTCGCCCTCCGACGAGCCGTCCTATACGCGCGTACATCCGCCGCATGGGTCAGGACGGCTGGCTCGGCCTCGGGTGGCCCCTCGAATACGGCGGTCAGGCCCGTGGGCCGATCGATCAGATGATCTTCGTGGAGGAATCCCACTGGGCGGGGGTGCCTCTCCCGCTGCTCACCTTGAACAGCGTGGGGCCGACACTCATGGCCCTCGGCACCGATGAACAGAAAGAACGGCTGTTGCCGGGCATTCTCAGAGGGGAGGTCCATTTCTCCATCGGCTACACCGAGCCCTCGGCCGGTACCGATCTGGCCTCGCTGAAAACGCGTGCCGTGCGCGACGGCGACGAGTACGTGATCAACGGTCAGAAGATCTTCACCAGCGCGATCCAATATGCCGACTACGTCTGGTTGGCGGCCCGGACTGACCCCGAAGCCCCGAAGCACAAAGGCCTCTCGGTCTTCATCGTGCCGGTCGATGCGCCGGGGTTTCATTGGACGCCGTTGGCCACCATCGTGGGCGACATCACCAGCTCGACGTTCTACGAGGACGTTCGGGTCCCGGCCGAGAACCTCGTCGGGGCGGAGAACCAGGGTTGGAAGCTGATCACGAACCAGCTCAACCACGAGCGGGTGGCGATCTGCCCGGCCTCGGGTTTGCTGAAGAGTCTGACCGAGGTGCGCCGATGGGCGCAGGGGCATCGACTCGCGGACGGGCGCACGGTCATGGACCACGAGTGGGTCCAGATCAGCCTGGCCAAGGCACACGCCAAGGTCGACGTGCTCAAGCTGTTGAACTGGAAGGTGGCCTGGGCTGCCGACAAAGGCCTCAATCCCGCCGATGCGTCGGCCACCAAGGTCTACGGAACGGAGGTCGCCCTCGAGATCTATCGGTTGCTGCTCGACGTCGTCGGGCAAGGGGGGTACCTGGTCGAGGGGTCGCCGGGGGAGGTCTTGCGTGGCCGCCTGGAGAAGCAGGCGCGGGGCCAGCTCATCTTCACCTTCGGAGGCGGGACGAACGAGATCCAACGCGACATCATTGCGATGATCGGGTTGGGCATGCCCCGCGCGCCACGGTGAAGGTGCCCCAGGGTCGCGCCGGACCACGCCGAGGTCGTCCGCACATCTCCCTGGTTGAAAGCGCGATCACCCGTGGGATGCCTTCTCCGACCGGCGGGTCGGAGCGATACCCTTAGAACCGTGTTCGAACGCTTCACCGAGCGGGCACGGAGAGTGCTGACCTTCGCGCAGGAGGAATCGCGCCAGCTCAACCACTCGTTCATCGGCACCGAGCACATCCTCCTGGGCCTGATTCGCGAAGGCGACGGAGTAGGGGCCCAGGCGCTCCAGTCGCTCGGGATCTCTCTCCAGGCCGTCCGTGAGCAGGTCCAGGAGACGATCGGGACGGCCGGGACCATCGCCGGTGGTTCCCCTCCGTTTACGCCGCGGGCCAAGAAGGTCCTGGAGCTCTCGCTGCGCGAGGCGCTGCAGCTGAATCACAGCTACATCGGGACCGAGCACATACTCCTGGGTCTGGTTCGGGAGGGTGAAGGCGTGGCTGCAACGGTGCTTGTGGGCCTCGGAGCGGATCTCCCGCGGGTACGTCGAGAGGTGACCAATCTCATGTCCGGCGCTCAGGAGGGTGAGGGCTTCCGGCGCATCGGCGTGCCCGCAGATACACCGCCGCCGAGGGAGCCGCGCTGCCCGCGCTGCAGTGGCAACGTCAGCGAAGCGGCGCGATTTCGCACCATTGTTGTTGCGCCCGATGAGGGGAGTGCCGATCCGCTGCCGGTGCACCTCGTCTATTGCACGCACTGTGGGACCCTTCTCCACATGTTCAAGGCCGACGTCCCGAGCTAGACGCGCGGATGATGTCAGGACGGCGCGCGTGACGACCCACCGCTTCACGTATGCGATCGACAAGCGCTATCTGCCAGTGCTGTTGCTCATGCTCCTCCGGCCATCGCGAGACGGCGTGGCACTGACGGATGACGACTTCGTCGCAACGTTCGGGCTCGTCAAGATCGCGACGCCCCGCGCCAACATCACGGGCGCGCACATCACGAGGAATTACCGCTGGTGGACGGCGTGCGGCATCCGCATGTCCTACGTCGACGACGGGCTGACCTTTGGGACCAACCGCGATGGAGGTGTCTGCATCCACTTCGCGGAGAAGGTTCGGTCCCCCATGAGGCGGAGCGGCCACTCGGCGCTGACGGTGACAGTGGCCGATTTGGAGGGACTGTCAGCGGCACTCGGCGACGCCGACGCCGCCGCCGACGAACAGCCTGTGGTGGGCTGAGTCGGCCTCGTCGTCGTCTGCTACCCGGGCGGGGCGAAGAACTCCAGCGCGATGTTGTCGGGATCGTGGAACGAGAGCCCCGAACCGTAAGGGGCGTCGACGATGCCACCGTTCGCAACGCCCAGCTCGCCGAGCTTCGACTCCCACTGCTCGAGCTCGGCTCGACTGCCGCAGGCGAACGCGACATGGTCGAGTCCCGGCCGGCGCTCGTCGAAGGGGTCCGAGCCGTGCGGATCGTGGAACTGGTGGATGCCCACCAGGGTCTGGCCGCCCAGCAACCAGACGACGTGATGGAACGGTCCCGTATCCTCGTCGAGCACGGGCGGGCCGCCGATGAGGTTCTGGTACCAGGGGCGACTCCGTGCAAGGTCCGAAACGGTCAGAGCCACGTGGGTGACGCCGGGGAATTTCGGGCACAATGACCTCCTGGAAGCGTGTTGATCGTGACGATAGCCCCTTGCTCCGCCTGGTTCTCGGGGGGCGAGGCCACATTTGCACGCAGGCCACATAACGTGGGCGTCCCATGTCACGGTCTCGACTCACGGTCATCGCCCTGGTGAGCCTGTTCGCGACCGCGCTCTTGAGCCTGGCGGTGTCACGCGGTCACAGCGCGGACGGCCTGGAGCAGCACGCACTTCGCGTGCTCGAACGTGCCCCTGCCGTCGATCGCTGGGGCAAGGTCGCCGACTTCCTCGGGGCTCCGGTCATCGGCGCCGTGGTCGTTGCCTGCCTGGTCTTCGGCGCTCTGAAGCGGGTGCTCCTGCGGGTCGTGGCCGGCGCCGCGCTTGCCGTCATCGCGCTTGAGCTCAACGAGCATGTCCTCAAGCCGCTGGTCCATGAGAGGTTGGGGGCGCGCTCAGCTTTCCCTCCGGGCATGTCACCGCTGTCTGCGCCACGGCGTTGGCCCTGTGGATCGCGCTGTACCCCGTGCTCGGGAATTCGGCGTGCGTCATCACCTTCGCCATCGGTGCCGGCTGGACCCTTCTGATGTCCGTGGTCGTCGTCGGAGCGTTGTGGCACACCCCGCTGGACCACATCGGGCCGTTCTCTTTTCCGTCGGCTTCGTTACTGCGGGAGCCGCAATCCTCGAGCCGAAGAAGAGCACTCCGGCACCTCCCGTTCGAGACCGAGCCGGAGCGGGTCACGGCGGGGGTCTGACGCCCGGGCGCACTGGGCGCAGCCCATCCTGCCCGGAGGTAGTCTGCCTGCCCGGGGTTTGGTACTGCACCCCGGTCGGGCGAGGATCACCAGCACAAACATGTGGAGTCGAGCGCGATGTCGGTGAAGGATTTCGAGGAGTTGCTCGGGGGCCGGCCGGGATGGCGCCTGGAACCGCAGTCCACACCGGGCGCCGCCCCGCTCTGGTGCTTCGTCTTCAACGGCAAGATCGAATACTCGGTGACGGTCGACCGCGGCACCATCCACCTCTACGTGATGGACACCGACCAGGAGATCGTCTTTGCGGACGCAGACGAGCTCATGGCATGGCTACGGAGCAACCGGGCGGAGGCGGCCCAGGAGCCCGCAGCGCGCCCCTCGGCGAAGGCACGACGCCGCCGGTTCTTGGAGTGGAGCTGAGCTGAGCTGAGCTTTAGGGCGCCACAAGCTCGATGGCGATGCCGTCGGGGTCGCGCAGTTGCAGCGATGGGTGACCGCCCTCTAGCACCACGCCGGCGTGGTCGATGCCGATGTCGGTCAGGTGTCGGGCCCAAGCCTCCAGTTGGGTGCCGTCGGGCACGGCGAGCGCAAAATGGTCCAGACCGTGTGCCGCCTCGACCGGCCCGTCCGGGGCGGCGCCTTGGTCAACACCACGACGAATTTCCCGGCCTTGTGTCGCAGCGCCACGTAGCCGTCCGCATCGTCCGCGTAGGGGGCGAGGCCGAGAACGGCGCTGTACCACTTCGCACTGGCACCGACATCGGACACGAGCAGCTGCACGTGCGAGAGGCCGGTGATGGGCGCACCCCCTCCGACGTCGTCGACTGCGGTCACCCGACGGAGCCTAGTGAGGCGGCTCTGCGCCGAGCCGCGCCGTGTGCCGGTGGCAGCACTAGTCTCCGCCGCCATGCCAATCACAGGCCGAATCTCCCCGTCATGACGGCGGGGCTAATCCACGGCGGCGGTGCGACGGGTGGCTTCTGGGCCGCTCCGCCTTACCTCGACGAAGACGGGGAAGCGCTGGCCGTCGATCTGCCCGGCCGCCGGTCACGGCCGGCAGACCTGGCCACGCTGACCGTCGACGCCGAGGTGGCTTCCGTCGTGGCCGACATCGAAGCGGCCGCACCGAGCGGTCGGGTCACGCTGGTGGCGCATTCTTCCGGCGGCCTGGTGGTGCCCGGAGTGGTCGCCGCCCTCGGCGGGCGGGTCGGCATCGTCCTCAACGCCGCGCGGTGCCGGTGGAGGGCGGCTACGGCATCGATTGCATGCAGGAGCGACACAGCGACGGCCTGCGCCTGGCGGTGGAGGCGGCGACGTGGGACGGCAGGACGATCACCCTGCCGCCCCCGGCCGACCCCGAGGCGTCCCGCCGTGCCT